>JAAEZZ010000011.1 GCA_018222605.1 Alphaproteobacteria bacterium
CACGACCAGAACGGTACCTGATCCGGCCCCCGTGTGAGCAGACCTGAAGTATGGGCTGAGGCGCTATCAGACGGATTGGGGTTCGTCGGCAGGTATCCAGACAATGGTCTGACCCCAAGCGCGTCAGGATATTGTTCGCGATGGATGCCTGCTTGCGCAGGCATTGGCGGAGGAAAGGGTGGGGCTGTATCCGCCGAAGTTTGCGCTTGCCGCCCTGGACCCCGGCGTGCGCCGGGGTGAGCGGAAGAGAGGGATAACCTGGCAGACCCAATCGCAGCTTATGGGGCGGGGCCATTATCATGTGGCGCGAATACCCTTACTCTGCGGGCTGAAAGCGGGATGAGGGGCGCGAGTGTGCTGAAACGGGCGATCATTGCGGCGTGGCTGGCCATTTCCGGGCCGGGCGCGCTGGCAGAGGGGGGGGCCGCCCCGCCGCCGGAGTGCGAGCATTTGCTGGTGGAGGTGGATGGCGCCGGGCAGGTGACCGCAGGGGACAAGGTCGCGCTGATTGAAGCTGTCCGCTCAGGCCAGTCCGTTCAGGTCGGCTTCCGGCTGGCAGAGACACCGGCAGGGGGCTTTTTCCTGACGCACTGGTATGCGCCCTATTCGATGACGGTGATGGGGGAAGATGTGTTCACCCATTCATCGCGTGTGCACCTGCAGATGCCGGATGCTGAGATCGAAGACCTGCCGCCCGCAGAGCGCTCTCAAATGTGGGTGACGCTGATCGGAACCGACGGCATTCTGCATGGCCGCTATCAGGATGAAGCCACCCCCACAGCCCATGCCGTCACCGCCTGGTGGTGCGCACTGGAGTAGGGGCTGGAGTTAGTAGATTAGGCGCTTAACTAAGAATCGCTGTAATGGAATTGACAATATCTGATAAATAGTGTTCTATAGACGTTCCGTGAACAAGGAATCGTTCTTTGAAAGCATTTATCTCATATTCTCATGTCGATGAATATTATGTCGAGCGCCTGCAGAAGCATCTCTCCATGCTAAAGAGAGAAGGTCTGATACAGAGCTTCTATGATCGAGATATCTATGTTGGCGATCCACTAGATGAGGAAATCGAACGGAATCTGGCTGAAAGTCAGATTTTTATCGCCGTAGTTAGCCCGGATTTTATCGCATCTGATTATTGTTTCGAGCGCGAATTAGCGACAGCCTTGAAGATGCATACTGAGAATAAAATCCGTGTAGTTTCGGTCCTAGTGCAGCCATGTGAATGGGAGAGGTCACCGTTAGGCAATTTCCTCATTGCTCCTAAAGACGCAAAGTGCATCGCTGAATGGGATAATGAAAACGCGGCATTTCTGAACGTCGTAAGTGAGATTAGACGTATTGCAGAGGCATTTTCCTCTGAGCAGCACTCTTTGCAAAGTATACACCCGCGTCCAAGCGCTAGTTCAGAGACGCTTCTCCCAGCTAAGAACTATATTGCAAAACGGTCTTTTGATCAGGTCGATAAGTACAAGTTTCGCGATGATGGTTTTCGGGATGTGCGTGAGTATTTTGAGAGGTCGGTGGAGGAGATTAACCGTACCCAAGGCCTATCCGCGAGGTTTAGAGGTATTGATGCCTACTCATTCACATGCACGGTTTTAAATGAAGCCTTCGGTAGGGGTGTTTCCCATATTACCGTGAGAGTTGGATCCGAGGGTTCACACTCTGTGGGCGATATTTCTTGGGCACACAGCGAAAATGCAGAGCCTGGAACGGCCAATGGATGGGCGACCATCAAAAGCGACGATTATACCCAGTACTTCGAAGCCAATTTAATGAGCCACTTTGGACTTCGCGACGACGAAGAGAAATTGAGCGCGGAGGAGCTGGCGTCAGCACTTTGGGACGATTTGATTGAAAGAGCGGGTATTAGCTATGCCTAGGCTTACCAAGTATCGTTGTTTAAACTGTAAAGAGCGATTTGAGGTTGAAACGTTGACGCCGGAAGACGTGAAAGAGCGCGAACGTCGGCAATTGCCACCAGGTAGTCCTATTAGGTGTCCTAAGTGTAGGCGTATGGATTATGAGCTAGGGTGGGGTTAGCGAGTTTGCAGCCTTCTATGACTCACCTCTCCCCCTTCCAATTCTCCTGAAAATGGGCCATAAGCCGCGCCTTGTGGTGGGATTTCGGGTTTTGACCCGGCTGGACGACATCCCGGCCGTGGCCAAAGGCTTCGATCCCCACCAGAAAACCCCGCCAAATCAGGCGTTTATGTGAAACCCGCCGCAAGGCGACAATATGAAAGATATACGATGTCGATTACTGCTGAGAAAAAGCAGGAGCTGATCTCCAAATTCGCCACCAAGCCTGGCGATACCGGCTCTCCTGAAGTCCAGGTCGCGATCCTGACCGAACGGATCAACAATCTGACCGACCACTTCAAGACCAACAAAAAAGATCACCACTCCCGCCGCGGCCTGCTGGCCATGGTGGCAACGCGCAGAAAGCTGCTTGATTACGTCAAGGGCAAGGATGAGTCGCGTTATACCAAACTCATCTCCGAGCTGGGCATTCGCCGCTAGGCTCTTCAAAAACAAGCCCGCCGGGCACTGGGGCCACGGCGGGCTTTTCGTATGTGAAAGAAAGACTTTTAGATGTTTGACAAGAAATCTGTGTCGCTGGAATGGGCCGGCCGCACGCTGAAAATCGAAACGGGCGAAGTTGCCCGTCAGGCCGATGGTTCCGTCATGGTGACCTATGGGGACTCTACCGTCCTGGCCACGGCTGTTTATGCCAAGGAAGCAAAACCGGGTCAGGACTTCTTCCCCCTGACCGTGAACTATCAAGAGAAATATTACGCATCGGGCCGCATCCCTGGCGGCTACTTCAAGCGTGAAGGCCGCCCGACAGAGAAAGAGACGCTGACGTCTCGCCTGATCGACCGCCCGATCCGTCCGCTGTTCGTCAAAGGCTTCAAGCATGAAGTCCAGGTCGTTCTGACCGCCATCTCCTATGACCTCGAAAATGATCCGGACATTCTGGGCATGATCGGTGCGTCTGCGGCGCTGGTTCTGTCCGGCGCGCCCTTCATGGGCCCGATCGGCGCAGCCCGCGTTGGCTACAAGGACGGCGAATACCTGATCAACCCGACCGTCATGGATCTGGAAGAGTCCGAACTGGACCTCGTCGTGGCCGGCACCGCCGACGCCGTGATGATGGTGGAATCCCAGGCCAAGGAACTCTCCGAAGAGATCATGCTGGGCGCCGTTGTGGCTGGCCATGACGCGATGCAGCCTGTGATCGACGCGATCATCGAGCTGGCAGAGCAGGCCGCCAAGGAACCGTTCGACTTCCAGCCCGTGGACAATTCCGCCGCGATCTCTGCGATCCAGAAAATTGTGGGCGCTGACCTTTCCGCTGCTTACAAGATCACAGAGAAACTGGACCGTCAGGCTGCCGTAGGCGCGGCACGTGACAAGGCCAAGGAAGCCCTCGTCGGCACCGAGGAAGAACCGGGCGAGATGTCCGGCGAGACCTTCAAGGCTGCCTTCAAGGAAGCCGAAGCCTCTGTTGTTCGCGGTGACATCCTGAAAACGGGTCAGCGCATTGACGGCCGGAAACTGGATCAGGTTCGCCCGATCCTGGCTGAAGCCGGTTTCCTTCCGCGTACGCACGGCTCTGCGCTGTTCACCCGCGGTGAAACGCAGGCGATCTGTGTGGCTACGCTGGGTACGTCAGACGACGAACAATATATCGACAGCCTGGACGGCACCCGCAAGGAACGCTTCCTGCTGCACTATAACTTCCCGCCATACTCCGTCGGTGAGACGGGCCGCATGGGCGGCGCTGGCCGCCGTGAAATCGGCCACGGCAAGCTCGCATGGCGCGCCCTGCAGGCTGTCCTGCCGGACCATTCGGAATTCCCGTACACGATCCGTCTCGTTTCCGAGATCACGGAATCCAACGGCTCTTCCTCCATGGCAACGGTTTGCGGTTGCTCTCTGGCCATGATGGATGCCGGCGTGCCGGTCAGCCGGCCGGTCTCCGGCATCGCGATGGGCCTGATCCTGGAAGGCGAGGACTTTGCCGTCCTGTCCGACATTCTGGGTGATGAAGATCATCTGGGTGACATGGACTTCAAGGTCGCCGGTACGGAAGCGGGCGTGACCAGCCTGCAGATGGACATCAAGGTGGCCGGCATAACCAAGGATATCATGGAAAAAGCCCTCGCTCAGGCGAGCGGTGGCCGCATGCACATCCTGGGTGAAATGGCGAAAGCGCTGGATACGTCCCGTGACAGCCTGTCCGACAACGCACCGCAAATGGAAATCATCAAGGTGCCGACCGACAAGATCCGTGACGTGATCGGGTCTGGCGGAAAGGTCATCCGCGGGATCGTGGATGAGTCCGGCGCCAAGGTGAACATCGATGATGATGGCACGGTTCAGGTCTCCGCCCTGGACAAGGAATCCATCAACAAGGCGCTGAAGATGATCAAGGAGATCGTCGCAGAACCGGAAGTCGGTGAGATCTATGAGGGCAAAGTTGTCGGCCTGAAGGATTTCGGCATCTTCGTGAACTTCTTCGGACCGAAGGACGGCCTCGTCCACGTTTCCCAGATGGCCAACAAGCGCGTCGGCCATCCGAAGGAAATGGTGAAAGAGGGCGACACGGTCTGGGTCAAGCTGATGGGCTTTGACGATCGCGGCAAGGTTCGCCTGTCGATGAAAGTCGTCGATCAGGAGACCGGCAAGGAACTCAGCGAAGACGAAAATGGCGGCGAAGAGGAATAGTCTTCCCCTTCACTGCCCAAGAATTGGAAGGCCGCTCTCCGGAGCGGCCTTTTTTTGTGCAGAAATCAGGCAAATCCGCTGCGTCACGCAATGTTCACCTAATTGTCGGGAACCTGCCGCACAAAACAGCGTATCGCTCATCTCCTATCGCAATCCGGAACATGCCATGCCGAACAGAGTTGATACCGCCACCCGGATGATCAGGGCTTCGGCCGCTGAGCTTTATGATGCGATGTTGCACCCGGACGCGCTGGAATTCTGGCTGGTGCCGGACGGAATTCAGGCCCGCGTGGTAGCGTTTTCCCCGCGGCCCGGTGGTCATTACAGATTGCAGATGGAAGCGGGATGCGAGCGCGACGAGGCGGAAATCTGGAGCAGCGCCGAACACATGGAAGCGCGCTATCTGGATATGGTGCCAGGCAAATGCATCATACAGACCGCTGATTTCGCCACCGATGACCCGCGCTTTCAGGGCACGATGCGGCTCAGCTGGCTGCTCAGCGCTGTAGCAGATGGCACGAAAGTGACGATCCGGGCCGAAAATGCGCCAGACGGTTTGAGCGCCGAAAGCCATGAAGCGGAGATGACCGCATCCCTGGAAAAGCTGGACCATTATGTGACCGGACTACAGGAACGTCAGGTCGCGTAAGCCCCGTGGCCGGGCAGGCTGCAGATGAAGCCAGTCCTACGGGCTTTCCCCGTTGAACATGTGGGGGATTTGCCAGTAAACCCGTCCCATGATGGCAAAGCGCAAACCCTTTCTCGTGGCAATGTCCGGCGGCTCTGGCTCCGGCAAGTCGACCCTGGCAGAAGCCCTTCTGGCGCATTTGCCTGAGGGGCAGGCCGTTCTCTTTGGGGAGGACGCCTATTATTATCCGATGAGCCATTATGGCGAGCCGCAGAGCAAGGAAGAATGGACTGAGCTTGTCGCGGGCATCAATTATGACGCCCCACGCTCCAAAGAGGCCGACCGTCTGGTCAAGGATCTGCGCGCGCTGAAAGCTGGCGAGACGATCCAGCAGCCGATCTATGATTATGAGCGCCATGACCGCAGCCCGGATACGCGGGAGATCAAATCTGCGCCGATCCTGATCCTGGAAGGGATCCACGCGCTGTCTTTCCCTAAGATCAGCTCTCTGATCGACCTGTCTGTCTATGTGGATACGCCGGATGATCTGCGCCTGGCGCGCCGTATTCGCCGCGATGTGACCGAACGGGGCCGCAGCCTGGAAAGCGTATTGCAGCAATATCTCGGCACGGTACGCGCGGCGCATTATCAATGGACCTATCCGGCAAAGTTCGAGGCTGACCTCGTGATCGCTGATGAGGGCCTTCCGGCCTATGGCAATGTCCGCCCGACAGGCGAAGCGATTGAACGGATGATTGCCCCGGTGCTGGCCCGCCTGCAGACGGCCGGCGTCATCTGATTACTTGCCCGGCAGCTTACAGCTGCTTTCGATCTTCCTTGAAGAGGGAAGACTGAGTAGGTTGCCTGCAAATCAGAGCGGAGCATTTGAGACATGACGGTAAAACGGACGATCTTTTCCGGCCTGGCGCTGGCCACCAGCCTGTTGCTTTCCGGCTGTATCATCGTGGATGAACAGGCGAGCCCGCCGCGTGTTGTGACCGTGGTGCAAGAGGTGGAACCGGCCGGCCCGGCACCTGATGACCGGCTGAATGCGACGCTGTGGATGCAGCAGGCCGTGGAATACAAGGCGACGACGGATGGCATTTACACGCTGGCCAGGATGCGTCTGGATGAAGCGCTGGCAGACCCGGACTGGACCGCCGTGCCGGAAGCGCAGCAGGAAGGCTATCAGGATCTGCCCCCAGCTATCATTCTGGATGCAGACGAAACCGTTCTGGACAATTCCGCCTATGCCGCCTTTGGTATTCAGAAGAACCGAGAATACGACGAGCCAAGCTGGAATACCTGGGCGAGTTCCGGCATCGCGGGGCCTGTGCCGGGGGCAGTGGCGTTCACCAGTGAAGCCGCGGCAAAGGGCGTGAAAGTGTTCTATGTCACCAATCGCGACGCCGTCACGAAAGAGGGCACGGCGCGCAATCTGAAAGCGCTGGGCTTTCCGATGGGCGGCAATGTCGACACGTTGATGACCAAGGGCGAGCAGCCGGACTGGGGCTCGGCCAAGGGCACGCGGCGCGCAGTGATTGCGGCGAACTATCGGGTCGTCATGCTGTTGGGCGATAATTTCGGGGATTTTACAGACGACTACAAAGGCTCGCCCGAAGAACGCCAGCGCGTCTATGAGGCGAACGCCGCCAAATGGGGCCGGGAATGGATCATGCTGCCGAACCCGGAATATGGCAGCTGGGAAAGCTCTGCCTTTGGCAATGATTATACCCTGTCGCCAGAAGCGCGCCGCGAGAGGAAGATCAAGCAGTTGAAGGCCTGGTCCCAGGACTGATCACTTGTAACTGTTGTGTTCATGTTCGGCGCGTTAGACTTTGCGCCGAGATGACATTGCGCGCCTTGCTTCTGGGCCTTGGCCTGTCTGCGGCTGGTTTGCCGGCGATGGCGTGCGATCTGGATTTGGCCAGTCGGCGTACGGCTGTCGCCGATTATGTGGAACAGGTCGCGCCCTGTCTTCGCGATGTGCCTGCTGGTTATCAGTTCGATGCGGCGATGGAGCGGGAGTTTCTGGACCGCATCAATGCGGCGCGGGAGGAGGCCGGTTTGCCTGCGCTGATCTACCGCTCGGCGCTGCGCAATACGGCGCGGTTTCACAGTCTGGACATGGCGTATAATGACTTTTTCGGCCATGTCGGCCCGGATGGACGCGCGCCGCAGGACCGTGTCTCCGCCTTTAACCGGCGGGACTTCGTTCAGTACTCCGCCGAAAACGTCGCGATGGTGGAAGCAGTTCGTGGGCGGTGGAATGTAAGGCGTCATGGCGTAAACCGCCTGCACCGGAATCTGATGGATAGTCCCGGACACCGCGCAAACATTCTGAGCGAAGAGGCAACCCATGTTGCGATCGGTGTGGTGCGGACGGAAACCGGCGTCTGGGTGACGCAAAGTTTCCTGAATCTGTCGGGCAGTTTGGCGCGGGATCTGCCGGTGCGGATGCGCGTGGGGCAGAAGGTTCGTCAGATGCCGGTGCTGGAAGGTTGGCGGTTCCAGCGCTTTGGCGCGCAGACGCCGGAGGGGGATTATCTGACGATGGATACCGGCGTGCCCGCTGGCCTGACCGGCGATGTCAGCATTGCCGCAGAAGGACGAAGGCCCGGCGACGAACCGCTCAGCTATTACACGATCCGTCTGCCGGGCCCGTCTGTTACCGTAGACGGATGATCCTGGATAGGGTTTGCATTAGCGGGCCCTGCGGGCTGCTTGTGCCCCGCGGGCTTCGGCTTGTTTCAGCCACTTCGCAATGTGTGCCTCTGTTGCCGTCTTGACTGGCCCGACCTGAAGAATCCGTGCGGGTTTTATGCCGGCGAAATGCAGAACGGGTTTCTGCACCTGCAGTTTGGCAGCGCGGCCATTGGACAGGCGGTCAAACCAGACCGGGGCATCTGATGTCATGAGCACGTCAGCGCGGCGGCCTGCGAGAAGGCGATCCCAGAACGGATCATTGTCATGATATTTCATGGCATAGCCGGGCAGGAAACACCGGTCGATAACGCCCTTCATCTTGGCCGGCATACCGCCCCACCATTGCGGATAGGCCCAGCATGTGTGGTTTGACCAGGAAAGGTTCTCCCGCCATTCCTCAAGGCAGGGTTCCAGCGTCTTGCGGGCGTGATAGCCTTCGGTCAGATCCGGGTCGAATTGCATGTCGGACAAATTCATCCGGCGCACTTCAGCGCCTTGGGCCTCAGCGCCGCGCTGGTAAGCATCGGCGAGGCCGTGGCTGAGGGAAGCCGACCGGGGATGGCCGACGAACACAAAAATTCGGGCAGGCATATCGTCTCCATTGATACGAATGAACAAAACGCTCATTGTTCAATTTGGGGACCATTGCAAGGAGAAACCAGACCAGATGTGTTATTGGGCGGCGCGTGGCCGCTGGCAGGATCAGACCCGCTTCAGGGCGGTGACGACCTCTGCGATTGGCTGGTCGCCATTGGTCAGCTCGATGATTTCATCGGTGATCTCCGGCGTATCAATCAGCTCTGCCAGCATGGCGGCGACATTGCCGCGCGCGACATCGCCATAGGGGAGTGCGCGGCCAGCATTCACGCGGCCATCGCCGTCATCATCTTTCAGCGTGCCGGGGCGGACGATGACATAGTCGACGCCGCTCTGCGCGAGGGCCGCATCGGCACGGCGTTTCATGGCCATGTAATGCTCAAAGCCCTCGGATGTGTCGCGGTCGCGGCCTGCATCCATGAAGACGGAAACGAGATAGATGCGCTGAAGGCCGGTGGCCTTGGCCGCGGCGACCAGTTTTTCCGGGCCTTCGCCGTCAATTTTGGTGGCGCGATCCTTGCCGCTGCCGGCGGCACCGGCGGAGAAGACGGCGATGTCACAGCCCTGCAGGGCGTTTGCCAGATCCTCTGAGCTCATCTCGATGATGTCGCCAAAGACGGGCTCTGCGCCCTGGGCGCGCAGGCCGTTTGCCTGTTCGGCTTTCCGGTGCAGGCCTTTGACGCTGTGACCGGCGGAAATGAGTTTGGGGATCAGGCGGCTGCCGACGCCGCCTGTTGCGCCAATGATGAAGATGTTTGCCATGAGGATGACCTCCCGCACTTTGATGTGGATCTGCCGTACCAACAGGCCCGCCCATGCGGGAGTTCCCCTTTCAACTCAGTCAGCGATTATCCAGCTCTGCGCGGACGAGTTCCAGACCCCGCCGCGTGATGCGGTAAGGCCCGCCGCCTCTGGAGGCGATGGCGCGCTTGCGCTTCAGCTTGCGGAAGAGGCTGAGGTTCAGGCCCGAATAGCGCCAGCCATCGCGGGTAAAGCAATGCAGCTCTTCAGGTTTGTTGTGGTCGTTACGGGTGATGTCGATATGCCCGCCCTGTGCGAGCAAATGGAGGATGCGCTGTTCGGCGCGTGAGATATCCATGTGGGAGTGGTCCGAAAGTCGGGCGCCGCATGGCTGTGCATGGGGCGCGCAAAAACGTTTCCGGCACATGGCTGTGCCAGGCTTCGCTCTTGTCGGCCTGCCTGACGCTGAGCCTCAGCGCCTCAAACGGCAGGCCCCTTACCGGGACTCAAACAAATTGGACATAAACACTCCGTATGGAAGTCATATTTTGGAGCTGCCGTATCTTCGGTCAAGGCTTTTTGAGAACTAACTTCTGTATTTGCTTCCAATATATGACGAGTAAGGTCAATTTTGAGGCTTGAAACTGATGGTTGTATAAAGCGAAAGGAACAAGCTTATGGCAAAGTTTGAGGTTATGCGAAAGATTGATGCATGGGTGCGGGAGGTTGCAGTGGTCGAAGCATCGAGCCGAGAAGAGGCGCTTCAGCAAGCTTATAGTCAGGAATACAAGATTATCTGGGAGAACGCTGGAACACAGACGTTCGATGAACGGCATTTCATTATAATCGATGGCCCAGATGATTAGCAGTTCAAGGCAGTGCCGTAATTTACAATGGCTTCAACCATCAAATGATAAAAGCGATTGATGAGCCGCAACAAGAACATGGGTATGAAAGAAGAAAGGGCAGTTTTTGCCAGTTCTTCGCAGAATGCGCGTGTGATGACAGAGGATTGGGCAAAACGATCCTTGTTCTGTCCAAATTGCTCTAATAACTCTCTTCGTCCTTTTGCGGCAAACAAGCCCGTTGCCGACCTGTTCTGCGAGGCGTGCGCGGAAGAGTTCGAATTAAAAAGTCAGGCTCGTCCTTTCGGACGGAAAGTCGTTGATGGCGCTCATAGGACTATGATTGAGCGAATTACTGCAGCGAATAACCCAAGCCTGATACTCATTCATTATGCCAAGGAAACGGCTTCAATCTCGAAAGTAATCCTTGTACCAAAATTTCATTTTTCATTATCTGCGATTGAGAAACGAAAACCGCTCGCCGATACAGCCCGGAGGGCAGGATGGGTAGGATGCAATATCTTATTGGACAGGATTCCAGCAGCAGGAAAAATTCCAATAGTCACTGATAGTCTCTTTGTCCCCACACACAGTGTAAGAGAAAAGTGGCAGAGAACGGCGTTCCTAAATAGTGCGGATATAAATGCCCGTGGCTGGCTGTTGGCCACAATTAAATGCGTCGAGCAAACCACCGGACCCGAATTCCATCTATCTCAAATATATGACCGTGAGCCCCAGCTAAGTGCTGAGTTTCCGAACAACAGGAATATTCGCGCGAAGCTGCGCCAACAGCTTCAAGTCATGCGGGATCGCGGGATGCTGCAGTTCTTAGGCAACGGTAGGTATCGCAAAACCGTTACCTTCTTTAGTTAGTCTTCTGGCAGGTCCGGGACGCCGACGACGTGGAAGCCGGCGTCGACATGGTGGACTTCACCGGCGACGGAGTGGCCGAGGTCTGACAGCAGGTACAGCGCGGCGCCAGCGACGCCTTCCATGCGCGTGTCTTCCTTCAGCAGGGACCAGTCACGGCCTGTGCCCATCAGGCTTTTGCCGCCGCGGATACCGGCGAGGGAAAGCGTACGCATCGCGCCGGCGGAAATCGCGTTGACGCGGATGCCTTGGGGCCCGAGGTCGCGCGCCGCATAGCGGGTGGCCGCTTCCAGTGCAGCCTTGGCGACGCCCATGACATTATAGGACGGCACGGTCCGCTCAGCGCCGAGATAGGTCATACAGATCATCGCGCCGCCATCGGGCATGATCTCGCTGGCGCGGCGGGCGCAATCAATGAAGCTGTAGACGGAAATGTCCATCGCGCGGCGGAAGCCCTCGCGGGTCGTGTTGGCGACCATGGAGCCCTGAAGCTCGTCCTTGCCGGCAAAGGCGATGGAGTGAACCAGGAAGTCGATCTTGCCCCATTTGTCTTTCACCGCATCAAAGGCGGCGTCCATGGAGGCGTCATCGGTCACATCCGCCGGGATCATGAAATCCATGCCGATGGATTCGACCAGCGGGCGGACACGGCGCTCAAGGTTTTCACCCTGATAGGTGAAAGCGATCTCTGCGCCCTGCGCGGCAAGCTGGCGGGCAATGCCCCAAGCGATGGAGTTCTGGTTGGCGACGCCCATTACGATGCCGCGCTTGCCTTTCATCAGGTCGCCAGAAGGCGGGGTCCAGTCATCAGCCATGGCGGCATCTCCCTTGGATACTGTCGTTTGCTATCTATGAAGGGCTAGGCAGCGCCTCGCCAAAGGTCAAGTGCTTCAGGCTTATGCGTCGACGTTCTTGAGGCCGACTTTCATGTCGAGCGCTGTGTAGACATGCTCTCCGTCGACATAGACGCGGCCATCCGCGATGCCGAGATTCAGCTTGCCACGGCGCACGCGCTTGATGTCGATCTCATAGCGGACGAGTTTCTTGTCCGGCGTGATCTCGCCCGTGAACTTCACTTCGCCAACGCCGAGGGCGCGGCCTTTGCCGGGGCTGCCGGACCAGCCAAGCCAGTAGCCGACGGCCTGCCACATCGCGTCCAGGCCGAGACAGCCCGGCATGACCGGGTCACCCGGGAAGTGACACTGGAAGAACCAGAGGTCTGGCGTGATGTCGAGCTCGCCGATCACGCTGCCCTTGCCGAACTGGCCACCATCCACGGTGATCTCCGTGATACGGTCCATCATCAGCATGGGCGGGACAGGCAGCTGGGCATTGCCCGGTCCGAAATACCCACCCTTGCCGGATTCCAGCAGGTCTTCCTTGGTGTAGGAATTCTTGGGCGTGTGATAATCGTGCGGTCCGGACATGGCGGTTCCCTTGTTCAATCAGCGCAAGCAGCCTTACGAGCGCGCCCCGGCCAGCTTGTCAACACTCTGGGAAGCAGTCTGCCATGCAGATTTACAGGCCAGCCTCGGCCGTATCGGTGCCCCAGAGGGTGGACGCAGGCACGAAGCCTTTGAAATTCCTGGCTTCAATACGGCACCATCCCTTGTCGCAGGGGCCAAGGTCGACCAGCACGGTCGCCTCGATATATGCAATCTCCGCGCTCATCGCGTCCGGCTCTTCGTGCATCATGGTATCTGATTGCACCATGGCGGTATGGCCGGGCTCCAGCATGCGGGCATGCACCCAGACCTCCGCGCCGGAAGGATCACGTACGCGCCGCCAGTTCTGGCTTTCCTTGATGATCAGCAGAGGCAGGCCCTTGCGCTCATAATGCCAGAGGATGGGATGATCCCGGCTCGGCCCGGCGCGTCCGTTCACGGCATTGTATTTCAGCACCTCGAAGCGGGGCACTTCCTTGCCGGAAAACTTGCTGACGCGGACATAGGTCGGCCCCTCTGCGATGGCGCTTGCGCCAGCCAGCAATAATCCGGACAGGAATATAGGTGCCCACTTCATGTGCAGTCTTTTCCCGATGTCTGCGAGCCGCTACGATTCCACGGTCAAATGAATCTAGGGTAAAATATGAAGCGTTGGCGTTGCAGGTTCCCTCTGCTAAGGCCCGTTTTGAGAATATTTGCAAAAAGAGTCCCCATGTCTGCAAAGAAGCTGAAAGTCGTCGTGACCCGTAAACTTCCCGCGCCCGTTGAATTGCGGCTGAAGGAATTGTTTGATGCGCGGCTGAACGAGGATGATCACGCCTTCACCCAGGACGAGCTGGTGGACGCGATGCAGACGGCAGATGTGCTGGTGCCGACGGTGACGGACCGTCTGGATGGCCGCGTCATGGCGCGGGCCGGAGAGCAGCTGCGCCTGATCGCGCAATTCGGCGCGGGTGTGGACAATATTGATGTGCAAAGCGCCATTCAGCGCGGCATCACGGTGACCAACACGCCGGGCGTGCTGACCGATGATACGGCGGATGTTGCCATGGCGCTGATCCTGTCTGTGCCGCGCCGCCTGTTCGAGGGTGCACAGATCATGAATACGGGCGGCTTTGATGGCTGGACGCCGACCTGGATGATGGGCCGCCGTCTGGCGGGCAAGCGCCTCGGCATTATCGGCATGGGCCGGATCGGTCAGGCGGTCGCCCGCCGCGCCAAGGCCTTTGGCCTGCAGATCCATTACCACAACCGCAAGCCGGTCAGCCCGCGTATCGAGGAGCTGCTGGAAGCAACCTATTGGGACAGTCTGGACCAGATGCTGGCGCGCATGGACATTGTATCTGTCAATTGTCCGCACACGCCGGCGACCTTCCACCTGATGAATGCCCGCCGGATCGAGCTGATGAAACCGGAAGCCTATGTCGTGAACACGGCGCGCGGTGAAGTGATCGACGAAGCCGCCCTGGCGCGGGCGCTGAAGGCGGGCAAGATTGCCGGCGCAGGCCTGGACGTGTTCGAGCGCGAACCGGCGGTGAATGAGGAATTGCTGGGCCTGCCAAATGTCGTGCTGTTGCCGCATATGGGCTCCGCCACGATCGAGGGACGCACCGAAATGGGCGAGAAGGTGATCATCAACATCAAGACCTTCGCCGACGGACACCGCCCGCCGGATCGCGTGATTCCCGCTATCCTATAAGGGTAGTTTTTCGGGAAAGCCGCTTAGTCCAGCGCACCGATATAGGGCAGGCCGCGATACTTGCCGGCATCGTCCATGCCATAGCCGACCAGATAGCGGCCGGGCGCTTCAATGGCGCAATAATCCACACCGTCTTCTCCGCGGGGGGCCCAGGGTTTCTGGGTCAGTGCGCAGGTGATGACTTCGCGCGCGCCCTTGGCCAGCATGTGCTGTTTGGCGAAGGCGAGCGTACGGCCGGTGTCGAACACATCATCCAGAATGATCACGCCGCGATCCTTGACCGAGCGGGTCAGATCCGCGCGCACGACGACGCGGCCAGAGCTTTCACGGGCGTCCCGATAGCTTTCCAGCCAGATGACATCCAGTGTCGGGTGAATGTCTCGGCGGGCAAGCGCCTTCATCAGGTCTGACGTGAACGGCGTCGCGCCGATCAGGATGGAGACAATCGTCCATTCCCCGGTCAGGCGAGGGGCCAGCGTCTCGGCCATCTTGTCGATATGCGCCATCAACTCTTCTTCCGGCACAATGACTTCTATCTTGGGCGTTTCGCTCATTCCGGGGACTCGTCTGTGTCTGCGTCTGTTGCCAGACTGTCATGAGAAGTCATGTCCGCCGTGGCGGGCACCTGATCGCGCGGGACGAAGGACAATTCGATCTCGAAGCTTTCAATCGGTGCCTGCTCGACCACAATCTGGAAACTGCCAGTCTGTCCGGCGGGCAGGCTTTCGGGCTGGATGGGGCCGTAGGTGGTGCTGACAATCGCGCCGCGTTCATCCTTCAGCTCCACCCGCACGGCGGGCGTGCGCACGGAGGAGCGGGAAATGTTCACCGCCTTGCCAGCCACCGTGACGATGGGGATCGTGTCGTTGAACGTGCGGCTGCGCTGGATGTCTTCAAACTCCAGCCCGTAGGGGTTCACTTCAAAGCCAAGTTGCTTGTAGGCGCCTGCAGCCTGGGGCCAGGCTTTCACGACTTCATTGCGGAAGACGATGGCGCCAACGCCAAGCGCGAAGAACAGGCCCGCCGTGATCAGCCACGAGAGCAGGGCCGCGAAACGGCTTTTGCGGCGGCGTTGTTCGCGCACGCGCTCACGATAGATTTCGTGGGCGGCGGCCGGATTGCGCCGGGCCGATTCTTTCTGTTCCTTCGGGGCGACAAACCATGAGTTTCCGCAGGCAGCGCACTTAACCGTGCGTCCGCTTTCACCGATTGTTGAGTCATCGGCGAAATACTGGGTCTCACAATTGGGGCAGGTGAGGATCATGTCTTGGTCTTTCCCGCAATTCGCCCCAATAATCCATCCGTCTGAGCCATTCGACAGGAGCCTATGACCCTATCCCGCCTAGACCTGTTTGACGATGTCGCCGTGCGCCTCGACGGAGTGTCGCTTCGCTATGATACGTCTGAAGACATACTTAGCGGTATTGATCTGGTCCTGAAACCCGGATCATTCAGCTTTCTCACAGGTGCTTCCGGCGCGGGCAAAACCAGCCTGTTGAAGCTGCTTTATCTGGCACTGAAACCCAGCATGGGGGAGGTCTCCCTCTTCGGACGGCCGACCAGCCGCCTGACACGGGACCAATTGTCGGCCCTGCGCCGCAGAGTGGGCGTGGTGTTTCAGGAATTCCGCCTGCTGGACCATCTGACGGCCTATGAAAATGTTGCATTGCCGTTGCGTGTGCTCGGCCGCAAGGAAGCGAGCTATCGCAGCGATGTGCAGGAATTGCTGGCCTGGGTAGGCCTTGGCGAGCGGATGCATGCACGCCCCCCGACCCTGTCCGGCGGTGAGCAGCAGCGCGTCGCGATTGCCCGCGCCGTGGTGACCCAGCCGGATATCCTGATCGCCGACGAGCCGACCGGCAATGTGGACCCGGAAATGGGCTCCCGCCTGATGCGGCTGTTCCTGGAACTGAACAAACGGCGCGGCACCACAGTGATCATCGCGACGCACGATCTGGGTCTGGTGCGGCAGGTGCAGGCACCGGTTTACCGGTTGCAGCACGGCCTGCTGGTGCAGGATGTCGAATATAGCGACGGCACGGCGGTGGCCGGGCGCAGGCGCTCAGATCCGGCAAAGGCGAAATAGATGAAGCCCAAGGAAACCCCGCTTCTGCCGGTTGAGGATGCGCGCGAAGCGGCGCTGTTCTTTGTCGTGGGGGCCCTGTGTTTCCTAGCAGCGCTGGCGGCACTGTCTGCGAAATCCACCTATGGCGCAGCCCGCAGCTGGACGGCGGAAGTTGAAGGCGAGCTGACAGTTTCCCTGCCGGATGTAGACCGGCGCGCGGCCGAGGAGGCCCGCAAGCTGATCGCGGAAACCGATGGGGTGCGTGAGGCGCGCCTGCTGAGCAAGGAAGAGATCGACGACTTGCTGGAGCCGAGCTTTGGCAGCCGGGGCCTGCCGGAAAGCCTGCCTTTGCCGCAACTGGTTGCGGTGACGGCGGACCCGCTGGCCCAATTTGTCGGACCGAATATTGAGCGGCGACTGACGGAGGCTGGCTATGTCAGCGCGGTGGATGAACATGCCGAATGGGCCGGGGATGTGCGGCGCGTTTTGGGCATTGCGCGGCTGGTGGCTCTGACGGCCGTGGCCTTGCTTGCTTCAACAGCTGTGGCGGTGATCGCCTTTGCGACCCATGCGGCGCTGCTGACCCGGCGGGATATTGTGGATGTGCTGCACCTGGCGGGCGCGCGGGACAAGTTCATCGCCAGCCTTTTCGAGCGGCGCTTCTGGCTGTTGGGCCTGAGGGCCGGATCTGTGGGGGCGCTGATGTCTCTCGGCGCTGCTGCGGCCATGATATTTGCCGCCCGCTCCAGCGGCGCACGAAGCGGCCTGTTGCCGGAACTGAGCATGGACTTCTATGATCTCCTGATTCTGGTGCTGACGCCGCTGATTGCCGGATTGGCAGCGCGGCTCGCAGCACGCATTACGGTGGTCCGGTCTCTGAAGAGTATGATGTGAGTGGAGAAAGGCGGCTCAGGAAACGGCGGTTCGGCATTGTCCCCGCCATGGCGCTTGCCGCTTTGTGTGTGGCAGCCGTGGACTTCATCCTGTTCGCCAATCGCGTTGCCTCTGCCACGCATGAGGAAGACGCACGGGCAGATGGCATTGTCGCGCTGACCGGGGGCTCCGGCATCCGCATTGCTGCGGGCGTCGAGCTGGTGGCCGAGGACCGCGCGCAGCGTTTGCTGATCTCCGGCGTCAATCCCGATGTGACCCGCCAGGAGCTGATCAATCTGGCAGGCGGATCGGAGGAGGTCTGGGCGTGCTGTGTGGACATTGGCTATATGGCGGAGTCGACCAAGGGCAATGCCGAGGAGACGGCGGCTTGGGCCTATGAACGTGATTATGAGCGGCTGATTATCGTCACGTCTGATTATCATATGCCGCGCAGCCTGATCGTTCTGCAGAAGACCATGCCGGACATGGAGCTGATCCCGTGGCCGGTGCGTACGGTGAATGACCCTTCTTCGATCTGGAGTGATCCTGATTCCTTCCGGGGCGTTCTGACCGAATGGCTGAAGTGGCGCGTGACGACACTGGAATGAGCGGCTATCTGATAGCGCTATGACATTGCTGCGCTCTATCCTGTTCGTGATCTGGATGTATGGCCTGATGGCCATCATGGGGATTTTGTTCCTGCCGACCCTGATAATGCCGAAGGGCGTGATCCTGTGGGGTATCAGCGTTTATGCGCGCAGCCTGATCCTGGGCCTGCGCCTGATCTGCGGCATCGAGACGGAGATTCGCGGTCAGCAGAACATGCCGCGCGGCACCGTGCTGTATGCAGGGAAGCACCATTGCATGCTGGATGTGTTCATTCCCTTCATCGTGACGCGTGCGCCCGTCGTGATCATGAAAAAGGAATTGCTCTGGTATCCCTTCCTTGGCTGGTATGCGCTGAAGGCAGCGATGATCCCGATTGACCGTGAAGGCACGACCAAAACGCTGAAGAAGATGGTGGTCGAGGCCAAAGAGCGCGCCGCCGATGGCCGTCAGATCGTCATCTTCCCGGAAGGCACACGGGTAGAGCCCGGCGCGGCGCCAGCCTATCATGCTGCCGGGTTGTCCGCGCTGGCCAAGGCGATTGAAGAGCCAATTGTTCCAGTTGCGACCAATGCGGGCCTGTGCTGGCCGGGCCGCGGGCTGAAACGTTCCAAAGGCAAGATCGTCTATGAGATCCAGCCTCCCATTCCGGCAGGCTTGTCGCGGCGCGATCTGATGGCCCGGCTGGAAACGGAACTTGAGGCAGCCAGCAACGCTCTTATTGAAGAAGGCCGCGCTGTTCAGGCGCGCCTGTCCAAATAATCCTGTCAGGACCGATCCATGGTTGAGCCCTCCACCGTCCAGAAGAAATCCCGCTTCTGGCTTTTCTTTCCTTTCGTCCTGTTGCTGATCGTTGTCGCGGCGTGGACAGCCTATTGGCTGATTGCACGCAGCCAGCTGGAAAAGGGGATTGATGACTGGATCCGCAGTGAACAGGGCAAGGGCGCGACGATTGAATACAAGTCGAAATCTGTCGGCGGATACCCCTTCCGGTTCGAACTGGACATGCGCGATCCGGTCTATCAGCCGCGCGGGCAGGCGCGCTGGGAAGGCGAAAGGCTGCGCCTCGTCATGCAGCCCTGGAACTGGCAGCACATCATTGCCTATTCACCGGGTCGGAACCTGATCACGGAGCCAAGCGCCCTGCGCCATACGATCAATCTGGACCCGGAATCCGCGATGAGTGTGTCGTGGGACAAGACAGCCGTGAACCGGATCGGCCTGCAGCTGGGCAATGCGACCGCGCTGATCCGCGGGGAGTCCTATGCAACGACCGGCTTCTCCCTAAACCTGGCGCCGCGGAAGACATCTCCCGATGATATGATGTTTGCCGTTCAGTGGGACAGGCTGACCCTCAATGAGACGCCGCAGGGCGCGGAATATCTGGGCGACACGCTGGGGCCGTCGCGGCTGATCGGCGAAGTGCGCGAATTCTATCCCGCTTGGCTGCGGGCAGCGGGCGAGCCGGAACGGTTCTATGAGGCTTTGATGGAGCAGGAGGGCGGCGTCGAAGTCGCGCAATTGCTGCTGAAATGGGGGCCGCTGGAGCTCGGCGCGAAGGGCGATATCAGCTTCAAGGGCGGCAAGGCAAATGGTACGGCAGGCCTGCGCATCGACAATGCGGAGAATTTGAAGGCCGAAATGGAAGCGGCGAGCCGGTTGGGCCAGCAGGAGCAGGCCGTGATCACCATGCTGGAAGCGTCTTCCAAGGATGGCGGGTTCCTGACCTTCACGATCAAGGACAATGAGCTGAAAATGGGTCCGCTAAGTCTCGGCCGCCTGCCGGAGCCGCGCTTTTGACGGCGCCTTCGCGGCGGAAACTGATAGCGGCCTGTAAAACACTGGCCGCAGCAGACCCTGCGCTGGAGAGGGCCTATGAGGAAATGGGCGTGCCGGACTGGCGCGTTGGCCAGCCGACCTATGCGGCGCTGTGCCGTCTGATTGCTTATCAGCAATTGTCGACAAAGGCGGCGGGCACGATCTGGGGCCGTACCGAGGCTATGTTCGGAGAGGTGACGCCCGAGGCCGTACTGGCGGCAGATCCGGAGGCCATTCGGGGCTGCGGCATGTCGCGGCCAAAGGTACGCCACATGACATCCATCGCTGAGGCTGTGGTCACAGGCGCGCTGAATCTGGAGCGCGTCTGCGCGTCTGATCTGGATTCTGCGCGCAAGGAACTGGTCGCGGTGAAGGGAATCGGCCCGTGGACCGCAGAATTATTTCTGCTCTATTCAGTCGGCGCGCTGGACGCCTTTCCGGTCGGAGATGTCGGTCTGATGGAGGCGCACAAACTACTCTCCGGTCATGAAACCCGTATGGAAATCAAGGAATTTACCAGCCATGCCGAAGCTTGGCGCCCGTATCGCGGAGTGGCCGCGCATCTGCTTTGGGGCTGGATCAATGCCGAGCGGGCCAAGGCTGGCGGGGCGAGTCCGCAGGCCTGAGCGGGCGGTAAAAGATTGCAAAACGCTGCGACTGTCATAATCTCATGATACGAATCGTCTATCCGCATGGACGAAACGAAAAGGAGCTGCGTCTTCAGTCAGTTCGTTGGACAATATAATCTCGTACGCATGGGAGGTTCCCATGGCTGAGATAATGACGGCCCCGCCCAGCGGTCGGCCGGCACTTGTTCTAAATGCTGATTACAGACCGCTTTCCTATTATCCGCTCTCCCTTTGGCCTTGGCAGGAAGTCGTGAAGGCGGTGTTTCTGGACCGTGTCGATATCATTGCAGAATATGATTATGTCGTGCGCAGCCCGAGTACGGAATTTCGTCTGCCAAGCGTGATCGCGCTGCGCGATTTTGTGCGCCAGGACAGGCCGCCAGCATTTACGCGTTTCAATGTCTTCCTGCGTGATGGCTTTAAATGTGCCTATTGCGGCGCATCGGACAATCTGACCTTCGACCATGTCATTCCGCGCTCCAAAGGTGGACGGACGAGCTGGGAGAATATCGTCGCGGCGTGCAGCCCCTGTAATCTTAGAAAGGGCGGCAAGTTCCTGCACCATACGGACATGCACCTGATGCGGCGGCCCATGCGACCAAACAATTACCAGCTGCAGGAAATCGGCCGCAAATTCCCGCCCAACCATCTGCACGAAACCTGGATGGACTATCTATACTGGGACGTCGAGCTGGAGAGCTAGCGAGATTTAATCCTCTTTTGATTGAATAAGTTGCCCGCATGAGTTACTTTTTACAGACAGTCTGGAGGAAGTAATCATGGACATCAGCCGCTCCGTCCTTCGTGGTCTATTTGCAAGCGCCGTAATGGCACTGTCCTTTAATGCCGCAGCACAGCAGCCTGAGGGCGAAGTCGAGCAGCAATTGCGGAACGAGACCGTGATCGTTGAAGGAGAAGTGCCCACGCTCAAGGAAAGTTTTGATTTCACGCGTGAGCTGACTGTTGATGGCATGAAGTCGAAGCTTCTCGCGCGGTGGAATAAGAGAATATGTCCTGCCGTGGCAGGCCTCTCGCCGGACAAGGGCCAACTGATTGCAGACCGCATTTCAGAATGGGCTCTCGAGGTTGATCTGTTGCCGGATGATCCTGGCTGTAAACCAAATCTGGCAATTTTCATTACCGATTCAGCGGATAGCCTGGCACAGCAACTTTACGAACTTGACCCTGCAACATTCGGCTTGGCTGCTGACTGGACGGTTTCCACAAGAGGCCGCTTTGCCTTTGAAGATTTCCTTGAAACCACGAACCCCGTACGCTGGTGGCATGTTTCAGAAAAACTAAGTGAACAGGGTCATCCCATTACAGGCGCTAGCCGATTCATTATTAAGGATGCCAGAGCAGCGCCTCGGATAGCTACGGTGAACACGACGAATTCCTCGAGGTTAAAAGGCCACTATCGTCAGCATATCAATCACGGCATCATCATTGTTGATGCCAAGCGCGTTGAGGGTGTTAGGCTAGATACGCTGGCAGACTATCTGGCTTTTGTAAGTTTGCTTCAGGTTGATCCTGATGCAGATGTAAAAGGCGCAAACACGATATTGAACCTTTTCGATGAGGCCGGGCTGGCGAATACCGGGATCAGAGGACTGACGGAATGGGACAAGCGCTATCTGAAGGCGTATTACAAGGCTAAGCGTAACGCCTATAGTGAGAAGCAACAGGAACAGCAGATAGCCTATTATTTGAGAAAATGATGCCTGCGGCCTGGAATAGGTAATTACAAGACACATCAAATCGCCTATAAATTAGGTGTGTGATCTTTTGCACGACATGGCTCGGACATGATGAGGGAAGGGGGCTTCTCTAGCGGTCGGATGACTTCATCCTGCCGCGTCTAGTGAAAGGGTCTTTCCATGAAATTCTTGAATATTGTTAGTTCGGGCCTCTTGGCTGCGGCCATGATTATGGCATCCCCTCAAGCATTTGCCGGAGATGAGGACGCGCCCTCTGATGGAAGCAATGCGGAAGGCGAAGCGCCGCTGATCAATGATACGGTGACCGTCACGGGGTACACTTTCAAGGACAGCTTTGATTTTGCTACCGAGCTGTCCGCCGTTCCTCGCAAAAGCAAATTACTGGCCAGATGGAATCTCGGTATCTGTCCGGCAGTCTCTGGTATACCTGCTGACAAGGCTCAGATGATTGCAGACCGGATTGCCATGCGCGCCTTGGCTGTCGGGTTGAAGCCGGAAGAGCCTGGCTGCAAACCTAATATAGCAATTATCATTGCTTCGAATGGCAATGCCGCAACGCAGGCGATTTACGAGAATGATCCCACGGTCTTCTCGCTGTCGTCTGACCCCACTGTTACAACGATGGGGAAATTCGCTTTTGAGGATTTTCTGAAAACACCTCGGCCTGTTAGGTGGTGGCATGTCTCGGAAACGAAAAGCGAGCAAGGCCATGAGATGGCGTCGGGTGGGCAGTATTTCTCGCGAGGCGCGGCAGCCAATCTGCCAACCGTTTCCACGACGAGTTCCTCGCGTCTGAAAGGCAGCTATCGTCAGGATCTCAATCATGCCGTGATTGTCGTGGATGCCGCTTTGGCGCAGGGTGTTAGCCTCGAAGCACTGGCAGACTATCTGGCGTTCGTATCATTGGTGCAAATCGATCCGGACGCAGAAACAGCTGGCTTCGATACGGTGCTAAATCTTTTCGATGAGACAGGCGTTTACGACACAAGCATCACCGGTATGTCAGAATGGGATGTTGCATATCTGAAGGCGCTGTACTCTGCCAAACGGAATGCGAAAAACGCCAGACAGCAGGAACGCGAAATCGCTGAGAGCATGGGTAAGTGACAGTACGGACTGTCTGCTTTTGAATATGGATTATTCATAGACACAGGCGTCATTTTTGTGGGCTTTCCCGGGGAGACCTGTTTTCAGGGCAGGGCTTTGTGCCTAGAGTTTGTCTGGGTGGGAGATTTGGAAGGGTGGTATCATGACTCCGGATTTCACACGGGCTGATCTCAAGGCGGCTATCCCGGCAAGGTGTTTCCAGCCGAGCACCGCCCGGTCGATGGCCTTTCTGATCTTTGACCTTGTCCTGATCGCCGTGGCCTATTGGGCGCTGTCACAGGTGTCTGCCTGGTATCTGAAATTACCGCTGATCTTTTTCATCGGGACGATGTTCTGGGCAGTCTTTGTGATCGGGCATGAGGCCGGGCATGGCGCGTTTTCCAAATCCCGCGCGGTGAACACGGCGGTAGGACTGATCACGCATTCCATCATTCTGGTGCCGTATCGCGGCTGGCAACGCAGCCATGCCATGCATCACATGAAAACCGGGCATTTCCGAGAGGAGGAAGTGTTCCGGCCCTGCCGCGCAGAAGATGACTGGTTGGCGCGGAAAGTGTTGTTCCGGTCCGGCCTGTTTCTGTTGATTGGCTGGCCGATGTACAAGCTGGGCTATCGCAATCTGACGACATATGACCCTGTGAATGGCAGTCACTTCCTGCCGGTCAGCGATCTGTATGCCAGCCATGTGAAATGGTCCTGGGCAGCAAGCCTTGCCGGTGTGCTGGCATGCTTGGCGATCTATATTGCTTTGGGCGTGATATTCGGCTGGGTCTTTGCGCTGACCTATATTGTCGGCCCGTATTTCGTTTATGCGGCCTGGTTGACCTTCGTGACCTATATGCAGCATGTTTCGCCGGAAGTACCGGTCTATGACAGCGATGACTGGAGCAGCCTGAAAGGCGCGCTTGCCACGGTGGACCGCAATTATGGCCCGTTCAACTGGCTGACCCACCACATCGGAGATTTGCATGTGGTGCACCACATCTTCCCGACGATCCCGCATTATTACACACGGGAAGCAACAGAGGCGATCAAGCCGATTCTAGGCGAATGGTATATGAAATCCGACCGCTTCGTTCTGATGGATTTTGTGCGCACCCTGATCGGATGCCATTATGTCGAGCCGGGCGACGGCCAGGAAGTGTGGAAGTCCGCCTATCCCTGGGCAAAGAATGCGGGCACCGGCAAGACGGACAAAGTGAAAGAAACGAGCGGCGCGCACATGCCGGCGGAATAGGGTACGCGCCTGTTCTTCTGTCGGCGCTATTCGGCGTCCAGAGTGACAATTGTGCGGCCCGCTTCTTCCGGATCTGTGGGATCCGTGATGCTCGCCTCCATGTCCTCCGGAAGGATACCGGACTCAGTCACCACATCCAGAATGGCGGCATGGCGCGCGGCGGTCAGATCTGTATCATCTGTGCGATAGGTGATGATGTGGACCCGGCCATTCGGGCAGTCCGTCGCACGATCCTCAATGACTTCCAGGACCAGATCATGCCCCAGGCTGGTAAGGTCTGCGGAGCCCGTATGGAAGCCGATGGAGTTCTGTTTCACTCGGCAGGGCATAGTGGCCGTGTCTGTTTCAGCCACCTGCGGGGTATTTTGTGGTGCAGCCTCTTCACGGGGCATGGCGGTCTCGTTTCCACACGCGGTGAGAATTAGGGTGGCGGACATCAGAATAAGCGGCAGTTTCATGGGGATCTCCATCAGGACAGTCTGATATTGCCGAATTCGGTGTGCCAGGCAAAGGCCTGCCGGGCCTGTTCGATATGGCCCAGCTTTGCCTGCAAAGTAGACCAGTCATCGCGCTCGGCAATTGGGGCCCAGAGAGATTCCACCTCATCAATCAGCAGGCTGGCGGGCTGGTCACTCTGGAAATAAGCATGGGAGAGGCGCTCTGGCTGGATGGGCGCGCGGGCGAGAATCGCCTGGCGGACCGGCGCGAAGGCCTCTTCCTGATAGAGGCTTGCTTGCGGGGAGGCGGCAGCGCGAGACTCGCTTTCGTGGCCGCAGAACCAGTCAAAGAAGGTTTGCGGCCAGCTGGCCTCGCTGTTGGTCATCCAGGCATAGAAGGCCTGAAGGAATTCCGTGTCGCTTTCTGCATGATTGAGCGGCTCCACTCCCAGGAGGGCGTGGGTGTGGGCGATGAAACTCTGCTGATAGGCCTGTTCATAGGGTTTGAGGCCGGTGGCGAGGGAGTCGGCTTCCGCCAGAGGCAGCAGCGCGGAGGCGAGCTGTTGCAAGGCCCAGCCGCCCTGAAGCGGCTGGCGGCCAAAACGGTAAAGGCCCTGCTGGTCAAAATAGGCGGCGGTAAAGTTCGGATCGGACACGGGCAGGAAGCGCCAGGGGCCGAAATCGAAGGTCTCGCCGGTGATGTTGAAATTATCCGTATTCATCACGCCATGGACAAAGCCGGTCGCCATCCACTGGCCAATCATGCGGCCTGTTGCGCGGGAGATGGCCGCCAGCAGGTTGACGGTCTTTTGAGACATGTCCGGATCGTTTGCTTCCGGATGAAAATAGCGGACGCAATAGTCAACAAGGCGGGCAAGGTCTTGCTCCTGTTCCAGATAGGCCAGGCGCTGAAAGCTGCCAAAGCGAATATGGCTGTGGGAGAGGCGGGTTAGCACGGCAGAGCGCGTTGGGGACGGCTCGTCATTACGGTGCAGGGTTTCCCCGGTTTCGATCAGGGCGAAGGGCTTGGATGTGTTGACGCCATGGGCTTCAAGATAATTGGCAGCGAGGATTTCGCGGACGCCGCCCTTGAGGGTCAGGCGCCCATCGCCCTGCCGGCTCCATGGGGTCTGGCCGGAGCCCTTTGTGCCAAGGTCCAGCCAGCGCCCGGCTGTGTCCTGAATCTGTGCGAAGAGGAAACCGCGACCATCACCCAGTTGCGGATTGTACACACCGAACTGGTGGCCATGATAGCGCAGGGCAAGCGGCTGGGTCAGGTTATGCTCTAATGGCGTAAAACGCCCGAAATGAGAGAGTTGCTCAGCTTCCTGAAGGCGTGCAAGGCCCGTGTCTTCGGCCCAATTTGTATTCCAGTATCGCAAGGTGAGAGAGGGGAAGTCTGCCGGCTCGACCGGATCGGCGATGAAGCCGGCAATATCCTGGATGGGAAGGGAATGTGTCATGCCTGACACATAGGGGCGTCATGCGAAAAGGGCGACCCTTGGGCCGCCCTTTCCGGAAGATTGTTGTAGTGTATGAGCACCTAGTATTCGTAGGTCAGCTCCAGGCCGAGCAGACGGCCTTTCTTGAGCGGAGAGAACGTGCCACCAGCCGGGTAGGCTGGGTAGGAGTAGTTTACACCGGTAGACAGCGGACCCGGGAAGGGCAGCTGCGTGTCGTTACCGGCCTGAACTTCGTCCAGCATGTTCTTGCCGTAAAGGGAGGCGGACAGACCGTTGAACGGTGTTTCCCAGGTCAGGTTGAAGTCCAGGATATCCCCTGCCTGCACCCAGCCAAAGTTGCTGTCGGTGTAGGCAATGCGATCACGGTGCTGGAAGTTGACGCTCGCGACGAGGGCACCATTGTCACCCATGTCGATATCCTTAATCAGGCCGACACCCCAGGTGAGTTCTGGAACACGTGGCAGGTCGAGGCGCAGGTCGCTGTCGCCTACAACACCGTCCGCATCCAGATCGAAGAAGACCTTGTCATAGGAAGCGTCGATCATGCCGACATTGAACGTGCCGAGCAGGGTATCCGTGATTGCCCAGCGGCCATCGGTTTCAATACCATAGATCGTGGCATCCGCGGTGTTGATGATGTTTTGCACAACACCCGAGCTGCCAGCGGTGTTGACCTCACGCTGCATGTTCTTGATGTCAGTATAGAACACCGAGCCATTGATCTGGATACGGCCATCTTCGCTTTGAGATTTGAAGCCGATTTCATAGGCGTCGAGCTCTTCCTCATCGAAACCGAGATCACCGGTTTGAGCAACAAACTGGTAGAAGATCGGAACATCAGTGATGCGGAAGTTGTAGCCGCCCGAGCGGAAGCCTTTGCTCCAGGTTGCATAGGTTTGGACATAGTCGTTCCAGAAATACTGCAGGCCCAGTTTCGGCGTCCAGTTGGACCAATCATTGCCATCGCTGAAGCCGTTCGGCTCCTGTGCGCCACCGGTGATCAGGGCGATCAGGTCATTGGTGCCATCCGGGCTGCAAGTACCGTCAACAACGGAACAGGGGAAGCGCGGACGAATGAAGACAACGTCTGCGTCTTTTTCTTCGCTGGAATAACGCAGGCCAACTGTACCGATCAGTCTATCCGTAAGCGAATAGTCTACGTTGGCAAAGGCACCCCACACGGAGTGGTCCATCTTGCCACCGCCATAGAAACCCCACGGAATGGAAGCCGGAAGGGCGCCCGGCCGGGTTGTCGGCAGGTTACGGATTTCGGTATAGGCCAGTTCCTGTTCAAAGTAGTACAGGCCGGTCGTCACGTCCGCTTTGCCGAAGGTGCCGGCATAACGCAGTTCGTCAGAGAATTGCTCTGCATTGAACTCTGCATCGGAGTGGAACAGCGTGAACGGTGTCGCGTCGATATCAGCGCGGCTGGTGGTTTCCAGATCCCGATAGCCAAAGATGTTGGTGATACGGCCATTGCCGAAGTCAACATCATAGTCCGTGCGCAGAGAACCGAACAGGGCTTCAGCTTCGCCAAAGCCTGGCTCGTTGATGGACATATCGAATGTGTCGCGCTCGAAATAGGAACGGTTCTGGCCGCTCGGGCCGTCACCGCGGGAATCGCTGTATTCCAGTTTGCCGAGGAAAGTCAGACGTTCGGTCGGCGTGAATTCCAGGGCGCCGCGATAGGTCGCCGCCTGAAGCTCGCCATGATTGTCGTCATTATACTGGTTCTTGAAGTAACCGGCATCGGTGACGTATGACGCGCCAAGCTTGCCGTTCAGAACGCCTTCGATCAGCGGACCGGAAACATAACCTTGAACTTTGGCGGAGGCACCGCCGCGATCATCATCAATCGGGCCGTTCACGTCCACACCACCTTGTAGGTGAATTCGTCCGTCGGATTGCCAGTGTTGACGACAACAGCGCCGCCCGTGGTGTTGCGTCCGAACAGCAGGCCTTGCGGGCCGCGCAGGATCTCAATGCTGTCGACATCGAACAGGTCAACCACAACCTGGCTGTTCACACCAATATAGACGCCGTCGATGAACACGCCGACGGCCGGGTCGATGGACGGGATGGAAGAGTTCACGCCCAGGCCGCGGATGGCGAAGTTAGCTGTCCCGCGCGCCGTGCCGACGTCATCCAAGGAGACGTTCGGGGAAGAGTAGGAGAGGCTTTCCAGCGTCGTGACGTTCAGCGCGTCGAGCGTGTCGGAATTGAAGGCGGACACAGCGACGGGAACGTCCTGAACGTTTTCGACGTCTTTCTTCTTGGTGGCGGTAACAGTGACAGTGCCAAGAACGCGGTCAATTGCGGTTTCGCGTTCGTTTTGGGTTTCAGTCTGTGTGTCGGCTTCCTGCGCATGGGCAGCGCCGAGGAGAAGGACGGCAGAAGCCGTCGCAAACAGGGTTTGTTTGAGAAGCATAGCGGTTTCCTAAATTGTATTATTTATTGAGTTCCGGGAGGTATTTCGGATCCACTCTTCTTGGCGGATTACATCTCAGAATAGACGCAAATATTATTGTTTCACCTATTCAAGGTAGTCAGGTGATGAATTCTTACAGACTGTAACATTTGCGCCACAACACACCCATATTTCGCCAGACTTTCTACAGGTTCACGCAGGGGTAAGCGCAATTACACATTGGTGACAACGTTGTATACTTGTGAATAGCCCAATTTCTATTGCGCCGCACAACAACTCCTACCTTCTGAAAGCTCAGACCGGGCATATGCTGACCCCCTGATGAGTAATCACGGACACCAAAAAGATCCGGATGCTCATATTACGGGAGGAAAATATGAAGCGATCTATGAGACTGTGGACAAGTGCGTCTTGCGCTGCCCTGGCGCTGGTATTGCCAGCGTTTGCGCAAGAAGAAGACGGGTCTGAACTGCGGCAATCAACGGTGACCGTTACCGGCTCCCTGATTGCCGGTACGCCAGAGGATGCCGCCCTGCCGGTCGATGTGCTGACCGCCGGGGAATTGAAACTGGAAGGCTCGCCCTCGATTACGGAGCTGATCCGCAATCTGGGTGTGTCATCCGGTGTGGACGGACAAACCAACCAGTTCTCCTCGAACGGACTGGAAGGCACGTCCAACGTGAACTTGCGCGGTTTGGGCGCGGCGCGGACATTGGTTCTGATCAATGGTCGGCGTCAGACCTATCACCCCTATGCGATTGGGGAGCAGGCACAGCTGTTCATCGACACGAACATGATTCCGTCTGCTGCGGTGGGCCGGATCGAGGTTCTGAAAGACGGCGCAGCGGCAATCTATGGCTCTGATGCCATTGCAGGCGTTGTGAACTTTATCACCCGGTCTGATCTTGATGGCTTCGAAATCGGCGGGGATTTTTCCCAGTTCGATGGTACGGATGGAGACTATAATCTCAATGCCGCCTACGGCTTACAGGGCAATAATTGGAACTGGGTGACGTCAGTCGGTTATAATTACCGCAATGAAGTGCCCTTGCTTGAAAAAGACTGGGGCATTCTTCCTTATGCGGATAATCCGGTCGGTGGCTGGTCATCCCTGTCCAATCCGGGGCGCTATGTGGCGCTGGGCATTACAGGCGGTGGACTGGGTGTGATCGGTGCGGTGAATACGGAAGCGGGCTGCGAAGATGTCGGCGGCTTCATCAACCCGGCTACGCAGCAGTGTAACTTCCAGTTCACCCAGTATGACAATCTGGTAGAAGAGGAAGAACGTTATCAGGTCTTTTCCGAATACAACCGGACCTTCGAGAACGGCATGGATCTGCATCTGGAAGCCCTTTATGGCTACAGTGACGTTCCGAGCTGGAAGACGTCTCCCTCCTATCCCCCGCAGGAACTGGCGACCCAGGTCGTGCCGGCATCCAATCCGGGTTTCCAGCAATACATGATGGATAATCCGGGTGACTTCCCGGCTGGGACTTTGGCTGCGCTCTATATTGGCCGTTCTTTTGGCTGGGGTGGTTTTCCGGGTACGGATTATGGTCCACAGGAAGGGTACCGTACCTATGAAAGCTATCGCCTGGCAGGAGACGTGACCGGACAGTTCAGCAATGGCGTGAACTATGATGTCGGCCTCAGCTGGTCCACGACGGAAGGTGAGCGGAGTACAAATGATACCTATATTCTTGGTTTCACGGCTGCGCTGAATGGCTATGGTGTATGTACGGATCCCATCACCGGGAATGACCCGGCTACGGGTACACAGCCCTGGACGTCAGGCTATACCGGCACGCTGACTGCAGGTGCAGGCGGATGTGAATGGTACAACCCATTCTCAAATGCTATTCCGGCAAACGGTATCACGGGAGAAGCCAATCCTGGCTACGTGCCCGGACTGGAAAATACGGCGACTCTGGCCAATTGGATGACAGATGGTGTCGGCACCGTTGTAACAACGGATCTGCTGGTGCTGGATGCATCCATTTCCGGCATGAGCGGTGTCCAAGCGGCTGGCGGGGAAATTGGCTGGGCGCTCGGTATGCAGGTCCGCCGGGAAGGTTATGAAGTTGACCCGAATGAAGTGTCTGACCTGACGGTCAATCCGGGCCCTGGTGGAACTGGTCCATTCTCCTTCCTTGCAGGCACAACGCCTGCGGATGAAGACCAGACGATCTATGCCATCTTTGGCGAACTTCAGGTGCCGCTCTATGACAATCTCGATATGCAGGTTGCCATGCGCTATGAGGATTATGGCGGCGATGTCGGCTCTACCTTCGATCCGAAGGTCGCTGTGAAGTGGCAGGCCAATGACAATCTGGCCCTACGCGGCTCAGCCCAGACATCCTTCCGTGGGCCGACCCTGAACCAGCTGTCAGGGCAGGTCACGACATTGCAGTTTGTTGCGCCGACATCTGCCTTTAAGGCGGTCGACCAGTTCGGCAACTCTGCATTGTCACCGGAATCTGCCTTCAGCTTCAATCTGGGCGCCATCTACGACAACCATAATGGCTTCACGGCCTCAGTCGATTACTACAATTTCGACTTCTCTGACCCGATCATTGTAGAAGATCAGGCAGAAATTGTGGCAGCAGCCATTGCGGCGCTTGGTACGGCAGACACAGCAGATGATGCAATTCTTGACCGGATTACCTTTCAGGATCCGGCCAATCCCTCAGCGGGAGATATTGCACGTATACAAACTAACATTGTGAATGGTCCGGACATCAAGACATCAGGTATCGACCTTCGGGCCGAGCAGGCCTGGGACATGGGGCAGGCCGCGCTCACAGTCGGCGGCGACATGACCTATATCATCGAATATGATGTCGATGACTTTGATATCGAAGGCGTCATGATCCCCGGCGGGGACCGTGTTGGTCAGTTTAACCGGTCCAATTTCTCCCGCTCACTGCCACAATGGAAGGCAAACCTGTTTGCCAACTATGCCATCGGAAACCACAATTTCCGCGGTGTCATGCGTCACATCGACTCCTATGACGATGAGCGCGGCGATCTGACCGGCAATGGCACGAGCGAGATCGACAGCCAGACGACATTTGACCTGTTCTATACATGGCAGTCCGAATGGGATCTGGATATCGGCCTCTCGGTCGTCAACGTCACAGACGAGGATCCGCCCTTCGCGCAATTTGACCTGAACTATGACCCGTACACCCACAACCCATTTGGGCGTACGTTCAAGATCAGCGTCACAAAACGTTTCGGCGGCGGAAAATAACTGCCACCGGATGCAGCACTGGGGGTGGCCTTCGGGTCGCCCCCTTTTTTATGTTCGGAGCTTAGACCGCGCCGAGCGCGGTGCCCGCAACATGGCCGGCATCGCGGATGGCAATGCGCACGGCATCTGACAGGGCAGTCATGTTCATGAAGCCATGCACCATGCCGGGATGTTCTCGCACGCTGACCGGCACGCCAAAGCTTGCCATCTTGTCGGCATAGGCGAGGCCTTCATCCTTCAACGGGTCCCAGCCACATAGAACGAAATGTGCCGGCGGCAGGCCTTTGAAGGCATCCGGGGAGGCAAACAGCGGAGAGACACGGGGGTCCATCCGCTCGGCTTCCTCGCCGATATAGGCATCGCGGAAATATTCGAACAGGTTCGCGGAGATGAAGAAACCGCCCTCCTGAAAGCTCATCTTCTTGGTGCGAATGTCCACGAACTGGACCAGCGGGTAGAGCAGCAACTGGAAGGCCGGGGAGAAGCCATCGGTGCGGGTCATCTCTTGCGCCAGATAGGCCGACAGGTTTCCGCCCGCACTGTCACCGCTGACAGCCAGCCGCTCCGGGTCCAGCCCGCATTTGTCGCCATGCGTGGTTATCCAGTTCCATGCGGTCAGCGCGTCGTCATGTGCGGCGGGGAATTTGTGTTCCGGCGCAAGACGGTAGTCCACCGCGATGACGCGGCAGCGCGAACCTTCGGCAAGCCGTCGGCAGATCATGTCATGGCTGTCGAGATCGCCCAGCACAAAGCCGCCGCCATGGAAGAACACGATGCCCGGTCCTGGCGGGATGCCCGCGCCGAGAGGCGTATAGAGCCTGGCGCGCATCGCCCCGGCAGGGCTGGGGATGCTAAGATGTGAGATGTCGGCCATTTCCGGCGCATCACGTTCAATCGCGCGGCTGGCGACGTAGAATTGCATGCGCAGCTTGTCGACCGATCCCTTCCAGTCAACGGAAGAGAAGTCCGGCATCTGGAATTTGTCCATGAATTGGCGAAAGGTCTGGTCGAGATTCATGCTGCCTTAGATGGACCCGAATTCCGGCCTTGTGAAGACGGCATTACGCCCCTCCTACGGCAGGATGTGACGGGATGTCAGAATTGGCCGCCGGCCTGTGCACCGGGGCATCCTGCTGGGGCAGGTTCAGCACAGCAAAGAAGGCGCTGGCCGTCACGAGCATTGCGATTGCGCCGAACACAAAATTCGCATTTCTGGATGAGCTGTTATCGCTGCGCGCATCAAAGGTCATGGCACCCTCCGGTTGAGGGGGTGTTCTATCAAGGAAATACTGCCAAAAACTTTCCCGGGCCTTCATGACCGGCCAAGGTAAGACAGGTGGTGATGAATTCAGGCCTCGGCTGAGACGGCGTTCACCACCATGCTGAGCGCGGTTTTCATACGATCTTCTTCCAGCGCTTCGGCCATCACGCGGATAAGGGATTCCGTGCCGGATTTGCGGACCACCATGCGGCCGCGCTGTCCGAGATAGGTCTCGGCTTCCTGAAGGGCGACGCGAACTCTTTCGGTTTCCATCGGATTTGTGCCGGTAAAGCGGATGTTGACCAGTTCCTGTGGGGCCGGATCAAACACATGGGTCAGTTTTGAGACGGGTTCGCCGCTTTGCGACACGGTCTTGAGAACCTGCAACGTGGCCAGAAGGCCATCGCCGGTTGTGGAGACATCCGACAGAATGATGTGTCCGGATTGTTCGCCGCCCAAATTAAAGCCGTGCTGGCGCATATGCTCGCCCACATAGCGATCGCCGACTTTTGTGCGGACCAGTCTCAGACCCTGGCCCTTGAGGTATTCCGCGAGGCCCATATTGGACATGACCGTAGCGACCATGCCTCCGCCCTTCAGGCGGCCAGCGCGGTGAAGCTCCATTGCAATCAGCGCCATGATCTGGTCGCCATCGACTTCTTCCCCGGTCTCATCGACTACAATCAGGCGGTCAGCATCCCCATCAAAGGCGATGCCGATATGCGCTTCTGTTTCCAAAACGGCAGCTTTCAGCGCACCGGTTGATGTGGAGCCAAAACCGGAATTGATATTCAGGCCGTCCGGTGCATTGCCAATGACGGTCAGGTCTGCGCCCAGCTTGCGGAAAGCTTCGGGGCCAACTTCGAAGGCAGCGCCATGTGCGCAATCGAGCACGATCTTCAGGCCTGAGAAGTCGAGGCCCTCGCCCAGCGTTTCCAGGCAGCGATTGGCGTAGAAGCTGGCGGCGCCTGTCATGCGGGATGTTTCGCCAATGGCTTCTGGCGCAGCATAGTCCCCGGTGAAGGCTTCACCCATGGCCTCTTCCAGGGCGGCTTCTACCTTGTCCGTGAATTTGATGCCTGCAGGGCTGAACAGTTTCAGGCCGTTGTCCTGGAACTTATTGTGTGAGGCCGACACCATTATGCCGAGGGCGGCGCCTGTCTCGCGCGCCATCAGGGCGACGGCAGGGGTTGGAACAACGCCCAGCAGGACAGGTCGCAGGCCCATGCTGGTCAGGCCCGCGACAAGGGCGGCTTCGATCATTTCCCCCGAACGGCGCGTATCCCGGCCGATGACAACGCCGCGCCCCCCTTCCGGAGAGAAGGTCCGGGCAGCGGCGATGGCAAGACGCAAGGCGGTCTCGGTGGTCATTGGGCTTTTGTTTACCCGGCCACGAATGCCGTCAGTTCCGAAATATCTCTGTGTCATTCCACTCTCCAGAAAAGGATGCCGGAAATCTATCGGTAAAGCGAAGCACGGATCAAACCGGGGTCACATCTCCGTACACAATGAAGTGCGGATTATCGTAGCCACGCTCTTTCTTGCCATAAAGTAAAGGCGTGCCATCCTCTGTGAGTACACGGCCGCCTGCCGCTTCGACTACGGCGTGCCCGGCGGCGGTATCCCATTCCATGGTGCGGCCCATGCGGGGATAGAGATCCGCTTCGCCCGCCGCAATGAGGCAGAATTTTAGAGACGACCCCGCGCCCTTGATGTCGGCCACATCATGCTTGCCCAGCCATTCATCGGTTTCCGGCGAGCGGTGGGATTTCGAGGCAACGGCAGTGACACCTCCGGCTGGCGCCGGGCGGATCTTCAGCGCTGTGCGTTCGGTTGGCACTTCCGCGCCGGGCGCTGCAGAGGCTTGCCAGGCGCTATTATGGCTTTCGGCCACAAACAGGCGGTCTTTCGCAGGCGCATAAACGACGCCCATGACCGGGCGGCCATGTTCAATAATGGCAATGTTCACGGTGAACTCGCCATTTTTGTTGATGAATTCCTTTGTGCCATCCAGCGGATCGACCAGGGCAAAGCGGTGGCCATGCTCTGGTACTTTGCCGTCGGTGAAGGATTCCTCTGCTACAACCGGCAGGTCCGGCTCTGCTTCGGCCAGTCCCCTGAGGATCAGGGTTTCTGCACGCTGGTCTGCTTCAGTGACAGGAGAGGCATCATCCTTGCGGTCGACGCTGAAGTCACTGTCGTAGACATCCATGATGAGGCGGCCAGCATCGAGAGCGATACGGGCGAGCTGTTCAGGTGAGATCGTCACGTCGGTCATATCCTTGATTGTATGTCGATCTTTCCTGTCAGGACTGGGATTGCGAGGCAAGTCCGGAGGGTGTGAGCATCGACGTTGCCAGCAAAGCCGGGAGGGACCGCGGACGCCATGGTTCCAGACGCCGCTGTCCCTGCCCATCTATTTCAGGGACGATTTGGACCAGCCCTAATTCTGTTTGATGACGTCCAGCAGTTCGACTTCGAACATCAGGTCGGCATTGGGCGGGATAGGCCCGCCTGGCGTGCCTTTTTCACCATAGGCAATGTCTGACGGAATATACATCAGCCAGTGATCGCCGGGCTTCATCATGGATAGGGCCTCGACCCAGCCACGGATCAGGCGGTCTGACGGGAAGAGTTCCGGTTGGCCACGCTCGAACGCGCTGTCGAACATTTCGCCCGTTTCTGCCAGGCGGCCTTCATAATACACGGCGACCATTTCGCCATTCTTGGGGCTTTCGCCCGCAGGATCGCCGCTTTCCAGTACGACATATTGCAATCCGGACTCGGTTTTCTTCACTTCCGGAAGATCCGGGTTCCAGGGCGTATACTTTTCCCAGGCTTCTGCATCGGCGGATTTTGGCTCCATGATCTCGACCAGTTCGACCTGGAAGACGAGATCATCGCCCGCCTTGATGACCGGGCCTCGATCCTGATTGCCATAGGCTAGGGCATTCGGAATGTAGAACAGGAAGACATCGCCCTCATGCATCTGCTGCAGGCCTTGCGTCCAGCCGGGGATGACCTGATTAAGTCGGAACATGGCGGGGGAGCCGCGATCATAAGAGGAGTCGAATTTCTCTCCACCTGCGGTGCGGCCTTCATAGTTCACGCGCACCAGATCTGTCGGCTTGGGTGTGGCGTCTCCGTCGCCTTTGTGCAGCACGATATATTGCAGGCCGCCATATCCTTCCTGGACATCTGCATTGTCTGCATCCCAGGGCAGGTATTTCGCGAAAGTGGCATCCAGATCTGCCGGTGCCTTGTCTCCGCTGCAGGCAGCGAGCATGGCGATGGCAGCAAAGGCTGCAGTGAAGATCCGGATCATTCTCGGCTCCGTCTTGTCTGAGGGTTCAGCGGGTCTAGGCGTTAGTCAGCATGAAGTCACGTTACAGGCCTGGCTTATAGAGAGCGCGGCGGATAGCCGGCTTGTGCCAGGGCATCGATGACTTCCTGTGTGTGTTGGCTGTCGCGAGTTTCGATCAGAATATCGAATTCTGCGCCCTTGGCCGGCACATCAAGCGCAATGCGGTTGTGCGCAACTTCCATGATGTTGGCGCCGGCATCGCCAATGATCTTGGACACAAGCGCCAGCAGGCCGGGCCGGTCATCCCCGATGATGCGGATGGAGGCAAGGCGGTTTTCCCGCACCAGCGCGCGGGTCAGAACCGAGGACAGAAGCCGCGTATCGATATTGCCGCCGCACAGGACGAGACCCACCTTGCGGCCATAGAAGCGTGACGGATGCGCCAGTAGAGCCGCGAGACCAGCAGCGCCAGCGCCCTCGGCAATCGTCTTTTCGACTTCTGCATAGAGTGTGATGGCACGTTCCAGGTGCTCTTCCTCGACCAGTACGATGTCATCGACCAGTTTTTCGCAGAATTTCCGTGTCAGCAGGCCAGCTTCCTTGACCGCGATGCCTTCCGCAATGGTTGCGCCGCCAGTCTTGGGGCTTTTGCCATTCAGTGCCGCGTGCATGCACGGATACATGGCGGATTCCACGCCGATGATCTTGATGTCGGGCTTCAACGCCTTGGCCGCGACGGCGATGCCGCTGATCAGGCCGCCACCGCCGATCGGCACGACCAGCGTATCGAGGTCCGGATTGGTCTCCAGCATCTCAAGCGCAACCGTGCCCTGGCCGGCGATGATGTCTTCATCGTCGAAGGGATGGATAAAGGTGAGGTTCTCGCGCTCACCCAGATCGAGCGCGAACTGCTTGGCTTCATCGAAGACCATGCCTTCCAGCAGAACACGGGCGCCATGATTGCGGGTGTGTTCCACTTTGCTGAACGGGGTTGTCTCGGCCATCACGATTGTGGCTGGAATGCCCAGGCGGCGGGCATGATAGGCGACGCCCTGCGAATGGTTGCCGGCAGAGGCTGCGATCACGCCGCGTTTCTTCTGTTCATCCGTCAGCTTGGACAGCTTGTTGAGCGCGCCGCGCTCCTTGAAAGCGGCCGTGAACTGATGGTTCTCGAACTTTACCCAGACTTCCGCGCCGGTAATCGCCGACAGCGTCCGAGACATGGTCATCGGGGTATTTACAATCTGTCCTTTGAGCACGCTTGCAGCGGCTTCAACATCGCTGAGAGTTACGGGCAGATCGGAATGCTGTGTATCGGGCATGGGAGAAACTTCCGGGGGGTCAAAATCGCGCGCACCCTATGCCCGGCGCCTTGTCAGGGCAAGGTTTGAACTACTGCGCCGGTTCGAGACTGGCGATCCATTCATTCACAATGGCGAGGCCACGTTCATCGACAACGCTGCGGCCGAGTTCCGGCATGGCAATGCCCGCTTCATCGGAGGCCATGCGGAAGGTGAGGATGGAGGTTTCAGGATGGCCCGGGTCAATGACAATGCGTCGGCCCCCGGAACCACGTCCGGCGGCTGTCGGGTGCTTGCCCATGCCATAGGTGACGGGGGTCTGCTCATTCCAGTCCAGGAACAGGCCGGAATTGGACGCAGACCCATCTGCCTTGTGGCAGTGCGCGCAATTGATATCGAGATAGGCGCGGGCGCGGCCTTCAATTGGCAGGCTGACATCCCAGACATCCGGCACGGCAGGCGGACGGGCGGGAACGCCATCCAGAATGCCGCGCGTCTGCCAGTCTGTCAGCTGGTTCAGTCCGGACGGGCCATCATGGTTTAGATTGCGCGCCTTGGGACCGATGGGCAGAACGGCATCGCCGCTCTGATGACATGTTTTGCACTGGTTCTTGTTGGGCACGGCGTAGCGAATGGTCAGCGGCTCACCCGCCGGGTCGGTGAAGCTGATATCGGTCATCTTGCCTGCAGGGGCATACACCGCATCGGTGCCCGCTTCATTCCAGACATAGGGGAAGGCGGCCCAGCCATCCCGCTTGTGGATCAGCAGGCGGGTCTCGACCTTGTAGCGGTCTGTATCAGGCTTGCGCATGTCAGGTGCAAAGGAGAAGGTTTTCACGAGAACCGTACCGACAGGAAAGTCCAGCGCATCAGTTTCAGAGTATCTGGCTGTTTCGCCTTCCGGCACGAACACGTAGCGAGTCTTCAGCGCGTGATCAGAGAATAAGGGATTGATCAGGTCATACGGCACGACGCCGGGTGCCGGTTTTGCTGCAGCCAGCTGTGTGAAGAGGCGATAGTCTGACAATTGCGCCGCCGCGCGGTCATTCAGGATGACTTCAAGATCCGGCCCCGTTCGAACATCTTTTCCCGCACCACAGGCCGCAAGCAGCAAACAGGTGGCGAAGACGAAGAGGCGAAGCATGAGGCGGGCTACTTCTTGTCCTGTGGCAGGATGATTGCGGCAGGTTCCTCCACGGGTTCGGATTTCGGCCTCGTAGTGGAGGGTGCCATTTGCATCGGGTCGACTGGATAGCGCCCAATGCCAAGATCCAGATAGCCGATGGAGGCCTCTTCCTTGATTACCAGATTGGGCGTTTCTGAATTTTTCGCCCAGCTTGTGACTCCATCTGTCACGATGGGCGGGAAGCTACCGCCAACTGCGGCTGCCAGCGGGGCAAGAATGCCGTGCGGATCATCCCCACCACCGGAATAGCTGTTGTCTCGCAGAACAATGTTACGCGGCAGCGGATTGTAGCGATCATCCTTGATCTCTTCCGGATAGGCGACGAGCAGTACATGAGCGCTGCGATTGTCCGCGAATGTGTTGTCGAAGACATGCACATTGCTGTTCGCCATGACCATTAGGCCGGTGCCGGAAGGAACACTGGCCACAATATTTCCGGCGGGCGCAAAGTTGCGTGTGTCGTTGGTGACAATCTGATTGTCATAGATGCGGGTGGAATGCCCGCCGACCTGCGGCAGGTCTGGCAGGTCAAACACCAGGATACCACCTGCATTGTGCCGGGCGATGTTACCATAGACATCGGCGCCAATTGAGTTCTCGATCTCGATGCCAGCCACATTGTATTCGGCAAGCGAATTGCGAACGATAATATTGTTCGACTGGCCAACGTAGATGCCCGCATCAGAAGCGCCGCGAACGGTCACATTTTCGATCAGGACATCATCGGACTCCACCGGATAGACGCCATAGGCACCGTTCTTCTCATCCGGCCCACCTGTCCATTCCACGGTCAGGTAGCGATAAATGATCCGGTCGGCACCTTTGGACTTGATGCCGTCACCCTTTGTATTCTGCATGGCGAAATCCGTCAGGATCACATCGTCAGAGGTGACCAGCAGACCTTCGCCTGCGCCAGCCTGACTTGTGAAGTCCAGGATTGTCTTGCTCTGTCCGGCACCGACCAGCGTGATATTATCGACATCCAGAGAGAGGCCGGTTTCCAGAGAGAATACGCCCTCCGGCATACGAATCATTGTGCCGGGCTCAGCCTCAATCAGGGCTGTTTGCAGATTCGTTGCGAAATCGCCATCGGCAGAAATCTCAATCGCACCGTCTTGCTCGACCGCGTGTGGTGCTTCGGCTGTCTGGTTGTTTCCGCAGGCGGCCAAAATGGCGAAGCCGGAGCACACCGCAGACAATACAAGATACTTCATGCCCAAACTCTCCCCCTGACAATGGTGATAGTTTTCATCCCAAGGGGAGAGAAAGGCAAGAAGTTGTTTGCGGTGAGTGCGCTAGTGCACACTGAGAGGTTTGAGATCGTGTGCGCGGGCCGCGGCAAAGGCGGCTTCCCGGCCCTGCACAACGGCCAATCTCACACCATCAGCCGAAGCGACCACGAAAAGGTCTTCCGGCTCTTCGATCTGTTCGATCGCATTGGCGGGCATGATGCCCTGTATTTCGCCGGCATCCATATGACGGATGTAGACGAAGGCCTCGCTTTCAAACGGATTCGTTTTCAGTTCAGTTGTCATCGGTCCAATCCTTTCCGTCGTGAGACAGATACGCCGAACTCGGGAACGTGAATGTCCCGTCTGTTCCCTATAGAGGTGGGATCTAATCGGGTCGGTTCAAGAACAGGATTGGGGTGTTATCGGGGCATATGCGTTCAGACCGGGTTCACATCGATGTATGTGGTTGGCCAGCGTACGGGGGTCTGAGGGGGAATTTTATACCCTCCAGTATTTGGAGGAAAATGGTGGAGCCAGACGGAATCGAACCGACGACCTCTTGCATGCCATGCAAGCGCTCTCCCAACTGAGCTATGGCCCCGAACCGGGAAGCGAGGGATTACCTCCCTCGCTCGCACCTTTCAAGTCTAATCTTCATCTTCCTCGTCAATTACGAGGTCATCATCGTCATCATCATCGTCATCAATGTCGAAATCATCGTCATCGTCGGTGAGAATGACGTCGTCATCATCATCGTCCACGCCATCTTCGGTGAAGCCTGACGGCACCTTGGCAGGGGTTTCGTCTTCCTCGTCGTCATCAGAGCCGCCTTCGAGGATCACTTCCTCTTCGTCGCCGCCGAGTTCCTTGGCTTCCTCTTCGTCATCCTCGTCCTCGTCGTCATCGACATCGTCCTCGTCGCGGGCGGACGTATCGACTTCATCTTCCTCATCATCGTCATCATCATCCTCGGATTTGACAGCGGCCTTCGCAGCCTTTGCCTTCACCTTGGTTATGGTGGTGCGGATGACTTCGTCTTCGGGGTCAAACTCCTCGCCGCATTTCGGGCAGACGCAAGGGCGTTTGTTCAAGTCGTAAAAGCGCGCCTCGCAGGACGGGCAGACTTGCTTGGTTCCAAGTTTGTCTTTGGACACGGGCGACAGCCTCCTTGGGGGTCTTCGCGGAAATTGTATGGGCGGGCGCTTGCCATGAACGCCGCACGCTGTCAAAGCCCCAATTCACGTGATCAATCAACTAGGAATTTTCCGGAAATGGTGTGGACCAGTCGTCCTGTAAAAAGCCTGAAGGGAGCGATCCGTGCCCCTGGGGACAAATCGTGCAGTCACAGAGCCCTGATCATGGGCGGTCTGGCCGAGGGCACTAGCCAGTTCAGCGGACTTCTGGAAGGCGATGATGTGCTCCGCACGGGATGGGCCATGAAAGCTCTGGGTGCGGATGTGAAGCAGCTGGGCGGCGGCAAATGGCAGGTGACCGGTGTGGGCCGAAAGGGCCTGTCACAGCCGGACAAGGTGCTTGATTTCGGAAATTCCGGCACAGGATCACGCCTCATCATGGGCGTCGTGGCCGGCTATCCCATCTCAGTGGAGATGACGGGCGACGCAAGCCTCAAATCACGCCCGATGAACCGGATTCTGACGCCGTTGCGCCTGATGCGTGCGCTGGATACGGCCGGGCCGGACGGGAGGCTGCCTTTCTCGATCGTTGGCACGCATAACCTGCAAGCCATAACTTATTCGCCGCCCCATGCCTCTGCGCAGATCAAGTCTGCGGTCATGCTGGCAGGGTTGTCGGCAGATGGCACGACCATTGTGGAAGAGTCGAAACCGACGCGCGACCATACGGAGCGGATGCTCCGCGGGTTTGGCGCGGCGGTAGATGTCACCCCACAGTCGGGCGGGGGCATGAAGATCGCTGTTGAAGGCCGGCAGATGCTGAGCGCCATCGAGGCCGCCATTCCAGGCGATCCGTCGTCTGCGGCCTTCCTGATTGCCGCCGGCATATTGTCTCTGGAAGGCGACGTGATCGTTGAGGGCGTGATGTCGAACCCGACCCGGTCCGGCTTTTTCGATGTGGCAAATCTGATGGGGGCATATCTTGGGGCAGAGGAAGCGGGCGATGCAGCGGGCGAGCGCCTGATCAATCTGCATGCCGGGGCCGCAGCCCTTAAAGGCAAGGCTGTCCCGGAACGCTTGGTACCGTCCATGATTGATGAGTTCCCGATTCTTGCTGTCCTTGCCGCCTTCGCGGAGGGCGAGACGATTGTGACGGGCGCTGAAGAACTGCGCGTGAAAGAATCAGACCGTATCGGCGCGACGGTTGCCATGCTGCGCGCAAATGGTGTCGAGGCCGAAGAGCGCCCGGACGGGTTCGCCGTTCAGGGCTGCGCCGGCAAGGTGCCCGGCGGCGGACTGGTGCAGACCCATCACGACCACCGCATCGCAATGAGTGCGCTGATCATGGGCACCGCCGCGCAGAACCCGGTGAGCGTCGATGATATCTCGATGATTGCGACGAGTTATCCGGATTTTCTGTCGCATATGGCGGAACTGGGCGCGGATATTTCGCAGAGGTAATGCCACGTCTCGCCCTATACCCCGGCAGCCTTCTGGACGTGGACGCAGACGTCATCGTCAATGCCGCCAATTCCAGCCTGATGGGCGGTGGCGGCGTGGATGGCGTGATCCATCGTGCGGCCGGGCCTGCGCTGAAGGAGGCCTGCCGACCGCTGGCGCCCTGCCCGCCGGGGGAAGTGCGCGTCACTGAAGGCTTCGGCCTTGCCCCGCGCCTCATTTTCCATACCGTCGGGCCGATCTGGCATGGCGGGCAGAATGGCGAAGCGGACATTCTGGCCAATTGCTACCGTAACTGCCTTACCGAACTTAGCCAACGGAACATGCACCGCATCGTATTTCCGGCCATCTCAACCGGTGCTTATGGCTATCCGCCCGCGCAGGCCGCCCATATCGCCGTCACAATCTGCGCCCGCCACCCTGCCGCCCGTGATGCTGAAATCGTTTTCGCGGTTTTAGACCGAAAAAACCGGTCTGCGCTCGGCGCCGCCCTCAACGCCATCCGCTGAGCCCCCTGCCCCTACGGCAGAAATTGACCTTCACGCTCCCAAAGCCAAAGTGCATCCATGACCCATCCTACCTCACCCCTGACCTTCGCCCATGGCCCGGCCATGAAGAACCGCTTCATGCTGGCGCCGTTGACCAATCAGCAGAGCCATAAGGATGGCACGCTCAGCGAGGATGAAATCCGCTGGCTGGAAATGCGCGGTCAGGGCGGCTTTGGTCTCGTCATGACGGCGGCGGCGCAGATTGATCCGCATGGCATAGGCTTTCCGGGTCAGCTGGGCGTCTATGATGACCGCCATTTGCCGAAACTCACCGAGCTGGCGGCGAAGTTGAATGCGACCGGCACGCATTCGGTGGTGCAGCTACACCATGCCGGCATGCGCACACCGCATGATCTGATTGAAGGCCCGCCGGTCTGCCCGTCAGATAATGAGGAATTCGGCGCGCGAGCGATGACACTGGCTGAAGTGGAAAAGGTGCGCGACGATTTCATCGCGGCGGCTGTGCGCTGTGAGACGGCAGGGTTTCATGGCGTTGAAGTGCACGGGGCGCATGGCTATCTGCTGTGCCAGTTTCTTAGTGCCGAGATCAACCAGCGCGACGATCAGTATGGCGGGTCCCTGGAGAACCGCTTCCGCCTGACGCAGGAAATCATTGACGGCACCCGCGCGGCCTGCGGAGCTGACTTTTCTGTCGGACTACGCCTGTCGCCGGAACGGTTCGGCATGGATTTGATGGAAGTGCGGGATGTTGCGCAAAAGATCATGCGCGACGGCAAGATCGATTATCTCGACATGTCGCTATGGGATTGTTTCAAGCTGCCGCAGGATGAAGCCTATCAGGATCGTGACCTGCTTGGCTGGTTCACGGATCTGGAGCGTGGTGACGTACGTCTGGGTGCAGCGGGCAAACTGACGACAGGTGAGACCTGCCAGAAGGCGATATCAGCGGGGCTGGATTTCGTCGTTATTGGTCGGGGCGCGATCCTTCATCATGATTTCCCGCAGAAAATTGCCGCCGATGCGGACTTTGAGCCCATCAGCCTGCCCGTTCCGGTTTCCCACTTGCAAAATGAGGGGCTCGGGCAGGCATTCATTGACTATATGGGTCGCTGGAAAGGCTTTGTGGACGCAGGCGAAGGCGAGACGGCCTGAGCTGCTTGACTTGGCCAGCGGGTTCGTCCACCTCCCGGCCCGATGATTATTGCCATTGATGGAACCACGGCGTCGGGCAAAGGCACGATCGCGAAACGGCTGGCAGCCCATTACGGACTGCCGCACATGGATACCGGCCGGCTTTACCGGGCAACTGCCGTGGCGGCGCTGAAGGCGGGTATTCCGCTGGATGATGCCGATGCCCTGGCAAATATGGCCCGCACGCTGGATCTGGCTGACTATCAAGAGGCGGAGTTGCGCACAGCTGAGGCAGGCAAGGCGGCCAGTGTGGTTGCTGTCATTCCGGAAGTGCGTCAGGCGCTGTTCGAACTGCAACGGGCCTTTGCCACGCAGGATCTCGGCGCCTTGTTGGATGGCCGTGATATCGGCACCGTGATTGCTCCGGACGCCGATGTGAAGCTCTGGATAGATGCCAGCGTGGAAGAGCGCGGCTATCGTCGCTGGAAGGAATTGCGCGGTCAGGGCGAAGACGTGACACTGGAAGTGGTGATCGAACAGCTTCGCGTGCGTGATAAAAGAGACCAGTCCCGCAAGGATGCTCCGGCAGAAATGGCGGTAGATGCTGTCTTGATTGATACGACTGAGCTCTCTATAGAGGCCGCAGTGGAAAAGGCGCTGGCAGCCGTAGAGGCCGCTCTCGCCCGTGGAAACCGCACCTGAAGGGGCTTTTCAGCCTCAAATCCAAACAGGTTGCACCACTTCAAATTCAAGAGACCACGCTCTCGGGTCGTTCTGAGCGGGCTGCAATGGTGCATGTCCGCCCTGAGCCGTTCGATCCGCCGAAGGAACCCAAATGTCTGATAAAATGAACCCGTCGACCGATGATTTCGCAGCAATGTTTGAATCATCCACGGCCGCCAGCGCCATGCAGGAAGGCCAGGTTATCCCGGCAACTGTGATCCGTATCGATAATGATGCGGTGCTGGTAGATATCGGCCTCAAGACCGAAGGCCGTATCCCGCTCAAAGAATTCTCGATGGAAGACAAGGAGCCGGCATCCGGCGACATCGTCGATGTCTACCTTGATCGCATCGAAAACGCCCTTGGCGACGCTGTCCTGTCCCGTGACAAGGCCCGCCGCGAAGAGCGTTGGATCAAACTGGAAAAGAGCTTCAATGCCGAAGAGCCTGTCAAAGGCGCTATCTCCGGCCGCGTCAAAGGCGGTTTCACCGTCGATCTTGGCGGCGTGAACGCCTTCCTTCCGGGCTCCCAGGTCGATATCCGTCCTGTGCGCGACGTAGGCCCTCTGATGGGCGAAGTGCAGCCCTTCCAGATCCTCAAACTGGACCGCGCACGCGGCAACATCGTTGTCTCCCGCCGTGCGATCCTCGAAGAGAGCCGCGCCGAACAGCGTGCTGAAATCGTCTCCGACATGGCTGAAGGTGATGTCCGCAAGGGTATCGTCAAGAACATCACCGATTACGGTGCGTTCGTTGACCTTGGCGGCATCGACGGCCTGCTGCACGTCACCGACATGTCCTGGAAGCGTATCAACCACCCGTCTCAGGTGGTCGAAGTTGGTCAGGAAGTCGAAGTCCAGATCATCAAGATCAACCCGGAAACCCAGCGTATCTCGCTCGGCATGAAGCAACTCGGCTCCGACCCGTGGGACGGCATCGATGCGCGTTACCCGGTTGGTGCACGTCTCAAGGGCCAGGTTACCAACATCACAGATTACGGCGCCTTCGTGGAGCTGGAAGATGGTGTCGAAGGCCTGATCCACGTGTCCGAAATGAGCTGGACCAAGAAAAACGTCCATCCGGGCAAAATCCTGTCGACCTCTCAGGAAGTCGATGTGGAAGTTCTCGACGTTGATTCCGAGAAGCGCCGCATCTCTCTCGGCCTGAAGCAGACCATGGACAATCCGTGGACCGCTTTCCTGGCAGAGCATCCGGTCGGCACCGAAATCGAAGGCGAAGTTCGTGGCATCACGGAATTCGGTCTCTTCGTAGGCCTCGGCCCGGACCTCGACGGTATGGTGCACATCAACGACATCGCTTGGGACAAGTCCGGCGAGCAAGCCATCGAGTCCTTCAACAAGGGCGACATGGTCAAAGCCAAGGTCCTCGACGTTGACGTTGACAAAGAGCGTATCTCGCTTGGCATCAAGCAACTGTCCGGCGACCCGATTGAAGCCCCGGCTGATGGCGGCGCTGCCGTCAAGCGTGGCTCCACGGTTACCTGTACGGTTACGGAAGTGACGTCCGGCGGTATCGAGGTTGAGTTCGGTTCTCCGGCGATGAAATCCTTCATCCGCCGCTCTGACCTCTCCCGTGACCGCGCCGACCAGCGTCCTGAGCGTTTTGCTGTAGGCGACAAGGTCGACGCCAAGGTGATCTCCGTGGATCGCGGCTCCCGCCGTGTGTCCCTGTCGATCAAGGCCCTGGAAATCGCGGAAGAAGCAGAAGCCGTCGCACAATACGGCTCTGCGGATGCCGGTGCGTCCCTGGGTGACATCCTGGGTGCAGCCCTGGCGTCTTCCGGTACGTCCAAGGAAACGTCTGACAAGGTCGAGCCGACCCCGCCGTCCACCGACGGTCAGGCTACGGCTGACGAGTCCGCTCTTGACGACAAAGGCCGTCTTTCCGGCCCGCAGGGTGATGCTGACGATCTGAAAGAGATCAAAGGTGTTGGTCCGGCTTTCGAGAAGAAGCTGAATGAAGCTGGTATCTACCATTTCTGGCAGATTGCTGCGCTGACCGATGCCCAGATTGCCGTCCTTGAAGAGGAAGTCGGCACCTCTGGCAAAGGCGCAGAGTGGAAGGCTCAGGCTGAAGAACTCAAGAACGCCTGAGACGGCTGATACGGTCTTCGGATCCGTATTCTAAAATTGATGAAATGTTTGCGGCGGGGGCCTAGCGCTCCCGCCGCAAATGCGTGTAATATCAAAGACATGCTGAAGTCAGAACTGATTGCAAAACTCGCCATGGAATATAGCCATCTGCGCCAGGAGGATCTGGAGCGGGTGGTCAATGTCATTCTGGACGAGATCGGTGCGGCGCTTGCCCGCGGGGACCGTGTCGAACTGCGCGGTTTCGGGGCGTTTTCCGTGCGCCAGCGTGATGCCCGCAAGGGACGCAACCCGCGTACAGGTGAAGCCGTCAGTGTCCCGGCCAAGGCCGTGCCCTTTTTCAAGGCCGGCAAGGAATTGCGGGCCCGCGTAAATGGCGGCGAGGACCCCGAGGCGAGGTAGGCTGACCGGGCTCGCGCGCGTGATGAACGTGCTTGACGATTTTGCCGAATGGACAGCTAATCGCTGATCATTCCAACCGGCGGTATATTGAGAAAAGGGGCCTTTATGCTGAAGGAATTCAAAGAATTTGCGATGAAGGGAAATCTCATCGACATGGCCGTAGGCTTTGTCATGGGCGGGGCCTTCGCGACAGTCGTTACGGCCTTCATTCAGGGCGTTTTTCTGCCGCTCTTGGCACCCGTCATGGGCGGCATCGATCTGTCAGAGATTGCCTACACGATTTCCCCGGCCGAGCTGAATGAAGCTGGCGAAGTGGTTAAAGAGGCCGCAGTGGTTGAACTCGGTAACTTTATCGCTGCCGTGATCTCTTTCATCATCGTGGCCTTTGTCATGTTCATGATCGTTAAGGGCATGAACAGAATGAAGAAAAAGGAAGAAGCCGCTCCGGCTGCGCCTCCGCGCCAGGAAGTGCTTCTCGAAGAAATTCGCAATCTTCTTGCCAAGCAAAGCTGAAATCTGCGAAGAGTTATTCATGAACGGTTAAGCAGTATTTGTTTACCTTCATGAATAGTAGAGTACACGTGTAGAGTATTGAGGGGCAGCCTTATTGGCTGCCCTTCTTTTTTGGATGAAGATTTTCTTGTCCGGCCCGCTTTGCCCTCTAATTCTCATATCATGAGCGCAGTTGTCTTCGGGGCTTCAGGGGGAATTGGGCAGGCTATCGTCCGGCGCCTGCTGGAATGTTCGTGGTACAATCCTGTCTTTGCTGTTTCCCGATCTGGCCGCGTGCCGGAAGGGGCGATCAACATTCAGGCGGATGCTCTGGATGAATCAGCGCTGGAAGCTGTCGCCAAGGAGATCAGCACGAAGACTGACAGGATAAAACTCTGCGTGGTTGCCGTCGGCCTGCTGCATGAGGGCGATGGGCTGACCCCCGAAAAATCCTACCGGCATCAGAGCCGCGATGCTTTCGAGCGCGTCTTTGCGGCCAATACAATTGGGCCTGCGCTGATAGCGAAACACATGCTGGGAAGAATGCCCCAATCAGGGCGCTGGGTGTTTGCCGCGCTATCGGCGCGGGTCGGGTCGATTGGGGATAATGGCCTTGGCGGCTGGCATGCCTATCGCGCCTCAAAGGCGGCGCTGAACATGCTGATCCGAAACTATTCCATTGAGTGTCAGCGGCGGAATTCTGACGCCATCTGTGTCGGCCTGCACCCAGGCACGGTAGATACAGGCCTGTCGCTGCCATTCCAGTCCAATGTGCCGGACAGCCAGTTATTCTCGCCTGACCAATCGGCGGCCTATCTGTTGGAGGTGATCGACAATCTGACAGCAGCCGATAGCGGCAAGGTGCTGGATTGGGCCGGGAAGACCGTCCCCGCCTGACGGGTGGTTACCGCAACTGAACCTTAAGCCTGCTTTGGCAGGATGGCCTTATGGAAACCTTGGCTGCTTTTACATCATACCTGCAGAATGAACGCCGCATGGCGGCCAAGACGGTTGAGGCGTATCAAAGTGATCTTGCCGGGTTTCTGGGCTTTCTCCGTACTTATCTGGAAGAAGAGCCGACACCGAAACGTCTTGGAAAGTTGCGTGCGCGCGATGTGCGGGCCTTTCTGGCGCAGCGTCGGCGTGAGGGCTTGTCCGATGCCTCGATTGCGCGACTTCTGTCTGCAGTGAAGGCGCTATACCGCTGGTTGGGGCGCGCGCATGATATCGAGAATGCTGAGATCGCCTATCTGCAAGGTCCGAAACGGCCGCAGCGCTTGCCGCGGCCCGTCTCTGTTGAAGCGGCGAAGGATCTGATCGAAGAGGCCGCGTCGGACCCGGACACCGAAGCGTGGATCAATGCGCGCGAGGCAGCCGTGCTGTCGCTGCTCTATGGCGCAGGCTTGCGTATCTCCGAAGCGCTTAGTCTCACAGGGGCTCACATCCCCGCGCCTGAGCGCTTGAGGATCACGGGCAAGGGCAACAAGGTTCGAATTGTGCCCCTGATTCCGGCCGTGCGGCAGGCGATGGAGACATATGCGGAGCTGTGTCCTTACCGGCTGGGGGCGAGCGATCCGCTATTTCGCGGAGCCAAGGGTGGCGCGTTGAACCCTCGTCTCATTCAGGGTCTGGTGCAAAAGCTGCGTGCAATCCTTGGTCTGCCGGATACGGCGACGCCGCACGCGTTGCGGCACGCCTTCGCAACGCATCTTCTGGCTGAGGGCGCAGACCTGCGGGCGATCCAGACGCTACTGGGCCATGCATCGCTTTCGACCACTCAGGTTTACACCGGCGTGGACAGCGAACGCTTGCGGGATGTCCACTCGGCGGCCCATCCGCGCGCCTGATTATCCTTACAAAACCCTTTTAAATTGCCCATTACCGCCTCAATTGGCGGTAATCCTGATGCTGTAAACTCTGGGGAGGAGTGCAGAAAGGACTGGCGCCATGGGTGTCAAAAGAAATGCAATTCTGGGGATTCTGACCCTCGCAACCTTTATCGGCTGCGGGCTTCTTGCTCAGGCCCAGGAAGATCAGGTCGACTATGACGGCTTTGCCGCACTGACAGACAAGGTCTCTGCCTATCGCGCGACGCGGCTGATTGATCTGGAGACATTCAACCAGATGAAAGCGGAAGACGGGACACTCATTCTCGATACACGCAGTCAGGCGGCCTATTTGATGGGGCACATCGACGGCGCCGTTCATCTGAACTTTTCCGACTTCACGGATGCCAAACTGGCCGAGACCATCCCCTCGAAAGCCACGCGCATTCTGATTTATTGCAACAATAACTTCGTGGATGATGTCGCGCCGGTTCCGGTCAAGCGGATGGAGTTGGCCCTGAATGTGCCCACCTTCATCAATCTCTATGGCTATGGCTACCAGAACATCTATGAGCTGGACGGCAGTTATGAGATGGCCGATCCAGACATTCACTGGATCTCTGAAGCGGCATCGCTTTAGGGCAATATTCCTGCCTGAATGCGCCAGAAGCGCGCATTACGCAATTTCCACTATTGCAAATCGTTCGCAATTTTGCCTTTAAAGGCCTGACCCGCCATGCAGCGGGACTCTTCAGTAAATCTGAAGTGTTCGCCGCGTGCATTGCATTTGTCCGGCTAAGGCGTCATGTGACGCCGCGTACCCGTAAGGAGCAAGAGCCAAGACATGACAGCAGACGCATCCCCTGCCCCCGCTGCAGCCAAGAAGGTAAATCCGAACGCACCAACCGAGGAAACCGTGCTTGAAGTGAAGCACTACACGGACAGGTTGTTCCGCTTCCGCTTGACTCGCCCGTCCACCTTCCGGTTCCGGTCTGGTGAGTTCGTGATGATCGGGCTTTACAAGGATGATGGTCGCCCGCTGTTGCGCGCCTATTCCGTTGCGAGCCCGAGCTGGGACGAGGAGCTGGAATTCTACTCCATCAAGGTGCCGGATGGTCCGCTCACCTCGCGGCTGCAGAAGATCCAGCCAGGCGACAAGGTTCTGCTTGGCAAGAAGCCAACGGGCACGCTGGTGCATGATGCTCTGGTGCCAGGCAAGCGGCTGTATTGCTTCTCCACCGGTACAGGTTTTGCGCCGTTTGCGAGTGTTGTGCGCGATCCGGAAACCTATGAGAAATTCGACGAAGTGATCGTCACGCACACCTGCCGTGAGGCCGCTGAGCTGGAATATTCCAAGGATATTGTTGAGGAGACGCTCAATCACGAGTTCCTGGGTGAACTGGCCCAGGGCAAGCTGCGCCGCTATGGCAGCTGTACCCGCGAGGATTATGAGCATAAGGGCCGCATCACAACCCTGATCGAGACGGGTAAACTGTTTGAGGATCTGGGCGTTCCGCCGCTTAATCCGGAAACGGATCGTGTGATGATTTGTGGCTCCATGGAGATGATCCGGGACGTGAAAGAGCTGATGCTGAAGGCTGGCCTGACGGAAGGCTCGAATGCGGCGCCGGCAGAGTTCGTCATCGAAAAGGCCTTCGCCGGCTAGAGGCCTCACACCAAACGCTTTGCGGAATGTAAGCGCCGTGGTTAACCTCCTGCCTGGGAGGATGATACCTATGCGCGCTACGCAATCTCTGACGCTTGCCTTTGCGGCGATGGCCCTGCCCCTGGCGATGAACGCTCAGGAGCGGACCTGCCGTGTGGACGATACGCCAACCGGTGCAAAAGTTGTTGGCGGTGTAAGTGCACATCTTGAGAACTGGCCGGGAATTGCCTCAATCCAGCTGCGGATGCGTGAGAAGATTTATCATGTCTGCGGAGGCGCGGCGATCTCTCCGCAATGGATCGTGACCGCGGCTCATTGCGTCGAAGGCTTTGCCGTGTCTGAAGAGAGCGGCCGTGTCTTTGCCTATGAGTCCGCAGGTGAGGGCGCGCCCTTGCGCAAGGTGGCGGCCATCCGGGTTCAGCTGGGTACGGAAGATCTGGGATACATGCCCGATAGCGCACATGGTTCTTTCGTGACGCAGGTGATCACCCATCCGGATTATGCCGGGGCTGAAGATATCTACAAGGGGGCGGATATTGCTTTGCTGAAATTGGCAGATCCGTGGACGGGGCCGATTGCGACGCTGTCGGTTGATGCTTCGACAGATCGTTTGTCCAAAGCGGGTGAAGAGGCTTGGGTTGCAGGTTTTGGCAATCTTGAGGAGCTGCAGCCCGGCGAGCGAACGAAATGGCAGAATGCACGTCATTTCGCGCTCGCCGCACCGAGTCTCGTTTTGCAGGAAACCTCTGCACCGACTGTGGATGCGTCTGTCTGCCAGCAGCGACTTAGAAAAGCCTCCATGCTGGAAGGGTATCCGGCGGCATACCAGTCATTGATTGTCGACAATCATCTGATCTGCGCCGGCCTGGAGCAGGGTGGCAAGGATGCCTGCCAGGGCGATAGCGGCGGACCGCTGGTCAAATATGACAAGAATGGGTGCCCCTATCAGATCGGCATTGTGAGTTGGGGCGTTGGCTGTGGCCGCGAAGAAAGCCCCGGCGCCTATACGCGCATCTCTGCCTATACCGAATGGATCAAATCCTATGTTCCGCAGGCAAACTTCATTCAGGCGGCAGAAGTGCCTGCGCCGACGCGCGGCGTGCCGGATCTTGTCTCCAGTGTGCAGCAGGATTTTGAGCAAATCGTCATGGATATGCCCGTGACGTTGGTGAATGCAGCGGGTGAGCCTGTGTCTGTTATCGAGAATGGCGACATGGTGGATTTGAAAGTCACACTGCCCGTGCGCGGCAAGCTGGTGCTGTTCGATTACAATTCCAATGATGTGCTTACGCAGCTTTACCCAAATCCGATGGAAGCCGAAGGTGCCTGGCCTGTGCGGGAAGCTGGCGAGGAAGTTTATCTGGCCAGGGACATTTTCGGTGAGCCAGGCTTACAGGCAGGCCCGCCGCTCGGGCCTCAATCCATGATTGCCATGGTTGTGCCCGAAGATGCGCGGCTTCCGGTCTCTCCGCAGCGTGGGTTCAGCGAGATTTCTGCTCCGGTGGATTATATCACACGGCTTGTGCGCACGGCGCTGCGCCAGCAGGAAAGTGTGAGAGGGCTGTTCCGTATTGCGGCAGACGAAGAGGCAGGCGCGGATGAGGCTGCTAATCTGACGCCCCATCTGGCGATGGGCGTACTGAATTACTGTATCGATTCTCGTATTTGCGGCGCTCAGGATGCGACGGAGAATTAAAGGCTGTTTTACCTCTCAGTTGAGAGATAGGTGAAATTCGCAACATCCTGTTCAGCGGGCAGTTACTACGCCCATGCTACGCGAAGGGATGCTTCGCCGTCTCATTGCCATCCTGCTGACAGTCTATGCAATCGCCTTTGCCTTTGGCGCGCTGACGGCTGTGCGCTGGCCTTCGATCATGATGGTGATGAGCTGGATCGTGAAGGATGACATTGCCTCAGGCCTTGAGAGTGTCGACTGGCGCCAACTCGGTATCGCCCATGGTGGCCCGTACCTGATTGCGTCCCTGTGCTTTTACAGCTCCGGCGTTATGGTTGCGGCCCGGCGCCGCGGCGGTGTGTTGTGGTATCTCTATGGCCTGCTTGCGGGTATCCCCTGTCTCTATCTCGTGACGTTCGAGCCCGGCTGGTGGCGTGATCCTAGCCCGGAAGAAGGTGCGATTGCCGGGGTCTGTGTAGGTGCGATCCTGTTGTTCTTTGCTGTGTGGGAACTTCGCGTGCGACCGCGCCGCGAGGTTCAGCCAGCCCAGGCGACGGACGTCCCCTTGATATTGACCAAACCGCTAGCCCCGCAGGTTCAGGCGCATAGCCCGGCCCCGGATGTTCCGGCCGTTGTCCGCAAGCCGAAGCCGACTTTCGTACCCGCCGCGATTGCACGCCAGCGCGCGAGTTTTGCGGTGCATGGCCGCAAGATGCAGGCTCGCCGTCGCCGCGCCAGCTAGGCCAAGTCTGGGCAGGCATATCTCTTTCCATTTGCTGTAGGTGAGGCTTAGCCCTACCCTTGCCGGACAATGGATAAGGGGAGGATGCAATGTCTATCATATGGCGCTTGCTGGCAGTTCTGATCACATTGATCGCGGGCTGGCTTTTTTGGGGTGGCCTGCATGCCGTGGATATCGTTGTCAGCCGGGGTAGTAGTGTTTCGGATGCTTTGTTGCAGCCACCCACCAGTCTGGTGCGGCTTGTTGCAACGAGTGTCATGCTTATTGGCGGATTGCTGCTGATTTTCCGCCGATCTGTCGGAAAATGGATCCTTATGGTGGGCATATTGCTGTTCGCGCTGCTTACTGGCCTTATGGCAGCGTCAGGGGCCGACCCGGTGCTGTGGATAGATGAGGCCATCACAACAGGCATTCTGTGGCTGCTTTTCGCGGGCCTTGTCGTAACGAAACGCAGCTAATCCAATTCTGCAGACCCTGCCGCATTGATTTCAGAAGTAAAATGCCTAGTTTGGCGGCTCATTCCTTTGAGCCCATAGACCAAGGCAGATTTCCCCATGGCTGAGACATACGACGTCGTCATTATCGGTGGCGGCCCCGGCGGCTACAATTGCGCCATCCGCGCAGGACAACTCGGGCTGAAGGTTGCCTGTATTGAATCTCGTGGCACGCTTGGCGGCACCTGCCTGAATGTGGGCTGCATCCCGTCCAAGGCCCTGCTGCACGCCTCAGAAATGTTCGCTACGGCGCAGAATGACTTTGCGGGCATGGGCATCAAGACCGGCAAGCTGGAACTGGATCTGGACCAGATGATGGCCCAGAAAACCGATGCCGTGAACGGCCTGACCAAGGGTATCGAGTTCCTCTTCAAGAAGAACAAGGTCGATTATGTCAAAGGCCGCGGCAAGATCCTTGGCAAGGGCAAGGTCGAAGTGACCGGCGAAGACGGCAAGACCCAAACGCTGGATACGAAGAATATCGTGATCGCCACCGGTTCCGAGCCGGCAAACCTGCCGGGTATCGAGATTGATGAAGAGCGCGTTGTTACCAATACTGGCGCCTTGTCGATGACCTCCGTTCCGAAGCGCCTGATCCTGATTGGCGCAGGCGTGATCGGTCTTGAGATGGGCTCCGTCTGGTCACGTCTCGGCTCGGAAGTGACAGTGGTTGAGTATCTCGACCGCATCATGCCTGGCGCAGACAATGAGATCGCCAAGGAAGCCCAGAAGGTCTTCAAGAAGCAGGGCCTCAATTTCCGCCTCGGCATGAAAGTGACGGGTGTCGAGAAGCTGAAGTCCAAGCTGAAGCTGAGCATGGAACCGGCGGCTGGCGGTGAAACGGAAGTTCTGGATGCTGACGCCGTGATCGTTGCGATCGGCCGAAAGCCCTATACTGAAGGTCTCGGCCTCGAATCCGTTGGCGTGAAGACGGACAAGCGCGGCGTCGTGCAGGTGACCGATGGTCACTTCAAGGCGGCAGATGGTGTGTGGGCTGTTGGTGACTGCATCCATGGTCCGATGCTGGCCCATAAGGCAGAGGACGATGGTGTTGCTGTTGCCGAACTGATTGCCGGCAAGGCAGGTCATGTCGATTACAATCTGGTGCCGAGCGTCGTTTACACAAAGCCCGAAATCGCCTGGGTCGGGAAGACCGAGGAACAGCTGAAAGAAGAAGGCGTGGAATATGTGAAGGGCAAATTCCCCTTCATGGCTAACTCCCGCGCGCGGACGAATCACGAGACCGAGGGGTTCGTGAAAGTTCTGGCAGACAAGAAGACGGATCGTATCCTCGGTGCGCACATGATTGGTGTTGGCGTTGGCGAGATGATTGGTGAGTTCTGTGTCGCAATGGAATTTGGTGCAGCATCCGAAGATATTGCCCGTACGTCCCACGCGCACCCGACCCTGTCGGAAGCGATACGTCAGGCTGCGATGGCTGTCGAAGGCTGGACGATGCAAATGTAGGCAGGGGCAATTTTGCCCTGTCTTCTATGCGATAAAATCTGGACCAGCCTGCTGTTCGGGCCCACGCTCGGGACATGTATACGCATCCCGCAGCAGGCTGGCACATCCGACCCTTTTCACGGCGTGACTACAGGCCGTGCTATCAATTGTTCCGCGACTGCCTGACAGAGTTCCCGTGGCGCAGCCCGGCCGCGCCTTATTTGCGGCAATTGTTCAATTCCCTGCCAAGCGCCCTGGCCTGGGTGGCCGAGGAGCCGAATGCCGGTGTGGTTGGCTTTCTCACGCTGCGTCCGGAGACCCGCTATATCGATCATCTCTTCGTGAATCGGGACTGGCGGCTATGCGGGGTAGGGCGTGGTTTGCTGGAAGTGGCCCGGCAGGAAACGGGCACGCCGCTCAGCCTGGATGTCGACATGCGGAATGTGAGTGCGCGCAAGGCGTATGAGGCGCTGGGCTGGAAGGTCGGCGCGAAGACCGGAGATGCAAAGGCCGACCAGATACGTCTGATCGGCCCCTGAGACGCTGTACTATTCTGCAGCCTTCATCAGGGCCTGCATCCGGTCGAGCCAGGCGAGCCAAGCCTTGCGACCCATATCTGTCAGGTGGACCCGTGTCTGCGGCTTTCGGCCCACAAACAGCTTTTCTAGTTCCACATAACCCGCCTCTTCTAGTTTGCGCAAATGGGTCGACAAATTGCCGTCTGTCGCGCCAACCTTGTCTCGTAACTCCCCAAAAGTCGCGGGGTTGACCGTGGATAGATAGGCCATGACGCCAAGGCGCAAGCGGCCATGAATAACATCGTCGATATCTGAATGGTCAAAGGGATTGCTATCCGTCATGGCGGATCTCAGACAGTTTCGCTGGGTTCACGGCGCATCAGGATGATACCTGGCACCAATACGCAAACCGCGGCGACAGCAGCCCCAAGCAACCACATATAATTCGTCCCGCTGAGCAGGATGGCGGGGACGACACTCAGCATGGCCGCAATACCGGCTAGCTTGAGGGGAGCGGTATTGGCGATCACCCCGGATACATATTGCGACAGGCCGTAGAGACCGACGACCATAGGAACGGACCAGATAAACGGCGAGAAGACATCAAAGATCATCGCCGACAAAAAGGCGCCAAGGAAGTAAGCACCGAGGAAATATCCAGAGGCCTTCCACACCAGCGCAGAGACCTTGTTACCCGTAGAGGCGCGCCCCGGTTTGCTGTTGGGGTAGCTCATCTTCATCAGGTACATGCCGCCGACGCCGAGGATGACATAGGCAATCCACATGATTGCGAAAGCCACGGGTTGTAGGCCGAACATGCCCTCGGCAATGGCGTAGTGGCCGAGATAGGCGGCTGTGGTCAGGCCGCCCCACAAGACAAGAAACCGACCACCCAGAAGCGGGGCGTTTTTCCCGGCCTCAGCCAGGTCACGGATGTAGGCAAGATCATCTGCCATGGTTTGAGGACTCATTCTGATCTCCATAGAGTACTTTGAAAAACAAAGTATATGGATAAAGAGAAGAGTCAAGGCCTTGCCCAGGCAGGTTTAAACGGGTCTTGTGAGCAGAAGGTGAGAGCGCCTAGTTCTCGGAAAGGCGCGCCATTTCCTCATCAGAGAGTTCGGAATTGTCATAGACGTTCGAGACGTCGTCCAGATCGTCCAGAACATCGAGCAGCTTCATCAACGTGTCGGCCTGGTCGCCTTCAACAGGAACCGTGTTCTGCGGTTTCCAGATCAGCTTCGCGGACTTTGCTTCGACGGCATCACCGAAGTGTTCTGCCAGTGCGTCAGCAACCGTCTGCAGGTCTTCGCGCGCCGTATAGATCCAGTGGCCTTCCTCGTCAGACTCGACATCTTGGGCGCCAGCCATGATGGCGGCTTCCATCATTTCGTCTTCACTGCCGGCATCTGCCGGATACTGGATCTCCCCAACCTGGTCGAAGCCGAAGGAGACAGAGCCTGTTTCGCCAAGGTTTCCGCCATTTTTGGAGAAGGCTGTACGGATGTCAGTCGCTGCGCGGTTCTTATTGTCTGTGGAAGCCTCCACAATGATGCCGACGCCGCCGGGGCCAAAGCCCTCATAGCGGATGTCGATATAGTCATCGCCGCCGCCGCCTTGGCCCTTGTCGATGGCGCGCTGAATATTGTCTTTCGGCATGGACTGGCCGCGCGCGTTCTGGATAGCCAGACGCAGGCGTGGATTACCGTCAGGGTCAGGCCCGCCCATCTTGGAGGCGATGGTGAGTTCCTTGGAAAGGCGTGCGAACAGCGCGGCGCGCTTCTTGTCCTGTGCGCCTTTGCGGTGCTGGATGTTTGCCCATTTACTATGGCCGGCCATGGGAGTCCTCGTCGGATCGGTTCGGAAGATGGAAAGTGTGGCGTTTAGCGCAGGTTGGCGGGATGGCCAAGGTGGAGGATGCAAGCCATTTTCACCCCTGTGCATGTGAATGACTGTAGAATTTGCAAAAATTTTCCGCGCCAAATTGACACTTACGTCAACGTAAACCTTGCGTCTTTTATTTGGGGACGATAGGCACAGTCCACGAAGTCTAGAACCCCAACAGATATCTGGAGCGCTTGTATGAAGGTCCTCGTGCCCGTCAAACGCGTGATCGATTATAATGTGAAGGTCCGGGTCAAACCTGACCAGACCGGCGTCGATCTCGCCAATGTCAAAATGTCCATGAACCCGTTCGACGAAATCTCCGTCGAAGAGGCTGTTCGTATGAAGGAAGCGGGCACGGCGACGGAAGTCGTCATCGTTTCCATCGGCCCACAACAAGCCCAGGAAACCATCCGCACGGCGCTTGCCATGGGTGGTGACCGCGGCATCCTGATCAAGACGGATGAAACGGTTGAGCCACTGGCCGTTGCGAAATTGCTCGCAAAAGTCGTGGAAGAAGAAAAGCCGGATCTCGTTCTGCTGGGCAAGCAGGCGATTGACGATGATTCCAATCAGACCGGCCAGATGCTGGCCGCTCTGCTCGACTGGCCGCAAGGCACGTTCGCCTACAAACTGGAAAAGGACGGTGACGCCCTGACAGTGACGCGCGAAGTGGATGGCGGTCTGCAGACCCTGAAGCTGTCCACGCCGGCAATCGTCACGGTTGACCTGCGCCTCAACGAGCCGCGCTATGCCTCCTTGCCGAACATCATGAAGGCGAAGAAAAAGCCGATCGATGAGAAAGCACCAGGCGATTATGGCGTCGACATTGCACCGCGCCTGTCCGTGGTAAAAGTGACCGAACCGCCGGTACGTGAAGCGGGCGAGAAAGTCGAAGACGTCGCCACGCTGGTTTCGAAACTCAAAGCTGCGGGAGCGATCTAATGGCTGTTCTTGTTATTGCTGAACACGACAATGCGTCCCTGAATGACGCAACCCACAAAGTGGTCACTGCAGCTGCCAAGTTCGGCGGCGATGTGGATGTCCTCGTGGCGGGTGAAGGTGCTGGCGATGTGGCCGCTGCGGCTGGAAAGATTTCCGGCGTTCGCAAGGTGCTGCATGCAGACGGTGCGTCCGTTGCCAAGCAGGTTGCCGAAGCCATGGAAGCCTTGGTTGTGCCGCTGATGGATGGCTATGACGCCGTCTTCATCCCGGCCACCACAATGGGCAAGAACATCAGCCCGCGCATTGCAGCCAAACTGGATGTGATGCAGCTGTCCGATATTACCGATGTGATCGACACCGACACGTTCGAGCGTCCGATCTATGCCGGTAACGCCATCCTGACGGTGAAATCTTCCGACGCGAAGAAAGTTATCACCGTACGCGGTACGGCTTTTGACGCGGCTGGTGAAGATGGTTCCGCTTCCGTGGAATCCGTTGATGCTCCGGCAGGTCCATTCAAATCGGAGTTCGTTTCCGAGCAGATGGTCAAGTCAGACCGTCCGGAACTGGCGGGTGCGAAGCGCGTCGTCTCCGGCGGCCGTGCGCTCGGCTCCAAGGAAGAGTTCGACCGTCTGATCGTGCCGCTGGCCGACAAGCTGGAAGCCGCCGTTGGCGCCTCCCGCGCCGCCGTTGATGCTGGCTATGCCCCGAACGATTATCAGGTTGGCCAGACCGGCAAGATTGTTGCGCCTGAGCTGTATGTGGCTATCGGTATTTCCGGCGCTATCCAGCACTTGGCTGGCATGAAGGACTCCAAGATCATTGTTGCGATCAACAAGGACGAAGAGGCCCCAATCTTCCAGGTTGCCGATTACGGGCTGGTCGCGGACCTGTTCAATGCCGTTCCGGAGCTGACCGAAGCGCTCTGATCCGATAAAGCATCGTGTCTATCATTGAAGGCCCCCGGCGCATTATGCGCCGGGGGCCTTTCCGTTGTGCAAGCATCGATGCGGCCATCAGGACTGGAGCGAAAGATAACCGAAAGTGGCCTGTATTCCGTTTTGTTAAGGTCAGTTTGCTATACAGGCCGTAATGTCTGGGGCTCAGAGCAGATAGTCTCATGCTGTTTGCCTGACTGAAGAGCTGATCGAGGTGGATACATGGCCAAGTCATTTTTGCGATCTGTGCCCGCAGATGCCGGAACAGTCGACACTTTAGGTCTGCAGGACCTGAAGATTGCCATTATTCTTCCATGCTACAATGAAGAGGCATCGATCGCGCAGGTCGTGCAGGAATTCCGCGCAGCGCTGCCTCAGGCGGACATATTCGTCTGTGATAATAACTCCTCAGACCGGACCGCCGAGATTGCCCGCGCAGCTGGTGCTGTTGTTCTCCACGAATCCTACCAGGGTAAAGGCAATGCGGTCCGCCGCTTGTTCAGCGATGTCGAGGCAGACATTTATGTCATGGCCGATGGCGATGCGACGTATGATGCCGAGGCAGCTCCGCGCATGATCTCCCGATTGGTAGAGGACCGTCTGGCCATGGTCAGCGGCGCGCGGGTCAGCGAACATGAGGACGCGTATCGGTTCGGGCATAAGTTCGGAAACTGGATGCTGACTGGACTTGTCAGAATGAGCTTTGGCGACCGGTTCCGTGACATGCTGTCAGGCTACCGGGTGATGAGCCGACAATTCGTCAAAAGCTTTCCGGCGCTTTCGAATGGCTTCGAGATCGAAACGGAATTATGCGTGCATTCCCTGCGGCTTCAATTGCCTGTCATTGAAATGGATACGGCTTATCGCGCGCGTCCCGAAGGGTCTGCCAGCAAGCTGAGTACGGTGCGGGATGGCATACGTATACTTCGGATGATCAGCCGACTCGTCCGCGATGAGAAGCCGCTGGAATTCTTCTCTACCGTTGCGGCCCTGCTGTTTCTCATGGCGAGTATCCTGATCATTCCGATCTTGATAACGTATGTCGAGACCGGTCTGGTGCCGCGCTTCCCGACGCTTTTTGTGGCCATGGGCATCTTTGGCATTTCCATGCTGTCGCTGTCAGTCGGGCTGACGCTGGACACGCTTTCCAGAGGTCGCACTGAAGTCCGGCGTCTCGCTTATCTGGCCGCTTCGTCTTACCGCAAGGACCATTACTGATCGCCGCCGGATGGTCTTTTGAATCAGGGGCAACAGGCCATGACGGATAAACAGCCAAGCTTCTCCCTTACCAGAAATACGGGGCTGAGATACTTCTTAGCGAGTCTATGCGCGCTGGGTGTGGATTATGTCCTTACCCTGTCGCTGTTTCATCTGACGCATGTGAATCTCAGCCTGGCTGCCGCAGCCTCCTTCATACTGGTCGGCTTTGTGTTCTATTTTGTGCATGAGTTCTGGACCTTCAGGAGCAGTGAATCACAGGTCTCGCGTCATCGATTGCTCAGCAATCTCGCCGTATTATTGCTGGCTGGTCTCGTTCGGGTGATCCTGATCTTCCTGCTGGAATCTTGGAAAGCGCCTCTTGGTATTCTCGCAAGCATCTATTTCGCAATTGGGGTCGCGGGCTCCTTTACGACGAACTTTGTCCTGAACCGCTTTTTCGTATTTCGCCGCTGAGCGCAGCCCTGTGCTTGCAAAGCCACATTGTGGGATCCGTGCATAGCCAGACTGCGACATAGACTTGTGTTTGACGCACTGCACAAACACGATATGACATGTCTTTTTTGAACAAGCTTGGGGCAAAAGCGAGATGACAGACCTGAAGACAATTGGCGTGATTGGCGCGGGTCAGATGGGCAACGGGATCGCTCATGTAAGCGCTCTCGCAGGATATGACGTTGTTCTGAGCGATATCTCCGAAGATGCGCTGCAGCATGGCATGAAAGCGATTGAGCGCAATATGGTGCGCCAAGTTAGCCGTGACCTCATCACTAAAGATGAGATGCAGACTGCTCTGGCACGCATCAAGCCGACCACGGTCATCAAGGAGCATGAGGCCGCAGGTTTCGTGATCGAGGCCGCGACAGAGAAACGCGAAGTAAAAGAGCAGATTTTCCGCTCTATTTGCGAGATCGTGCAGCCGGAAACCTATCTTGCGACCAACACATCCTCCATCTCGATTACGCGCCTCGCTTCCGTAACGGATAGGCCAGAGAAATTCATCGGCCTGCACTTCATGAACCCAGTGCCGCTGATGAAGCTGGTGGAAGTTATTCGCGGGTTGGCGACGAGCCAGGAAACCTATGAGCTGGCCATCAATTTTGCCAACCGGCTGGAGAAGACCACGACAAATGCCGAGGACTATCCGGCATTCATCGTGAACCGCATTCTTGTGCCAATGATAAATGAGGCCGTCTATGCGCTGTATGAAGGCGTTGGTACGGTTGAAAGCATCGACACAGCCATGCGTCTTGGCGCGAACCATCCTATGGGACCGCTCACCCTCGCAGACTTTATCGGATTGGATACATGTCTTTCGATCATGCAGGTTCTGCATGATGGCCTGGCAGATACCAAATACCGCCCGTGTCCGCTGCTGGTGAAATATGTTGAGGCTGGTTGGGTCGGCAAGAAGGTCGGCAAGGGCTTCTACGACTATTCCGGGGAGCATCCTGTCCCGACCCGCTGATTCGGATCAGGATAGTCGGCTTACCGGGCCATCTGGTGCATAAGCAAAGCTTGGCACACAACGGCTGTAACCGTTTTCGCCTTGAAGGGCTTCGGGATGAGAAAGGCCGGTTCCGGCTTGTCCCCAGTCAGCAATTGCTCCGGATAGGCCGTAATGAAGACGACTTGTGCGTTACAGAATTCCTGAATTTCTTCCACTGCTTCCAGGCCTGAACTCTCATCAGCCAGACGCAGGTCTGCGAGGATAAGGGAAGGCTTGTGCATTTTGGCAAGGGCAACCGCCTGCGCATGCGTGTTAGCGGTTGCGGGAACGGCATGTCCTAGTTCCCGCAGTGTAGTAGCCAGATCATAGGCGATAAAAGGTTCGTCCTCGATGACCATGGCCGTTGTGATGAGAGAAGACAAAAGCTCCTCCGTCGCATTCCTGACGCGGGCTTGAACGCTATCTGCCTCAATATCCAGTGCTTCGGCCACTTCTTCATCCGAGAAAGTCTCGACTGAGGTCAGCAATAGTGCCCGGCGATCTGTTGTATTTGCGAGGCGCAGATACTCCGGCAGGATGTCGCTCGCCTCGATCTGGGCGTCCACCAAATCCCCAAGGGCCTTGTAAAAGGCGGGGCGCGAATTGGCGCTATGGTTTAGGTCCAGCTTATCTTCGAGAAGTTGATTCAGAAGGTCTTCAACCAGCTGATCTCCTTCACTTTGTTTGCCGGTAAGAGAGCGGGCATAGCGCCGCAAAGATGGTAAAAGGGCCTGAAGGTGTTCGTGCAATGGCATAATAGGCCCCGCGATGGTTATGGCATCGTTCAAGTCTTGGGATCAGCATTCGCGGTTCGTTAACCTGAAACTGTGATCATGCTGAAAGATAAAACAAAAAAGTGAATGTGGAGAGTGTGTTTCTTCCAAAAACAGCATGGCAAAAAGAGGGCGCTTTCTCTCTCGGGCGCATAGCGCTGCAGGCCTGGAAGAAAATACACATTTCCACCCAGGGCTTCAGCAGGGACAGAATTTCCCTGCCGTATCTGAGGCAGCGATGCCTCTCAATGGATGCCCATTAAGGGCGAGGTGGTTTGGTTGATGAAACAACCGGGGGACAAGATATCATGTGCAATAGCGATGACTGTTCTGTAGACAACTGGTCTTTTGTTGATGAACTGGAAGCGATGCTTCCGCAAATGCGCGCCTTTGCGCGAAGTCTCTGCCATGATGCGACTCTGGCCGATGACATTGTTCAGTCCGCCTGCCTGAAAGCCTGGGCAGCGGCGGACACGTTTGATCGTACCGCCAGCATGCGTCCGTGGATTCTACGAATTGTTCGGAATGAGTATCTGCAGCATTGTCGCCGCTCTTGGCGTACTGTCGATGTCGAGCATGGCTATCTCGAGGATACACTGGTCGACCATTGCGCCGCAGAGACGGTAAATGATGCCTCGCGTGCAATTCAGGAAATCTATGCCCTGCCGGTGAAGCAGCGTGACGCAATCATTCTCGTTCTGGGTGCTGGGCTGACATATGAAGAGGCCGGTGAGGTCATGGGCTGTTCTGCAGGAACGATCAAAAGCCGCGTAAGCCGGGCCCGCGCAATCCTTATGGACGGTTTGACTGGGGTGACTCAGCTCTCATCGCGCCGGGATGTGCCCGATGTCCGCAACATGCCGCAAATGCATCGGCTGGTTCAGCACGCTGAAATACTTATGGCGCGTGCGGCCTGAGGCCGGTCATGCCATCAGGAAAAAGACACTTAGAGAGTAAATCACTGTAAGTGCAGCCGTTTTTATGCCTGCAGAGATAAGGAATGGCCGCAGATCATTCCAGGTAGTGTCCCGCGCAATCGCGGCTACGGCGGTTGCGATTTCCAGATGGACCCCCTCATGGCTCTGCCCTGCAAGCATCAGAACAATCTTTGTAGAGCGGGATGTCCGCGTAGCGCGCGCTTCAGTCAGAACTTCCTGAAAGACGCGGGCCGCCACAACTTCACTGAGGGCGCGGCGAGGACGCCAGCCATATTTTGAAAGTTCTGCGGCCCCAAGCCGGACAAAAGGCCAGCTGATCCACATATCCCGCAACAGGAATAGCGCCAAGGTGGTGCCCGTCAGAAGGGCGAATCCTTCCCGCTCGATCAATTGTGCATGATAGACACCCCACAGGACCGCAAGGATGGCGAGTTTGCATCCCGTCGCGATGGCAAAACGCCGAAAACTCTTGCGGAGGAACTCTTGAGCATGGCGCTTGACGCGTCGGCGCGTCTCAATCGCGGCATCCTGAATAGCCTTGCCCTTTTGCGCGGTAACGCCGCGCTCCAGATATTTGCGACCAAGTGCCAGTCCAGCACCGACCGCAGATGCAATAAGCAGGACAGATCTCATGCCACATATATAGGAAATGCCGGCGGCTTTGTCGCCTCTCAAGGCACCGCCGGGGAAGAATTATAGGAGGCCCATAAGGAGCCTCTGAGCATGCCGCGTGGCCGTTTTGGGGTCGCGTACCAATGTGTAGCCAAGAATCAGAGCCCCGGCTGTGACAGAGACGGGATATTTTTCGACCAGCTTTTTGAGTGTATCGAAAGGCAGATCTGCCAGGGCTCCAGCCGTGCTGTCTTCCAGATCATCAATCTCTTCCGAAGAGGGCCGGTATGGCTTCAGGAACAGATACATCATGATGACAGAAATCAGCATCAGGATGGATGACACAAGAAAACATGCTGCGGTCATGCCTATGACCGCAGTCAAGGCCAGCACCCCTGCTGTCATTAAGGCGAGAATGCCGCAAAATCCACACAGGATTCCTATGGCTGCCGCCAAGAGCCGCCCCTTTGTGGCATCCATATTATTATTTGCCCCTCATCATCGCGATGATGAGGCCTGCGCCAAAGGCAATACCCACAGCGGCAAGAGGATTGTCGCGAATCTGGGTTTCGACCTCAGAGCGGGTTTCCTTGAACTGGGTGCCAGCCTTGTCGGCCAGATCCTTACCCTTTTCCAAGCCGTCCTGCGCCTTCACTTTGGCCAAGCCGCGAACATCTTCGATAATGCTTTTGAGGTCACCGCGCAGCATGGCAATGTCATCTTTCAGCGCAGCATAATCGCTTTCGGCTTCGGCTTTGAGAATGGTTTCAGTCTTACCCGTCATTAGGAGTCTCCTGTTTCAAGATTCCCTAGTGTAACGCAGAACCGGCAAGGAAGTTCCCTGATGGTGTGGAACGAATCCAGGGTTCGGACGTTTTCAGGCCATGCAGGTATTTCGAAACAGACTATCCCAATACGTAACGCTGGATGATGTTATCTGGAGCGAGTTTGAAAAGCTCCAGACTCAGAAAAAAGCTTATGAGGCGGGGGATGACCTGATCCGTGTGGGTCAGCGTCCAAAACATGTTTTTCTTCTCACGGAAGGTTGGGCGGTCCGGCATCGTACATTGGAAGATGGCCGCCGGCAAATTGTAAACTTCATGCTTCCGGGCGATGTATTTGACCTGCAGGTACTCGCCGGTCTCGAGGCTGACCATGGTGTGACAGCCGTAAATCGCACTGTTACATTGCGTATTGAGGCCGATGAATTTATTTATATGCTGAAGAAGAGCGGGCCACTTGCCTCTGCCTTCTGGTGGTCCGCCGTGCAGGAAGAATCCATCCTACGCGAACAAATTGTCCGTGTAGGCCGTAGATCTGCCCGTGAACGGATTGGGCATCTTCTTCTGGAGCTGCAGCGTCGTCTTCAGGCGGCTATAGGGTCAAACAATGATGTCATGCCCTTGCCGTTAACGCGAACCGACCTAGCTGATGCACTTGGTCTGACCCCGGTGCATGTTTCTAGAACAATGTCCGCACTTCGCCGCGCAGGCCTGATCGAAGAGGCGCGCGGTCGAATAAAAATTCTCGATGCAGAAAAGTTGGCCCGGCAGTCACATTTTGACATGGACTATTTGCACATGCGGCGCCTGGATCTCCTTAATGGTGGCGGCGGGATGAGCGGACACGTTGCTCATAATGGAAATGGCAGCAGCAGTCATCAGGGCCTTACCGCGTCAACACTGCGCCCGCCACGTTCGCGGGATTCCTGAAACATGAGTTGTCAAGGAGACACAAAATGAACAAAACCGTACACGAACAGGATGTCACTCCCAAGGAAGCTCGACAAGGGCGCCGGGTGGGGCTGGTAAAAATACTTGGGATCGGTATAGCTGTCGCCGTTTTGGGCATTGTCGTTGTGGCACTGGTCCAGAATATGGGCTGAGCTTACAAAGCCGCCAAACATGAAGAAGCCGCGCAAGTCCATCAGGTCTGCGCGGCTTTTTATTTTAGAATTAGATGCCCTGAAGGGCTGAGCTTATGCGTCGATCCGCGCACCTGTAGCCGGGTGGAAGAACAGGGCCTGCCCAATGGCGGCCTTGACCGTATTTTCCTGAAAGGGCTTGGGAATGAGATATGTCGGTTCCGGTCTTTCACCGGTCAGCAAGCGCTCCGGGAAGGCCGTGATGAAGATGATGGGAACATCATGGTCAGCCAGAATGTCGTGTGCTGCGTCAATGCCGGAAGATCCGTCTGCCAGCTGGATATCACAGAGGACCAAGCCGGGCGGGTTGGCGCCGAACAGACGAAGCGCCTCGCGGTGCGTCGTGGCAATACCGGTCACGGTGTGGCCAAGATCTTCAACCAGACTTTCCAGATCTGCCGCAATAATTGGCTCGTCTTCGATAATCAGAACTTTCGTAGCCAGTTCATCCTCGATTTCTCGTTGGGCTTCCTGTTCCAGAAGGCGATGCTCTTCTTCGGTGATACCAAGAATTTTTGAAGCTTCTGCAGCCGTGAATCCCTCAAGGGCGGTCAGCAAAAATGCCTGCCGCTGAATCGGGGCCAGGGCTTGTAGTCTTTTGTCGGCAGGGTCTGCCTGCCCGGAACGCTCGCCTTCAAGCTGGGCGCCGGTCGTTCCCCAGATCACGTGGAAGAAACGGTAGAGAGAAAGCCGAGAATCTTCTGTATCTTCAACGGCTTCCGGGTTTTCGGCAAGAGCTTGGAGGGAGGCCCGGATATATGCGTCCCCACTCTCCTGACTGCCCGTAAGGGCGCGCGCATACCTGCGAAGGAATGGCAGATGAGGGGCAAAGGATTTAACCAGACTCATTGGGAACCTCTCTTTTGGGTACGCATTACTAAATCGTGAGCTCGGGAAAAGTTCCATGCGGTGAGAAATTTTCTCAACCTCTGTGGAACCTTTCTTGCCTGCATAAGTTTCTATATCAGACACTAGAATAGGTATTATGCAGTGAATCAGGTTAGATCAGGCGATATGAGCAAGAGCGGGAAATCAAAATCCGTTTCGGCTGACCTCGGCACTAAACGGCGTACGCAGCGCATAGGTGAACAGCTGCGGAGAGTTTATGACGAGGTCGCCCAGGAAGACATTCCGGATGAGTTTCTTCGACTTCTCGAAGAGGCAGATCATGCCCGGACTGCCAAATCCTCAGATAAATCCTGAGGGGGCTGCCATGACAGACAAGATTGAAAAGCTCAGCGATAATGATTTCAAGCGTGAGCTTGCTGGCCTGATCCCGCATTTGCGGGCGTTTGCGCGCAGCTTGTGTGGGGATGCCACGCTCGCCGACGATCTGGCGCAGGATGCCATGCTCAAGGCATGGAATGCGCGGGAGAGTTTTCAGGCGGGGACGAACATGAAGGCGTGGGCCTTCACCATCCTTAGAAACGTATTCTATTCCGAAAAGCGCCGGTCCTGGCGTCGCACGCCCCTTGATCCGGAAGTGGCCGAGGCGACTCTGATTGCCAATAACAATCCTGCTGATGGTCTGGACCTTCTGGCGATGCGTAACGCGCTTGCCATGCTTCCGATTGACCAGAGGGAAGCCCTGATCCTGGTCGGTGCGGGCGGTATGGCCTATGAAGAAGCTGCGGAAATCTGCAGTGTGGCTGTCGGAACCATCAAAAGTCGCGTGTCCCGTGCCCGCAAAGCCGTCGCAGAAATACTTGACACCAACTCTGCAGGCTACAGTGATGATGAAGGTATGACAGCTGGAGAGGCTTTCGAGGACATCATGCAGCAGGCGGACACAATAGCCGGTGTCGGATAAGAAGGATGGCCGGCCCGATGTGCCGGATACCCCAAATGCGGCCCCATTACGGAACAAGCTTGTCCTGACCCTCGCGGCTGCGCTGACGCCCGTTCTGCTGCTATCGGCTTTCAAGGCTTATATTGACGCGCGCGATGTGCGTGAGGACCAGCGCAAGACGCTGGTTCTTGCCGCAGACGCCGCGATTGACGGGGCAGGGCAGTCTCTCAAGGAAGCAGAACTGCTGATTTCCCTGTATGAGTCCCGCATCGCTGCGGGCCAGTGCAGCGGCACTTATAATGAGCTGATCGAATATCTTCCGGCCTTGTCCAATGTGGCCTCTTATGGGCCTGACAGTACTCTCAAATGTGCCGCGGTGGGCAAACCCGTGCCTACGCGTGAAACAAGGCTTATTCACGACCGGTTGAGAGCTGGCGGTGATGTGACACTTAGAAGCGACGCCTTTTTCGGGAATGCTTCCAATGCCTGGCTGTTCACGATCAGCCGGCGCGTCGAGGGGCCTGCGGGAGAGTTCAAGGGCGTGAACACGTTCGCCATCAGGGCTGATAAACTTGCCGAGCTGATGCGCGCGGAGTTCCTGCCCGATGGTGTGCAGGTCTCTCTAGCCGATCAGGACGGCCGCGTGTTTGGCGAGCCGCTGGTCGGGCCGATCCCTGAAGAATGGATTGAAGCCGTAAAGACAACAGGCGATGCACAGCTTTTCCGTATGGATCGGAATAAGGGCTATAATCTGGATGTCGTTCTGAAGCCTGTCGGGACGACAAATATCTATGCCGTTATCTCGCGCCCATCCTATGGTATCTGGAATGATATCGTCGTAAGGCCGGCAACCTCTTTCGGCCTCCCCTTGCTGGCTTTTGCCGTGACACTACTGGCCGCATGGATGGCAATTGATGGACTGGTTCTGAGATGGATCTCGCGTCTGACGCGAACAGTACGAATTTATGGTGCTGGCCGGTATCAGTTCAAGGCGGGAAATTCCTTTACGGATGCGCCAGCGGAAATCTCCAGCTTGGCACGCGCCATGGAGGTCATGGCTCAGGATATTGATCACCGAGACCAGGAGCTTAAGGAAGCGATCGCTACCCGTGACGCCGCAGTGAAAGAGATTCACCACCGGGTGAAAAACAATCTCCAGATCGTGACGAGTTTCCTGAACCTGCAGGGCAGGCAGCTGAGAGACCCTCAGGCCAAGGAGGCAATTTCGGCAACACGGCACAGGATTGATGCGCTCGCGATTGTGCACCAGACACTCTACCAGAATGAGCGTCTCGAAAGCGTGGATATGCGGCCCTTCCTGACCGGCCTACTGAACCATCTTGCTGACGCGCTGGGTATGACAGAAGCCGGGATCCGTCTGGTTCAGTCCTATGAGGATATTCAGCGGGATGCGGATGATGCGATTCCGATGGCTCTGTTCATCGTGGAAGCCGTTACCAATGCGATGAAATATGCCTTTGGTGATGATGGTGGCGAGGTATCTGTAACGCTGGCAACAGAGCAGGATAATGTGATCCTGGAGATCGCTGACAGTGGCCTAGGCTATGATGCTGAAGCCCACAGTTCCGGTCTTGGCTCCAAGCTGATGATGGCATTCGCGCGCCAGCTGTCTGCAGAATTCTCTACAGAAACTAACCCTGGTCAAGGGTGTAAACATCGTCTCGTCATGAGCATGTGAAATCGGGAAAAGGAAAACCCCGGTCCTGTGAATAAATAGGCCGGGGTCTGTTCTGCTGTATTGATCAAGCTCTAGTTCGGTGTGTCGGTGGTTTCCGTCATGGACTCGCCGGCTTCATTCATTGCGGCGCTGGCATCTTCTGCGGCGTCTTCAATTTCATCGCTCGCCTCTTCAGCACTCTCTTCAATGGCCTGACCAGCATCGTCCAGATTTTCTGAGATCGTATCCGGTTCTTCGATTGTAACCTCGACATCTGCAGGCTCTTCGGCCTGATTGCAGGCTGTTATAAGCCCGATGCTGAACAGTGACGCTACAATAAAATGAGGTTTCATGATCGGCTCCTTTATGGGTCTAGTCTACGAAACGCATACAGTCAGAAATCGTTCCTGAAGAAGGGGCGCAGCAAGCCCGGGAACCCATACCTAGAATGTGCGTTCTCACTTCATGCTAATCAAACCCATACATAAGCGCGTCAAATCCTCCCGCCAACAGGCGTCCCAATCCCTGTCTTATGTCATAAGGCGTTTGAGTGGCCCTCATCGCATTCCAGTTATCATCTCAGTGCTGATCATAGGGATTGGCCAGGTTTGGACATGTCTGCTGAAGCATCGCGATTTGTTGCGGGGCAAGGCCCAGCCGCGGGTCAAACTGATAGGTTATACACATTCATAGGCAACCCGTGTGAGCATTCCCAAAGGATCCCGTGTAGAATGGCATGTGGCGGGAACCTGGCACAGGGGGAAGGTCATAGCCGTCTATACTCATGACATTCGGGAAGTGCGGGGTGGCAAGCGGATCCTGCGGATCGCGACAGATGCCTGTCCGGCATATCTCATCGAGATGGGGGACGGCTTTACACTGATCAAATCTCATTCCGAGCTGACCAGGTGTTAAAAAAAGCGCGCCGGAAGGGCGCGCTTTTCGTGGTTTCAAAAGGCTAAGAACTTAGTCCTTGATATCTTCTTCAACGTCGTTGGAGGCATCCTGAATCACATCACCGCTGGCTTCGACATCTTTGCCAACACCCTCAACCGTATTGCAGGCTGTAAGGAAAATGGCGATAGCGCCAAGGCTTGCAACTTTCAATGTATTTTTCATGGCATAATCCTTCTTGCTGATTGCTGCTTACCAACGCTTGATGCACATTTGAGTTCCGCAAAAAAATCGAAGGAACCTAACCACTTTTTGGAGAGTTAGTATGCGTGTCGGTTGATACAGCCGATCAACATGAATTTGAAGGAGATTCCGTCATGCTCGGTTGGGCAATTGCATTCTTTATCCTGGCCCTTGTGGCCGCCGTTCTTGGTTTTGGTGGTATCGCGGGTGCTTCCGCAGGTATTGCCAAGATTCTGTTCTTTGTATTCTTGGTGCTTCTCGTGCTGTCCTTCGTAGCGCGTGCCGTACGCGGACGAAATGTTATGTGATCAGGCTAACAGTCCTGAAAAAAGGGGTACTGCTGGCGCGGTGCCCCTTTTTTATTAATCAAGGGCGGGAACGAACAGGGTTTACAGACATTGCTTTGCAAATAATGGAGGAAACCATGTTAAGAATTGCTATCATATTTCTTGTTATCGCCCTCGTCGCCGCTGTTCTTGGTTTTGGCGGCATTGCTGGCGCGTCTGCGGGCATCGCGAAAATCCTTGCCCTGATCTTTGTTGTTCTGTTCTTGATCTCCCTGCTCGTGGGGCGCGGCCGAAAGGCCTAAAGGAAGCGGGTGGACGACACATCTGCATCCAATATTGCGGGCGTGGATAAGAAGGGAGTTGTCCGAAACTGGGCAATAACCGGAATATTCTGGATCTTGGCGATTGGCACCCTGAGCGTTGCTCAGGGTGTCTTTGTGCCTATCATTGCCGCTTTCATTCTGGCCCTTACGCTTAGCCCTTTGCGGAGGGGACTTGGTGGCTTAGGGGTGCCACCGGGGCTGGCTGCGGCCATTCTGATGATTGGCTTGCTGATAATTCTCTCCATCCTTTTCTATTTCCTGTCAGAGGGAGTCCAGAAGTATCTGAGCGATGCACCAACCTTCGCGAAGAAGGTTCGTCAAGAATTGAGTGGCCTTTTTGGTACCATCGAGCCTGTGCTGGAGGCTGGAAGCCAGATTGAGGCCATGACCAAACAGGAAGGACCGCAAGCTGTTACGATCAGTGAGCCCGGCTTTGTCAAAGTCATGACTCACGCAACGCCAGCCATTATCAGCCAGATCGTTGTAGCGCTTACCTTGAGCTTCTTCCTGCTTGCATCTGGCGACATGTTCTACGAGAAGCTGGTGCAGGTGATGCCGACGCTAAAGGACAAACGGCGGGCGCTTGATGCAGCGCGGACGATTGAAAGTCAGCTATCGGTTTATTTCTTCACCATCAGTACCATAAATGCCATTCTCGGGTTGGTGATTGGCCTGAGCATGTGGGCGTTGGGGATGCCAAACCCGCTATTGTTTGGGCTAGGAGCCTTCCTGCTCAACTATATTCCATATATTGGCTCGATAGGCGGTATCGCGGTTACCCTCGTCACGGGCCTTGTCACATTTGATGGTGTTCTTGCTGGCATACTACCCGCCTTTCTGTATTGGGCGATCAATACATTGGAGGGGCAGTTCCTGACGCCAATCCTTGTCGGGCGTAGGCTGAAGCTCAACGCTGTCGTCATCTTCATCTCATTTGCCCTTTGGGCCTGGGTGTGGTCCTTCATGGGTATGCTGCTCTCGACGCCTCTGCTCATTGCGGCAAAAGTCGTGTCAGACAATGTGCAGGGACTGGAGAGCTTCGGGAAATTCCTGGCAGACAGGGATGATCTGTCTGGATCGGATTCCCGTCTGCTGAAATTTGTCTTCCGCCAGAAACGTAAACCTCTCGCAGAGGATTAGCGTATCATCTCGTCACAGCGTCGAGATGCCTATGTGGGAGACGACAATCTGCCCTGCCTCAGACTTCCAAAATTCAATTCCCTTTAGACTTGTTAAATCTGCACCTACGGATGCAAATTTCTTGAGCGGAATTGTAACGGTCAGTGTCTGATCTGTTTCTTCCTGCCGGTGCATATCCAGCAAGTCGCCCATGCGTACCCGGCCGCTTCCCGAGATTACAGACATCTGGGTACCAGAAATATCATCCGGCACATTCGCGAGCACCAGTTTAAGATAAAAATCCGCATTGGCCTCCCGTGTCATGTCGAGCGGGGGATGAAGGAACGTCAAAGTCGCCGTGTTTGTATGGACCCAGCCAACGCGAATGGCGTTCTCCTGTTGTCCGAGGTCGGCAGGCTGCGCATGAATCTCCGCGGCTGGCGAGGCGAGACTTCGCCCTCTCCAGGTCGCATGGCCTGACGGATCCGTCAGGAGGATTTCCCAGCTTCCTTGGGGTGCGCCATGGTCAAATATTGTCCCATGGTCTGGCTCTGTGGCGAGGCTGTTTTCGTGCAACTGTCCTAGCGTACAAGTATCCTGCAGGGATAGGCCGAAGCCGTACGGAAAGAGGGGCTGATAATCCGTATCCCCTTGGTTCAACATGTACTGGTCTGCATGCTCGGGCCATGAGAAAGGCAGTTTCCCGGTGAAGTCCAGGTCTGCAGAAGGATTCTCTTGCCGAAAGAGCAGGTCGGCGATCGCGCCGGATTGCGAACCGGGAAGAAAGGCAGCAATGAATGCGTCAGAATGGTTGAGTTCGGGATTCACCCAAAGAGGACGTCCAGAGAGGAAGATCGTGATGACAGGTATCCCGGCTTGCTTAAGCCGCTGAATGGCTTGCAGGTCTGCTCTCTCGCCCGGCTTAAAATCCAGCGTTGTCAGGTCTCCGCGAAACTCTGCATAGGGCTTTTCTCCAAAGACATAGATCGCAACGTCTGGTGTACGCTGATAAATGCCGTCTGGTGCATATTCGACGCTGCCACCATTTGCCTCTGCCATCCGCCTTATACCCTGCAGCAGGGTTTCGGCATGTGGGTAATCAGCCTTGCGGACGCCTTCTCCCTGCCAGGACAGTGTCCAGCCGCCGCATAACATGCCCAGATCATCTGCTGCTTTGCCAGCAACGAGTATGTTCTGATGGGGCGAAAGCGGAAGCGCACGGTTGGCATTCTTCAGAAGCACTGCTGACTTGCGCGCGGCTTCGGCCGCGAGGTCACGATGTTTCTGGCAGCCTATCAAGGCATAGTCACCAGCATGCATACGTTCGCTGGGTTTCGGCTGAGTGAAAAGCCGGGCCCTGAACTTAAGGCGCAGTACACGTTTTACGGCATCATCCAGCCGGTCCTGCCAGATAATACCTTGCTGCAGTTGATTCAGAAGTGATGCGTGAAGTCCCTTCCAGCTATCAGGCGCCATGTACATATCAAGGCCTGCATTCAGGGCGTCCGGACAATTTGTTGTAGATGTACCAGGGATTTGTCCGTGTCCGTTCCAGTCCCCAACAACAAGTCCGTCAAATGCCCAATGCTCTTTCAGGAGATGAGTCAGAAAGCCTTTATGACCATGCATCTTCTGGCCTTTCCAGCTTGAAAATGACGCCATGATGCTGAGGATGCCTTCCCCTATAGCCGTATAATATCCGGCGGAATGAAGATCGCGTAGTTCTTCTTGAGTCGCGATTGTCTCGCCCTGGTCTCGTCCGTCCTGTGTGCCTCCATCGCCAATGAAGTGTTTGGCAGTTGCAATAACATGATCCGCATCAAGAAATTGAGGGGTGTTGGGTCGCCCTTGAAGGCCGCGCACCATGGCTGCGCCAAGCTCTGCAACCAGATCAGGAGATTCCGAATAGGATTCATAGCTTCGGCCCCATCGGTCGTCACGCGTTACGGCAAGGGTGGGGGCGAAAGTCCAGTCCATTCCCGTCGCGCGCACTTCCATCGCGGTGGCGGAGCCGATGTGTTCAACAAGGTTTGCGTCTCGCGCGGCACCGAGATTGATGTTGTGCGGGAAAATGGTGGCACCGGTCAAATTATTATGACCGTGTACGGCATCTGTACCCCACATGACCGGGATCTGAGGCCCGTCTGGCTGCATGGAAGCCTCCCAAAAGGCATCTGCCAGGGCAAGCCATTCTGATGGCGGGGCCCTCATCTTGCCACCCGGGGATGAGTTTCCACCATTCAGGATAGAGCCAATGTGATATTGGCTGACCTCCTCCGGTGTGACCGAGGCGATATCGGCCTGCAGGATCTGACCAATTTTCTGTTCAGGCGACATACGCGAGAGGATTTCCCCTATGCGCGCTTCTGTTTCCGGATCCTGGGCAAGCGGGCTGCGTGCCTTGGGCCAGATGTCCAAATTCAGATCGGTAGTCGGTGATTGCGTCGCAGAGGTTGCGTCCCCTGAAGGGTATGTCCGTAACGTCATGAGGCTGTTTCCGGCGTAGTATATCCCTCAGGATAGTCGCGCATATTGTCGTACCAGTAGATCTTCAGGAACACGGACGTTGCGATGGCTATGACCAGGGCAATCAGGAATTTCGGCCAGTCGCGTATCACCAAGAATATGGGAACGCAGATCAGCGCGGTCTGCCAGATAATACCGACCGTGACGTTGATCATGTCACGTGCAAAATCCTTGTTCTCTTCCACGGGTGTGCCTTTGGCGGCAAGGGAGTCTCTGACGGGCTTCCAGAAACCCCAGGGCCGTGTGCGGATGTAGAATGTTTCCAGTGTCTCCATCTCTGTCGGTTTCGTCAGCAGAGATCCGGCGATCACCGCTACCAGGCAGGCAAGGAAGAAGAAGGGAAAGGCTTGTAGTGGATTGATGTCGACCTGCGGCATGCCAATCAGCAGGGCAAAGACGATACCAGTCAGCATGCCCCAGAAATAGCCGTAGCCATTCATTCGCCACCAATACCATTTGACGACATTTGCGGCGGTGTAGCCGCCATACAGGCCGGCCGTGATCCAGTTCACAAAATTGTCGATACTCGTCAGGAAAATGCCAAAAAGTGTGCCGACGACAACAAAGATGGCAGACACCAGATAGCTGATGCGCAGATAGGTCTTCTCCGATGCGTCAGGACGGATGTATTTGCGGTAAATGTCATTTACGACATAGGCGGGCGCAGCATTCAGGGGCGCAGCGAAGCTGGACATGAATGCTGCCAGCAATCCGGCCAGAGTCAGGCCCAGCAGGCCCACCGGCACAAATTCGCGCAAGGCAAATGGCAGGATCGCTTCATAGTCTGCGTCCGTCCCCATGCTTCGCAATTCCGGACTGAAATAGACCAGCGCCAGAACCGTAAGGCCAGCAATCAGCAAATAACGCGGAACGTTCAGCACCAGGCTGACAAGTGCGCTCATCTTTGCAGCTTCAATGGGGGTGCGCGCCGAAAGAATCCGCTGCATGTCGTAATTGGGGGCGGGGCCGGCCAGAGACGTGAAGATCCCTTTCAGAAGCACCAGCATGAAGAAGATGGTGAAGAGAGAATAGCCTTCATGCGCGATCTTTTCATTGGCGGAGGGCAGGAGGTCGGACCAGTCGAGCCCGAGTTCCCATCCAAAGAACGGATTGGTCCACCCATCCGGGATCGCGGCTTGCAGCGTCTCTGGCGACACATGCATGATGGCGATCACGGCAATGCCGATACTGGCAATGGTCATGACCATGAATTGCAGGACCTCCGTGAAGACAACGGAGTACATGCCGCCTTTGATCACATAGAGCGCTGTCAGGAAGACAATGAATGCGCCATAGGCCTTTTCATTGAGAGCGGCCATGGCGGCTTCGCGCTGGACCAGAAGATCACCGCTCAGGCTGGCGGACTGCAGCTGCTCTGGCAGGAATACATGAAGGCTCAGCAATTCCGCCAGGCTGAAGGGCACAAACTGGGCGACCAGTTTGCCGATTCCGAGAAAGCCATAGGCCATATAAGCTAGCACCATGATCAGGGCGAACAGCACGATGATCAAGTGGCTGAGACGGGCGGCGGGACCATCTCCGAAGCGGAAGGTAATCCATTCTGCTCCGGTCATCGCGCCGGATCGGCGCATCCAGATCGACATGAAGACCATCAGGAAGATTTGGTTGAAGACAGGCCACAGCCAGGGAATCCAGACGCTTTTCAGGCCATAAATGAAAAGGATGGAGACGAGCCACATTGTGCCCGCGACATCAAACATGCCTGACGCGTTGGACAGGCCGAGTGCGTACCAGGGCAGACGGTTTCCGCCCAGAAAATAGCTACGAAGACCCTTGGAGGCCCGGCTGGAAATCCAGAAGCCTATCAGCAGGGTTACGCCAATATAGACTGCGATAATCGTCAGATCGATGGGGTGAAGGGTCATGCGCTACAGCCCTGTTCGGCGGCTGCGGCTGGCCGCAATCCAGTTTGGATCATCTTTCCCTCCCTGCTGAACTTATGCTGTTCAGGCGAAATATTTTACCCCATTAATGGATGTCATCCTGTTATGTAAACGGTTTCATTGCAAGTCCTGAATATGTTTAGGAGTATATTATGCTGTTCAAGACGGTATTCTGTATGTCAGTCAGGAGCAGGTAGTGGAAAGGAGAGCTGAATGGCCCAGATCAGGGATGTGTCCAAGCTGGCTGGCGTTTCACCTGCGACGGTTTCACGTGCCTTTTCTGACCCTGGAAAGCTGTCTGCGGAGACCTTGAAGAAGGTTCTCGCTGCGGCTGAGGAATTGAATTACAAGCCGAGTTCCCTGGCGCAGCTCTTCCGCGTGAAGCGTACGAATACAGTTCTCGTCATGGTTCCGGACATCGCCAACGTCCTGTTCGCACGGGTTGTTTCGGGAATTGAGCGTATTGCTGCGGACAATGGCTACAACCTCCTCGTCATTGATACGAAAGACAACAAGGATGTTGAGGCTGCCGGTATTGAGATGGTGGAAACCTATCGCGCGGATGGCGTGATCCAGCTGGGGGAGCGGGCCTTGCGCTGGCTGCATCGCGATGCGGAGAAATGCACGATCCCATTTGTCCATGCCATCGGCACAGGGCTTGATGAGTCCTACCCCACAGTTACAATCAACAATCAGGCGGCTGCGGAATCCATGGCCAATTATTTGCTGTCCCTTGGGCATCGCAAGATTGGCGTCCTGGCGGGAATCAAGGGTCGGCTTGTCACTCAGCACCGCCTCGAGGGGTTTCGTGCCGCCATGAACGCATTTGGCGTGACGCTGGATGAAGGCCTTGTTGAATATGGTGCCTACTCGCTGGCTGGTGGTGCACAGTCGGCGCAGAGATTGCTGTCGCGTCGACGCGATGCAACGGCTTTACTGGCGATGAGTGACGAGATTGCTATCGGTGCCATCCGAACGGCCCAGGATCTGGGCCTGCGCTTGCCGGAAGACCTGTCGATTACCGGTTTCGACAATATCGAGTTTGGCAAATATTGCGAACCGCCACTGACGACGGTTATGCAGCCTGCAGAGCGTATCGGCGAGGTGGCGATGACCTTGATGTGTGGCGTGTTGCGAAATGAATTGAAGGGTGAGACCCATCCGCTTCTACCCACCGAACTGGTCATTCGCAACAGCGTCTGCCGGGTCGTAAAGCCCGCCTAATCATACCAATCATGTCGCAGCAGGATACGTAGTATCCCTGACGTACAGGACGTGCGTATTCGGCTATTCCACCGACATGAGACAAGACTGGATATCCCTCGCGACGGCGCGGCTCCCGCGGTACACCTCTTATCCCACGGCGGCTGATTTCAGCACTATGCCGGATGGCTATGCCGTCCGCTCGGCAATGGAGCGGATAACATCGGAGACGTCTCTAGGCGTCTATGTCCATGTGCCTTTCTGTGAGAAGCTTTGCTGGTATTGCGGCTGTGCGACGACTGTGCCGAACGGGTATCGCCGCGTCTCTAGTTTCGTCGATGTCCTGATGAAGGAGATCGACGTATGGCGGAACCATCTGCCCGCCCATGCTGATATGCGTCATTTGCATTTTGGGGGCGGGTCTCCCAACAGTCTGAACTGTGGTGATTTCCGCGAGATCATAAACCATATCAAGCTGGCCTTTGGCGTCGACAAGGATGTCGAGATTGATATCGAACTTGATCCGCGGACGACCACGGATGCCTTTATCGAGACATTGGCAAGCTGTGGGGTCACCCGCGCAAGCTTGGGTGTGCAGACGCTGAGCGGCCCTGTGCAGAAAGCGATTAATCGTATTCAGCCGCGCCATATGGTGACGGCAAAGTTGGCGCATCTTCGCCAGAATGGCATACGCCGCATCAATATGGATCTGATGTACGGTCTGCCCCTGCAGACGCGCGAAGACGTGAAGGAAGCGGCAAAATATGCGGCTGATGTTGGCGCAGATCGGATTTCCCTGTTTGGTTACGCGCATGTTCCATGGTTCGCAAAGCATCAACGCGCAATCCACGATGAAGACCTTCCGGGCCTGGAAGAGCGTTTTGAGCAGGCGCGTGTGGGCCATGAAGTGCTCACAGCCGAGGGGTATGTTGCCATTGGTCTTGACCATTATGCGCGGCCGGAAGATTCCCTGACGCAGTCTTTACGGGATGGCACCATCCGCCGTACCTTCCAAGGTTATACGGACAATCCCTGCAAGACATTGATTGGTCTGGGACCTTCTGCCATTTCCGAATTGCCGGGAGGGTTTTTCCAGACAAGCAAGGCTCAACCGATCTGGCGGGCACAGGTCGAAGGAGGCGTTCTTCCGATCTCTCGGGGTGTTTTGCAAAGTGCCGACGACAAGGTTCGCGCGCGGGCGATCGAGACTGTGATGTCTACAATGCGTGTAGACATCAATGACGTGGCCAGAGAGATGCATGCCCCTATGCGTGCGCTTGAGCCTGCCCTGGATGCTGCTCGTAAACTCGAGCCTCTCGGTCTGTGCACGGTCAGTGGTACGGTTGTGGAGGTTCCTGAAGAGGCGCGCATGATGCTGCGCACGGTTGCCAGCTGTTTTGACTGGCGTTTGGCCTCCAGCGAGGGGCGGCACGCGGTCGCTGTCTAGGGCGGCACCCTCAAGCATTAACAAGTTTAATGCCTGCGGCGTGCGGCGGTTTTCCTGATAGAAAAGGATTTTTTGGCGGGGCGCACTTTCGACCGAACCGCTGCCCTGAGGCTCAGGCCGCGTTGAGTGTCGTCTGTAACTTATCCTGAAGCAGTCGGTTGATCGCCGGCTTCTCAAGTACATCGCAAAAGCCAAGCGATTTGGCGCGCTCTGCCAGAGAATTCGAATAAAAACCCGTGATCAGAATGGCGGGTGTGGTCAGACCTTGCTGGCGCAGGCGCTTAAGTAGGGCCAGTCCATCCATGTGTGGCATTTTGTAATCAATGATTACGGCATCAGATGCCGGAATGTGCCGGGAGCTCAACAGCTCTATTCCGCTACTATAGACTTCAACGGAATATCCCCATGAGCGTAGCAGCATTGTCATCGAGCGGCGAACCTCATCATCATCTTCGACGAGAATGATATGAGGGTCACGCGCAGGAGTGATCTGACTGGACATGGTGGCACTTACTGTGACTGTTGGACATGTGGAATACGATATTCCAACGGCCAAATGCTGTCCTTACGTATCCACCCTTAAGCGGTAGGACTTTCTTCGTCGAGACCGGCCGCAAACGCGATTCGCAGGGCGGCAGACAGGCTGTCGGCCTCAAGCTTTTCCATCAGGTTGGCGCGGTGAATTTCGACCGTGCGATGGGAAATATCCAGCTCTTCCGCTATCATCTTGTTCGTCAGGCCAGCCACGAGGCGTTCGAGGACCTCTTTCTCGCGCGGTGTAAGCTGGGCAATTAGGGCGGCGGCTTCTTGTTGACGGCGATCATGGGAATCGCGGTTTCTTACAGCCGCGAAGCCATTTTCGATCGCAGTCAGCAGCGCACTTTTCTCGTACGGCTTTTCCAGAAAATCGATCGCGCCGGATTTCATGGCCTCGACAGCCACAGACACATCGCCATGGCCCGTCAGAACGACAACCGGCATGGCAATGCCCTTGGTCGACATGGCTTTCTGCACCGCCAAGCCATCCATGACCGGCATTCGCACATCGAGCAGGACACAGCCTGAATCTTCCGGCGTGACTTCATCAAGGAATGTCACACCATCCTTGTAGGTTTTAACGGTATAGCCCGCATGGCGCAGCATGAAGCTGGCGGAATGGCGGATGGCTTCGTCATCATCAACCAAGTGCACCGTGTTTGAATTCATCATGTGTCTGCAACCTCATCTGCCCGGTGCAGTGTAAAAGAAAAACAGGCACCTTTGCCCTGCGGCGAGTCAACACTGATATCACCTCCATGTGCTTCGACAATCGTCTTGCAGATGGAAAGGCCCAAGCCCATGCCAGAGCTTTTCGAACTGTTGAATGCGTCAAAAGGTGTGTGGCCGCCTTCCAGGGAAAGGCCCGGCCCGTTGTCGCATACGGTTACCCGGATCAGCTCGGGGTCATGATCGTCAAGTTGGGCTTTGACGGTGATGACCGGGGTATCGGTTTCGGCCAGGGCCTCAAGGGCGTTGCGCACGAGATTGACGATCACCTGGCGCAGTTGCAGCTTGTCTGCCCGGACCAGCGGCAGGTCCGCCGGAACATCCTGTAGGATGCGTGCGATCGGGCCCTCAATACCAATCTTGGAGAGGGAAACCGCTTCAGCTACAATCGCAGGCAGCGGCATGGGACGCATTTCAATTTCGCCGCGTGAAACATAATCCCTGAGACGCCGCACAATCTGGCCTGCCCGAATGGACTGTTTGGCCGCAGCATCCAAAGCCTCATGGGCCATGGCCAGAGAAGCCTCATCTGGTGTGTCCAGCATATCGCGGGCTGCTTCCAGATAATTTGCCACAGCGGTCAGGGGCTGGTTCAGCTCGTGTGCCATGGCAGAGGCCATACTGCCGACAGCGCTGAGGCGCGAGAAGTTTGCGACCTCAGCCTGAAGCTGTGACAATTTGTGCTGCTGGGCCTGCTGGTCGGTCACATCCCGGATATAGCCGGTGAAGATCTTGCGACCGGCTATATCGGCCTCGCCGATTTTCAATTCTACCGGGATGGTCGAGCCATCGGCCAGTTTTGCCTCAACAATCCGGCCTATGCCAATGATGTGGGCCACGCCGGTGTCGAGATAATTTCGAATGTAACGGTTGTGATGGTCTTCATCCCGGTGTGTCATCAAGGCGCTGACATTTTTACCTGCAATATCAGCAGCCTTGTACCCGAACATCTTCTCAGCTGCTGAGCTGAACGCCATGATGATGCCATGCTCGTCAATGACAATCATGGCATCCGGTACGCTCGCAAGCATGGACGACAGAAGGGACTGCAGCGATTGCTCGCCGGTCAGGCCGATAGGCGTTTTTGACTCGGACTTGGATGACTCAGACATGAGCCACCCCTTGTAAGCGTCATTTGGCACGTATCAAGCGTGCACGATAACGCGGCAGAGCCCGGACAGACAGAATTGTCAGCCAGACAGCCCCAGCCAGCGCAGCGTAGCACCCCCAGCAATGGGAACGCTCCCAGAAGCTCGCACTCAGCATAACCGTCTGGCTTCCACCTAGACAGGTTGGTATGTTGAGTGTTGTTATCGCTGTCATGTGCGATACGGCCTTTATCAGACCCGCCAAAAGCAAGGTGAGCGCAGTAAGCAGTTGCGCGAGAAATGGCATCTTTTGCCTCCTTGAAATCTGGTGCGACTTTAGAGCGCGTGGCCCCTCATAGCCCATACGGGAAAACACCTATTCAGAGTTGGGGCCCCTCGGCATACGCACAGCTTATTCTGCAAACGCGCCCATCCCGGGTGCAAATGGGGAGCAATCTCATGGCGAATGTGATCGCAAGAGGGCGGGGTTATACGTCCACCATAATGATGGTGGGCGCGTTGCTTGGCGTCTTCATGATCCTGGCGCTGCTGATGGCAGCAGGGGCCAAGGATACAGGTATGGCCGTTCAGGCCTGGACTTTTATCGGACTGGCGGGGGCCTTCCTTGTCGGCATGTCTTTGTGGGCAGGCCAATTGCTCGGACGAAATCCGTTCGACCAGTCTGAATATGAAAATGCCATTGTGAAATGGGGCGTTTTTGCATCCATGTTCTGGGGCATTGCGGGGCTACTGGTCGGCGTTGTGATCGCTCTCCAGCTGACATTTCCTCACTTCATGTATTTCCCTGAATGGGGTTTCACCAATTTCGGCCGCTTGAGACCGCTGCACACGTCTGCGGTGATCTTCGCATTCGGTGGTAACGTCCTTCTGGCGACGAGTTTCTATGTCGTTCAGCGTACCTGCCGCGCGCGTCTGGCTGGCGGTATGTGGCCCTGGTTTGTATTCTGGGGATACCAGATCTTCATCGTCTTGGCGGCGACTGGATATCTGCTCGGTATAACTCAATCCAAGGAGTATGCTGAACCGGAATGGTATGTGGACTGGTGGCTGACCCTTGTCTGGGTTGCCTATCTGCTGGTCTTCCTCGGCACGATCTGGAAGCGGAAAGAGCCCCACATCTATGTGGCCAACTGGTTCTACCTGTCCTTCATCGTGACCATTGCGATGTTGCACATCGTCAACAACCTGTCCGTCCCGGTCAGCTTCACAGGCTCCAAATCCGTTCAGGTCTTCGCCGGTGTGCAGGATGCCATGACGCAGTGGTGGTACGGCCACAATGCTGTGGGCTTCTTCCTGACCACGGGCTTCTTGGCCATCATGTACTACTTCATCCCGAAGCGCGTGAACCGGCCAGTCTATTCCTATCGCCTGTCCATTGTGCACTTCTGGTCCCTTATCTTCATCTATATCTGGGCCGGTCCGCACCACTTGCACTACACGGCTCTGCCGCAATGGGCGCAAACGCTGGGCATGACCTTCTCTGTCATGCTGTGGATGCCCAGCTGGGGCGGCATGATTAATGGCGTTATGACGCTGTCTGGTGCCTGGGACAAGCTGCGCACCGATCCAGTTGTCCGGATGATGGTGGTCAGCCTGGCCTTCTACGGCATGTCCACTTTCGAGGGACCACTAATGTCCGTGCGGGCTGTGAACTCCCTGTCTCATTATACTGAGTGGGGTATTGGTCACGTGCACTCCGGTGCTCTGGGCTGGGTTGGATACATTTCCTTCGGCGCTCTCTACTGCCTCGTTCCGTGGCTGTGGAAGAAGAAGGCCCTGTTCTCCAAATCCCTTGTTGAATGGCACTTCTGGGTCTCAACAATCGGCATCCTGTTCTACATGATCTCCATGTGGTTTGCCGGGATTACCGAAGGCCTGATGTGGCGCGCCTACAATGAATTCGGCTTCCTCGAATACAGTTTCGTGGAAACCGTTGAGGCCAAGCACATCAGCTACATGATCCGTGCTCTGGGTGGCTTCCTGTACTTCAGCGGCGCCTGCCTGATGGCCTACAACCTCGTGCGCACTGTGCTCGGCCATGGCGAAGCGGAAAGCTTCGACACGATCGAACCGAAATATGCGCGTCCTCACCAGCCTGTCCTGCAGCCGGCCGAATAGAAGGAGCTGACCCATGGGACTTATGAACAAGCACGTCGTTCTGGAGCGGCATTCCCTGCTCCTGACAATCTGCATACTCATCGTCGTGTCCATCGGCGGGATCATTCAGATGGTACCCCTGATGTACATGGACAACACGATCGAGCGTGTGGACGGAATGCGGCCTTATACGCCGCTGGAGCTGGCTGGTCGTGACATCTATATTCGTGAAGGATGCTATGTCTGCCACAGCCAGATGGTCCGTCCACTACGTGATGAGGTGGAGCGGTATGGTCACTACTCTCTGGCTGCGGAGAGCATGTACGACCACCCCTTCCAGTGGGGTTCCAAGCGGACAGGTCCTGATCTGGCCCGCGTGGGTGGCAAGTATTCTGCCGAGTGGCAGGTTGACCACCTGAAGGACCCTCGCTCTGTGGTGCCGGAATCTGTCATGCCGCCTTATGCCTTCCTGGCTGATAAGACGCTGAAGTATGACGGCATCGAAGCTCGCCTGAGAACAGAGCGCCTGGTTGGTGTGCCGTACACCGATGAGATGATCGAGAATGCCAAGGCGCACCTTGTTGCCCAGGCCGACCCGGACAATCTTGGCTATGACGATGTTGATGGCCTGATCGAAGCCTACACTCAGGCATCCGGTCGTGAGGGCACTGTTGAAACCCGCGACTATGATGGGGATCCAGGCCGGATCACCGAAATGGACGCTCTTGTCGCTTACCTGCAGATGACTGGCACACTGGTGGATTTCTCCACCTATGAAGCCGGCGATCTGAAGAACCGTCGCTAAGGAGATTTGCCATGTATGAGATGCTCTCGAGTTTCGCTCAAACAGGCGGCATGATCTACTTTGTGCTGCTGTTTGCAGGTGTTCTAGCCTACGCCCTGTGGCCGCGTAATCAGGAGAAATTTGACGCTGCGGCCCGGATGCCCCTTTCCGACAAGGAACCTAACGATGACTGATCAAAACAAAGACATCGACACCCATAGTGGCACTGAAACCACCGGCCACTCCTGGGATGGGATCAAGGAGCTGAATACGCCCTTGCCTCGCTGGTGGCTGATCGTCTGGTATGCTACGATTGTGTGGGCCATCATTTACATGATCATGATGCCCGCCATTCCGGCTCTTCCAGGCATGGGCACCAACACGCCGGGCCTGCGTAACCAGTCCGACCGTGACAATGTTGCGGTGGCGGTACAGGAGCTTCGCCAGAAGCGGGCTGACAGTTCTGCCATCCTTCTGGGCGCTAGCCTGGAGCAGATCGAAACTGACCGTGAACTGCAGCAGTTTGCCCTTGCCATGGGTGACAGTGTGTTCGGCGATAACTGCGCCACGTGCCATGGCTCTGGTGGCCGGGGTGCCAAGGGCTACCCGGCCCTCGCAGACGATGTCTGGCTGTGGGACGGAACGCTCGATGGTATTCAGTACACGATCACACACGGTATTCGTGACCCCGAGAATCTGGATACCCGCTTCTCCATGATGCCGCGTTTCGGTCGTGACGGTCTTCTGGAAGCAGGCCAGATTGATGATCTGGTCGAGTATGTTGTGGATTTGTCTGGCCGTGAGGCCGATGGGGCCGCAGTTCAGCGTGCTGCGCCGATCTTTGTCCAGCAATGTGCAACTTGCCATGGTGAAGACGGTAAGGGCACGCGCGATGTCGGTGCTCCGAATCTGACCGATGCCGACTGGCTGTATGGCGGTAATCGCGAAGATATCTACAACACGATTTACAACGCCCGTAATTCTCACATGCCAGCCTGGGAGGGCCGTCTTGACGATGCCTCCATCAAGGCCCTGGCAGTCTATGTCCACTCTCTGGGTGGCGGAGAATAGAGAAGTAAAATGGTTGAACTTATAGGTCCCCATAACAAGACCTCGAAAGAGGGGGCGCCGGCACCGGTGCCCCCTCAACACGAAGATCTTTATGCCAAGCGGCGTCAGATTTATCCAAAACTGGCGCACGGCAAGTTCCGGACGATCAAATGGATCGTCATGGCACTGACCTTGGGGGCCTATTACATTGTGCCCTGGATTCGCTGGGACAGGGGAGAAGGTATCCCTGATCAGGCGGTTCTTGCGGATTTTGCCGGAGAGAAGTTCTATTTCTTCTGGATCCAGATCTGGCCTCAGGAGGCCTATTATATCGCAGGATTGCTTATCCTCGCGGCTCTGTTTCTGTTTCTTGTAACGTCCCTGTTCGGACGGGTCTGGTGCGGATACACCTGTCCGCAGACCGTCTGGACAGATCTTTACATCTGGGTTGAGCGCGCCTTTGAGGGCGACCGCGCCGCCCGCATGAGGCTCGACAAGGCTCCCTGGAGTTTCAACAAGGTCTGGCGCAAGCTGGGCAAGCACATTGTCTGGCTGATCATAGCCTTCTGGACGGGCGGTGCCTTCATTCTCTACTGGCATGACGCGCCAACCGTCGCTAAGGGCTGGTTCACAGGCGAAGCGCCGCTGTCTGCTTATTGGTTTGCCGGCATCCTGACCATGACGACTTATTTTTTGGCCGGCATGATGCGCGAGCAGGTTTGTACCTATATGTGCCCGTGGCCGCGTATTCAGGGAGCCCTGACGGATGAGGACGCCCTGAACGTCACCTATCGCTATGACCGCGGTGAACCACGCGGTCCGAAGCGCAAGGACCAGGACTGGGAAGGCCGCGGTGACTGTATTGACTGCAATCAGTGTGTGCAGGTCTGCCCGATGGGCATTGATATTCGCGACGGGTCGCAGCTGGAATGCATCCACTGTGCGCTTTGTATTGATGCCTGCGATGAAATGATGGTGCGTGTCGGCCGGCCTAAGGGTCTGATTGCATATGACACCGATAATGCCGTGGCTGCACGCGTAGAGGGGCGCAAGCCGCCCAAGTGGCATCCGTTCCGCATACGCACGCTTCTGTACGCCGCCTTGATGGCTGCAATCGGTGGCATCATGCTGTTTGGCCTGATGACGAAATCCACTTTCGAAGTGAATGTCCTGAAAGACCGGTCTCCACCCTTTATACGCCTGTCTTCCGGTGACTATCGCAATGGCTATGCTCTGAAGCTGGTCAACAAGGACACGACGGCGCGGACTCTGACGTTGAAAGTCTCAGGCATTGAAGGCGCGACAGTCTCCGTGATTGGTATGGAAGAGGATACCGATGGTGAGTTTGAGCTTCCTGTGGATGCTTATGGTGTGGACCGCTATCGACTTCTAGTCACGGCCCCCGCAGGAGAGGCTCGCCGGACTCTCATATTCGAGACAACAGACCCCGAAACTGGCGAAACAACGCGCGATAGCGTACCCTTCCAGGGAGAGAAGTAATGAGTGTTCAGGACATGACTGCCAACGAGCCATCTTCCGGAAAGCGTCTGAAAGGGCGCCACGTATTGATGTACTTCATGGGCTTTTTTGGGCTCATGTTCGTCGTGAACGGGATTTTCCTGGAAAAGGCGATCACGTCATTTCCAGGCGAGGACGTTGAAAAATCCTATCTTCAGGGGCTCAACTACAACTCCACCCTGGCTGCGCGCCAGGCGCAGAGCGAACTGGGCTGGCAGGCGCAAGCGGGCCTTGAGGATGGCATTGTCCGTTTCCACCTCGAAGATGCAAAAGGGAACAAGCTCAGCGCCATGCATGTAAGTGCTGTTCTCAAGCACGCCGCCAATGCCACGCTAGATACGCCGCTGGTGATGGCCGCGATCGGCGATGGAGACTATACGGCCACTCTTCCTGTCGGCCTTCCGGCGGGCAAATGGACGCTGCAGACAAGCGTGCAATCTGACGCTGAGGAAGATGTCCTGTTCACTGCGAGCAAAACGCTGCTGATAAGATGAGTATGATGGCTGACACTGTGGAGAGGGGGTGCCCGTCGGGGCTTGCGCCACCGGCGGAAGATCGTGCGAGTGACTTTTCCGCCTTTGTCCGTGAAGCGGGCAAGGAAAAGGCCCTGTCCCTGTCTGTGCGCGGAGCAAAATGCGGCGGGTGCCTTTCCAAGATCGAGGGCGCGCTTCAGGCATTGCCGGGGGTCACCACGGCGCGGATGAATCTCTCCACAGGCGCCACGGATGTTCGCTGGACCGGATCGCTCGACCCTAACCGGGTTGCGCAAACCATACGCGATCTTGGCTATGGTGTGTCTGCGCGGGTGGAAGTAAATGATGCAGACTTGCACAAGGCGGAAGAGCGCAAGCTGCTGATCGCCATGGGTGTTGCCGGCTTTGCAGCCGCGAACATAATGTTGCTATCTGTGTCTGTCTGGGGCGGACATGGCGAAATGGGTGAGGCGACCCGGCGTGGTCTGCATGCCATTTCAGGTCTGATTGCCTTGCCGGCGGTTATCTTTTCCGGAAGACACTTCTTTGGCTCTGCCTGGTCTGTCCTGCGCAAGGGCAAGGCCAATATGGATGTGCCGATCTCTCTTGCGGTCATCCTTGCCTTCTCTGTGAGCGTGTGGGCGACGATCAAAGGGGCTGAGCACGCTTATTTTGATGCGTGCGTCATGTTGCTTTTCTTCCTGCTCATTGGGCGGTTCCTTGATGCCCGCTTGCGCCGCCGTGCCTATTCGGCAGCCTTGGATCTGGCCTCATTTCAAAACCGCTCCGTCAACCGCCTGTCTTGCAGTGGCGAGGTGAATGCTGTCCGGGCTGCGGAGGTTGTCGCGGGCGACCGGTTGCTGCTTGCCGCAGGCGAACGCGCCGTTGTGGACATGACCATTCTGGACGGCGTCAGCGAAGTTGATGAGAGCCTCGTGACCGGCGAAAGCCTGCCACGCCTCGCAAGTGCTGGCAGCAAGCTGTTTGCGGGCTCCGTAAATCTCGGCGCACCCCTGACGGGGCAGGCGTTGGCTGGCACGGAGGATTCCCTCCTGTCAGATATCGCACGTATGATGGAAGCAGGCGAGCAGCGTCGTAGCGGATATCGCAAGATCGCTGACCGCGCCGTCAGCCTTTATGTGCCCTTTGTGCATACGACAGCTGTGCTGGCCTTCTTGGGCTGGCTGATGCTGGGCGCTGGCGTTGAGCACGCAATCATGATTGCAGTGACGACACTGATCATTACCTGCCCATGCGCCTTGGCTCTTGCTGCTCCCGTAGCGCAGGTGGTCGCCTCTGGCCGCTTGTTCCGAAAGGGTATCTTTCTCAAATCGGGGGACGCGCTGGAGCGTCTTTCGGAAATTGACCACATCGTTTTTGACAAGACGGGCACGCTGACACTGGGTGAACCTGAATTGATGAATGCTGACCGTGTTCCTGCAGGCGCGCTGACCATGGCCGCGTCTCTGGCTCGTGCGAGCCGCCACCCGCTCTCCCGTGCCCTGGTCTCTGCGGCCGGGCCGGGCCAGATGGCTACCAATGTGAGGGAGCAGCCGGGGCTTGGTCTTGAGGCTGAGATTGATGGCAAAGTTTGCCGGCTTGGCTCCGCAGACTGGACCGGAGCACCGCAGGATGCTGCCAAGGGCCCGGTTCTCTGGTTCGCCTGCGGAGATGAAACGCCTGTTCGGTTTGACTTTCACGATGTCGCTCAGGCCGGTACGCGCAGGACGGTCGAGACGCTTCAGGCGGAGGGCTACGAACTGGAGGTTCTGTCCGGCGACCGAGAAGAAGCGGTCGCGGCAGTTTCCCGTGATGTGGGTATCAACCACTGGACCGCCTCTGCATCACCAACCGTGAAAGTGAAGCGCCTCGAAGCGCTTCGTGCGGAGGGGCATAATGTCCTGATGGTCGGAGATGGTCTGAACGATGCCGGCGCGCTATCCTTGGCTCATGCGGCACTTGCACCTGGCGCGGCCATGGATATCAGCCAGTCTGCCAGTGATGCGGTATATAGTGGCGGTCCGGAAAAAGTGCCCTTCATCCTGGAGACGGCCAAGCGCGCGCAGAACATAACGCGGCAGAATTTCGCGTTGGCTGCCATCTACAATGTCATCGCCGTGCCGATTGCTGTTACCGGCCATGTAACGCCGCTTGTCGCCGCTATTGCGATGTCCGCGTCGTCACTTATCGTGACCCTGAATGCGCTGCGCATTGAAGCTGGAGGACATAGCTGATGGAAATCATTATCTATCTGATTCCGGTCGCGCTATGCCTTGGTGCTGCTGGCCTCGCGGCTTTTATCTGGTCGGTCAATTCCGGTCAGTATGAAGACCTCGACGGCGCGTCCTATCGCATTCTTGAAGACGAAGACAAACCGCTCTGAATCCAGGCTGATGAGCTGGAGGCCTAAGGATTGACCAAGGCTTCACGGACATCCTTATTCTGGGACGCCAGTTTGACACTGACAATATATGCCTTGTCGCTCTGCATGTTAGCCATGATCAGGCCAGCCTGATCGCTGGGGATGAGACGTAGGAAGCCCGCGGCAAAGCCGGGATCCATCTGATTGAAGATGCCTGCGGCCTGGTCAGGTTTCATCGCCCCATACATCTGGGCCAAATGCTGGATGTCCTGATTGGCTGTTTCAGACATTTTCTGCCATCTCTGGTCCAGCTCGACCTGAATGGCCTTGAGGTCTTCTGCTTGCTGATCCAGCTCCAGCTTTCGGTTCTGGATCTGGATTTCTTCGTCCCGAAGATCCGCAATACGTTGTTCGATGTTCTTCTGGTCCTGTTCCAGGGCCTCCGCCATGTCTCCGCTGAAGCAGATGTTTCGGACCCGGTCTGATGAATCCACATCAAAGGCCGTAGGCAGAGCGGTCGGCGCCAGACTGGCTTGTGGCTTGTCATCTTCCGTGGTCGCAAAAGCCTGCGGCAACCAGCGTGTTCCGCCAGCGACCGTGAAGAGTATGCCGATTGTGAGCAAGACGTTGGTGCGTCCGTTACCGTTTTTGCCCATAGCCCTCATAAGCCTTTTTCTGGATGCCCTGTTCCTCATCATCGAAGAGGAATTCCGAGCTGTTGAAATTGGAAGCCGCGCGCCCGGCAACTGCTTCAAGCCGCTCAATGAGTTGTTTGATTTCCGTGATCCGGCTACCGGATTGGGTGACTGCATCGCGCATGGCCTTGCGAAGATCTGCTTCTGCAGCCTGATAGCGGCGTGACGTTTCAGCCTCTTTCACCTCAATTGCATCCTTGAGCTCTGAAAGGCTTTTCGCGGCTTCAGCCGATTCCTGTAGCAGGGCGGTGAGCCGCATGGCGATCTCGTTGGCTTGGGCCTGCGTCTCGTTACGGGCCGATGAGACCGCTGCGACCGATTCCGACATTGCGCGAATCGTTGCTCCGAGACCATTGCGCGTATTCTGCAGCGCCTTCAGCCGACGGCTGAGTATGGCGCAATAAATACAGGCTGCGAATGAGACCAGGAAAAGCGCGATATCTGAGGGCTGGAAAGGCATCATCTTACCGTAACAGGAATTCGGTTATCAGCACGCCTTGGGAGGCGTCTGGGCCCAACACGATTTCGGATCTTCGGGAGAGTTGTTCCCTCATCTTTGGGTAGAAGTCTGCGGATTCGAATTCGGAGAGTTGAAGGGCTCTCAAATATCCTACGAATGCATCAACCAGCATGGGTTCAGCTTTCTTCACCACGTTAAGGTGATCCTTGTCCGAGATCACGGACATCTTGATCTTGACGTAGCGTGTTGCAGGCTCATTCCCGATCGTGACGAGTATATCCTGCAACTCCACATAGACATGATCTTCCAATGCCAAAGGAGTATCATCCGCAGCTTCAGTGGAGTCGGCTTCACACGCAAGGGCGACAGGGCTGGCGCTCGGCGACAGAAAGAAAACTGCAGCAAATCCACCTATCGCGCAGGTAACAGCCAGGACGATGAGTTGTATCAGCCCACCCCCCGACGAGCCCTTGTCAGGGGTGGTCGTCTCCGAATCAGAAGCCAAAATTAACCCTCGCCCAAAAGAATTTGCACTCAATCGTGAATATTAATTTCTGGGTAAAGGAAGCGTTAACAATTTCACGGAAAATCTTAACTAATAGGGTAGGTGGGTCCGGACCGGGGTTTTTCGTCGTATGAAGCTGTTGGAAACACTTAAGGCGCTTTCCATGGCGCAGAAGCTTGCGTTGGCCGGCGCAGTCGCAGGTGTTGTCCTAGCGATGACTATGCTCGTTCAGGGTGCAGTGAAGCAGCCTATGGCGCTTTTGTATTCGGGTCTTGATCCGATGCACACCGGAGAGGTGATAGAAGAGCTCGAGAAACGCGGCGTGGAATACGAACTTCGTGGTGAGGCGATTTTTATTCCCCAGTCAGAGCGTGACTCTGTGCGTTTTTCCCTCGCCAAGGACGGTCTTCCACAGCAATCCGTGCGCGGATATGAGCTGCTGGACGATGTGAACGGGTTTTCTGTTACATCGGAAATGTACAATGCAGCGTACTGGCGGGCCAAGGAGGGTGAACTTACCCGCACAATTCTGGCCATTCCCGGTGTTGGCTCAGCACGGGTTCACATCGGAACCAGTCTCCGGTCTGGATTTTCCCGCTCCGGCCCACCGCAGACAGCCTCTGTCACGCTGGTCTCAAGTGGACAGCTAAGCGCAAGCCAAGCTGAAGCCATTCAGTATCTGGTTGCTCTCGCTGTGTCTGGCCTTGATCCAAAGGATGTTGCGGTCATTGACCCAAAGCGCGGACTGCTGGCAGGGCCTAATGTCGACAAGATGGAAGAGCCAGGTCTCGTTGCTGAAGGCCAATCCGGTCTTCTGGAGCAGAAAATCATGCGCCTTCTGGAGGCGCGTGTCGGTCCGGGCAATGCCAGAGTTTCGGTGACAGTCGATGTAAACCGTCAGCGCCAGCATGTTTCTGAAGTTGTGTATGACCCCAACTCTCGTGTCGTGCGTAACCGGACGAGCAATGATGTCAGCGAGTCCAGCGGTGGCGGTGGCAGCGGCGTCACTGTGGCGAGCAATTTGCCTCAAGGCGCAGGCGGGCAGGGCGGTAGTTCTTCCAGCACTGTGCGCAACTCTACTGAGAGTGTCGTCTATGACATCAATGAGACGCGCAAGGAGACAGAAACCTTGCCGGGCGAAATTGAACGCATCTCGGTCGCTGTGTTGCTGAACGAGCAAGTGCTCGGTATCGAGGAAGGTTCGCCGGATGCGGCAGCCATGACACGCAGTCTCGTGTCTGATTTTGAACAATTGATCTTGTCGGGCGCAGGCCTGAATGCAGACCGTGGCGACTCCCTGACCGTTGAGTTGATGCCATTCCAGGAAGTGGAAGTCGCGGAGATGACGCCGGCGCCCAGTCTGGTGGAGCGCCTGACAGAAAGATATTTCTGGTCCGGATTGCAGGCAGTCCTTTTGGGCCTGGTCGTGATTGTACTGGCTTTTGGTGTGCTGCGGCCCTTGCTGTCCCAACGATCCAAGACCACAGCTGGGTCAGACCTTGCGCTAACTGGTAATTACGCAAATGGAGAACTGACCGCGGAAACACCTGACCCTCTGGATTATCTGAGAACATACACACGAGATCGGCAGGACGAGACGGCCAACCTGCTGCAGGAATGGCTGAATGAAGACCGGAAGGCCCTGTTGAATGAGTGAGTCTCTCTTCTCCACTCTGCCCAGATTTGATGAGGCTCACTACGGCACCGATGTGTGTGATAATGCTGCCATTTCTGATGCTACTAGCACGCCACCTGCTACCCCGGCACATGCAACGCAGGTAGAAGAGCAGGTTGCCGTTAAGCAAGAACTTGATCCAAACGTTGCCCTGCTGATGAAGCAGCTCTCCGATGAGGTTGCCGCCGCTAATGACCGGGTCCTGCAGCAGACCAAGCAGTGGGTGGTTGCCATTGCGGAGAAGCTTTTCCCGGAATTGTCCAAATCGTGCTTGGCAGACGAAATCGTCAGGCAACTGCCAGAACTCCTACCACAGGCTTCCAACAAGGTGGAAATCAGGGCAGGCCAGCAGTTGGCAGAGGATCTAGAGAATATTCTTCAGCAGTCCGATGAAATTTCCAATGTGTGCACAATCGTGCCGGTGCAAGGCGCAGCAGGCCAGACAGTCGAAATCTCTTGGGTAACGGGGGGCCTTACACTGGATTTTGATGGTCTTCTGGCCGCATGCGTAAGCCGTGTTCAGACTGTGCAGTTGAGCAAAAAGGATTCCGAGTGATGGCACTTCCAGAAATCATGCCGACAGACGAAAATATCCTCGAGCAAGATGAAGCCTCTTCCGAGGGCAAAGTATATCGTTCGATCTATAATGTCCCTGTGAATGTTGTCGTATCGATAGGGCAGAAGCGCCTGACTGTGTCGGAGATACTAGACTTGCGACCGGATTCGGTGATTGCATTGTCTGCACGTATTGAGGACCCCGTATCTCTTACGGTTGATAATCGCCTGATCGCCCGCGGCGAGCTTATCGAGACAGATGAAGGAGGCCTTGGAGTAAAGATTACGGAGATCTCGGAGGATCCCGATGCCAAGGGCACTTAAGCTCCTGTCACGCCCATTTGTTGGCCTGGTCTTACTCAGTCTGCTGCTCATTTTCGTAAGTCCTGCCTATGCGCAGGAGGCTGATCCGAACCAACTTTCCTCCATCGCGGACGGTTTCCTGACGAACAATGGTGAAGGAGGCCTGAGTGGCTCCGTCATTGTTCTGTTTGTGCTTGTCACAATTCTCAGCCTTGTGCCGGGCATTGCCATGATGGTGACGTGCCTGCCATTCATGATCATTGTCTTCTCGTTTTTGAGACAGGCAATCGGTGTGCAGCAGGCTCCGCCGAATATGCTGATCATGGCACTTGCAATGTTCCTGACCTTCTTTGTGATGGAGCCTACCTTCATGGAAGCCTGGAGGGAGGGGATCTCTCCCTACATGGATGGGACAATCAATGAAGCGCAGGCATGGACGTCTGCCACGACACCCTTCCGGGAATTCATGACCGCCCGTGTCGATCCTGAGACGATTCCGGTTCTGGCAGACGCGGTAAACCGTCCTGTCGGGGAAGGGGATGAGCCGACCTTTGCGCTTTTATCCACGGCCTTCATGCTTTCCGAAATCAAGCATGCGTTTCAGATCGGTTTTGTGATTTTCCTGCCATTTCTGGTCATAGATCTGGTGGTGTCCTCCGTTCTCATGGCTGTAGGCATGATGATGGTGCCACCGACCGTCGTTTCCCTGCCGTTTAAGGTAGGATTCATTGTTCTGGCTGATGGCTGGTTGAAGATTACCGAAGCGCTATTGAGAGGGTATGCGGGATGAGTACTGCTTTTGAGCAGAAGCAACCTGCGGCAAGAGTTGCTGCGACAACAGCCGTTCAGCCGGCAGGCGCTTCACGTGTGCCGCACCTCACGCGCGCGCAGAAGGCCGCGGTGGTGATTGCCATGTTGGGGGAGGCGGAAGCGCGACCAATCGTCGAAAAGCTTGATGACCATACAATGTCTCAGGTCGCAGCAGCTCTGGAGACCATTTCTGTTCTCGACAAGCAGGAACTGTGCGAGATTGCGATAGATTTTCTGACCGAGATGCGCGCCGCCAGCGGTTCGTTCGCAGGCGGACAGAACAAGGCGCGGGAAATCATCGCCAATCTTCTCGATCAGGGACGGTATGAGCAGATTTATGGCTTGCCTATTGAGGAAAATGAGTCTGCAGAGGCGGGCGCTACCGATACGTGGTCTCGCCTGGAGCGATACGATGCCAAACAGACTGCAGCCTATTTTCAAACACTGACACCAAACATCATTGCGCTGCTTTTGAGGAAGCTGGATGTGTCTGTTTCTTCTGAAGTCATAAGCTTCCTGGATGATGAGCTGCTGGATCCTGTGATTGGCCATTTGGTGGAAGATGAAGCACCAGACCCGGAAATCTATTCCGTGCTGGCGCATATGGTGGAATTGGAATTGCTGAATAATACGAAAGCTGAGGCGGAAGACGATACCAGCCATCTGGAAGCTGTTGGTGAAATCCTGAGCCTTATTCCCGGGGATAAGCGAGATCGCGTCATCGCATTCCTGAACAGTGCGCATGAGAGCAAAATGCGCAGTATTGAACGTGTCATGTTCACAATCGACAGCCTGCCGGAAATCCTGCCTCGCAATGTCGTGCCGGTCGTCTTCCGCGAGCTTGGGGAAGAGACCATGACGCAACTCCTGGCCAGTCTCAGGAATGGCGGCAGTGCCATTTCAGATTATCTGCTTGGCAATATTTCATCCCGTCTTGCAGACCAGTATCGTCTGCAGGTGGAGGACATCGCTCAAATGTCTGCGGATAAGGCCGAGAAAGTGCAGAGGCAGTTTCTCATGTCTCTGATGACGCTCAAGCGCCAGGGCGGGATCAGTATCGGAAAAGTCGATGAGGCGGAGGCGGTTTAAGGGCTTTCCGCGCTCAAGGCGCAGCGCATAATTCCGACGGGTTAGTCCTTAGCGGATGATCAGATCCGCATGCAGGGCGCCCGCAGCTTTCATAGTACGGATGATATCTGCAGTTTCCTGAGGTGTTACACCCAGCGCGTTGAGACCGGAGATCAGCTCCGAAAGCGTTACATTCGGTTCCAGCATGGCGATGTTATTGTTACCGGTCTGTCCAATCGTGATGCTTGAACGCGGAAGCGTGATAGATTCGCCTCGGGCAAAAGGGTTGGGCTGAGAAACGACAGGGCTTTCAACCACCTTGATAGAGATATTGCCTTGCGCGATGGCTACTTTGGAAATGGTGACATCTTCGCCCAGAACAATCGTTCCCGACTTTTCGTCAATTACGATGCGTGCCGGCACAGAGACGCTGACTGGCAGGTTTTCGATATCTGCAAGAATGCGCGACGGAGAACCCTGAATTCCCCGTAGATCAAGGTCCACAGTTCCCGGATCACGCATGAAAGCGATTTGCGCTCCATAGGCTCCATTAATGGCATCTTCAATACGGGCTGCAGTTGTGAAGTCAGGATCACGGAGGGCGAGGACCAGGCTTTCACGGCGGTTGAAGTCATAACCGATCTCTTGCTCGACACGGGCACCGTTTGGAATTGCGCCCGCTGTCGGTGTGCCGCGCGTTTCGCGTGCCGCCTGTGCTTGTACATCCAGTCCGGAGACGATGATGCTACCTTGGGCGACCGCATAAACTTCATTGTCTGCGCCTTTAAGCGGGGTCAGAACCAGCGTGCCGCCTTCCAGGCTCTTGGCGTCTCCGATGGAAGAGACAGAAACGTCAATCGTTGAGCCATTTCGTGCAAAAGAGGGCAGGGTGGCTGTCACCAGAACGGCAGCGGCATTGTTCGGCTTGATATCTTCACCCTGAACATTCACGCCAAGACGCTCCAGCATGTAGGTGAGCGTGTCTTCCGTATAGGGGGAGTTGCGAACTGTATCACCTGTGCCGTTAAGCCCGACGACGATACCATAGCCGATCAGATCATTCTGCCGGACGCCTTCGACATCCACAACATCCCGAAGGCGGGTCTGGGCTTCTGCAGCCGGCGCCTGACTGAGTGTGTAGAGACAAAATCCGGCGAGAATAATCAGTTTTCGCAGCATCATATTATCCCAGATAGTTCGTCAAAGTGAGTTGTGAGAGGCGGGCCGTGATGAGGTATGAAGCCTCAAGCATCGTCTGAAGAGACTGAAGTTCCGTAGCGGCTTCATACTGGTCGCGCCCTGTCATCTGGTTGAATGCCTCTGTCAACAGGGTTTCCTCTGTCTCAAGATTCTTTAGATTTGTGGAGATACGTTCTTCAAAAACACCAAGATCGGCGCGAAGATTGGTGACCTCGGTTTCGCTGGACGTAAGCTTCAGGGATGTTGCTTGGATAAGATCTTTGTACCCATCCAGCTCCGCGAGAGACCCATTGGAGCCAGAAGCCGCAAGCACCGCAAGATTGGAGATCAGTGATTTGATCGCACTATGATCTGCAGAGACGCTCTCCGGATCAGAGGCCGTGGGACTGCCATTAAAGAGATTCTGGCTCCAGCCGCCCGTAGGAGACTCGAAATAGGTATCCAGCTGAGCTTGGAAGTCTGCACTATCCGTCGCGGTCTGTGCCATCTGTTCGATGTCATTCATCAGGACAGACGGATCCGGAAAAGGCTGAGATGCAGTTGCATCACCAGAGAAGAGGAAGCGCTCACCATACCGAACGTTGAGGGATGAGAAGATCTTGTCGAGTGCGGCTTTTGCATCTCGAGCGCTGGTTATGACGCCAACTTCATGATCCGTGCCGATAGCATCAAGCATATCTGCAGCGATGCCTGTCGCACTCTCCTGAAGGTTTGTCAGGCTGGTTTGCAGTAGGTTCAGGCGCGATGCGCGCAAGTTCAGAACGTCGCGCTCAGTGGTAAGATCAGTCAGGGCCTTCTGACCAAGCATGGCCTTACCGATCCGGCCTGACATATGGAGCGTCAGGTCCTGATACCGACCGGTGGTTGCCTCTGTTGAGGTTGTCCCAATCTTTTGCCTGAGTTCAGAAATGCTCTTGCTAAGTGTGGCTGTCATCAGCCCGGAAGAGACGGCAAGACGGTCCATATCAGATCTCCATCAGCTTCTGGAGCATTTGGTTGGCGATTTCGATAACGCGTGCATTGGCGGCATAGGCTTGCTCGATCAGCAGTAATTCCTGCATCTGCTCATCCACATCGACGCCGGTTTCAGAGAGTTCGGCTTGTGCCATCAGATCGTGTTGAGTGGAGGCCGAGGAGAGGACGGCTTCATTGGAAATACGTGATTGCCCGGTTAGAGACGCAACATGCGCGACAAGTTCAGACATGGAGAAGTTGCCCTGAATGCCGTCGGCGTTCACGGAGTTTACCGATGTAACGGCATCATACATCGCGGAGAGAAGGGTGTTGTTGCCCAAGGCCCCTTCGCTGGCTGCGCCGACACCATCACGTAGGCGCCAGATGTCTCCACCCTGTGCTGGGTCAATACTGGCATTCAAGGCAATCCGTCCCGCAAGCCCTGGCTCGCCTGGCGTTCCGGTATCGACAAAGATGCCGAACTCCCCAGGTAGTTTGGTCGGGTCAATCGAATCATCAGACAGGCGTGCAACCAGGTCCTGCGCAATTGTGTCCAACTGAGCGCCAAATGCGGGCAGGTCTGTATCCCTCAGTGTAAAGAGAGCGCCGAACATGCCGCTCGAAATGGCGGCATAACTGGATGCACCCGGGGTCAGGTTCAGATCGCCAACTTTGAGGCCGGATAGGTTGCCATTTTCCACAGTATTAGACGCAGAGAAGGCATTGGAGGACGTAAATTCCAAGAGTTTGGCAGTGCCCGCCACAAGGAATACACCCTCGCTGGTCACGACATCCACTTTGCCATGCTCTCGAGGAATGACATCAATGGGCAGATATTCTGCAATCGTATCAAGTGTACGCTGGCGCTCGTCCATCAGCGCAGCGGCCTGCGGCGTCGTTCGATCCATGCCTGAAAGGCGATTGTTGAGCGCTTCAACCTGTTTCAGGGCAGAATTGACGAAGTCGACACCATCCGCGATTTCGCGGTCTGCTTCAGCACGTTGCTGACTCACAAGGCCGGAGAGATTGTTAAGCTCCTGCGTAACGGCCTTGGCTGAGTTTAGAAGCGCGGAAAGCTGAGTTCCTGACTCAGGTGAGGCAACGGCGGCCGATAGTGCAGATTCAAATTTGGAGAATTTGTTGAAAAGACCTGTGCCGTCTGCCGTGTTTCCAAATCTGGAAGACAGAACCTGCCATGTGCTGGAAAGAAGGCTAGCCTGTGCCACGTCACTGGAAAGCGTTCGCCTTTGCGCTGTCAGCGCAGCGTCTTCTGAGCGGCTAATGCCCGTCGAGGCGACGCCATTGGTACGTGAGCCAACCAGGGTTTCGCCCAGCAAAACGGAACGCCGGACATAGCCCGGCGTTGAAGCGTTTGCGACATTTGTGGCGACAATGTCGGCCCTGAGGCCTGAGACCCTGAGGCCGGATTGTGCCGCGTTTATAGCGTGGGAAATACTCAAAGGACCACCCGCCTTTCAGTCTTGCAGATCAGCGCTTCAGATTTGTGGTTTCTTGAAGCATCTCATCAACGGTCTGAACGATCTTGGCGTTTGAAGAATAAGCGCGTTGTGTTTCGATCAGATCCGTAAGCTCTTCCGCGATGTCTGTGGTGGACTCCATCAGCGCGTAGCCCTCAATCGTACCTACCGGGCCCGTGCCAGCATCCCAGAGATAAAGGTTACCGCTCTCGGAGGATACGGAATAGGCTTGGCCATCAAGCGCCTGCAGGCCGTTCATGTTCGGTACGTCACCGACCGGGATCTGGTACAGTGTACGGCGGAAACCTGTATTATAGACCGCCTGCAGATAGCCTTTCTCATCAATTTCGACAGATTGAAGATCGCCAATCGGGGCGCCATCCTTGCTCACATTGGTTGGCGAGAAGGGAGCGGACAGCTGTGTAATGCCAGCAGAATCGTTGGGGCGTCCGATAAAGACGTCTACATTGCCATGAGGCAGGGACATGGAGACCACGCCACTTGCCGCGTCATAGGAGATCCCGCCAGATGCCGTGACCGAATCGATACGGCCGCCATTGGTCGGGCTGTCAGCGAAAGTGATGTCCAGGTCGCCAAGGGACGTCAGTGGGTCGCCCGCGCTGTCAAACACCTCGACCGACCAGTTATTGCTTGCACCGCTTGCAGGAACAGTGGGCGTGAACTTAAAGCTGAGCGTCTGGGCGCGGCCCAGATTGTCGAAATACTCGATTGGCAGCGTGTAGCCTTCGCCATTTCCGTCTTCTGTCGTCGCATCGGCGGGCAGGTTGATGCCCAGATCGATTCTAGAAGTCGGCGATGCGGTGTATTGAGAAGCTGAAATATTTACAGCTTCGAGGCTGGTGCCGCTGTTGCGGCTGACATTACCGATTTCGCCGTCGGAGTTGGCGGGCCAGCCAAGAAGGAACATTCCGCTTTGAGTGCGCAAATTACCGTTCTCGTCAGCGTAGAAAGATCCCGTCGGCAGCAGCATCAGGCCGCGCTCGGAAGGAAGAGCATTAATACCGGACCCATCCGTGACCGGAACAAGTCCGCGACCTGAAACCGCAATGTCTGTAGCGTTGCCCGTGGAAACCAGAGAGCCGGTTGCCGAAATGTCCTTGAAAGACGTCACGCGCACGCCACCAGCGGCATAAGCAGCAGATTGCTGCTTTAGCACCATGCTGGAGAAATCGACCTTGCTGCGCTTGTAGCCATATGTCGATGAGTTGGCGATATTGTCAGAAATTGCGGAAAGGCGACTCGAATTCGAGTTCAGCCCCATGACCCCAGCATTGAGGGATGAAGAAATGCTCATAGTCGACTCCTACGATAGATATACTCTATCTGTGGAGCCCATTCCTTAATAAGCGGATAACCTTGATTTACTTGTTTCTTCGCCTTCTGTCAGGATGACAATAGATATACGGCGGTTCTGAGATGCAGACGGATCTTCAGGGGCCAGGGGGTCGGTATCTGCTCGACCAGACACTTCACGTAAACGAGATGGCATAAGGTCCTGTTCTAGAAGAAGTTTGCGAATCGTGTTCGCGCGATCCGTGGATAGATTCCAGTTATCGTAGCTGGCATCGACACGGTACTGAAGGTTGTCCGTATGCCCCACGATTTTTATATCGTTGCGAAACTCAGAAAGTGAACCGGCAATCGACTGAAGCAATTCCTCCAGTAGAGGTGTAGGGTTACTGTTACCAACTGCGAACAGAGGAGAGCTGTCTGAGTCAATGATTTCCAGAACCATGCCTTCTGGTGACATCTTTATCAAAAGATGCTCGGAAAGACGTTTGGAATCCTGGCCAAGCTCCTCTCTAAGGTTGTGAAGATTTTTGGCGACTTCGCCGCTGCTTGCATCGTCCCTGCGCTTTGCTTCACCATGGGGCGAGTCAACTGTTTGCTGGCGCGTGCCGCCTGTTCCCATCTTGGCATATGTGTCTTCAGAAAACATGGAGGAGCCGTTGAGGCCTTCAGAACCCCCCCCCGAAATGCGGCTGATAGGAATGGTGGGATTGAAATAGTCGGCGATGCCTTTGCGTTGTTCTTCCGTTGTGGCGTTGAGTAGCCACATCAACAGAAAGAACGCCATCATGGCTGTCACGAAGTCAGCATAGGCAACTTTCCAGGCGCCGCCATGATGACCATCACCCTGGACCACTTTCTTGCGCTTGATGATAATCGGTTGAGAGTTTGCTGCCGAATGATCAGCCATGTAGAGCCCGCCCAAATTCAAGAATGCCCTCTCTAGCAGCCCGGAATCAATTCTTGGATAATATGGCGAAGCGGTTTGCGCCCACCTTGGTAACTATTCAGCAACCAAATTACTGAATTCCTACCCGAAGGGACTTTATTAAGAAGTGCGGGTTGGATTTGTCTTCTGTTCTGCGGAAAAAGATAGGGGCTGGAGGAGGTGTTCCTCCCTCCATTCGAGAGTGTGAGGCCCTGTGGCACATGCTTGCGATGGCGGTCGCGCAGTGGGCCCAGGATGTTTATTCCCTGTCTGTGACGCCGGATCTCATTAACCGTAAAGTGCTTACAGGGGCTGATGGTGCCTCCTATTTTGGCAAAGCTTATGCCTTCGTTCCTCTTGGGATTCATACCTCCACGGTGATGGCCGTCGCGATAGATCGTTGCGCTGCAACAAAGTATGCCGCCGGACGCCTGCGTCAGGATGCGGCAAGCATGAAGAATGCACCGGATCTGTTCCTGCGTCTCATGTCAGAGCATGCCGCGCGCAATCTATGGATACGTACCAGTTCATCCATGGCGAAAGATTTTGTCGCGGAAAGTGCAGCAAAGCTGACGGACCTTGCCGGAGGGACGAATACTCTTGAGGATGAGACATCCTACCTGTTCACCCATTATACTCTCGGTGGCGGTGATGAGGACAGCTGGTTGCTGGAAGGGGATGAGAGCCCACCGGAGGTATACCTGGCCTTCAGGCTAAGCGATATCCAGAAGATGGTACGTCAGCTGAAGGTCGGAAGCATAGTGTACGGACAAGCTGAACGGGACGGCCGCGAAGCGCTACGCAAACGGGTGAGGGGTTCAACAGTGGTGCTGGATGCGGTCCTGCATTCCGTGTCTATGACAATTGGGGAATGTTCGAGACTGGAAGTAGGGCAGATCATCGCTCTTCCAGATGTCGAAATGAACAAACTTGATTTGTGTGCGGAGACTGTGAACGGGTCCTTGCCTATAAGTCAGGGGGAGCTTGGGGCATGGAAAGGGCAGCGGGCACTGAAGCTGCACGCACCTGTACCTGAAGATGTTATCAAAGAGATTGCGGAAATCTGAGATCAGCTCTCGCTTGTTGCGATGGGGTGAAAGGAGCTTGATAAGTGAACGCGGTAATTGGGTTGGCTGTAACAATCATCATGGTCTTTGGCGGGTATATTCTCGCCGGGGGGCATCTTGAAATCATCACACATTCGTTGCCATTTGAGATGATGATGATCGGCGGAGCCGCCATCGGTGCATTCCTGGCTGGCAATGATATGACCACGATCAAACATTCCTTCGGGGATGTCGTGGCTGCCTTCAAAGGACCGAAGTGGAAGAAGTCTGATTATCAGGACCTTTTGTGCCTGATGCACGAGCTTCTAAACATCCTGAAGAAAAATCCGGTCGACATCGAGACCCATATCGAAGCGCCTGAAGACTCCGAAATTTTTGCGCGTTATCCCAAGATCCTGAAGGACGAGAGCGCGATTGAAATGATCTGCGACACGATCCGTTCAATGATCATGAACTTTGACAATGTGCACCAGGTTGAAGAGTTGCTGGAGAAGCAGCTGGATAGCCTTCTTGAGGAAAAGCTTCATGGCTCACATGCTCTGCAGAATATGGCAGATGCTTTGCCGGCGCTGGGTATCGTTGCTGCCGTTCTGGGGGTCATCAAGACCATGGCCTCAATCGACAAGCCACCTGAAATTCTGGGGGGCATGATTGGTGGCGCTCTTGTGGGTACCTTCCTCGGCGTCTTCCTAGCTTATGGTGTGGTTGGTCCATTTGCATCTCGCGTGAAGCATATCCGCATCGAGGAGCACAATTTCTACTCCATGATTGGAGAGGTTCTTGTTTCCAATCTGCACAAGAACCCGGTGAACATTTGTGTCGAGGTCGCACGCAGACATGCGCCAACACGCGTCCGGCCGACCTTCAATGAAGTTGAGGAAGCCATTCGGGGGTTGAAACAGGTCGCGTGAGACGCTCGCAACTCCCCTTGCTTCTGACGCTGGCCATGATGGCCAGCGCTTCGGCGTTTGGTGAACAGCCGTCAGAAGGCGATATGCCTAAAGTGGATGCGGACAGGTTGTCCGAGCATTTTCGGGATTTTGTGGACGAGGCCCTTGATGAGGGCCTGCTGATGCCAACAGAGGCGCACCAGCCGGCAACCTCTGCCCAACTTTTTAGAGGCCGTCTTCAGCAGGCTGAGGAGGCTCAGGCTGTGGTGGTGCCATCTGGCTGCGATATGGATAATGTCTCAGACTTTCAGGCGTTCGAGAACTTCAGCACGTATGAGGATCTCATTCTCTGGCGCCAACGGCGCCTGGCAGAGGATGGCGTGCTGTCGTCCGTCGAATTGGGAAAGGCCTACATTGCGACAGGTCTATACGCTGAAGCTCGGCTGGAACTGAGCCGCGTGGAGGGACAGGAAAGCAAGTTCCTGAACGCTGTCGCCTCTCTGCTTGAAGACTCCCAAGTACCAAGTATCAAGATATTCGAATACGCCGCTGATTGCGGAGACGAAAACGGTCTCTGGCTGGCAGCGGCTCAACTAACCATTCTGAACCCACAGGGTGCGGACATGCTGGATGGGCAACTCATGGCGTTTCGCAGCTTGCCCCATCAGATGAAGGTTCAACTCGCCTCAAATCTGATACCTGTCCTTGACCGAATGAAGCATAAGCTTCTTGCAGAAAAGCTACTGGCTGACTTTGACCCAGCAGTCATCCAGCGTGTGCGTGGTCTAGCATTCAGCAAGGGCCTGCTGGACCGTGATGAGGCAGCTGTGCGCAAATATCTCGCCTACTCTGAAACGCGTCCTCAGGCTGCTGCTGCGCTGGTGCGTTTCGGTTTCCAGGTTGATTCCGCGCTGCAGAATGAGCTGGTTCACAATGCACTTCAGGATGTGCAGCGCCTGCCTGAAAGTGCGAATGTGCGTGCCAGTATTCAGACCATGCTGAATGATATGGACGATACATCCGACTATACCCTACTGACACAGTTGGCTAAACTCTCCACATTACACGCACCGGAAATGCGCGACATGTTGAGCGAGCAATTTGAGACTCGTCTGCGCAAGGATCTGGTAGAGACAGATGAGACAGCAAACCTCACAGCGATTGGCGCGCTTGCAGAGAACAAAGCTTTGCTGCGAGAGCGGTCTGAGAGCGGCGATATTTTCGTGGCTGCCTCTGCAGGAGCCGCTACCCTGGGGCTGAAAAGCCTTTCAGATTTCCTAGGCGCGGGCATACAGACTTCGGATAGCCAGCTCTCAGAGCAGGCTGCGCTTGCTTTTCGCATGGCTGATTTCGATGCCTTGCGCCGTTTTTCCAAAACAGCACCGAACAATCCGGATGTCTCACGGCTTGCGACCATGAGTGCCATCATGCTCCAGGACAAGATGTGGCTGCAGCAGGCTGGTGCACATGTGTCGCTTGATGCCAATACCCTGGTGGCATTGATCGAGTGCGATGCAGCTGGCGGCGAATGGTTGTTGCCGGCGACTGTATATTCTGCTGTCGAACGAATTGATCAGCCTGAATACAGGGATCGTATTGAGTTGATCCTGGAGATGCGTGCACGCGCGAGGGGTGCGGGCAAACATGAAATCCAGCTGAGTAGCGTACCAGATGATCTGGCCCAGATTGAGGCCTCACTGAATTCAAATGCTTGGGGGATGCCCTGATGTCTAATGCGATTTATTCAGCGCTCACACGGCAGGACGGTCTACTGAAGGAAATGCAGGTCGTTGCAAACAATATTGCGAATGCCAGCACAACCGGCTTCAAGTCGAACCATGCGGTGTTTGCTGAGCATCTTGCTGCTGCCGGCCAGAATTCTGACAGTCTGTCCATGGGCAGTCTTGCCGGGCATAATTTTGATCTCTCCCAAGGGGCTCTCAAATACACTGGGGGCCAGTTTGACCTGGCCATACAGGGAGAAGGGTTCTTTGTTCTGGATACACCCGCCGGTGAACGGCTTACACGGGCAGGCGCCTTTCAGCTCTCTGCTGACGGTAATTTGATCGATGCATTTGGAAACCGTGTTATGGGTGCAGGGGGCGGTGCCATCACCCTGCCTGAAGAAGTAACCCAGATATCGATTGCACCTGACGGAACCATTTCCGCAGGCGAAGAAATCTTTGGCCAGATCGGTGTTGTGACGGTCGAAGGTGGACTGCAACAGGAGGCTGGAACCCTGTTTGAGGCCTCTCAAGGCTACACGCAGGTTGAAGAGCCAAACCTGCTGCAGGGTGCTCTGGAGCAATCAAACGTGTCTTCAATTCTGGAGGTTTCGAGGTTGATCGAAGTGCAGCGCGCCTATGAAGCGGGTCAGACACTTATCGAAAAAGAAGACGACCGGATCAATCAGCTCATCAAGACTATTCGTCAGCTATAATATCCGCGCACACCTTTAGGGGGTTGAAATGAAGTCATTACAGATCGCAGCCACAGGAATGGCCGCTCAACAAATGCGCGTTGAGGTTATTTCCAACAACATCGCCAACATGAGTACGGCGGCATACCGTCCGCGTACAGCTGAATTTTCTGATCTCATGTATCAGCAGTTTTTGAAACCTGGCACGATCACTTCACAGGTGGGCACAATTGTTCCGGCCGGTATTCAGTTGGGTACAGGGGTCAAGCCATCTTCAGTCTCTATGGAGATCACACAGGGCAGTTTGCGCCAGACAGGATCTGAACTTGATCTCGCGATTGATGGTACGGGTTATCTGGAGATCACGCTGCCTTCTGGTGAGTCTGCCTTCACGCGCGATGGGAAGCTCAATCGCAGCGCGGAGGGCGAGATCGTCACCATGGAAGGCTTCCCCCTGGCAGATGGAATCGTCATTCCGGAGGATGCCCGCAGTATTTCCATCAGTCGAGATGGCGAAGTCGTTGCCTACTTTGATACGGAGACGGATGGTCAGCCGATTGGAACTCTCTCGCTTGTGCGCTTTGTGAACGAGAAGGGCCTGGAGGCGATGGGTGATAACCTTTTCCGGGAAACCGAAGCCTCAGGACCCGCAAACAGACTGATTCCGGGAACAGAAGGGATGGGATTGATCCGACAGGGTTATCTCGAGGATTCGAGTGTCGATGTGGTGCAGGAGATTTCCGAACTGATCGAAGCACAGCGCGGCTATGAGTTGAATTCCAAAGTCATCACGGCATCAGACGAAATGCTGGCGGCAACAACACGCGTGAGGTAACAGAATGGGACCTGGTATTGCAGTAGGCATAGGCCTGATGGCCCATTTCCTTGGGACATCTTCGCTGGTCGCGACAGAAGTCATACGAGCCGGGGACAGGCTCAGTCCCGCCAATGTTTCAACAGAGTCCGGAGATGTTGTGTCTTCCGATGACCCCGTGATCGGCAGGGAAGTGCGCCGCACGGTCTATGTTGGCCAGGAAATCACGCTGGACGATACACGGCCAGCCCGCTTGATCCGCCGCAATCAGGTTGTGACGGTCAAATTTGTCAGCGGCACTCTTGAGATCACGACGACAGGCCGTGCGATGGGCGAGGCCACTGAGGACGAGTCCATATCCGTCTTGAATTTGAGCTCCAAGAAGATCGTTAGCGGAATTGTTCAGGAAGGTGGCTGGGTATTGGTGCAATGAAGCAATACATCTCTTTGTCTATCGCTGCCATGGGACTTGCGGCATGTGCCAGTGCGCCCTCTGAGCAAGTCATGATGGCGCCTCCGCCTCCGGCTTATTATCCTGTGACCATGGACACGGACACCCAACCTGCGGGAGAGAATAATGCCTCGCTGTGGACGACGGCTCCAAACGCCCTGCTCAGCATGCGGCGGGCGAAAGAGGTTGGCGACTTGCTGACAGTGGTTGTGGAAATGGATGACCGTGCCAGTATGCAGACATCCCTATCGCGCAATCGTGATACAAGCGGCAAGCTCAGTGTTGATGCGTTATTCGGGCTGCCGGAATGGGCCAATGGGGTAATGCCCGGCGGTGCGAGCCTGTCTCCGGGCGTGGATTATGGCCGCAGCTCTTCTCTGGGCGGTAGTGGCGCCATGAACCGAGCGGAGAAGATTGCTTTTACCCTCGCGGCGCGGGTTGTGGCACTTGAGCCAAATGGAAACCTTGTGATTCAGGGGTACCAGCAGACGCGGGTCAGCAATGAGGTCCGTGTCTTAACGGTGAGCGGGGTCATACGGGCACAGGATATCACGCGCACGAATACAGTCACTTACGACAAGATCGCTGATGCTCAGCTCTCCTACCTGAACAGCGGAGACGCGACATCGGCGCCGCAGCCCAAAGTGGGGCAGAAAATTCTCGACCGGGTCGTGCCATTTTAGGGGGATATGATGAAACAGATCGTACCAGCAATTGTCGCTCTGCTGTGCATCCTCGCCGGCGGTGCCGGGGGATACCTCATGAAGTCCGGCGGCACATCTTCAGTGTCCGGTGCTGCACATGAAGATGTTGCAAAGGGGCATGGCGAGTCCAAGAAGGCTGACAAGGGCCATGACCAAGGCGGCAAGTCCCAGCATGGCGAAGCAGCAAGCGGAGAGGTAACGTTCTACAAGTTCACCCGCGAGTTCGTCGTGCCCATGATCGAGGACGACCGGGTGAAAAGTCTGGTCATTCTGAACCTCAACCTCGAAATCGATACATCCATCTCGCAGGAGCTTTTCTCAAAAGAGCCAATCCTAAGGGACAACATCATGACGACACTGGTAAAGCTCAGCAGTGGCGGTAAGACGATGGATTCGATCACGGATGTGGATAATTACGAGACCTTGCGGTCCATGATCCTGAGTAACCTCCAGAATGAGATTCCGGAGGGCATACATAATGTGCTCATACTGGATATGGCGCGGCAGGACCTTTAAGGCAGGCTGCTCTTCAGACGTTACTCTTCAGAAGATTCTGCAGGTGCCTTGAATTTCTGCACGCTGTAAAGATCCGCTGTCAGGTGGGAATCTGTTCCAAAGCGTAGAGCACCATTTTCCGTGCCGACATCCGTAATGGTCGTAATGATCTGTGGTGCGCCAAGGCCGAGATATTCCGCGCCGCGATAATAATCTATATTAAACTCGTACACCGTGTCCGGAGCTGCGGGATCACCGGAACTAGTCTGCCCATTCCAGCTATGTACATTCTCATCGAGGTCCAGCGTCTCGGACCAAACAAGTTCGCCATCCGGGTCGCGGACAGTCAGATATGCTTTGTCGGCATCTGCAGGGGCGCTGTCCTGATACTCTATTTCCGATCCGGAATATGGGACCCAGGAGGATTCGATGGTCACTTTTTCCCCAAGCCATTCTGACGCAAACATGGTGTGCAAGTCGCCAATCAGAGAAGAAATACCGCCCAGACTGTCATTTGTGCGTACCTGCTGCTCAAGAGAAGAGAATGTCGCAAGTTGATCGACGAACTGGGTGGAGTCCATGGGAGCCAGAGGGTCCTGATTCTGCACCTGAGCGGTGAGCAGCTTGATGAAGCTTGTGAATTCTTCGCCGAACTTCTGCGTTGCCGGAGAAGTAGACGCCGGGTTCGTGCTGGCTTGCGCTGCGGTGGCTGAGGCAACTGTGCTCATAGATTTCTACTCCTAGAGTCGGACATCCAGGCCCGTTGACAGGATATGGGTGGGCGTCTTCGAGGAAACACGGATATCGGGTTCCGCAGCCGGAATGCCTGTGTCAACCTGGGTCTGCATGGAATGATCTGCCCAGGAACGTGATGGGTTCTGTCCGGAGGATTGTTCGCGGAAGGTCATGTCCTGACTGGTCAGGCCATTCTGCTCCAAAACTGAGACGAGATCTTGATGGAACGCGCGGATGCGCCGTATGGCGTCGGCTGAGTCTGCCGTCACAAGAACATGCTGCAGACCTTGAGAGTCGAACTTGAACTCAATGGAGATGCGGCCGAGTTCCGGCGGATCAAGCTGGACGCTGATCTTGTCGTGCTTGTTATCCGAAGACAGCTCTTGGGATATAATTGTGGGAATGTCTGCCGGGGCCGCGATATAAGCGCCCGCAGATACTAGATGCGGTTGCGCCGCCTGAGTTGCAGCGGCAGGCGCAGGGGCTTGCGCTGATGTCGGTGACGGCGTGACGGCAGCTGCAAGTTGTACAGGGCTATCGGGCGTCTTCTTTTGAGAGCCAGCCTGTAACGTGTCCGTGCCTGGTTCAGATACAGCCTCTTCGGCAAGTTCGCCTGGAGAGGCGAAGGCCTCAGTAGAGGGTGCTGCCGTCTGACTGTCGGAAGACATTTGAGTGTCCACGGAAGCCAGTGTGCCTTGCGCCGTGTTGGCGCGGGCTACTGTCGTGGCGTCTGGCGCAGATGCCACGATCTTGTCTGTTCCGGCCACTTGGCCAGTCACGTCTCTCGACGAGGCGGTATCTTTTATATTCGCCATCTGCGCTGCAGTAGGGTTGGCTAGGGGGAGTTGGACCTCGGCTTGATCCAGTTCTTCTTCAGACGGATTCTCCACTTTGTTGGTCTGAACAGAGGTACTCGGTTTGGCCTCCGGAGCTGATTGCTCTGCCAGAACCTCCATATCAGATTCATCCTGCATCGAGGAAACCTCAGCCGGGTGAGCGCTTTCCGCTTGAGATGCAGGCGTATCTAGCGATAGTGGGTAAGTTGCATTGATTATTTCATCGTCCGTATCGACAATGTCGATATCCGTCTCTTCCGATGCAGAGAGTGGCTGTGAAGCATCCTCTGACGTTTGAAGATTGCCTTCCGTGTCTTGGGACGCTTCCATCAGGGACCGCTTGAGGCATGTCGTCTCTGCCGGATCTTCTGAGGGCACCTGTTCAGGGTTCGCTTGATCCGTCTCTGGACTTTCTTTCCCGAGAGCTGCGAGTTGAAGCTTGAAGGATTCCCCGCGCGTCTCATCCGGGGCTGTCGCACGATCCTGCCGACCGACGCGCGTACCTGTTGTCGCGAGTGAATCCGTGCTCAAGGAAAGCGTCATTTTGTTAATCCGGATTAGGTATCTCTTAACCGTAATTGCCCCAACACTCGTAAAATAAGCCTTAAGTTTCTTTGCCCGGGGAGGGCTTTGAGGCTCAGGAATGGGGATCGCAAGATGTCGGATATATCATCTATCAGTTCGGAGCTTGGCATAACTCCGAAGACGGAGGGCACCGCCGCTGCCCGTGATGAGAGCAAGGCTCGGGATGTCGGCCTGAAGTTTGAAAAACTTCTATGGGCCGAAATGTTGAGCCATACTGGCTTGGAAAAGGCATTCACACAGTCGGGCGGGGAGGCCGCGTCAGCCTTCTCGCGCATGATTGTAGAGTCGATTGCCGAGGATCTGGCCAGGACTCACCCGCTGGGTCTATCGCCATTTGCAACTGTGGCTCCTGCATCCGAAACGCCAGCGCCTGAAGGAGTTCAGAATGACTGACACACATAATGCACAAGACGTTCTGGACCGGGTTGAGAGCGTTCTAATGGTAGAGAAGCAATTGTTGGTGTCCGGACAAGCTCATCGCCTTGCGGAGATGAGCCATGAAAAAGTTGCGGCAATGAATGCGTTTGACGGTTTGCTTCAGACAGGTGGGGAGTATCTCCGCCAAGCTTCCATCAAGCGTCAGGTAGAAGGTATTGTGGGCGTCGCCAGAGAGAATGCCGTTCATTTCCTAGCGGTTCAGAATGGCCTTCAAAGCATTCTCAAACGCATCGGCAATGTGTCTCAGGACTCTTATGTTGGGGCCTACCAGTCCAATGGTGGACATACACCATTCACACTCGCAACGGGCGGCTATTCAAAGAAGGCGTGATAGTTAACTGATTCTACACCCGTCGTCCTTATGGATCATACACAACCAAGAGGGGGTACGGGGTTTCCCGACGTCAGGACGACGTGTGATCGAACCAAGGCTCGGCCTGGCCGAAAGCCTGACGAATATGGGGTACATTAGATGTCCAGCATTCTCACCAATAATAGCGCAATGGTCGCCCTGCAGACCCTGCGCAGCATCAACAGCAATCTCGAAACCGTTCAGTCCGAAATTTCCACCGGCAAGAAAGTTTCCAGCGCCAAAGACAACGCGGCGATCTGGGCCATTTCGACCGTGATGTCGACGGACGTGGAAAGCTTCAAGCAGATTACTGACTCCCTGAACAAGGGCTCTTCGACGGTTGGCGTAGCACGCGCTGCTTCTGAAGAAGTTACTCAGCTGCTTCAGGAAATGAAGGAACTCATCGTTTCTGCGCAGGAAGATCTGAACGCTGACGACCGTGCCAAGATCCAGACCGATATTGATGCAAAGCGCACGGCAATCAGCAACATTGTGAGCGCCGCGCAGTTTAATGGTCAGAACCTTCTGAAAGGAACTGACAGCGTAAACGTTCTGGCATCCCTGGACCGTGGGTCTGACGGTTCCGTCACCGCGACGCACATTACGGTCAGCCGTAATGACCTGCAGACAAATGCTGCTGTCGATGCCGCCGCCAAGGAAGCAACCGACGCGGGCTATGTTTCTACAGCTGACTCGGCAACGACCAACACCGTTGACAAGCAAAGTGGTGATGCGGGCTTTATGTCCACTGCGCAGAGTGGCACGCTTAATGATGGTGATGATGCCGACATCACTATCAAGGCCGGTACCATCTCCGCGGGTGACACGTTCAATATCAATGTGGGCGGCAGCGACTATACCTATACCGCGCAAGCAGATGACACGATTAATGATGTTGCAGCAGGTCTAAAGACCCTTATTGATGCTGGCAATGTCAGCAATCTCACAGTCACAGTTACTCCAGGTGCTGATCCGACCTCCGATGATGTAACAATCAATCTTGCTGCTGGTGGCGGTACCGTGAGCTTTGATGAGGCTGAGCTTGCTGCTACGACTGATGAGTCTGTTATCGGAGATGGCGACAGCATTGACGTTACGATCGCAGGCGGCACGATTTCCACAGGCGATACCTTCACGATCAATGTGGGCGGCGCGGATTACACCTACACGGCTCAAACCGATGATACGGTGAATGACGTAGCTGCTGGCCTCAAGTCCCTGATCGATGCCGGTAGTGTCGACGACCTGACTGTAACAGTTACGGATGCGGCTGACCCGAGCTCTGGTGCGGCAACGATCACACTGGCTGCTGATGGCGGTGATGTTGAAGTGAACGTCGCTGGTCTGGCTTCGCAAAATGCTGCTGTTAGCGCGGGTGGCCTTGGTGCCATTGCCGGGCTCAGCGTTGCGACGTCTGCCGACGCAACAACTGCGCTGAACACGATCGAGTCCCTGCTCGATACGGCTATCAGCGCTGCAACATCCTTCGGCTCTGCCCAAACCCAGATCGAAGGCCAGTCGAAATTCGTTCAAACCCTGATCGACTCAATGACATCCGGCATCGGCGCAATGGTTGATGCGGACATTGAGGCGGCATCCGCCAAGCTTCAGGCTCTGCAGGTTCAGCAACAACTCGGCGTTCAGGCGCTGACGATTGCCAACTCCAACCCGCAGACGCTTCTGTCGCTGTTCAGATAATATTTCTAAGGCCCAGGCGCTGATAGGCGCCTGGGCCTGCTTACCAAGAGGCCGAGAGAAGGTGCATGCAACAACTTGCTTACAAGGCGTATGGTGAGGTCACGAACCGAACTGCAAGCGATGAGCAGATAGAATACGCCCTGTTCCAAGAGATTACGCAGGCGCTTAAAGCGGTTGCCCAGACAGAGAGACCGTCTCCAGTTGTCTGGGTCGATGCGATCGATCGCAACCTTCAACTCTGGCAAATCATTTCCACCGACGTGATGAGCGAGGCCAATCAGTTGGATGCGGCGCTCAAAGCCAATTTGATCACCCTCGCTGAGTCTGTGCGCATGATCAGTTATCATGTTCTGTCACGAAAGGCCGAGTTATCCGAGCTCATAGAAATCAATGAGATTATCATGGAAGGTCTGGCCGGTCAGACCATAGCAGTTGCAGATATGGTGGTCGCATAATGTCGGGACTGGTTCTTAAGCTCGCTGCGGGTGAACGCTTTGTTGTGAACGGGGCGCTGCTGGAGAATGGTGACAAGCCCTCCACTGTGCGCATTGCCGATGATGACGCACGTGTGCTGCGCTGCAGGGACGCCCTTCAGCCTTCAGAAGTCGATACGCCGACAAAGCGTGTGTACTATGCCATTCAGTTGATCATTACCGGCGACCTTAAGGAAGAAGACGTACTGTCTGCCATCCTGAAAGAATGTAGTCGTTTGGAAGAAGTCTTCGAGAGCATCGACACCAGTCTTCTGAGTATCTTGCGGTCAATGCTTGAGCGCGGAAATTATTATTCCGCCCTCTGTCATTTGCGTAGCATTATTGCGATTGAGGCAGAACTGCTGAAAGTTGCGGAGCATAAATCCCGCCAACTGCAAGCCAAGGTGGCCTGACATGGTCTACCAGCCGGTCATTCCCTTGTCTGGTTATGGCGGATGGAAGTTTCTGGAATCCACTTTCGACAAACAGCTCGACGGGTTTTCCGACTCCGCAAGTACCCGGAACGACCGGGAATACTTCCTGCAAAAAATGTCCTCGCCTGTGGCGATGGAGGATTTCCTTTCCGACAAAAGATTGATGCGGATTGGCCTGACAGCTTTTGACCTTGGCGGGGAAGAGTGGAAAGTCGGCTTTGTTCGTCACGTGATGGAAGAAGCTGCCGATCCGGATAGTACATTTCTGAAGCGTCTGAATAATCCGTCCTATACCAATTTCGCCAAAGCCTTTGCCGTCAAGGATGGCAAGATCTCCCTGTCTGAAGATGCCAGGACGCAACTAGCAGATGCTTTCGAACTGGCATCCTTCCGGGCGGCTGTTGGCGAAGTTGACAATAATATGCGCCTGAGCCTGAACTATAAGGAGAAGATCGCTGCAATGGCGAATGACGGGGCCAGCGAGTCCGCCATTCTCTACAGGCTGCTCGGAGATGTTCCTGTTCGCACAGTTCTCGAGACGGCTTTGAATTTGCCAACCGAGATGCGCAAGCTGGATGTAGAGCAGCAGGCCGGAATTCTGAAGGAGCGCCTTCTCAGCGTTTTTTCGATCAGTCAGGTGTCTGACCTAGCGAAAGATGATGTGGTCGAGAAGGCCATTCACCGCTTTCACGCCATGGACACGATTTCCCAGGCGCAATCGTCCATGTCCTCGGCTTCTGTGGCGCTAACCCTGCTGAATGGCGCGTCAGGCTATGGCAGCGTGGCGAGTCAAAACCTCTTCCTCAGTCGTCTTTCAGGCTAGACGGGCTTATCTGCCACCGGCACGTTGGGCGGCGGATTTAGCAGGCCCCGAAGTGCTTCAAATGCCTGCGGGATCTTTGCAGGATTTGGCGTCGAGACGAAAGTATCCAGGTGCGGCCAAAGCGCGATGGCCCGGTCGCCGGCAATGTCATGGCCGCGCTCATAGAGATTTGCACGCAACATCGGAGCAATTTCCTCGTAGAGCGCAACGGTGCGCCGATAGTCTTTGATGAGATCATTCTCCGGCTCGTTCGCCGCATGTGGCAATGCTCGTGACACGCTCCTCAGCACATCAATCGCAGGATAGCGCCCTCGCTCTGAAATCTCCCGGGACAGAATGATATGCCCATCTAGCAGGCCGCGAACCATGTCCGCGACGGGTTCTTCCATGTCAGATCCTGCGACGAGCACAGAGAATATGGCTGTAATATCGCCCTGACTGGAGGTGCCAGGACCCGTGCGCTCAGCGACTTCGGCAATCGCTCGCACCGTCGAAGGGGGGAATGCGTTCAGGGCAGGGGTCTCTCCCGCTGCGAGGGAGACTTCTCTATGGGCCTCGGCAAAACGCGTGATCGAATCGAACAGGAAAAGTACCTGGTGGCCTTCATCACGGAAATGCTCAGCCGCCGTCACGGCACAGAGAGCTGCGCGCTTCTTTGCTCCGGGTGGTTCGTTTGCCGTGGCAGCGACAATCACGGTTTTTGACAGGACTGATTTCGGCAAGGTCTTGTGAACAAACTCATTTACTTCCCGGCTACGCTCACCCACCAGCGCAATGACGACCCGGTCTGCTTTGACGCCACTGGCAAGCGAACCAAGAAAAGTGGATTTGCCAACGCCGGACCCGGCGAATAGGCCCAGCCTCTGGCCCCGGCATATGGGCAGCATCGTGTCTGTAATCATCCAGCCGGTCGGGAGCCTGTCTCCTAGACTCCTACGGGCCGTGTTAGAAGGTGGCGCTGCCCTTAGCGGTCTCTGCTGGGCATTGATGGCTGTCTTTTGCGTCTCTTCGCCGACCACCAGGCCGCGATAGTCGATAATTTTGCCCAGCCAATGATCGCCCGGTTCCACAACGGTCTGCTGTTCCAAGGTAACCCGATCCCCAATGTGGATGGCGTCAGAGTCTCCGTAAAGCATGGCGGTGATACTATTGCCCGAAACAGAAAGGACTTCGCCAAATACATCGCCCTTGGCGGTTATCACGCGAATCTCGTTCCCTAGCCGCGCAAATTCGCTGATGCCAGCAATGCTGATCATGCCAGGGGAGACGTCACGGACTGTACCCCAAATGCTGTAGAGGCGATCAGGAAAGTTTGGGGCTGGCGTCAACACGTAAACAAATCCCGCTCATTCGTTAACTATTTCTTCAAATTAAACCGGCATTTTTTCCAAAGTGTTAACCGGGGGTGATTCTGTGGCGATTCTCAATCTCGACGTTCTGAATGTCTACAGCGCGATGGCGCGGCATGCCGCAGAGACCCAGAAGGTTTCGGCGACAAATATCGCTCACGCAAATGATCCGGGCTACAAGGCGACCGAAATCGAAGGCTTCCAGGACTTTCTCGCAAGGGCAGCAAGTAGCGGGGCAGCGGATCCTGACTCCCTGCAGTTCAAGACAGGCCAGAGTGAGGACTACACCTCGCCAAATGGCAACTCGGTCAACCTCGAATTTGAGATGTTCAAAGCAGCTGATGCGCAGAGCCAGCATGAGTTGGCCTTGTCAGTCTACACCAAATCGCTGGATTTGTTGCGCACAGCCATTGGTAAGAAGGGCTAGGGGACCAGGATATGGATTCACTTAAAGCCACAATGATGCAGGCTTTGTCTGGTATGCAGTTGCAGACAAAGCGGATAGATGTTTCCTCACAGAATATCTCCAATGCGGATACACCGGGCTATCGCCGCAAGATTCTGACGGTTGAGGAACAATCCTCCGGTGCCGCCTTCATGGCGACGCGGGTTCAGCTGGACCAAAGCGAAGGCGAACGCCAGTATGATCCGGAGAATCCGCTGTCGGATAGCGAAGGGTATATCACCGCATCGAATGTTTCCCTGGTTACGGAAATGGCCGACATGCGCGAAGCCAATCGCAGCTATGAGGCCAATCTGAACTCGTTCCGCCAGGCGCGGAGCATGTACCAGTCACTACTTGACGTTCTTAAGCGTTAGCGGGGGTCAGAATGTCTAATGTCAGCTTTAGCGCGTATGCTGCGCTTGGTTCGGTAAAGCCAGGTGCGGGTACAGAAAACCTTGCCAAGGAGACGGCTGAAAAATCCGGCGTTGCAGATGGGTTTTCCACCTTCAAGGCGGCTCTTCAGGAGGCTGAGCAGGCCGCCATGCAGACGGCTGTTTCCGGCGCAGATCCACATGCCATGGTGGAGGCGCTCGCGCAGGCGGAACTTGTTCTGGACGCGGCTGTAACCGTCCGTGACAAGGTCGTCGAAGCCTACCAGGAATTACTGCGTATGCCTGTCTGATCGGGGCGGGGGATGACCGAGCTTGCCATATTTGAGGTCCTGCGCGGTGCCTTGTGGGCTGCCGCGATGATGGCTTTGCCAATTCTTGCCGTGACGCTGGTGTTGGGATTTGTCATCGGCCTGCTGCAGGCTCTTACCTCGATTCAGGAAATGACGCTGACCTTTGTTCCGAAGATCTTGGCCGTGGTCATCGTGTTCTTTCTGTCGCTAGGCTACATGACGCGTGTGTGCCTCGACTTCTTCAATAATACTGTTCTTCCCATGATCTCGCAGTAGGCCGACTATGCCAACATCCCGATTTTTCGACCTTTCCAAGCCAACCGCCATTCTGGCCATTGGCCTGATGATGGTCATTCTGGTCATGATCCTGCCCGTACCGGCCTGGATCATGGATGTCGGCCTGACGATTTCCTTTGCCTTCGCAATTCTGATCTTCACCACAACGATCTTTATCGAGAAGCCCTTGGATTTCTCGTCCTTTCCCAGTGTCTTGCTGGCTGGCCTGATCCTGCGACTGGCGCTGAATGTATCCTCCACTAAGCTGATCATTAGTGAGGGGCATACTGGAACAGACGCGGCCGGGGGTGTGATTGAAGGCTTCGCCATGTTCATCATGGGCGGAAACCTGTTTGTGGGGCTCGTGGTGTTTGGTGTCCTGATCATCGTGAATTTCATGGTGATCACAAAGGGTGCCGGCCGGATGGCTGAAGTCGGCGCTCGTTTTGCCCTCGATGCCATGCCAGGCAAACAGATGGCGATCGACTCAGACCTTGCAGTTGGCGCGATCAGCCATGAAGAGGCGCGCACTCGCCGACAGAAGGAACAGGAAGAAGCCGCTTTCTTGGGCTCGCTCGATGGTGCGTCGAAATTCGTGAAGGGCGATGCGGTTGCAGGTCTCCTGATTACCGCCCTGAACCTTGTTGCCGGCATTGGCTTTGGAATTATCGCGCATGGCCTCAGCTTTACGGAGGCGCTCAGCAATTACTCGATCCTGACCGTTGGGGATGGGCTTGTCTCCCAGATTCCGGCTGTGATCGTCTCTGTTTCGGCGGCCTTGCTGCTGGCTAAGGGCCGCGATGACGGCGCGATTGATCTCGCATTGGGCGCTCAGCTGGGCGGCAACGCCACGTCTCTCATGATCGTAGCCGGAATCCTTGCCGTCTTTGGTCTGTTTCCCGGCCTGCCCTTTGTACCTTTCATGCTTGCAGCGGCCGCCTTTGCGACGGCTTCCGTTTACATCCGTAAGCGTGACCGGGAAAAGGCAGCAGAGGCTTCCCTGGCAGAGGCAGAAGAGCCCCAGACCAGCCTGGTTATCGGGGACTCCATTCATTCCGATGAAATCCATCTTGAGGTCGCGCCTGATCTAGTCGGCATGGTTCTCCAGGGGGCAGGTGGATTCGAGAGCCGTATCGACAAGATACGCCGGTACATTGCGGAAGAGTATGGCTTCGTCCTTCCATCCATCCGAATGACGGATAACCCCACGCTGAACAAGAACGAATACCGTATCCGGATTCAGGGTGTACGTGTGGATCATGGCATGGTGCGACCTGGCTCTTTGCTGGCGCTGATGGAAGATGCTCAGCTGCCGCATCTCAAGGGCGAGAAGGTGAAGGAGCCTGTCTATAAGGCGGCGGCGCGCTGGCTGCCCAATACGAAGAAACAGGAACTGTCTGCAGCCGGCATCCCGGCCATTGAGCCTACCGAAGTGCTTGCCACACACATGCTTGAAGTCATTCAGGCGAACTTCTCTCTCGTCTTCACGCGGATGGTGATGATCGACACGCTGGACGCGTTGACCCAGATCAGTGACAAGGATCGCGCCGCCGCGAATAGGCGCTTCCTGGATGAATACATCCCCGGCAAGGTGACGCCTGAACTTCTCCTGTCTGTGCTTCGCTTGCTTCTTGAGGAGCGTGTGTCCATCCGGAACCTGTTCCTGATCATTGAGACCGTGGCCGAAGTGAAAGCCCAGACCAATTCGCCATCACGTATTGTCGAGCTGGTCCGTCAGAGGCTCGGCTTCCAGATTGTCGACCGCTTGCAGGACAGCCAAGGTCGGTTGCCCCTGTTGCAGCTGTCGACGAACTGGGAGCAACGCTTCAACGAGCATGAAGTCTCGCGTGAGGATGGCGGTTCCGATATCGCCTTGCCGCCTGAGCTTTTTGGTGAGCTGACGACATCGGTGCAGGCGAAGCTGAATGAGATGGCGCAGAAGGGCGTGGTTGCATCCCTGGCGACATCCTCCCGCCGCAGGCGCTTCTTGCAGACGGTTCTGGCCAGTAAGGGTATTCGTAACTCCGTTCTGGCCTATGAGGAAATTGGCTCCAGGAGCAAACCCTATATTGTCGGCGTCGTATGATGCCTGATGGCCTGCCTTTGGGGGCGACGCTTACAGCCTGGATCACGCTGTACATGCTGGTCGTTGCCAGGCTGTCCTTCATCGTTTTTCTGATGCCCGGCATCGGGGAGCAGACCGTGCCGGTACGTGTGCGCCTAGCGCTCTTGCTGAGCCTTGCGACGGCCTTTGCGACGTCAGGGTTGATCAGTGTACCCCAGAGTATATCCATGGGGACATATGTCGGCTTGCTAGGCGCGGAGTCAATCATCGGTTTTGGCTTGGGCGTATTGCTGCGCCTGTCGATCTGGATACTCAGCACGGCCGGGGCTTTCATTGCGCAGGCGATCGGCCTGTCGCAAATGCTTGGCATCGCCCTGGAAACCGAAGCGCAGACCATTGTCTCCAACATGCTTGCCATGGCCGGAGCGGCCTTGCTGTTGTCTGCGGACTACCATGTGAACGTGTTTGTCAGGCTCGCCGAGATCTATTCGGAAATACCGGTTGGCGCCGTACAGCTGTTCGACAGGTCTTTCATCATCGAGGGCATATTTGACTCGATCAAGTTCGCCGTACTCATCGCCTGGCCGTTTGTGGCCATCAATTTGCTCTACAACATCTCGCTAGGTTTCATAAACAAAGCTCTGCCATCTCTGATGGTTGCATTCGTGGGGGCCCCCTTCATGATAGGGGCAGGATTCGTGCTACTGGCGATTTCGATTTCCACCATGCTGGTGGTCTGGATGAACCGGGCATCGGAATTTGTAGGCTGGTGAACCAAGTATGGCGGAAGACCAATCAGGCGGTGGCGAGAAGGAGTTTGAGGCAACCGAACAGCGGCGCCGTGAAGCCCGTCGTGAAGGCAATGTGCCCCAGTCCAAAGAAGCGAATACATTCGCCCTTTTTACCGGCATCATCATTTCCGCGATCGTCTTCAGTTCCGTCATCGCGGGTGCTCTGTTCAACTCCTTCTCATCCATGATGTATCATGCCGACAGTTATGCGGATGATGTTTTCACTCAAGGAGGACAGGCGACAAAGTCCTGGCTGATGCAGATCCTTCTGCAGGTCCTGCCTTTAATGATCATCATGGTCGTGCTCGTGACGGGAACCCTGATAGTTCAGCAGGCGATTACTTTCTCTGCAAAGAAGATCAAGATGGAGTTCAACAAGATCTCGACGGCAGAAAACCTGAAGAAGAAGTATGGGGCGAAAGGCATTCTGGACTTCCTGAAAGACATGGCAAAAATGCTTTTTGCAGGCGGGCTCGCCGCTGTCTTTCTCTACAATTTTGCCCAGCATTATTATGCGAGCAGCGCGTTGGAGTTGGCGCACTTCTTTGATTTCACCTTCGCCCAGGTTCTGGGCCTGTTCCTGATCTTCGGTGTTTTCCAGTTCGCCCTGGCGGCCATAGATTTCCCACTGCAGCGCCAGCTGCATGCCAACAAGCTGAAAATGTCCCGTGAGGAAGTGAAAAAGGAGCAGAAGCAGAGCGAGGGCGATCCGCAGCTCAAACAGAAGCGACGGGAAAAGGCATCCAGCATCAGCCGTAATCAGATGATGAAGAATGTCAAAGGTGCCACCGTCGTCATGGTGAACCCTGAGCATTATGCGGTCGCGCTTAAATGGGCTCCGGAGGAAGGCCGCGCGCCGGTCTGCGTTGCCAAAGGCGTGGACCACCTGGCCGCCAAAATCAGGGAGGTCGCCATGGAAAACGACATCCCCATCTATCGCGACCCACCCTCGACACGATCAATTTATCGTCTTGTCGAAATAGATGAAGAGATCCATGCGGAACATTTTGCAGCTGTGGCAGCAGCTATCAGCTTTGTTGATCGGGTTCGCAAGCAGACCAGAGGCCAGTGATGTCAAAGCAAAACCGGGTTCTTTTGAAACTTGTGGCCCTGAAGCGGCAAAGGGCAGAGCAGGGGCTCGCCATCGCGCAAGCCCGACGGCGTGAGTTGCAGGCTGGGCTTGCAGACCTACAGGCGCAACTTGCCGCCGCCGATGCAGCACAAATAGATTTTCAGGCGCTCAGCCTCTCGGCGCGAAATGGCCATGTTCAGCGCCTGCTGAACAAGCTCGCAGATCAGCAGGCCCAGGTTGAGCAATCACAGGCTTGCGTGGCAGAGGCTCGGGAAGAGTTGAAGCGGATTCTGAATTCTGAAGACCAATTGCTCACGATGGGGCCTGCCGCTCTCCCCTGACGGCGAAGTTGGCAGGTTCCTTCTTCAGGCCGCGCTTGTTTCATATTCTCCCGTCTGCACGCGGTTCCGTCCCTGGCTCTTGGCCAGATACAGTCTTTGGTCGGCCAGTTCCACCAGATCGGCGGCGGTCATACCTGGGGCAAACTGGGCAATGCCGAAGGAGGCGCTGATGTCGCCTAAGGGCTTTTTGGATCCCTTTAACACCAGCTTCCTTTGGAAGGTCTGCAGGCGGATGCGGTCAATCAACACAGACGCGGCCTTCAGGTCAGTCGCAGGCAGAATGATTGCGAACTCTTCACCGCCATAACGGGCAACCAGGTCTTGGCCCTTGATGTTCTCGGAGATGATGGCCGCAAATATCTTCAGAACTTCATCGCCTATGCGGTGGCCGAATGTGTCATTGACGCGCTTGAAATAGTCGAGGTCTGCAATTGCGAGACACAGATCGCTGTTATTCTGCCGCGCTGCGGCCAGTTCGGCATCCAGCTTGATGTCAAAGGCCCTGCGGTTGTGAACAGAGGTGAGGGGATCGCGCATGCTTTCATTGCGCACATCTTCCAGCTCACGGCGCAGCAATTCAATCTGTTTACGGGATTCCTTGAGGCCTTCATTGAGCTTCCGGCTCTGGTTCGCCATTCTCTGGTTTTCCGACATCAGATTGCCAATGGCGGCGGACAACTGGTCGATGGAGGTCGTCTCGCCAATTCCGTTGCCAATCTGCTGCAACACGTTTTCGAACTGGTCGGAACTTTCGACACCCGTCCCGACAAGGTCGAGCACGCTGGAGATCTGCTCTTCCACTCTCTGTCCGATTTTTTCCCGCTTCGCCTGATCCTGCATCGGGCAGAGATGCCTGCTATAGACCTCATCTATCTCGTAGGCGGAGAGGTCACCTCGCTCCAGCATCTCGTCCACAATAACGACAATCTCGTCATTCTCGGCGGCCGCGTAGGCATACATCAGCGCGTATGTGTTCGGGAAAGGCGGAGTCTTGTGCTCCTCCATGAGGCGCGTCGCCATGTCGGCATATTTGTAAACCCTGGAAAAGACCTTCTGCTCTTCCGGACAGCTAAATACAGGTGCCTTGGTATCGCTCATGATGGCATCAGTTTGATAAGTTCTCTGGTAGTCCCCGCTAGCTAAGTAACCAAAGTGCCTTCAAATAAGGTTAATCCTTGTAGCTTTTGGAGATTATCAGGGACCTGGTGATCCCGGCGCGATTCGAACGCGCGACCTACAGATTAGGAATCTGTTGCTCTATCCTGCTGAGCTACGGGACCGCTTGGGTTAAGGCTATAAGGCAAATGGCGGCGGGGTTGAAGACGCCGATTGCGCTTGGCCTGAATGTGCGGCGTGCTAGGACTGGACAGGGCTCTAAGTTTGGGAGGCAAGTTGGGCGTCTGGCGAGTGTTCTGGCTGATGTGCGCATTGACGGCATGCAGCAAGGCGGACCCAATGCAGGGGCTGGAACCGGGTGAGCATGGCCGCGTAGTGCGCGTCATCGATGGGGATGCCCTCGTCTTGGATACCGGACAGAGCGTACGGCTGATCGGGATTGAAGCGCCTGCGCGGCCCTACAAGGATCGCGAGGGCCAGCCTTACCATGAAGATGCCAAACGCCTCTTGGAAGACATGGTGCTAGGCCGGGAGGTGCAGCTGCATTATGCCGGTCTGACGCGGGACAGGTATGACCGCGCGCTTGCCCATGTCCGTACCACGGATGCGCTGGGACCGTCGCTCTGGTTGAACGCGGAAATGGTCCGGCGGGGCGGGGCGCGCGTGCGGGTCTATCCGGATACGGCTTTGGCGAATGCGCCCTTACTGGAGCTGGAAGAGGGGGCACGTGAGGCCAAGGAAGGGCTTTGGAGGATGCGCGCCTATCGTATCCCCGCAGCAGACAAGCTGCCAGACGAGTTCTCAGGGTTCCAGATTGTGACGGGCCATGTCACCGGTATGGAAGGCGCCGAGAACGCTTACTCTGTATGTGATCTCGTTTTGGAAGGCTCGCCTCTGAGGCTGAGTCTTTCAAAGTCTGCCGCCAGCCTGTGCCAAGAGGCGCAGGGGCAGGATGTGCGCGCCCGCGGCTATGTGCGCGAGGTGCGCATGGAAATCTCCCACCCGCTGGATCTGGAATTGCTCGGCGCAGTTGCGGACTAGGTGCCCGGCAGAAGGCCCGCTTCGTCAGGATCACCGACAATACGCTCCAGTGCGCGGCGCAGCTTGCCGAGTGCCTGGTGTTCGATCTGACGTACACGTTCCTTTGAAATGCCAAGTTCCGTACCGAGTTTTTCCAGCGTGACAGAATCCTCACACAGGCGGCGATTCAGGATAATATGTGTTTCGCGTGCGTTCAAAGCCTGAAGGGCATTGCTGATCCATTCCTTCCGGCGTGTTGTATCACGCGCTTCCATAACCTGTTCGTCAGGGCGTGCGGATTCATCCGGCAGCAGATCCTGCCACTCGCCATCGCCATCCACCGCCATGGGTGCGTTCAAAGATCGGTCAGAGGCTGACAGACGGGATGCCATGGATTCCACATCCCGCTCCGGGACGCCCAGATGCTCGGCGATCCAGGTTTTGTTTTCCTGGGTCATGACACCATCACCCGTATCATCGATCTGGGCGCGTAGACGCCGCAGATTGAAAAAGAGGGATTTCTGGGAAGACGTCGTTCCTGTGCGGACGATGGACCAGTTGCGCAGGACATAATCCTGAATGGAGGAGCGGATCCACCAGCTCGCATAGGTCGAAAACCGAACTTTGCGGTCAGGTTCAAACCTGGCGGCTGCCATCATCAGGCCGACATTCCCTTCCGAGACGAGGTCCGGCATAGGCAGACCGTAATGGCGAAATTTCGCTGCCATCGCTATAACGAGGCGCATATAGGCTCGCGTCAGTTCGTGCAGGGCGCTTTCATCTTCCTCTTCTCGCCAGCGCCGCGCAAGCTCCAGCTCATGATCCGCCTCCAGCATGGGGGCTTTCATGGCTGTCTTCACATAACTCCGATCAGCAGGTCCATTGGAACTATAGGCGTTGGCCATGGCCGGTCCTTTCCTCCTGCAGTGTGACTATTGCCAAGGTAACACACCCTTTACGGTCTACAGCGCGCAACGGATCATATTCGTTCCATATTTTGATCACATTCATGAGAGCGCAGCCGAGCTTGACCCGCAGAAGCGCTCGGGATTAGGCTGAATTTGAACATTAAGGGAACAAAAAGCGCCGTGATGCCAGATCAATGCCCAGCTGACCTGCCTGATAGCCGTGCCGCAGAGATCGTGCGCGGTACGATGCGCCTCTTGGCAGGGCTGGGCTTCCATGGCGTCACGGAAATGACGCTGGCCAATAACCGCCGGGCAGACATTGCTGCGGTCGGACCTGCTGGGGAAATCTGGATCATTGAGGTAAAATCATCGGTGGCTGATTTCCGGACTGATTCCAAATGGCCGGATTACATGTCCTATTGTGACCGCCTGTTTTTCGCCGTGGGCAGTGATTTTCCGCAGGAACTGATCCCGGATGAGACAGGTCTCATCGTGGCGGATGCCTTTGGCGGCGCTGTGATCAGGGATGCGCCGGAAGACCGGGTCGCTGCTGCGCGGCGCAAGGCCGTTACCCTGCGGCTGGCGCGTCTTGCGTCCATGCGCCTTATGCAAGCAGCTGATACTGGCTGGACGGTGGCACCCGCTTTGCTTACGTGACGCTTATGACAAGCCTTTCCTTTCCCATCGCAAAGACCCTGAAGGACGCTCTGAAGCCTGATACTCAGGCGGCACGCACGCGTGCGCAGGCCGAGGCCATAGCCAAGGGAGAGGTGATTGAGGAGCTGGCAGTCGACTGGCTGAACGTCACCGAAGAAGAAGTCGCCGCCTATTTTCAGGCGGCCAATAGCGAGGAAACGCCGGGGCAGGGCTATCTCCAGCGCTATGAAGACAATGAGGGCAAGCCGGTGCTCGCCGTGACCTGGTGGAAGATTGCTGATCCGAAGGCCCTGAAAGGCAAGGTCAAAAAGGCGGTCAAAGAAAAACCGGCGACTGAAAAGCCGCCGGTCGAAGATCATACCGATGATCTCTATTTCCGCTCCGGGAGGACCAAGCCGCGCCGCAAGCGCTACATTGATCCCCGCCAGATGGATTTGTTCAAAAAGGGCTAGATCAGGCCCTTTACGGTATTTGCCACATTCTCGGCCGTGATGCCGAAATGCTTGTAAAGGTCATCATACGGAGCGGACGCGCCGAAGCTGTCCATGCCGACAAAGCCGCCTTTCGGGCCGATCCAGCGATCCCAGCCGATGCGTACACCAGCTTCGACAGCTACTTTCGGCAGGTCGCCGCCAAGTGTTTCACGCTGATATTTTTCGTCCTGCTGGGCGAAAAGTTCCATGCAGGGCATGGAGACAACACGTACGTGGATTTTCTCTTTCGCCAGCTCTGCCTGTGCGGTGAGGGCGATTTCGACTTCGGACCCCGTCGCGATCAGAACAGCCGCCTCGCGGGACTTCACGCCTGACGAGGATAGCACATAGGCGCCCTTCTCGCAGAGGTTTTCGTCCGTGTGCTCCTTGCGAGCTGGCGTGAGGCCCTGACGGGTTAGCGCCATAGTGGAAGGCCCAGTTTCGCGGTTGACCGCAATTTCCCAGCACTCTGCCGTCTCGACACCGTCTGCCGGGCGGAAGACAAGCATGTTTGGCATGACGCGCAGAGAGGCGACCTGTTCCACCGGCTGGTGGGTTGGGCCGTCTTCGCCGAGGCCGATGGAATCGTGAGTCATCACATGGATCACGCGTGCCCCCATCAGGGCGCCCAGGCGAATGGCTGCGCGGCTATAGTCCGCAAAGGCCAGGAAGGTGCCGGAATAGGGGATGATGCCGCCATGCAAAGACATGCCGTTCATTGCGGCGGCCATGCCATGCTCGCGCACGCCATAATGGACATAGCGTCCGGCCCAGTTTTGCGGCGTCATCGGGCTGGTGACGGCCGTTTTAGTATTGTTGGAGCCGGTCAGGTCAGCTGAGCCGCCGACCATTTCCGGAACATGATGCGTCAGAACTTCAAGTGCCGCGCCGCTCCACTGGCGGGTGGCTTTCTTCTCGCCGCCTTCGACAACGGCTTTCTTATGCTTGATGATCGCCTTGGACAGGTTCTTCGGCAGGCGGCCCGCAATGGCGGCGTTGAACTCGCCCTTGTGTGGAGACGCCATCAGGCGCTCTTTCCAGGCCTTGCGCGTATCCTTGCCGCGCTCGCCGACCTTCTTCCAGGCTTTCTCGATCGGGGCGGGAACCTCAAACGGTTCATGCGGCCAGCCAATATTTTCGCGGATACCAGCCACTTCTTCGGCGCCATAGGGGCCACCATGGGCCTTGCCGGTGCCGGCGAGCTTCGGCGCGCCATAGCCAATGATGGTTTTTACGGCCAGGAAGACAGGCTGTTTCTGTTTCTGGGCCCATTTCAGGCCAGCTTCGATGTCTTTCTCATCATGGCCGTCCACCTTGCGGGTAACCCAGCCAGCCGCTTCAAAGCGGGCGCACTGATCGGTCGAGTCGGCAACATCAATATTGCCGTCAATGGTGACGGAGTTGTCGTCCCACAGAACAATCAGGCGGTTCAGCTTCATGTGACCGGCCAGAGTGATCGCTTCCTGGCTGATACCTTCCATCAGACAGCCATCGCCTGCGATGACATAGGTCTTGTGGTCCACCAGATCGTCGCCGAAGCGCGCATTCATGTGGCGTTCTGCCATGGCCATGCCGACAGCGGTCGCAATGCCCTGGCCCAGCGGGCCGGTGGTTGTCTCGACGCCCTTGGTGACGAAGTTTTCCGGGTGACCCGGCGTGTTGGAGCCCAGCTGGCGGAAGTTGCGGATGTCATCCCGGCTGACGGATTTGTATCCTGTCAGGTGCAGTAGGGAATAGATCAGCATGGAGCCGTGGCCGGCAGACAGGACAAACCGGTCACGGTCCGGCCAATCAGGATTTGATGCATCGAACTTCAGGAATTTGCGGAAAAGCACCGTGGCGGCATCCGCCATACCGAGGGGCAAACCGACATGTCCTGACTTTGCCGCCTCAACGGCATCCATGGACAGGGCGCGTATGGCGTTGGCCATGTCGCGGTTCGTGACAGCCATTCTGCTGGTCTCCTTTGATTGCGAGTGTCGTAGGCCAGACTACGAGCCTTGCGTCAAGCCGCTTGGCGGATTGAAATAATGTGGTTACTTCATTGTGTATATGAGTGAAATCGATCCAGCTATTCGCCAACTTGAAAATGCTTTGACAAGATTGGAGGGCGCGCTCGACAGCCTGATGGCGCGAGCGGGCGATCCGGACGTGGTCAAGGCTGAACTTGCCGCCCTTGTATCTGACCGTGCCCAGCTTGCTGAAGAGCTTGATGCGTCCCTGGCACGTGAACATGAGCTCCAGATCCTTGCAGACGAGGCGAGCGCAGCGCTTGGCTCTGCGATTGAAGAAGTGCGCGCCGCCATAGGCCGCGGGGAGGGGCAGTCCGGTGGCTAAGGCAGACATCAAACTTCGCGGTCGGTCCTATTCCATTGCTTGCGCGCCGGGACAGGAAGTTCGGATCGAGGCGCTGTCCAAACAGCTCGACGCGCGTGTGAAGCAAATTGCCAGTGCGGTTGGGGACATCGGGGATGAGCGCCTTTTGCTGATCACGGCCCTGGCGCTGCTGGATGAACTGGACGTCGCCAAGCGTACAGGCCCCGGCACCGCGCACAGTGAGGCTCGTGCGGCAGAAGCGCTGGTCAAGGCCGCCACCCGCATCAATGAACTTGCTGCCCGTATGGAGAGCGGCAGCTGAACTTCCGCGACGCTTTGCACATGGCAAAGCCCGCTCAGCAGACTATGCTTGATGCTTACACAGCCTAGGAAAGGCCGCCCCAATGCAATCCTTCCTGATGATCGCCTTTTATGTCGCGTTAGCCATCCTGTTGGTCATTCTCGCGCTCGGTATCGCAAACCTCGCCCGCACTGACGGTAAACAGGCCAGCCGCTCCAATAAGCTGATGCGAATGCGGGTGATCGTTCAGGCGATCGTGATTGCGCTTCTGGTCGCGCTCGGCCTTGCCATGGGCGCCATCAAGATCGGTTTCTGAGGTAGCTATGGTCAAACTCGACAAGATTTACACGCGCTCTGGAGACAAGGGCAAAACGCGGCTCTCGACCGGCGAGCCGGTCGACAAGTGGAACCCGCGCGTCATTGCTTATGGCACGGTAGACGAAACCAATGCTGCCCTTGGCGTTGCGGCCCTGCATGCTGATGAGGAGATGCTGGCCGCTATTCGCCGCGTGCAGAATGATTTGTTTGATCTTGGCGCAGACCTTGCCACGCCTGACCGGGGCAAGACGCTGGAATGGACTCCGCTGCGCATCATCGAAACACAGGTGAAACGTCTGGAAGCAGAGATTGATGTGATGAATGAATCTCTCGCGCCACTCGACAGCTTCATTCTTCCGGGCGGCAGCGCACTGGCCGCGCAGATGCATGTCGCCCGCACGCTTTGCCGCCGGGCGGAGCGGGAAGTGGCAAAGTTGGCAGCGGACGAGGCAGAAATCATCAGCCCCGAAGCCCTCGCCTATATCAACCGCCTGTCGGACTGGCTGTTCGTGGCCGGGCGCGTGGCGAACAATAATGGCGCCGATGATGTGAAGTGGGTGCCAGGGGCAAACCGCTAGGCCCGCTGGACGTTGCGTACCTCTGCCATCAGGCCGAACAGTTCGATCACCGGCGTCACCGCGCCATCGCCGCGGTACTCACGGTACAGCGTATCGACATTGACGGCGATACGTTCGGCATCACCCCAGCTTGAATAATCACCGAGTGCGATGTCCAGCGCTGCATCTCGCACGCTCAGACCGGCATCGAAGCGCTTGCGGGCTTCGCGGTCGACATAGGCCAGATACTCCGCGACGCGCTGCACACCTGCCTTGTCCGTGATCGGGCCATGGCCTGGCACGATGACATCCACATCCATGTCGCAGATCTTGTTACAGGCACCGATCCAGTTTGATACCGGCCCGGCCCACATCAGCGGCGTGCCATCAATGAACAGGATGTCGCCGGTAAATACGGTTCGGTCTGCCGGAACGTGCACTAGCACATCACCTGCGGTGTGGGCGGGGCCGACCTCGATCAGCTCAACCGCCTTGTTGCCTACCTTCAGGTCCATTTGCCCTGTGAAGGTCTGCGTCGGTGCGCGTTCTTCGACATTCTCGAAATCGAAGGGGCCGAAGATGTCCGCGAAATAAGTGCCGGCCGGGCCCAGTTGGCCGCCTAGCTGTTTGAACTGCGCCAGCATGGCGGGCGGCACTTCCGCCATTTCTTTTGCCGAGGCTTCGGAGGCGATGATCTCAGCGTGAGGGCAGCACCCATTGCCATGGCAGTGGTCTCCGTTCGCATGCGTGTTCACAATGGTGCCGATCTTTTCTGCGCCCACGCCGGACGCATCCGCCATGGCCGTTAGCATGTCCTGCGTCAGGCTCATATCGAACAGTGTATCCACGAGCAGGGACTGGTCGCCATCGACAATGAGGCCTGCATTTGACCAGCCCCAGCCACCATCGGGTTGCAGCCAGGCATAGAGGCCATTGCCCAGATCTTTCAGGCCGCGCGTATACGTCCAGCGTTCCGCCATGTCGTTTCCTTGATTCTATTATTTTGCCCCAGAAAGCAGGGCAGGGGCCTGTGTGCAAGCCATGCTATTTCCGAAACATGCTGACCAGACCGCCACTTGTCAGGATCGCAACATCAGCGAGCGCCGTTGCTACGCCGCGGGAATTGGAGGTTGCCAGATAGAGTGGTTCCCAGTCCGGGCGGAATTTCTGCTTGTAGGCGCGCAGGCCTTCAAAGCCATACACGCTGCCGGCATGTTCATAGATGAAGGTGCCGAGGCGGCTGAGCGCGGGGGCCAGACGGTGGCTTTCTAGGCCAGCTAGCGGTGCCATGCCGAGGTCAAAACGCTCCCCACCCTGATCTTTCGCCCACAGCAGCAGCTGAATGAACAGATACTCCATTACGCTCTTCGGCGCGGCAGAGGAAAAGCGCATCAGGTCAATTGCCCGGTCGCGTTTGCCTGCGCCTTCCCAGATATTCGCAAACGCGACGACCTCATCGCCCAGGCGTGCAACGCCGACTGGGGAATGCGAAATATAGTCCGGATCAAACCGGCCGAGGGAAAAGCTCTTCTCCGCGCCTTCGTGTGCGGCCAGCCAGTCATCCGATACGGTAGCCAGCTGGTCCATCATTGCGGGCACATTCTCTGCGGTGATAACGTCAAAACTCAGGCCGTCGCGTTCACCCCGGCGTACCGTTTGGCGCAGGCCGGATCGCGCAGGGCCTTCCAATGAGAAGTCCGCCAGCGGAATGATTGCTGTCTCGCCTACTTTCTGAACCGTCAGGCCAAGGTCTGCGGCAAGCGGCAGGAAGTCCCGGCTGACCGCATAGAAAACAGTGCCACACCCGGCGGTGTCTGCAGCTTTCCGGAATGACCATACGAGAGAAGGGAACTCGTCCGGGTCTCCGACAGGTTCGCTCATTGCGATCCAGCTGCGTCCGCGCGGGGAGAACATGATGAAGGAGTTGCCGCTGGGGCTGAAATGGAATTGCTTATCCCCGGACAAGGCAAGTGCCGCATCGGGCCGGGCCGCCTTGGCGGTGGCGATAAGATTGGCGACGGTATCCATCGCTGGCGGAGCTTCTGTTTGTGCGGGTCTTTTTACGGGGCGCAGCCAATTCCAGGCCAGGAACAGCAGGCCCAGCGCGCTGACGCCGCCTGCCGCCCGCAGGAAGCGGGATGTCCCGCCATGTAGCGCGAATTGCCACCACAACTCATCGCGATACTCGACATGCTCATATGAGAAAAAGCCAAGCCAGATGGCTGCGCCGATCGTGGCGGCGATGGCCAGTAACACTACTGGCGTCAGTTTGACCGAAGACAATGGTGTCGCGCGATAGAACGCCCCACGTGACAGCGCCAGCACGCCCAGCACCACCGCCAGGGGAACAGCCTCTCCCAGCGTCGCGCCCTTCGCCAATGTCAGCCCGATGCCTAATATCAGCAGGACAAGGCCTGCCGCCCACGCATGGCTGAGTCGCCGGGCGAGTCCGTTCGCAACGATCAGCAACAGGAAGCCGATAATCGAGGCAAGGAAGTGGGACACTTCAATTACCGGCAAAGGCAGGAAGCGTCCGGCTTCCTGCAGGGCGCCGGGCAGCGCAGGGGTCATTGCGGCGGCCAGCATGTATGCACCACTGGCAAAGGCCAGCAGGGCAAACAGAGGCGGGGTGAATAGGTCTGCGAGACCTCCGGCACCCTGGCTGACGCCTTTCAGCACCTGCCTGTGGGATTGCGCGATCGTACTGGCGCCAAGAGTCAGCCCGGCCAGGGCCAGAGGCATCAGGTAATAGATTGCGCGAAGCAGGATAAGCGCCCCGATCACGGCCTCAACCGGCTGGGACGTTACGAGAAGCAGAATCACTGCCTCAAACACGCCGATACCGGCGGGCAGGCCGCTCAGGCCTCCGGCGAGGCAGGCGAGGGCAAAGATCGGCAGGAAGCTGGCAAACCCGAAGGGCGTGCTTTCCGGCAGCAGCAGATAGAGAACCAGTGCAGCCATGGACCAGTCCACAAGGCTGGCAAATAGACGATAGAGTGCCGAGGCAGGTGTCACACCGGCAATGGATAGACTGCGCCAGAGCAGAGCCCCCGCGCCTGCCAGACAGACGACGCCGATCAGAACAGACAGGATAACCGGCATGCCATAATGCTGCTGTAGCGGGCCGGGTTCCAGCAAGAGTCCGGCCCCGGCTATGATCAGGGCACCAACATATAGACCCATCCGCTTGATGCGTACAAACAGTGCGCAGTCTTCAGGTGGCAGACCTGCCTGCAGGTAGATGCGCGTCTGTAGCGCGCTACCCAGCAGGACAAGGCTGCCCACAGTGTTTCCGACCGCATTGGACGTGAAAGAAGCAAGCGCCAGATCCTGACGCGGCGGCCGGGCTGTCAGATGACGGAAGGCAATGAAATCCTGAAAGCTGAGCGCGGCATGACCGAGGAGCGTGGCAACCGTGGTCGCAAACAGAGTGCTGGCTGAGTATGCATTGAGATGCCAGTACACACCATTCATGGACACGCTGCCCAGCTCGGTATGGATCAGATATATCGCCACGATAAAGGTGGCCAAGGCCCATATGGGGGCGAGCCTCTGCCATGGCGGCGGCCATCTGCCCCGCCATGGCAGAGGGGAGGCATCTGGAGGCAGGTCATCCGTGGGCATCATGGCTCTGGCCTAGAATCTGTCGAGCAGTCGTCTCAGATACTCGCGTTCTTCTTCGTCATCGGTCTGATTATACCGGCGTCGAAGCTCTTCCAGAATGTCCTTGGCGCGCTGGCGCTCTGTCCGGTCCGGAATGGTGACTTGTTCTCCGCTATTGCCAGCGCCGCCAGCGGGTCGGCCAAAGGGATCACTCTCGGCAGCGTCCTGTCCGGTGCGTTCCTGCTGCAGCGCATCTAGGCTTTGCGCCAAGTCACGGGCAACATCGGACAGGCCATTGGTGGCGCGTTCCTGATTCAGCGTGGCGCGGCCTTCATCCCCCTGTTGCAGCGCATCTTCGGCGCCGCGCTGGGCCCGGCGAATGGCTTCCAGCGCATTGGGATCAATCTTGCCTTCCAGGGCATTCTCGCCTCCCGCGCCTTCGCCGAGGCCGTTCTGGCGGGCGAATTCTTCAACCAGTCGACCAAGACGCGCCTGACGCTCTGCCAGGCTCTCGCCCTCGCCAGCGCCTTGCCCCTGCTCATCGGTCTCTGCGAAGTCGCCGCTTCCGCTGCCGGGGCGTTCGCCGCCTTCCTGTCCTTCCCCGCCAGGGGAGGCCGTCTGCCCACCGCTGGACTCGCCGCCACCCGGCTGGCCGGCATCCTGTCCGGGCTGTGCGCCCTGCTGACCGGGTTGCTGGCCTGGCTCCTGCCCACCTTGTTGGGACTGGCCGCTTTCGCCTGGGCGTTCGCCGCGCTGCTGGGCGAGTGTATCATCATTCAGCTGACGCTGTTCGCGCAGGATTTCAGACAGGCGACGCATTGCATCGGTCAATTCCTGTTCTTCCGGGGGCAGATCGTCCTGCTCGCCATCGGCTTGTTGTCCCGGCAGGCCGGGCATTCCGCCAGAGCCGCTGCCGCCCTTTTGGAATTCCAGATTCTGCAGCATGTTGGTGATGTCAGACAGCAATTGCCGGGCTTGATCGGTCGCGCCCGTCTCGGTCAGATCCTGCAAGGCGTTCAGCATGTCTTCGAAATCCTGACCGCCTAAATTTGGCGCGCCCGCCGAGGCTTCGCCATCCATTGGCATTTGCGGGGCATCTCCGCCATTCGCCATGGCCTCAGCCATGCGGGCGGCAAGATATTCATTGGCCGCGTCCCGGAAGGCTTCCATGCGCTGGCGGATTTCATCTTCAGATGCGCCATCCCGCAGAGCCTGTTCCAGGGCACGCCGGGCGGCCTCCAGACGGCGCAGGGCATCTGCCGCGCTGCCATACTCTGCGCGCAGGGCCAGCGCCCAGAGAAGCGGGTCTACCTGTTCGGCTTCCGCTTTGGTGCTGGCGGCAGAGAGAATGCCTTCTGCAGTTCGAAACGTCAGGTACACGCCCTGATCCGGCAGATAGCGTTCGCCCTTATAGGTCATGGCGTCCAGCATCAGGGCGGCTTTCTGAATGTCTGGCGGTGCGGCATCCAGACGGTTTGCGGCCTGAGTATTCACCGCGCCCTGTATCAGCGCATCGTCATTCTTCGGCAGCTCTTCATAGTCTCGGGGTTCGCGCAGTACGGTGACGCGCACTTCTTGGGCCACGCGGGCAATCGGGTCCAGGAACAGCTTTTCTGGCAGCTTGAACTCAAGCTCGTCACTCATGCCCTGCTGGCCCGCGCCATCGGTGGCGACCAGGTGCATCTTGACCGGCAGGCCAGCCCAGCGATGCCGTGTCAGGTCCAGCTGCGTGGTTTCGCTTACATCTGTCGGGAAAGTGCCGGGCAGGGGAACCGGCACGCGGTCCTCTGCCTCAGGCGCAGCAGGGTTTGGCTCCTGCAGGCGGATGACCAGTTCCAGCTTGTTCACGCCATAATCGTCAGAGGCAGACCAGGTGAATTCGGTCCGATCCTGCCGGCCCATTTGCGGGGCTTTCACAAAGCGTACCGTCGGGGAATCGTCAGGTGAGGCCAGCAATTGCCAGCTTGCCCGCTCGCCCCACCAGTTCACGGACAGACGCGTATCTTCCATGATCTTCGCGCGTGCTTCATAGGCGCCGTCCGGGGTTGCTTCAAAGGTCTGACGGCGCGTCTTCTCCCCGTGCAGCACCAGTTTCGGGGCAGTCGGCGCTTCGGTGCGCAGCGTCACTTCAGAACCTTCCGGAACCCGGACATTGTTCAGGCCGGGTTTCAGGAAGATCGGCGCGCGGCCTGTGTGTTCCGGCGGGGTGATCCAGGCTTCGACCACCATATTGTCCGCGCCGACCAGGGCGCCATAGTCCGGGAAGAAGGCTCGCTTCAGGCGGCCCGGAATGTCCGGTCCGGCAATGATGGCCATCAGTACGATCAGGCCCGGCACAATCAGGCGCATCCGGTAGGGGTCAAGCCGCTGCCAGTCAGCCTTTAGGGAGGGCGGATTCAGGCGCTCGATCTCGCGATAGAGGCGCGCGCGGTGCTTCTGCCACAGCGTATAGGCCCCGCGCGACGGGTCCGCGGGGCGGTCTGTCAGGGAAGAGACCGGCCTTAGGTCAGACTGGCGGTCCAGCAGGGCGGCGGCATCGGCCCGGCTCGCAGGCGTGAAGCGGCGCCATCCGCGTACAATGAAAACAACGGACCCGGCCAGGAAAACAAGAGTCGTCACCGCCGCAGCGGCGCGGTTCATGCGGTCAAAGCCCCCGGCCAGCGCGATGGCCATGAAGGTGCCGATGAAGACCAGAAACGGCCACCAGGTCCGGAAAAAGGCAAGCAGCGTCAGCTTCCGCTGCGTGGCGGAAACCTTCGCGTCTAGCGCTTTCATGCCGTCGGGGTCAGCCAATCGGGCACCTTTTCCAGAGCAATCATCTCCTCAAAGTCCGGGCGGCGGCGGATAATGTCAAATGACGCTCCGTTTACCAGAACTTCCGGGACAAGTGGTCGGGCATTGTAGGTGGAGGACAGCACGGCCCCATAGGCCCCGGCTGACATGAAAGCGATGCGCTGGCCGGGGCGTAGGGCAGTCAGTTCACGGCTCTTGGCGAACTTGTCCGTCGATTCACAGATCGGGCCCACAACATCATATGTCTTGTACTCTGCCCCTGCGCCGCTTTCATTCAGCGGCATAATGTCATGGTGGGCATCATACAGCGCCGGGCGGATCAGATCATTCATGCCGGCATCAATGATCAGGAAATTCGTGTCCGGGGCCTGTTTTTCATAAAGCACGGTGCTCAACATCACGCCGGCATTGCCGGAAATCACCCGGCCTGGCTCCAGAATCACCTGAAGGCCCATGCCTTCGGTCACTTCTGCAATCATCGCGGCATAGGCGGAAGGTGGCGCAGGATCATCGCCCGCTTTGTATGGAATGCCAAGGCCACCGCCCAGATCGATGCGCTGGATGTCGTGTCCGGCCTCGCGCAGGCGGCGGGTCAGGCCGATGACTTTCTCAAATGCAGCGCGCATGGGAACCAGATCGCCGATCTGGCTGCCGATATGCACATCCACGCCGACCACGCGAATGCCGGGCAGGCTGGCCGCTTCGGCATACAGGGCCTCTGCATCGCTCCACGGCACGCCGAACTTGTCGCCCTTCTTGCCGGTAGAGATGTTAGGGTGGCCGCCGGCGGCAACATCCGGGTTCACGCGGATGGCAATCGGGGCTTCCAGATTGTTCATTGTGGCAACTTCAGACAGGCGGCGTAGTTCGCCTGCGCTTTCCACATTGAACTGGTGGATGCCGGCCTGCAGGGCCAGGCGCATTTCCTCGGCCGTCTTGCCGACGCCGGAGAAGACGATCTTGTCAGCCGGAATGCCGGCTTTCAGGGCGCGCTGCAGCTCCCCTCCGCTAACGACATCCGCGCCGCAACCCTCACGGGCAAGCGTGGAGAGCACGCCGATATTGCCATTGGACTTCACCGAAAAGGCGATCAGGCAATCCTGCCCTTCAAAGGCCGACGCGATAACGCCTGCATGGCGCACCAGCGTGGCAGAGGAGTAGACATAGCACGGTGTGCCGACTTCATCGGCAATCCGGTTCAGGTCCACATCCTCGCAATGAAGCCGACCGTCCTTATAGGTGAAGTGGTGCATTTAGTCTGTGATCTCGCCAAGGCCGCCATCATCGACGGATGTTGTAGGTTTTGCTTCAGGAATGACGCCGCCCCATTGATTTGTAGCGGGTTCGTCAGGCTGTGTCAGGTCCAGATTGCTGGCCACGGCAACAGGCTCATAGGCCTGTACCTGCGGGGTGGCCGTATAGGTGGTGATCGCGGGTTCGCTCTGGCAGGCGGCGATCAGGCACAGGCCACTCAGACCGGCGGCCATCCGCACGGCAGTCAGACAGTTTGCGGGGGTCATGAGGTCTCCTTACGTGCCGCCCAGCAGCTCGTCATCTGCATCTGCATCGGTGGTGTCGTCCTCGTCAGGACGATCCGGCAGGTCGGGCAGTGTACCCTGTCTCTGCTCGGGCAAGTCGGCAGGTGCGACATCACCTTGCGGATCACCCCAGAGCGGGCCGGGACGTTCAAGGTCTCCGGTCAGCCCGCAGGCCGCCAGATTGGCAGCAGCGATCAATGCAGCGGAGAGGAGAAGGGGGCGTTTCATCAATGACTACTCCAGTCGAAGTCTTTGTTTCCACTGTGTCACTTGTTCAGCGACGCGAACGGGGCTTGTAGCGCCATAAGATGTCCGAGATGAGGCAGAGGCCTCAACTGTCAGCACATCAAACACGCTGTTGGTGATATCCTTATGGACTGCCTGCATTTCGTCCAGAGTCAGGTCAGACAGATCGCAGTTCTTTTCTTCTGCCTTGGCGACGAGTTGCCCGGTCACATGGTGTGCTTCGCGGAAGGGCAGGCCGAGTTCGCGCACCAGCCAGTCGGCCAGATCTGTCGCCGTGGAAAAGCCCTTGGCGGCAGCGGCACGCATGTTTTCCGGCTTGAAGCGGATGGTCTCGATCATGCCGGTCATCGCGCGGACGCACAGATTGAACGTATCGAAGGCCTCAAACGTCAGGCGCTTGTCGTCCTGCAGGTCTTTCGCATAGGCCAGCGGCAGGGCCTTCACCGCGCCTTGCAGCGACATGTAGAGGCCGGAAATCAGGCTCGCCTTTGCACGGATCAGCTCGGCGGCGTCCGGATTGCGCTTTTGTGGCATGATGGACGAGCCCGTCGACCAGGCATCGGTGAGCTGGGCAAAGCTGAACTGCGCGCTGGTCCACAGCACAATTTCTTCAGCCAGGCGCGACAGGTGTGTCGCCGCAATGGAGAGCGCTGCCAGTGCCTCAAGCGCAAAATCGCGCGCAGAAACCGCATCGAGAGAGTTCGCCATGGGGCGGGCAAAGCCGAGAGCCTCAGCCGTCATGTCCCGGTCAATGGGGAAGCCGGTACCGGCCAGGGCCGCAGAGCCCAGTGGACATTCGTTGAGGCGCTCGGCGCAGCCCAGCAGGCGGGAGCGGTCACGCTCGGCCATTTCGACATAGGCCAGCAAATGATGGCCCAGCGTCACCGGTTGCGCGGTCTGCAAATGGGTAAAGCCCGGCATGATCGTCTCGGTATTCTCGCCCGCGCGCTTTACCAGCGCGCCTTGCAGCCCGGCCACCAGCTGCATGGACTCGTCCAGTGCGCCGCGTGTCCACAGGCGGAAATCTGTCACGACCTGATCGTTGCGGGAGCGTGCCGTGTGCAGGCGTCCGGCCGGTTCGCCGATCAGCTCTTTCAGGCGCGCCTCGACATTCATGTGAATGTCTTCCAGTTCCCGCCGGAACGGGAAGCTGCCATTTCTCAGCTCTTCCAGAACCTGGTCGAGGCCGCCTTGAATGGCTTCATTATCCTCTGCGGAAATGATGCCCATTTCCGCCAGCATGTCAGCATGGGCGCGGCTTCCGGCAATATCTTCCTGGGCCATGCGGCGGTCGATATCGAGAGATGCATTGATCTCTTCCATGATCTCCGAGGGGGTCGCGGCAAAGCGTCCGCCCCACATTGTCTGGCCTTTGCCTGTTGTCACTGCCATATCCCTTCAAACTAGCATTGGAGACTGAGCCTGATGACCCGTCTGGCCTATATCGCCCTCTTCTTGGTCGGCCTGATCGCAATTGTCTATGCGCTGATGAGCGCAGCCGGCGGAAAAGCCCCGGAAAATCGTCTGGAGAAGTTCGCCATTGGCGAAATCCAGAAGCTCGATTTTTCCAAGTCGGGCACTCCAGCCGCCGAAGCGTCCTTCTATCTGCAAGACGGTACGCCTGTCACGCTGCAGGACTATAAGGGCAAGGTAATCCTCGTTAATTTCTGGGCGACATGGTGTGCGCCGTGCGAACGCGAGATGCCTTCCCTTGGTGCCCTGCAAACGGCCCGTAAGAGCGACCGGTTCGAAGTTCTCGCGATCAGCGTGGATTCTGAAGAGGACAAGACCTATGCTGCCCAGCGCCTGACGGAACTCGGCGCGAGCAATATAGACTTTCACATCGTCACGCCGGAACAATATGAACTGGTCTATGACAGCGGTGTTCAGGGCTTCCCGACCACGATCCTCTATGATGCGGAGGGCAAGGAAATTGCCCGCCTGGCAGGCGATGCGGACTGGAGCTCCATTGAGGCGATCGGCTTGATTGACAAACTAGTCGAGAATTGAAGCCTGCAGCTTCACGCGGGAGGCCTGTGTTGCCAGAAGGGGCACAGGGGCTGTTGCGCCTGACATGACAGGCCCATCACTTGGCCACATGCGGACAAGCAATTCCGTTTCCATCTGCAGATCACTGGCTTCTTCAAGCTGATAGGCCAGGCTGCGTGCCTCTGCCGCCAAGCCATAGGCCAGCTCATAGCGGTGCGGTTCCGTAATGGCGGAATCCACCACGCCCGCTTCATATTCGGTCACGCAATTGTCCATCAGGAAGCCGACCAGGGCGGCAGGATCATTCTCTGTCAGGCTGAACATGTCCGTCAGGTGCGCATCGGCGGCGGCGAGGCGTGCGTCAATATCTTCCGGCGGCGCGCCTGCTTCGATAGCCAGTGCAATATTGTCGAAGCGGTTTGTGTCAAAGCCGATAACTTGCAGGGCAGCGCGTTCCGGATCGGGGATGTCTGCGCCAATATGAGAGAAATGCCAGACCGCATTCTCGGCCTCACCGGCTTCATACAGCGTCTTGCCAGCCGTGAATTGAGCCGCCGCAAAGGCGAGGCGCGTGTCGGCAGACAGGACGCGGATTGTCTCATCAGAGCTTATGACTGTCGCATCCTGTCGCGGCCCGGTCTCCTGCGGCGCATAGGAGGACGGCCGCACGGGCCCTCCATCCCCACAAGCTGCAATCACGCTCAGGCTCAACAATGCGGCGCTGAGGGCAACAGGGTGGAAGAGGGGCGGGCGCGGCATGGGCGGCCTCCTACAGTGCGGTCGTCAATGCCTGAAGCCTAAGCGCTCAGCTGATGACCGCAACCACCTGGCGGTCATCTTATGGGGTTAGAGACTTTGCTGCGCGCTTGTATTTGGGTGAGCACCAGTCCGGCTTCGGGTCGCCGCCATCATAGTCCCAGGCCTGATGTGTCCCGGCAGCGATCAGTGTCTTGGCCAGACCCTCGCCATCAATGCTGAGGTCCACGACAAGGCGGTCATAGCGATCCGGCCCATAATCGCGGGTGACGGCAATTGTCTTGCCTTCTGTCAGCTCCAGCACCTTTTCCTTGGCCAGATAACCAAGCTCGCGCTCGGATTCGCAATCGGCGCCGCCGATCTGTTTCGGGCTGCGGGTTTCCGGAGCGTCGATGCCGTGCAGGCGGAATTTTGTGCCGTCGGGAAGGCGTCCTGAATCGCCATCTGACCAGTAGACGATGCCATCCTGCTCTTCGGGCGCGACCTCTGTCATCGCCTGCGCGGCCAGGGCAATGGCGGCGGCAACCCCGGCCAGCACGGCCACCGAGGAGAGGATGGGTTTGAGCTGCGATGCGAACGACATGGCTTACCTCCGTCAGTATCGGAGGCAGGCTGGGGCTGCGTGGTTAAACCCCGGTTAAGCAAACCGGCGCGCGGCCCTGTCTGACAAAAGTGTAAGGTTCAAAACGAAAAACCCCGGCTGAGAGCCAGGGCTTTCCCACTATACGCATCACGCGAAGCGAAAATCGCTTACATGAAGCCTTTGAACTTGTCTTTGAAGCGGGAGACGCGGCCGCCGCGGTCCAGCATCTTGCCGTCGCCACCGGTCCAGGCCGGGTGAGACTTGGAGTCGATGTCCAGAACCAGACGGTCGCCTTCGCTGCCGAAAGTGGAGCGCGTCTGGTACTCGGTGCCATCGGTCATCACCACGGTGATGAAGTGATAGTCGGGATGACCTTCTTTTTTCATGGCCTTCGCCTCTCTTGAACTCTAAAGGACAACCGCGCTCTGCCGTCATTAGGGTGCGCGGGCTTGTCTCAGCCTGTTTTCGAAGTGGCGCGTGTAACTGAAAGAGGCCATCTCTGCAAGAGGCAGCTCGCAGGGAATCTGACAGGCCACTGAAAGGGATTGATAGCAGCATGGCTGACACTGATAGCCAATACGTGAATGACCGCCGCGCAACAGAGCCTGACGGGGGGGCTGCGATCAATCGGCCCAAGGCCAAGAGCCTGAAACCATTGAAGCTTTTGATGCCCTATGTGCGTCGTCACTGGGTGACAGTCATGGTCGCGCTGATCTTCCTTGTGCTGGCCGCCGCCGTCAGCCTGGCTATCCCGATGCTGTTGGGAATGGCAGCAGATGCCGGTAAGCAGGCACAGAATTCTCCGTCGCAACTTCTGGAATTGGTCGACCGGGCGTTTCTCTGGGTGGCGGTTGCTGCCATTTTCTCGGGCGTTCTGGGGGCAGTGCGGTTTTATTTTGTCTCCCGTTTCGGGGAGCGGATCGCAGCAGACCTACGACGCGATCTCTATGCCCACCTGCTGACCCTGTCGCCGCGCTATCATTCGAAGATGCGCTCGGGCGAGGCTGTCTCACGCCTGACAGCCGATGTGACCCTGATCGAGACCTTCCTCGGTTCCTCTGCCTCGCTCGCCACCCGTACATTGCTGACCACGTTTGGCGCGCTGACCATGATGCTGGTCGTCAACTGGAAGCTGGGTCTTACCCTGCTGGCCATGCTGCCGATTGCCATCCTGCCGGTCATGTTCATTGGTCGGATCATCCGGAAGATGTCGAACACGGCGCAGTCCCGCCTTGCAGATGCGGGCTCGGAAGCGGCTGAAGCGCTCGACGCGATTGAGCTGGTGCAGGCCTATAACCGTGAAGACAGCCGCCTGGCCGCCTTTACTGAAGCTGTGGAAGCCACTTTTACCGCGGCCATGCGCCGGATCGGGGCGCGGTCTGTGATGATCGTGCTGGTCTCTATACTGTTGTTTGGCGGTTTTGTCGGTGTGCTCTGGCTTGGCGCGCGGGCCGTGGCGACGGGGGAGATGAGCTTTGGCGATCTCGCCTCCATGGTGCTCTACGCTCTGTATGCAGGGTCCGGTTTCGGCATGCTCGCGGAAGTCTATGGGGAAGTGATGCGCGCGGCGGGCGCTGCAGACCGGGCCGCAGAAGTGCTGAATGCGGAACCGGAAATTTCCGCGCCGATACAGCCGGTTGCCCTGCCGCAAAAGGTCACCGGCGCCCTGACCTTCGATCATGTCACCTTCCGCTATGGTGGTGAGACGGTTTCCGCGCTGGAGGATTTCTCTCTCAGCGTCCGCCCCGGCGAATTCGTGGCCCTTGTCGGTCCCAGCGGTGCGGGCAAGACGACCGTCTTCCGTCTGGCGCTGCGTCTGTTTGATGTGCAGTCTGGCAAGGTGATGCTGGATGGCGTCTCCGCGCTGGAGGCCACACCGCGCGACTGGCGCCAGCAATTTGCCTATGCGCCGCAGGAATCCGCGCTCTTCACGGGCACGGCGCGACAGAACATTGCGTTCGGGACGGACAATCCCGATGACGCCATTCTGGAACATGCCGCTCGCATGGCTGAGGCGATGGACTTCCTGGCCGACAAGGATGGCCTGGATACCGACCTTGGCCAGAAGGGGCGCAGCCTGTCCGGCGGCCAGCGCCAACGGGTCGCGCTGGCGCGAGCACTGGTACGGGATGCGCCGGTCCTGCTGCTCGACGAGGCGACCTCTGCGCTTGATTCAGAAAGCGAAGCGGCTGTGCGCCGCGCGATTTCCAACGCCGCCGAAGGACGCACGACCCTGGTCATCGCGCACCGCCTCTCCACCGTGCGCCGGGCAGACCGGATCATCGTGATGGAGCATGGCCATATCGTAGAAGAAGGCACGCATGAGGAACTGGTCGCCAAGGGCGGCCTCTATGCCCGCCTCGCCGAATTGCAGTTTGCGGAAGGTTGAACTCTCAAGCCTTGCAAATGGAATTGCCGCCATCGACCAGCATGGCCGACCCGGTGATGAAACGAGCTTCATCAGAAGCGAGAAACAAGGCTGCATTGGCGATTTCTTCCGGCTCGGCGATCCGCTTCAATGCATGGAGGCCGGCAATCGCGGCTTCCACCTCTGGCCCGCCCGACAACATGCCGGTGCGCGTCCCGCCGGGCAGTAAGGCATTGGCGCGAATACCCTCCTCCCCCAATTCGACGGCCAGCACCTGAACAAGTCCGATCAGACCGGCCTTGCTGGCCGCATAGGCTCCCATCCCCGGCAGGCCAATGGTGTGGCCGACAAAGCTGGATGTGAAGATGAGCGCGCCGTTTCCAGCTGCGCGCATCAACGGGATTTGCGCCTGCGCCGCATGGAAGGCGCTGGTCAGGTTGGTTGCGATGACGTGATCCCAATTGGCTGGATCCATGACCTCGACAAGATCGCCGTCACCGGTGATGCCAGCATTGTTGAAGGCGATATCCAGCCGACCGGTCGCCGACATGGCTGCGTTACTCAAATCGGCAAAATGGTCTCGAGACGTGACATCACCCGCAACAAATTGGGCCTGCCCGCCTTCACTGGAAATCATCTCCGCAATCTCTGCAAGGACAGCTTCGCGGCGACCGCCGAGGATGACGAAGGCCCCTTCTTCTGCAAATCGCCGCGCTGCCGCTTTGCCGATACCGGAACTTGCTCCGGTAATGATCGCTGTTTTTCCTGCTAGTCGCATGTCCGCCTCCGGGCTGTGAAATCAGGCCCGGTTTGACGGATCCACGGGCGGCGAACCACCCGCTGCTTGCTATCGGTCAGAAAATCAGCCGCGTATCCGCTTCTTCACCTTGCCATCAATTGTGAAGGCAAAGGCGAGCGACAGGATGAGGGGCACCCAGATCGGCAATTCTCCCAGTCCCGGCGTATTCAGGGCCGCTGCCAGATGGTCGTCCACGCACCACCACAAAAGCCATAACCACATAATCAAATCTCCATGCATCAGGCCCCTACATCTCAGATATAGGGTCCGGGTGCGGGGATTGATAGATTGGGTCTATTCTGCGGCCTGAAGGGCAGGCTTGGCGGCGTTTGCCTCTTGCGGGGGCATGAATTTCATCACGCCATCTTCAATGGGCAGCTGGCGCAAATTCTTCCGGTCCGTGAAGTAACTCTGGTGCAGCTTCCACGGCGCTTCGGTGTGCTGGCGCGGGAACTGGTCCATCACGCGCTGGAAATAGCCGGACGAGAAATCCACAAAGGGCTCCGTCTCGTTCGGATAGGCGGAAAGGTAGGGCATGGCAGAGGTCGCGCCCTTTTCGTCCATCGTGTTCAGCAGGCGGCAGACATATTCGCTCGTCAGATCTGCCTTCAGCGTCCAGGACGCATTTGTGTAGCCGAACGTCACCGCCAGATTGGGGACATTGGACAGCATCACGCCTTTGTAGTTCAGCAATTGTCCGGGATTGACCTTCGCGCCATCCAGCGACACATCCACGCCGTTCATGAACACCAGATTGAGGCCCGTGGCCGTCACCACAATGTCTGCGTCCAGCGTCTTGCCGGATTTCAGTTGGATACCATGCTCCGTAAACGTCTCGATATGGTCTGTCTCGATGCTGGCCTTGCCACTTTTCAGGGCATTGAAGAGATCGGAATCCGGCACCAGACAGAGGCGCTGTTCCCACGGATTGTAGGCCGGGTTGAAATGCGTCTCGACCGGATAGTCAGGGCCGAGTTCCTCCTTCACCATGCCGATCAGGCGCTCTCGTGCCTGCTGCGGATTGCTGCGCGTCTTCTTGAAGAAGAATTGCTGCAGGGCGACATTCCGCCAGCGGATCAGGCTGTAGGCCCAGCTATCCGGCATGATCTTGCGCAGGAAGTTCGCCAGCTTGTCCACGGCCGGGCGCGAGACGACATAGGTTGGTGAGCGCTGCAGCATGGTCACATGCCCGGCCTTGTCGGTCATCGCGGGCAGCAGAGTCATCGCCGTTGCGCCGGAGCCGATGATGACAACTCTCTTGCCGGAATAGTCGAGGTCTTCCGGCCAGTGCTGCGGGTGCACGAACTGGCCTTTGAAATTGTCTTCACCCGGAAAGTCTGGCCGGTAGCCCTGATCATAATTGTAATAGCCGCCGCACATGAACAGGAAGCGGCATGTCGTGACGGCGCGTGTTCCGGCCTTGTCCTCATGCGTTACATGCCAGGCCTGGTCCTCAGTGGACCAATCGGCCTTGACGATCTTGGTGCCGAACTTGATGTAGGGCGTAATGCCGTACTCGTCGGCGGTTTCCTCGACATAACTGCGGATGGAGGGGCCATCGGCAATCGCCTTGGCGGCGGTCCAGGGTTTGAAGTTGTAGCCCAGCGTGTGCATGTCGCTGTCAGAGCGGATGCCCGGATAGCGGAACAGGTCCCACGTGCCGCCAATCGCGTCGCGCTGCTCGAAGATCTGATAGGTCTTGCCCGGGCATTGCTTGCCCAGATGCACAGCCGCGCCGATGCCGGAAAGCCCGGCGCCAATGATCAGAACGTCTGTATCTGGCTGTATCATGCATGTCTCCTGCCCGTTTCGACCTATAAAGCCAAAACATGACACCTGTGTCACGAAAATTCTGACACCGTGTGTGCAGGAAACTTTTTCTGGACGGGCTTAAGACTGCTTGCCGAAAGAGGCTGCGTGGCGCAGTTGCTTCTCGATCAGGGGCTGCAGGTCTGCATTGGAGGCCAGTACCGAGCCGGTCGACATCACATCGCCGCCATCAATCTCCTGAACAACGCCGCCTGCCTCGCGCACCAGAACGATGCCGGCAGCAATGTCCCATGGTTTCAGGTCGCGTTCCCAGAATCCGTCAAAGCGGCCTGCGGCAACCCAGGCCAGGTCCAGCGCCGCGGAGCCATAGCGGCGGATGCCGGCACAGGCAGGCGTCATGGCCAGCAATTCGCGGGCAAAGCCGGTATGGGCGGCTTCGGACTTGCCATGCCAGGGCGTGCCGGTCGCGATGACGGCTTCGTTCAGGCGGTTGCGGGCAGCCACGCGCAGTTTGCGCTGCTCCAGCCACGCCCCCCGGCCGGTTTCGGCCCAGAAGATCTCGTTCTTGGCGACATCATAGACGACGCCGGTCAGCAGCTTGCCTTCACGCTCCAGCGCGATGGAGACGGCATAATGCGGCTGGCCGTGCAGGAAGTTTAGTGTGCCATCCAGTGGATCGACGATGAACTTGTTGGACTTGTCCGTCCCCTCCACAATGCCGCTTTCTTCCATGATGAAGCCATAGCCCGGACGGGCCTTGGACAGCTGGGTGTAGATGATCTCTTCTGCACGGTGATCTGCATTGGAGACGAAATCGGCAGGGCCCTTCTTGGAAACCTGCAGGTTTTCGATTTCACCAAAGTCGCGCGCGAGGGCGCGGCCTGCAGCGCGGGCGGCTGCAATCATCACGGTTCCGACGGGGGAGGGTTTGGACATGTCTGGCCTTAGTCTGCGCGGCGGAGATAAGTGGAATCAGCGGTCTGCACGACGATCTTCTCGCCCGTGCCGACAAAGGGAGGCACCATGACGCGCACGCCGCCGGTACAGCTGGCGGGCTTGAAGCTGTTCGCCGCGGTCTGGCCTTTGACGACCGGCTCGGTTTCCTCGACTTCCAGGATCACCTGTTCCGGCAGGGAGACGCCGATCGGCTGCTCACCATAGAATTCGATCTCGACCGTCATGCCGTCCTGCAGGAAGGCGCCCTGGTCGCCAATGAAGTCACGCTGAATGGCAATCTGCTCGAAGCTTTCCTGATCCATGAAGGTGAAGGCGTCATCATCTGCGAACAGAAATTGGTGGTCTTTCTGCTCCAGGCGGACCTTTTCAACTGTCTCGGAAGAGCGGAAACGGACGTTGGCCTTGGAGCCGTTCAACAGATTGCGCAGTTCCACCTGATTGAACGCGCCGCCCTTGCCGGGCTTGACGGAAGCGGTCTTCAGGGCGCGCCAGACGCTGCCATCATGTTCGATGACATTGCCGGGCTTGATCTCATTGCCATTGATTTTGACCATGGGAGGTATCCTTTTGAAGGTTTGGCGGGGGCGTAAGCCTTTGGCCTGAAACGGTCAAGCCGGGGTGTGTTAATCCGCCTGCAAAGCGGGCGGGGCCTTATAAACCGGGCTGGTTCTTCCCGCCAGTATTCACAAAGCCCTGCAATCATGAGCAGAATGGGCATTCCACTACCAAAGAAGGGGGCAAGCCATGTTTCAACGCTTTCTAACTTTTGACAAACTGATCGGCACAACGCTGATCAAGGTGCTGTATTATATCGGTCTGATCGGCATCGCGTTGTATGCGGTCATCATGCTGTTGTCAGGCCTTGGGGTGATGGTCAGCCAGAGCTTTATCGGCGGCATCGGCATGATCGTCGCGGCGATTATCGGCGGCGCGGTCAGCCTCTTGTTCTGGCGCTTCATGTGCGAGCTTTACATGCTGTTCTTCCGCATCAGCGATGATGTGCGGGAGCTGAAGGAAATGAAAGCTGGCACGCCGCCACCTGCTGCTGCGGCGGGCACATCAACGGCGCCATCCGAATTCTAGGCTTTGGTCTGGTCCAGACGGTCCAGGATCTTGTTGAACTCTGCCACTGCGGCCGGGGCACCGGCCGGGTGGTTCCACACGCCTGAGGAAACGGCCACAAAGTCTGCGCCTGCAGTGATCAGCGCTTCGGCATTGTCCACCGTGATGCCGCCAATCGCGACGCAGGGGATCTCCATGCTTTCCTGCCAGATTTCGAGCAGGTCCGGGCTCGCCTGCACCGTGCCGGTCTTGGTGTCGGTGGGGTAGAAGGCGCCAAAGGCGACATAGTCCGCGCCGTCTTCGCCGGCCTGCATGGCAACATGACGGGAGTTCTTGGCGGTTGCGCCAATGATCATCTCCTTGCCGACCAGCTCGCGCGCCTTTTTGACCGGCATGTCCTCCCAGCCGAGATGCACGCCATCCGCGTTCAGCTCCATGGCCAGGTCCGGGCTGTCATTGACCAGTACGGCCACGCCATAGGCCTGTGCCATCTCTGTTACGGCCTTGCCGACGGCGCGCGTCGCGTCCGGGTCAATTTCGCCTTCTGAAGTCTTTAGGCGCAGCTGCAGACACGCAACATCCCCTGCATTCAGCGCCGTTTCGAGCAGGGCGGCAAAGCCGTCCACATCCTCGATCCGGGGCGGGGTGATCAGGTAAAGCCGTGTGCGCGGGCGGATATAATCTGTGTCGCTCATCAGCGCGATGTGAGGCGTACAGACCGCATCGTCAAGCAGGCAAGCCATACGCTCCCTTGACGCTACTCTGTTAGGCTCCTAACTAACTGGCATGTTTCTGCTCAAGGATCTTCCTCAACAAGGCATTCTGGACCGGTTCGCGCATAAATACGGGTCTGTTCCACACGAGCGTCTTTCGCTGTTTCTGGGCGTTATGAAATGTGGATCAGATCTGCTTGTAGAACTGGACAGTTTTCTTGAAACATTCGGCTTGACGCATGGGCGGTGGATTACATTGGTCCTGCTGATGCGGGAGCGTGATGAAAGCGCGCGCCCGGTAGACCTTGCGGCCAAGCAAGGCGTCACCCGCGCGACAATGACTGGGCTTTTACAGCGCCTGGAGGCAGATGGGCTGGTAGCCCGTCTGCCAGATAGTGAAGACGCCCGCAGTGTGAAGATCAGGCTGACCACAGAAGGGGAAGATCTGCTGCAGAAGATCATGCCTGAATATTATCGCCGCATCGGCCAGCTGATGCAGGGCATTCCGGATGAGGCCTTGGCGACGACGACGCAGATTATCCGGCAATTGAGTGCAGACGCGACAATTCTGTCCCAGCCATAGCGCCCTGCGGGTCTGCAAGACTGCGCCGCAGTTCAGTTACATGCACATAGTAAGGAGACTAACGAAATGAATTTGATCCGTAAATTTGGACATACCGGCACGTCTCAGGCAGCCATCGGGCTTGGCTGTATGGGCATGTCAGAATTCTATGGTGAGACAGATGATGCCCAGTCGCTTGCGGTGTTGCACCGTGCGATGGAGCTTGGTGTCACTTTGTTCGATACAGCAGACATGTATGGCGACGGCCATAATGAAGTCCTGCTCGGCCGGTTTCTGAAGGAGGTGACGGGAACGCCCTTTATCGCCACTAAATTCGGCATCCGGCGCGACAAGGAAGACGGTACCCAAGCCTATCAGCGGGTAATCGACAATTCCCCCTCATATATCCGTACTGCCTGTGAGGCCTCGCTAAAGCGCCTTGGGGTTGAGGCAATAGATCTCTATTACATGCACCGCTACTCGCCGGACTATGCCCTAGAGGAGGCGATCGGAACCCTTTCGCGGCTGGTGGAAGAGGGGAAGGTCAAGGCCATTGGCCTGTCGGAGGTTTCGGCGGATACGCTGCGCCGTGCCCATGCCATCCATCCGGTTTCAGCCGTGCAGACGGAATACTCACTCCAGACACGCGATGTCGAGGCAGAGGTACTGCCGGCCTGCCTCGAACTGGGGATTGCCCTGGTTGCCTACAGTCCGCTGGGGCGGGGTATGTTGTCTGGTCAGATCACCTCACGGGAGGCTTTGGCGGAGGATGATTTCAGGCGTTTGTCACCACGCTTTAAGGAGAATGCCCTGAAGCAGAATGTAGCGCGTTTGGATGTTCTCAAGTCCATGGCTGCAGCGCATGAAGCCAACCCGGCACAAATCGCCCTCGCCTGGGTGCTGCATCAGGGGGAGGGTGTCTTTGCCATTCCAGGCACCAAGCGCGTTTCCTATCTGGAAGCCAATGTCGCTGCGGCGGAGATTGCGTTGACCGCGGACGATCTTGCGCGGCTGGATCAGGCCTTCGCTCCAGGCACAGTGCAGGGCGCCCGGTATCCTGAAGCGGGCCTGAAGACAGTGAATACCTGAGCCTGGTCTGGCAGCCGGCATGAAAAAGGCGGCCTCTGAAAAGGCCGCCTTTAAAGATCAGGGGTCTGACGCGCCTAGCAGCCGGCCTTGGAGGCCTGATAAATGCTGTCGATCGTGGCGGCGAGGGTTGTGTTGAATTCCTCATCGCTCTGGTCGGCAGACAGGCCTTCGGTCAGCGCGCGGGAGAAGCTGGCGATGATGCCGTCATTTGCGGCGAGCTTGTCGCAGGCGTCCTCGCGGGAATAGCCGCCGGACAGGGCGACAACACGCATCACGCGCGGATGATCAACCAGCGGCTTGTAGAGGTTTGCCTTGGTCGGCAGGGAAAGTTTCAGCATCACTTTCTTGTCTTCGCCCAGCGCGTCAAGCTGTTTCAGGATCTCTGCCAGAAGGATCTCTTCGGCCTCGGCCTTGTCGGCGATCGTGATCGTGACTTCCGGCTCGATGATCGGCATCAGGCCATGGCCGAGGATCTGACGGCCGATGTCAAATTGCTGTGCCACAATAGCGGCAATGCCCTCGGCATTGGCAGCGCTGATGACGGAGCGCATCTTGGTGCCATAGATGCTTTTGGTGTTGGCGCGCTCCAGAAGATGGTCCAGATCGGGCATTGGCTTCATCAGCTGAACGCCATTGGCTTCATCGGCCAGGCCCTTGTCCACTTTCAGGAAAGGAACAACCTGGTGTTCGTTCCAGAGATATTCAGCGGTCGGCGTTCCGTCGATATCGCCATCCATGGTCCGTTCAAAGAGAATTGCGCCGATGACTTTCTCGCCATTGAAGGCCGGGGCCTTGATGATGCGCGCGCGCATATCATGGATCAGGCCGAACATTTCCTCATCATTGGAATAGGCGTCTTCATTGACGCCATACAGACGCAGCGCTTTCGGGGTGGAACCGCCGGATTGGTCCAGCGCGGCGATGAAGCCATTCTTCTCGGCAATTTGCCGGGCCATGGTAGCTTTGGTCATATGAGTTTCTCAACAGATCCTTGATTGCGACATTTGCAAAGTTTGCATTCAAGTACCGTGCCTTTTTCAGGGGTCAACCGCTATGGGCCAGGCAAAGCGTTAATGTGCCGAATCGCCTGTCAGACAAGCGATTTGGGGGATTTTGCCCGAATAGACAGGGACCAGAGGGCTCAGACTGCAGGCGAAACAGGGTGCAATGCAGCAATCGAGTTTTGCTGTCGTGCTGGCAGCGCGGCTTATGGGAACGTTGTCATTCTTCCGCATGCTGCGCGATTTGCCGCAGGCACAAAAAGGCCTGTCCCGGAAGGGGACAGGCCTGAAGGGGTGAATCAGATCAGAAGATCAGGATTTGAGGGCTTCAACGCCGGGCAGGGGCTTGCCTTCCATCCATTCCAGGAAGGCGCCGCCTGCGGTTGAGACGAAGGTGAAGTCGCGGGCCGCGTCGGCATGGTTCAGGGCGGCGACCGTGTCGCCTCCGCCGGCCACAGCGACGAGCTTGCCTTCCTTGGCGCGGATGCCGGCAGCCTGGGCGGCAGAGACCGTTGCCTTGTCAAAGGGCGACATTTCGAACGCGCCCAAAGGCCCGTTCCAGACCAGCGTTTTCGATTTGCCCATGGCGGCGACCAGTTGGGCCACGGTCTTCATGCCGGCGTCGAGGATCATCTCGTCTGCGGCCACGTCCTCCGGCGCGCAGGTGCGGTTCTCGGCATAGGGCGCGAAGTCCTTTGCGACGACGACATCCACCGGAAGCAGGATTTCGCACTCATTCTTCCCGGCGATCTCCATGATCTCGCGGGCAAGGTCTGCCAGGTCATGTTCGCACAGGGATTTGCCGACATTAATGCCCTTGGCGGCCAGGAAGGTGTTCGCCATGCCGCCGCCAATCGCCAGCTTGTCCACCTTGGTGACGAGGTTCTTCAGAAGATCGATCTTGGAGGAGACCTTCGCGCCGCCGACAACGGCCAGCACTGGGCGTTCCGGCGTGCCGAGGGCTTTCTCCAGCGCGTCGAGTTCGGCTTCCATCGTGACACCGGCATAGGCGGGCAGGAAGTGCGTGATGCCTTCGGTGGAGGCGTGTGCGCGGTGGGCGGCAGAGAAGGCGTCATTGACGTAGATGTCGCCCAGCGCGGCCATGCGCTCTGACAAATCCTTATCGTTCTTTTCCTCGCCCGGTTCGAACCGTGTGTTCTCCATCAGGATGACATCGCCCGCAGGGCGGCTTTGCACAAAGGATTTCGCCTTTGGGCCAAAGCCGCAATTCTCTGCGAAATGTACCGGCGTGCCGAGCACTTTCGAGAAGGCTTCGGCGACAGGCTCCAAGCTCATCTCCGGAACAATCTGGCCTTTCGGGCGGCCGAAATGGGCCATCAGCACAACTTTCGCGCCAGCATCGCGCAGGGCGTTCACCGTGCCGAGCGCCGCGCGCAGGCGGGTATCATCAGTCACCTTGCCGTTCTCCATCGGCACGTTGAAATCAACGCGGACCAGGGCGGTCTTGCCGGTCAGATCCCCGGCATCGGCGATGCGTTTGAAGCTGGACATTACTTGCTCTCCGTTTTGCGGAATACGGCGCGCAACAGGGCGGCCGGTCCGGTATGATAGGGGCCTTCGCTCAGGGTCTCGATGCCGGTCCAGAAGGAAACGGGCTCGCCGCCGGCGAAATCGGCTTTGATCTCTGCGGGGTCATATAGCAGGGCAGGATTGGGCGGGCCGCCGGACTGGTGGCTCTCCTGATACTGGCTCTGGTCCTTGGTAAAGCCTTCCAGGAACAGGTGGCCGCCGCTCTTCAGGGCGCCCAGAAGGCGGGTGTGAAAAGCGGGCCGGAAGTCTGGTGGCATGTGCGCGAACATGATCGCGGCATGATCGAAGCGGCCTTCTGGCCAGTCCCAACTGGCCAGGTCTGCTTCGATACAGGTGACGAAAACGCCGTGGCTGGCAGCCAGGTCTTCGGTTTTGGAGAGGCCGGAGGCGGACATGTCCACAGCGGTCACATCCAGGCCGAGCCGGGCCAGAAATACAGCGTCCCGGCCTTCACCGCTTGCCGGAACAAGCGCCTTCTGGCCGGGACGGAACAGGTCTGAAAAGCCCATCAGCAGGCGGCTGGCACGCTCTCCATAGGCAAACCCGTCTTCGCTGAATCTGGAATTCCAGAATTCTGCCTGGTCGGGTCCGCTCATGAGGAATCCTTTCAGCCGCCTGGGAACGGGCCCTAGATCAGTTTGGACATGACGAGCGCAGTGTCGCTCATGCGGGTCGCGAAGCCCCACTCATTGTCATACCAGGACAGGACGCGAACCATCGTGCCTTCAATGACCTGCGTCTGCGGCAGGGCGAAGGTGGAGGAGTGGGCGTCGTGGTTGAAGTCAGAGGAGACCAGCGGCTTGTCGGTGTAGCCGAGCACGCCTTTCATGGCGCCGTCAGCGGCGGCGATGATGGCATTGTTGATCTCGTCAACATTGGTCGGCTTGCCGGCATCGAACACCAGGTCAACGACGGAGACGTTCGGCGTCGGCACGCGCACGGAGGAGCCATCCAGCTTGCCCTTCAGTTCCGGCAGGACCAGGCCGACGGCCTTGGCAGCGCCGGTGGAGGTCGGGATCATCGACATGGCAGCCGCGCGGCCGCGATAGAGATCCTTGTGCATGCGGTCCAGCGTCGGCTGGTCGCCTGTGTAAGAGTGGATCGTCGTCATGTAGCCGCGCTTGATGCCGACCGTGTCGTTCAGAACCTTGGCGACCGGGGACAGGCAGTTCGTGGTGCAGGACGCGTTGGAGACGACAAGGTCATCCTTGGTCAGCGTGTCATGGTTCACGCCATAAACGATGGTCTTGTCGGCATTGGTGGCCGGAGCGGAGACCAGAACGCGCTTGGCGCCGGCTTTCAGGTGGGCAGAGGCCTTTTCCTTGTCGGCGAAGATGCCGGTGCATTCCATCGCGATGTCGATGTCCAGCTCGGCATGCGGCAGGTCAGCGGGGTCGCGCACGGCGGTGCAGAGGAATTTGCGGTCGCCAACGATGATCGTGTCGCCCTCAACCTTGACCTCGTAAGGCAGCCGACCATGCACAGAATCATACTGCAGCAGGTGGGCATTTGTCTCGACCGGACCGAGATCGTTGATCGCAACGACTTCGATGTCCTTGCGGTCATGCTCGATGATCGAACGAAGGACGAGACGGCCGATACGGCCAAAACCATTGATTGCAACGCGAACGGCCATGAAAAATCTCCTCGGAGCGGCAGGCTGAAAATCTGTTGGGCCCTTTACGACGCTGGGACGTTTTCGTCCACCCGCATACCATGCGGCAGCCCGACGCTTGCTATCTAGGGAGGGAAGGTGGCGCTTAAAAGGCATGGACTTGCCGAAGGCAGCCGCCTATGGCCTGATCGCCTGTCAGTGAGGAAAGCTTCATGCGTCAGGTAAAAATCGGCACGACGGGACCGGAAGTCGGCGCGCTCGGCTATGGCTGCTGGCGCTTTCTGGGGCACAGCCTGTCTCAGGCCGAGACATTGATCGAGACGGCGCTGGATCTGGGCATGAGCCTGATAGATACCGCCGACGTCTATGGCTATGGCGGGCCAGGGTTTGGCGCCGCCGAGGCCCTGCTGGGCAAGGTGATCGCGGCGAGCCCTGAACGCCGCCGCCGCATGGTGCTGGCCACTAAGGGCGGGATCATTCCGCCTGAGCCCTATAATTCCAGCCGGGACTATCTGGTGTCGGCTTGTGAGGCCTCTCTGGACCGGCTGGGCGTGGAGCAGATCGACCTCTACCAGATTCACCGGCCGGACCTGCTGACCCCCTGGGAAGAGGTGGCCCGCGCGCTGGAAGACCTGATCGAGGCGGGCAAGATCCGCCAAATCGGCGTATCCAATTTCAGCCCGACGCAGACCCGCGCGCTGCAGGCACACCTGGCCCCGCGCATTGTCAGCACCCAGCCGGAATTTTCCGCCATGCATACCGCGCCCATGGAAGATGGCACGCTGGACTGGTGCCAGGAAATGAATGCGGCGGCGACTGTCTGGTCTCCGCTGGCGGGCGGCAGGCTGGCCGATGGCTATGTGCCGGGGGAGGGCGATCCGCACACGCTGCTGGCTTTGCATGTGGAACTGGACCGGCAGGCGCATCAGCATGGCGTCAGCCGCAGCGACATTGCACTGGCCTTTGTGCTGAAGCATCCGGCACGGCCGGTGGCGCTGCTGGGCACTCAGACGCCTGAGCGGTTGACCGCAGCCATACGGGCACTGGAGGTGAACATGTCTCGCCGTGACTGGTACGCCATTCTTGAGGCGAGCCGCGGGACGCCGATGCCATGAGTGCGCGCCTGCCGACAGGGCGCAGCGCGTCTGACTGGAGTCTGTTTTGTCTGCTGACCCTGTTCTGGGCCGGTGCCTATGCGCTGACGCGTGTGGCGGTCGACAAGGGCAATCCGGAGATGGGTCTGCCGGTGGCCTGGGTGCTGCCGGGCCGACTGGTGATCGGCGCCGTAGTGCTGTGGATCATCATGCTGGCACGGGGGCAGCGCCTGCCGCCTTTGGCGGACCGTCGGCGCTGGCTGGTGATCATCAGTATGGGTCTGACCGGATCTGTCTTTCCGTTCTTTCTGATCACGACCGCTCAGCAAACGGTCAATTCCAGCCTTGCCGCGCTTTACACCGCAGCGGTGCCGATCTTCGTGGCCAGCGGGGCGACCTTCCTGTTCCATGACGAGAAGATGACGCGTAGTTCGCTGGTGGGTGTGCTGATAGGCTTTGCCGGCATTGTCGTGCTGTTTGGGCCGGATGCAATGAAAGGCCTGGGCGATGCGAGCGTGATTGCGCAGATCCTGCTGATCCTTGCCACAGTGAATTATGCCGTTTCCAGCCTTGTTGCGCGCGGGGCGCCGGTGATGGAGGCGATGCCCTTTGCGACGGGTTTCGTGACTGTTGCGGCGATCGTCTCCCTGCCGCTGGCTTTTACGGTGACGCCGTCTGAAGTGAATGCCGACTGGAGCCATTGGGGCGCGGTACTGGCGCTGGGCATCGGGCCCTCGGCCGTTGCGCAGGCGCTCTACATGTTCCTGATCGCGCGGACGAGCGCGACGTTCCTGTCGCTGACGGGCTATTCCATTCCGGTGGTGAGTGCGGCGCTCGGCTGGCTCTTCTTCCGCGAGACGCAGAGCTGGCAGGCGCTGGTGGCCTTTGTGCTGATCCTGGGCGGCGTATGGCTTGCGCGCGGCGGCGGCGGAGTGAAGGAAGGCTAGGGGTCCAGCTGCACATGCGACGCCCGTGAAGGCGCTTTGTAGGTGGGGTTTGAGTTTTTATCCG
>JAAEZZ010000012.1 GCA_018222605.1 Alphaproteobacteria bacterium
GTTTGCTGTATGTTCGCTCAGAAGACCCGGGACCTTGGGGTATGTTGAGCATATCTCGCCAAAGCTCCTGACCGGCGCGGCGGGCGGTAACGCTCCATTCCGTAGCCTTATTTTATTCCAGGCGGAGCGCCACGGCGCCCGCCGCGCACGGCTCTTGTGAAAGGGCAAGGAAGTATCGGGATACCCGGATGGTTGCCGCCAGTCCGGCTATTTGCGCAGGAGGCAACATGCAACAGACAGAACGACCTAGCCCGCCTTTGGAAGGTCGCCTTCCCTGCTGCGCGCAGTCACGCCCATGATGCCATTGGCGCGGCGGGCCTTGACGCATTCGAAGCTGCCCGCGCGGAAGGCGCGGCAGGCTTCGGGTCGGTCTTCATACACTTGGCAGGCTGCCTTCCCGGCGGACAGGTCCAGATGCACGCAGTGCCCGCAGGCAAAGCTGACATAGGTGGTGCCGCCTTCTGTAAAGAGGCTTTCAGGCGGCAGGTTTCGGGAGACGTCCCAGGGCAGCAGTTGCAGATAGCGGGGGTTCCTGCTGAAACAGCAGGCGCCGCAGGACACACAGTCAAACGACGGGTCGGACATGGGTAGACGGGCCAGGCTCCACCGCCCGTTTGTGGCTCTCTCAGCGGTCGGCGGCAGCGCGATTTACGCCAGAGCCTGACGGCACGCAAGCGCGATCTTTCGGGCCTGCCGTCAGGCCACCAGGCGCGTGCAGATCTTTTGCTTCAGATACGTCTTGCGCCGCCGCAGATCGCTGTGATGCGTATTGGAAATGGGGTCAATGCTCGTCTCGAACAACTGAAGCGCCGCATTGATGGAATCATACTCTCTCGCCAGACGAACAAAATCCGGGTCAACCGATTCCAGTTCCAGAATCCGCTCAAAGGCCTCGGGAAACTCCCCGATCAACTCTTGAAAAGACGGTGGCATTGAAGCTCCTCCCAACGCGGAACACTACTCCATTGAAGAAGAATGCCGCGCCGGAAAGAAATTCACATGCGTAGAACTACGTAGGCAGGCTTATTTTTCGCCCGCCGACTTACGCGATTGCTTTATCAGCCAGAGCGTAATCCCCAGCGAGATCGCCACAAGCGATGCAAACCCAACAAGGGCCCCGATGGCCAGCGGATCGACTGTCAGATTACCCATAATGTGCCCCTCCTTGGTGGCGTCACACCGGTTGCTTCAACATGGCGTACAGCTCATCCTTCAAGGTCATGCGCTGGCGCCGCAACTGGTTCTGGAAAGCATCGCTGGCCGGTTCGACATCCGTCTCGATCCGGTGGATCTGGCGGTTAATGTCGTAATATTGCTGGGCCAAGCGGGCAAAATGCGTGTCGGCTTCTTTCAACTCGTGAATACGGTCGGCCATCTCCGGAAACTCCTCTACCAGGTCGTGGGGTGTATGGGACATGGACTTTGCCTCCCGATTGATGCTGTTCGGCAGCATCAGGGCATGACACATGCAATTTGGAAATCGTGGAAACTACCTAAGGCATGGATACGCCCGGGAAGACAGCTATTTCTCGCCGAAAAGACCGCCCTGCTGCTCACTCGCTGCAGGCCCTGGCAGGCCGAGACGCTCATAAGCCAGAGGCGCAGCCATCCGCCCACGCGGCGTGCGCGCAACATAGCCCTTCTGCATCAGATAAGGCTCAATCACGTCTTCCACCGCATCGCGCGCTTCTGATAGCGCGGCGGCCAGCGTCTCCACGCCCACAGGGCCACCCGCATAGGTCTTCACCAGTGCGTGCAGATAGCGTCGGTCCAGCGCGTCGAGCCCATCGGCATCGATCTCGAGCCGCTTCAGCGCGCTTGCCGCGGCCTGCTGTGTAATCGCGCCGCCATCGGCCTCGGCAAAGTCCCGGACACGGCGCAACAGGCGCAGCGCGATCCGCGGTGTGCCGCGCGCTCGGCCGGCAATCTCTACGGCGCCATCCTCCGTGATCGGAGCCTTCAACTTGCGGGCCGCTGCCATAACGATCCGTCCCAGCTCTTCCGGCTCATAGAATTCAAGACGCATCGGAATGCCGAACCGGTCGCGCAGCGGCGTGGCGAGCAGGCCCGCCCGTGTCGTCGCGCCAACCAGCGTGAAGGGCGAGAGGTCCAGCCGCACAGACCGCGCCGAGGGCCCCTCCCCGATCACGATATCGAGGGCATAATCCTCCATCGCGGGATAGAGGATCTCCTCCACGACGGGCGGCAGGCGGTGGATCTCGTCAATGAACAGCACATCATTGGGCTCAAGATTGGTCAGGATCGCAGCGAGGTCCCCGGCCTTGGCGATCACCGGTCCGGAGGTTGCGCGAAAGCCGACGCCCATTTCCTTTGCCAGGATCTGCGCCAGTGTGGTCTTGCCCAGTCCCGGTGGGCCGAACAGCAGCACATGGTCCAGCGCCTCTTCGCGCTTTTTCGCTGCCTCGACATAGACACGCAGATTGGCCTTCGCCTTGCGTTGGCCGATATAATCGTCAAAGGCCTGCGGCCGGAGCGCACGGTCCAGCGCGTCACCGCCCTGCGCATTCGGATCAGAAAGCGTGCCCTCACGGCTCATTTCGCCAGCTCCTTGAGGGCCGCCTTGATCAGGGCGCTTACATCCTCATCGCCAAGATCCTTGGCCACACCCGCAACCGCGCGGGCTGCCTCGCTTTGCGCATAGCCGAGATTGACGAGTGCAGAGATCGCTTCGCTGCGCGCGCCTGTACTGGCGGCAACCGGCGCGCTGGCCATGCCGGCGACATTCGCCGCCTCGAACTTGCCAAAACGTCCGAGCGGAGGGGGCTTGCCGGCCAGCTCTCCCGTGATGCGTTCGGCCAGCTTCTTGCCGACGCCTTTTGCGCGGGTCAGCACGGAGGCATCGCTGAGCGCAATCGCGTCCATCAATTCGGCCGGCGTGATCGCGTCCAGAATGGCCATCGCCGCCTTGCCGGCCACACCGTGCACATCCTGCAGGCGGACAAACCAAGCGCGCTCTTCATCCGAGCCAAAGCCAAACAGCGTGATCGAGTTTTCCGTCACCCGCGTCTCGACATGGATGATCGCCTCATCGCCCGCATGTAGCTTCGACAAGAGGCGCGAGCCAGCCAGGCAGACATAGCCGACGCCATTCACATCTATCAGAACATGGTCCGCACCGAGGGCGGCCACGATGCCGGTCAGTCTGCCAATGATCATGCTGCGCCTCGCTTCAGCTCCACCGGTAGATGGTGGGCGGTACAGATGGCGCAGGCAAGGGCATCTGCTGAGTCCGACTTCATCTCCCCGGCCTTTGGCAACAGGCGCTTCACCATGAAGGCGATCTGGTCCTTGTCGGCTGTGCCCGTGCCGACAATGGCCAGCTTGATCTTGCGGGGCGCAAATTCCGCGACCTGAATGCCTGCCATGGACAGCGCCGCCATGGCTGCGCCCCTTGCCTGGCCGAGCTTCAGCGCGGAGCGCGGGTTCGCATTGACCAGCGTTTCTTCCACACCTGCCGCGTGGGGGCCATAATGCCGGGCCAGCTCACCCACCGCTTCGAAGATACCGCCCAGCCGATCCGACATGGGAAAGCCGGAATCGACAGAGATGACACCATGCGCGACATGCACAAGGCGCGCGCCGGTCTGCTCAATCACACCCCAGCCTGTATGGCGCAGGCCGGGGTCAATTCCAAGGATGCGAATCGTCGTGCTCATTCGCCTTACCCTATCAGGGGGAAGGGTTAATGGCACCTTGCATTTTCTCTATTTGTTCACATGCCCTTGGACGCCCGGCCTATTCCGACATGCGGGGCACAATCACCGTATCGACGATATGCACCACGCCATTACTGGCTTCGATGTCTGCAGAAGTGACTGTCGAGGTATTCACCATCACCTTGCCGTCTTCTGTTGTGCGTGCAGCCATATCCAGATTGTTGAGACTGGAGGTCATCCCATTCTCCGCTTCTGGGGGAATGTCAGCGGCCATGATCTTGCCTGGCACGACGTGATATTCGATCACGCGGACCAGCTTGTCCTTGTTTTCCGGTGCGAGCAGCATTTCCAGCTGCTCCGGCGGCATGTTTGCGAAGGCCTCATTGGTGGGGGCAAATACGGTATAGGGGCCGCCCTCCGCCAGCTTTTCAGAGACCCCGGCCGCATCCAGCGCCGAGGCGAATGTGGAGAGGTCCGCATTCTGCGCGATGATATCGGTCAGGCTGTTTGCGGCAATGTCATCCGTCATCTCGCCGGCCATATCATCTGCAGGCGTTTCAACAGCGGATTCGTCGATCACGATGTCGTCTTCATAGGGCCGAACCGGGGATGGGTCAGCGTCTGGCGCGGAAGGCGAACAGGCCACCAGCGCAAGGGCGGCCGCGGCCGTGGCGGTCATCAGAAAAGGTTTCATGGGACAAGTTCCTCCATCGGGTCTTGCCTCAGAAACGCCGGGCGGCTGATTTGGTTCACGGGAGGTGACTTCTTGTCCGGTCTTTTGCCCTCACCTCCCACCGCCTTTGGCGTTACCCCCCCCCTCTAGCTTCCCCCTTGCAGGGGGAGGACAGGTGGGGGTCATGCGGTGTTGCCCCCTGCACGAATATCCGGACTGGCGCGAACCATCCGGGTTTCCTGATCTTTCCAGGCCCTTTCACAAGAGCCGTGCGCGGCGGGCGCCGTGGCGCTCCGCCTGAAATAGATAAAGGCTACGGAATGGAGCGTTACCGCCCGCCGCGCCGGTCAGGAGCTTTGGCGGGATATGCTCAACATACCCCAAGGTCCCGGGTCTTCTGAGCGAACATACAGCAAACGGAGCATCCGGGCTTTTTACCCGAGAGATCCATCCGGGGAGCAAGCTCCCGTACGCCCGACGAGGTGGATGCCCTACCGGCTTTCACCGGCTCACCCTGGCCTGACCTGCCTAGGCACCGGGAAGACCGTTACACCTCCCCCCGGCACCATCCTGACCCTGCCCCCACGACCAGAACGGTACCTGATCCGGCCCCCGTGTGAGCAGACCTGAAGTATGGCTTAGGCGCCTATCAGACGGATTGGGTTCGGGGTGGCCAAGTATCCAGAGAGTGATCTCACCCCAAGGCGCATGAGGGTTGTGTTCGCGATGGATGCCTGCCTTCGCAGGCATCTGCGGGGGGAGAGGGTGGGGCGTTCTCCGCCGAAGTTTGTTCCTGTGGCTCTAGACCCCGGCCTGCGCCGGGGTGAGCGGAAGAGAGGAAAGCTCCTCTCCCTTGTCATCCCGGAATTTGCGTCAGCAAATATCCGGGACCCAGTTCAGACTTGCGCCTCCGCATCTGGGTCCCGGATAAACGCTTGCGCGTTTTCCGGGATGACAAAGAGCCATACGGAGCATCCCTGTGCTGGTGTTTCCACAGATTGAACGGGGAAGGGGGCTCTGCCGACCGCCGGTTTGCTTGCCTAATAATGCGGCGGGGGACGGTCCACGGGGGCGGCCTGGCCGGCGGACTGTTCGGCGTCCGCGACACGCTCGGCAAGGCGCTCGACGCGGCGCTCCAGCCGCTCGATCAGCTTCCATTGTGCCATGATGGCCGCGTTCAGATCCTCAATCGTCTGGTCCTGATGGACCACACGCATTTCAAGCTCGTCGAGGCGGGATGTGTGCGACATGGCGGGAGGCATTAGCGGAGTGGGTGGGAGTAGGCAATGCGGAAATGCCGTATCGCCGAAGAGGCGCTCACCGGAGTGGCAGAGCGTACTCTGCGGACAAAGATCTTTTAGGACATAGATCAGGATTAGCGAGTGAGTTTATCGTCCAACAGTCGCAGATTTAACTGTCTCCATGAATCCTGACATTTTCGATGGAGACATGCCATTCGCTCGACTTTTGCATGTGGCGGGCTTGGGAGGTTGAGATACTTTTCGCTTCGCCGTCTTCGTGTCGCCAAATATTGCAGTGCGCATGATTTGTAGCGATAGGGTCTTTTCCGACCAGCAAATTCTTTTCACGGGGACATGACGCGACAAACTTGACGGCGCCCAAATGCTTTTCATTTGGATATACTTGTTCAGGTTCAAGCGAGGCTAAGTCCACACTCATACCGCGGTATGGATCGCTTGAGCTTTTGAATGCACCTGACGAAACACGACCATTCTTGATCTGTGATGCGGGTATGCCACGTATGAGCTCGTCTTCTGCGACGATCTCTGTGTCGTCATAAGGCATTACGTATCCATCAGCATCATGCTGCAACGGTTCGCTGTCCCTCCGACCGCATCGCTTCCACGATCCATTTAGAAAGCTCGTTAAGATCAATCTGAGGACCCGAGCAGTCAATCGAAATCTCGCGATCCTCATCGAGAACCTCATCGACAAAAGACGCCAAACATCGGTCGCTGCCATCCACGAATAACTCGACGAACTTACTGTTGGGTAGATGCCATTCGATTTGCAACGCACCTCCGCTCACGGGCACGAAGTAGGGCACGCCCGGGTTCAAAGCTTGTATCGGAGGACGACTATTTTCGAATAGAGCCAGAAGATTAGTGACAATTCGAAGCGCTAGTTCCGCATTTTCAAACTTCACTGGCGGGCTTCCGTATCCGTCCCAATCGTTGTCCAAGGCGCAAAGAAGGTTCAGCTGGCGGCGCAACTCGTCACTATCACCGCAAAATGGGTTCTGCGCGATCGGCCGGTACTCACGACCACGTTCACCCATCGTCAAAATTGAATCGCTTGCTTCCTGTCCCTGTAGGATGAATTTATTCGTCACGTTTCTGTTCCCTGAATTTCTTTCGCCCTTTTTCACTAAGGCTATCACTGAACGTTCGGACGATCGCTTCATGCCCTCTGTCAAAAAAGTTGCACACGCCATCAATCCCAGGACCGGCGGGCTTGCCACGGAACGTCAAGTTCATCCTTAGCTTTCTAGTCTCCCTGACAGTGTTCTCCTCAGAATCCAAGGAAAATATACTCATCAGGTCCAGCACCAGCCGTCCAACAATGCGCTCATTTTGAAGCATTTGCGAAGTTTGCATAGCAATACCTTCATGCTCCTTAAAGCTTGTAAAATCGATAAAATTCAAAAGCTCATGTGCCTTGGCGTCATCATCTGGCAGATAGTTGACGTAACTAATGCCTACTTGCTTGAAGTCTCCAATCGTTGACTCCGTCAGACCTGCAGAACTCAGAAATGCGTCGAAGACAGTCTGGAAGCATTTCTTCAGCTTAGGATACCTAGGGTAGCTTTCTTGCTCCACACGAGACCAAGAGACTGCCAAGCGACTATCCTGCAACAACACAGTGCGGTCCCTAGCTTCCGACGTCAGCCTAAGACCGATTTTCGGGGCTCCCTGCTTTATCTCGAAATGTGCGCCTCCCAAATTCGGCCCGTCACCTTCCAAGCGCGTAGGAATGTAATCTGACTGGTGAATTGAAAAGGGGCCTAACTTCTTTTGGAGAGATTGGCAAACTTTTACCAGATTGACCAAATCCAGCTGTGGCAGAGGATCGAAATATACCGCCATCTCGACTTTCTCGACAGGCGGCGCGCTGTACTCTTTCAGCATGCCATGTCCTTTGCCCCTCCTATTAAGTAGTGCAACCTAAGCTGATTGCAAACGATGCTGCAATGCGACCTTATTACATTGGCGCCTTACCGATGAGGAGTTTTTACTCCCGCTCCACATAAATCTCTCCGCCCTTGTCCATGAACTCCTTGCTCTTTTCGGCCATGCCCTTGCGCGCCTCTGCCGCCTGCTTCTCCAGATCGGTCCGTTCGTTCTCGCTCATTCCTGCCGCATATTCCCGCACTTCGGCGGTGATTTTCATGCTGCAGAATTTGGGGCCGCACATGGAGCAGAAATGGGCGACCTTGTGGGCTTCCTTCGGCAGGGTCTGGTCGTGGAAGTCTCGGGCGGTTTCGGGGTCCAGGGAGAGGTTGAACTGGTCTTCCCAGCGGAATTCGAAGCGCGCGCGTGACAGGGCGTCGTCGCGCACCTGTGCGGCGGGGTGGCCCTTGGCGAGGTCTGCCGCGTGGGCGGCGAGGCGGTAGGTGACGACGCCGACTTTGACATCGTCCCGGTCGGGCAGGCCCAGATGCTCCTTGGGCGTCACATAACAGAGCATGGCCGTGCCATACCAGCCGATCATCGCCGCGCCGATGCCGGAGGTGATGTGGTCGTAGCCCGGCGCGATATCCGTGGTGAGCGGCCCGAGGGTGTAGAAGGGGGCCTCGCCGCATTCGCGCAGCTGCTTCTCCATGTTCACCTTGATCTTGTGCATCGGCACATGGCCGGGCCCTTCGATCATCACCTGACAGCCCTTGGCCCAGGCGATCTTCGTCAGTTCCCCGAGCGTTTCCAGCTCTGCAAACTGGGCGGCATCGTTTGCGTCTGCGATTGCGCCGGGGCGCAGGCCATCGCCGAGGCTGAACGAGACGTCATACTTGCGCATGATGTCGCAGATTTCCTCGAAATGCGTGTAGAGGAAGCTTTCCGTGTGGTGGGCCAGCATCCATTTCGCCATGATCGAGCCACCGCGGCTGACGATGCCGCAGACGCGGTCTGCCGTCAGGTGGATATAGGCGAGGCGCACGCCGGCATGGATGGTGAAATAGTCGACGCCCTGTTCGGCCTGCTCGATCAGCGTGTCGCGGAAGACTTCCCAGGTGAGGTCCTCTGCGACGCCGTTCACCTTCTCCAGCGCCTGATAGATCGGCACGGTGCCGATGGGCACGGGGCTGTTGCGGATGATCCATTCGCGCGTGTTGTGAATGTTGCGGCCTGTGGAGAGGTCCATCACATTGTCGGCGCCCCAGCGGGTGGCCCACACCATCTTGTCGATCTCTTCTTCCACCGAAGAGGTGACGGCGGAGTTGCCGATATTGGCATTGATCTTCACAAGGAAGTTCCGGCCAATGATCTGCGGTTCCAGCTCGGCATGGTTGATATTGGACGGGATAATGGCGCGCCCGGCGGCGATCTCGTCGCGAACGAATTCCGGCGTGATATATTCCGGGATATGCGCGCCAAAGCTTTCGCCCTGTGCGATCTGTTCGGCGGCGCCTTCGACGGCTTTCTGGCGGCCAAGGTTTTCGCGGGTCGCGACATAGACCATCTCTTTCGTGATGATGCCGGCCCTGGCGAATTCATATTGCGTGACAGGCTTGCCCGGCAGGCCGCGCAGGGGGCGGTGCTTTACCGGGAATTCGCGGGCGAGATATTTGCCTTCCGCGCCGCCATTGTCTTCGGGCTTCACATCGCGGCCTTCATATTCCTCAACGCCGCCGCGCTCCAGAACCCAGTCGCGGCGGGTGCGGGCGAGGCCTTGCTCCACATCGATTGTGACGGAGGGGTCTGTATAGGGGCCGGACGTGTCATAGACCGGCACGGCGGGCTCGTTCGCGGAAGGGTGCAGGTCAATCTCGCGGTGCGGAACGGCGAGGTCCGGCAAGGGGTGAGAGTAGACCTTGCGGCTGGCTGGCAGGGGGCCGGTCGTGACCTTCGGGGTTTCGAACTGGCTTTGGTCGGCGGGCTTGTTCATGGCGCATCCTCGCGAGCGTTGAGGTCTGCACCCATGGAGCAAGGAGGGAATCGGGGCCGTAGCGGGCCCATGCCTTCGTTCCGTCCCTACGCCGGCGCAAACCGGATCAGGTTCAAAGGGTGCTGGAGCGGGTCAGCTCCATCTCAGCGCTTCCAGACGCGCCCCTCGGATGCCCCACCTCTAGCGTGAAACAGGCCGGGTGGGAAGGGATAGTGCCAGAGAGGCCCGGGTTAAGCCGCTTTCCGCTTGTGGTAGGTCAGGGCCATGGCGATGCAGTGGCGGAGTGCGTCTTCGGGCAGGGGCTTGTCCAGTGCGAAGCGGATTTCGCGATTGCCGACGAGTGTTAGCTCATCCTCGTAATGCCAGCGCCAGTCTTTCAGAAGTGTGGTCTGGCAGTTCACAAAAAGACCGACACTGTCTGGCCGCTTGGATGACCAAGCGAGCCGGATTGTTGTGCCACTTTTGGACGCAGTTGTGAGATAGGCAGGCTCACCCCATTTCAGTGTTTCTGTGATGCGGCCGACATCCGGTAGGCGGGCGGCCGTTTCAAATACCAGCTGTCGCAGGGCGAGCAGAAGTTTGCGCGCTTCAAGCGGATAGGTCTCAAAAACGGCCTGAACGTCAGCAGGTGCTGGAAGTGTCTCGGTCTTATTGGTCACAGCGCCATTCTACGTGGACCCTTGGGGCATGCAATGGGGGCAATGACCTATTCGTCTGGGGCGTCCAGTCTCTTCACGGCCTTGTCCCAGTCTGCGATCCTTTCGAGCCCAACGTCATAGACGCCAATCTGGTCACGCGGCGTATGCCTCAGCACTTCGATATGGGGGCGGGCCTTTTCGGCGAGTGGGCGGGCGATGGCGTCCAGTTCGGCCTTGGCCTCTTTCATATCGCTTTCGCTGACATTCCCTTTGACCGGGTTGTGCCAGTACCATCTATCGACAGCCATATAGGCGTTCTCGTCGTATTGGTGGCTCCACTTGGTCAGGTCTTCGACTTCCTGTCCGTAGAGCCGGGCGAGATAGTAATCGAGTCTCAGCCTGTGGGCGGGGCAGGCGGCATAGAGGGAATTGAGACGGGTCTCGGCCCAGCCAAAGCCCGGATGCTCATAATGGCCTTTCACGGTGCGGTCCCAGAAATTTGCTTCTTCCTGCAGGCGGAAATCCGCATGATCGGGATAGGGGCAGCCCTGATAGGGGGGGCCTGAAATGACGGGGTGAAGGTGGCCCGCCTGGCCCAGCCGGACGATCTGCGGCAGAGTGTATTTCAGCAGCGATGTGGTCGCGGCGTTATAGCCGAAATAGTTCTGCTCGCTGCCATCGGCCTGTTTCAGCACGCTGGGCTTTTGTTTTGTATTCCAAGCATAATCATTCTGCTGGATCGCGGTCAGCGCCAGCGTGATATAGCGCTCCAGCTCTTCCGGTGTGGTGGCCGTGGCCATTACTGCGCTCACCAGCGTGGAGGCGATGGCCTGTGCATCCGGTCGATCAGGACAGGTTTCAATGGCCCATTCTGCCAGCTCCACAATAGGGGCGAGGTCTTTTTGTGTGCCCTGGCGGATGGCGGTTTCCATATCGTAGAGGGTCTGTTCCGCATCTGCCGGGCAGGTGGCGGGCAACGGGGCGGCCTCTGCTGCGACGGGCGCGGTCAGAAGAAGAAGCGGAATGAGAAGTCTACGCATGAGAGAGGCACCTGTCAGGCAATTCGGGGACACGCGCATCTTGCATATTCAGAGTATCAAGAAATCCCCCTTGGGGGGTATGCAGGTTCTCTCGGAACAGGACGCCCGCCGCCGCATTGCATTCTTGTAGATTTGCAACAGAGGAGCGGTGCCATGACTGACCGGAAAACAGTGATCGTGACAGGGGCAGGATCTGGAATAGGGGAGGCAACGGCCAAAAGGTTTGCCCGGGATGGATTCAATGTCGTCCTCAATGGCCGCACACAGGAAAAGCTGGACGAGGTGGCACGCGATATTGGCGGCGACCATGTGAGCGTTGTTGCAGGCGATGTGTCCAATCCGGAAGATGTCGACGCGCTGGTCACGGGAACGGTCACGACGTTTGGCGGCATCGACGTGCTGGTCAACAATGCCGGCATTGCGCGCACCGGAGCGCCGGGCAAGCTGTCGCGGGAAGACTTCCAGTCCATGCAGGACATTAATGTCGGCGGCATCTTCAATACGGTGACCGCCGTGCTGCCCTATCTGGAAGACCGCAGCGGCAGCATCGTCAATGTATCTTCCGTATCCGGACTGGGTGGGGATTGGGGCATGTTTGGGTATAATACGTCAAAGGGCGGGGTCAGCCTGATGACGCAGGGCATGGCGCTGGACCTGGCGAAGAAGGGCGTGCGTGTGAATGCGGTTGCGCCCAGCCTGACGCGCACGGATATGGCGGGCGGTATTTTCGAGAATGATGAGAAGATGGAAGAATTCATGAAGCGCATTCCCATGCGCCGCCCGGGTGAGCCGGAGGATGTTGCGGATGTGATCGCCTTTCTGGCCAGTCCCGATGCCCGCTTTGTCACCGGTGTGATTCTGCCGGTGGATGGCGGCTTGTCCGCCTCGAATGGTCAACCTCAATAGGCCTGAGGATGCTCTTGCACCTTCAGGGCTTGGACGAGCATGGAAAATGAAGGAAAGTGCGCCCGGATTTATCAGGGAGTCTGGAGCATGACACTATTCCGCGGCGCATGGCAGGGCCTTTCGATGCTTGCCATGGCAGGTATGATGACGGCCTGCGCTCAGCATGTTCCGGCCATCTCTGAGAGTGAGCCGGTGCTGGAACTGGTGCGGGAGGATATCGAGCTGCGCTCAAATGAGCTGTATGCAGATTATTTCCCTGCCATGACGATTGAGTCGGCCCCGGCCATCCTGTTGCTTGGCGGCTCGGAGGGCGGGCTTGGCGAGGGCGCGCGGCGCGACGCCATGGCTCTGCGCAATGAAGGCTATCATGTGCTGCAGATCTCATATTATCGCGCGCCGGGTCAGAATGAGAATCTGGAAATGGTTCCGCTGGAGACGTTTGACCGTGCGCTCGACTGGCTGAAACAGCGCGAGGAAGTGCGGGCTGACAAGATCGGTATTTATGGCACGTCCAAAGGTGCGGAGGCCGCGCTGATTGTTGCCTCCCGCCATCCGGAAATCGAGGCAGTTGTCGCGGTGGTGCCGTCCAGCGTCTCCTGGCAGGGGATCAACTGGGCCTTTGACGGACGCCCGCCGGAATCGTCCTGGTCTCTGGGCGGGGCACCCTATCCGGCGCTGCCCTACGGGGAATGGGATGCTGAGCTTGGCCTTTATTCCCTGTATGCAAACGGGCTGGCCGCCAGGGACGATCATCCGGAGGCGATGATCGCCGTAGAAAAGACAGATGCGCCGATGCTGCTGATTTGCGGCTTTGCAGATACACTGTGGCCGTCCTGCGAGATGTCTCAGCAGATCAAGGCGCGGGCGAATGAAGCTGGCAATAAGGATGTGACCATTCTGATGTATGCCAAGGCGGGTCATTTTGCCGGGGGCGTGCCGGGCGATGCGCCAGAGGTGGATGAGGCCTCAGAATATGGCGGCACGACGCAGGCTAATTACGATTCTCAGGTAAAAAGCTGGCCGCGTATTCTCGATTTCCTGGACGAGGCCCTGTAAGGCGGTGTCTTGATTAACAGCTGAAGCCGTTGCGTTAACCTTATATCGACATGCTGGCGTCATAAGTGGGGTAACCGAAACACCAGGACGGGAGCCCCGCCCATGGCCTTCGATGCCACAATCGCCACGACGGACAGATCTGCAGCCAAGCCGACCAAATGGCGGCGCTTCAAGGTGGACCTCTGGCTGACAGATCTCAACACTGCCGAAATCGGCATTCTGAAGCACACCCAGCATGAGGCCAAATCTGACCAGTTCACCAAGGATATGGAGATTATTGGTCAGATCAAGGATGATGGCGAGCGTACGGGCCTGATCGGCTATCGCAAGGAATTGTGGAAAGACGAGAAGGGGATGAAACGCCGTCTGGTGATCAAGCTGTTCTCCGATTCCATGAATTGGCGCGGGTCTCTGGACATGTTGATGGGGCGGTCCTTGCAACTGAGCGTGGGCGCAAAGGGCGTGCCGGTCTGTGCCTATTCGGTGAACATTGCGCGCCATGACCAATTGGTTCAGCTGGAACGCTCTGCACAAAAATGGCCGCTATTCCCGGAGAAGTTTTCCTTCTTCATCGAGACATCCAAAGGCCCGCGTTTCTATCGCTTGCGCCGCAAAGTGTTTGCCATCGGCGCAGACTATATTCTGTATGACGACCGTGGGCGGAAGATTGGCGTGCTGGATCACCGCATCATCAATTTGGGTGGATCATGGAACGTCAAGCTGGCGGCGGATCATTCCTATGCCAAGCTGGAAACGGTATTGCAGCTGTTCTGCACCATGCTGCGCTATAACCGCGAAGCGAGGGGCCATGTGAGTCGGCAACTGGAGCAGGTGTTGAGAGGCCGCGCCAAGCGCCAGCTGGATACGCATGAGCGCGACCTTTACATGAATCCCCGCCGTGCCCGCTAGGCTGGCGGGGAATAGGCCTCACCCTTCGTAATTGTCGTTCAGCATCTGGAATACTTCCGCATGCTGGCCATTTGCCTCAGCCGCGCGCAGCATTTTGGCTCTCTGGATGATGACTTCATCCGGCGTTTCCTCAATGCGGAAGCTCTCCATGGTTTCGGCGATGAAGTCGTCCAGCGGCATATAGCTTTCGCGTGTCGACTGGCCGGGCGTGAGGGAGGTGCGCACGCCGGGCGGGGCGAGTTCGATAACTTCCACATTCGTACCTCGCAGCTGATAGCGTAGCGATTGCGTCCAGGCATGGATCGCAGCCTTGGACGCGCTGTAGGCGGGCGTGTGTGCGAGCGGAACGAAGGCGAGGCCGGATGTGACATTGACCAGCCGTGCCACAGGCTGAGCGCGCAAATGCGGCAGCAAGGCAGCTGTCAGGCGCATCGGGCCAAGGACATTTGTCGCCATCGTGTCTTCCGCCACGGTGAGGTCTACCGGATCGGTCAGCCAGTCTTCCGTCGCCATCATGCCCGCATTGTTGAACAGCACGTTGAGGGACGGGAAATCCTCAATCAGTGCTTTTGCAAAGCGACTGATGTCTGCAGCGTCCTGCACATCGAGCGTGCGGGCATGCATGTCGTTGCGGCCGTCAATGGTTTCCTCAAGGCTGGAGGCCGTGCGCCCTGCGACGATGACCGTATTGCCAAGGGCGTGGAATTCCCGCGCGAGTTCACGGCCAATTCCGGAGCCGCCGCCAGTGATGAGATATGTGTTTCCGCTGGTCTTCATGGGAGCTTTCCTTTGGAGCTTGTTCTTCAGATGGTCCTGCCTGTGCGAAAAGGAAGTCACCTGTCGCAAGAAATATCGGGACAAGAGAGGGCCAGCATGAGGCGCGGTTCAGCCAGCAGGCTTTTTCAGTTCGATCCAGAGCTGGTCTGACTGGGCGAGCAGGGTGCCGTCCTTGTCGAACAGGGCCGTGATGGCGCCATGCTTGCGGCCATCATGGTATAGGCCCCAGCCGGCCACGATCAACGTGTCGCCAGCTTTTGGCCGCGCATGAATCTGGCCGACAATCCGGGCCAGCACCATCGGGTTCTGCTGAAAGCCGACGGCAAACGCACCGGGGCAGTCGAGCGCGCCCCAGATGATCTCCGGGCGGACGAGGCCGTTTTCATCGGCGAGGTCGGCGGCGGGTGTCCAAACATCCGTGACGCCGTCAAAGCCTTCAGCGTGACCGGTAAAGAGGCAGAGGCCATCTTCTGTGCGGTCTGGCCCGCAGACAAAGCAATGGGGAAAGGCGTGAGTGTCGCGGGGCGGGAAGCTCTCGTGGCCCTTGCTGGCGATGGCAAAGGAGGGGGCAGATGGCGGCGGGCCCAGCGGATCTGCCGGATGGGCTGTCATGACGAGTTGGTCTTCATGCCGGATTTCAAAACTGCCGTCTTGCAGCGAGACCACGTCCAGCGGAGTATCCAGCGGCGGCGGGGCGCGCAGGAAAACTTCGGCCGGACCATCTATCAGGCTGGCGGCAAGGCCGGCTGAGACGCCGCCATTGCCACTTCCGGGCGGACCGTTGAAGCGTGAGGAAATGGTCAGGTGGCGTTGTGTCTTCTGCATATGACTCTCCAGTTGCTGACGCTTGCGCCATAGCCGGGCGGCGGCGTCAATGCGACTGGAGCGTCTGCCTGCCATGCAGGGTTTCAGGGCTCAGGAAAGCAGGCCGAGTTCGCGCTGGGCTTTCTTGCTGAGTCCGGCGCCGACAAGGCGGTAGGATTCGGCGAGATAGTCTTTCAGATCCTTGTCGGAGAGCGTCTCATCCGAAAAGCGCTGGATCCACTTCATGCCGCGGGAGGCGAGGTATGGCGCGCCCTGACAGCCGGGCTGTTCCTTCAGGATGTGAAAGCTGATTGGGCGGACCTTGAAGGTGCAGGCGGCAAGCTGTTTGCCGTTTGGCGTTCCGATGGCGAAGACCTTGCCGCCAATCTTCCAGACATGGGACTCCCCCCATTGTACGACATGCGTGGTATGGGGGAGGGAGCCGCAATAGGTATTGTAGTCCTTCAGTGTCATGCCTGCAGGGCCTGCTGGGTGCCGCTGTCCCAGCCCACCAGGATTCCTGATCCGGTATCGATCACCGGGCGCTTGATCAGGGTTGGGTTCGCGATCAGCACGCTCTTGGCGTTCGGGCCAAGTGCATCTGATTTCTCATTGTCGGACAGGTTACGCCAGGTGGTGGAGCGCTTGTTGACCAGCTTTTCCGCTCCAACCGCTTTCAGCCAGGCTGGCACCAGACGCTGAAGGTCAGCCTCCTCGCGAATGTCCACGAACGCGGTTTCGCGGTCTGCTGCATCCAGCGCGTTCAGGGCTTTCTTGCAGGTATCGCAATTTTTCAGGCCATAGAGTGTGAGCGGTCCAGCAGACATGCGGCGCGTCCTTTTCGTGTTGTCAGTCCTAAAGGCTAGATGGCCCCCATCACGATGGCAACAAGGCCGAGGACACTCGTGACCAGACCAAACCCTTTCAGATGGTCTTCATCCGGCATCATCCAGTGGGCGAGGGCCCAGAGCGGTTTCGGCCAGGCGACCAGCAGCAATCCTTCCAGCATGGCGACTGCAGCAAACAGGGTTGCGAGGGCTTCTGTCAGGTCTGAAAAACTGTGCTGTACAGACAATACCCCGCCGCCTGCGAACAGCATGAAAGCGCCACCCATAAAAGCCAGGGCCGGGCTCTGCTCCAGTTCATCTATCATCGCAATGATGCGGTTTGGCGTCATCAGCATGCCGATGCCGGTCGCGATCCAGTAGATTCCCAGAAGGATGATGATGACATGGGCGATCATGCCGGCCTCCAGACGGTCTGTTGGAACCTAGATTACTTTAGCATATCTAAGGCGGCAGGGTCAGTCCTGCTTTTGAGGCGCGGCAACCCCGATGATGGGGCCCATGTCCAGGCCGGTTTCATTACGCCCGAGATGCGGCGCATAGAGCTTTGACACATAGCCATCCAGATAGAGCGCATTCGGCGTGCCCAGCTCATCCCGGAACAGCGTAGCGAAGCTGTAGAAGTTTACCGGCACATCGCTGATCGCGAAGTACACCGTCTGGCCATCGGCGCTGACGCCGACACCGTTGCGGCGCTTGCGGCTGGGGCCGTCTTCATTGAAGCGGGGGTGCAGCGCGCCATCGATAACCAGCATTGGGCCGGACTGGGTGGCAAAGCGTGCCTGGGGCGCGAGCGTCTGATAGGCGAGGCTTTCCGTGACGCGTGGCTGACCCTCCTCATCGACCCAGAAAACGCCATTTGGCAGCATGCCGAAATTGCCTGGGCCCTCACGCGTGACCAGAGGTGCAGTCTGCTTGCCGTCCTCTACATACAGGCCGACAGGGCGACGGTCTTCATGATACATCCCGCCATTCATCGCGAAGATGAGTGTCTGGCCGGACCCGGCAAGGTGAGAGGCCAGCGTGTCGAACTGGCCGAACAGCTCTCCCTCAGGGCCACTGTGCCAGAGGTGGATGCCGCTATCTGTGTCAAAAGTACAGACAGTGTAGGACTGGCCAAGATGCGTGATGGGCGCGCAGGGCGCTTCCGTTTCGGCGCGGGCGCAGGCCGGTAGCAGACAGAATGCAGTGATTATGGCGGCCAGACAGATGCGCATGATGTGTATCTAACTGCGCAGAGCGCAAGCGGCCAAGAGGCTCTTTCATAAGAGGGGCAAGCTATGAGCTGAAGATTCTCGATATATCTATACTTGAATATTCGATATATCGAAACAATCTACATTTTTAGATATATCGAAAGGAGTTTGCATGATGTATCACACACGAGAGATGAGAGGCTGTGGTGCCCGTCGGCGCGGCAGTCACGAGGATCATGACGAGTTCATGGGAGGCAGACGACGCATGCGGCGAGGACACGGACGGGGTCATGGAGGCAGACATGGCGGAAGGGGGCCTGGTTCGCGCCGCCGCGCGCTGGATCATGGGGATTTGCGTCTCCTGATCCTGAAGCTTGTCTCCGATGAGGCCCGTCACGGCTATGACCTGATCCGTGAGATCGAGGCCCGGACCGAAGGCGCTTATGTGCCGAGCCCAGGCGTGATCTATCCCGCCCTGGAGGCTCTGCTGGATCAGGGCCTTGTCGAGGTTCAGCCCGATGGGCAGAAGCGATCATTCAGCCTGACAGATGAGGGCCGAGCCGAGCTGGAGGCAGAGGCCGAAGCGCTTGAGCGGATTGAAGCCCGCCTCGCTGAACTGCAGGATAGCGACAGGCCGGAAGACCCGTCAGATGTTCGCGAGGCCATGCTGCGTCTGCGCCATGCGGTGATCCAGTCTGCCCGTGCCAGCCACGCAGATGCAGAGCGCCGCAAGGCGATTGCCGACATTCTTGCCGATGCGCAGGAGCGCATTAGCAAACTGGGCGATGCCTAAGCGCCATACGGCCGCTTGAGTTGACTTGATGGGAAGGGGAGACGCGTCTCCCCTTTTTCCATTCCGGATCGTTTAGTCCGCTTGGGCTTCCAACGCTTCCCGGCGTTTTTCGGCAGCGGATTTCTTGACGCTTTCAGAGCGCAATTGTCCGCAGGCGGCCAGGATGTCCCGGCCGCGGGGTGTGCGGATGGGAGAGGCATAGCCCGCCCGGTTCAGCACTTCGGCGAAGGATTCAATCGTTGCCCAGTCGGAGCATTCATACGGACTGCCCGGCCATGGATTGAACGGGATCAGATTGATCTTGGACGGCACACCTTTCAGCAGGCGGACAAGATCGCGAGCTTCGGCGAGGGAGTCATTGACGCCCTTCAGCATCACATACTCAAACGTCACGCGCTTGGAATTGCCAAGATCCGGATAGGCGCGGATTGCCTCGAACAGCACTTGCAGATCGTATTTGCGATTGATCGGCACAATCTCGTTGCGCAGATCATCATTCGTGGCGTGCAGCGAGATGGCGAGCGCGGCATTGGTGCGATGCCCGAGTTCGGGGATCTTCGGTGCGACGCCTGCGGTCGATACCGTGATGCGGCGGCGGCCGATGGCAATGCCGTCTCCGTCGGAAATCGTGTCGATCGCCTCGGCCACATTGTCCAGATTGTAGAGCGGCTCGCCCATACCCATGAAGACGATGTTTGTCAGCTTGCGGTTCTCGGTCGAAGTTGGCCATTCGCCAAGGCCGTCGCGAGCGATCAGAACCTGCGCAACGATTTCCTGCGCCGTCAGATTGCGGACGAGCTTTTGCGTGCCGGTATGGCAGAAGGTGCAGTTCAGCGTGCAGCCCACCTGGCTGGACACGCACAGCGCACCCGCCTTGCCGACATCGGGAATGAAGACGCTTTCGCCTTCAATGCCGGGGCCAAAGCGGGTCAGCCATTTCTGGGTGCCATCGCGGCTCACCTGATGGTCGGCAATTTCCGGGCGGGTGAGGACGAAAGTCTCCTCCAGACGGGCCCGCAATTCCTTGGCGACATCCGTCATGCCGGAGAAATCCTGTACACCGAAATGGTGAATCCAGCGGCGCAGCTGTTTGGCGCGCATACCGGCTTTCTTGGGCTCAAGGCCGAGCGCCTCCATTTCCGCCTTCAAGGCAGGGAGGGACATACCGGCGAGAGAGCGGGCTTGCGCAGGCGTCGCATCAGCGCGCCGGGAGAGATCAAGTTCGATTTTCATGTTGCAGCGCCTATAACATGTAGAAGGCTTTCAAGGAATTACCGTCTGCAGGCATGGGTTACGACGAGTTAATCCAGCTGCCTTTCTTTTGCCATTACAGGAACGGAAACAGCCTCTGCGCGTTATTATCGCGCGCCCAATACTGGGCTGTCCTTTGTCAAAGGAGCTGATGACATGAAACGCCTTTCCTATGCGCTGCTTGCGCTTCCCCTTATTGCCCTTCCGGCCTGTGAAACCGGCCCGAGCCAACGCGTCATGACCGGCGCAGGTGTCGGCGCTATCCTTGGTGCAGGTGCTGGCACGCTGGCAGGCGGCGACGACAAACGCAACGCGGCTATCGGTGCAGCTGTAGGTGCCATTGCAGGTGCAGGCGTTGGCAAATACATGGACGAGCAAGAGCGCCGTCTGCGCCAGCAGACCGCTGGTACGGGTATCGGTGTTGAGCGCCAGGGCGACCAGATCGCGCTGACCATGCCGTCAAACATCACATTCTCCGTAGATAGCGCGACGATTCAGCCGAACTTCTACGGTCCGCTGAACGAAGTGGCCCAGACACTGGTCGATTACCCGTCCACTGCTGTTGATATTGTTGGCCATGCAAGCGCTGACGGCCCGGATGATTACAACATGCAGCTGTCCCAGCGCCGCGCGGAATCCGTGCGCACCTATCTGGTGAATCAGGGTGTCACGTCTGTGCGTCTCGCAGCTGTCGGTATGGGTGAGACCCAGCCGATTGCAGATAACTCCACTGCAGCAGGCCGCGCAGCCAACCGCCGCGTGGAAATCATTCTGACGCCTGTCACTGAAGGCGACAATAACTACTAGGCGCAGCTTTGCAGCCTGACCTGAGATTTCCTTGAGAGTCTCGAACGTGAAATCGATACCGGCGGTGACCTCATCGCCGGTATATTTTTGTCCGGTCGTGACTTATCCAGCAGGAATGCCCCGGTAAACATAGGGGTGAGGTAGTCGTCGGCCCTTGCCCAGTCCTATCGTGATTTAGCGGCACATGGCGGCGGCCTTGTCGATCGCCGCTGCGGACCCGCTCAGAGAGAAATGATACGCGACTTGTGTATTGCGCGCGGATACGGCCTCTACCCGCAGTTCCGACCCCTTGCGCAGCGCAGAAACGATGCGGGAATCGTCTGAATCATCGGCAAAGGCTTCGCGGCCGACGCCGAACATTGCCCAGGTGGAGCGGCCAACGCTGGCCTTGGGGGCGAGATCCTCGCGCAGCTCATAGCCCACTTTGAGGCTCGGTTGGTTGCGGGCGCGGCCGGATTTCCAATTGGTGACATAGAACCAGACTTCGCCATGATCCGCCGCACGCGGGGCTTTGTCTGTTGCCGGGGTGGCGGCGTAGCAGATGGTTTCGCCATTGGCGGTATCGGTGAAGACAGACCAGTCCTTGTAGCGGCCAATCGCCGTCGGGCTGGCAGAGGCCAGAGGTGCAGCAAGGGCAGCTGTTACAGCAAGACCAATCAGCGTTTTGCGGCTTATCTTCGGCATGTGCATGTCCATTACGTTCCCTTAGTCCGGAGCTTTCCCGAATGATAGTTGGAACAGAGTTAAGGCCAAACTACGACAGGCAGTTTATACACCTGTTCACAATGGGTTTATGTGTTCAAGGTTGCCTTCGCGGGCAGGCCACCTGATACTGTTTGAGAGGTAATTTAAGGGACCTTTTGTGAACGATACTGCAACAGGTACCATCTCTCCGGCTGTCAGGGAGTATCATGCAGACTGCATGGCGCGGATTGCTGGCAGCAAGTGCCGGGAGTCGTTCTCCGAGCTGTTCGATTTCTATGCCCCGCGCCTGAAGAGCTACATGCTAAGACTGGGGGCCAGTGACATCGAGGCAGAAGACCTGGCGCAGGATGTGATGGTGACGGTCTGGCGCAAGGCCGAACAGTATGATCGCAAGCTGGCCTCTGTCTCTACCTGGATCTTCCGTGTGGCGCGCAACCGCCGGATCGACCGGCTGCGGCGCGTAACCCGGCCGGAGCTGGACGCCGAAGAGCCGATGCTGCGACCGCCTGAGATCGAGAAACCGGAAGATACGATCAACCGCGTGCAGATCGAACAGACTGTCCGGGAGGAACTGGCAAAGCTGCCGCCAGACCAATTGCAGCTTTTGCAGGCCGCCTTTTATGATGGCCTGTCACATTCCGAAATTGCCGAAGCCTATGACTTGCCGCTCGGCACGGTAAAGTCACGTATACGACGCGCTTTTGACCGGTTGCGTGGTGTATTGGATAATGAGGATATATCTGATGCGTAGACTGACCAGACGAGGAAGGATCTGATGCCTACATCCCCCGCATCTGCTTTCGGTGAGCTCTATTCTGCCTATGCGGCAGGACGGCTGGATCCGGCTTTCGCGTTGCTGCTGGAAACGCAGAGCATGTTGCGGCCTCAGGTGCGGCAGGCCATGGCTGTTGGCGAGACAGTGTCCGGCCTGATGCTGGAGCGTGATCAGCCTGCAGCCATGTCAGCCAATGCCGGGGTGCGGGCCTTGGCCATGATTGATGAAATGGAAGCTGCAGGAGGGGCGCTTGACGCTGCATTGCGGCTGCCCGAGGAACCGGAGTTATCCGACCTGCCGGAGCCGCTGCGGGAGCCTGCATTGAGGGCCTATGGGGGCAAGGGCTGGCAAAACCTCGCCTCTGGCATAAGGCGGCTTGGCCTGGATGTGGGCAGCGCGTTGGAGGTGGAACTCTACCGCATTCAACCCGGCGCCAGAGTGCCAAGGCACACGCATGGCGGGCAGGAATTCACATTGGTTGTATCCGGAGGGTTTTCGGATGAGACCGGCTCTTACGGCCCTGGAGACATGGCGATCAACGGGCCGGAAGACACCCATCAGCCAGTAGGGGATGCTGATGGCATCTGCTATGCACTGGCCGTGCGGGATTCAGGCCTTCGGTTTACCGGTGTGATGGGGCTGGTGCAAAGGCTGCTGGGGAAGTAGTCGGCTGACCTCAGGTGCGGTCGCGGCCGGGCACATAATCCGTTCTCTTGCCGTCACCGGTCGTTCCGCCGGGCATAATCGGCCGCGTCGCATAGCCGCCCATGGAGAGGTGGCGATCATACATCACCAGCGCGCCAGCCAGGCTGACATTGATGCAGAATTTGGTCGGGATCTTCACGACATGATCGCACTTGGCGATGATGTCGGGTGAGAGATCGCCCTTTTCCGGGCCAAGAATATAGGCCGCCTGCGGAGGATGCCGGAAGGTTGGCAGCATGACGGCGTCATCGGTCAGTTCGACGCCAACCATCTGGCAGCCGCGGGGCAATTGCATTTCGTCGACATTATCCCACTGATAATAGGGCACTTGTCCGGCAGTTTTTGATGTATCGGCCTGATAGGCTGCGCGCAGGCGATGCTCCGCATTGATGGAAAACACAAAGCTCGCGCCAAAGGCATTTGCCGTGCGCATCAGCGCGCCAAGATTCATCGGCTTGGAGATCCGCTCCGAGCCGATTGCAAAATATCCACGCATCAGAATGCCTCCAGTCCAAACCTCAATATCACCAGCAGAGTGATGATGATGGGCAGGGAGAAGACAGACACTTTCCGCGCCAGCCGCATATGCGAAAGCTGCTGGGGGTAGGTCTGGTTCAGATAGGTTGCGACCTCGGTATGCTCTACCAGTCGGCCTGCATCCGCAACGCCCTGCCGATATTTGAGGTCCGTATACTGTCCGCCGAATTTGTCGGCCAGCCCGCGGCGCAGTGCCGTGGAAATCAGCCAGCGCATCTGCAGGGCCAGAAGAAGCGCAAAGCAGGTGAGGCCCAGCAGAATGAAGAGCACAATGGCGGTCACAGGAAGGTTCCTACTTCGAAACGTCCTGAGGAGTCTGCCATGGCGCGCTTCAAACCGGAAGAGTTCCAGAGGGCTGTAATTTCGCCCTCAGCGGAAATTGCGATCATGCCGCCTGATCCGCCAAGATGGCTGACATCATTCAGGGCGCCCTGTACGGCGGCTTCAAGATTGGCGCCACTATAGCGGATGCGTGCGGAGACATCGGCGGCGGCATTGGCGCGAATGAAAAACTCACCGAGACCTGTGCACGAAACCGCGCAGCGTTCATCGGCCCAGGTGCCGGCGCCAGGCAGGGGGGTGTCGCCGAGGCGTCCCGGCGTCTTGCCACTGATGCCGGCTGTAGAGGTGGCGGCAGACAGGTCGCCATAGATATCCAGCGCAACGGCACCGACTGTGCCCGGCGGGTTAGGTTGGTTCAGCATGTCCTGCGTCGTCATCTCGTCGATCGGCTCATAATAGCTGGCGGGATCTTCGATGAGGTCAAGGCCGCTATCCTTCAGCAGATGGCGCGCGCCGTCTGCGACTAGCAGCACGTTAGGCGTATACTCCATGACACGGCGGGCGCAACTGATCGGGTTGCGATAGCCCTGAAGCGCACCGACGGCACCTGCTGTACGGTTGCGGCCATCCATGATCGCCGCGTCCAGTTCATACTCCCCCAGCGTGTTGGGGCTTGCGCCCTTGCCAGCCAGATACAGCCCGGATTCCTCCAGGCCGCGCACCATCATTTCGACCACATCAAGGGCCGGTTCTCCGCCATGAAGACGCTCCATGCCGTTGCGCAGCAGGGTGCCCAAATGAGCCTCCTGCAGGGAATAATCCTGACCGGGGATCGGCCCGGCGCCGCCATGGAGGGCAAGGGCCCATTTCTTCGACATTTCAGCGTTACTCCGCTACGTCAGGCTTGGACATTTCGTGGCCACACCGCTACCGTCTGCGGGCATAAACAACAAGTCGGGAAGGAAGTTGCAGGCATGAAAGCTGTACTCTCAAAAGAAGTTGGTGGCCCGGAAGCTCTGGTCATCGAAGATGCGCCCATGCCGGAATGCGGCAAGGGCCAGGTTCTGGTGGAAGTGAAGGCGTGCGGCGTCAATTTTCCGGATTCCCTGATAATTCAGGACCTCTATCAGTTCAAACCGCCGCGTCCGTTCTCCCCGGGCGGTGAGATTGCCGGGTTTGTCAAGGAAGTTGGCGAAGGTGTCAGTCATGTGAAGCCGGGTGACCGGGTGCTGGCCTCCATCGGCAGTGGCGGCATGGCCGAATATGCCGTTGCGGCCCAGCATTCCGTCATGCCCATTCCGGATGACATGCCGTTCGAAGAGGCGGCGGCCTTCATGATGACCTATGGCACCAGCTATTACGCTCTGAAGGATCGCGCCGATCCGAAGCCGGGCGAAAAGCTGCTCGTGCTGGGCGCGGCTGGCGGTGTCGGCATTGCTGCGGTTGAGCTGGGCAAGGCAATGGGTCTGGAAGTGATCGCGGCCTGTTCCACACAGGAAAAGGTCGATTTCTGCCTGTCCAAGGGCGCGGACAAGGGTCTTGTCTATGCGCGCGAACTGGACCGCGACGGCCAGAAGGGCTTTTCGAATGATATCAAGGAAATCTCCGGTGGCGGCGTAGATATCATCTATGATGCCGTCGGCGGTGCCTATGCAGAGCCTGCCGTGCGCGCGATGAACTGGGAAGGCCGTTTCCTGGTGATCGGCTTCCCGGCCGGTATTCCGAAATTGCCGCTGAACCTGACCCTGCTGAAAAGCTGTGACATTCGCGGCGTCTTCTGGGGGGCCGCCGTGGCGCGCGATCCGGAAGCGCACAAGAAGAATGTTGCGGACCTGTTCAAACTGTACAGCGAAGGCAAGGTGCGCCCGCACGTTTCCAACACCTATAAACTGGACAAGTCTGCCGATGCGATCCGCGAACTCATGGACCGCAAGGCACAAGGCAAGGTTGTCGTGGTCATCGACTAGGCCATGCATAGATGGCCTTTCCGGGGGCTGGCGGTCTGCAGTAGACAGGACCAGCACCCCGGAGAGACCACATGACTGATCTGCGCAGGCTTTACCCCGAAATTGAACCCTTCGAGACAGGCTTTCTCGACACCGGCGATGGGCATAAGGTGTACTGGGAACGATGTGGTACAAAGGGCGCAAAGCCTGCGGTGTTCCTGCATGGCGGGCCCGGTGGCGGATGTTCGCCCAGCCACCGGCGCTTGTTCGATCCTGCGCTTTACGACGTGATCCTGTTCGATCAGCGCGGCTGCGGACGCTCAACGCCCTTTGCCAGCCTCGACAATAATACGACCTGGCATCTCGTTGCCGATATTGAGCGCTTGCGTGAGATGATTGGCGTGGAGACATGGCAAGTTTTTGGCGGCTCATGGGGGTCCACACTGGCGCTCGCCTATGCTGAGACGCACCCGGACCGCGTCAGCGAGATTGTGCTGCGCGGTATTTACCTGCTCACCAAGCCGGAGATGAACTGGTTTTACCAGTCCGGTGTCTCGGAGATGTTTCCTGAGAAATATGAGGCCTTCATCGCGCCGATCCCGGAAGATGAGCGGGGTGATCTGCTGAGCGCCTATCACAAGCGACTGACGGGCGATGACCCGGAGGAACAGCTGCGCTGCGCGAAAACCTGGAGTGTGTGGGAAGGGGAGACCATCACTCTGCTGCCGGAGCCCTCAACCTCTGACCAATTTCATGAGGTGGAGTTCGCGCTCGCCTTCGCGCGGATCGAGAGTCATTATTTCATCAATCGCGGCTGGTTCGAGGAAGGCCAGCTGCTGCGCGATGCGCACAAGCTGAAGGACATTCCCGGCACTATTGTACATGGCCGCTACGACATGCCATGCCCGATGCGACAGGCTTGGGCATTGCACAAGGCTTGGCCGAAATCGGAATTCTATCCGATCGAAGGCGCGGGCCATGCCTATTCCGAACCCGGCATACTTGACCGGTTAATCCGCGCAACAGACAAATATGCCCGGAAAGTCTGACGCGACGCGCAGGTCTGAAAACAAAAAAACCCGCCGGATAGACCCGGCGGGTTTTGTTTTTGGAGTGGCTTCAGGCCGATTACTTCTTGTCGCCGTCGACTTCCTCGAAGTCTGCATCGACCACATCGTCGCCATCAGCTGCAGCGTCAGAGGCCGCATCGGCATGTGCCGTTTCTTCCTGCTGGCTGGCATAGATCGCTTCGCCGAGCTTCATGGCGGCAGACATCAGGGCCTGATGCTTGGCCTGAATGTCGGCGAGGTTATCGCCCTCGCGGGCTTCCTTCAGCTCGGCAATGGCTTTTTCGATTTCGCCTTTGACATCACCGGACACCTTGTCGCCATGCTCTTCCAGCTGCTTCTCGGTCTGGTGGACCAGAGCTTCGGCATGGTTCTGGGCTTCGACCATTTCGCGGCGAGCCTTGTCGGCGCCGGCATTGGCTTCGGCGTCTGCCATCATGTTCTTGATGTCATCCTCGGAGAGGCCGCCATCTGCCTGGATGGTGATGACCTGTTCCTTACCGGTGGCCTTGTCCTTGGCGGACACGGACACGATGCCGTTGGCGTCGATGTCGAAGGTCACTTCGATCTGCGGCACACCGCGCGGGGCCGGCGGAATGCCTTCAAGGTTGAACTGGCCGAGCATCTTGTTGTCGACAGCCATTTCGCGCTCGCCCTGGAAGACCTTGATCGTCACAGCCGGCTGGTTGTCGTCAGCGGTTGAGAAGACCTGGGACTTCTTGGTCGGGATCGTCGTGTTGCGGTCGATCAGGCGTGTGAACACGCCGCCGAGCGTCTCGATGCCAAGGGACAGCGGAGTCACGTCCAGAAGGACAACGTCTTTCACGTCACCCTGCAGAACGCCGCCCTGAATGGCCGCACCGATGGCAACCACTTCATCCGGGTTCACACCCTTGTGCGGCTCACGGTCGAAGAATTTCTTCACGGCTTCCTGCACGGCCGGCATGCGGGTCATACCGCCCACGAGCACGACTTCATCAATGTCGGATGCGGACTTGCCAGCATCTTTCAGGGCTTTCTTGCACGGCTCGATTGTGCGCTTGACGAGGTCTTCGACAAGGCTTTCGAACTTGGCGCGGGTCAGCTTGATGTTGAGGTGTTTCGGGCCGGTCGCGTCAGCCGTGATGAAGGGCAGGTTCACTTCGTATTGCGAAGCGGATGACAGCTCTTTCTTGGCCTTCTCGGCTTCTTCCTTCAGACGCTGCAGGGCCAGCTTGTCTGTCTTCAGGTCGATGCCCTGATCCTTTTTGAATTCCTCTGCGAGGAAGTCGACAATGCGAAGGTCAAAATCCTCACCGCCAAGGAATGTGTCGCCATTCGTGGACAGCACTTCGAACACGCCGTCGCCGATCTCCAGCAGAGAGACGTCGAACGTACCGCCACCAAGGTCATAGACCGCGATGGTCTTGGACTGGTCGCCCTTGTCGAGGCCATAGGCCAGAGCGGCCGCCGTCGGCTCGTTGATGATGCGGAGCACTTCAAGGCCAGCGATCTTGCCGGCGTCTTTCGTGGCCTGACGCTGGGCGTCGTTGAAGTAGGCCGGAACGGTTATGACGGCTTGCGTCACTTCATTGCCGAGATAGGCCTCAGCCGTTTCCTTCATCTTGGTGAGGATGAAAGCAGAGATTTCCTGCGGCGCGTAGTCCTTGTCGCGGCCTTTCACCCAGGCATCGCCTGCCGGGCCTTTGACAATTTCGAACGGGGAGATTTCCTTGTCCTTCTGCGCGGTCGGGTCGTCAAACTGACGGCCGATCAGGCGCTTGATGGCATAGAAGGTGAAATCCGGGTTCGTGACAGCCTGGCGCCGGGCCGGCATGCCGATCAGGCGCTCGCCGCCTTCCGTGAAAGCGACAACGGACGGGGTCGTGCGCTGGCCTTCTGCGTTCTCGATTACCTTGGCCTGCCCGCCTTCCATGACGGCGACACAGGAGTTCGTTGTGCCAAGGTCAATACCAATAATCTTGCTCATGTTGCGTCTCTCTTTTCTTCAAGCCGCCACGGGCTGTTTTTTCTGTTGCGGTCTGCTCAGCAGCCCCGGACAGCCAGTGGCTCTTTCCAAGGTTCAAAATGAGGCGGCGAGTTGGGAGTTTCATTCCGTTCGCCGGTTCGTCTAGCGATATGGGAAGGCTTTGGCCGGTCTCAAGGGGGGAATACTACGTAGCTGCGAAGGATCAGCATTACGCTTGCGATAGTCAGCCTCTATAGCGCCATCTGAAACTATCTATTTGAGATTCATTCTCAAAAATATCACATGTAGAGGTCTGAAAGGATCTTCTGCCATGGCCCGCCATATTCTCAAGACAATGACTTACAGCCTGATGCACCTGTCCGTTGCTGTAACCGTCGCCTTTGCTCTGACCCGCAACTGGCATGCCGCGCTTGCCATCGGCCTGATTGAACCCGCAGTGCAGACGGTAGCCTACACATTCCATGAGCGCGTGTGGGAGCGTTGGCCGAAGGCAGCGAATACACCGCCGGTCGCAGTCTGACAGATTTCCGGCACCGCGCCGTATTTTAGTGGGATCGCCGATCTGTGGGTGGACGCGGCCCGGCATGCATTGCCATAGTGTCATGAAGCGGGTCCACGCCGTGTCCTGAGACATATCCATGGGAGGTTTTCATGCTGCGCACATCCATTCCGGTACTTATGACAATACTGGCGGCGGGCTGTGCCGCGCAAGCACCTGTCGATGAACAGGCAGATGCCGGGCTCCCTGTCATTGAGCAGACCTACATCTCGCAAGGTTTCGAGAATCCGGAAGGGGTGGCTGCTGCCCCCAATGGCGGCTATTTCATCTCCAGCGTCAACGGCCCAGGCACTGAGAAGGGCGGCAATGGCTATGTCTCCCTCATTTCACCGCAAGGGCAGATGGTGGACCGCTATTGGGGCGCCAAGCTGGACGCGCCAAAGGGCATGGCTGTGCTGGGGGATACGCTTTACGTCGCAGACATAGACAAGATCGCAATGCTGGATCTGGAGACCGGCAATCCTGACGGGTCTATCCCGATTGAGGGCGCAGTCTTCCTGAATGACATGACGACTTGGGGTAACGCCGTTTATGTATCTGACTCCGGCACCGCGATGATCCACAAGATTTCAGATGGCGCATCGGAAGTTTGGTTGCAGGATGAAGCCCTTCTAGGCGGCGTTAACGGTCTTCTGGGAGATGGCGACCGCATGCTGGTCGCCACGATGGGAACAGGTACGCTGTTTAGTGCGGCGCCGGATGGCACGTTGACCGAAATTGCTACGGGCATGGAGAATGCCGATGGCATCGGGCCGGTGTCAGGCGGTGGATATCTTGTTTCGTCCTGGCCGGGGCAGATCCACTATGTGGCTGAGAACGGTGCCGTGACGACGCTCTATGATGTCGAGGCAGAAGAGGGCCCGACACAGAATGATCTGACTGTCATCGGCGACACCGTGATCGTGCCGAACATGCGGCAGAACACGGTGACGCTGTGGAAAGTAAGCCGTTAAGGGCTGTCAGTTCGCTGTGCCGGCGCTGACGGCGACCATTGCGGCGCGCAGTGTGCGCTCACCAATCTTCCAGCCGGGCTGGAAGCAGGAGGCAATCGTGCCGTTCGGCTGGTCTGATGGAATGTTCGCCACAGCCTGATGCTGGTTCGGGTCAAACGTATCGCCCGGCTCAGCGGCAATCGCGGTTACGCCATGACGCGCAAGCGCTGTGTGCAGCTCCTTTTGCGTCATCTCTATGCCTTCAAACAGGTTGCGTCCCGGCTCTGACAGGGCGTTGCGATCGTCTTCGGAGAGGGCAGAAAGGGCACGGCCGAGATTATCGGACACGCTCAGCAGATCACCGGCAAATTTCTCGATGGCATAGATGCGGGCATCGGTGACTTGGCGCTCAGCGCGCTTGCGGGTGTTCTCAAGGTCGGCCAGCGTGCGCAGCAATTGCTCGCGCATTTCTTCCTTTTCGATCTCCAGCTTCTGCATGGCCTCTTCCGGAGACAGTTCTGCCTGGTCCTTCGGGGCAGATTTCAGGATATCATCCGCAGCCGCCTTCAGATCTGCCGGCGAGGCGTTGGGATCAATGTCAGCGGTTTCGCTGTTCTTGGACTCGTCACTCATCCTTTTGCATCCTTTTTGCGGCGGGCAGACAGGATTTCTCCAACCACCTTCGCCGTATAATCCACCATGGGTATCACGCGGGCATAGTTCAGCCGGGTAGGACCAATTACACCAAGCGCGCCGATAACCTGTTTTCCGCCTCCCATATAGGGAGCCACAATCACACTTGAACCCGATAACGGGAAAAGCTGGTTTTCCGATCCGATAAACAGTCGCACGCCATCCGCTTCGCGGGTTGTATCCAGGATATCGAGAAGACTCTGCTGGCGTTCAAGCTCGTTGAACAGCTGGCGAACACGGTCCAGGTCTTCGGCGGCCTGGGCGTCTTCCAGCAGATTGGCGCGGCCCCGCACGATCAGCGACCTGCCGCGACCAGGGGATTCGCCTCCCCATTGGGCGAGGCCCTGCTCGACCAGGGAGGAGGCCGCTTCGTCCAGCGCGGCCCGGTGTGTGCGAAGCTCCTCGCGGATCGCATTCGTAACTTCCGAGAGCGTCCGACCGCGCACGCGGGTTGAGAGGTAATTGCCCGCTTCCATCAGTGTCGTGATGGGCAGGCCTTCCGGAATGTCGATGATGCGGTTTTCAACATCGCCATCTTCAGTGACGATTACGCAGATCGCTTCCTTGCCGCCTAGCGGTACAAATTCGGCGTGCCGTACAATGGCGTCACGCGTGGGGGAGGAGACCAGGCCCGCGCCGCCGGTCAGGCCTGAAAGAATTCCGGAGGCTTCGCCCATGACGGCTTCAATGTCGGTTCCGGCGGATTTCAGGCGATCATCAATTTCCTGACGATCCGCGCGCGTCGGTTCACCAATCTCCAGAAAGCCATCTACGAATAGGCGTAGGCCGGTATGGGTCGGTGCGCGGCCCGCTGAGATGTGCGGGGATTCCAGCAGGCCAAGATCTGTCAGATCTGCCATCACATTACGGATGGAGGCCGGGGAAAGCGCAATGCCGCTTTTGGAGAGGGTGCGCGAGCCGACTGGCTCCCCTGTTGCCAGATAGCCTTCCACGATTTCCCGAAAGATATCCCGAGAGCGCTGGTCAAGGCGCTGCATCAGGGATGTCGTGTCGAAGGGCTTGCGGATCATGTCCTATTGATTAGGCGCGGCCGGGGCCGGGTTCAATGGGTGTTAGACAATGTAGCCTGAGCCCTCGTCGCGATCTGTCGCGGTGCGCCAGACAAACCAGGAGTAGATCACGCTGATCAGGGCCGCACCGATGGCCAGAACGGACAATTGCAGGGCCAGCCAGATGCCATTGAAGACAAAGGCGCCGATGATGCCCAGCGCGCCTGCCAGTATGAACAGCCGTCCGGCCAGGCGGTGGGTTTTCTCCCAGGTCATGTCGGAAGACAACGTCCAGGGCGTACGGATGCCCATCATGAAAGTAGAGCGTGTCTTCGGCAGATAGTTGCCAATCAGAATGAACAGGGCGCCACAGGCAGCAATAATCCAGCGGATCATCTCAGGAGAGTCTGCAGACGGCGTACCGGCCCGGGTCATCATGAAGGCGACACCGGCATGAATACCGGTCAGCACGATCATCGCGCCGATCCAGCAGATCAGAAAGGCCTTGCGGCTGGCATTCAAATTCGCCTGACGCGGATCAACGGTGGCGGCGATCGCCATGCTGGCTGCGACAAAGGCCGAAATAGCGGGCATCATCCACAGCATGAAGGTCGCCCCTTCGCGGTCAGCGAACTTGTCGGGGTTGCCATCCGCCCCCCAATGGACCGGGATCTGGGCGCTGTCCGGCAACTGGGACGATGCCACCAGGCTGATGCAGCAGGTGATCAGAATGGCCCCTGCGGACCAGGCCAGACCTGTTTTGACATAGGGTTTCATTCTGCAGCCTCCTTGAGATCATCATCGCCATTGTCCGTCCCGATCAGGCCGAGGAGGGCAGAGGCGGCGTCTTCAAGCACGCTGGTATTTACGCGGTAGAGGATCTGGTTGCCCTGACGCTCGGCCGTGATTAGCTCCGCTTCTTTCAGGACAGCCAGGTGCCGGCTCATTGTGGGCCAGCTTGAGTCAAATTCTGCCGCCAGATCGCCTGCCAGATGCGGACCCTTGCGCAAGAGCGCAAGGATCTGCCGACGTGCAGGATGGGCCAAAGCTTTAAAGACGCTGTTTTGCATAGATGCTAATTAGCTTTTTTGCTAAACAGAGTCAATCGCGTCAGGAAAGCCCTTCAATCTGGCCTGTGGAGTTGAGATAGATGCTCTCTGCTGATGGGCGGCGCGGCAGGCCCGGCATGGTGACGATCTCGCCACATATGCCCACGACAAAGCCAGCGCCCGCAGACAGGCGGACATCGCGTAGTTGCAGGACATGGCCTTCCGGCGCGCCATACAGCTTGGCATCGCTGGAGAAGCTGTACTGTGTTTTGGCCATACAGACCGGGAAGTTCCCATACCCTTCCAGTTCCCAGCGCTTTAATTGTTCCCGCACGGATTTTGGGGCATCAACTCGGCTTGCGCGATAGATGCGTTTGGCAATCGTTTCGATCTTTTCAAACAGGGGCATGTCCGATGGATAGAGCGGTCGGAACTCTGTCGGTGTGGTTTCGATCAGCTGGGCCACCTTCTGGGCCAGGTCTTCGGCGCCATGGCCGCCCTCGGCCCAGTGTGTACAGAGCGAGACGGGCACGCCCATCTTTTCACAGAATGCCTCGACAGCGGCAATCTCGCCAGATGTGTCAGAGGTAAAGCGGTTGACAGCAACCACGACCGGAACACCGAATTCGCGCATATTCTCGATATGTCGGCCCAGATTGGCGAGGCCCTTTTCCAGCGCATCATAGCTGACAGAGCTGACATCATCTTTTGCGATGCCGCCATGCATCTTCAGGGCCCGGACGGTTGCAACAAGGACGGCGGCGTTGGGCACAAGGCCCGCCTGGCGGCATTTGATATTGAAGAACTTCTCCGCGCCAAGATCTGCGCCAAAGCCTGCTTCGGTGACCACATAGTCCGCCATCTTCAGGGCGGCACGTGTTGCGATGACTGAGCTGCAGCCATGGGCGATATTGGCGAAAGGGCCGCCATGCACCAGCGCGGGATTGCCTTCCAGGGTCTGCACCAGATTTGGTAGCATGGCATCTTTCAGCAGTGCCATCATCGCGCCCACCGCGTTCATGTCCCTTGCCGTCACGGGCACACGGCCGCGGCGATAGCCGATGACCATCCGCTCCAGACGATCCTGCAGATCCTGCGTGTCTCGGGCGAGACAGAGGATTGCCATGATTTCCGAGGCTACTGTGATGTCGAAACCTGTCTCGATGGGCGTGCCATTCTTCGTGCCGCCGAGTCCGGTCACAATGTTGCGCAAATTGCGGTCATTCATGTCCAGCACGCGTCGCCAAGTGATCCGTGTCGGGTCAATGCCACTATCGCTGCCCCAATGGATATGATTGTCGATCATGGCCGACAGCAGATTGTGGGCAGAGGTGATGGCGTGAAAGTCCCCCGTGAAGTGGAGGTTGATATCTTCCATCGGGACCACCTGGGACTGGCCGCCACCGGTCGCGCCGCCCTTCATGCCAAAGCAGGGACCGAGGGATGGCTCGCGCAGGCAAAGCAGGGTCTTGTTGCCAATCCGGTTCATCGCGTCCGCCAGGCCGATGCTGGTCGTAGTCTTGCCTTCGCCTGCGGGTGTGGGGTTGATGGCCGTGACGAGGATCAGCTTGCCATTTGCCCTGGCGCGTAGGCTGCTCAGGTGTTGCGCTGCGATTTTTGCCTTGTCATGGCCGTAGGGGATCACATCCTGCGGCGTGATCTGCAAAGTCTCGGCAACATCCAGGATGGGACGTTTCTGCGCACTTCTGGCGATCTCGATATCGGTCGGCATGAATCCCCCGGCTTCTATTGTTCCCTTTCCCCGGTGTAGACAGACGCGCCAAAACCCGCAATCAGGCAGGGCAGAAGAGAGGACAACCTTATGAGTACGCTTATCCGTCCGTCCGGGCGCGCCTTTGACCAGTTGCGTGAGATCACGCTGGAAACCAATGTCACCCGTTATGCGGAAGGGTCATGCCTTGCGAAGTTCGGAAACACGCATGTGCTATGCACGGCCAGTTGGGAGAAAGGTGTCCCGCCTTGGCTGAAAGGGCAGGGGAAGGGCTGGGTCACTGGCGAGTACGGCATGCTGCCACGCGCGACGCATACACGGGGGCGCCGCGAAGCCGCAGCCGGCAAGCAGTCTGGCCGCACGCAGGAAATTCAGCGTCTGATCGGCCGCTCCCTTCGCTCGGTTTGTGACCTCCAGGCGCTGGGCGAGAACCAGATCACGATCGACTGCGATGTCTTGCAGGCGGATGGCGGCACGCGCACGGCATCGATTACGGGCGGCTTTGTGGCCCTTGCCATGGCCTGCCGGTATCTGAAGGCAGAAGGCGTCATCTCCGCAAACCCGATCCAGAAGCAGGCTGCCGCCATTTCCGTCGGCATCTATCAGGATCATCCGGTGCTGGATGTCGACTATCCCGAAGATTCCCGCGGCGAAGCCGACATGAATGTCGTGATGAGCTCCGATGGCGGTTTCATTGAGGTGCAGGGCACAGGGGAAGAGCGCCCGATCACGCGCTCTGAACTGGATGAGATGCTGCGCCTGGCCGAAAAAGGCTGCACCGAATTGTTCGAAGCCCAGCGCAAGGCGCTTGGCTAGGCCATTATCTGGCTGGCTGGTTCTGCAACTCGAACATGCCGAACTGGAAATTCTGGGCGATACGGTCGGCACGCTCCATGAAGTAGTCGACTGTTTCCGGATTCTCCGAAATGTCTTCCAGCGTCAGCCGGAACAAGGCCAGCCAGATATTGAAGTGGGCGGGTGTGACGCCCGTCAGCTTCATGTGCGCGGGGAAGGGTTTGCCGGAATAGCGGCCTGTATTCATCGCGACCGATGACCAGAAATCCTTCATCTTGGCGAGGTGGGGCTCCCACTCATCCTTGATCTCTTTCTCGAAGATCGGGCCCAGCAGGGGGTGGGCCTGAACCCGCGCATAGAAGCTGTCGACCAAGTTCGAGACAAAGGCCTCGTTTATGCCGAGCCGTGCGGCATGTTCCTGGATTTCACGGCGGCGGTCTTCAGCGGATCGAACTCGGTAGGTCATGCGGCCTGCACATGGGCGCCGAAGGCGAAGGCGTCCATACGCAATATCCCATAGGTTGTGCTTTTATGCAGCAATCGCCGTGGGCCATCCGCGCTGGCACCGAGAGCCACAAATAACGGCAGGATGTGATCGGGTGTGGGGTGATTGGTCAGGCCGTGCGGGCCCATTTCCAGCGCATTCAGCACGGCTGTATCGTCTCCGGTCAGGGTTTTCTCATCCACCCAGTCTGCGAATGTGCTGACCCAGTCCGGTGCGTCGCTGTTCAATTCAAGCCGTGCTGTGAACAAGGCGCGCAAATTGTGTGTCAGGGCTCCTGAGCCGATAATGAGAACACCTTCGTCCCGGTAAGAGGCGAGCGCCTTGCCGAGGCGGTAGTGCCATTCCGGAGTCTGGTTCATGCTGATGGAAAGCTGCACGACCGGAATGTCGGCGGCAGGATAGATCAGTTGCAAAGGTACCCAAGCGCCATGGTCCAGCCCGCGTGTCGGGTGCACACGCGCCTCAAAGCCGCTGCGGACGATGGCCTGCCGCATGGTTTCTGCAAGGACGGGGGAGCCCGGAGCGGGGTATTGCTGTGCATACAGTTCTTCAGGGAAACCCTGAAAATCATGAATGGTCTCAGGATGCGGCGCACCTGTCAGAACCGGTATGGGGGCATTGAAGTGGGCGGAAATAACCAGAATGGCCTTTGGCCTTGGCAATGCCTGGCCTAGGTGACGCAGAAAGTCGCGTACTGGTGCATCATCCTGCCCCAAAGTGGGGGAGCCATGGGAAATGAAGAGGGAGGGTAGGCCTTGTATCATAAAGCCTAGATGTACCGCCGGGCAGAGCCGCACAATTCACATCTGCGGCATATGATTTATTCGCGAGGTGCGGGCTTGCCGTTCTGCCAGACGACATCCTGTCCGTAGAGCGGCACAGTCGACAGGCTCATCTTGGCTGAGCCGTCCACAATCTTGCGGCTGTAGGAGACATATATGAGGCTGTTAGTGTCCGCATCATAGATGCGACGCACGGCCAGTTGCTTGAAGATGAGGCTCTGGTTCTGGTCGAATACTTCTTCACCCGACTTGTCGAGATCGATGCGACCGATACGGATCGGGCCGGACTGCAGGCAGGCGATGGAGGAATTTGAGGGGTTTTCGAACCAGTTGCCTTTGCCGATCCGGTCCCATACGCCCCGGTCGAAATAGGAAAGGTGACACACCACACCCTCGATCTTCGGATCATGCAGCTGCTTGATCTTGATCTCGTTGCCCAGCCAGTCATTCTTGAATTCGCCGACCTCCTTGCCATTGCCACAGGCAGACAGGGGGATGAGGGCGAGGAGCAGGCAGGCAGTGATGTGTTTCATGCAGACACGTACGCGAGGCTGCAGGCCTCGTTCCCATGCACGCTAATAATAGCGTTTTTTGTTGCTGGAGAGCATATCCCCGATGGCGCGCACGGTTGCTGCGCCGACTTGCATCGGGGTTGGTTTGCGATGATGGGCATGGCGAACCAAGTGTCCGCAATTGGAGCCGAAGAAGTCGTAATCATGGCCGATGCGGCGGCGTGCACGGTGTTCCACCAGATGTGCATCCAGACCGCTATAGCGGCCATGTCGCCGGATAGATTGCCCGGCTGAGAAGTCTTCCAGGCTCTGCTCGATGACGCCATCGTGCTTGCGAGAGTTTGAAATGACCGTCCCGCGCGTAGTTACAACGCCATAATGGGACAGGACCACACCGAAGCGGATCGAGACAACGTCGCCAGCCTCATATGTGGTACGCCGATGCCGGATCATCTATTCGGCCGCCACCTGTTCATGGTCCACCGTGTCTTCCTCATCGAAGACCAGCAGATCTCCCGGCTGGCATTCCAGCTCCCGGCACAGGGCTTCCAGTGTCGAGAAGCGGACGGCCTTGGCCTTGCCGGTTTTCAGGATGGACAGATTGGCCAGTGTCACACCGACACGTTCCGACAGTTCTGTCAGGGACATGCGGCGGTCCAGAAGCACTCGGTCGAGGGTCACGCGAATTGACATATCCTGTGCTCCTATATGGTCATTTTTTCTTCGTCGCGCAGGCGAGTGCCTTCGCGGAAGACTTGCGACAGGATGAATAGGGCGGCAACGGACGCCCAGGCGATGAGGTCAAAAGACAGTTCAATACGTGTTCCTTTCACCATAAGCCCGATGATCACGGCAATCGCGTAGCGCATGAGCTGAGTCACGGCGATGGCAATCGCGATACGGGTCAGGCGCACAGCGTTCTCCGGTACGAACGGATCACCGGCGGCAAGGGTTGCAAGAATTTTCCTGAGTTCCATGCAGACAAAAACAACAGCTGCCACGACAACAATCGCGCCGACCAGACCGGCACTCAGTTCGGGCACAGTGATCGCATGATTATCGACCGTGACAGAGCCTATACTGATTGGGTTGCCGGAAAGAATGGAGATCAATTCCACACTTCCTGCAAGAATGACGATTGCGCCGATCAGCGCAGTCATCCACATGACAATCGTGACCAGCACGGTCATGATAGCAGCCATGGAATTCCCTGCATTTGTACTCATACGTTGTCTCTTCACCGTTGGGCGCTGATGTTTTGGGGCCGTTTGACTTTATCGCTAAAGACATAAGGCTTACCGAATAACGATATAGACTTTTATGTCAAAAGCAAGAATGGAGCCATTGCAGTATGGTTGAAAATAATGCGATTCGGCGCTTGGAACCTGGGCGATTGGTCGCTGCGACCCATAACAAGGGTAAGGTTTCAGAGCTTAAGGATCTGTTCGAGCCCATGGGTTTTGACGTCGTTTCGGCCCTTGATCTGGATTTGCCGGAGCCTGAAGAAACTGAATCCACCTTCGCAGGCAATGCTATCCTGAAGGCCAAAGCTGCAGCAGTCGCTACAGGTGCGCCTGCCTTGTCAGACGATTCAGGTCTGGCTGTTGCGGCCCTTGGCGGGGCACCTGGCATATACTCTGCGCGCTGGGCCGGTGAGCCCCGGGATTTCGGCGCAGCGATGGCCAAGGTAGAGCGCGAACTGGAAGAGATTGGCGCGACAGACCGAACTGCTAAATTTGTCTGCGCCTTGGCTGTTGTCTGGCCGGATGGTCACGCAGAAGTGTTCGAAGGTGAGGTTCATGGCGAACTGGTCTGGCCCCCCCGCGGTGAGAAGGGCTTTGGATATGACCCTGTTTTCGTTGCCGAGGGCGAGCAGATCACGTTTGGAGAGATGGATCCTGACCGCAAACATGCGATGAGCCACCGTGCCAACGCCGTTAAGAAACTGAAGGCTGCCTTGTTATCATGACCGAGACGCCCGTCCCCTTCGGTCCGGAATATGGATTTGGGGCCTACATCCATTGGCCGTACTGTACAAAGATCTGCCCATATTGCGACTTCAACGTCTATGCGGCGAAGGATCGGGACTCCTCTTTGCTGCTGCAGGCAATCTGTGATGATTTGAAGGTCCACCGGCCGCGCATGCCACAGCATGGCGCGCTTGATACGGTATTCCTGGGGGGAGGGACGCCGTCCCTGCTCAAGCCTTTGCAGATTGCAGAAATCCTGCGCGCTGCGGACGAAGCGTTTGGCATCAAGGACGGGGCAGAGATCACGCTGGAAGCCAATCCCAATGATGTGCTGCGTGCGGATTTGCGCGGCCTGAAGGCGGCTGGCGTGAACCGGCTGTCAGTCGGCGTGCAGTCCCTACGGCCGGCGGCCCTGGCGTTCCTGGGCCGTGACCATGATGAGCAGGCTGCCATGGCGTCCATTGCGCGGGCCATGAAAGTGTTCCCCAACACATCAATAGACCTGATTTACGCGCGTCCCGGCCAATCCCTGCAGGAATGGCAACTAGAACTGGAAGACGTGCTGAAATTCGGCGTGCCGCATATCTCCTTATACGAACTGACGATTGAAGAGCGGACAGCTTTCGGCAAGGCCGTCGAGCGTGGCCAGATTGTGCCGATGGAGGATGATGATCAGGCCGATCTGTATGAACTGACCCAGACCATACTCGGCGCAGCAGGCCTGCCTGCTTATGAGGTCTCCAATCATGCCATGGCCCCGGAATACCAGTCCCGCCACAATCAGATTTACTGGCATGGCGGGGACTGGATCGGCGCAGGCCCTGGCGCGCATGGCCGTGTCAGCGTTAACGGCCAGCGCTATGCTTCTGAAGCGGAGAAGCGCCCGGACGCCTATATCGCCAATGTGCAGGCGCTGGCTTCTGGCTGGTCAGCTGCGCAGAAGCTCTATCCGCTGGATATTGCACGCGAACTGCTGGCCATGGGGCTGCGCCCGTCAGGCGGGATTGACCGGCGCCGGGTTGAGGCCCTGTCGGGCCGACCGCTGCCGCAAAACAAGATCGATGTCTTTGTTGCTGAGGGCTGGCTGAAGGAAGATGGGCCACGCATTGCGCTCACCGCAGCGGGGCGCTTACTGGCAGATGCGATCACGGCAGAACTGGCGGCGTGATCAGGTCGGCGATGGAAATCGCCTTATGCGGATTTTCCGTAGAACGTCCGCATAAGGCCAGTATCACGAATTCCTAGTCGAGGGATTTGGCGATGCCTTCCCGGCGAGGATCTGCGCCCCCTTCAAGACCGTCTTCGCGCACTACGATGACGTGCAGGCCGGAATTCTCGCCTTCGCGCTCTTCCACGGTGTAGCCCATTTGGCGCAGGGCTTCGGCAGCTTCCGGGCCTCCGTCGATATCAACTTCGACACCAATAGAGTCGCCGCGCGCGATGATGTTTGGCAGGTCGATGGCTTCCTGAGCCGTCTTGCCCCAGTCAATCACGCCCACAAGCGTTTTGGCGACGTAAGCGATGATGGAATTGCCGCCCGGAGAGCCGGTGACCATAAACAGGTCATCATTGCTGTCGAATACCAGGGTCGGGGACATGGAGCTGCGCGGGCGCTTGTTGGCCGCCGGAGCATTGGCCACCGGCTTGCCACCCTTGGAGGGCTCGCGGGAGAAGTCCGTCAGCTGATTGTTGAGCAGATAGCCATTGACCATGATGGATGTACCGAAGGCCGCTTCGACCGTGGCTGTCATGGAAACGGCATTGCCTTCTGTGTCGATGATGGAGATGTGGGTCGTGCCCGGCTTGTGCTCGGTGGCGTCTTCCCCCCAGAGCGGGCGTAGCGGGTCGCGGCCCAGCACAACACCCGGATCGCCTGGCTCGGCATGGCCATCCGGCGCGAAGGCCTCGGTAGCGCGCACTTTCAGATAATCCGGATTGATCAGATCACTGGAAGGCACGGCCACAAAGTCTGCGTCCGCAACATAATGGTCACGGTCGGCATAGGCCAGGCGCTGTGCGTCGACAAAGGCCTTCAGGAAGTCATCTTCTGTGGCCGTGTCGGATGTCGGCTTCAGGTAATGATACAGCCCCATGATCATGTTCTGGGCCACACCGCCGGAAGAGGGGGGCGGGGCAGAACAGATGCGATAGCCTTCCGGAATGGTGCCGCACAGGGCCGGTCGTACCTTAACCTCGTAGTTCGCCAGATCTTCCAGCGTCATATTGCCAGCATTCGGGCCGCTGTTAACAGCGGCGACAATCGCCTCGGCATTTTTGCCCTCATAAAAGGCGGACGGGCCTTGCATCGCGATGGCGCTGAGCATGTCCGCATAGTCCTGGTTCTTGCGGATGTAGCCAACCGGTAGGGGCTCTCCATTCGGATAGAAATAGGCCGCTGGAACCGGCAGGTCATCAATGCGCACAACGGCTTTCAGACGGTCACTCGCCAGCAGTTCAGCAAGGCGCGGAGAGACTTCAAATCCGTCCTCGGCCAGCTTGATGGCAGGCTGGAAGACCTTTTCCCAGTCGAGCGCGCCGGCGGCATCATGCGCTGTCTTGTAGAGGGCAATCTGTCCCGGAACGCCAACAGCCTTTCCGGACTGCCAGGCCTCCAAGAAGCCCATCACCTTACCATCCTTGACGAAATGTTCGGGCGTCGTGGAGGCCGGAGCGGTTTCCCGGCCATCGAAAACGGTGATTTCGTCCTTGGCGTGGTCATAATAGACCATGAAGGCACCGCCGCCGATGCCGGAGCTTTGCGGCTCAACCAGGCCAAGCACGGTGTGAACAGCGATCGCGGCGTCGATCGCATTGCCGCCTTCGCGCATCACTTTCAGGCCTGCTTCAACCGCGCGTGGGTCAGCTGCTGCCACCATGGCGCCCTTGGTCCAGGCTTCTGGAGCCGCGGCGTCAGTCTTTGCGGCTTGCGCCTCAGCCTGATGTGCGGTGTCTGCAGCCCGTTGGGCTTCGTCTGAGGCGCTCACGCCGCTCTCCTGAGCGGGAGAGCAGGCAGCTAGCCACAGAACGGAAAGGAAAAGCGGTAAACGTGTCATGGGGATCCCCGTGTCTTGGCGTGAGTCGCGGCTGACCTTATGAAACTGTAATGGCAAGGGAAAGACAGAGGCGCAATTAATGACAGCACCCGGCAAACGGAATCTCATCACGGATGTCCCTGGCATTCGTGTGGGGCAGGCTGAAGACAGCGCGGTTCGCACGGGCGTCTCCGTCATTGTGCCGGAAAGGCCTGCCATTGCGGCAGTTTGCGTGGCGGGCGGCGGGCCGGGCACGCGCGAGACGGATTTGCTGACGGGCGGGCGTCTTGTGCCAGGTGTCGACGCCATCTGCCTGTCCGGAGGCAGCGCCTTTGGGCTCGCGGCAGCAGACGGTGTCGCGTCCGGTCTCAAGTCAGAGAGGCGAGGCTTCTCTCTGGTGGCCAGCGAAGGCGTGCCGCCGACACCAATCGTTCCGGCAGCCATTCTGTATGATCTGGCAAATGGCGGCGACAAGGATTGGGGGGAGGTCTCCCCCTATGCCAGGCTGGGCCTTGCGGCATATCGCGGTGCCGGTGAGACCTTTGTTCTGGGGCGGGCAGGGGCTGGATATGGTGCCAGGGCAGGAGCTCATGCGGGCGGCACAGGGTCTGCCAGCATTGTGACAGGGGATGGCATAACCGTCGGGGCGCTGGCCGGAGTGAATTGCTTCGGGTCTGCCTTCATGCCGGGAACAGAGACATATTGGGCGTGGCCTTATGAAATCTGCGGCGAATTCGGGGGCAAGCGACCGCCTGAAGGCTTTGTCATGGACCCGGATGACTGGGGCGCAGCTAAAGCGAACCCGGCTCTGGGTCAGAACACTACGATCGCCTGCATCGCCACAGATGCCTCACTTACGCAGGGCGAGGCGCACAGGGTGGCGCAGATGGCACTGTCCGGCTTTTCGAGGGCGATCCGGCCGGTGTTTGCACCATTTGATGGCGACGCCGTGTTCGTTCTGTCGACCGGCCGGGTCGATATAGCCGAAAATCGCCCCTTTATGGTATCTCGTGTGGGAGAGCTGGCCGCCTCTACGCTTGCGCGTGCCATCGCGCGGGGCGTTCATGAGGCCAATCACGAGAGACAGGGGGAGCCATGATGTCTGGTTGGAAAGGTCTTGTCAGTGCAGGCCTGCTGGGGCTTGCGGCCGCCTGTGTTGTCGCCGGACATGATGCAGACCCCGAAGATTGGCCGGGCATGGCGTCTTTGCAGGCCGTGCAGGGACGATCTGTCTATCATGAATGCGGCGCGACCATGATCTCACCGGAATGGGCCCTGACCGCGGGCCATTGTGTCGAGGGGATCGAGATCGAGTCCGATGGGCGGGCTGCGCAATATTTCCCTGACGCAACCGGCGAGAAGATGCAGCGGTTTGGTCCCGTGGTTCTGGTCGTCGGTCGCGGTGATCTGATGGAGGTTCCTCGCTCTGCGGTCTTTCCCATACAGGATATTGTTGTTCACCCTGACTATGTGCCGGGCGCGCCAGAGCAGGGCAATGACTTGGCCCTGCTGCATATCGAAGGGACATGGACCGGGCCGGTGGCTAGGCTGGATGGCCTCGGCGGGATGGAGGTGGATCTTTCCGGCACGGCCTCTCCGCAAACCTTTGTTGCAGGCTATGGCAAGATGGGGGAAGGCGCCCGGAACCAGTCCGGTGTCAGTCGTGGCGGCCGTCATGTCAGCGCGCCTAGCCTGATCCTGCAGGAAGGCATGGTGCCCCCGGTGGATATGGCGCTCTGCAAGCAGCAGGTAACCGATCTGATCGAAACCTACGGCATGAGTGATTTGCTGGCGGGCGTATCCGTGGACCCGGATACGCAGATCTGTGCGGGCGTTGGGGGCGTGGATTCCTGTCAGGGAGACAGCGGTGGGCCGCTGATGTTGAGGACAGGAGACGATACCCCTGTGCAAATTGGTGTGGTCAGTTGGGGGCTTGGGTGCGCGCGACCGGACAGCCCTGGTATTTACATGCGCATATCGGCCTATGCGGACTGGATCAGCGCTGTCGCGGATGGGGCTGAAGGGCCGATTTGAGGGCCATTCCAGCCCTCGCTGCGAAAGGTGTGAATCTTGCGCGCAAACAGGCTTGCATCCGCTGATCCATGCCTGTATGTGTCCGCCTTCCTTATGGCCGGGCACCGGTAGCTCAGTTGGATAGAGCACCAGACTACGAATCTGGGGGTCGGGGGTTCGAATCCTCCCCGGTGCGCCATTTCCAAATTTCCACTGCAAATATCCCCTAACATCTTGAATGGTAACGATATTTCTGGTGTTCGAAAACCGCTTTCGCGGTCATACGCCAGTTGGTCCGCAAACGCGAGTTTCAGCACCGTTTGACGGTGCTCAATGCTGCCATTTTCCCAAATTTTCCAAGGGTTTGCCAGAAACGTCATCGAGTGTTCGAACGTCTCCTCATAGGTAGCCAGCGGTGTGCCGCATTTTTCGATCCGCTCGCGGATAATCATGCGATCCGTTTCTAGATCACCGATGCGCTTCTCATAGGCTCGGATAACGGATTCGCTGTCAGCTTCCACAAGCCGATCCATAAGCTGAGCGATCTTGCGCTCGATCTGCGAAAGCTCGGCCTTCACCGACTTGCCTTGTTCTTTCATCGTCTTGGCACGCTGGTCCCACAGGTCACGGAACAAAGACGAAGCCCACTCGAAAAGCTCAACTGATGGCCTCAGTGCCTTTAGAAGCGCTTCAAACTCTTCTTCAACAAGCTCGCGGCGGATCGACTTGCCCTTCGCTGCACAGTCCTTCTGGCGGCAGAGATAGTAAGGGTAGTGAGCGGCCTTTCCCTTTGACCAGTTCGCAGTAAGGGGCGTCCCGCAGCAGCCGCATAGGACGAAACCGCGAAGCGGAAAATCTTGGCTTATGTCTTTGCGCGCAGGTACGCGGGCGGTGCCGTTCAAACGGTTCTGAATGGTCTTGAATGTTTCAAGACTGATAAGCCCCTCGTGCTTTGCAGGACGGAATGAGACATCCCATTTCGGAAGCTCCAAGTAGCCCGCGTAGAGCGGCTGCGTCAGAAAATCATTGACCCGTTGGTTCGTGACCTCGCCGCGCGGTGTCTTTGGAAACTCGGGTTGCGCTTCGAGAAAGCGTTTCACTTCAGCCTGCGTCGAGAAACGCTCGCAGGCGTAACCCTCCAAAGCCTCTCTCAGGATTGATGCGCAAGGCTCGTCGGGAAGCAGAACCTTCCCTTGTCCACTGACACGCTCGTACTTGTATCCAACTGGGGCATGGAAGACCCAGTAACCGTTAAGCGCCCGCGCTCGCATGCGGTTGAGAGTTTGTTCGCCGTTCTTCTGGCGCTGGTGCTGCGAAACGCTAGCGAGCAGGTTTTCAATGAGCTGGCTGTCACTGTCTTCGCCGAATTCGAGTGTCGGGGATTCAAGGATACCGCCCGCCTTGCTGATCGCTGCACGAAGTTCGAGATGGGCTTGAATGCCACGGGCTAGGCGGCTGATATCGTCGATGATCACAACATGCGGCTGGCGACGGTTCTGACGAAGAAATGACAGCATAGCTTGCATGCCTGGGCGATTGATCAGGCCGCCGGATGCGTCATCGGTAAACACCTGAACAACGTCATGGCCACGGAACGAGGCATACTCTCGGCACCGTGTTTCCTGAGAGTGCAAGCCAGTGCCGCGCGTGGTCTGTTTGGTGTCTGACACACGACAATAAATTACGGCTTTGCTGCTTCCATTCTTGCCTTTCATCGAATCCATCATCCTTCCGTCAGCGGCGCTGCGGTTTCTTCTTCGCCACGTTGTTTTTGCTTTGTTCTCAGCTTATCACACTGAGCCTTTGGGAGAAGGACTTTCTTACCCTCTGTTTTCGTTCCTAACTGAGCAGGATGGACTCCCCAAGCGGCATCTATGAATGCATTCATGATCGCCGAGACTCTGTGGATAACATCTTCAGCTTGCTCTTTAGAGTAACCAAGCTTCGTCACAGCATCGCGATGCTTTTTGATTAAATCTTTCATGAGGGCAAACTCCCCTCCCTTCAGCAATGCACTGCATGCTGATCAGTTTCATTTCCTTTTCGGACAATAAATTAGCTCTTCACCCCATCAGGGGTGATTAACGCAGATATTTCTGCGCGAGCTGAATATATTCTTTAATTGTACCTTACCTGTGTCCTGAAACGCAAACTCAGCAAGGGTTTCGGGCAAAACAAGGCCCGACCCTCTTACAAGGAATCGGGCCGTATCAAAGAGAAGTTTTCTTACCTAACTCCACTATCGTTCGTTCTTAAATCGCGCTTTCGCGTATCCGCTAAGCCGCGCAAACGTGTGCTGAGCTTCCAGCCTACTCTGAGCGCTCTCGAGTGCGTTTCGCAGCCTTGCTATGCGAGAGCGCCGCTCTTCATCGCCTTGTCGTCTCACCTCGTTTCCAAGGTAGCCGTCAAGATCAAGGGTAGCGGCGCGCACGGGCTTGCTGCTCTCGCGCAATCGCCTCAACAGCTCCTGCTTGGTGCAGATCGAAGAATGAGCATCTTTCGACGACATCCGTGCTATCGCTCCCGATTGTCTCGGCTTCTTTTACGGTTTCCGGTCCGCGCTTCCGACAGCCTGTCGCCGTTGCTTTGTTCGTTACGCCTTTTTTGCGCAAGACGCTCTTCTTGGCGAAGCGCCCGCGACTGCTGATAGGCCTCCTGTGCCAGGGCAGAGACTTTCAGAAGGTCAGCCCCTGAAAACGCGTTCGTATCACGCAGATCGCCCGACTGCTCGTCGCGGTAGGTGCGGCTGAAAGACGTAGTGAAGTAGTCACCATTCTCGCCAGCGTTCCGCCATGTCGTTGCTTTGATCGACCCATCGCGGATCGTAAATTCAGGTTTGTCGCTCATAATCATTCACCTTTCTCTATGAAGGACAAAAGCCTTCAACGTAGGACCACATGCCGTTCGAATATTGCGGATAGTCCGAGAATTGCTGCGGCACGCGCTCAAAGATGACCCTCGCACGACGGCGACCCCATCTTGAGGGGATAAGCACGGAGTCGTGGGGAGGATGAAACGGATTGGGCAGAAAGCGCCCAGCAAAGTCTGACCGTTCGTAGTAGGGATGCTTTTCGGCGAAGATGGGTTTGAGGTTCTTGCCCGAGATGAAGAGCAGTTGCCTGTCCTCTGGCATCGACAAGATTTCTTCAGGCATCATGAGTGCGCGCGCCTGTTTGGTGCGATGCTCTTCGGCATAGGCGTGATATTTCATGTCCGCGTATGCCGAGAACGGATCGCTGCCGTTCATGATGTTCATGGCGGCGTTCATCTTTTGGCGCTTCGCGTCCGCCTGCCTCAGACTGTCGTCATATTCGAGCGTTTCGGTGCCCAGCATGGAGGACACCATCTGCGCTGTCTGATAGTCGCGCGCACCGAAGAACTGGCGTAACGCGGATGAACCCATGAAACCCTGAAGGGCGGGTGCGCCGAAGTTACGGACGATCTGGCCGACATCCTGAAACAGCGCCCAGACCTGAACGCCAGCTCCGCGACCAAAGGTAAACGCGCGTAGCAGGGCTTCAAAATTTCCGAGCTGGCCCGCTTCATCGATGATCATCGTGATGCGTGGTGCGGAAGGCGCTCGCGACTTGTAGAGCATCTGCACGGTGAACATTGTGCGCAGGATCGGAGACCACAGACCTACGTATTCTATGGGTACGTTGATCGCCCAGCTCGTAGGCTGGCCCGAATTGCAGGTATCGGCCAACGAGGCATCGGCCCCGTCTAGCGCGGCCTGAAGCATCGGATCATCGAGGAAGTTCAGGTGCGCGTAAATTTCGCCGAGAATGCTTCCGAACTCTTTCTCGCTTTCCTGTTGCTTTGCCAGCATCTCGCCAGCAGTTCGTCTTACACTGTCCATCGAGGAGCCAAGCATGGCTTCGAGGCAATCTGCCCAGGCATTCGAGTCAGCTTCGATCCAGTTGATGGTGCGATAGAGCGCGGGGAAGCTCACCTTGCCGTCCCGCTCGACCAGCATCTTGATGATGTTCTCGATCCACTCGCGGGCGCGCAGCTCGAAATATCGACCGTTGGATGCGCCGCTTGTCGGGATCAGGCTTTCGGCGATGAACTTGCAGTCCGCATGAAAGTGCGGATCGTTCAGGCGAAGGATATCGAGCGGGTTCATGCGATGCTGCGGGAGGCCATGCATCCCCGTCGGGTTCCAGCAATAAAGGTAGCTCCTATTGAGAGCGAAGTTCACCATTGTAACGGCGGCGATCTCGCCGCGTGGGTCAAGGATGAAATTTCGGTTGCCTGCATTCCGTGCCACTGCAAGCGCGAGAAGATCGCGCATTTTGCCTGATCCAGCGCCTGCGACCGTGATAATCGGCGCATCGGTTTCAAGGCAGATCGATTTGTTCGCGTTATAGCCGATCTGAAGACCGCAAGCGCTTAGCAGTCCGGCTCGCCTTAGTTCGCTCTCGTCAGACCAGGATGCTGATCCGAAACGATACTCTTCGTTGTTCATCATGATTACTTTCCTTTAAAAATACGGTCATGTGTCGCCATGACTTTTGTCTTTTCGGGAATTGTGAGGACGTGCGTGCCCGCATCAGGATGGAAGCACTTGATGAAATGTGAGCGGATTTCGCGGGGTTTCACGGTCGGGTGAAACGCGTTGATCATCCGTATCCAGACGCAAATCTTGATGTCGGAGGGAATATCCGACATCTCGGATTGCGGCGAGAAGAGCAGCTTGAAGCGTTCAAAGATCGGTTTCATCTCCGCTTCTTTGAAGTCGATTTGAAGGTTGTCCATTGTACACTCGCAAAAGAATGGCCGTTGTTTCCAACGGCCATTCTAGCTCTTGTATTGCGCGAGTTCGGGGGGTTAGCCGCCAAGCGATCCGAGGATCGCCAAAACAACCACCACCCAGAAAATTGCGCCAAGGACTGCTGACCAGTCCGTTTTGTTCTGGGTCACCAGACCTTTCACAACACGCTTTTTGAACATAAGGGAGTTCCTTTCATTGATTACAGGAAGCGAACAATGATCGACCCGAACACCATGGTGATGAGAACTGCGACAGATGCTTGTGCGACATAGTAGACAACAGCTCCGCACAAGCACCCCCAGCCAAACGACACGATACCTTGGAGACCGTAACCATAGTTGCTGGCCACAAAATTCTGTGCCCAGCCAATAGTCCAATCGTAGAGGTACGGACCAAGCAGAAACGCGAGAAAGATCGCGGCTACATTTGCTATACCGTCAATAGCCTTTAGCGCTTTCGCTTTACCCGCTTCTCTTGGCCCTTTCATCATCGCTCTTTTCTCCATTTGCTCGAACGACCTGTTCGCAATGCCAACATGCCAAAGTGAGTGCGCAGCTATGGGGGAGTAAGTCGAAGTTTTTCATTTCAGCGCTAAGCGGACGGAGGTCTATTGTCGTTCGCCGCCCGCACTCCCCACAACTCTGCTTCGAACGCGAAGCGTGTTGAGAGGATCGTTCCCAGGAGTCTGATGCGCTCGCGACTTTCTTCTCGCAGTCTGGGGCGAACTCCGTCAGGCACGGGTGCGCAGGCCCAGTCGCGAAACCATTCACGTATGCTGTCCGTCTCGAACTCTTCGGTGTTCAGAAACACCTCGTTGCCGTTCGAGATGATCCGCCCTCTATAGTCCCTGTACAGGTTCAACAGATAGTCGAGGAAGTGGTCAGCACTGATCTCCAAACTCGCAGCAAAGTTGCGCAGGTCGCGTAGGTATTCTGGGTTTTCCAGTTGCGCATCACGAACGAGCTGGCGTGTGCTGTTCTTGCAGTAGCCCAAGGAAAGGCAATGCACGCAAAGGGAATACTTCATGATCTTCGCTCCTGTCACTTCAGCCCGTGTGGTCATCGCTGCGTTCGATTGACGACGGGGCGGGTTCCGCCGAGACTGTCGAAAGGCATATTTCAGACGAACCCTCCGGCGGACGCGGTATGTGTGACGATAGTGAAACGAATGATCAGAACTTGCAGGGCAATGTGTTGCCGCTGTTTCCAAGAGATGCGTTCAAAAATAGCGGCAAGGAATTTGCCGCAAATCGAAAACCAGAACCTGATAATACTTTGGAGATGCGCACCGTTAGATATTATCCAGATGCTCAGAAGGAATACGCCCGTAATTTGCTCCGACGCTTGATGTCGGAAAAGGCGATTTCTCCACAAGCTCTGCGCGATGAAATTATGGAACGCGAAGACGCTGCGTTGATTGAGGCTTCAGGCTGGAAGCCGCAACGGAAGAACGCCGCTCCCCCACGGGAGGACCGTTTGCTTTCTCGTGCCGATCTGAAAAACTGGCTTGGGGAAAACGCAACGCACCAAATAGGCGATGATAAGTTCTACTTTGTAGATCGTTTCATCGAGACAAAGATTCCTGTGGAGCAACGTCAGGCGCTCGATGCTTCGATCAGGGATTCGAAGCGTCAATATCAGCTTCAAGCGTTTCGTGACTTCGCCAGCCATAGCAAAACTACGGATACAGCATGGCAGCGGGCCGAAATATCAAACTCTGTATGGCTTTGCATTCGAGATGATTTTCTCACCAGTAAGGATGATCCAACGCTGGGCTACCATTTTCTTCTCTTGATCGAGGAGTTCAAGCAGGGTGTAGCGCCCATCACGCTGGTCTTCGGGAGTAGAGCTTACGCCGATCAACTTATCGATCATGAGTTTGCCGACGGTGATACTTTGCCTGCGGAATTATTGAAGCGATATGATTGGCAAAGAGACAAGCTCAGCACGTTTGTTACGGGATATGCGTTTCAAACGTCCTGCTACATCGAAGACCTCGATGACGAACTCGATGCCATGAACTGGTCCTTCAGCATCGTTGCTCGTCGAGATCATCGTACTATTAAGGAGTCCCTACCACTCGTTTTCGAGCAGCCGATAAAGGGAATTTATCTCATACTTTGGTCTCAGCCTTTTCGCAAAGGGGAGACGCCTCGCATGTCTAGTGGTGAAATTGGTATGTTCAACCATCATCAAATCCAAAACGAAGAGCACTCGATAATACGCACAGATATCGACCCCTCGGAGATCGCAAAGTTTGTAAGGGGATACAGTTTTGGGTAAAATAAAAGATGTAATGCCGAACGATAAATCGGGCACTGAGCATGTGCCGCCAGATATATTTCGTGCTGCTGAAAACAATGATCTAGAGGAGTTGGCGTTTGCGCTGCAAAGCGGACAACGATTAGACCATCAGCGAGAGCCAGATAAGATGACGCCCGTGCACGTGGCGGCGGCGTTGGGCCACGCTGACTTCGTTCGGGTATCCATGGAGATACATCCCCAAGTCGCATGGATACGAGATGAGATGGACCGACGACCCATCGAACACGCGAATGCCCGCAATGATCAGGTTATCGCAGGGTATCTGAAGGAGGCGATGTTTCAGCCCCCAGAGAACGCCCTCTGAGCAACAGTCCCAAGCACGCCACAAATCACTCCTTCCGCATCGACCACATCGAAACACCTTGTTTCCCAATTTTATCAATAAGTCCGACCCGCAAGATGTGCGGTGTACTACACCGCAATCTTGGCAAGGGAGCCCGCTGCGCGCTCCCGTTGCATCCCTCCGGCCCTGGCTCTTCGAAGGGCATTGAGCCCATCCAGAGCCATCAGAACGTTTCGCCGTTCAATCACTCGCGGAAGACTTCGCTCTCCCTGCACCCATCGATCAAAGGGGCTATCGCGCCCCTTGTGAAATCCACTCGTCAGGGTAATAGCCCCCGACACCTGCCAATCAGGGAAGCGTTCCTGCTCCCACCGATACCCCCATGACCATTTCATGGAGACCAACCCTGCGCGGTTTGGATGCCGATCAGGTCTGTCGCGACCCGATACCTACGACCAAGAGCCTACCCGTGCTCTTTGGATACATGGGCCAACCCTGCGCAGGTTGGATATGCGCCAGCATTTCGTCGCTGGAATACGATCAAGAGGACGCCCTTGGATACGGGTGCGGTCTGTGGAGGAATCCTCGAAATACCGTTGGCACATTGTGTATCCAACGGCTACACTCGGTCCGATGAAGGACGTTGGCCTCCGAATACGCATCGACCGCGATTTGCGGGAGAAATTCCTCCGCGCCTGCAAAGCCGAGGATCGCCCTGCCGCGCAGGTGATACGCGAGTTTATGCGTGCGTATGTGGAGGACAAGGATCGCGACAAAACCAAGAAACGAATAAATGATTCTTGATAACAAAAAACATGGAAAAGTCGGCGATGAGCTGCGCAAACACCTACAAGCAGGTGTGACCCTATCCGCTATATCGAGGGAATTCTCGATCTATGGCTTTGACGCGCTGAAATCCGAACTAAAAGCTATCGATCACGCGCGACTAATGCTTTGTCCGCTTCAGGCGAACGAAAGCAAGGAGCTAGCTTTCGAAAGCCTCGCGGGCGATGATTCCGAGGTCCGACATCGAAATCAGCTTAGGCAGAGACAAATCGCGAAGGAATGCCAACGCTGGATCAAAGACAAAACCTCGGTAAGGGTTGTGAACGATCCTAAATCCCTAAGCCAAAGCCTTCTGCTTGCAACCGATAACAATGGCCATGCCGTAGGAATACAGGGAAGCTCCACGTTCACTAGCACGGGCCTCGGCTATTCCGAGAGCAAGCGCCTTCACATGAATATGTGCGCGCGTGACGCGGAAAATACCGCAGCGATGCTCCAATGGTTCGATGCTCTTTGGAACGATGATCACGCGGCTTCCGATGCGAAGGCAGCCTTCCTAAAGCGCCTTGAGCTTCTATCTTCTGACCAGTCCCCAGAGTTCATTTACTTCCTCACGTTGTATCATCTTTTTCGGGACGTTCTGGATGAGATTGATGAGGAAAGCATCATCCGCTCCAAGACAGGTTTCAAGGATACGATTGTCTGGAACAAGCTATACAAATTCCAACGCGATGGTGTGCTTGGCGCTATCGACAAATTGGAAAAGTACAACGGTTGCATAATTGCTGATAGCGTAGGGCTCGGTAAGACATTCGAGGCACTTGCAGTAATAAAATACTACGAACTTAGGAATGATCGCGTCCTCGTCTTGTGTCCTAAGAAACTACGCGACAACTGGACGGTCTATACGATCAACGACAAGAGAAACCTGCTCTCCTCGGATCGTTTCAACTACGACGTATTGAACCATACCGACTTGACCCGAACACAGGGGCGGTCGGGAGAAATCAATCTCGAAACATTAAATTGGGGCAACTATGACCTCATAGTCATAGATGAATCTCATAACTTTCGGAACGCGAGTTCCGCGAAAGAAGGTCTCACCCGATACTCCCGACTGATGGACCAGATCATTCGGTCAGGTGTAAAGACCAAGGTGTTGATGCTTTCGGCAACACCTGTAAACAACCGGATGAATGACCTGAAGAACCAGGTAGCTTTCATCACTGAGGGTGTGGACAGTGCTTTCGCTGACAACGGCATCAACAGCGTCGAAGAGACGCTGCGCAAGTCTCAGACCCGTTTCAATCAATGGCTGAAGCTGGGCGACAGCGAGCGCAACGTCGAAGCGCTCCTAGACAGCATGAACTTCGACTACTTCAAGCTGCTTGACCTTCTCACCATCGCACGTTCGCGCAAACACATCGAAAAATATTACGACCTCGGGGAGATCGGATCGTTTCCCGAGAGATTGCAGCCCCTGAATATCAAAGCCGACATTGATACCGACGACCAGTTTCCACCGTTGAAGGATATCAACAAGACGATCAGAAAACTTAATCTGAGCGCTTACTCTCCACTTAAGTATGTGCGTGGAGATCGGCGGGAAGAGTACAGTCGGAAATACGATATTCAGGTTAAGGACGGGTCATCTGTGTTCCGGCAGGTGGACCGTGAACAGAGCCTTATCCACCTGATGCGGGTCAACCTGCTCAAGCGAATGGAAAGCTCGATCAGTTCCTTCGCGCAAACGCTTGGAAAGCTTCTTGGGGAAGTAGAGACGCTTCTCGAAAAGCTTGATTCCCATTCATCCGATGACGTCGAAGAGCTGAGCATTGAGGACATCGAAACCGATGCGCCCGAATTCGATGACTATCTGATCGGTCGCAAGGTCAAAGTTTTAATAAAGGATATGGACGAGCATCGATGGCGGCAGGATCTTGAGGACGACCGCGCCAAGCTCGAAGAGCTTCTGGATGAGGCCCGCAAGATCGAAGCCAGCCGCGATGCAAAGCTCTTGTCGCTCAAGCAGTTGATCTCCGAAAAGTGCCAGAATCCTATCAACGAGGGAAACCGCAAGATCATTGTCTTCACGGCGTTCTCTGACACGGCTGGGTATCTCTACGATAACATCGCGCAGTGGGCGCGCGACGAGCTTGGCGTCTATGCGGCACAGATCACGGGCAGCGGCACAAACAAAACAACCCTTCCAGGCCAAAGCAATAACTTCGATAGCTTGCTTGCATCCTTTTCGCCGAGGTCGAAGGAACGCGGCAAGATCGACGCGAAGGCAACAGACGAGATCGACCTTCTGATCGCCACGGACTGTATATCCGAAGGTCAGAATCTTCAGGACTGCGACTATCTGGTGAACTACGACATTCACTGGAACCCTGTGCGCATCATCCAACGCTTCGGACGTATCGACCGCTTGGGCTCAACCAACAAAGCGATCCAGTTGGTGAACTTCTGGCCCAACATGGAGCTGGACGAGTACATCAATCTTGAAGCGCGTGTCAGCGGACGGATGGTGCTCCTCGATATCTCCGCGACAGGTGAAGAGAATGTCATCGAGCAAGATGCGTCTGGGGCGATGAATGATCTGGAGTACCGCCGAAAGCAGCTTCACCAGCTTCAGAACGCAGTGGTTGACCTGGAAGATATGTCAGGTGGCGTCTCCATCACCGACCTGACCTTGAACGACTTCCGCATGGACTTGTCCGAGTATATGAAAGAGCACTTGGACAAACTGGAAGACTCGCCCATTGGTCTCTACGCGGCGGCGACCCTTGATGAGGGGCTGAAGGTCGAAGGACTTTCGTCGGGCGTTGCATTCTGTCTCAAAAATGTCGGCAAGCAGGTAAATCGCGAGGACGGCTACGCGCTCGCCCCTTACTACCTGACCTATGTTTCCGATGACGGCGAAGTCGATCTCAACTTCGTCCAGTCCAAGCGGATAATGGATGTGCTCAAGAAGCACGGGCATGGAAAGCCCGTACCGGACAACGATGCTGTCGCGCGGATGGACGCCCTTACCAAGAAGGGCAAGGATATGAGCCACTATCGCAATCTGTTGGAGATCGCGGTCAGCGGCATCATCGGCAAGTCGGAAGAGAAAGGCGTCGAAAGCCTCTTCTCACGGGGCGGCACCAACCTGACGAAGGATAGCTTCCAGGGCATGGAGGACTTCGAGGTCATCAGCTACATGGTGGTGAACGCGTCATGAGCGATATTCGCAGCATCGAAGACTTCTACGAAAACCTGGGCCTTCCTGAAGCGTGCGCTCTTGGCAAGCGGTTGTTCAAGAAACAGTTCTACGAACACGGCCAGCTCGGCGCGGCGGACAAGAAGGCGTTTGTTGAAGACATCGAGGGGATCGATTGGGCCTATACGCTCAAGCCGTCCACGATAAACATCCCGAAGCTGGAAGATGACACGCACGAGTATCTGGAGATCGCAGTACTTCAGGTGATGCTCTCCGCCATTGAGCGGCATACGCGGATCGCGACTGTCATCCAGAAGGCCATACCCTATCCGCTTCTGATCGTTTTCTCGCGAGACAATGGTCTCGCGATCAGTGCCGCCGAAAAGCGGATCAACCGAGCCGACGCAAACAAGATCGTGGTCGAAAGCATCTACGATACGGGGTGGATCGATATGTCCGCCGCCAGCGCCGAACAACAAGCCTTCCTGTCTGACTTCCGCGTATCGAACTTCAGCTTCGGCAACCTCTACGCGTTCTATCAGGACGCCGTGGGGCGGATCATTGCACTCAACTGCGCAAGGCATTCGGGTCGCTATGAGCCGCTATCGGAGAAAACGAAGCCAAAGGCCGACCGACTGGAAGCGCTGCGGCAGATGGACAAACTTCATCAGGAGCGGACCGAAGTCCGCAATAAACTGAAGAAAGAAAAAAACCTTGGGACGCAGGTCAGCCTGAATACCAGGATCAAGCAACTGAGTGATCGCATCGAGGCGATCCGCAACGACATTTGAGGAAAGCATAATGGACGCATTGAAAAAGGAAGACGGGGAAAGCCTGAGCATCGTGGACGAAAATATTGAAGCATTGAAGGCCATTCTGCCTGACGCGTTCGCGGAAGATGGTATCGATTTTGAAGTTCTGCGCCAATTGCTGGGCGATGAGGTTGCAGAGGGCGAGGAGAAATACGGCCTTACGTGGCATGGGAAGAAGAAAGCCCGTCAAATTGCACTCACCCCTTCTACTGGCACTTTGCGCCCGTGCCCTGAAGAAAGCGAGGGTTGGGCGACGACGCAGAACCTTTTCATTGAAGGCGACAACCTCGAAGTCTTGAAGCTCTTGCAGAAAAGTTACGCTGGCAAGGTCAAAATGATCTACATCGACCCGCCATACAATACAGGGGGGGAATTCATCTATCCAGACCGTTATCAAGAGAACCTTGATACATACCTCAAGTACACAGGCCAAAAAGACGGAGAGGGCTTTAAAACATCGTCAAATACCGAAAGCTCGGGACGCTTTCACACAAATTGGCTTAACATGATGCTTCCACGCCTGAAGCTTGCCAAGAACCTCCTTCAGCAGGATGGACTTATTTTCGTGTCCATCGACGACAATGAAGTTGAAAACCTAAAATTTCTAATGAATGAAATCTTCGGCGAAGAAAATTTCGTTGATTCAATTGTCTGGAAGAAACGATATGGCGGCGGCGCTAAAGAAAAATACTTAGTTACAATGCATGAATATATTCTTGTTTACTGCAAGGATATTGAATTCCTTCCAGATATATTTGTTCCGCTAAGCGATGAGCAAATAGATCGATATTACAAAAGTACCGATGATAACTACGAGAAAAGAGGGCCTTACCGAACACACCCTCTAGAAGCAATGAAAAGCTTTGATGTTCGCGAAAACCTCAAGTTTCCCATACCTGCACCCGACGGATCAGAGGTATGGCCAAAGCGTCAGTGGCGTTGGGGTCCAGAAAGGGCAAAGCAGGCGCTCGCGAATGGTGAGATAGAGTTTAGCCAAAAACAAGATGGGTCATGGGTTCTTTCGTCAAAGCAGTACCTCAAGGACGAAAATGGTGAAATAAGAAAGACAAAGGCATTTTCGGTAATTGATGACGTTTATTCTCAACATGGAACAAACGAAATTTACAAGCTTTTTGGGAATGCGAAGATTTTTGACTTCCCAAAGCCTGTAGGACTAATGAAGCAGATACTTGACATCGGAACAGATCGAGAAACCGGTGACGTAGTTTTGGACTTCTTCGCTGGCTCAGCTGCGATGGCTCACGCTGTCATGGAGGCGAACACTGAAGATGACGGCAATCGCCGTTTTGTCATGGTGCAGCTGCCAGAACACATTGAAGAAAAGGCGGATGCCTTCAAGGCTGGCTACAAAACTATTGCTGATATCGGAATGGACAGATTGCGGAAGGCAGCATCTGCAATCAAGGAGCAAACACCGAAGAGTAGCAGCGATCTCGGTTTCAAGGTATTCAAGCTCGACAGTAGTAACATTCGCGCTTGGAACCCTGATGCGTCTGATCTTGAACAGACATTGCTTGATCATGCGGAGCATCTTGTGGAAGGGCGCAGCGAGCAGGACGTGCTCTATGAGCTTCTGCTCAAGCGCGGCGTCGATCTGACGGTCCCGATTGAAGAAAAGGAGATCGCTGGCAAGAAGGTTTACTCCATAGGCTACGGTGTTTTGTTCGCTTGTCTCGACGAAACAATCGACAAGGCGGAGATCGAAGCCCTCGGTCAAGGGATTACGGACTGGCACAAAGAGTTGGAGCCTGCGGCGGGCACGCAAGTCGTCTTCCGTGACAGCGCCTTTGCTGACGATATCGCCAAAACGAACATGACCGCCATTCTGGAACAGAACGGCATCGCTCATGTGCGCAGCCTGTAAGATCGGGGGCTGAGTTATGAAACTGCACTTCGAAGACAATCTCGACTATCAGCAAGCCGCCATTGAATCCGTGGCAGACCTGTTCAAAGGTCAGGAGATCAACCGCACCGAATTCACCGTCACCTATCGTTCAGGTGATGCCGCTCAGGGCTCTTTCGGCGTGACCGAAAGCGAGCTTGGCATCGGCAACAAGCTCGAACTTCTTGATGATGAAATCCTTGAGAACATGCGGGACATACAAATCCGCAACGGGCTCTATCCGTCCGATTCCCTTACCAGCGGCGACTTCACGGTCGAGATGGAGACGGGCACGGGTAAGACCTACGTTTATCTCCGCACGATCTTCGAGCTGAACAAGCGCTATGGCTTCACGAAGTTTGTGATCGTCGTGCCTTCTGTCGCGATCAAGGAAGGCACATACAAGACTCTCCAGATTACGCGCGAACACTTCGAAAATCTCTACCCCATGGCGAAGGGCTATGAGTATTTCCAATACGACTCTTCGAAGCCAGGAACAGTTCGCAACTTTGCCACCAGCCCCAACATCCAGATCATGGTCGTGACGGTCGGCGCGATCAACAAGAAGGACGTGAACAACCTCTACAAAGAGAGCGAAAAAACAGGCGGCGAGAAGCCTATTGATCTCGTGCGCGCGACCAATCCGATCATCATCGTGGACGAACCGCAAAGCGTCGATGGCGGGATGACTGGGCGCGGTAAGGAAGCGCTCGAAGCCATGAATCCGCTATGCACGCTGCGCTATTCAGCAACTCACGTGGACAAGCATCACATGGTCTATCGCCTTGATGCCGTAGATGCCTATGAGCGCGAGCTGGTGAAGCAGATTGAAGTCGCTGCGCTGGAAGTCGAAGGCGGGCACAACAAGCCCTACGTCAAACTTATATCGACCGAGAACAAGCGCGGTTCCATCACGGCCAAGATCGAGGCTGACATCGTTAGCGGCGGTAAGGTCAAACGTCAGATTTTCACGGTTGAAGACGGTGATGATCTTCAGCAAGAGACCGGACGCGACCTCTACGAAAATTTCCGCATTGGTACGATTACGGTCGGCAACGACAACCAGTCCATGGAACTCAGCATGCCTGGAGGCGAGGCTTTGATGCGCCCAGGCGATGAAGTCGGCGGGGTCAACCAAGATGACCTAAAGCGCCTCATGATCCGCCGCACGATCAAAGAACATCTCGACAAGGAAATGAGGTTCGCCGCGCAGAAGCGCGAAGTTAAGGTGCTCAGCCTCTTCTTCATCGATAGCGTTGAGTTTTATCGCCAGTATGACGAGGACGGGAACATTGTGAAGGGCAAGTATGCCCTTATGTTCGAGGAAGAGTATCGCAAGCTCGCCAAACATCCCGATTACCAGACGCTCTTCGAGAACGTCGATCTCGATACAGAAGCCGATGAGGTCCACAACGGCTACTTCTCCATAGATAAGAAAGGCGGTTGGACTGAAACGGCAGAGAATAACCAGACCAATCGCGACAATGCCGAGCGGGCGTATAATCTGATCATGAAGGACAAGGAGAAGCTGCTTAGCTTTGATTCCAAGCTGAAGTTCATCTTCTCCCACTCAGCCCTCAAGGAAGGTTGGGACAATCCAAACGTCTTCCAGATTTGTGCTCTCCGCGATATCGGGACCGAACGCGAACGTCGCCAGACCCTTGGTCGGGGCCTCCGTTTGTGCGTCAATCAGGAAGGCCAACGACTTCGCGGCTTCGACGTGAACACGCTCACGGTGATTGCCACCGAGAGCTATGAGCAATTTGCTGAGAACCTTCAGAAGGAAATCGAGAAGGACACGGGCATTCGCTTCGGCGTGGTGGAGAAGCACCAGTTCGCAAATCTGGCCGTTACGGAAGACGACGGGAGCACAAGCCCGCTTGGGGTGGAGAAGTCTGAAGAAGTTTGGAACTACCTCAAGGACAACGGTTTCGTCGACGCACGCGGCAAAGTGCAGGACTCGCTCCGCACGGCGTTGAAAGAAGATACACTCGAATTGCCCGATGACTTTTCCGAACAAGAAAGCGGCATCAAAGACATCCTCAAGAAACTCGCAGGTAAGCTCGACATCAAGAATGCCGACGAGCGAATAACGATCCGTACACGCGAAGCCATACTTGAGAGCGAGGAATTCAAAGCGCTGTGGGAGCGGATCAAACACAAGACGACATACCGCGTCGAGTTCGACAACGATAAGTTGATTGTTGACTGCGCCAGAGCCATCACCGACGGCCCGAGCATTACGAAGACGCGCGCGCAGTTTCGTGTGGCTGATATCGCCATTGGCAAAGGCGGCGTGGAGGCTAACGAGACTTCGGCTTCGGGTTTCACATCCATTAGCGAAAGCGATATCGAGCTGCCCGATCTCCTGACTGATCTACAGGACAAAACCCAGCTCACCCGCAAGAGCATCGTGAGGATTCTTACTGACAGCCGACGGCTTCCTGACTTCAAAAAGAACCCACAAGAGTTCATTGATCTCGCTACAGAAGCGATCAACCGCACGAAGCGCCTCGCCCTCGTCGATGGCATCAAATATCAACGGATCGGAGATGATCATTACTACGCTCAGGAACTCTTCCAGCAAGAAGAACTGACGGGATATCTCAAGAACACACTTGAGACCAAAAAGTCGGTCTACGAGCATGTAATCTACGACTCGGCGGGCATCGAGAAGAGGTTTGCCGAAGAGCTTGAAACCAATGAAGCCGTCAAAGTTTACGCTAAGCTTCCAGGTTGGTTCAAAGTGCCGACACCACTTGGCACCTACAACCCGGACTGGGCGGTCGTGGTCGATGATGACGGTCAGGAAAAGCTATACTTTGTAGTCGAAACCAAAGGTAGCGGTTGGTGGGATGATTTGCGCCATAAGGAAGGTGCAAAGATCGCTTGTGGAAAAGAGCACTTTGCGGTTCTCGCCGACGGTGAAAACCCCGCAAAATACATTCATGCGACTTCAGTAGATGAAGTTCTTAAGCGAGCATAAAATTAATATAGAATGGGGCTTCGATATAAATAATGGGTTTAAATTAAGAGCTAGGTTCAGGACTTCATGACAATAAAGCTCATACACACATCGGACTGGCAGATCGGCAAAGTATATCGCTTTGTTGATGACGGTACGATGGGGCTACTTCAGGAGGCTCGACTCTCCGCGATTACCCGGCTGGGTGAGCTGGCGCTTGAGCATGGTGCGGGTCATGTTCTGGTTGCCGGTGACGTCTACGACATGGAGGCGTTGTCACCGCGTTCTCAAAATCAGCCTCTGGAACGCATGAGGAAGTTTGAGAATGTGACCTGGCACCTCATGCCTGGAAACCACGACCCGCATCGGCCGCACGGCCTTTGGCATCAACTCATGCGAAGAGGCGTACCGGACAATGTGATCGTCCACCTCTCGTCCGAGCCGAGACTGTTCGCAAGTGACGGCTTCGCCGTACTTCCAGCGCCTCTCCAGTACAGGCGCACGCTTCAGGACCCCACTGCTTATATGGATGAAGCGGAAACCACGGACGGAATTATCCGTATAGGTCTAGCGCATGGCACGGTTACGGGCTTTGGTTCCGATGACAAGGACGTTCCGAACTATATCAACCCTAACAGGCCGCAGTCGGCGGGGCTTGCCTATCTGGCCCTGGGCGATTGGCACGGACAAAAGAGGATCAACGACAAGGTCTGGTATAGCGGCACTCACGAAACCGATGCGTTTGATGTCGAGGGCGGTGGCCAGGCCCTTTTGGTCGAAGTCCGAAGTGCTGATTCTGCGCCAGTAGTGACACCGCTGAAAACAGGCTATTACCAGTGGATAACATACCGCGAGCAGATCAATAGTTGTGAAGATGTTGATGCTCTCGTTGCGACCCTGCGTGGTAGTGGGGACGACCTGAGCCAGATCTTGGTGCGCCTGTTTGTCGAGGGTGCGGTCTCACTTCAGGACCGACAGTATTTTGAGGAAGAGATCATTGATCAGGTTTCGGCGGCTTTTGGTTATTTGAGGGTCGAAGATACGCGGCTCTTCCCGAGTCCCAGCGAAGAGGACCTGGATCGGATCGACCGGGGCGGTTTCGTGCGAACTGCGGCCGATGTCCTGAAGCAGAAGGCCGAGGACATGAGCGATCCCGAACACGAAATCGCCGCGCTGGCGCTTCAGCGTCTGTACGTCGAGCACATGAAATTGCAGACGAGGAGCCAATGAAAATTCGCTCCATCGCAGTCAATCAGTTCAAGAAGTTCACGACTCCGATGTGCCTCGACGACATCGGCGACGGCCTGAACGTGGTCGTCGGCCCCAACGAAATGGGGAAGTCAACGCTGCTCGATGCGCTACGCGCAGCGCTATTCGAGAAATACAGCTCCAAGGCGCAGCCGATTACAGCGCTACAAAATGACCGGAACCAGGCCGCACCTGTTGTTGAACTCGCATTCGAGGTCGACGACGGGACTTATCGCATCAGGAAGCGGTTCGTTAAGAAGCCCTACGCTCATCTGTTCTGCCCGGACGGGAGAAAGCTGGAGGGCGACGAAGCGGAAGACACGTTGCGCGATCTTCTCGGGTTCGATGAACCCGGCAAGTCAGGCGCGAAGCCTGAGACTCTCGGCATGTGGAATGTGCTCTGGGTTCAGCAGGGCCAGTCCTTTGGTGCGCTCGATCTTCCTGACAGCGCGCGTTCAAACCTTCACAGCGCACTGGAATCGGAAGTCGGCGAGGTTCTGGGGGGCAGGCGCGGAAGGGCCTTGCCCGACGCGGTAGATAAACAGCTCTCCGAGCTTGTCACGTCCACCGGTAGGCCGCGCGGCGATTACAAGGAGTTGATCGACGAAGTCGAGACACTGCGTTCCGAACTCGAAGGGCTGCAAAGCCGCCGCAGCGATCTCTCCAAGACTTTGGAAGCCCTTGAGGCTGCTCAAGAAACGCTCGCGCGTCTCTCGTCGGGAGAGCAAGACAAGAAGGACAAGGAGGAACTGGACGCAGCGCGGAGCCGACATGGTGAGCTTGCCAAGCTGGAATCACGCATTGAGGCAGCGACGACAGATGTTGAGCTGAAGAAGCGTAATCTCGAACAAGCCGAACAGGCCCTTGCCGAGCGTCTTACCCTGAAAGAGCAGATCACGACCGACACTGAGAGGGTTGAGGCGGCGAAAGAGAAACTCGACGAGGTTCGCGAGAAAGACCAGGAGCTGAGGAAGCAAGTCGACGGCCTACGCAAAGATGCAAAGAAAGCTGAGGATGCCGTCGCTGAAGCGGATAAGGCTGTGTCGATGGCCCGCCGCGTTCTCACGGCTGTTCAGCGCGACGGCCGCATTCGCGAGCTTCAGGAGCGGTACGAAAAAGCACATGAGGCCGAGAAGAAGCAAAGGGCCGCCCAAAAGGGCGCGGCGGCCATTCTGGTGACCGATGAAAATATTGAAGAGATACGAGATGCTGCTAAGAAACTGGAAATCGCGCGTTCCCGCCTTTCTGCCGCCGCCACCCTCGTTGCGTTCGATATGCCTTCGGACCGATTGTCCACGATAGAGATCGATGGTGCGGCTCTTGCGGCCGGTCAGGTATCGGTCGAAGCGGTCGAAGGGACGACGATCACCATCCCAGATTACGGCAGCATTTCTGTTCAGCCTGCGATCAAGGATCGAGACAAGCTCATCGCACAGCAGCGCGATGCAAATGACGCCCTTAAGGCTGCGCTGGAAGAATGCGGAGCCAAATCGGTTGATGCGGCAGAGGAACAGCTTGCGAAGCGCGAGAAGCTCTTACGCGATGCGGAGCTGGCGCGGCAGGAAGCCGAATTGCACGCGCCCGAGACGGATGACTTCGAGGCCGGTGCGGAGCCGCTTGCCGATCACATTGCGGGCCTGAGGACTATTCTCGAACGGGAGCTGAGCGATCTTGGGATCGAGAGCTTGCCATCGGAGAAAGAAGCAGATCAGGCCCTCGCCACAGCTCAGGAAAGTGCGCAAGAAGCCAGGGGCACCCAGGCCACCGCCCGAGCGGCCCTCGGCGGGCCGGAAGAAGAGATGGGCCGTGTCCAGACCGAATTGGGAAGTGTGAAAACACGATATGACGATGGGAATGAACGCCTCGATAAGTTGAAGAAGGGACTGACTGAAGCAGAAAAGCAGGTTTCAGATGATGATCTTGAGGCCTGTGTGACGACTTCTCGTAAGGCACTGGCAGATCAGGAGAAACACGTCTCGGAGCTTGAAGGACAGCGTGAGGGCGAGACGCTGCCGCAACTGGAGGCGCGGATTTCACGGTTGGAAACGGCGCTACAGGAGCGTCGTGACAAGCGTTCTGACCTGAAAGAAAAGGTTGTCGGGCTGCAATCACACATCGAGGCGCTGGAAGGCGCGGGCCTCGATGAGGCAATCCAACAGAAAGCGCGTGAAGTTGAGCTGGCTGCCGATCAGCTTCAACGCTATGAGCGTGAGGTGTCCGTTCTTTCTCTGCTGCTATCGACAATACGTTCCGCTGAGACAGAAGCTAAAGAGCGATACCTATCGCCGGTCCTGAAACGCGTTCGCCCCTACTTACAGTTGCTGTTTCCTGGCGCGGAGATCGCGATTGACGAAAATCTGCATATCATGGGGGTCGTTCGTGAGAACGGTTACGAAGAGTCTTTCGAGCACCTGAGCATGGGAACGCAGGAACAAATCGCCGTACTTGTTCGTCTCGCCTTTGCCGAAATGCTTGTCGAGCAAGGCCAACCTGCAACTGTTGTACTGGATGATGTGCTGGTGTTCTCAGATGATCGAAGAATGGGCAGAATGTTCGACATCCTCAACATGGTCGGGCAGCAGGTCCAGATCATCGTGCTTACATGTCGCGAGCAACTCTTTGAAGGAATTGGCGGACGCCAACTTGTTTTGCAGCCGCACTCAGGGGCCGATTTGGAATCGGCCTAGTAGATTTCGGCCTATGTTTATTGACCTTTTTGGAATGTAAAGATGAGAATTACTAAAATTGAAATTCGCAACTATCGTAGCATATCTCACATATCTATTGATTGCAGTACCCTACTGACATTACTAGGCCCGAATAATCACGGAAAATCCAATGTGCTTTCGGCACTGGAGTTTGCGCTGACAACCTCTGCCAAGCCCGTTGATCAGGATTTCTTCGCTCATCGTGAGCCCGATGATAATGAACTCTGGGTAGAGATGACTTTCGCCGATTTAACCGACCAAGAGCGGAACACATTCAAAAAGTATATCTTGTCAGATGGTATGATCTGTATTCGTAAGTCAGCCAGGTTGACCAATGGCAACGTTGAAACCTCGTATAATGGCTGGCTGGAGCAGCCTAACGAGGAATGGCTTCGAGCCGACAATGCCGGCGACTATACTTCTCGCGAAAAGGTTAACGATACGCCCTTATCTGATCTTGTCCCCGATACCGGAAGGATTACAAAAGCAATTATTGAAGAGGCCCAAAGCGCCTACATTGATGGACATCATGGAGATCTAGAGTTTCAAAGAAATCTCGAAACAGGCCCTTTACTCGGACAAAAAAACGTCGGCGGGGGGGTGCTTCCAGAGTTCTTTATGATCCCGGCAGTTCGCGATCTGACAGACGAAATCCGGATTAAGGCGACAACGACTTTTGGCAGGCTTATGAATCGTGCGGTTCGCGAGATGGCCGAGCGCGATGAGCGCTTTATCGAAGCCCGAGGTCAACTCGAAACTGTTATTTCTTCGTTGAATCAGCGCGAAGGCGGGGACGAACCCTCCAATGAACTTGCAATGCTTGAAAAAGGCATCGAGAAGGAACTAGCGGCCTGGGGAGTGAAAGTTAATATCGAAGTTACACCTCCTGAAATTGAGAAGCTCTTTGAGCTCGGTACTGATATCCACTTGGATGACGGAGTGCGAACTACTGCCGACAGAAAGGGACACGGACTTCAACGCGCCATGATGTTTGCGTTGCTTCGATCCTGGGCCGAAGCGCTACGGGCCGAGCGCCAAGCAAATGACGGAGCAGAGGTCACTGCGCGGCGGCAATCTGATACCGTGATATTTGCGATGGAGGAACCGGAGTTATTTCTGCACCCCCATGCCCAGAGACGCTTATCTACTTCGTTAAGGGAAATTTCCGAGACACCTGAACATCAGGTTTTTCTATGTACACACTCAACTCATTTCGTCGACCTTGAGTATTACAAGGAGGTCGTCATTATAAGCAAGGACGATCCCGCCCAAGGAAGTCAGGTTAGACAGTGTACCACCGAATTATTTGAAGGTGATGACATTGACGACAAAAAGAAGCAATTTCATATGGCTCAGTGGGTCAATCCAGATCGAGGAGAGATGTTCTTCGCGCGCCGAGTGGTTTTTGTCGAGGGAGAAACAGAAAAGGTGGTCATTCCCTACCTGGCGGAGAAATTAGGGATATTCGATCTAGATGTTTCAATTATCGACTGTGGCTCCAAGCATAATCTTCCTCTCTACATAACTATCGCAAATGCATTTTCCCTTCCGTATGTGGTTGTACATGATGAAGACGCGCTGCCCGATCCAGTGCCAGCGGATTGGAGCGCAGATAAGGTCAGCTCAAAGAGACGGACATTTGCTCTCAATCAAACCATATCTGATATTATTCAGGGGCCTATAGGAAGAGCCGTTATGCTATCGCCCGATATTGAAGGTGAGGGTGGTGTTTCACGATCGCAAGGAAAGAAGATTGGAAAAGCGCTTGCTGCGCTGGATCATTTTGAGGGAATGCAGGTTGAGGATATCCCAGAGGCCCTAAAGGAGCTTGTTGAAGCGTGCTACGCTCCTTTGTCCGACGCGGAAGAAGCAGCAACCCCTATGCCCGCCGCACCAGTCGCTCCGTTACCATGATCGAGTTTCTTGGAATATTCTTCAATTCGTAAATCCAAATATGTCGCATCCTGACGGATCGGGCTCTCGTGAACCGAGCCAGCGAGCTGTCTCGGCCATACGGCTTCGATCCCTTGCGCACCATCTGACAGCCCTGAAGGGCTGACCTCTTCCTTTTCGTTTCGAGGGCCTGCGGCCCCGTCCTCCGTCAAGACCAAGCCCTTCGCTTAGACTTCGGGCGAAAGCCATGGCCCGTGGCTCGGCTGCGCCTGCGCCCGCACCTCTTCCATGGCTTTCGGTCTGGACGGCCGTCCCCCCGCTCATTGGCGCGGGCCTAGTCCGGTTGCATGCGCAACCGACTACCCGAGAAAGGGGACAAAGATGAAAACCGACATTTATGAAAGGGTTACCAACAAGATCATTGCCGACCTTGAGCAAGGCGAGCTGACATGGCTGAAACCATGGAGCGCGGGCAACATGGAAGGCAAGATCACCAAGCCACTACGCCATAACGGCGTACCCTATAGCGGCATCAATATCCTGATGCTTTGGGGAGCCAGCATCGAGGCGGGCTATCTCTCGCCGTACTGGATGACCTTCAAACAGGCGAAGGAGCTTGGCGCGCATGTTCGCAAAGGCGAGCGCGGCAATCTTGTTGTCTATGCGAACACGATCACCAAGACCGAGGAGCAGGACGACGGCAGCGAGGAGGAGCGCAAAATCCCCTTCATGAAGGGATACAGCGTATTCAATGTCGAGCAGATCGAAGGCTTGCCCGAACACTACTACACCAAGCCGAAAGCGATCATCGACCCAGCGCGCCGCATGCAGCATGCTGAAGAGTTTTTTGCGAGCACGGGCGCGGAAATTCGCCACGGCGGCAACTCTGCCCACTACAGCGGCGGCAGTGATCATGTGCAAATGCCGTACTTCGAGACCTTCAGAAGCCCGCAAGCCTACTATGCAACCTTGGCGCATGAGCTGACCCACTGGACCAAGCATCCCAAGCGCCTTGACCGCGAATTCGGGCGCAAGCGTTGGGGCGATGAAGGCTATGCGCGCGAAGAGCTTGTCGCCGAACTTGGTGCAGCATTTCTATGCGCTGACCTTGAACTCGCGCCGGAACCGCGTGCCGATCATGCGGCGTATATCCAGAGCTGGCTCAAGGTCCTGCAAAACGACAAGCGCGCGATCTTCAGCGCCGCCGCCCATGCCCAGCGCGCCGCCGATTTCCTGCATGAGCTTCAGCCTATTATCGAAGAAGTGAGCAACGTCGCGTGATCATCGGGAAAAATTCGCGGCTGGCCTTCAAGCCAGCCGCGTTGATGGCCTCATAGACCTGGCGGGCGTACCGCCAGTTCGGCCTCGATATTGTGCAGCGATGCAAGAGCATTGCTGCGTTCAATCGATCCGCGAGGAGCGGATGCAAATGCGTTGAAAGCCTCGCGTAAGAGGGCGTGCAGTTCGGCTGTGCTGCGCGATGCTGCATCGAAGCGTGTGATGAGTCTCATCGTCACCTCCTGTTGATTGTCAGGAGGCCCCGAACCGTTCAGGGCCTTTCGGCCCTCGCACACATCATCCATGGCCCAGTGAAGGCGCTGATGAATCGGGGTAACGCACTAGAAATCAATCGGAAAGTGGCGCTGAGAAACGCGTGAACAGACATTCGGTGTCGGGAGTTAGCGCAGCATGAACGGACCTTTGCCCGCGCACGGCTTGCAGCAATTCGCCTTTCCCCTGACCGAACGCGGATCGCGCATCAATATCCTGCCCGCACCAGCTCGGCGATAGCCTCACCCGTGTTGGACATGACGCGGCGATCCTTTGCCTTCGGTCTCATCGGGGGGCGTTAGCAAGCCAACCCGAACAAAGGAGATCAATCATGGCACGCAACAACACCCAAACCGCGCAAGAGCGCACACGCGAGTTCCGCGCACCGGAATTTCTGGCGTGGCACGTCACCCAGAAAGGCGACAAATCCTTCTGGAACAAAGTCGGCGCAGCCTGGATGCACAAGGACGCCAAAGGCTACACGCTTCAGCTCGAATCCCTGCCTGTCGGCGGTCGCATCGTCTTGCGTGAACCGCTTGAAGACACGGCTTCACCTGCAAACGACGCGGGGCGCTCATGAGCGCCCCAGTCACCAGTCAGATCGACTGGCGCGGTGTCGTGATAAGCATCTGCTATAATCGACACCAGTGGTCTTCATTCGACCATATCGAAGTCAATATCATCGGCGATGGGATAATCCCCATCACCGAGACAGGCTATCGCTCGCATTATCTGCACAGCGATGTCACGGACGAATATGGCGGTGCCGTTGCCTACGTGCTCGCGTGGCTTGAGCACGAAGCGCAGACCCCGCAATGGAAGAAGCGCGAAGAAGCCGCGCGTCAGTTATCGTTGTTTTGAACCGAAACTGTTGACTTACATTTTCTGTGTGTGGGACAATTTAGCCCACACACGAAGGTATAAATGGAATTATTTGGGTTTTTTATTGGCGCGTTGATTGCAAAGATCGTGAGCATTGCTGGGTTCTTAGGGTTTGCGGTCGGTATTGCGTTGAGAAAATGGTATATGGCTGTCTTCTTCGGAATTCTGGTTGGGCTTCTGGACCATTTCACCTTATCTGCAATTAATCCAGCTATAGAGGCCAGTTCCGCAACTCTGTTAACCTCTCTAACAACAGCTATCATAGTCGGTGGGACATTCTCGCTTCTAGGCTGGATAGTCAGCGAGAGGTTCTTCCATGCCGAGTAGATGTCCATCAAAAGACTGTTCTGGTGGCGGCGAGAATCGTCAAAAAAAGATCAAAGTAGACCAATTTTCTGAACTGTCGGATTATTTGAAAAAACCCGCTATGGATTTATCTAGGTGCTCGTACTGCGGCTGTGTGTATGAAACCAGAAATCAGAGGATTCTAGGTTTCTTGGATGGCGGCGTTGTTGGTGAAGGCTGGAAACCAATCACTGAATGATATGGGCAATGTGCTTGGTCATCAAAGTCACTAGATATCGAGATCAGGACCGTCATAGGACGGTCCTTCTCTTTTTTGCTCACGGAGTCTGCGCAAGCGATCCTGCGCCGACGTGGTGGAACGGCTCTGACGCTCGGGCTTGCGCTCCTTGAGCTTATCGAATCGTGGACGTTCCGGCTGCTTTTTCGGTTCGACTCGCAGCGTTTCCAAGCGTTCGAAGGCGGTCTTTGCCTTGGGCTCTTCACCACGACGCATCAGGCGATAGTTGGCAGCATCGTGATGCAGGGCGCGCAATGCTTGGGCATGTTTAGTGCGCGCAGCATTCATTTCCTTTTGAAGATCACCGCGCTCGTGCAGTTGCGTATTGATCGTCATTTGCCGCTGATCCTGATCGCGGCGCAGCGCCCACATCACTTCAAGCTGGTTCTGTTTTTCGAGCTGAGCCCGCTTGCCTGTCAGACGATCCCACAGGCCCATCATGCCTTTGCGGAAGCGATCCGCTCTTGTGCGGGCTTCAGCTTCAAAGCGCGCCTTCTGGCCTGCGTCCAGCTTGGCGCGTTCATCAGCGTGCGCCTTCGCCATCTCCACTCGGCGCGCGTTCAGTTGATCAATTTCGGCACGGGCGGACGCGCGCGCTTCATCGACATGCGATTTGATGCGCGGGAGAATATCTTCAGCAATGCGCTTGCGGGTCTCCTCAACGCTGTTCAATGCGTCGGGCTTTCCAAGACGGGCGTGCAACTCTTTCGCCTTCTTGCCCGTCGCCCGTGAGATCGAAATGACTTCACCTTCGAAGGTGACAGCCACATGGCCGCGCCGATCCCCGCGCGCCAGATAGAAGCCGCGCTCTTCGAGAGCGTGCGCGAAGGTGCGCGCTGAATCCGAAGTCGCCCAGGCTTCCTGTATCAGTTCTTTCAGTTCGCCCGCATGGCGTCCGATCCGCTTGGCCTGCTGCCATTCATCAAGCGAGAAGTTGCGTGGGTCGCGGTCCTTCGGATCGATCAGGCCGCGCGGCATTTGCCAGCCGTTCTCAAGATAGAGTTGGCGCGAGACTTCCCGAAGCTTGTTCTTGTAGAACGACATCGGCTTGGCGGTCATCGTTTCGGGGTCGATCCGGCTCCATACCGCATGACAGTGGCGGCGTCCTTCCTTCTCGTGGAAGACGACGACGCGCGGCTGGCCCGTCAGGCCGTTTTTCTCTTCGATGGCTTCCAGTGCTTTTTCGAAGGTGCGAACGTGGACACGCTCGTTCTCGGGCGGATTCAGAGACACCGAAAACATGAACTGTCGGCACTTTGTGCCTTTCGCGATGGCCTCGGCTTCGCGGAGCGCGCCAACGACATCATCGGACATGAAGCCGCGAATATCGTGCAGCTCGACATGCTCGTTTTCTTCAGTCTTGAGGAGATGCAGCCCGAGCTGCTTTGCGCCGCTTCGTTGTGATCCTTTCAGGATCATGACGGCTCCACATCGGTACGATGGCCGAGCGCGCGAAGAAGCTCCCGCCGCATCAGCGCCACGTCGGCGCATGCGCGTCGAATGTCGCGTTCCGTATCGGGGAGAACGGGAAGCGTACCGAGATTTGCCATCTTGGCGAGCTGGTTCAGATTGTTGGCGATCCTCGATTGGCCAAGCATGGCCAGTACCTGCGCCAGCTTCTGCTCATCCTTGATCGGGCGGCGAGACCGAGCCCGTGCACGTTTCTTCTTGAGCCCCTGACCGTCGAAGACCTTGCGGCGGATATACGCCCCAAGTGGCATGTCGCCAGCCAGCTCTTCAAGCCTAGCGCGTTCTTCAAAAGTCAGTCTGAGGGAAAAGGGAGGTGTCTTTGTCGTCATCGCGCCACCCCGCAAATGTCCCGTTCGGGGGCATTTGCAGGGATTTGGATTGCGCTAAGCACCTGATTCCATTGAGCGAGAATATCGAACAAGGTGTTCGAACTTTCTCCTCCTAGGTGCGCCATTCCTGTGCAAAAGCAGGCACTAACTCACCGCTCGTGGCAAAAGACATGGCCTGATGGGCAATGGCGTCCTTCGGACCGCTGATTCTTATCTGTTTTTCGCCAACTTCGATCTTGCTGATAAGCGTGCGGACATAGGCTTTCGCAAACTGGCGATTGTCCGGATTTCTGAGAGCCTGCGAAACAGCAGTCCCGAATCTCTCCACGACCTTGTCGCCAAGCTTATCGACAGGCGCACTCCGCTCCCGATCCAGCAGCGCAATCTGCCGTTTCAGACGCTCAACCTTGTCCTGTTGTTCGCGGATGTGTGCCGACAAGGTACCGTCCATCGACAATTCGCCGCTGCCAACCATCGTGTAGAGGTTTGTGACCTGGGCCTCAGCTTTCCGCTTCTCGCCATCCAGCTTTTTGCGCTGCTCTTTGGCAGAGCGTCCGCGCTCCTGTGCGCGGGCGAGCAGCATTTCAGTCATTTTGCGCAGGCGCTTCGGTTCGAGAACTGAACCTTCCAGCGCATTGATGACAATATCGTCCAGCTCCTGCATCGGGATCGACACGCCCTTACAGGCTGTCTGCCCGGCATCGGCTTTCTGAGAGCAACGGTAATAGTGATATTGCCCGCTCTTGCCGGAGAGCTTGCGCATCGGCGCGCCGCACTCTTCGCAAACTGCCAGAGCCGTCAGAAGCACATCGCTCGAAACCAGCCTTGGTGCGGTTTTCATCGGATGCTGGCGATCCAGCTTCTCCTGCGCTTCATAGAACAGGACATCCTCCACAATGCGCGGCATCGGGAACAGAACCCATTCCTCCCTTGGGCGTGGTGTCTTCCGGCGCGAGTCGGTCCGGTTAAAGTAATGCTCACCGATGTAGGCAGTGTTCCTGAGAATCTTGTCGATGAACTGGACCCGGAACGGCTTGCCCCTGCGGCTCACATAACCCTGCCCATTCAGGTAAGTCGTAATCCGCTTCACCCCCATCGGGCCGGATGTACCATCGCCTCTGACGTAGAGTTTGAAAATCAGCCGGACGGTTTCCGCCTCGTCTGGATCGATCTCGATTTTCTTCTTGATCCGCGCGCCACGTGTTTCGGCGGCATAGGTGCGGAATCCGAATGGTGCGGCAGCCCCATTCCAGAACCCTTGCTTCGCGTTTTCGATCATGGAGCGGGCAACGTGCTTTGCGGTTTCCTTGCTCTGGTACTCATCCAGCGCGCCTACCATCGTTGTCAGAATATCTGCGGTCTCGCCTTCGCCCAGATCCTGCGTGATCGAAACAAAACGAACCTGCCGCTCATCCAGAAGGGACCGATAGACCAGCAGGTCTTTTGTGTTCCGGAACAGGCGGGACTGGCTGTGAACAAGGATCGCATCGAACGGGTGATCGGGCGCAACGGCGCGGGAGATCATTTCCTGAAACTGAGGCCGCTTGTCGGTCCGGGCGCTGACGCCTGCATCGGTATAGACTTTGACGACTTCATAGCCGTTCTGCGCGGCATAGGCTTCACATTGACGGACCTGATCGGGGATGGAGAGTTCACCTGCGGCCTGTTTCCCTGTTGAAACCCGCACATAGATTGCCGCCCGCTTCATGGACTATCCCTCAATCAGTTCCTCAGAGGCTTCTGCCTCATCCAGCAAGTCCCGGATCATAGCCGACAGATATGTCTCGACAATCTGAAGTTCCGCTTCGGTGATGGGAAGATCTGGGAATACCTCGATCTCCACACAGCGCGAGCCGGAAGCGGTCTGCTTCCGAGCATCGATTTTGCGGGGAGATTTCCTGGCTTTCAATTCTACGCTCTTGATCCGGACCGGCGGTCTGCCGGGCCAGCTCATCAGAGCAGAATGAGGGAGTGAGCGCCGCAAAAGGCGCTGGCAGGAAACAGAGCCGGAATTGGCGGCCTATTCCTGTGAGGGATCAGGGGCTTTCAGATTGAGTTCGGAAACGATTGTCCGCATCGCCGTGACAATCTCTGTTTCGCGAATGTCGGGAATAATTCTCTGAACAATCAACTTTACAAATTGAAACGTAGGCGTAAGGCCGCTTCCCTTGTGATAATCGATAGAGAACTTCTGCTTTAGCAGTTCTATCCAGACATAAGACAAGCGGCGTACCAGCCCCAGAAGGGGATAATCAGGCTTGCGGCCTTTCGGGACGGCGGAATTGTTCAATGCAATGTCAGTTGCATCTTCCAACAAGGACAATAGGCGTTTTAGTTCTAGTAAGTACGGTTCGCCGCGCGTGCGTTCAAAATCCGTAATCTCAGGAAAGTCCGTCTCCGGCGCAGGTTCACTCCTGTGAAGCGCGGCAAGATAAAGATCAGAGGCAAGATCAACGTATTCTCGGCGCTCCAGGAATGCGCGAAACTCAAATAATTTCTGCTTCAGTGGCTTGTAGTCTGCACTAACGGATTTGCGGTAAGACTCGTAGTTGCCAAAGATTTTCTGATCCAAGGCGTAGCGCCTGGCTGCAACGCGAAGTTCATTGCGGACATTTTGTACAAAAGGCTCAAACTCTAACTGGCGTGCAATGTCGTCCAGATCAGAATCTGGCAGCAATGAAGCCTGAGTTTCAGAAGCATCTTCGGACATAACGCACCCAAACAGTTTGTGCGGGATCAGATTTTCTTCGGTCTGCGCGTTGATCCACGATTCTTGACCTTATCCGCATTTGGTTTGCGAAGGCTTTCCGAATCACGGGCAGATTTGGGGAGTTTGTTTTCGGATCGAGCAGAACTCCGTTTCTTTGGAGGAAGTGGTTTTGCGCTAGCGGACTTAGCAGACAGCAGATCGATAATGACCTGCTGGGTTTCGATCTCTTGCAGATCGATATCGGAATCTATGAATAACGCGGCATGCGTAAGGATTGCCAGTGCCGAGTCGAAAGCGGCAACCCGCTGCCGATGCTCCGCCTTCTTTACATCTGCAAGCAACAGCTCCGCCAAGTGTTGCGAAACCAATGTCAGGAACTCATCAAAGGGTTCACGATGCTGTTTGTCCAGAAACCCAAGTTTTATAGCCGCGCGGACAACTCCTGCGAACTTTAGGTTCGAAAATTGAGCGATAAGCACATCTGCAAGATTGGGTAGATACCGGGCATTAGCCTGTTCCCGGAAAATGGCTCTCGATTGAGCAAAACTGTTTGCGATGACGAAAGCCAGGAAGGTGTCTTTGTCTTTGAAACGGACATAGAATGCCCCAACGGATATTCCTGCGGCTTTTGAAACCTGGGAGACCGATATCTGGTCATAGTCATGACTTGCTAAAAGCCTCCGTCCTTCCCGGTACAGCGCAAGTGTTTTGGTCTCTGCGAGGCTGGCGACCACACGCTTGCGGCCCCTACGGTTGGATTCCTTCTCAGGAGGTGTCATGCCGTCCAACAAATATATAATCAGAATTCGTATTCTATAATTAGATTGAACCTCATTCAAGTAGCCTGCACGTGTTAGCGTTGACTAGCTGTCAGGATCATGAGGTTTGCGACCGGGCGGTAGACCTTCAATCTCTCCGACTTTGGGATCGTACTCTGTGAATAGGTCGCGAATGGGCACATCCAGCACGTTCGCAACTCGCTCAAGAACATCGACGGTTGGGTTATGCTCGCCGCGTTCCAAGCCCCCAAGGTAGGAACGGTCCACGTCGGCATCGAAGGCCAAGCGCTCCTGCGAAACGCCCTGGGAGACTCGAATCCGTCTCACATTCCATCCAACGAGTGCGCGCGCTTCCATCTGCGCAACGCACAATTTTGCGGCAAATTAAACCACTGGATACATCCATCATATTAAGCTTTGTGTTGTTAGTTTGAGAGGTTGCTTCCAGCGAAAGGGGAAGAAGCTGATGCTTGGTTGGATAGTAAGAATTGCGCTCTTGGCCTGTGGCTTCGCTGCATGCTCTGCCTTGCCTGCGGCGGCGGATGCAACCGGCCTGTACATGCGAGGAAATGAAATCAGTTTCGAAGCAATCCAACTGGTCGAACTCTCGGAAGGGAACTTGGCTGGCCGCTATGAGCACTACTATGTGGACGAGTCTGGAAAGGTGCATTCCAGTTCAAGAGAAATCGAAGGCTCTATTGCACGGAATAGCCTGATCCTGAATCTGAAAGGTGATCGTAGCCTTTCCGGCAAGCTCGAACGCAACTCGCTTAATTTGATCTGGGAAGGCGGAGCGGGGGAGTTCCGGAAATCTGACGCATCGGTGCGCAACAAGACACTCGCGGAACTGAATGACCTTGGCGTTCAGATTGTGTGGATGCGCAAAACAGAACGCGCAGCGGAAACCTACAGTGAAGCTTTATCCGTAGTGGCTGATGTCGAGACCAAATCCGAAACCCTGGCAGACTGGATGGACACCGTTTTGTCCAAATACGATGCGCTTTCGGAGCAATACAAAACACGCGAGAAGCGGCTTGAAACGATGAGCGCCATGAACGTGAATTATGACCTGAGGTACAAGGTTGAGAATGAAATGTACGGGCTGGAAAACGAGTTCTATTCGCTGGAAGGTGAGGTTAAGCGCAAACGCGCCAGTCTGAACTGGGATGTCGATTCAGCGAAACGCAAATTTGCAGAGGTCATGGAGTTTTGTGGAACACTGCCAGCCAAGAATGAACCTGTCGCGTTTTGCCAGGAATTACCCAGAGAGACATCCGGGTTTGATGTTCTCATTAGGGATATATCTGCAGAATTCGGGCGATGGGATAAGAAAATTCAGTAATCTGTATATTATCAATTATCTGCGAGAGGTCCGCGCTCTCGCGCTACTTCGTTGCGGTTGGCCCACACTTCCTGATCGGCTAACCTTTCAACAACAGGGTCGTCCGGACACTTTCCGTTGCGGTTGGCCCACACTTCCTGATCGGCTAACCTAGGGCCAGAGTTTGAGCTGCCTGAAGATCAGTTGCGGTTGGCCCACACTTCCTGATCGGCTAACCTACACGCGGGCAGGGTGCATTCCATACGTCAGTTGCGGTTGGCCCACACTTCCTGATCGGCTAACCTGCTGTACTCTCGGAAAGGCCTGCAGCCTTAGTTGCGGTTGGCCCACACTTCCTGATCGGCTAACCTCTGAACAAGCTTCGAACGGCGTCCCAATCGGTTGCGGTTGGCCCACACTTCCTGATCGGCTAACCTTACACAGGTAAGTGGGAGGTAACAAATTACGTTGCGGTTGGCCCACACTTCCTGATCGGCTAACCTGCCATCTGCGTTGAAGGCGTCGCCGTTATCGTTGCGGTTGGCCCACACTTCCTGATCGGCTAACCTAAAACGCTAGTTGTGGTGTGTTATCCATGAGTTGCGGTTGGCCCACACTTCCTGATCGGCTAACCTTTGGGGCTTTCATGGGTGTTGAAATCGGGCGTTGCGGTTGGCCCACACTTCCTGATCGGCTAACCTCCTGAAGCCTTTCGCATTGCCTCCGAAATAGTTGCGGTTGGCCCACACTTCCTGATCGGCTAACCTTGCACGATCCGGCGCGCTGCTGGTCGGAAGGTTGCGGTTGGCCCACACTTCCTGATCGGCTAACCTCATCCAGTCTGGACGCTGGGGACTTGTCAAGTTGCGGTTGGCCCACACTTCCTGATCGGCTAACCTTCCCCCCGGCTTCAGGAACCTAAACGCCCGGTTGCGGTTGGCCCACACTTCCTGATCGGCTAACCTGCCCGACGATTGCGGGTGGACGAACAGCAGGTTGCGGTTGGCCCACACTTCCTGATCGGCTAACCTCCATCTTTGAGGTAATAGCCGCCGCCCATGGTTGCGGTTGGCCCACACTTCCTGATCGGCTAACCTTACTTGTCTGCGGCCTGCGCTACAATTTTGTTGCGGTTGGCCCACACTTCCTGATCGGCTAACCTCTCTACCAATTTGGAAAGCATAGATGATTGGTTGCGGTTGGCCCACACTTCCTGATCGGCTAACCTATTCCAACACAGCGCGATGCCTTTCTTGAGGTTGCGGTTGGCCCACACTTCCTGATCGGCTAACCTACTCTGCAAACTGACTACACCTTCGGTCTGTTGCGGTTGGCCCACACTTCCTGATCGGCTAACCTTAGGCCCTCTGGCAAGGGATCGTCAAAGTCGTTGCGGTTGGCCCACACTTCCTGATCGGCTAACCTAAGACTGTTATTGTCTGCCCCGGTAAATCCGTTGCGGTTGGCCCACACTTCCTGATCGGCTAACCTACCAAATTTGGCAATAGTCATAGCGTAATCGTTGCGGTTGGCCCACACTTCCTGATCGGCTAACCTACCACCAGGCCAGCTCCTCATCCGTTGGCGGTTGCGGTTGGCCCACACTTCCTGATCGGCTAACCTGGCGCATGACCATGGCCACAACAAAGGCCTGTTGCGGTTGGCCCACACTTCCTGATCGGCTAACCTACAGAGGGGTTTGACCCTTCAGCGGGCGACGTTGCGGTTGGCCCACACTTCCTGATCGGCTAACCTGTCCGGGGTTATGGCGGTAGTCCCTTTACCGTTGCGGTTGGCCCACACTTCCTGATCGGCTAACCTGGCATGACCTTCATGGGCATGACCCGCAAGGTTGCGGTTGGCCCACACTTCCTGATCGGCTAACCTGGTGATCGCCGCAGAGAATGCGGACGTCCTGTTGCGGTTGGCCCACACTTCCTGATCGGCTAACCTGGCCACGAAGGGACCGATCCACCCGGCGAAGTTGCGGTTGGCCCACACTTCCTGATCGGCTAACCTATTTCCGCAACGCGCGCGCTCAGCTTGTCTGTTGCGGTTGGCCCACACTTCCTGATCGGCTAACCTGGAAGCTGGGCAAAGCTCAGCTGCTTCTGGGTTGCGGTTGGCCCACACTTCCTGATCGGCTAACCTAACCGGTCAATGACATCCAGCGGCATGCCAGTTGCGGTTGGCCCACACTTCCTGATCGGCTAACCTCCATATATGGATAAGCCCCGGATTTCCGGGGCTTTTTCTTTTAATTGTGTGTGTAAAAACGACGACGCTTGCTTAGAAGAGCGCCAATTGGCTTGGAGATTGATTCGCCGCCTGTCTCTTTTTGTTCCGGAAGCAAATGATGTTCTCATACTGTTTGTCGGTAAATTGTAATATATCGACCACTCCACCAGGTGGGACCTCAGCCTCGACTTTCCTACAAATAGCATCAACACCATCGCTCCCGCTTACAGCTTTCATATAAACCGATAGCTGCGCCATACTGAAGCCAATGTCGCGCAAAAAAAGCCTAAATTTATTAGCTCGCTTTCTTTCGCTCTTTGTCAGAACGGGCAAATCGAACATGACCATAACCCACATAATTCTATACCCACTGAGCTGACTCACGGCGCCGACCGGGCGAGTGCGAAGGGAGGGCCAGGGAATTCGAGCGCAGACTGTTCCTTAAGGTAAACTCGCGCTAGTGAGGAAGCCATACGGTCGATGCAAACTTGAAGTGGGGATGCTCCCCTCGGTCCCTGCATGTCGAGGCGGAGCACATCCGCAAGAGCTTTCTTGTTCTCCAGTGTCAACTCGCTCTCACCCCTTTCTATCAAATCATGTACTAGGGTATCGACCCAAGGTCGGAAAGGCTCCATCAGATCGTCGGCAAGCCGTAGCGCCTCACCTCGACTTTCGTGCATTATAGCAAGAGAGGGGTGCAAACCTGCGGCAAGAATGGCGCGGGCCGTACCTGCTCTCAACACCGTGTAGCCGTAGTTCAGAAACGCATTCTGATTGTTTGCCTGCCTGTCCCGCCTGAAGCTTTCTCCAAAAAGATGCTTCCAGTAACGACGCGCAGCCTGCGCTTCCATGTTTTCCGAATCTCCGGATTTAACCGTTCGCGCCATCAGTCTTAACCCCGGCAGAGGGTTCCCGGTGTGATTGAGCGCAGCAGCCTGGGCTGCGATCTTTGCGGATACAATATCCTTCCAAAGCCGTTTCTTCAGGGGCAGAGACGCATTTGCCTGAGCCTGAAGCCTATAACCTTGGGCGTGGTGTCCCTGTATCGGCCAAACCACTGAGACAGGGCTATGATTGTTGCCACAAACAATAAGCGGTGCACCTTGATTTGACAGGCGAGCACAAACATTGGCAGAGAAGGTGGCCCCGTGACCATGAACGACTACGGCGTCAATATTATCAAACGGAACTTCGCCAAGCTTTTCACCTTCGCGGCTGAGCTTCAGAAAACCCCGTTCCACCGAAAGGTGGATTCCATTACTTGATATCTCGACAATCTGTCCCGGCATGACGCAACCCTGGATCGAAGACCCTTCCTGCCTCGTCTACATGCACAAGCCGTGCCCTTCGGGCTTTAAGCTTCGAGATTGTCGCAAAGTCCCAGCTGAACAGATCGTCCCTGTCGGTGTGGCGTTTCTCATAATCGCCAGCTTCTCGATCCCTCGCCAACCTTACGCGGTTTGCACTGGGTTCCAATCTGACGACACGCTTGTACTCGATTTCACCCGGCACATCTTCGACCGCAAGCGTATCACCTTTTCGTAAGCGCATAACGAGTGTGGCTTCCGGGTTGTCCTTCATCCAGCCTGGTACCGCCACCTGATCGCTTCCATTAAGGCGGTTGGCATCGAAGCGGGATATTTCGCGACACTGCCATTTGCCGTCTGGCGTCTCAAAAATGTCGAGACAATAGTTTTCGGCCGCCAGCACACCCCGCCGATGTTCGCCCGTCCCGCCATGCCGAATCTGGCGTACGGGCGTTGACTCCGTTACCGGCTTGTGAACGCGCACCCTGCGAGGGTTGGTTCGCTTGCCAGGCTTCTGTTCATTCACATAGTCATGGAGTGCCTGTTTGAAATCCGCCCCCGATAACCCGTAGGTCCGTTCCATGAGTTCTTCCCGGATACGGTTGTCCGCTATGTCCTGCAACTGGCCATACTTCTCAAATGAAACAATGGGTTTGCGGGTGGCTAGTTTCTGCCCATCACCCTGTGGGTTTTGCACGACCCCGTAATTCGTGTCCTCGTGGAGCTGACCTTCAATCCCATGATCTTTCTTATGGGACACGACAATGGCGTTCACATGCGTTTCGACATCCTCCCGAAAGCCCTCCCAGGGCTCACGCAGTGCAGCCAGCATGCGTTCTGTAGAAACCTCCGGATCTTGCCCCCTCGCATGATCGGCAGCTTTCTTCAGCATCGCGCGATCCGTCAGGGCAACAACAATTGCGTCGATAGCATGGTGGCGATGATCGTCGCGATTCTTGCGCGAAGGGGCATCGGGCTCATCACTCGCCTTATTGCCATCAAGTATCCGGTTAAGTCCCCAGACAGCGCGCAGGTCCGATGTCAACCGACCGGGCGTAACCCAGACATGCTTCACGGCCTCGTCGCCGCCACCGTAAATTGCGCCAAGGTAGGTGCGTGTCAGGCGCGCAATATATTTTGTATCGTTGAGCTGGCGATCAAGAAAATCGCGTTCCTCGTTTTCGTAGCGCTCCATGGCGTCCGGCGAAAACCGCCAGCTTTTCTGGGGAGGGAGGTCAGCCGCACGTGCGGAAATTTCTTCCCAGTCGTAGCCGGCTTGTTCCTGAGCAAATGTGTACGGGTCGCGTCTCGCCTTGTCCCGGTTTGCCTGCCGCGTCACGAGAATCTTGTTGTTGAAACTGTCGTCCAGCGTCTGGGCAAAGGGCAAGATGTGGTCGATTTCAATTTTGTCAGATAGCAATGCTGCATAACCGAATTGCTCACCACTTAGCACGCATCGGCCATTTGTGGCCTTGCCGCGGGTTAGTTCCTCAAAAAGACGCAGCTTCAACCGGTTCACATAAGTGTTCCGAACGCCGTGTTCCCTCAGAATTCTCTCACGATGTTCATTTGCATTCTGATTATCCCGTTGCTCGCGTTCCAGTTTGCGCTTGTCTTCGGCGCCCAGCGGAAGGTCCCTAGCCAATTCAATCACGACTTCGGCGGGAGCTCCGTAACGGTCCATCAGGCGGTTCACCACCTTCCGCAATTGGTTCAATGCAACGTGTACGGTCGGGTTGGCTATCTTGCCGACCCGCTTCTCCAGCGGGTCGCGTGGATCTCCGGTCCCGAATGCGACAGAGCGTTCAAGAACCTCACCATAATAAGGCAGCTTCCGGTCATGAACCTCGCCCTGGCCTTCGATGGCGCGATGATCCCTATATCCGGCTCGTATGACAGCTTCACTATAGACCGGCAAATCATCTGCCATGAGTTGTGCCAGTACTTTCGCATTGGCGCAGCGCCCGAGGCCCTGATGGCCGTCCGGCAAATTGGCTTCCACTACATTGGAAGCGTTTTCAGGAGATAGCCCGTACCGCTCAGACAACCAGTTTGCGAGCACATCAGGATCGCTGCTTGTCAGCATGTGTTCCGCCTCGCTGCGAGCAATCGCAAAGGTCTTTGCCGCTTGCCCCATGACAGCTTCCGCAACCTGCCGGACATGGACCGGCGTCTTCTCTGTTAGAGGCTCCAGCCCCAGAAGCAGCTCGACAATTGCCTCTTGCTCCACAACAGGAAGCTTGCGCCATTCTTTACCCCAGAGTTTTTTATTTGCCAGGATGGCTGCTGTATGATCGCCTTCAATCTTCTTACGTTTTTCGGATTCAATGCTGAACTTCACATCATCATGAAACCTCAACGCTGTACGCATGGCATCGAAGGTCAAATCCTTCTTAGCGAGCGCTTTTTCAGCCAGAAGATTCCGTTGTTCTCTTGTCAGCCATTCCGCCGCTTCGCCGGGTTTGCGATAGTGCATCGCATTCAGTGTTTCATAGATTCTCCGGCGCTGGGAGGATGGTAGTGCCCAGGGCGCGCGCAGGTCAGTTTCCGGTTCCAATGTGCAACGGCCAACGGGTTGGGGTTTCAACGGACGCTGAAAGCTCAAAATACTGTATAGTTTGTCGTGGGCCACACGCGTCAGCAAGGCCGGGTGATGAGGCGTTTGCGCCTGCCAGATTTTATCAAATTCATCCAGGATCAGCTCACGCGTGGGATAGAAATCGTAGAAAGCTTTCGTGCCTTCACCGCTCAAACGCGCGCGAGTAGATGCCTGTAAGTTGCCTTCGAGTCTGGGGCGACCGAAAAGCTCGCCCAATGTCCTTGCATTTTTCTCCTGCATCCGCATTAGCGTTTCAGCGGCCCCTTTGGAGATTTTGCCATCTTTAGCTTCCTTGTCAGCTTTCCGGTTCGACTTGAATCCACGTCGCTGTTGGAGGTGAAACAGGGCACGACCGATCTGGAAAGGGGTAAGCGGCTCATTCAAAGCGCGGGCACGCAGGCACCAAGGATCGAAATTCTTGCGAATTTCGATGTCTTGATTGCGTTTTCTTCCGGTCGGGTTTTCCAGTGTCTTACGTTCTGTTTCATCGGCAGGCATCAGGCCAAATCCGACAAGCGCCCCCAAGAAATCTTCGCGTCTTTGCAGGTACCGGTCCCGATTGCGCCGCATTCCCCGGGGAACTCTCCTTTGCGCGGCGAGGGACTGTTTATCCTTGGGGTTCCGACCGTCGGGGAATATTCGGGCGCCTGCACCAGGTAGAAATTGCTTATCATTTCCACCTTCAAGAATGCCACAAGGACGCCCGTTAGCGTCTAACTCTATTGCAGCCCACCCAATCGAGTTTGAGCCAACATCCAGTCCCAGACGCCATGCTGTCATCTGCTACCCTCACTTAGTAATAGCGGAGATGATTGCTATTGCTTTGGGCCGATTACTCCAAAGGCAACTGTGCATCCCGCACCAATAGATGAATACATCTGGCCCCATTCTCTTTTGGAAAGCAATCATTTCCACTTTCCAGAAGCAAGGATTTGTGCTTTATTATTCGGATCAGGAAGTGTGGTCTCTCCGTTAACAAGGTGAATACCACAAAATGGGCGCCCTCTGGGGCGCCCATATACTTTGTAGCGCTGTCGAAGTTATTGCAGCGCAACTTCCGTTAAGCACTCTGCCTGCAAACAAACTATCAAATAGGTGGCCCCAATTTTATCCACCCCGGCGCGCCAGTTTTTCCTTGTTGGGCGAGCAGCTAAGGGAGGGCTCGCGCATGAGTATTGGGAGCGGACCGTACGCAAGCACCCAGATGCCAAAGCGTAAAAACATCATTCACTTCATCTTGAACGATTTGACGCGCCTAATCTCGAGTCATTTTGTGGATCTTGAGATGGCGCTCGTAATCAGTATGCCGATGCCGGATGTGCGTATGCACAGCTATAGAAACAGCCGTCACGATACGCGTCCTTTTTGTCCAACTGCGATCTGTGACCCAAGCGACAATCTCATCAATGCTCTCTTCAGGACAAAACGGAAAATGCTTAGCCATCGTCTGGACGATGTGCACGCGATCATACTTTTTCACCGACTTACTCATCACTGCTATCGTCGCCTGTTCTAAGCAAAGAAGTTGCTACGAGAAAGGATGGGAATCAACTTGTCGCCGAGACGGGTCTCAGGATTGCGATAAGATACCAGTTCTTCTCTTCACCTGCCCCGGTGCGCCATTCCCCAAATAAGCGAGAATCTTGTGGGAGATTCCCTTATCTCTTCACCGTGACGACGTAGATGTTCCCCTCTTCACCTTCTTGGGTGCGCCATTCGCCTAGAACGCGATTTTCATTTCATAGTTTCCCCAGTCGGGTCTGTGACGACATCAGACGGCTGAGAGGCAGGAATCCGCCGACAATAGACGTTCACGGCGAGGCTCATGAGTTAGTCGAACATGCTGGACTTTCCATGCTGCACGAATGTTCAGGCGAACAGTTTCTTGCTCAAGAGAATGTCGACTTTCTGCACATGCGCCAGTTTCGACAGAATTGAATTCATGCGTTCGACATCCCTGAAAATCTCGCCGCCGCCGCCAGCGATGTGCGCATCGCGACCGGCAATATCCGGGAAGACCTCATAAATAGCAAAGCTGGTTTCAGAGAGCTGAACGGCATACCAAGGGCCGGTCGCGGGCTCTGTTTCTACGCACTCGCGAATATCTGCCAGCATGCGGATCACTTCCTGCTCCTTGCCTGGCTTGGCCTCGATCAAGATGAGGAAGGCTTTCGGACCGTCGGCGCCGTCCTTGCCCGTCATTTTCACGCCTTCGTGGCGGTCTGCTCCATTCGCGTCAGCCATTTTCCATCTCCTTATATCTGTCGTGCCGGATTGCCTCCCCCGATCCTATGCATTCCCGGGATATGTGGGGGCCTCAAACCCCGCTATTTTTGCCTATTCCTCCGGAATTTTTTGCACCGCCGGGCGTCTTGCAATAGATGAAATGGATGAATGTAGCGCTGACCGCAGCCATAGATCGCTTCACGCGGGTCCATGCCGACGCCGATGGGATCGCCCGCACACGCATTCCCGGCATGACACTCTTTCGCGCGACGGGCACTCGCGATGTCAAATATGCAATCGAGCGTCCGCTGGTCTGCCTGGTGACGCAGGGCGCCAAGCATGTGACCACGGGCGGGATGTCTTTGACTGTTGCCGCTGGCGATTCGATGATTGTTTCGTCAAACACTCCAACGCTTACTCGCATCACCAAGGCGGAACAGCGCGCGCCCTACCTGTCATTCTCGCTCCGGCTTGACCCGGCTTTGATTGCCGATTGCCGGGCCGAAATGAGCACGTCGCCGGGCCTTGCCTGTCCGGTAGCGCCACAGTGCACCGATGATGAGGTGTCGGATGTGGCGCTGCGCATGATAAACTTGCATGATCGTCCTGACTCTCTGCCGGTGCTGCAGGCATCGCTGGTTCGGGAAATGCATCACTGGCTGCTGGCAGGGCGCCACGGGGAGGCGATTGCCCATCTCGGCTTTCCCGACAACCAAACGGCGCGCATCGCCCGCGCCATCAAGGTCATCCGCGCGGAGTTCGCATCGGCCATTTCGGTAGAGCGGTTGGCCGACGTGGCGGGGATGAGCCCCTCCACCTTCCACCATCATTTCCGGGCGCAGACCTCGCTATCGCCGCTCCAATTTCAAAAGCAGCTGCGCCTGATTGAAGCCCGGCGACTAATGCTGGCCAAGGGCCAGACGTCCAGTACGGCCGCCTTTGCGGTCGGATATGCGAGCGTACAGCAGTTCACGCGGGAATATCGGCGCCTCTTCGGTCTTCCACCCGTGCGCGAGACTAAAAAGGCGCGTAGCGTAACCCAGTAAAATGTCTGAAGGAAAATGTGTCCAATGACAGCTCTTTCTGAATATGCCAGTGGACCAGTCTGCAGCTGATTAGGTCTTCGGGATAATCACGCACCAGTTCCCATCTTCACCTTCCCCGGTGCGCCACCTTCTTAAAAAATCAAAATTTTTCAAAAATCTTCAAGCCATGCTCGTTTCTGATCGAGCACGATTTGAATCTCAATTGGCACGGCAAGTCTCAATGAAGGCCCGCAAAGGGGTGGGTGTGAGGCGGCTAGGATAGTATAAACGCGGCCCCTCTTGATGGCACCAGCAATCTGCGAGGACCGGAACAAGGGTTCCAGCCGCAAAGTCATCTTCAAGCCAATTGCGGAACATCCCGATAATGCCTAATCCGGCCCGGGCATAACTCAGCCCGGTGTTCATGGCGTTCACGCTGATCGTAAGCCGCGTGACCGGTTCCACTCTGATCGTCTCATCCCCGTTTTTCAGCATCCATGGCAGAAGTGGTCCACCATGAAACCGATATCGGATCGCGTCGTGAAGTGTCAGCTCACCAGGGCTCTGCGGGCAGCCTCGCTCCTCCAGATAGGCAGGCGCCGCCGCCAGCGCGATCTGCTGGACGTACGGGCCGATGGGAATGGAGACCATGTCCTTTTCCAAAGAGGCGCCATACCGGATGCCTGCATCGCATCCCGACGCGACGATATCGACCAGGTCGTTCTCGACCACGATCTCGACCTCCACCTCAGGATGTTTGCGCTGAAATTTCGTAAGAATAGGAGGCAGGATATCCGGCATGACAGCGCCGGGAACGTTCAGCTTCAACCGACCCCTTACCCGACCTGTGGAATTCGCCGTTTCTATACAGGCCTGGTCCACCTCGGCCAAAAGTGGAGCAATGCGGTCTGCCAAGGCACGTCCCTGTTCAGTGGCTCGGACGCTTCGCGTTGTGCGCACGAGAAGCGGCGCACCGAGTTTGGCCTCGATCCGCGATACTGTGGTGCTGACCTTCGAAGGCGCGACGCCCAGACGTTTGGCCGCCGCTCGGAAGCCGCCTTCGTTGAGAACCGCTAGAAACACCCGGAGATCATTCGGCGGAACATTGTTCTTCATGAAGAACAACTTATTCCAAATTCTGCGGATTATCAAAGGTTGGGAGAACAGTCAGTCTAGATTCCAAGCCCACAATCAGGTGGCGCAGCTCGCCCCGATACACACTTTGAGGAGACCAATTCGTGTTGATCGTTACAGGTGCCTCCGGCCAACTCGGCCGCAAGATCATCGACAATCTATTACTGCATACACCCGCCGAACGCATCGGCGTCAGCGTCCGCGATCCCGCGAGAGTCGCGGATCTTTCAGCGCTTGGCGTCCGGGTGCGCCGGGGGGATTACGACCATCCCGAGAGCCTAGTCCATGCCTGGGAGGGGGCGGAACGCCTGCTGCTTGTTTCCTCAAACGCCGCTGCGACGGGAGGCGATCCGTTGAAGCAGCACGCTGCGGCGCTGGCGGCGGCGCGTGAGGTTGAAGTCAAACGGGTCCTCTACACGAGTCAGGTGTCCAGCTCTGCAACCTCTCATTTCCCGCCCGGCCGAGATCATGCCGCCACGGAGAAAATGCTGGCGGAATCAGGTCTGGCCTGGACCGCCTTACGCCACGGTTTCTACGCGGCAAGCGCGCTCATGATGAATGCCCGTGGCTTGGAAGCGGGGACAATTGCTGCGCCACAGGACGGCAAAGTCGCTTGGACGACTCATAACGATTTGGCCGCCATCGACGCCGCCCTGCTGGCAGGGGTCGAAGTGATCGACGGCCCGACGCCGCCGCTCACTGGCGGCGAGGCGCTGGACCTTGCCGATCTTGCACGCTTGGCGAGTGTGATCACGGGCAAAGCGATTTCCCGAACATTCATTAGCGAGAAGGAGATGGAAGCGAATGCCCAAAGGAGCAACGTTCCCGAAGGCTCCGTAGCAGTCATGCTCGGATACTATCGTGCAGCACGAGCGGGCGAATTCGAAACCGTTGATCCGACGCTTGGCAAGATCCTTGGTCGCGCGCCGGAGAGTATGCACGTCTTTCTGAAGGCAAACCTGAGGTGAATTTGGTGTTGGCTTCAGCCTCATTACGACGAACAGGAATGTCCGCGTAGCGAACTCCGCCAGGTAAGGCGCGTGATCATCGACTGAGCGTCAGTCGAGCGAGTTGGGAAACCCTATCGCGCAATTGTGTAGCGGCGGCCCAGTTGGCGCTCAGCGCTATCGTTTCCGCTGCTACTGAGAGCCTGATTTTCCTGTCGACGCGGGGCGATAGCCTTCGCCTCAAGAGCGCCCTGACTGGGAGCTAGCGAGCAAAGAGAGATTAACAGTCGCCAGGGCAAACAGGTTCTATCTACCCGCTTCCCGGCGCGCCCTTATTTCTCTGTTTGGTCGAGTTCGCCTATGTCGAGCACGGGGGCGGCGTCCAGGGTTTCGGCGTCGAGCAGGGTGACGGCGTGTTCCAGGGCGGAAACGAGCATGGATTGCTGCCAGTCCGGCAAGATGTCGAAGCGTTTGGAGAATGTCTTGTGCAGCGGATCAGGAGCTTCAGCGAGAGCGGCCTGACCGGGTGGCAACAGACGCAGCCAGACGCGGCGGCGGTCGGTATCACAGCGCCACCGCGCAATCATTCCGCGCGCTTCCAATTTGTCGATAAGGCTGGTTATTGTGGCATGCTTAAGCTGTGTCGCCTCTGCCACATGGCCTGCGGACAGGTCTTCGCCTTCTGCCAGCATGCGCAAGACGGTCAATTGCGAGGGCGTCAGCCCGGCTGTCTGGGCCAGCCGTTTTGAGGCTATCTCTGTCATGCGCTGAATCTTGCGCAGGGCGGTGAGGGCGTCATCTGATCGTGAGGTCACACGCGCGAACCTTATTGGGGCGCGAGGTCTGGCCCCAGCGCGGCTTTCAATGGCTCCAGATGTGCCTCATAGGGGCGCCATTGTTCAAGTCCGCTTTTGTTGATGGGGCGTCGCACCTGTTCGGAACTGGCTGTGCGCACAGCCCGGTCTGTCTTGTGGAAGTCGACACAGGCCGCATCGAAGGGCAGGCCGCAATAGTCCAGAATGCGCCGCACCTGGCTTTCCAGATCATCCAGTACGTCTTCATGCTGAACCCTCAGAATGCGGTCTTCCGGCAAGACGCGGTCCCAATGGTCCATCAGATCGACATAGCCGCGATAATAATGGCCGATGTCATCCAGGCTGTAGGTGAACTCCTGCCCTTCCGCAAAGAGCTGTTTATAGCCAGACCAACAGCAATCCATCGGGTTACGTCGGGCATCGATGATCCTGGCATTTGGCAGGATAAGATGAATCAGGCCGATATGGCGGAAATTGTTCGGCATCTTGTCTGTGAAGAAGGGCGCCCCCTGCCGGTGGATACGGGTCGTTTCGATATATTCCTCACCCAGCGCTTTCAAATCCTTCGCAGACAATTCGTGCAGGACGCGGGGATAGCGCTCGCGATCCGTCAGCTGTTTCCGACCGCGAAGGCGATGTGCCAGTGACAGGATGTTCGGCAGTTCCAGCGTACCATCCACCTGAGGGTGGGAAGCGAGGACCTGCTCGATCAGGGTGGAGCCTGCGCGGGGCAGCCCCAGAATGAAGATCGGGTCCGGGGCTGGACACCCCTTACCACTCTGAGCCTTAAAAAGATCCTGTGTGCAGATGGATTTCTGTAAGTCGAACTCTGCCTGCATCTGCTCGGTGGTGTAGCGCACGGTTTGATGTTTCAGCGCGTTGCCCAACGCATAAGCTTCAAAGGCCTTATTATGGTTCTTGCGGTCTTCATGCGCCTTGCCCAGCGCAAAGGCGATGTGAATGCGGGACATGTGGTCAATATCAGGCGAGGCGGCTTGCGCCTCCATGCGCGTCAGTTCCTCTTCGCTGAAAGCATAGGTCTTCAGATTTGCAAGGCCATACCAGGCGTCGCCTTGCCCCGGAGCAACTTTCGTCGCCGCGCGGTAGGAGGCAATGGCATCTTCCGTACGGCCATAGGTTTTCAGGGCATGTCCGCGGGAGACCAGTGTCGCCGGGTCTTCCGGTAAGGCTTTCAGGATACGGTCAAAATAGTCGAGTGCGGTTTCATAATCACCCGCCTGCATACTTTCGATGGCGTAGTGCGATTGGAAGACGGGATTGCCCGGCTCCCGGGCCATCAGGATCTTTGCCTGCTCCAGCGCGTCTGAGAATTTCTGCCGTTTGCGCAGCACCTGAATATAGTCGAGCCGCAGCTGGATATTGTCGGGATCCAGCTCGACGGCGCTTTCGAGAAGGAATTCTGCGTCTTCCTGCACCCCAAGGCGCGTACCGATATCGGCAAGCAGGCGCATACCCTCCACATGGGTCGGGTTCTTGCGCAGGAATGCGCGGGCGATTTCCTCTGCCCGGAAGACGCGCCCCTCATGGATGTGGTTCGTCACCGCCAGCAATTCGCGTGGCAGGCCCTGAAGCCGCACGGCCTGAGCTTTTGCATTTGTTGCCGCCTCCACGCGGCCGGCCTGGTCATTCAGTTCTGCCTGCGCTGTCCAGCTGGCGATGAGGGAAGGATTGTAGCGTGTGGCGCGCTCGAACGCAGCCAGAGCGCCAGGGGCATCACCCAGCTTGCGCCGAAGGTGCCCCTCTTCCTGATAGGCCCGGCCATAATCCGGTGACGCCGCTTTCAATTCCGCAAGACGGTCAAACGCATCATCATGCCGGTTCTCATAGCGCGCGCAGACCGCCGCCATATAGAGCGCGTCCCGGTGTCCCGGATGGCCGGCAAGCACATCTGCCGTGATCTGTCTGGCCCTGGCAAAATCTCCGGCCTGCATGGCCTTTTGTGCCTGACGAAGATCGGTTTCCGGATCAGTTGCAGCGGTCATCAGCTAATCATACGCTCCCATGAATGAAAAAACAGCGCCCTGAAGCTGTCAGGACGCTGTCGTTGGATCAAGTCGTGTCTGACTTAGTAGCTGTAGGACACACGGACGCCAATCGTCCGGGGCCGCATTGGGGTGACCCGCTCGCGATCGAAAATGAAGTTGCCACCAAGTTCGGCATACTCATTTGTCAGATTCTTCACGTAGAGTTCGGCGCCCCAATTATCGGCCGTAACACCCAGCGTACCACCGAGCGTCACATAGCCATCAAGCTCCATCTTGTTGATCTCGATGACATCCGTGTAGGAGCTGTCGGAGAACACAAGCTGCGGCATGACGTGAGCCGTTAGGCGCTGGCCTGCGATTTCCTGTTCAAGATCCCATTCATACCGGACGCGCACATTGCCCTGATAGGCAGGTGCGAAGGCGAGTTCTCCGCCCTCAACCACATCATCAGTTGGAACTAGAACCTCCGTGATCTCCGTGTCGAGCAAGGAGAAGGCACCCGCCACGGTCAGACCATCGACCGATGCCGGTGCCCACGTGAAGTCGCCCTCAAGGCCCCGAATTTCTGCATTTGCAGCATTGTCGGAATAGAACAGGTTCACGATGGACGGATCAAAAATGGTCGTCTGAAGCCCGTCGATTTCCACGAAAAAGGCTGAGCCGTTGAAGCGCAGGGAATTGTCGAACAGTTCGGTCTTCCAGCCGAGTTCGTAATTCTTCACTTCATCCGTATCTACGGCGTAAGGCACGACATAATTGCCCGGGCCTTGAGTGCCGCCGGGACGATTCAAGAGGCCCGCGCGGAAGCCTTCGGAATATGTTGCATAGAACAGAAGGTCATCCGTTGGCGTCCATTCTCCAGTCGCCTTCATGATCACGCCATCCGTGGCTGCCTTGTCAGGTGCCTCTTCGGGACCATCCGGGCCGTACAGCCAGGAGATGTTTGTGCCGAACACCTGTTGGTCGCTTTCGGTGAACAAATTGTAGAAGGAAGAGTTGGCGCTGCCTTCAAGGTCCACTTCCACATCATAATACCGCGCGCCCAGTGTCAGGGCGAACTGATCCGTAATGTCGAATGTGGTCTCACCAAAGATGCCAACCTGCTTGTCGGTACGCAACACGTCATTACGGAAGCCAACACCCTCCGGGAATGGGCCGGGATCGCTGTAATAGCCGGGATAGGCATCACCGATCTGACCTGTCACGTCCGTATTGGTCAGCGGATAGTTCGGCGCAAATCCTACAGTTCCGTCCGTATACTCCACATAGGCTACGCCCGGATAGACATAGTCATTGCGCTCTGCCAGTTCGAGGTCGCTATAGAAGGCCCCAAAAGTTGCGCGCCAACGATACTCATCCGGTGTGTTGAAGCGCAGCTCGTGCGTCTGAACCTTGGTCTCGCTGTGAGAGTTTACAGAAAGGTTCGGCGCATAGCACGTACCGGCCGGGTCTGCACCCGCAGCCGGATAGGTCACGGAGTAGTCACAGATATAGTAAGGCAGGTATTGGCCAACGAACAGGTAATCTGAATAATCGACGACCTGATCTGTTGTACGCTCCGTATACGCGCCTGTGTAAAGGGCTTCCAGCGCGCCAATGCGGCCTTCGAGGGTCCAGGCCGTATTGTGGAACTTGTCTTCAATGCTTTCCGGTGTGAAGCGAACGATGTCGTAATCGTCCAGCTCCGGATCTGCTGCAAAGACCCCCTCGGCGTCAATTTTTTGTTGGGAGTGAGAGAGCAGAAGATCCCACTCTTCGTTGATGCGATACATGCCGCTAAGGCGGAAGCCCTGATAGGTCGTATCATTGATGTCATTCTCGGCGATGTTGCCATTGTTCGCCGCGATGAAATTCACATTGGACAGGTCTGCCCCGGCCTGAAAACCAGCGCGCTGGGCATTCACCGGTACGCCATTTGCGCGAACCGTGCTTTCCGGACGAAACCGCGCGGAGTCTTCAACGGTCAGGATGCCGCCGACATTATCAATATAGCCGCCTTGGGTGTCGTTATAGACGACGCCGCGCAAGGCCAACTTGTCATTGACCGGCACATTGATCATCGCTTCGACGCTGTTGCTCATTTCACCGCCTTCGGTGAAGGCGGTCGATGCCTTGAAGTTCGCATCAAAGCCGTCAAAGGACGGCTTGTTCGTGATCATCCGCACCGTGCCTGCCTGGGAGCTGGCCCCGAACAGCGTGCCCTGCGGCCCGGACAGGACTTCAACGCGCTCAATATCTGCGGCGTACACGTCCAGATTCCGGCCGGGCTGGGCCAGCGGCTGTTCATCCAGATAGAAGCTGACATTGGGGGCCAGGCCAGCCACGCCCGCGACGGTCAGGTTCGGAGTTGTGGAGGCCAGACCGCGAATATAGATCGTGTTCTGGCCCGGGCCTGAACCACCGGCAGTAACGCCGGGCATCTGGACGAGGTAATCGGTGAAGTTCTTCACGCCGAGCTGTTCGAGCTCTTGCGAGTCCAGAGCTGTCACGGTGACAGGGACATCCTGCGCGCTCTCGGTTCTCTTGGTTGCGGTGATGGTTACGGTTTTCAGGCGTTTGGCTTTGGCCGGTGCTGGCTGAGCCTCTTGCGCCAGCATTGGCGGCGCAATGAGCCCGGCAACCGCAATCAGCGATGCACTACACATTAATTTGTTCATTTGTCTTCCCTTTGGGGCGGCTCCAGCCATGCAGCGCCAGCCGACAGGCGCATGAGAATCATGGCTGCTCGATAGGTGTCGGGCTATACATTTCTTTCGATTACAGAAAGGTTTAGTCCACCACATACACCCCGGAAAACCGGAATCCGTCGAGAAGTGTTGTAAATATCCCGCACCAACTCACCTGCGGCTCTTGCGCCGCCAGGATAATTACTTCGATTAAAAAGATTATTTTGGCTCGATCAAATGCACGCAGAAGCGCGCCCTCGCCGACAGCAGGTCTAAGACGAACCGCTTCTTTTCAGGCAAAACCGTTAACGGCACCCCAGCAGTCAGGAGCTCCAAACACACAAAATCAAGCCGCGGTAACACCGCCGAAACGCCCCAAAAGCAATCAAAAATGGAGATGGCGCACCCGACAGGATTCGAACCTGTGGCCTTCGCCTTCGGAGGGCGACGCTCTATCCAGCTGAGCTACGGGTGCATGCCGTGTCGCAACTGCTTACGCAGTGCTTACGTGAACTTTTCGCGAGTTAAAAGATCAGAACGAGGCTCTCGCAAATCCTTGTTCCTGTAGTCTTTTTTCGTCTCCTCTTTATCGCCCACCCCCTTGACATCAGCCTTCGGAGGGCAGCGCTCTATCCAGCTGAGCTATGGGTGCTGAGCCGTGCGTCGTCTTTAGGGCAAGCTGGCGGGGCGTGCAACGCCGGAGTGCGGTTTGTACAGCGTGGGCGATTTGCTTGCCGGGGCAGGTAGGCTAGGTCTGTCAAAGGCAATCATTTCAGGAGCCGTTCATGCGCGTGTTTTCAAGATGTCTGACAGGTATTGCGGCCTGTGCATTCCTGGCCCTGGTGGCGTGCGGGCAAGGCGATACGCCGGTCTCTGACGAAAAGCCCACCTCTGTGGTTGAAGCACAGGAAGCGGCCGCGAGAGCCGAAGCGCTTGAGGCGCAGAAAGCCGCCTATGAGGCCGCGCTGGCAGAGGCGAAAGCATCGCGCGGCTCTGGTGAACCAGCGCTCTGGACCTTGCGGGATGAAGACACAACGCTCTACATTATGGGCACCGTGCATCTGCTGCGGCCAGACTTGAAATGGCGTAGTGATGCCATCGATACTGCCTTGGAAGAGGCGGATACGGTGGTCTTCGAGGCTGATGTTACCAGCCAGCAGGCTGCATCAGAGATGATGCGCTTCATTTCCAGCAAGGGCATGTTTACCGACGGGCGCCAGCTGACCAGTTTGCTGAGCGAGGTCGAACAGGCGGAGTTGCAGAAAGCGCTGGACCATCTCGGTTTGCCGCTCGGCGCAGTTCAACCGATGAAGCCATGGTGGGCCGCAGTGAACCTCTCTGTGATGCAGATCCAGCAGGAAGGTTTCGATCCAAATTCCGGCGTCGAGAAAGTCATTGAGCTAGAAGCCGTCGCGGACGGGAAGTCCTTTGCCTATCTGGAAACCATCGACGAACAGTTAGGCCGCCTGGCTGGCATGCCTGAGGATGAACAGGTCGATTTCCTGATCGGCTCGGCTGAGTCCATCAAAGAGGGCGCAGATGTGCTCGACGTGCTGGTTTCGGAATGGGCGGACGGGGATGTGCATGGCATCGGCCTGTTAATGGCCAATCCCGGCATGATCGGGTCGGATGAAGTGTATGACGCGCTTCTGAAGTCGCGCAATGAGGACTGGGTCGGCAAGATCGAAGCCATGCTGGACGAGCCCGGCACGCGGCTGATTGCGGTTGGGGCAGGGCATTTGGCCGGTGAGGACAGCGTCATCAAATTGCTGGAGCAGGAAGGTTATGAAGTCTCCGGGCCATAGGTCCGGGCTTCCACTTTCCTGCAATCTTACAGCGTATCCGCCGACCGCCGCAGGGCCAGCAAGGCCTGATCCAGAATTTCTTCGCTCGCGCAGCAGACAATCTGGCCGCCGAGCTTTGGCGTGTTGCCGCGCCAGTCTGTCGCCAGGCCGCCTGCGCCGCGCACGACCGGGATCAGCGCCGCCACATCCCAGGCTTTCAGGCCGCTCTCTGCGACCAGATCAATCGTTCCGGCTGCAAGCCGGGCATAGGCATAAGCGTCCAGGCCATATCGCGTCAGCCTGGCGGCGGCGCGCAAATGGGTCCATGCGCCCTGTTCTGCTGGCGTAAGAATGAAGGGATCTGTCGTTGAAATGACGGCCTGGCGAAGGTCCTTGCAGTCCGACACATTCAGCATTCCGGTCTGCCCGTCTTTCTGTATCGCGGCGCCGCCTGGCCAGCCCAGATAGCGCTCGCCCAGAACGGGCTGGTCAATAATGCCGATCAGCGGTGTGCCTTCCGCATCGCAAAGCGCGATCAATGTGGTCCAGGAGGGCAAACCGGCCACAAAGGCGCGGGTGCCATCAATCGGGTCCAGCAGCCATTTCAGGCCATTGTCGGAGGGTTTCGCCGGGAACTCTTCGCCGGTGATGCCATAGGCCGGGCGTTCGGCGGCAATCAGGGCCCGCATGGTTTCTTCTGCTGCGCGGTCTGCGACCGTAACGGGGTCGAAATCAGATTGAGGCAAGGCCTTGTTGTCGATCGCTGTCAGCGCACGAAAATGCGGCCTGATCGCTGACCAGGCCGCGTCCGCAAGTTTGCCTGCGAAGGCAAGATCTTCATCAATGGAGAAAGAAGCAGTCATCCGGGCAGGGCTTGCCTTGCCCGGCGGCCAGCGTCAAGCGACGCCGCTATTTGTTGTGTCAGCTTCCAGCGCCTTGGCCAGCTCCAGCAGGCGTTTGCGGGGGCGCTCACCAAGACGATAATAGGCGCGAACCAGTTCCAGCGTTTCCTTTTGCGAGAGGATGTCGCCTTCCATGCGCTCAGCATCATTAGCGGCATCCGGGGCATCTGAGGCCGGGATGCCGTCAAAGAAATACTGAACGGACACGTTCATGGCCTTGGCCAGTTCATACAGGCGTGAGGCTGTAATGCGGTTTGCGCCGCATTCATATTTCTGGATTTGTTGAAAACGTACGCCAACCTGACCGGCAAGGTCCTGTTGGGTCATACCGAGTAGCCGGCGGCGGCGGCGCAGGCGTTTGCCTACGTGGAGGTCGGTTTCATCAGCCATGTTTTTCTCCTTGCGGATGAGATCGGTGCAGTCCCAAATTGGGATATCTGCGGATCTCTCTCGCAATTGGCATGCCGATGGTCACGGTTGCCCAAAGTTTGGGCGCACCTCACTAAATGCAGGGATATGGGCAATAACCTATTGCGTTTTGTGCGCCGCAACATAAATCTGGTCCTGCACTCCGGTGCAGACGCCTCTGGCGTTTCCTCCCTTTGACCTCGGCCGCGCTTACTGAGCGCGGCCCTTTTTTTTGCAAAAATAAGGGAGGAGGGTAGTCATGGCCTCCAGTCTAGCGGAGGGGCATCTGTCCGGAGGCCAAAAGGATCTCCTGAGCTACGCAAGAAACGATGGCGCGCATGCTGTCGAAGTTCGCTGACGGGTGTACCGCCTCTTCATCCATATACAGGCCGCGATTGATCTCGATCTGCAGGGCGTGAACGTTGCGTTTCGGTCGCCCATAGCGCCTAGTCGTATAGCCGCCTGCATAGGGCGCATTGCGTGCGACGGTCAAACCATGCGCCCGGAAGGTGCGCTCTACCCGCCCTGTTAGCCGTGGATCGCAGCTGGAACCGAACCGGTCCCCAAGAACAATATCCGCAAGATGTCGCCTGCCGGGCTGAACGCTGGGCATGGAATGGCAATCAATCAGTATCACGCGGCCATGTGCCTCTTTCAATGTGGCCAGTTCCTGGCTGAGGCGGTCATGATACGCGTCATGTATGTCTGACAGCCTTGCGGCGCCTTCGGCGCGCGACATGCGCTGTCCATAGATTTCTTCTCCGCGTGATGCGACACGGGGCAGGCAGCCAAGGCCAGCCTCGACACGGGCCGTAGGGACACCGCAGGCGCGCGGGACACCGTCATGGAACATGGTCGGGTCCAGTTCCCGCGGATCGCGGTTCAGATCGGTCACGGACCGGGCATAGCGAGCGGCTATCAGCATGCCGCCATGGGTTGGCACGTCCTCAAAGAGCTGTTCAACGAAGGCGTCTTCAGTGCGTCTTACAGTTTCCAGAGGCACGCAGAGCGCCGATGTCATACTGTCGGGATAGACATTTCCGGAATGCGGAGAGGCAAAAATGACGGGGCCGTGCATTTTTTCCGGAATATGCAGTGTGAAGGGGGCTTCATAGCGAATAGGGGCGGGTGCCAGCTTCGAGGCATCTTGCGCAGATTGAAAATGCGCAGATCTATCAAGAAATTGGGGGGCATCCGTCATCTGGCTTATGGTTTCCCAGTTCGCCGGAAGGTCAAGCATTTTCCCGTCTTGGAGCCCTTTTGGGGTGCAAAAAAGAAAGCCGCAACATGCGGCGATTCACTGCTGATTTACCCAAGTACTGCTTTATGCTTAGGGTACGAGTTCTAAAAGGGGGCATTCAGCGTGACCAAGATCCTGCTGGCCGAAGATGACGATTCCATGCGTACCTTCTTGGCTGCCGCGCTGCGTCGTGCGGGCCATGAAGTACAGGATTATGCCGATGGCGAGACGGCGCTCTCTGCGCTGGAGCGTGAAGTTTTTGACCTGCTGCTGACGGACATCGTCATGCCGGGTCTTGATGGCATTGAGCTGGCGCGTCGGGGGGCGGAGCTGGATCCCGCCATGAAGATTGTCTTTATCACTGGCTTTGCCGCTGTTGCACTTTCCTCCGGCGCGCCGACGCCTGCTGGCGCAAAAGTCCTTTCCAAGCCCTTCCACCTGCGTGAAATCGTCGACGAAGTCGACAAGGTCATGGCGGCGTAATGGGCGGGGGCTCGGATCATGAGCCTCAGAAGCTTTTGAAATCAGTTGTGAATGATGCCGGGCGGCATTTCTTCGATGCCCCGGCCGCCCTCAGCATGGATGAATGTGTCATCCGTCTTGGGTTGCTGGACGGGATCAATATTGTTTCCATGATGCCGGCGGAGATTGGCCAATGGCTCATCTTCCAGTTTGAGGGCTATGCCTTTTCGGCCAGCAATCCCTTTGGGGAGGTCTGGTTTTTTGCCGATGACCCAGAAACTCCGGACGGAATACTGCAGAAAATTGCCCTCTGTGTCGTTGGACCGCCAAAGGCGTCTTGACGACGCGCGCCGAATTATCCATTACCCCTGCTTCCCGATGGGATCGGGGCGGTTAGCTCAGTGGTAGAGCACTACGTTGACATCGTAGGGGTCACAAGTTCGAACCTTGTACCGCCCACCATTTTCCCTTCTGTTTAATCCAATGCACCTCAATAATTTGTCAGAGCGGGACCCAAGGCCTGCTTTAGAGGTTCAAGGTGTGCCTCATATGGTTTCCACTGATCGAACCCAGACTTGTTGACGGGCTGACGAACCTGCTCCGAACTTGGCGTATGAACAGGGCGTTCTGTCTCATGGAAATTCACGCAGGCCTCTTCGAAAGGTAGACCACAATAATCCAGAATGCGACGAACCTGCCCCTCCAGATCGTCAAAAAGGTCTTCATTCTGAACCTTCAGGATCCGGCCTTCTGGCAGCACATTGTTCCAATGGTTCATGAGGTCGACATAGCCTTTGTAATAGCGGCCGACTTCTTCAAGGCCGTAAGTGAATTCCTGGCCTCTTGCGAACAATTGCTTGTAACCTGACCAGCAGCAATCCATGGGGTTGCGCCGCGCATCGATAATTTTCGCATTAGGCAGGATCAGGTGGATCAGACCGATATGACGGAAATTGTTTGGCATCTTGTCGGTGAAGAAGGGGGCCCCTTGCCGGTGTACACGAGTGGTTTCGATGTAGGATTCCCCTAGTTCCCTCAACTTGGTTTCATCCAATTGGTTCAAAATTTGGGGATAAAGATTTGTGTTTGGCGCAGCGTTACCCCGTAAGGTTTGGGCCATGTAGACGATGTCTGGCAGTTCCTTGGTTCCGTCTACCATGCTGTGTGAGGCTAGAATTTGTTCAATCAGCGTAGAGCCTGCACGGGGGAGCCCCAGGATGAAAATTGGATCCGGGGCTTCGCATCCGGAGTTGCTGTGGCGTGTGAAGGTCTCTTTTGTGCAGAACTTCTTTTGTGCCAGAAACTCTGCGTCTGTGTGATCCGCTGAGTATCGCGATTGTCGCAAGATCATGGCATTGCCTTGTTGGTAGGCATTAAAGGCTTCATCATAGGAAGCCTTGTTCTCCAGCGCTTTCGCAAGAGAGAATAGGACATTCACCTTGGACTCATAACTTATGTCCGGATTATCGAGAGCAGCCCGCATTCCAGCGATGTCCTGATCATCGAACTTATATGTCTTCAAATTTGCAAGGCCGAACCAAGCGAGGCCGTAAAGCGGATTTGCCTCAACGGCTTGTTTATAAGACTGAACGGCTTCTTGTGTTCGTCCGACAGTTTTCAGAGTGAGTGCACGATTGGAATATGTCTCAGCATCATCCGGTCGGCTTTCCAATACTTTATCGAACAAGGCGATGGCTTGTTCAAATTTATTGGAGTGCATGCTCTCAAGAGCATATATGGACTGCAAGACAGGGTTTTCAGGGTCCTGATCATAGAGCTGCTTCGCCTGAGCGAAAGACTGGTCGTGTTTTTGGCGTTTGCGCAAGACCTGCACAAGATCGATACGTAATTGTCTGGTCTGCGGTGCGATAGAGATTGCTTTTTCCAGAAAGGCTTCAGCATCGTCCAGAACATTCTGGGATGAGGCGATTTCTGCCAGAAGGCGCAGAGCTTCAGGATCATTGGGGTGTTGCCGCAAGTAGCCCCGGACAATCCGTTCAGCTTGTTGCATCTGGCCTTCGTGAATCTGCATCGTCACCGCAACCAGTTCTCTTGGCAGGCTGCGAAGACGATTGGCCTGTGCAGCGGCCTCGCGAGCGGTGTGTTGGTCTCCTAGCTCGTTGCTCACTTCGGCCAGTTTTTGCCAGCTGGCCACGAGGGCCGGATTGCAGACCGTCGCGGCTTCAAAGGCTTTTCTAGCGCGTGGGAGTTCTTGCTGCGCCAATCGAAGGAAGCCTTCTTCCTCGTAGGCGCGGCCAAAATCGGGCAGGACATTTTTCAGGCGCTGCAAATGTGCTTCTGCGCGCGGGTAATCCTCAAGCTTACGGGCACACACAGTCGCCATATAAAGAGCATTCGTATTGGCAGGCTGTTGCTGAATGAGTTTTTCAGCATGGCCCAAGGCATCTCCAAAATTACCAGCCTTCATGGCGGCGATCAGGGCCTGGATGGGATCTGGCGCAAAATTCGACATGGAATAGGGTTCTTTCAGATCTGGTGAGTCCTCCGCCTGAGTTAAATAGCGGGGCCTTACTATAACAAGATATCTCAGCGCTTCCCCGCCGCGGTTCATACTTGGAGCGCGAATTTATAGTCATATGCGTAACAGGGCATATCCACTAGGCATAGCCGATCGAGACTGAAGAACTACATGTTCTTCAGTCTTTGACAGCCTCCGTCGATTCAGCAGTCTCACCCCTCGAAGGGGTCTTTCATGAGGATGACGTCTTCGCGCTCGGGAGAGGTGGAGACCAGGGCGCAGGGTTTGCCGACGAGTTCTTCCAGGCGGCGGACATATTTGACCGCTTCCGCTGGCAGGTCCGCCCAGGATCGCGCGCCTGCGGTAGAGCCTTTCCAGCCCTGCAGGGTTTCGTAGACAGGCTCGACAGCTGCCTGATCGGTGAGGCCGGCCGGGTAATAGTCGATCTCCTGACCGTTCAGCTTATAGGCGACGCAGACCTTGATCTCGTCAAAGCCGTCCAGCACGTCCAGCTTTGTCAGGGCGAGGCCGTTGACGCCGGACGTGGCACAGGCCTGACGCACCATGACGCTGTCAAACCAGCCGCAGCGGCGGGCACGGCCCGTGTTTACGCCAACCTCGCGTCCGACGGTGCCGAGGCGCTCGCCGATTTCATTGTCCTGTTCGGTGGGGAAGGGACCTGAGCCAACACGCGTCGTATAGGCCTTGGCGAGGCCCAGCACATAAGAGATTGCGCCTGGTCCGACACCCGCACCTGCAGAGGCATTGCCCGCCACCACATTGGAAGAGGTGACAAACGGATACGTGCCGTGGTCGACATCCAGCATGACGCCTTGCGCGCCTTCAAACAGGATGCGCTTTCCGGCGCGGACTTGCTCGTCCAGCAGCTTCCAGACCGGCTTGGCATAGGCCAGTACCTGATCGGCAATCTTCAACAGTTCTGCTTTCAGCGCCTCGCCATCCGGCTCAGGCAGGCCAACCCCCGCGCGCAGCGGTTTGTGGTGGGCCAGCAGGCGCTCGATCTTAAGGTCCAGCGCCGCCGGATCAGCAAGGTCTGCAACGCGGATCGCGCGGCGGCCGACGCGGTCTTCATAGGCCGGGCCAATGCCGCGCTTGGTGGTGCCGATCTGTCCGGCGCCAAGGGCGCCTTCGCGGGCAGCATCAATATCTTTGTGCCAGGGCAAGATCAGCGAGGCATTGTCAGCGAGGACCAGTGTGTCCGGGCTGACTTCGACGCCTTGCGACTGAATGCCCTCGATTTCCTGCAGCATGTGCCAGGGGTCTACGACCACGCCATTGCCGATGACAGACAGCTTGCCGCCCCGCACGAGGCCGGATGGCAGCAGGGCCAGCTTGAAGACCTTGCCGTCGATGACCAGCGTATGGCCGGCATTGTGGCCCCCTTGAAAGCGCACAACAACGTCAGCCCGGCTGGACAGCCAGTCAACGATCTTGCCCTTGCCCTCATCGCCCCATTGGGCCCCGACAACGACTACTCCGGCCATGATTCCTGCTCCTGCAAAGTCCGCGGCGACATGGGCAGGATTTGGCGGCTAAATGCAAGGGGGGGCGTGAAATCCCTTTGCCGCACCCCTGAGCTCAGACGAGGTCGTAATCCTCCAGCTTCACCTCTGCCACGATATCGGCATAGGCGCGCGTATGGCTGGCCCAGTTCTGGGTGATCTTGCCTGAGCCGGTCTTGTACCAGCTATTGCAGGCCGGATCGGCCCATACAGTCTTGCCCAGTTGCTTCTGCAGACCCTTGTTGAAGGCATCCTGTATCTCCTGGCGCGGGGACATGGCAGCCGCGCCCGTCTCGTCCAGTTTCTGCAGAGCCTGGATCGTATATTCCACCTGCCGCTCCAGCATGAAGGTGATGGAGTTATGGCCAAGATTTGTGTTCGGGCCGTAGAGGATGAACAGGTTCGGATAGTCTGCGACTGTGATGCCGAGATAGGCTTCAGGTCCGTCCTGCCACTTGTCTGTAATAGACACGCCGTCGCGCCCGATGACATCGACAGACCAGCGCCAGCCGGTCGTTTCAAAGCCTGTGGCGAAGGCGATCACATCATATTCGTGGACTGCGCCATCCTTTGTGCGGATGCCTTCAGGCACAATGGCATCGATGCCGTCCGTGATCAGGTCGACATGTGGTTTGGTCAGCGTGGTGAAATAGTCATCCGAGATCAGGATGCGACGGCAACCGACCGGATAATCCGGGGTCAGCTTCTTGCGCAGGTCTTCATCTTCCACCTGATTGTGCAAATGGTCGGTTGCCTGGCGGGTAAAGGCCGCGCGACCCTCAGGGGTCCATTCAAAGGCCTGCCAGAAGAAATAGTCTGAGTTTTCATAGATCAGGCGGCGATTGATCTCGGCAAACTCGATTGCCTTTTCGGGCTGGGTCATCATCATCGCCTTCTCTTCGGGTGAGATGAAACGGTCATTGCGCGGCACAACCCAGTTGGGAGAGCGCTGGAAGACACCAACATTGGCGCAAACTTTTGCGACTTCCGGGATGATCTGAATGGCGCTTGCGGCAGAGCCAATAATGGCAATGCGCTTGCCCTTCAGGTCGACAGAGTGATCCCATTCGGCGGAATGCATGATCGCGCCATTGAAACTGTCCTTGCCGGGAATATCAGGCCAGAAGGGTCTGTTCAGTTGGCCCAGCGCGCCGATGACGGCATCGGCTTCATATGTGTCGCCAGTCGTGCTGGTGACGGTCCATTTGCGTGTGTCTTCATTCCAGACAGCTTTCTCGGCTCCCTCATTAAGATGGAGGTGGGGGCGCAGCTGGAAGCGATCCGTGATTTCTTCCGCATAGGCCTGAATTTCTGGTTGCTGTGGATAGATGCGGCTCCAGTTCATCGATTGCGCAAAGGAGAGCTGGTACAGCGCCACCGGCACATCACAGGCACAGCCCGGATAGGTGTTCTGGGCCCAGGTTCCGCCAACGCGGTCACCTTGCTCAAGAATGGTGTAGCTGTACCCGGCTTCCTGCAGCTTGATGGCTGCGGTCAGGCCGCCGAGGCCGGCGCCAATGATGACAATATGCTTCTCCGGCATGCGTGTTTCCTCCGATTATATTTTCGGAGAAGACTGTCATGCCTGCTGCGTTTCACAAGGGGTGCCGCAAGGCGAGCCTTAATTGTCGAATTTGTAGGACAGACGCACGCCGATATTGTCGAGGCCCTGATTGCGGCCATTGCCAAGAATCTGACCGTGGCTGAGATGTTCGTACATTACCTCTGCCCCCCAGGTTTCATTGAAGTCATAGTGCAGGCCAAATGTGGTGCGGAAAAGATCGCGAGAGCCAAGCAAAACGTGCTCTTCGGTAAAGGCATCGCCGCGCGGATCGCCTTGCGGGAAGGGACTCGCCAGTTCGCCATCATGCACCACATAGCCGACACTCGGTTCAAACGCCCATTTTTCGGTGAAGGGGAAAGACCAGTGCAGGCCAACGCCGCCAAAACTGGTATCGCCTTGCGTGTTCAAACTGGCCATTGCGTAGGGCTTCGGGCTCCAGATCACATCCAGAAAGTCAGGAGAGGTGAACAGCAATTCGCCGCTGATGTTCTGGCCGGGTTCCTTATTGGCATTGTCGCAGTCCAGCACGCAGACGTTTTCCTGCATCACGCCGAAACGGGCTTCGCTGAAAATGTCTGCAGAGGCAGTGCCAGCCAGCAGGGCTGCACTCAGGGTCAGGGTGACGGCGCGAATCATAATCTTTCCCCTTTGTAAGATTTCCCTTCACAAGGGAGCGAAACATCGCGCCGTCAAGAAAGTTCCATCAGGCTTTGCCGCGAACCCAGCGCTTTGTGGCTTCGGCAACACGCTCGCCAAACAGTTCAGCGGTCTTCAAATCAGCGGCATCGGGTCCGTCTTCTGCAGACACGTCCGTCAGCGCTTGCGTGGCGAGACCTGTTGCATGGCCCGCGCGGTTCAGGGCACCTTCGAATTCATGGGTAGAGGCATTAAAGCCCGGCTTCATGCCGAAATTCACCCAGATCATGCCGTGTTGCCCGGCCAGAGTAGCAAATTGGGAGAGGGTGGAGGATTTGTCCCCTGCCAGAGCACCGGAATTCGTGAAGCCGGCAGCGATCTTGTCTTTCCAGGCATCCGCGAACCAGGATTTGGAGCTTGCGTCCATGAATTGCTTCATTGGAGCAGAGGCTGAGCCCATATAGGTCGGCGCGCCGAAGATTATGGCATCGGCAGCGGCCAGTTCATCCCACGGTCCTTCATCAGGAGAGGAGAGGTCTTCCGCCTTGTAGAGGGTAACATCTGCGCCTGTGTCCGCGGCGCCCTTAAGGACGTGTTCTGCAACCTTGGCCGTGTGGCCGTAGCCGGAATGATAAACAATTGCGATCTTTGTCATGGGAAACCCCTTTTCATGTTTGCAGGGGTCAGATGGGGCGGATTTATGTGCGAATAAATCCGCCCCTTTGACATAGGATCTATGCGCCTTTCGAATGAAAGACGTTCGGGTTTTAGAAGGTCAGCACTTTTGCGTAGCGAACCTGGGGCAGGGCATCGAGTTTCTCAATGAAATCTGCTTCCGGCACCGCATCAATGCCGATCAGGGCGATCGCTTCGCCTCCAGCCTCGGTCCGGCCAAGGTGGAAGGTAGCGATGTTGATGCCGGCTTCGCCCAGCATCTGCCCTAGGGCGCCAATGAAGCCTGGTTTGTCGAGATTGTTCACATAGAGCACGGTCGGCGCGAAATCGCCTTCCAACGCCATGCCTTTGACTTCGACAATGCGCGGCTGGCCGGCAATAATGGTACCAGCCAGCGTGCGCCAGCCGCCTTCCGGAGCGTTCTTGGTCGCCTTGGTTTTCACCTTGATGCGGATCAGGCTGTCATAGACAGGACTGTCCTCTGTCTTGGTCTCAGTTAGCTTGACGCCGCTATCGGCCAGGATGGCCGGAGCAGAGACCATGTTCACATCCCCGCGGGAGGCGCGCAGCAAGCCAGCCAGAAGGGCGGCCGTCAGCGGTTTGCGGTTCAGGTCGGCAACTTCGCCTTCATACTCGATGACCACTTCATCATAGCCGAAATCGGAGATCTGGCCGGCAAAGCTGCCCAGCTTTTCAGCCAGCGTTGCGAAGGGCTTGATGCGCGGCGCTTCCTCTGCCGTGATGGACGGCATGTTCAGCGCATTGGTGACGGCGCCGGACAGCAGATAATCCGCCATCTGTTCAGCCACCTGAAGCGCAACATTTTCCTGTGCCTCGGTCGTTGCTGCGCCGAGGTGCGGCGTCGCGATGAAGTTCTTCGTGCCGAACAGGACGTTTTCCTTTGCCGGTTCCACGGCGAACACGTCGAAGGCAGCTGCCTTGATGTGTCCGCTCTCCAGCAAGTCCTTCACGGCATCCTCATCGACCAGGCCGCCGCGGGCGCAGTTGACCAGGATCAGGCCTTCTTTCGTCTTCTGAAGGTTTTCACGGCTCAGCACGTTTTTGGTCTGATCCGTCAGCGGAACATGTAGCGTGATGATGTCGGCGCGCTTCAGCAGTTCGTCGAGTTCAACTTTCTCCACGCCAAGTTCCACGGCGCGTTCCTCTGTCAGGAACGGGTCATAGGCGGCGACCTTCATTTTCAGGCCGATGGCACGCTCTGCGACACGGCTACCAATATTACCGCAACCGATCAGGCCGAGCGTCTTGTAGGAAACCTCGGTTCCCATATAGCCGGATTTCGGCCATTTGCCTTCTTGCGTCTCGGCATTGGCGGCCGGGATCTGGCGGGCGGCAGCAAACATCAGCGCGATGGCGTGTTCTGCCGTAGTGATGGCGTTGCCGAAGGGTGTATTCATCACCACGACGCCTTTGGCGGTTGCCGCCTTGATGTCGATATTGTCGACACCGATACCGGCACGGCCGATGACTTTCAAATTCGTCGCGGCGGCCATGACGTCCGCATTCGGCTTACAGGCAGAGCGGACGACGAGGCCGTCATATTCCGGAATCTCGGCAATGAGTTCTTCCGTGTTAAGACCGGTCTTGGTGACGGTTTCAATGCCGCGGGCGTGGAAGATTTCCACGGCGGCGGGGGAGAGTTTGTCTCCGATAAGGACTTTGGGCATTTGAGTTTCCTCGGGGTGTCATGCCGGACGCCGCAGGCGATCCGGGAACTTGTGCGTATTCTGGAAAAGGTCCCGGATCAGCCCGATGGGCTGTCCGGGATGACAGGCATTAAAGCGCGGCCGCCTCTTCAGCGAAGGCCCAGTCAAGCCAGGGCGTCAACTTTGCGACATCGGACGGTTCCACCGTGCCGCCGCACCAGATGCGCAGTCCTGGAGGGGCCTTTGCGTATCCGGCTGCGTCAAAGCAGGCGTTTTCCTTTTCCAGGCGCTTCATCATCGCTTTCACGAAAGCGCGCTGTCCCGCCTCGTCGAGGCCCGCAACGCGCGGATCAACGATCTTGAACGTGACGCCAGTGTTCGAGCGAACATCCGCATCCGGACAGAGGAAGTCGACCCAGTCAGTCTTGGCGACCCAGTCCGTCAGAATGCCGAGGCTTTCGTCGGAACGGGCTTTCAGGGCTTTCCAGCCGCCAAGTTCCTCGCACCAGTCGAGGGCCTGCAAATAGTCTTCGACGCACAGCATGGAGGGCGTATTGATCGTGGAGCCTTCGAAAAGGTCCTCATTCAGCTTGCCGCCCTTGGTCATGCGGAACAGTTTCGGCAGGGCGCGATCCGGCGTGTAGGTTTCCAGGCGGTTCACGGCGTTCGGGCTGAGGATCAGCATGCCGTGAGCGGCTTCCCCGCCAAGGATCTTCTGCCAGGAATAGGTGACCACATCGAGTTTTTCCCACTCGATGTCCTGAGCGAAGGCTGCAGAGGTCGCATCGCAGATGACGACCCGGTCCGGGTTCGGTTTGATCCAGTCGGCATTCCGGACGCGCACGCCGGATGTGGTGCCGTTCCAGGTGAAGATGATGTCGGCATCATCGCGGGCCTTTTCGAAAGGAGGCAGCTCGCCATACTCGCCGACATAGGTATTGCAGTCTGCCAGTTTCAGCTGCTTCGTCGCGTCGGTGACCCAGTCCTGGCCAAAGCTTTCCCAGGCAAAGACATCCACCGGCTTCGCGCCGAGCATGGACCACATGCACATTTCCACCGCGCCTGTGTCAGAAGCTGGAACGATGGCGACACGATAGCCTTCCGGCAGACCCAGAATGGTCTTCGTGCGCTCGATCGCATCCTTCAGCTTCTTTTTCGCATCGCCGGAACGGTGCGAACGGCCAAGGGCTGCAGTGCTGAGTTTTTCGAGAGAGAATCCGGGACGCTTAGCGGTCGGTCCGGAAGAAAAATGCGGGCATGCTGGCAGCACATCCGGCTTGGGGACGGTATTCGTCATCTGTTTTACTCCTATCCTCACAGATAGGCTGAGCGCCGTTGGGGGCGCCTGGCCCGCCGCGTCTGTCTCACAAATCCGCGGCGCTTGCAAATGACATTATTGCATAAGTGCTGACCGAGTGGTTCATTTGATAGATGACCCTGACCATTCAGCCTCTTACCGGTACGCTTGGCGCAGAAATTCATGGTGCGGACCTGAAGGCGGGCCTGTCGAATGAGGCCTTCGCCACGGTCTATCAGGCCTTTCTGGATTACAAGGTGATCGTTCTGCGCGGCCAGCAGGGCATGACGCCGGACCAGCACAAGGCCTTCGCCCGCCGCTTTGGCACGCTGAACATCCACCCCTATGTGAAGGGCATGGAGGGTCATCCGGAACTCCTTGAGATCATCAAGGAGCCGGACGAGAAGACCAATTTTGGCGGCGGTTGGCATTCCGACATGAGCTTCCTGGAGGAGCCTGCCCTCGGCTCCATTCTGCATGCCCTCGAAGTGCCGCCCTATGGCGGGGACACGCTGTTCGCAGACCAGCAGGCCGCCTATGATCGTCTGTCCCCGGGCCTCAAGAAGACGCTGGAGGGCATGACCGCCATCCACACTGCCAGCAAGGAATATGGCGCCGACGGCTATTCCGCCGCTGTGCGCCAGTCCATGGATGCCAAGTCTGCGCCCGATGCACCGGAATACGAGCACCCCGTCATCCGTACCCATCCGGAAACGGGCCGCAAGGGCTTGTTCATCAACCCGGCCTTCACGCTGCGTTTTGCTGGCTGGAGCCGGAAGGAAAGCCGGCCGTTGCTGAACTATCTGTTCGACCTGTCACGGGAGGAACGCAACACCTGCCGCGTCCGCTGGCAGGAAGGCGACGTCACCATGTGGGACAATCGCTGTGTCTGGCACTATGCCTTGAACGACTATCACGGTCACCGCCGCCACATGCGCCGGGCCACGATCAATGGGGACAAGCCCCGCTAGCAAGCCGCCTCAGTCCGTTATCGGGCTGGCACCCCAGGCGATCAGGGCCTGACCGCCGAAATAGAGAAACCAGAGGGCAATCGAGGGCAGGGGCCGTTTGGGCGCGCCTTCAGGCCGCTTGAACAGCTCAATCGACAGGATGACATCCGATGCGATGAACATCAGGGCGCCTATCATGATCGGCAGGAAGACAGGGTCCAGACGCAATGCTGCTGCGCCCATCATCAGAATGACACCGCCATAGAGAAAGACCGGCCAGCGCATCTTCGGCGGCAGCCACGGAGCCAGCCAGCGAATAAACAGCACGCCGCATAATATGAGGCCGGATTGCGCGGCCAGGATCAGCCAGCTCTGGTCAGCTTGAGGTAAGGCCCAGAACAGGGCGATATAGGCAACATGCGCCGCAAAGAACGCGCCCATGCCCGGCAGCAGGAATCTGTCGCCTTCATCTGCTTCCAGAAAGAAATCGCCGAGCGAGCTGAGTGCCAGGCCAGCCACAACCAGTAACGGCCCGCCCACCATGAAGGCCCATACGGCCAGCAGAGCGGTAGAGGCTGTCTTGATGATCAGTTTGAGCAGGCTGTGACTGCGCCAGCTGAAGGCTGCGCCATACAGCGTACCCAGCACGAGCGAGCCCAGCAGGACATAGATGGCGGGCGTCACGCCGCTCAGTCGCTCTGCTTGACGGGTTCCGGCAGACCCAGCAGGCGCCTGGCCATACCGCGATGCGTGTCTTTCACATGCATGCCGACAATGCCAAGCGCGGTCGCAAGAACCGTCGCGTCATCGGTGAAACCGAGGCCTGCGATAAAGTCCGGCAGCAAATCCACAGGCATCACGAAATAGGCTGCGGCTGCGAAAAGTACGCCTTTTGCCTTCATCGGTGTTTCAGGATCGCGCGCGGCGAAATAGGCCGCTGCCAGATCATCGGCAAAAGGGATTTTTCCCGCAACTTTCAGAAGCTTCGGGACCAGCCCTTGGGCCGTGCGCTCATTGCGCTCAATGGACTGCGGCGTGAAACGCCCATCAGCGCCCTTGATTGTGTTGATAATTTCCGCTGCGTCAGACATTGCGTCCTCCTCCCAGCACTATAGACCAAGTGTGTATCAACGAAAACTAGGGAGGGCAGCGGCCCATGGAACTCAATTCGAATATCTCCGCCGTGATCACGGGCGGTGCCTCTGGCCTCGGTGCCGCAACGGCGACGAAACTGGCCAAGGAATATGGCGTCAAGGTCGCCCTGTTTGACCTGAACGAGGAGAAGGGTGAAGCGCTCGCCAAGGAACTCGGAGGTGTCTTTTGCAAGGTCAACGTCACCGATGAAGCCTCTGTCGATGCCGGCTTTGCAAAGGCCCGCGAGGCAATCGGTCAAGAGCGTATCCTCGTCAACTGCGCCGGTACCGGCAACGCCATCAAGACAGCAAGCCGCGACAAGCAGAGCGGCGAGATCAAGCACTTCCCGCTCGACAAGTTCAACATGATTATCCAGATCAATCTGGTTGGCACATTCCGCTGTATTGCAAAATCCGCAGCAGGCATGATGACATTGGACCCGATCGAGGGTGAGCGCGGTGCCATCGTCAACACGGCGTCCGTTGCCGCTGAAGATGGTCAGATGGGCCAGGCGGCTTACTCCGCATCCAAGGGCGGCGTTGTCGGCATGACCCTGCCGATCGCCCGCGACCTCTCGCGTGAGCTGATCCGCGTCAACACGATCCTGCCGGGTATCTTCAACACGCCGCTGATGCAGGGCGCTCCGGATAATGTGAAACAGGCGTTGGCGGCCTCTGTGCCGAACCCGGCCCGTCTCGGCAATCCGGAAGAGTATGCATCTCTTGCGACAGAGATGATCCGAAACGGTTACTTCAATGGTGAGGATGTCCGCCTCGACGGCGCGATCCGCATGGCGCCGCGCTGATCTGACGCCAACTATCCTGACTATGAAAAAGCCCGCTCATCCGAGCGGGCTTTTTTGATCCAGGTTATGTGTACGGATTGCATCTGCCGGGAACCCCATCAACTCGCGAGGCGTAGGTTCGGAACACAAAGGGAGTTTATTCATGGAAGAGCGCGAAAGCAGATTGATCGATCATATTCACATCCGCGTGTCGGATCTTGAGGCCAGTCAGCGTTTTTACCAGGCCGTGCTGAATGCGCTCGGCATCGAATATATCTCCGATGAAACCCATTTTTCCGCCGCTGAACTCTGGATAGATCAGGGCGAAAGCCAGTCCAGTGTCCACATTGCCTTCAAGGCCAAGGGGCGCGACATGGTGGATCGCTGGTATGAGGCCGGACTGGAAGCGGGCGGCTATGACAATGGCTTGCCGGGTTTGAGGAAGCATCATCCGGGATATTATGCGGCCTTCCTGCTTGATCCGGACGGGAACAATATTGAAGCCGTGTTCCATGGCGATGCCGACTAGGGCGGCGTTTGCCAGATAAAAGAAAGGCCCGCCCCAGGGGAGGGCAGGCCTTTAAATGGGGGTGGGATACGAGAATGACAGGGAAACCCAGCCCCCGGTCGTCCCCTCTACTGTCCCTTGCGTTGTTTAACGCCTTCCTCGTCAGCAATTGCGCGATCTTCTTCATTGAAAATGATTTCCGTTTCCTCGCCCTTGCCATAGGCACGGGATTTCTTGGCTAGCGCGGACATGCTGTCCTGCATGGAGCCCTGACCGACAGCCATGCGCTTTGAAGCAGACACGCCGACAGCTTCGGCGTCATCAAAGCGGGCAAATTCGGCACCCAGAAAAACAACTTCCCAACCCTTGGCTTCGGCGCGTTCGAGCGCGGCCTTCGCGCCCTCCTTGGTCAACTCGCGGGAAGAGTTCTCAAGACCGTCCGTCATGATGACAATCACGGCCTTTTCCGGCTTGTCGGCTTCGGCCAGGGAGACCATGCGGCCGATCGCATCGAACAACGGGGTCATGCCGCGTGGATTGGCCTCGTCATTGGTCACATTCTTCCAGTCTTCAGTTTTGACCTGCTTGCGCAGAACGTCGAATTGCATGCCGTCCTGATAGTCAAAGATGGCGAGCGTGACATCGGTTTCTATGTCGCTGCCTTCTGTCTCCCCTTCATCGGCCTCGCCGACGCTGGCGGCATAGGCGTTGACGGAATTGAGCGCCTCATCCCAGATATTGCTCATGGAACCTGTACGGTCGAGCAGGATGTAGGAATGTACCGCCCCCGGATATTTATCAGGTTTCGGTGCTGGAATCTTTGCGGCGGCCGGCCCCATCATGGCGATGGATGCGGCGCCTGCGGCGAGTGTGGCGATGAGAGATTTCATGGGTGCGTCCCTTCCCGGTAGTATCTTGCATCTGTCAGGCCCCCAGCCTTGATGTAGAGTAATGTCCCCTGGGATTGGGGCGCACATGTGGCATTAAGAAGTTGTTAGGATGATAATCGCGCGTTCGAGACCATCCGTACCCGGCGAAACTGAATGGCTGTTCATCTTAACGCAATCAGCCCGGAAGACAGGCGTGTCTTCCGGGCTGATGTGTGGGGCTTGGGCGGGGAACTTAAATGCCGCTTACCTCAGGCAAATTGCGGAGCGATCTTCAGGTTGCGAACCCAGCCAATCTTTTCCATGGCCAGCAGGATGGTGCCATTATAATCGACGATCCGGTTCCAGATGCCATGGCGCGGGCGGTGCAGGGCGCTGATCGGTTGGTCATGATGGTGATCGTGAAACGCTTCGCCACCGGTCAGCAGACCAATCAGGTGATCCGCCCAGAGCGGCGTTTTCAGATGGCCCAGCACATTGATGCCATAGACTGTGGCGTGGAATTGAATGGCGCGGCCGATCACGACGCTGGCATGGATCAGCGCAGTCAGCAGCAGCGAGCCGTCTGCCAGCCATACGATCAGATAGATCACGGCCGGGATGACCAGATGCACCACCAGGCTGATCTCATTGTAGAAGCGGTCCATCCAGACAATGACCGGCTGGTTCTTCAGCCACATGGCGAGCGGGCGATCCATATCCTTCTTGTCGCGGAACAGGATCCAGCCAACCCAGGCCCAACGTTTGGACTCAAACGGATTGTGCGGGTCACCGGGCTTGTCGGAGAAGCGGTGGTGCTGGGAGTGGTAATTGACCCAATCCTTCACATTACCCTGCATGGCGATAACAAGATTGATCATGGTCAGCACCTGGCCCGGCACGGCCAGTTCGCCCGCGCGGTGCTGTAGAATGCGGTGCAGGGGACCAATTCCAGCGTTGCAGACAAAGATAGAGGCCGCAATCGTCGCAATTGCGATGGGCACATACCACCAATGGAAGGTCAACGAGGACAAGAGAGCGCCCAGCAACACCATGGTGATAAACAGGGCTATGCCCAGAGCCGGATAGCCAATAGCCGAGAAGAAGCTGGGAAAATTGAACGTTTTCCACGTCTTCGGAATGGCAAGCGAGCGAGGCAGAGTCATTCAGGTGTCTCCTCAATGTCCGCGCCCCCGCGCGGATCTTGTTTTCATAAACTTCCGCTGAGCGGACCTATAATCTTTAAGGCCGCAGGCGGGGGTGCGTAAAGGATGCAAATGCGTCTCTGACGCAGTCGTGAAGACAAGTGTGGCGTGGGGGTGACGAGTGGGGTACAAAACGTGTACAAGCCTGTGAATAGTTGAGGCCAACCGGGCGGGAGGGGCTGAATGGCGGATGACCGTCGCCTGTACGATTTGCAACGGCTCCACATTTTGGGGCTGGATCTGGAATCCAGTCAGGACGAGGCCGAGCTGAAAAGCCCCTGCCTGCTGACAGAGGATTGCCGTGAGTCCGGTGAGAACAGCCTCACGCTGAATCTTGAGACCGAGACATTCCACTGCGTAAATTGCAATCAGTCTGGTAGCTTGCGTGAGCTGGTCCGCGCCCTGGAAGGCGGCGCTCTTGTGCCGGTTAGCCCCGCCGAGCCAAAACCGCTGGAAGTTACCCGCATTGTTGACGCCGATTATACGCCGGTTGAGGTAAAGCCTGTTCAGGCGGTCGCGAAGAAGGCTGAGCCCAAAGTGCTACAGCTGAAGGACGCCCAGCGCATTCGCACACCTGAAGAGATCAGGATGGAGCATAAGCGCGCCAAACAGGCTGCGCGTGAAGGGCGTCATACGGGTGAGAAGATCATCATCACCCTTCTGGCGCTTGTCTTTTTTGGCGCCGGACTGTCGGCAGCCGCGCTCAGCGGCTTTGCCAATTATCAGGCTTTTTCCAGTTCCGTTGCCGATCCGCTGCAGGCGGGCGTCTGGGGCTGGACGGGCGTGATTGCGGCGGTCGTCTCCTTTGGCGGCTTTACCTTCTTCTATTGGCATACGGCCAACAGGCGCATGAAAGAGGGTGTTCGGGCGCTACTCTTCGCATTGGCGGGGGCAGGAACATCCATCGTCGGCACGCAGATGTATATCGCCGCCAACAACAAGGCCGCAGAGATGGAGCAGGTACAGGCCAGCTCCAATCGTGAAATCCTGGAAGGCCAGATTGCAGACTGGCGCCGTCAGCTTGAAGGCATTCCGGCTGATACGCGCACTGTGGACGGGCTTGAGACCTATCTCGCAGAGGTTGAGCGGGTTGGGCGCACGCATCAAAAGCCGTATCGCGACGCCCAAAACGAATTGGGGCTCGCAAAACGCCGGGACGAATTGCAGGCCAAGATCGAGACAGCCAATGCAGAGCTGCTTGGCACAGGGCAGGGCGAAATTCTCGTTCAGGCACAGACGCGCACCTCCATTCCGGGATGGTTCTTTGCCGGTATGCTGGAACTTTTTTCCAGTCAGGGCACATCCATCGGCCTGGTCGCGCTGTTGATCCTGTATGGCCGGCGTACGGTTAACCCCGTTGCAGGCAGCGTTAACGCTTGAAAACCTTCAAAAAATGAACCTTTTCGGGGCCGGGGCATAGAATCCATGAAGCAACGCTCTGGTGCTTCTCCATCCAACTTACAAGCCGGTACAGAATGTACCGGCTTTTTCTTTGCTGCGTAGCAATCATTACGGAATCATGGCGTGCTTCTTGCGGGGTGGGGCCTGAACTGCACTATTCATTGCAACATGTGCAGCAGATTGCCAAACCGGGGCCGAGAGGACAGGAACATGATCCTGAGAACAGAGACAGCATGCCAGTCTGTAAACAGACACGGTAAACGGGATGGACGCCCGGCATGAATTTGTTCTTCCGTTTCCTGCGTGTTTTCCTGCCAGCTTTTTTCTCCAGCCAGCGAACCAATCTGCTGGATGTGCACATCGTCAAATCCGCAGTCTGGCTGGGGGATCAGGACCCTATGGGTCACATGACGAACTCACGGTATTCCTCTTTCACAGACCTCGGCATCATGAATTTCATGGGCCGTACCGGCACGTTGAAGGCGTTCCGTAAGCGCGGCTGGATGCCGGTCATCCAGCATGAATCCCTCACCTTCTATCGCATGATGAGATTCCCGCAGAAGTTTGAGTTGCGTACACAGATGGTAGGCTGGGAGGATTGCTATATCTGCTTCCGGCACGAGTTTCACAGCAAGGGCAAACTGATCGCGGAAAGTCGCATGGTTGCCCGTCTGACAGGCCGGCGGAAAACCAAGGTGACGGCAGAGATGGCACTGGAAGCGCTCGGGCTTTCCGTCGAGAGCCCGCAACTGGGCCAGCGTTATCTGGATGCGATTGCAGACCTTCAGGCAAAGGCCGCTGAGCGTGCGGCCGAGAAGGCCTAGGGTTTCAGCTCAAAGGCGCTCGGCAATAGCTCGGCCAGCGTCCAGCTTTCAAGGCCGCTGCCATCTGCTGCGAGGCTGAGCACCTGGCAGTCCGGTCCGCCAAGTTCCGCAATCTTCTGGCGGCAGCCCCCACACGGCGTGAGGCCGCCCTCACCACCGATGACAAGGACCACCGAGCAGCGTTTGCCCCCGGCTGTGATCATGGCGCCCAGTGCAGACGGCTCGGCGCAGGTGCCCATAGGATAGGACGCATTCTCGACATTGCAGCCCGCAAAGATATGGCCCTGCTCGTCCAGCACCGCGGCCCCGACCTTGAAGCCGGAATAGGGCGCATGGGCGTTTTCCCGCGCAGCCATGGCGGCCTTTGTCAGCCGGTCCATCAGGGCGTCATCGATCTGGCGCAAAAGCGATATCCTCTGGTCAAGCACCTGCTTAAACATTAGGCAGGATAGCCTTGTGTATAGTTTGAAAGACTTAAGATCTGGCGACCCATATGACGAAATTACCCCTCATCATAGATTGTGATCCCGGCGTGGATGACGCCGTCATGCTGATGATGGCGCTGGCCAGTCCTGTGCTGGACGTGCGGGCCATCACCGCCGTTGCCGGTAATGTCCCTTTGCGCCTGACCAGCCGGAATGCGCGCATGATGTGCGATCTGATGGGACGCACGGATATACCCGTTTATGCTGGTTGCCCGCGCCCGATGGTGCGCAGGCCTGTCACGGCGGAGGAGTTCCATGGCGAGAGCGGCATTGCTGGGCTCGACCCGTTCGATCCCGAAACGCCGCTCGCGCCGGACCATGCTGTAAACGTGCTGATTGAACAGCTGCGCGCCGCCGGGCCAAAGGGCCTGTCCCTGGTCGTGACTGGGCCGATGACAAATGTGGCGACGGCTATCGTCATGGCGCCCGATATTGTCCGGAACATCGACCAACTCATCCTGATGGCCGGTGCGGATACCGAAGGCGGAAACATTACGCCTTTCTCCGAATTCAACGTTTTCGCAGATCCGCACGCCGCTGAGATCGTGCTCGGTTCCGGCGCCTCAGCCACGCTGTTGTCTCTGGACGTGACACATCAGGTGCGCGCTCTGCCGGACAGGCTGGACGTATTCCGCGCAATGGCTGGAGAACGCGTGGCCATTCTGGTGAAGCTGCTGGAAGCGGCGAATGAGTTGGAGCAGAAATGGAAGGGCAAGAGCACGCCGATGCATGATCCCTCCACCATTGCGTGGCTGCTCGCGCCGGAGCTGTTCGACAGCAAACCTGCCGCGATTACTGTGGAAACCAATTCCGGCGTCCGCTTTGGGCAGACCAAGGTGTCGCGCACACAGGATGGTCCGCACACATGGGTTACGCAGGCCGACGCGGACGGTTTCTTTGACCTTCTGAAAAGCCTGGTGGAGGCTGCATGATTACCGTCGTCGGATCGATCAATCTGGATATCGTCGCGACCGGCCCAAAGCTGCCGCGACCAGGAGAAACAGTGACCGGTGCAAAGCTCGCCCGCCATCCGGGTGGGAAGGGGGCAAATCAGGCGCTTGCGGCCCGGCGGCTCGGCGCAGAGGTCAGGCTTGCCGGAGCTGTCGGGGCAGACGACATGGCGGAAGAAGCGCTCAAACTGCTTCAGGCGGGCGGCGTGGACTTGTCCGGCGTGCAGCATGTGAATGGCGAAACCACCGGCGTGGCCCTGATCGCCGTATCAGCCGATGGCGAAAACCAGATTGTCGTGTGCCCCGGCGCGAACACCGTGTTGCGCCCGTCGGACATCGAATTTCTGGACATCGAGCACATGATGGGCGTGCTGGAAGTCAGCCCGGAAACCCTGCTGGCCGCTGCCCGCAAAGCGACAGGCTTTGTCAGCCTCAATCTGGCGCCTGCCATGGACGTGCCGGAGGAGTTGCTGGCTGAGGCAGATCTGATCAGCGTGAATGAAACAGAGGCGGCCTTCTATGGCGGCGCTCTGCACAGGCTGGATGCTTGGATCGCCATCTCGCTGGGTTCGGAAGGGGCAACGCTGTGGCGCGGCGGCAAGGAAGTCGCGCGGGCCGAGACACCCAAGGTGACCGTCGTGGATTCTGTCGGGGCAGGGGATACCTTCACTGCAGCGCTGACCGTGGCTCTGATTGAGGGCAAGTCGCCAGAGGACGCCCTGCATTTTGCCGTCGTGGCGGGCGCGGTTGCCTGCACCAGACCCGGCGCGCAACCCAGCCTGCCAAAGCGGCTGGACCTTGATGCCTGGCTTTAGTCGCAAGGGTTTCACATGTCAGGGAATTGACGTGACCGCCAGATAAGCCTTTCTGGCCATAGGTTTGATGTTTGGAGGTGGCGCTATGCTCCGTTTGATCTGCAGTGCAATCCTTGGGGCAGTCCTGGCCTTGCCGGCGGCCGCCTGGGGCAAGACCGGCCACCGCGTCGTCGCCGCCATCGCGGACGAATATCTGAGTGACGAGGCCGCCGCGGCGGTGGAAGACATTCTTGGTCCGGAGAGCATGGCAGAGGCCGCTGACTGGGCCGACTTCATGCGCTCTGACTCCTCAGACTTCTGGCGCCGCGAAGCCAATCCCTGGCACTATGTCACCATCCCGGAAGGTGAGACCTACGCGGACATTACGCCGCCGTCAGAGGGCAATGCGATCACCGCGCTGGAGCATTTCCGTGCCATTGCCGTGGACGAGACCCAGCCGCTGGAACAGCGCCAACTGGCGCTTCGCTTCGTTATCCATCTGGTTGGCGACCTGCAGCAGCCGCTCCATGCCGGCAATGGCACGGACCGGGGTGCAAACCTCTTCACCTGCTACTTCTTCGAAGACCTGACGAATCTGCACGAAGTCTGGGACGAATTGCTGATCAATTATGAGGAGCTGTCCTACACCGAATGGACAGACTGGCTGACCTCCAAGATCACGGCCGAGAACATCCTCGTATGGTCCGTCGCAACGCCCGCCGAATGGGCAGACGAGAGCGCAGCCATCCGTGACCAGATCTATCCGGACCACCAAATCCTCAAATGGGAATATGTCTACCAGACCCGCCCGATCCTGCGTCAGCAGCTTTCGAAGGGCGGCGTCCGCCTCGCGGCGTATCTGAACGAGATGTTTGCGGAGGGCGCGACCGAATAGCCCGCGCTTGCCATGCTTCGACTTCGTTCAGCATGAGCGCTTCGGATTTTTATCGCCGTGTACTGAGCGAAGCCGAAGGATGAAGCCACAGAGAGCAGAAGCTCTGCGCTTGCGCCTGCCCCTCAGCTCGCCCGATTAATCCGGCGACGCTGGACGCTGGAGGGGATGTTCAGGCTTTCGCGGTATTTGGCGACTGTGCGGCGGGCAATCTCCACGCCATAGCCGGTCAGGATTTCCACGATCTGGTCGTCGGAGAGTACGTCGTCGGCATCTTCGCCATCGATCAATTGCTTGATCCGGTAACGGACAGCTTCGGCAGAGTGCGCTTCGCCGCCTCCGGTTGCCGGGATGGCGGCAGAGAAGAAGTATTTCAGCTCAAAGAGCCCGCGCGGCGTGGACATGTATTTGTTGGTCGTTACGCGGCTGACGGTCGACTCGTGCATCTCGATGGCATCCGCCACCTGTTTCAGGTTGAGTGGCCGCAAATGGGCGACGCCATGCGCAAAGAACGCATCCTGCTGGCGCACAATCTCGCTCGCCACTTTCAGGATGGTGCGCGCGCGCTGGTCGAGCGACTTGATCAGCCATGTGGCAGACGCCGCGCATTCGGAAATGAATTCCTTCTCCTTGTCCCGCATCGGCAGCGCTGTGACTTCGGCATAATAGGCCTTGTCCATCAGCACGCGAGGAAGATTGTCGGAATTCAGTTCGACGGCGAACATGCCATTCGGCAGTTCCCGGACGAACACATCCGGCGTCACAGCGACAGACGCATCGCTGGAGAAGCCGGAGCCCGGCTTGGGTGACAGCTGACGCAGCTCCGACATCATGTCGAGCAGGTCTTCCTTGCCGACGCCGCAGACCTCTGCGAGGCCTTTGAGGTCGTGCTTGGCGACCATTTGCAAATTCTCGACCATGGCCTGCATGGCCGGGTCATACCGGCCGCGCTCCTTCAGCTGCAGGCCGAGGCATTCGGGAATGGAGCGCGCCATCACGCCTGTGGGGTCAAAGCCCTGGCAGACGTCCAGCACGGCTTCGATATTCGCGACATCAGCGCCGAGCGCCTCGGCAATGTCTTCAAGGTCGCCGCGCATATAGCCGCTATCATCTGTTTCATCGATCAGGCGGGCGGCGATCAGGCGGTCAGCCGCAGACAAGCCGGCCAGATTCAATTGCGTGTGAAGATGTTCGTGCAGGGAGACTTCGGAGCTGAGATTGGCCGTGTAGTCAAAATCCTCGCCCGAGCTGTTGCCGCCAACACCGGACCAGTCTGCCTTGGCAGACGGGCCACTGTTGCCGGCCGGCATGGCTGCGTCAGATCCGGTGCCAGGCTCGTAGACATCCTCACCCGGCGCATCCAGTTGTTCGCGCGCTTCTCCGAGGCCGGAGGAATCGTCAAGCGACAGCTGGTCGTTCTTGCTGGAGCTATCTGTCTCGTTATTGCCACCCTCACTCTCCTCTGCCTTGTTCAGCAGGGGATTGCGCTCAATTTCGGCTTCAACGAACTCTGTGAGTTCCTGGTTTGAGAGTTGCAACAGCTTGATCGCCTGCTGAAGCTGCGGCGTCATTACCAGGGACTGGCCCTGGCGCATGTCGAGTGACTGTTTCATTCTCTAAGCCCGCGCCTTTCCTCAAGCGGCGAACTGTTCACCCAGATAGACCCTGCGCACTTCCTCATTCGTCAGCACGTCTTGCGGTGTGCCGTTGAACAGGACTTCGCCTTCATACATCACATAGGCCCGGTCCACGATCTGTAGCGTCTCGCGCACCTGGTGGTCTGTGATCAGAACACCCAGGCCGCGCTGCTTCAGATAGCGGACAAGTTCGGAAATGTCGGAAATGGCGAGCGGGTCGATACCGGTGAACGGTTCATCCAGTAGCATGAAGCTCGGACGGGATGCGAGCGCACGCGCAATCTCCACCCGGCGGCGTTCGCCCCCGGACAGGGACGTGGCCGCCTGGCCACGCAGATGTTCCACATGCAGTTCGCTGAGCAGGCTATCGACCTGTGCCATTCGCGCCGCGCGGTCCTTTTCGACCAGTTCCGCAACGGCCAATACATTTTCTTCCACGCTCATGCCTCGAAAGATTGAGGCTTCCTGCGGAAGATAGCCCACGCCAAGGCGTGCGCGCTGATACATGGGCAGACGGGTTACGTCTTCACCATCGATCGAGATCTTCCCCGAATCGGCGCCGATAAGGCCCATGATCATGTAAAAGCAGGTCGTCTTGCCGGCCCCGTTGGGTCCGAGCAGGCCGACAACTTCCCCGCGTTGAAGGCTAAGAGAGACATCGCGCACGACCTGCCGTTTGCCAAAAGACTTGGCAATATTCTCTACGACAAGGCCTTCGGCCGACTCGGTCATCTCTACACTACTTCCTTCATGTGCCGGGATTTTTGCCACCCAAAGAAGGGCTTAATCTGACATACTTAAGATCGGCTTCACGATCCTGCTCAAATTTGTTCAGTTTCCGCTGGATTTGTTCTCGGGCTCGATCACCATACGGGTGCGCCCATTGCCACCATCAAGCGTCGTGCGGCGCTTGCCGACTTCGACTGTCAGCACTTCGCCCTCGGCCACATCACGTTCGCGCATCAGGGCAATATTGCCGGTCATGGTGATGGTGTCGCTGGCGGCATTATAGCTGCCGCGGTCGCCCTTCGCCTTCATTTCGGGTGTGATGTAGAACACATTGCCTTCCGCCAGCATGGTCTGGATCTGGCCGAAACCGCCGCCCAAGCCGCCCGATGAGCTGTCTTCGGTTGCGGCGCGCTCAGCGAAGATCAGCGTCACGGTATCGGCGCGCAGACGGGCATCGCCCTGCTGGATGTCGACATTTCCGATCAGCAGAACCTTGCGTTCCCGCTCCAGGCTTTCTGTGCGTTCGGAGTTGAGATAGATCGGACCGCCCTGTGAGGAGATCTGCGCCGCGGCCGGCATGGCCATGGCAGTCAGGGCGGTCAGGGCAACAAGAACCTTATTGAGAGCCATCAGCTTCACCTTCACCTGTTACGGGCGTCTCCTTTGGAGCAGGATAGATCACCGTTTTGACATTTCCCTTGCAGACGACGCGGTTGCCATCTTCAAGAACTTCATACGTGTCGCAACTGATATCGCCAAGGGGCCCTCTGCCTTGCAGGGGGGAGAGGCCTTCGACACGGCCTTCGCCGACAAAGACGCGGGCGCCGGATGTCATGAACGTATATCCGTTCGCATCAGAGATGCGCACATCCTCGTAAAGTTCCAGAATGCCGGAATCGCGATCATACATGCCCGACGGGGCGCTGATCTCGCTGCCGGTTTCGTCGATCAGAACGGGATTGACCAGATCCACCAGAGAACCTGTCGCGCGGCGGCGGCGGGCGGCGTCTGCTGTAATCTGGAAGCTCTGCCCGGTCGAATCCCGTCCAGAGAAGCGCGGGTTCAGCATGGTGATGGTTTCATCCTCGGACACCTGGACGGGGGAGGTGTCCTTCGCAATGGCGCTGCGGATGATGTAACCAAGAAACAGGCCGATCGCGATGGCGGCGCATGCCGTGAATGCCAGGCGCAGATAGCGGACACGTTGCGACCGCTGGCGCGCCTGCGCCAAGGTCAACTGGCGGCGTGGGGCCCATAATGATGCCGGATCGTGGTGCTTTACGGCGTCCATGCCTGCGGGGAGTGCCTGCTGTGAAAGTTCAGAACCTGTTTAGCGGCCTACACTCGCTAACGAAAGCGGCGAAGGCATGACGATACTGTCAGCTATGGGCGAAAATGTCTGTTTCGTCCCAGCCGGCAATGTCGAGCCGTGCGCGAATGGGCAGGAAGGCGAAACAGGCTTCGGCCAGTTCCAGCCTGCCTTCGCGTTTCAGCATCTCTTCCAGGCCTGTTTTGATCTGATGCAGGTGCAGCACGTCAGAGGCGGCATATTGCAGCTGTGCATCGGTCAGTTCGCCTGCGCCCCAGTCAGAGCTTTGCTGTGCCTTGGACATGTCCACGCCGGCGATCTCGCGCGCCACATCCTTCAGGCCATGGCGGTCTGTATAGGTCCGTGCCAGTTTTGAGGCGATTTTGGTGCACCAGATCGGGCCGCAGTCGACATCCATCCAGCGCTTCATCATGGCCACGTCAAACCGGGCGAAGTGGAAGATCTTGAGCACATTCGGATCGCTCAGCAGCTTCTTCAGATTCGGGCAGTCATAGTCCCGATTCAGCTGCACGAGATGCGCGCTGCCGTCTCCGGAGGAGATCTGCACGAGCGTGAGATGATCACGGCGAAGGTTCAGTCCCATCGCCTCGGTGTCGACTGCCACGACCGGACCAAAGTCCAGTCCCGCGGGCAGATCATCCTTGTGTAATTTGATGCCGTTCATGGCGAGGCTGTAGCATGACAGGCGTTAAGGGCAAGTGTCTGGAGTGACTTCAGGCTTGGCCGTGATCGCGCTGCGCAGCCTGGAGCGCGGTGTCGAGGGCGGACAGAAAGCGCGAGCGGTCTGCCTTGGAGAAGGGGGCCGGCCCGCGGGCAATGCCATCGCCCAGGCCTGCGCGCAGATCGGCGTGGATCGCGCGAACTGCAATGGCCGGTCCGATTGAGGCGTCAGTAAAGGGTTTGCCGGTTGGCGACAGGACGCGAGCGCCCGCCTTCAGGCAGCGGTCAGCCAGCAGGATGTCCGCCGTGATCACGATGCTGGCTGCATTGGCCTCTTCGGCGATCCAGTCATCTGCGGCATCAAAACTGTCGGTCACCATCTTGCGAGAAACAAGCGCGTGCTCGGGAATGCGCATATAGGAATTGGCGACAATGACGACCGGAACCTTGTGGCGCAGGGCCACCTTGTAGATCTCATCCTTGACCGGGCAGGCATCGGCATCCACCAGGATGCGGACATTTGTCATGTCCGGGCCTGCAATCTGTGGATCAGGCAGGGCAGGGACCGGCCCGGAATGGGGCTTGGTTCTGTATCGCCGGTCCGGGTGGCGCCCATATGCTCATAAAAGCCTGCCGCCTGGGGATCGGAGACAATCAGCAAATCCTCTGCGCCATTCTCCTGCGCTGTCCGACACGCCCAGACGTATAGCAGCTTGCCTGTGCCCTCTCCCAACCGGTCGGGTGCCACATACAGCTTCTTCACCTGGGCCAGCGTGTCCGTATTCATGGATAGCTGCACCATGCCCGCTACTCCGCGCTTGTCCTCGGCCACCATCAGGGCGTCTGTTTCCAGTTCTTCAGGTTTCAGGGTCAGGCTCTGCCGGAAGGCTTTCAGCATTTTACCGTCATAGCCCCAGCTGGCCTGGGATCTGAGGCACAGATCTGACAGGCCAGGCAGTTCTTCCGGCGTCGGTGCTCTCAGGATCATGCTTGGTGTCCTTTCAGGGCGAAGATGGATGCTTGACTCATAGTGCTAAAATGTTCTCTTTGTGTTCTATATATGTTTTACTGGTTACCAGCATGCGCCAACCGACCGGGATTGAGTCTCTATACATCGATTTTGATGCTTTCTTTGCCAATGCTGAAAAATTGCTGCGGCCGGAATTACGTGGCCGTCCTGTTGGTGTTGTGCCGCTGGCGTCTGAGCATACTTCCCTTATCGCGCGATGCTATCTAGCGAAAGCTCATGGTCTGAGGCGCGGGACCTCGGTTCGCGAAGCGCGCCAATTATGTCCTGACGTCGCCCTGCCGCTGGCCCGGCATGATGAATATGTTCGCCTGCACCACAAGATCCTTGAGGAACTCGACCGCCATGTGCCTGTCCGTAAGGTCTGGTCTGTGGATGAGATGGAGTGCAGCCTGCTGGGCGCAGAGCGGGCCCGGGGGCCGGACATTGCGATGGCCATCCGTCGCGGGCTCAGCGAGAATATCGGGGCCTGCCTCACAGCCTCTATCGGCCTCGCGCCGAACCAGTTCCTGGCCAAGGTGGCCGCGGAGATGGACAAGCCGAATGGCTTTGTCATGCTCCGCCCGGAAGATCTGCCAGGGCCCTTGTTCGATCTAGACCTGACGGATCTGCCTGGCATTTCCAGCCGGATGCACGTGCGGTTGGTTCAGGCTGGCGTGCATACGGTTGAGCAATTGTGGAATCTGTCTCCCAAACAGGCGCGTGCGATCTGGAACAGTGTCGAGGGGGAGCGTCTCTGGGCGCAGCTGCACGGCTATGCCGTGTCGCGGCCTGAGACAGAGCGGCGCATGTTTGGTCATGGCCGCGTCCTGTCGATGGAATGGCGCGACCCGGTAAAGGCGCGGGACTGCCTGCGCCTGTTGACGGCCAAGGCAGCGCGGCGACTCCGTCGGGAGGGCTATCTGGCGGCAGGTCTTCATGTCTCTCTCCGGGCCCAGGCGGGCCCGCGCTGGGGCGGGGACATGTCTTTTTTTCCTGCTCGGGATGATCACACCTTTCTGCAGAAGGCATGTGAGATCTTTGATGTGGGCGTAGAGGCGCTGGGCGGCGGGCGCCTGAAGAAGCTGTCTGTCGTGCTGCACACAATCAGCCGACCGGGAGAGGTCAGCGCCGATTTGTTCGAGCATGCTGATCAGGTTTCCAGCCGCTCGCGCTGGGAACGTGTGACGGATGCGATGGATGCCCTGAATGCGCGTAACGGGGCATGTGTGGTTTCACTCGGCCCACGCAAAGAACCGCCGGGCGGCTATGCCGGGGCCAAGATCGCCTTCGGCCGTGTGCCAGACCTCAATGATTTTCTGACGACCCGGTCAGACTGACGCAAGGCGAGGGCTTGCCGTGTCAGCCAATCGACTTTCCTTTATCCTCATAAAAAAGGGAGAGTTCACATGGCGCCAGCTCCGGTAAAGACACGTATCACAGAGATGCTCGGCATCGAGAAACCGATCATTCAGGCGGCCATGGGCTGGATTGCCCGATCCCGGCTCTCCTCTGCCGTCTCGAATGCCGGGGGCATGGGCATTATCGAGACCTCTTCCGGCGAGTTGGATGCCGTGCGGGAAGAGATCAGGCAGATGAAGACGCTGACGGACAAGCCGTTCGGCGTGAACGTCGCCCAGGCCTTTGTGCGCGATCCGGATATTGTCCAGTTTGTGATTGATCAGGGGATCAAATTCGTCACCACCTCTGCGGGCGACCCGATGAAATATACCGGCATGTTAAAGGAAGCCGGCCTGACCGTGTTCCATGTCGTTCCTTCGCTGCAAGGCGCCCTGCGCGCGATAGAGGCCGGTGTGGACGGCCTGATCGTGGAAGGCGGGGAAGGGGGTGGCTTCAAGAACCCGAAGGATGTTGCCTCCATGGTGCTGATCCCGCTGGTTTGTGAGCATGTGGATGTGCCGGTTGTGGCGGCAGGCGGCATTACGGACGGGCGCAGCATGGCTGCGGCCTTCGCGCTGGGCGCAGAGGCCGTGCTGATGGGCACGCGTATCCTGTCATCGGTGGAAAGCCCTGTTCATTCCAATTGGAAAGAGGCGATCGTGCAGGCGGAGGCCACCGATACGGTTTTCCTGAACCGTTCCGGACCGGGGCCTGCGCTCCGCGCGTTGCGGACAGAGCGGACGGACCGGATCCAGAAGGAAGGTGTGGAGAACATCTTCGGAGAATTTGCCCATACCCGGGACGTTTATTTTGGCGGCGACCTTGAAGCCGGCATCGCCCTGACCGGTCAGGTGGCAGGCCGGATCACAGAGGTGAAGCCTGTCGCGCAGATTTTTGAGGAAACCCTGGCCGAATATCATGACGTCGTCTCGCGCCTGCCGAGATAGCTCGGCATGAGGCTGCGGGTTGGAATGCAAAGAAAAAAGCCCGCGGGTTTTATCCGGCGGGCTTTTTTATGTCTGATTTTACGGTCGGCGTCAGGCCGGCGTATCTGCGGCTTCGCGGCAGACAATTGCGCGGACCTGCTCTTCCGTTGTGGCCTCTCTCAGCGCGTCGCGCACAGTGCTTTGGCGGAAGGCGCGGCTGACCTGAGCCAGGGCCCGCAAATGGTCAGCGCCCGCTGATTTCGGGGCCAGAAGCATGAAGACGAGGTCGCACGGGCGCTCATCAATGGCTTCAAAGTCTACCCCGTGAACCAGCCGCATATAGCCGCCTGTGGGCGTCTCGATGCCTTCCAGGCGAGCGTGGGGGATGGCAACGCCTTCTCCCACGCCGGTTGATCCCAGGCGTTCACGTTCCATAACGGCATCTTCGATCAGGCGCGGGCTGAGTCCCACTTTTTCAGCCAGGGCTTCTGCCAGGGCGTGAATGGCCTGTTTCCGGCTGGTCGCCTCGAACGATGGTATGATTACCCCGCCTTCAAGCAGGGAGGTCAGATCAGTGGCCATGAAGTTGCTTTCCGTCTTCCGGCTTAGGTCTTTCGGGCATTCTCCGGGTCTACCCAGCCAATATGCCCGTCTGGGCGGCGGTAGACCATATTCAGGCCCTCATGGCCAGCATTTCTGAACATGATTGCCGGAACTTCCTGCAGTTCAAGCTGCATAACTGCCTCTGAAACGCTCATCGTCCGGATCGAAACCGAGGTTTCTGCCACGGTGAGGGGCGTATCATCGGTCACTTCGATGGAATCGTCCTCATCGGTGTCGTGGCCATTGACCTTGAACACGGATTCCGAGGCCATTTCAGACGGCATGGGCGCGGATGTGCCGGAATGATGGTCCTTCAGGCGGCGCTTGTAGCGGCGCACGCGCTTTTCCATCTTGTTCAGGCTGTCTTCCAGTGCGGCATAGGGGTCTTCCGCCTTGCCTGTGGATTGCAGGATGATGCCGGAAGGCAGGTGTACATTACAGTCAACTTCAACAAACGGGCCCTGCTGGGACACGAAAACGCGAGCGTCTCCTGTTCGGTTGAAGTATTTACTGACGGCCGCCTCCAGTCCGGTTTCAATACGGCTCCGCAGAGCCTCTCCGAGATCCATATGCTTGCCAGTAATCTGTATCTGCACGGGCGGTCTCCTTTTTTGTTTTAAGGGTCTGATTATGACCCAGAATTTGGCCGGAAGCGAATCTAATCGGCCTTGTATTTGAGTTGGGGCTGGCTCGTGTCCGTCTCAAGACTTGCTTCCTGAATATCCGTTCTCCTGAACCTTAAATTTTGTACGGGAAATACGGGACATCCCGCAGGGTGTTTGTCCTGTATCCTTGACCTTTCGCAGTAAGATGCGGCCCGACATGCTATTCGGGGGATGTTTTAGTATGGCGGTAATGACTTGCCGACATGCTGTAGCAGACTTGGGGATGCGGTTTCCTGATAGTTTCAAACGATTGTTCCTGCGTATGCCTTCTTCCAACGCGCACAATGTAAGCTTTCCGCCCATGACGGACGGAGATGATATCCTTTACCGGAGTGTCTTTGAACACGCGGCGGTCGGCATTGCCTATATTTCACCTGAGGGAAAATGGCTGCGCATCAATGAGCGGGTCGCGCAGATGTTTGGCTATACGCCGGCTGAACTTGAGGCGCTGAGCTTTCAGGACATCACCCATCCGGAGGATTTGGAGACCAATCTGGATCTTCTGGAAGAGGTACGGGAGGGGCGGCGCGACGGGTACAAGCTGGAAAAGCGCTACTTTCACAAGACGGGTCACATCGTCTGGGTAAATCTGAGTGTCAGCTGCATACGCGATGCAGAGGGAAAGCTGCTCTATTTGATATCCGTGCTGGACGACGTCACAGAGCGAAAGCAGATCCAGCAGGCGCTGGATGAGAGCGAGGCCAGGTTTCGCGCCTATCAGCAAACCAGCCCAGACGGCTTCATGATCTTGCATAGCCTGCGTGATGACACGAACGAAATTATCGACTTTGTCTGGGATTTCGTGAACCCCGCGGGGGAGGTGATTACGCAGCGTACGAAAAAGGATCTGATCGGTGCGCGCTTGCTGGAGAGCATGCCGACGCATCGCAGGCTCGGCCTATTTGATGCCTACAAGAAGGTGGTAGAGACGGGCGAGACATGGCAGAGTGAAGTCAATTACCCTCGACAGCGAACCGGCGAGAAAATCTGGCTACGGATCACGGCTGCCAAGGTTGACGATGGCTTTGCGGTCTCCTTGCAGGACATTACCAACCATAAGGATGCCGAGATGCGCCTGCGCGAAAGCCAGGACCGTCAACGTAGCATTCTGGATAATGTTGTTGCCTTTGTCGGCTTGCTGGCTCCGGACGGCGTGCTTCTTGAGGCAAACACGCCGTCACTGGTTGCTGCGGGAATTCAGCGTCAGGATGTTATTGGCAAGAAATTCTGGGACTGTGCCTGGTGGAATTATGATCCTGATGTGCAGGCTAGAATTCGTGACGCAGTCAGTCGGGCCGCAGCAGGCGAGCATATGCGCTTTGACGTGAAGATATGTGGCATTGGCAACACGCGCATTCCTATCGACTTTCAACTCGCGCCCTGCTTCGACGATATCGGCCGCGTGACACAAATCATTCCGTCCGGTATCGACATCACTGAGCGGAAGCTGGCTGAATCGCAGCGCGAGATGCTGGTGCGGGAACTCAGCCACCGCGTTAAAAACTCCCTGGCCATGGTGCAGGCAATCGCGTCCCACACAATGCATGTGGAAAGTTCGATCGAGGCGTTCCGGGAATCCTTCTCCGGGCGCTTGCGGGCCATTGCAGCTTGTCATGACCTGCTTGTTGCAACGACGCGAACCTCCGCCAACATTGCGCAACTGGTCAATGAGCAGGTTTCTCCCTATACGTCCCCCCAGGCCGACAGGGTTACCATGTCCGGGCCGCCGATCATTCTGGGGCCGGAATCATCCTATGCATTCGGTCTGATCCTGCACGAGCTGGCGACGAATGCCGTGAAATACGGGGCATGGTCGAATGAGGTCGGCAGCGTCTACGTCAGCTGGAGCGCGCAGCTTGGCAAGGATGGCCGCACGGAAATCGTCGTGAACTGGCGCGAAAGAGGCGGTCCGAAAGTTTCCCCGCCAGAGCGGAAAGGTTTCGGCAGTGTGCTGATCGAAGAAAGCCTGTCCCACTCGCTCGGCGGGCAGGCCCATATTGAATATGCCGAGGAAGGGCTGAATGCCCGCTTCCAGTTCCCGGTGGAGGACATGGCATGAAACGCTCGGTGCTGGTCGTCGAAGATGATTTTCTGATCGCCTATGATCTGAAAACACAGATGGAGGGTGAGGGCTATGATGTCTCTGGCCCGGTCGGCAGTGTAGAGGCCGCCCTCAAGGCTCTGGAGGCACATGATATCTGCTCGGCCGTTCTGGATATTGACCTCCATGGCACGGCATCCTTCCCGGTGGCGGAAGCCCTGAAGGAGAAGGGCATTCCCTTCATGTTCCTGTCAGGCAATTGTGCATGGCAGCTGCCGCGGGAATTCTCGGACGTACTGGTGCATGGCAAGCCGGTGAGTGTCCCGAAGCTGCTTGGTGAGCTGAATGATCTGTGTGAACCGGACTGCTGCTGATCTTCCCTACATGCCGCGAATAGGCCCTTTGAGGGGCGTTCCTTCGCCTTGAGACTCTGCCTTTCCGGGGTTCTTTCCGTAGTCATGCTTTTTCAGCAGGCCCCTGAACTGATGATAGGTCAGGCCAAGGAAATCTGCGGCCTTGCCCTGATGGCCTTCTGACAGGCTGAGGGCTTCATCAATCAATTGCATTTCGAAGGCTGCCACTTGCGACGGGAAGTCTGCCGGAATGGTCTCATCCTGCCGAATGCGCGCCGGGTCTGCTTTCAGGGCAGGTGGGGCCTTGGGGGTGCGTCCGGATTTTGGGCGCCAAGGCGAGTCAAACGGGTCCAGCGCGCTTTGGTCAAACAGCACCGGTTCATCTGGCGACAGCATCATTGAGCGGTGCGCCAGCCGTTGGGCAAAGTTGCGCAGTTCACGGACATTTCCCGGCCAGTCATGTGCTTCCATGGCGGCGACGGCAGAAGGGGCAAAGCCTGGAAAGTCCTGCGCCATCTCTATCGCCATGCGCCGAGCAAAATGATCGGCCAACAGGCTCGCATCTCCGGGGCGCGCGCGTAGCGGCGGCAGGGTGATCACGTCAAAGGCCAGCCGGTCCAGCAGGTCGGCGCGAAATTCGCCGCGCTCGACCATGGAGGGCAAGTCAGCATTCGTAGCGGCAATGATACGCACATTTGTGGTGAGGACTTTCGACCCGCCCACGCGCTGGAATTCGCCATATTCGATGACGCGCAGTAGCTTTTCCTGCACCTGCGCGCTCGCCGTGGCGATCTCGTCCAGAAAGATCGTGCCGCCATCGGCCAGCTCAAACCGGCCGCGCCGCATCTCTGTCGCGCCTGTGAACGCGCCGCGCTCATGGCCGAACAGTTCTGAGTCCAGCAGCGTCTCGGAGAGGGCCGCGCAGTTCACCTTGATGAACGGGCCGTCCCAGCGTTTCGACAGGAAGTGCAGACGCTCCCCGATCAGTTCCTTGCCGGTCCCGCGTTCTCCGATGACGAGGATGGGACGGTCCAGCGGCGCTACGCGAGAAACATGCTCCTGCGCACTCAGCCAGGCCGGCGCTTCACCAATGAGTTGGGTATTATCGCTAATCATTTCGTCAAAATAACTAAATACTATGAATAAATCCATATTTAATTTTAGCGGTATTGACGAAATGACTCCTGTAAGTTCCTAATGAAAAAGTTTTATTCCCTTTAAAATCAATGTCTTATAAAATTAATTCGAAACTGGCACGGTCCTTGAAATGAAAGAAGGGCTCAGAGCGACAGGGCGTTGCTCAACCCAGAAGGACAGAACTGAAATGGAAGACCGTTACAACACTTCAGAAACCCGCTCGGATGCTGGCCGCTTCGGCCGCTGGCTTTCCACACGCCCGGCCGAAAGCTGGATGTTTTTCGGGGCCGGTGTGCTCCTCGGCGGCTTGTTCTTCTAATCCTCCCCCCAGTTACGAAAGGACTTTTAAAATGGGTCTGTTTTCCCGTCTCGGCGACATCATCAACTCGAACATCAATGCGATGCTCGACAGTGCCGAAAACCCTGAAAAAATCGCCCGCCTGATCATCCAGGAAATGGAAGATACACTGGTTGAGGTCCGCACTGCAGCGGCCCGCGCCATGGCGGACAAGAAAGAAATGGAACGTGAGATCGTTCACTTCACGAAAACCCGTGATGATTGGGCTGCCAAGGCAGAACTGGCCATCGACAAGGGTCGTGAAGATCTGGCCCGCGGCGCGCTGACTGCCAAGCAGAAAGCTGAAGGCGAAATCGAACGCCGCAAGGCTGCGATGGCTGCGGCTGAAGAGGCCTTCGAAAAGCGCCAGGACGATCTGTCCAAGCTTCAGGCCAAGCTCGACGAGGCCAAGGCAAAGCATCGTGCCCTGATGATGCGCCGCGAAGCTGCAGAGCAGCGCATCCGCATGCGGTCGCAAACCTATGACGGCAAGGTCGACGAAGCCCTCGCGCGCTATAACAATATCGAGCGCAAGGTTGACGAGATGGAAGCCTATGCCGACACCATCAAGGGTCATGAGCCAAATCTGGCTGCCGAGTTCGCTGCCCTGGAGCGCGACGAGAGTGTCGAGAAAGAGCTCGAAGCCCTGAAAGCCAAACGTGCGAAGTCTTCTGCGAAGGCGTCCACGAAGAAATCGGAGGACTGATAGATGCTGTTTTCCCTCGCCTGCCTGACTGGCTTCATGACGCTGGTGTGTGCCCCCGGGCTGATTGCCCAGGCCCGTGCCAAGCAGGGCTCTTCGGTTGAAGAGGCCGCGTAATGGACGAGTTTCTACCAATCATTGCGATCGTTTCGCTCTTCATTGTCCTGCCGGGAATGATCTTCCACTACATTACGAAGTGGCGGCAGCAAAAAACCCTGATGCCAGACGATGAACGAATGATGGAGGATCTCTGGAGATCGGCCCGCGCCATGGAGCGCCGGATCGAGACCCTCGAAGCCCTCCTTGAGCAGAGTGAGCAGGACGGCCCACGCCGTCCGCCCCGCTCTTCCAGACCCACTTTTGACGACTAAGGACCTTAGCTTATGTCCCGCCATTCCCGCCCAAGCCGTGATCCTGCCTATGAAGACAGGTACGGTTCCCCCAACCCCAAGCGGTTTTACCGCTCCCGCCAGGACAAGGTGATTGCCGGTGTCTGTGGCGGTCTGGCCGAACGTTTCGGATGGGAGCCTGTTCTGGTTCGTATCCTGGCCGTACTCGGATTTTTCTTCGTCATGGGGCCGCTCGCGATCATCCTCTACATCGTTCTGTGGATGATCACGCCGCGCACACCGCTCGGCGGCCGGCCCATGTCTCCTGAAGAAGATGCTTTCTGGCGGAATGTGAATGACCGCCCGCGTGTCACCTTCGGGAACTTGAAATACACGTTCATGGATCTCGACGAACGTCTCCGGGATATCGAACGCAAGGTCACATCTGACGAGTGGCGCCTGCGCAAGGAGTTCCGGGATCTGGAGCGCGGTAATTAGAGGCAGCCGCAGCTTCCACACATAACCCTCAATATCCGACGAGAAGGACCGGAAAAATGCGTAAGGGGACGCTACTGACAAATAACTGGCTGCTGGGAGGTGTCTCTCTGATCATTCTGACGATGATCGCAGTTGGCGCTGCCACGCAGGGAAGCATGGCTCTGGAGTTCGGCGGGCTCCAGATGACCTTCTCTCCTCATGAAGACGGGGGCGTGCGTCTCAGCATTGCCCGCAGCTTTGGCACCTCAGATTTCACTGCGCCGTAAGGCTCTCAGGATCAGGCGCATGGGGCTGACGGCCTCCAGGGCCTGAACGCTGGCCGGTGATGGTCCACCGAGAAGCTGGGCAGCAATGATCTGTCCGGCCCATGGACCCCAGGTAAAGCCGCGCGCACCAAAGCCGTTCACCATCACAATACCCGGTAGTAATGGGGCGTCCGCATCAGCAGGGCGTCCTTTTCGTATGCCCTCAAATGTTTCAATCGCTGCGTCCCGGTCAGGCACAGCGCCGATCAGGGGCAGGCGGTCCGCTGTCGTCGCCCGGATGGCCGCGCGGGAGGTGAGGGGGTGCTTCTTCGCATCGCCCTTCCACCAGGGGGATAGCTGCTGCAGCGCTTCTCTATTGGCGTCGCGCGCCGCATCCGAAACCTCTGGCGCTATGCCAGCCGGAATTTTCTCAAACGTCGCGCCCCATAATCTTTCGTTGCGCAGGGCCAGCGCATAATGGCCACTTGCCATCGCATCCGGCGCCACCTCTGCCGCGCCGGTCAGATGCTCGACCTGTCCCAGGCGGCCTTCAAGGCCCAGCCAGTCGATCTGTTCAAGCGTGCCCATGGCATTGGCCAGAACAATCGCGTCATAGCTTCGGCTATTCACGCTGCGCTCCGTCAGCGAAACCTCCACCGGTCCGGCTTCCAGCGCGATGCCTTTCAGCAGGCCCGTCACAACCTTGCGCGGCTCCACGATCAGGGCGCGCTTGTGCAGCAGGCCGCCGCCGGAAATCGCTTCCAGATCTTCCAGTGGCAGGGGCGGGTCGGCCAGCAGCTTTTCAAACCGCGCGCGTTCGGTATCATCCTTCGGCATCTGCCGCACATCTGTTTCGTGTGCGCCATCCAGACCGCGATAGGCCTCGCGTGCGGCCAGATAGGCATCGATCAGAAGTCGGGCCTGCGCGGTGTCACCCGCATCCAGCCGCGGCATCATCAGGCCGATCGGGTTGCCACTTGCGCCGCTGGCGGGGCCAGCCGGGTCAAACACCGTCACCTCTGCGCCGCGTGCGGTCAGGGCCCGTGCGGTAGAGGCCCCGGCAATCCCCGCGCCCAGAACGGCAATGCGCGTGGAAGCAGAGGGAGGGGCACGCAGCCCATAAGCGTCCGGCTGCGGAGCAGGCGGCGTGGTCAGCCGCGCTTCCAGCCTCTCCCGCTTGCGGCCATGGCCGGGGGCCTTGGCCACGTCAAAGCCTGCGCCGGCCAGTCCGCGACGAACTGATCCGGCTACGGTGAATGTCCCGATGCTGGCACCGGGGGCAGACCGCTGCGCGATCAGGCCATACAGGCCCTCTGCCCACATGTCCTCATTCTTGGCGGGGCTGAACCCGTCCAGGAACCAGGCATCAGCCTTGAACCGGCTGGCGGGCAGCATCTCGTGAATGTCACCCATATGCAGCGTTAGCGTGATGCCGAGATCTTCCCAGACATGGTGGCGCACGCCCAGGACCGGGGTGGGCCAGGCCTTTAGCAGGCGGTCTGAAAAGGCAGATAGTTCCGGCCATTCGCTCAGCGCCCGGGCCGCATCATCCTGCGTCATCGGATAGGCTTCGAAGCTGACAAAGTGCAGCCACGCCGCAGGGTGAGGGCGGTACGCCGCCCACAATTCTGCGAGCGCCAGAAAGTTCAGCCCTGTGCCAAAGCCGGTTTCGGCAATGGTGAACTGGTGCCGTCCGGCCCAGGCTTCCGGCAGGCCGCAGCCTTTCAGGAACACCGCGCGGGTTTCAGCCAGGCCGTCGCCTGCTGTGAAATATACGTCGCCAGCCTCACGGGCGACGGGGGTGCCGTCATCCTTCCAGTCGATGGTGGGGTGTCTCAGCAGGCGTGTCATGCGCGATGGGTTAGCCGTGAAGGCGCGGTTTGAACAGGTCTCATGGCAGAACTGAAAACTCTCCGGGATTTAATCGGATCGCTCGGCGTTTCCACGCGTTGATTGAATGACCGCGCTAAAAAGCGGCGAACAAGAAGGAGATGAAAGATGGATAAGGAACATATCAAAGGCGCTGCCAAGAAGGTTGAAGGTGAAGTCAAGGAAACTGCCGGTGAAATGACCGACAACAAAAAGCTTCAGGCAGAAGGCAAGATGGACAAGGCCGAAGGCGAAGTTCGCGACAAGGCCGGTGACGTCAAAGACGCCCTCAAAGACTAGGCCTTTTTTGGCCAGACTGCGAAAGCCGCCCTTCACGGGGCGGCTTTTCCTTGCGCGATATTCAGGCCCGGGCCACATAAGTCGCAAGACAGGCGATGAGGCGCAGGATGACCGACATCAATATCAAACGCGAGGAAGGTGAGACCGGCGGACGCTATGTCACCATCGTAAATGGCCATGAAGCCGAGATGACTTGGTCGAAAGCTGGCACCAGCCGTATTATCATAGATCATACCGGCGTGCCCAAAGAGTTGGGCGGTCTGGGCGTCGGAACCGCCCTCGTCAAGCGCGCCGTGGAAGACGCCCGCCGCGATGGCATCAAGATCATTCCGCTATGCCCCTTCGCCAAGGCGCAAATAGAAAAACACACTGAATGGCAGGACGTTCTGGCATGAGCACCGCAGACATCACCCATGACGAGACCCATCAGCGCTATAGCCTCTATCAGGATGGCGTTGAGGCCTATCTGACCTATGAGCGCCCGCAGGCAGGCCACAAGCACATCACCCACACCATCGTGCCGGGTGAGCTTGGCGGACGCGGCATCGGCAAGCGCCTGGTCAAGCGCGCGATGGAAGACATCATCGCAGCAGGGGAGACGGTCTCCTCGTCCTGCTGGTTTGCCAGCGCATTGATCGAGAAGACCCCCGAATGGGCCGCCGTCCAGGCATGAGCGAGCCGTTCTGGAAAACCAAGACGCTCGACCAGATGAACCGGCAGGAATGGGAGTCGCTCTGCGATGGCTGCGGCAAGTGCTGCCTGCTGAAACTGGAAGACGAGGACACAGGCGAGATTGCCTATACGCGCCTGCATTGCCGCCTGTTCGACAGCGGCACCTGCCAGTGCGCAGACTATGAAAACCGCAAGAAAATTGTCGAAGACTGCGTCATCCTCACCCCGCAAAAGGTGGAGGAAATCCGCTGGATGCCGAAGACCTGTGCCTATCGCCTGATCCATGAGGGCAAGGATCTGCCGTCCTGGCACTATCTTGTCTGTGGGGATCGGGAGCGCATCCATGAGGAAGGCCATTCCATACGCGGCCGCACCGTGTCCGAAGACACGGTGTTTGAGGAAGACACCGAAGACTGGATTGTCGACTGGGAAGGCAATGAGCCCTAGACGCCGACCACTTCGCTATTGGTCGCTTCGGTTTTCAGCCATTTGATGAAATCACGCACATCCGGCGTCAGGTGGCGGCCCTTGGGGTGCACGATCCAGTAGCCGAAATCAATCAGGTGAGAGCCATCTGCAAAGGGCGCGACCAGCCGGCCGGAGGCAAGGTCTGCGGCGGCAATGGCGCGTTTGGCCAGTGCAACACCGCGGCCCGCTGCCGCTGCTTCGATCACCAGAATCGCCTGGTTGAAGCGCGGGCCCCGCGTGCCGTCCACATCCTTCACATTCCGTGCGCGCAGCCAGCTCGCCCAGTCCGGACAGGACGGATCGTTCTCATTGCTCTCATCATGGATCAGCGTGTGATGACGCAGATCGCTCGGCTTGCGGATGGCGTCCGGCCCCTCCAGCAGGGCGGGGGAGCAGACCGGCAGAACGGTTTCGTCCATCAGTTTCTCTGATTTCAGGCCTTCATAATTGCCGCGGCCATAGCGGATGGCAAAGTCGGCGTCGGCGGTGGTGAAATCCGTCAGGCCCATATCGGCAGAGATCCAGGCCTCGGTATCTTCATGCTGGCGGTGAAAGCCATCAAGGCGGGGGGCCAGCCATTTCGCCGCAAAAGACGGCGCGCAGGAGACCATCACCCGGCCCTTGCGGGCAGGGGCCTGCATGATGCGGCCAGCTTCAGAAATTCTCTCAAATGCCTCACGCACAAGCGGCAGGCTGGCCTGCGCGGCATCTGTCAGCAAAACTGAACGGCCCGTACGCTTGAACAGGGGCGTGCCAGCATATTCTTCCAGCTGTCTTATCTGTTGTGAAATCGCGCCGGGCGTGACATTCAGCTCCTCGGCAGCCTGTGTAAACGACAGGCGCCGAGCAGCCGCTTCAAAGGCTCTCAGGGCGTTCAGGGGCGGTAGACGGTCAGTAGGATCGGACATGAATAGTTTCTCTAAAGGATCGCTGTAGGGGTTCACTGTTGCGTCTGCCGCGTCAAGAGCCATTTTGGCACCTGATTGATCAGCTAGCCTAAAAAGAGGTTGCACCCATGCGCCAGTTCCCGGCTTTCTTCAACATGGACGACGCCCGTGTCGTCGTCTTCGGCGGTGGCGAAGAGGCCCGCCGCAAGGTGCGCCTGCTTGCCAAGACGTCCGCCCAGATCACAGTGATCATCGGCAAGGACATCGAACCCGGCTTTGCCGAGGAATTTGCCGGTCGCATTACGATTGCGCCGCAATCCGAGGCTGGCCCGGTGCTGGATGTCGCCCGTTTTGCCATCGTTGCCTGCCGTCTGTGCGCCAATACCGAGCGCTCCATTGAATGGGCCCGGCAATATGGCGTACCGCTTAATGTCGTCGACCGTCCGGATCTGTGCGACTTCACAATCCCGTCAATCCTGGACCGGGGAGAGATTGTCGCCGCGATTGGCTCCAATGGCTCGGCGCCGGTTCTGGCCAAATCCGTGCGCAGCAAGCTGGAGCGCCTGCTGCCGGCGCGGACGGGAGAGCTGGCCGAACTGGCTGGCCGTCTGCGGCCAGAGGTGAAAGCGGCGATCCCGGATGCCAAGGCCCGCCGCGAATTCTGGGAATACGCCCTGAATGGCAAGCCTGCGGAACTCGCCTATGCCGGCGATCTGGATGCGGCCGAACAGGCCATGCGCGACGCCATGAAAGGCGGCCGCCGTACCGGCATCGTGCATCTGGTTGGCGCAGGCCCCGGCGATCCGGAATTGCTGACGCTGAAAGCCCTGCGCCTGCTGCAACAGGCCGACATCGTGTTTTATGATCGTCTCGTCAGTCCGGAAATTCTCGACATGATCCGCAGGGATGCAGATCGCGTTCCGGTCGGAAAGAGCAAGGGCAATCATTCCGTCCCGCAGGAAGAGATCCATGAATTGCTGATCCGCGCTGCCCGCGAAGGCAAGCGCGTCGTGCGTCTGAAGGGCGGAGACCCGTTCATTTTTGGTCGGGGCGGGGAAGAGCTGGAAGCCATTCAGGCGGCTGGCATCGAAGCCTTTGTTGTTCCGGGCATTTCCTCTGCGCTTGGCTGCGCCGCCAGCGCGGGCGTGCCGCTGACGCACCGCGATCATGCGCAAAGCCTCACCTTCGTGACAGGTCACGCCAAGAAAGGCGGCGTCCCGGATCTCGACTGGGAGAGCCTCGCAAGACCCCACCAGACGGTGACCGTCTTCATGGGCGTGGGCACCGCGCCGACCATTGCCGACAAGCTGATCGAGGCGGGCCGCGCGCCCGACACGCCCGTCGCTGTCATTGAGAACGGCACTCTGTCTACGGAAATCCAGGTTTTTGGCATTCTGGCCGAACTGCCAGACCTGATCGAGCAAAACGCAATCAAGGGACCGGCCCTGCTGATCATAGGGGAAGTGGCAGGTCTGCCTTTCGCCAGTGGGGCAGTGGGCCTGTCAGGCGGCTACACGCAGGAGATTTACGCATGACGTCCGTCCGTCCAAAGCTGAAACCTGAAACCCCGAAGGCTGTCACCGCCTGGGAAACCGCCACCGGCCAGACGGTCTGGATGGCAGCCGATGGGTCCTGGACGAAAGAACCCGGCCAGATCGCTGCCTTCACAGGCGATGAGGCCGAGGCACGTCTGGCCGATGCGCTCAAACAGGAAGGTGTCGTCACAGACCCTTACTTCATGGAAGTAACTGGGAGCGGCGGCATCACCGGCCGGGAAACCCTGCGCGAGACGATCCGCGCCAATGGACCGACCGTTGCCTATGGAGAATCCGCCTGATGCCACATCGCGAAATCACCCGCCTGACCCTGTACGGAGATTCCATCTCCGGCAATTGCATGAAGCCGAAATGGACGGCGGACCTGCTGGGCATTCCGTATGACTGGGTTGAGGTTGATATCCTGTCGGGCGGCACACAGACAGAGGACTTCCTGTCTGTGAATCCGGTCGGCCAGGTGCCGCTGGCGCGCTGGCCCGATGGCCGCGCCTTGCCGCAATCAAATGCGATCATGCTGTATCTGGCTGAGCAGTCAGGCAGCCCGCTGATCCCGTCAGACCCGTTCCGCCGGGCCCAGATGATGAGTTGGCTGTTCTGGGAGCAATATTCTCATGAGACGGCCATCGCCGTCCGAAGGTTCCAGAAGCAATATCTCAAAAAATCCGATGACGAGATTGACCCGAATCTGATGGCCAAGGGGCGCCGCGCCTTGGGGGTTATGGAGCTGCAATTGACGTATACGGACTGGATAGTCGGTGACGAGATGACGCTGGCAGACATTGCCCTTGTTGCCTATACGCGCTGGGCGCATGAAGGCGGCTTCGATCTTTCCGAGTTCCCGGCGGTCGAGCGCTGGGTCAGCCGCACCGAAGCGGCGCTCGGCATCCCGCACGCAAGAGAGGCTGCGTAATGTATAGATATGATGAGTTTGATGCCCGGATCGTATCCGAGCGCGTTGCGCAATTCCGCGGGCAGGTGAACCGCCGCCTGTCCGGCGAATTGCTGGAAGATGAGTTCAAGCCCCTGCGCCTGCAGAATGGAGTCTATCTTCAGCTGCACGCCTACATGCTGCGCGTGGCCATTCCCTATGGCCAGCTGAATGGCCGCCAGCTGCGCCGTCTGGCTGTCATCGCGCGCGATTATGACCGGGGCTATGGCCACTTCACCACACGCCAGAACATCCAGTTCAACTGGGTGGCGCTGAAGGACATCCCCGATGTGCTGGAAAGCCTGGCCGAGGTGGAGATGCACGCGATCCAGACGTCCGGAAACTGTATCCGTAATACGACGTCGGATCATTTTGCCGGTGCGGCGAAGGACGAGATCATGGACCCGCGCCCCTGGTGCGAGATCATCCGCCAGTGGAGCACCTTCCATCCGGAATTCGCTTTCCTGCCGCGCAAGTTCAAGATTGCCGTCACAGGCGCAGAGCATGACCGTGCCGCCATCCGCGTGCATGACATTGGCCTGCACATGCGCCAGCGCGGTGATGTGGTCGGTTTTGAGGTCCATGTCGGCGGCGGGCAGGGGCGCACGCCGCATCTTGCAGCCCTCGTCAGTGAATTTGTTCCGGAGACGGAACTGCTCGATTATCTTGAAGCCATCATGCGCGTTTACAACCGCTTTGGCCGCCGCGACAACAAGTACAAGGCCCGCATCAAGATCCTCGTCAGCGAACTCGGCGCGGATGAATTCCGCCGTCTGGTCAGGGAAGAATATGCCGCCCAGCGCGAGCATGAGAAGATCGCCCTTCCGCCGGAAGAGATCGCGCGCATCCATGCCTATTTCGCGCCGCCTGAGCTGACGCCGGTCTCGGGCTCCGATGCGGCCTTTGAGGCGCTGAAGGCAGAGGACAAGGAGTTTGCCCGCTGGGCCCGTATTAATCTGCATCCGCACAAAGTGGATGGCCATGTGTCTGTCACGATCAGCCTGAAGCCGATCGGCGGCGTGGCAGGCGATGCCACGGATGCCCAGATGATGACGGTGGCGCATCTGGCCGAAACCTATGCCTATGACGATATCCGCGTCAGTCATGCGCAGAATTTGGTCCTGCCGCATGTCGCGTTGAAGGATTTGCCGGACATCTACCGCGAGCTGAAGGCGGCTGGCATTGCCACGGCGAATGAAAGCCTGATCACGGACATGATCGTTTGCCCCGGTCTTGATTACTGCAACCTGGCCAATGCCCGCTCCATTCCGGTCGGGCAGGCGGTGCAACAGGTTTTTGCCGATCCGGACTATCAGGAAGACATTGGCCGCCTGCACATCAATATTTCCGGCTGTATCAATGCCTGCGGGCATCACCATGTCGGCCATATCGGCATTCTCGGCGTCGACCGGAAAGGGGAGGAGTTCTATCAGATCACTCTCGGCGGGCGCGCGGACGAGAAGGCGGCGATTGGCGACATTGCCGGGCCGGGCCTGAAGGCCGATGACGTGCCGGGCGCTCTGAAACGGGTTGTCGACACCTATCGTGACTTGCGCACCGACAAGAGCGAATTGTTTATTGAGATGCTGGCCCGCCTTGGCCACGAGCCCTTCAAGGAGGCCCTCTATGCCGCTGATTAAGCACGGCGCCGAAATTGACGATATCTGGGCCTATGTCCCCGATGAGGCAGACCTCTCGCCGGGGGGCTGCATCACCGTGTCTCTGGCCAGATTCCGCAGCGAGCGGGACATTCTGCTGGCCCGCAACACCGATATTGGCGTGCGGTTGGCCCCTGAAGACGACCCGCACGAGCTGGAAGACTTTCTGGACCGTCTTCAGCTGATAGAAATCAGTTTCCCTAAATACACCGATGGGCGTGGATATTCGCAGGCTCAGCTGCTACGTCGACGTTTCAACTATGCGGGCGAGTTGCGCGCCGTAGGGCACGTTCTGAGGGATCAGATATTCTATATGAACCGTTCAGGCTTTGATGCTTACGAGACTGCGCGTGCTGACCTACATCAGGTACTGGAAGCATTGAACGAATACACCGAAGTCTACCAGCCCGCTGCGGCTGGCCAGGTGCCGGTTTTCCGCAAAAGACACAAAGGCTGAACTTTATGCCATATGGTGATAGCGCAATCCGCAAGAGCGAAGCGACAGAGGCCCGTCTGGAGCGCCTGAATGGCGAGCTGCGCGATGCCTCTGCCCAGACGGTCCTGCGGGCAGCGATGATCCGTGAATGGCCGGAAAGCCTCACCTATGTCTCCAGCTTTGGCGCGGAAAGCGTCGCCATGCTGGCCCTGATCGCGGATGTGAAGCCCGATCTGCCGATCATCTTCCTCGAAACCGGTATGCATTTCCCGCAGACGCTGGACTACAAGGATGAACTGATCGAGAAGCTGGGCCTGACCGGCGTGCGCGAGATCCCGCCAAGCGAGACCGAGCGCAAGGTGCTGGACCCGAAAAACAATCTCTGGAAATCCGATCCGGATGCCTGCTGCGCCCTGCGCAAGGTGCGCCCGCTGGAGCCTGCTCTGGAAGGCTTTGAGGCCTGGATCACTGGCCGCAAGCGGTTCCATGGCGGCGCACGCATGCAGCTGCCGGTCTTCGAGTTTGCGAACGGACGCTATAAGGTGAACCCACTTGCCAACTGGACACCGGAAGATGTTGAGCTGCTGATCCGTCAGCGCAATCTGCCGCGTCACCCGCTGGTCGCCCAGGGCTATCCGTCCATTGGCTGCTGGCCGTGCACGAAGCCGTCCGACAACCCGGAAGACCCGCGCGCGGGCCGCTGGGCTGGCCAGCAAAAGACCGAGTGCGGCCTCCACGTCGAAAAGACCGAACGCCCCCGGGTGTTCTAGGAGCCCTCCCGCGACCCAAACACATGCGCCAGTGTGATCGCGCCTGCGGTCGCCACATTCACGCTGTCAAAGCCCGTGGACATGGGAATCCGCACCGGCGTTGCCGCGGTGATCAGGTCGTCCGGCAGGCCGGGGCCTTCCGCGCCCAGAAGAATGGCGAGCTTTTCCGGAACCCTCAGTGTCCCGAGCGCCTGCGCCTTGGCCCGCGGTGTCATCGCCCACACTTCATAGCCTGCCGCTTTGGCGGTGTTCACCATGTCTGCGCCCGTGCCGCCATGGGCATAGGGCAGCCACAGGCTCGCGCCGGAAGAGACCCGGATCGCCTTGCGATAGAGCGGGTCACAGCATTGCCCCTCCATCAACACGGCATCTGCCCCAAACGCCGCGGCATTGCGAAAGCATGCGCCAACATTGTCGTGATTGGAGAGCTCAGACAGCATCAACAGGGTGGACGGGCCGCCCGTCCTGGCATTCGCGTCGAGAAACTTCGCAGGGGAGGGAATATCCCCCTTGATACCGCAGGCCAGTACGCCGCGATGCATCGGGAAGCCGGCGACGGCGTCCATCACGTCTTGCGGCGCGACATAGACCGGCACATCCTCCGGCACCCCAGCCAAGAGGTCTGCCAGCGGCTCCAGACGGCTTGTCGCCAGGAACAGGCTTTCCAGCCGGAACTGTCCGCGCCGCAGGGCGGTTTCCAGTGTCACCTTGCCTTCAATGATGAAGCGCGCGCCATGACCTGAGGTCAGATCCTTCTCGCGGATGGATGTATAGGCCTGCAACCTCGGGTCATCAGCCCGGTCAACTTCTATTGCCTTATGCATCGCGATCCCTCTATCCTGTCGTCTCTTGTAGGGAATATTCCGGGTGGGCCATCATGACAGATAACAAACCTGGCGCAGCCGACTACCAGTATGCGCCGCCAAAACGCAAGTCATACAAGGTGTGGTGGATTGTGGGTGGTGTGGTGCTCGCGCTCATCTTGCTTGGAACCTGTGTGCGGGGCGGGGTATCCCTCTACCAGGCCATTGGCGAACGTTTGGAAGCGACGCGTGATCTTGCTGAGCGCGTCATGGAGGACGGGCTGCCACCAGTGGGGGATCCGATCTATTCCAGACGCCTTGAGGTCACTCAGACGGATGTCGACAAGATGAATCGTTACATCCGGCATTTTGGTCAGGTGACGGAGTATGGAGAGCCTGGCTGCAATATGCGAAGCACGGCAGACATCAACAAGGAGAAGTCCGGCACCTTTGCCGATTGCGCGCTGACCATTGAAGCCGAGAAGTCGCCCGGCGTCGTAACGATCAATTGGGTCAAGGATGACGAGGATTGGAAAGTCTGGGGCATACATGTCCGGTTCTCGGATCAGACCGTCCTGCTGGACAAGGCAGATCAGGCCGACACTCAGGCGAAAAACCCCTCCGCCCCCAAAGAGACGGACACAGAATAAAAAGCGCCCCGCAGGATTTACGGTCCTCCGGGGCGTTTCTTCATTCTGATGGCGGACCTAGTTCAGCAGATCAATCACCGCCTCTGCCACCAGGCCAGTTGCGACCTGGGTCAGATAGGCATCTTCATCGACGATCACCCAGCGATATCCCGGCGGGGCTTCGCGCAGGTCATAGCGGCGCCAGTCCTCGAAATAATGGTCGCGATAGTCGACCGGCAGATATTCGCCGCGCTTCCACATTTTCTTGGCATGGCCGGGCGGAACTTTGCCCTGTTTTGCCAGCCCCGGCGGCAGGGCCTCGCCTTTCGCATGGCGTGGCGGGTCAGCAAAGGCGACAAGGCCGGTGCCGACAGCGCCGGCGAGCATGAGAGTCATATACGTCTTGAGTGCCATTAGGGGCCTCCTTTCAGTCATACCCAATAAACGGGATTCTAGCTGACCAGTTCCCGGGCGAAACAGCCATAAATGCCGACTATTCGTCCATGAGGCGATAAATTCAATTTAAGTAAATGCCCTATCTATCAAAGATAGACGATTTCGCGTACAAGCGCTGCATTATGAATGTTCACTGGCGCTATGGGGGCCCATGAAGCAGGCGGCAAATCTGTTGCGGGAGCATCCGGCAGCCATTGTGGTTGTCGGGCTCGTTGTGTCGGTGCTTCTTCTGGCGCTCTGGCGGTCCAGCTATCATGCGCGCGCCCTGCAATATGTTGCCTCTCTCCAGTCGGATGTGAACATGGTTCTGGGCCGGGACGGGGAAGACAGGGCATCCGAGCCCGCACTGCAAAAGGTCGATCCGGACGCAATACAGATCTTTCGTGACGGCATCAGCCCGCAAGAGGCCCAATCGCTCACGTCGCCTGTCTGCACCTATGTTCAGCAGCCGACTTTTGCGGCGCGTGCGGAGGGGACAAATATCTGTGAAACTACTCCGGATGTGGCGCGATCTGGAGACATCATCTGCCTCTCTCAGTTCACGGCGGATACGGGCGAGGTCGCTTCCTCTGACATGTCCGCCAGCTATGGTTGCGTACTGACCATCTGGTCAAACTCGCAAGACCTGTGGGAAATCAGGGATGTCGTGATCGGGGACTTTGAAGAACAGTCCGTTATGGACTAGAGTCCGGGTTGGGGGCAGCCCCAAGCCCGGTAAGGCTGGCATGGGACCGGCCAGGCCCCATGCCAGCGATAGTCAGTGATCAGTTCATGGCCGCGCCGGGATTAACCGGTAGGCCCTGATCCTTGGCCATACGCTTCATGGCCTTCTGCAGTTTTTCGAACGCGCGCACTTCAATCTGGCGGATCCGCTCGCGGGAGACATTGTAGACCTCGGAGAGCTCTTCCAGGGTCTTTGGCTCTTCCGACAGGCGGCGTTCGGTCAGAATGTGACGCTCACGCTCGTTCAGGTCTTCCATCGCCGAGGTCAGCAATTCCATGCGGGCATCGAATTCCTGCTGGTCGGCGAATTCGCTGGCCTGGTTCGGCTCGTCATCGGCCAGCCAGTCCTGCCACTCCATGTCACCATCGGTGCCCATCGGCACGTTCAGAGACGCGTCAGAACCGGACATCCGGCCATTCATGGAATAGACTTCGTCTTCGGTAACGTTCAACTTTTCAGCGATAAGTCGAGCCTGTTCCGGGCGAAGATCACCTTCGTCCAAGGCTTTCATCTCGCCTTTCAGGCGGCGCAGATTGAAGAACAGTTTCTTCTGCGCGGCCGTGGTGCCGAGCTTCACGAGGCTCCAGCTGCGCAGGATGTATTCCTGGATCGCGGCGCGGATCCACCACATGGCATAGGTGGCCAGGCGGAAGCCCTTGTCCGGGTCGAATTTCTTCACGGCCTGCATCAGGCCGACATTGCCCTCTGAGATCACCTCGGCCATGGGCAGGCCATACCCGCGATAACCCATTGCGATCTTCGCAACGAGACGCAGGTGAGAGGTCACCATTTTTTCAGCCGCTTGCGTGTCTTCATCCTCACGCCAGCGCCGTGCGAGCATGAACTCCTCATTCTTCTCAAGCATCGGGAACTTGCGAATTTCGGTGAGGTACCGGCTCAGGCCCTGTTCGGGGCTGAGTGTGATGTTTGCGCTGGCGGAAATCTTGTTCGCCATATCCTTGTATCCTCCTTTGCAGACCAACCCCGCTCTGCGGCAGTCGTTCCGGCTATCAGGTATCCTTGAGACGTTTAGTCCCGCTTTGCGGCGACGTCGCCCCCAGTAATCCGCATGAATGTCATCACGGAATAACATAAGTAAGAATTACGACCGGGATATGGAAGAGGTCTGGGCAGTTTCAAGGCATTGATTAACCAGGTTTCATGAATGATCTGGCGGTTTCTGAAAGGGCCGGGAAATTCCCGTTCCCCGAACGTGGAACCTGCACGCTCACGACTTGTTGATCAGGCAGACGAACGGGTGTGCAGGCGACTCTGCATGTCCGCACACCAATTGCGTCGCTCTGCGACGGGGAAGGGCCAATATGGATATCTCCAGCGTCTTCTATGATGGCTGGCAGGATATGGCCCGAATCGCCATGGCCGCGCCGATCATCTATCTCAGCATCATCGCTTTCATCCGCCTTGCCGGAAAGCGCTCGACCTCGCAGATGAACAATTTCGACTGGGTGGTCAGTGTGGCGCTCGGCTCCATCGCGGCGGCCGGCGTGACGAGTTCGTCTCTCACCATTCTTGAGGCCTTGTTCGCCATCGGGTTGTTATTGCTGATCCAGTGGATCCTCACCTTCATCCTGGCACGCAGTCAGGCCTTTGCCGGGATCGTGAAGGCCCAGCCGCGCCTACTCGTCTACAAGGGAAAATTCCTGGATGACAATATCCGGCAGGAGCGCCTCACAAAGCCGGAAGTGCTCTCGGCCCTGCGCGAAAACGGCATCACCAATGTGGAAGAGGCCGAATCCGTCATCCTTGAGGCCGATGCTTCGTTCAGCGTCATCGCCCGCTCCGACAAGGATGTCGCCCCGGAAGAACTCGCCGCCACGGTCGCCGGTGTGCCGAAGGGCTGAACCGGATGCCGCATGGCCTCTGGCCGGTCGCAGGAGGGCATTTCCCACAATTTTCAGCCTGCCTTCTGCTGCAGGCATTGGAAAATAAAATTAGTTTTCCGACACCCCTCCGTGCCGGGATATACTGCGGGGTATGGATCGCCTCTTCGCCCCTCCCTGCAAGCTGCTGCCGGAACTGGAGCAATATCGCTTCTGGATCTGGATGCAGCTGATCATGATCCG
>JAAEZZ010000001.1 GCA_018222605.1 Alphaproteobacteria bacterium
GCCGGGCTGAGACACATGAAAAGGCCGTCCCAAAAGGGCGGCCTTTTTGGTTTTGGCTAATCGAGTTTTATCTCAGTGCCCTTGGGTCCGCCTTCCTCAACCTCAACGCCGAAGGTCTCAAGAAAGCGGCACACCATCATGTAATAGCCGATTAAAAGAACCAGTTCTTCGAGTAGTGCTGGCCCGAAATGCTTCAGGGCAGGTTTCAGCGCGCCATCAGAAGGGTGGGCGTGTGTAACGAGATGGTCTGTGAAGGAAACGACTAGCTTTTGCTCATGCGTTAGCAAGTCCGACTGGGGTTCCAGACGTAGCGCTTCGAAAAGCTCATCCGACATACCAAGTTTTCGCCCGATTGCTTCATGCTGGGCCGTCTCGTACTTTGCATGTGAGACATACCCGACCCTGAGAATCACGCATTCCCGTGTCACCGGATCCAGCTTGCCTTGCTGAAGAAACGCTGTGCCCAAGCCAACAAATGGCTTCACCAAGTGCGGGGCATGCCCAAGCATCCGGAAAATATTTAAAGGAGCTAGGCGGTTGGTGAAGCTATTCAATTCCTCCGGCAGGCTGGCGGGATCAGGGTAGGGAATTCTGGACACAGTTTTTCTCCATGGGCTGAAGGTGTAGTCTTGCGGCATGACGGCAATTGAGGCAAACCCCTCTCTCCTGAAGGGGTATAGCTCAGTTGGTAGAGCGTCGGTCTCCAAAACCGAAAGTCGGGGGTTCGAGTCCCTCTGCCCCTGCCAGGTGCTTCCCGACATCCTCATTGTATTGAAAAGAGTTTGCTGCGGCATTCCTGATCCCGCAATGTAGCGGGTGAACATATGGGATGATCGAGCCTCATGACGCGACAGAGTGATGAAAGCCTTTGGTGGAAAGGCGCGGTGATCTATCAGATCTATCCGCGCTCCTATCAGGATACGAATGGCGATGGCGTGGGCGATCTGCCGGGGATCACACAGCGACTAGATTATATTGCCTCACTGGGTGTCGACGGCATCTGGATCTCGCCCTTCTTCACCTCGCCCATGCGTGATTTTGGTTATGATGTTGCAAATTATTGTGATGTAGACCCGCTGTTTGGTGACCTGCAGGCATTCGACGCCTTGCTGGAAAAGGCGCATGGATTGGGCCTGAAGGTCATTATTGATCAGGTCTATGCCCATACATCCGATGACCATGCCTGGTTTCAGGACAGTCGGCAGAGTCGATCTGGCGAGTATTCAGACTGGTATGTCTGGAAAGATCCAAAACCAGACGGGACACCCCCCACGAACTGGCAATCGGTTTTCGGAGGGCCTGGATGGACATGGGATGCCCGCCGCCAGCAATATTATATGCACAATTTCCTGTCCTCTCAGCCACAGCTGAACCTGCATAATCCGGCAGTCCAGGAGGCGCTTTTGAGGGTTGCGCGGTTTTGGCTGGACAGGGGCGTCGACGGCTTTCGGCTGGATGCGATCAACTTCTCCATGTTCGACCCAGAATTCAGGGATAACCCAGCGCGCAAATCGAATGGCGTTGTGACTCGCCCGTTTGATCTGCAGCTGCATGTCCACAATCAGTCCCACCCGGATATCCCGAAGTTTCTTGAGCGCCTGCGCGCGCTGATGGATGAATATGGGGCGATCTTCTCCGTGGCAGAGGTTGCCGGTCCGCGTCCGCTGGAGGAGATGCGGGCCTTTACCGCGGGGAAGTCGCGGCTGAGTTCCGCATACAATTTTGACTTCCTGTACGCGCGAGACCTGACGCTCGCGCGGGTCCGCAAGGCGCAGGAGGCCTGGATGGGTGCGCCGGGCGAGGGGTGGCCATCGTGGGCTTTCTCAAACCATGATGCACCGCGTTGTGTCAGCCGATGGGCGAAGGGTGCGGATCGTCATCGCTTTGCCAAGCTGACAAATACGCTTCTGCTCTGCTTGCGGGGAAATCCTATCCTGTATCAGGGCGAAGAGCTGGGGCTGTCTCAGGCCGACATCCCGTTTGAGCGGCTTCAGGACCCGGAGGCGATAGCCAATTGGCCGCTGACCCTGGGGCGAGATGGCGCACGCACGCCCATGCCATGGCAAAGCAAGGCAAACGCTCTGGGATTTTCAACCGCAGAGCCGTGGCTGCCTTTCGGTGCCGACCACGCCGCAGATGCCGTGGACGCCCAAGCGGAGGATGATTCCTCCGTGCTGAATTTCACGCGGCAGATGATCCGGTTGAGGCACGAAATGCCCGCGTTAAAGACAGGCTCATTGCGCTTCCGCGATACGGCTGACCCGCTCCTCAGTTTTGAAAGGCTTTATAAAGGCCAAACCGTGCGCTGCGTGTTCAACCTTGGTGTGGAGGATATATCGCTACCGTCGGAAGAGACCGACGGGGTGCAAAAGGTGCTGACCTCTTCAGGATATGATTACACGCCTGCGGGTGTCCTTCCAGGTCATGCTTTCTTTATTGCCGAGATTTCCTAGGCCAGGCCGCAGGATTCCCGCACAATCAATTCGGTCGGCAAACGCTCTGAGCGCATTGGTCCTGTTTCATTCGAGGAGAGCAGTTTCGACACCATGATGCGACCGGCTTTCGCCATGTCCTGCGAAATCGTGGTGAGCGATGGATAGCTGTAGGCAGACAGTTGCAGATTGTCGTAGCCGACAATTGACACGTCTCCCGGAACCTTCACCCCAGCTCGCAGCAGGCTGCGCACGGCCCCCAGCGCTATCAGATCACTTGCAGCGAAGATGCCGTCAAACTCTATGCCCTGTTCGAGCAGCGTATTGACGGACGCTTCAGCGGATTCGATCTCATAAGACGCGGGAACGGTAAGGGCCGGGTCCAGGTCCATATCCACCTGCCGGTGCGCGTTGATATAGCCTTCATAGCGCTGAAGGATTTCCGGCGCGGCTGTGTCGCCCAGAAAGACAATGCGCTTGCGCCCCAGATTGAGCTGGTGAGTCGTTGCGCGTAGACCGCCGCGCACATTGTCGGACCCGATGGAGCAGTATCTTTGCCCAGGCATGTCAGCGCCCCAGACAATGAAACGATTTTCAGTAAGAGCCAGCTGATTGAAGCGCTCATGCAGGAAACTCTGGCCGAGGAAGATAACCCCGTCCGCGCGGTTTGCCGTCATCAGTGAAACGAGGTCATCGTGTTTCTTGTAGGGCAGGTGGGAGACGAGGATGTCGCAGCCGGCATGACGCGCCGCCTCGCTGATGCCTGCCAGCAATTCCTGGAAAAAGGGGTTTGAGACTTCGGAGTGACGTCCTGGAGGTGTTGGGATAACGACGGCAATCGTTGCTGCAGCGCCCGAGAGAATCGCAGGCATCGACGGGCGGAAATTGTAGTTTTGCTCTCGTGCAATCTTCCAGACGCGCCGTTTTGTTTCATCATTGACCGCCGGGCTATTGTTGAGCGCCCTTGAAACAGTGGCGATTGAGACGCCTGCAATTGCGGCCAGATCTTCCAATCTTGTTCTTGTGCTGGACATGATAGGGTTCCTCCGAGTATTACCCCTGAAACAACGTTGTCACAAACTTGGCGCGCAAGTCCAGCTTCAAGTGTAATGGGAACGCAAAATTTACATGAGGGCGACCTCAGGGAGGCATACGCGTGAAGAGATGATGGAACTTTCCATGAGACCCTGTGCACAATGGTCTGGAAGCGTGCGTCTGGACAGAATCTGAAATGATACAGGTGTGCCCCTTGGTAGGAGCGCACTTTGCCGATTAGAATCGGTATGAAGTGGAGAATGCCTAATGGCGAAATTCATACCCGTTGATCCCTTTGACATCGTCATTTTTGGGGGAACTGGAGACCTTTCACGCAGAAAGCTTTTGCCTGCATTGTATCATCGTTGGCTGGATGGACAGATCCCCGCCTCAAGCTGCGTTGTTGGGACAGCGCGGAGTGAGATGACCAGCGAAGAGTATCGTGCCATGGCCAAGGAGGCATGCAAGACCGCCTCTGGCGATAGCTGGGATGTAAAGGCATGGGGCAAATTCGAGAAACTTATCCATTATGTTTCAATTGATGCGACGGCTGAAAATGCGGATTGGGAAACGCTGAAATCCCATTTGAAAGAAGACTCTGAACGCCCTTGCGTATTCTACCTGGCAACATCCCCGCGCCTGTATGTTGATATTTGCGAAGCCCTAGGCAGCGTCGGCCTCTCAGGTGGAAACACTCGCGTAGTGCTGGAAAAACCTATTGGGACTGATCTGGAATCCGCACGCGCCATCAATGATGGGGTAGGAGCTGTTTTTGCCGAACGGCAGGTCTTCCGCATCGACCATTATCTCGGCAAGGAGACCGTGCAGAATCTGATGGTCCTACGGTTTGGCAACATGCTGTTTGAGCCGCTCTGGTCCCGCAATTATATTGACCATGTGCAGATTACGGTCGCCGAGAATCTGGGCCTTGAGGGCCGCGCGGATTATTACGACAAGTCTGGCGCGCTGCGGGATATGGTTCAGAACCATATGCTCCAATTATTGTGTCTTACGGCCATGGAAGCTCCGAACCATCTGGATGATGACGATGTCCGCACAGAGAAGATCAAGGTTCTGAATGCACTGGTACCTATCAAGAGAGATGCAGCCAAACGCCAGACCGTACGTGGGCAATACAAGGCAGGCGTTCAGGGCGACAAACCGGTCAAGGGCTATTTGGACGAGCTGTCATCTGAAGAAGAAAGCTCAACCGAGACATTCGTGGCCATCAAGGCGCAAATCGATAATTGGCGCTGGGCAGGTGTTCCGTTTTATCTACGTACTGGCAAGCGTATGGCGCACCGTCATTCTGATATTGTGATCAACTTCAAACACGTGCCTCATTCCCTGTTCGGGGAGGGTAATGACATTGCCAACCGCCTGGTTATCCGCCTGCAGCCCGATGAAGGGGTGCGCCTGTTTGTGCAGATCAAGGAGCCTGGCCCTGGCGGGCTGCGTGTGAAATCCCTGCCGCTGAACCTGTCCTATGCAGAGAGCTTCACAGTACGGTATCCGGATGCCTATGAGCGCCTTCTCATGGATGTTGTGCGTGGCAATCTTTCCCTCTTCATGCGGAAGGATGAGGTTGAGGCGGCCTGGACATGGGTAGACGGACTTATTGAGGCTTGGGAAGCCTCCGGCGAGAAGCCTGAAGCCTATGCGGCGGGCACGGATGGTCCGCTGGCTGCGGCGATGATGATGGACCGAGATGGCCGTAAATGGTGGGAAGGCTCGTAACCGGCATGAGGCATGAATTCTTATCCTTCGAGACCCGGCAGGACGCCTCTCGCTATGCGACTGAGTTCATTGCCCGCGCATTAGAAAAGGCGCTGGAGGATGAACCTGTTGCGTCCCTGATGGTATCAGGTGGTTCAACGCCGGGCGGCGTTTTTGACAATCTGACAGAGGTCGATCTCGCTTGGGACCGGGTCACTGTTGGCCTGGTTGATGAACGCTGGGTTGGGCCGGAATCTGATGCCTCAAATGAGCGCCTCGTACGTGAAAGACTGCTGACCGGAAAGTCTGGTGCAGCCGGTTTCCTTCCGATGAAGACCCAAGCCAGAACTGCAGGGCAGGCTGTGCAACAGAGGCATCTGGCCTATCTTCCGCATTGCAGCCCGGTCGACGTGATTCTTTTGGGCATGGGAGAGGACGGGCACACGGCGAGTTGGTTCCCAAACTCTGCCGGTCTGGAAGCGGCCATGTCCAGTGACACGGATCAAGCTGTGGCCGTCATAGATGCAACAGGCTGTCCTGTCGCAGGCGACAATACAGACCGCATGACGCTGACAGGCGCCGCGGTGGGCAAAGCGAAAGCAGCGGTTTTGCTCATCTTTGGCGAGGCCAAGAAAAGCGTGTTCGAAGCATCGCTTGAGGCCTCGTCCAAAGACCGGCCAATCCGACACGCTGTAGACACATTGGGACCGCGACTGACGGTTATCTGGGCACCATAATGACCACGATGAATCCAAAGATTACAGAGATCACCGAGCGTATTCGCGAGCGTTCAAGGGACTCGCGCCAGGCCTATCTGGAGATGATACGGTCACGGCGCCCGAAGGCCTTTGCGCGCCAGCGCCTCACGGAAAGCAATCTGGCGCATGCGACGGCTGGCTGTGCTGTTATTGAAAAGACGCAGTTGCTCGGCGCTGGCTGGCCAAATATCGGTATCATCACCGCGTATAATGACATGCTGTCAGCACATGCGCCGTATGAGGACTATCCGCGTATCCTTCGTGAAGCGGCGCGGGAGGTTAATGCGGTCGCACAGGTCGCGGGCGGTGTGCCTGCGATGTGCGATGGCGTCACCCAGGGCTTCACTGGGATGGAGCTGTCGCTGTTCTCCCGCGATGTGATCGCGATGGCGTCAGCAATCGGCCTTAGCCATGATGTGTTCGATGCTGCTCTTCACCTTGGCGTCTGCGACAAGATTGTTCCCGGACTAGTGATCGCCGCGTTGCGCTTTGGATGGTTGCCGTCTATCTTCGTTCCGGCCGGACCGATGCCATCCGGCTTGCCGAACCCGGAAAAGCAGAAGGCGAGGCAGCTGTTCGCTGAGGGCAAGGTCGGCCGTGATGCTCTGCTGAAGGCCGAGTCCGAAAGCTATCACGCGCAAGGCACATGTACTTTCTACGGGACAGCAAATTCGAACCAGATGCTAATGGAAGTCATGGGTTTTCACCTTCCTGGGGCAGCCTTCACGAACCCTGGCACGCCTCTGCGGGGAGCGCTGACGCGGGCAGCTGCGCAGCGAGCTGCAAAGCTGACCGCGCAGGGTGATGAGTATCTGCCAGCGGGTGAAATGATCGACGAGCGGTCCATCGTGAACGGAATTGTCGGACTGATGGCAACGGGTGGCTCAACCAATCACGCGCTGCACTTGCCAGCCATGGCCGCAGCGGCGGGCATCATTCTGACTGTTGAAGACTTTGCGGAGATCAGCGCGGTCACGCCGCTTCTTGCCCGTGTCTATCCGAACGGTCCGGCAGATGTGAACCATTTCCATGCAGCAGGCGGCATGGGTTTCCTTGTCAGGGAGCTGCTGAATGCAGGGCTTCTGGACGGAACGGCCATGGGGGTCGGCGGACCAATCTCGAAATACTGCGAGGAACCTTTCCTGAAAGACGGCAAGGTTGAGTGGCGCCCGGCGCCGGAAGAGAGCGGCAATTCGGATATTCTCCGCCATGCCTCTGATCCGTTCTCCAAAGACGGTGGATTGCGGATGATGGCAGGCCCGATTGGTCTTGGTGTCAGCAAGGTGTCTGCCGTACAGCCTGAAAAACGTGTGCTGGAAGCGCCCGCCATGGTCTTCGACTCTCAGGAGGCGCTGAAAGAGGCGTTCGATGCAGGCAAACTGAACAAGGATTTTGTGGCTGTTGTCAGATTCCAGGGGCCGAGCGCGAATGGCATGCCGGAGCTGCACAGCTTGACTCCGCCACTTGCGGTCTTGCAGGACAAGGGCTTCAAGGTTGCTCTGGTTACGGATGGTCGTATGTCTGGCGCCAGCGGTAAGGTACCGTCTGCAATTCATATGAGTCCGGAAGGTGCGCGCGGCGGCCCCATAGCCAAGGTGCGCGATGGAGACATCATCGTCTTCGACGCGGAGAAGGGCGTTCTGGATATCAAGGTGGACTCGGAAGAATTTGCGGCGCGGGATGCAGCAGAATATCGGCCTAACGAAAACAATATGGGTCTCGGACGGGAGATGTTCACCTTCTTCCGTGAACTGGCCGGGCCTGCAGCCGCAGGGGCAAGCCAGTTCCGCTTCTGGGACAAGGGGGACTGAATATATGGGTGAGCAGATGATTGTTGGTGACGTCGGCGGCACCAATGTTCGTTTTGCTGTTGCGTCTAAATGTGACGGCAAGGTCGAGATCGAAAAATTCGTAAAGTTGCCGGGGGACAATTTTGAGGCCTTCGATCGCGCGCTTGCGTCATATCTTGAAACGGAAGACGTAAATGTTCGCCGGGCATGTTTTGCCATGGCCGGGCCTGTGAAGAATGAGGAAGTGTTTCTCACTAATCGTCAATGGCATGTGGCGTCTGAACGACTCAAGGCGATGTTCTCGTTTGATGATGTCCACCTTATCAATGATTTCACGGCCATGGCACGGTCCGTACCCGAACATGAATCCTCATCATTTGAGGAAGTGCTGCCGGGGACGTCACTGCCTGGGTATCCAATAATTGTTGCCGGACCGGGGACGGGCTTTGGCGTCGCGACCTTGCTGCCGACAGGTGAGGGCACATGGCGCGTCATAACGGGTGAAGGAGGGCATATTGCCTTTTCGCCCCGTGATGAGCTTGAATTCGACATTGCCAGCATCCTCGTGCGAGAGCAGGGCTATGTTTCGAATGAGATCGTCGCCTCTGGCATGGGGCTTGAGCATGTGCACAAGGCTTTCTGCGAAGTCTTCGAGCGTCCGTATGAAGAGATTTCACCTCAGGCCATGCGGGAGCGGGCAGATGAGGGCGATGAGATGTTCGATAAGCTGATAGCCATGCGCGCGAATGCCGTTATGGGCGCTGTCGGAGACCTTGCACTTGCCAATGGTGCGCTGGGGGGAATTATCCTCGCGGGTGGTGTGACCGAGCGCATCGTTGACTATCTTAAATGCCCTGAAGCCATTTCCCGCTTCCGCGATCGCGGGCCAATGTCGGATTATCTGGCAGATTGTCCCATACAACTCATGCACGACCCAGAAGCGCCTCTGATAGGGGCCGCAGCATACTATGCCCAGGAGAGGCTTTCATGACCCAATCCCTCGAGACACTCAAAGCCGCAGCAGGCCGCGCGCCTATTGTGCCGGTCCTGGTCGTGCCGGACGTGCAATCTGCTGCGCCGTTGGCCGATGCCTTGGTTGAAGGGGGGCTGACCACAGCAGAAGTTACGCTGCGTACAGCCAGCGGCCTCGCCGTGATCGAAGCCATGAAAAAGGCGCAGCCTGATTTGATCGTTGGGGCGGGCACCGTCCTGACGGGAGACGATGTTCGCAATTCGATTCAGGCGGGTGCGGATTTCCTCGTATCGCCGGGGATGAGCCCGAAATTGCTTGAGGCGATTGCCGAGTATCGTGACATTACCATTCCTGGTGTTGCCACGGCGAGTGAGGCGATGAGCCGTAATGAAGAAGGCTTCAAGATGCTGAAGCTGTTCCCAGCGGCCGTTGCGGGCGGTGTCCCGGCGCTTAAAGCCCTTGGCGGACCTTTGCCGCATCTGACCTTCATGCCAACAGGCGGTGTGAGTACGGACAATGCAGCAGAGTATCTGGCCCTGCCGAATGTGATCGCGGTGGGCGGATCGTGGATTGCCACTGAGAAAGACATTGCCGCCTCTGCCTGGTCTGAGATTGCAGCCAAGGCAAAGGCGGCGTTGCAAAAGGTGTGATCAGGCGCCCTTAGCTTTTGCCAAAGACGCGCTGGAAGATCGTGTCGACATGCTTGAAGTGGTAGTCGAGGTCGAACAGGGCCTCGAGTTCATCGTCTGACAGACGCTCACTGACTTCCGGGTCTTTCTTGAGAAGCTCCAGCAGAGGGCCTTCCTTCTTCCAGGTCTTCATCGCGTTGCGTTGTACCAAGCGATAGCTGTCTTCCCGGCTGACGCCTTTCTCGACCAGCGCGAGCAGGATACGCTGTGAGTTGTGCAGGCCGCCCATGCTTTCCAGCGTGTTCAGCATGTTTTCCGGATAGACGACAAGGTTCTCGATCACTCCGCCCAGCCGGTGCAGGGCGAAGTCCAGATGCACTGTGGCGTCAGGGCCAATTCCGCGCTCAACAGAGGAGTGGGAGATATCGCGCTCATGCCAGAGGGCGACGTTTTCCAGAGCCGGCGTAACGGCTGAACGAACGAGACGGGCCAGGCCTGTCAGGTTCTCGGTCAGCACTGGGTTACGCTTATGCGGCATGGCTGAGGAACCTTTCTGGCCAGCAGAGAAATACTCCTCGGCTTCCAGAACCTCAGTGCGCTGCAGATGACGTACTTCTGTTGCGAGGCGTTCAATCGATGATGCAATGACGCCCAAAGTGGCAAAATACATGGCGTGGCGATCGCGTGGGATGACTTGTGTGGAGACAGGTTCAACTGCGAGGCCCAGTTTCTCGGCTACATATTCCTCAATGCGCGGATCGATGTTGGCAAAGGTGCCAACGGCGCCGGAAATAGCGCAGGTCGCAACTTCCTCGCGTGCGGCGATAAGGCGGGTCCGGCTGCGCTGGAACTCGGCATGGAAGGTCGCGAGTTTCACACCGAATGTTGTCGGCTCGGCATGGATGCCATGGCTACGACCAATGGTTGGCGTCAGCTTGTGCTCAAAGGCACGCTTCTCAAGGGCTGCCAGGACACGGTCTAGGCCGGTTAGCAGCAGGTCTGCCGCGCGTACCAGCTGAACGTTCAGGCATGTGTCCAGAACGTCGGAAGAGGTCATGCCTTTGTGAAGGAAGCGGGCTTCCTCGCCCACATGTTCGGCGACATTGGTCAGGAAGGCGATGACGTCATGCTTCACTTCGCGTTCGATCTCGTCGATGCGGTCCACTTCAAAAGCGGCGCGCTCGCGCACAGCTGCGGAAACGCCTTGCGGGATAATGCCGAGCTTCTCCATGCCTTCGGCGGCAAGCGTTTCAATCTCCAGCCAAATGCCGAATCTGGATTCAGGCTCCCAGATGGCAGCCATTTCGGGTCGTGTGTATCTTGGGATCATCTGGAACCTCGATGCTTACTGTTGCCGCCGTAATAGTATGTGCTGCGCAGAAAACCAGTGGCTGCGCCCAACAAAAGCAGCCTGTTAGATGAACCAGTTCAACCGCTCTATGGTTTGTAGGCTATGTATGGGCTAATGCATGGAGTGCTCCGGGAGTGCGGGTAGGGGTGATGTACGGGACAAATATGGTTGCTCAGCGGAAACTATTGGGGCGGGCAATGTTTGCCTGCACGCTGGCCGGCTCAGCCTTTGCTCAGCCAGCAAGTCCGCAGGCCTGTGTCGCAAAGGTTCTCGTTCCGGAAGTCACCATACTTGTCACCGAGCAGATTCCCGAGACGCCAGAGCATGTTGAGATACGTGTTGTCCCCGCAGTCTATGAGACTGTGACAGAGCAGATATTGGTGCGGGATGTCGTTGTCGATGAAGCGGTATCCGCTCCCGTTCGTGAGATTGTGACGGAGAGGGTAGAAACAACGCCTCAAAAGACAGGGATTGAGCTTTTCCCTGCTGAGTACGAGACTCATACAGAGCAGGTGCTCATCAGCCCGGCGCATGTGACGTGGCAGGTCTCTGACGGCCCATGTGATCTCGAAAGTCACAACCTGGCCGGTGAGGATGCGTCTGTGGCGCAGGAGCTGGGCGTATGCCCGGTCATCATGCCTGCAAAGTATCGTACAGAAACGCGAAGAGCCCTCGTACGGGAGCAACGTGTGGAAACGAGCATAATCCCGGCGGTTTACGAAGATCTACCCACAGAGGTCGTGAAAGTGCCATCTGCCGAGGCTGCTGCAGATATTGACCCGCTCTACGAGACCATCGTCAGGCAGCGCCTTGTGACACCGGCAAGGCAGGAAGCCGTGACAGTGCCTGCGGCCTACAAGACGGTTGAGAAGCAGGTTGTGGTCCAGCCAGCGCATATTTCCGAGCAGGAGGTTGTTTGCGACTCGGCGATAACGCCTGAAATGGTGCTGGCTCTGCAGCGCGCTCTGCAGAAGGCGGGATATACTGTCGCGGAGGATGGCGTTCTGGGGCAGGGCACACTTCGCGCCATGCGGTCCTATCAACAGCAGAAAAAGCTGATGCTGGGACGGCTTACGCCGGAAACACTGGCCTCACTGGGTGTGCCTCGAGACTGACAGCGGCAAGGCTGATTTCGTTGTCACCACAGACAATGTGGAGTTTCGTGCTCGTTGCCGGTGGGGCAGGTGAGTCGCACCTTTTTGGGTATCAGGGGATAAACGGGCGTGACGGAGCGCCGCAGGAAAGTGCCCGTGAACTGGGCATTTACACGAGTTAAACTCGATAGCTGCGATATATTGCGGCTGTCTGTTGCGCCACGAGCGAAACCGTCCTAATCCGGCGCCAGATATGGGCCAACTTTTGGCAGGAGACCACACAGCATGTCAGAGATTGAACGCTTGGCGCTCGATTACTTGCCGGTCATCATTTTCCTGGTGATTGGTGCGGTTATTTCAAGCCTCTTCATCGTTGGGTCGACGCTGCTGGCGCCGTCACAGCCGGATCCTGAAAAGAATTCCGCATATGAGTGCGGTTTTCCCGCCTTTGACGATGCCCGGATGAAATTTGATGTGCGCTTCTACCTGGTCGCCATCCTGTTCATCATTTTCGATCTTGAGGTCGCTTTCCTGTTTCCTTGGGCGATCAGCCTCGGCACGATCGGGCTCGTTGGGTTCTGGTCCATGGTGGTTTTCCTGGGCGTGTTGACCATTGGATTTATCTACGAATGGCGCCGCGGTGCGCTGGAGTGGGAATAATGGCTGACGATTACAAACCATATGCGCTTGGTGCCTCACGTTCTGGCGTCGAGGGCGGGTTCAAGCCCGGACAGGATGATCCGTTCTATACGGGTCTGTCTGACCAGCTGGCGGACAAAGGCTACTTTACCGCTGCGGCAGACGATCTGATTTCCTGGGCACGGACGGGCTCTCTGATGTGGATGACCTTTGGTCTTGCCTGCTGCGCCGTTGAGATGATGCATGCCGGTAACCCGCGCTACGACCTTGAGCGCTTCGGCATGGCGCCGCGCGGTTCACCCCGCCAGTCTGACGTGATGATCGTGGCTGGCACGCTGACCAACAAGATGGCCCCAGCGTTGCGCAAGGTTTACGACCAGATGCCAAACCCGCGCTATGTGATCTCCATGGGCAGCTGTGCGAATGGCGGCGGCTACTATCACTACAGCTATAGCGTTGTGCGCGGCTGTGACCGGATTGTTCCGGTCGATATTTACATTCCTGGCTGCCCGCCGACGGCTGAGGCGCTGGTCTACGGTTTCCTTCAGCTTCAGAAGAAAATCCGTCGCGAAGGTTCGATTGAGCGGTAAGGATCCTGTGATGATTGACGCCGAAGCCATAGAATCCCTGAAAGATCTCGGGGCGCATATTTCAGCTCGCCAGCCTGATGCTGTGCGGGCTGCGAATGTTGTTCTGGGGGAGCTGACCATCCTGGCAGAGCGCGATCACGTGCTTGGCCTGCTCCGCTTCCTGCGGGATGATCAGCAGTGCAATTTCGAAACCTTCATTGATGTCTGCGGGGTGGATTATCCGGAGCGGGCGGAGCGGTTTGAGGTTGTCTACCATTTGCTGTCCATGCGCATGAACCACCGGGTTCGCGTGCGCGTGCAGACAGATGAAGACACGCCCGTGCCAAGTGTTGTGAGCCTGTGGCCTGTTGCCAACTGGTTCGAGCGCGAAGCCTTCGACATGTATGGCATCCAGTTCTCCGATCACCCGGACCTGCGCCGTATCCTGACGGACTATGGCTTTGAGGGCTATCCGCTGCGCAAGGACTTCCCGCTGACCGGGCATTACGAAGTTCGCTACGACGATCTCGAGAAGCGTGTGGTCTATGAGCCTGTCGAGCTGGCTCAGGAGTACCGCAACTTTGACTTCCTCTCCCCATGGGAAGGGATGACCAGTCAGATTCCCGGTGATGAGAAGGCCGAGGAGGCCCCTGAATAATGGCCGACACTGCACACATCTCCGAAATTGAAGACCGCAAGTTCACATTGAACTTTGGCCCGCAGCACCCTGCGGCGCACGGTGTGCTCCGTATGATCCTGGACCTCGACGGCGAAGTTGTGACCCGTGTGGACAGCCATATCGGTCTTCTGCACCGCGGCACAGAAAAGCTGCTGGAGTACAAGACCTTCCTGCAAGGCATGCCGTACTTCGACCGCTTGGACTATTGCTCGCCGATGAACCAGGAGCACGCCTGGTGTCTGGCGATCGAGAAGCTGCTGGGCGTAACCATTCCGCGTCGCGCAAGCCTGATCCGCGTTCTCTATTCAGAGATCGGGCGTATCATGTCCCACCTGCTGAACGTCGGGACGGGCGTGATGGATGTCGGGGCTCTGACGCCGATCACCTGGTGCTTCGAAGAGCGCGAGAAGCTGTGCGTATTCTATGAACGCGCATCGGGCAGCCGGATGCATGCCGCCTATTTCCGCCCAGGCGGTGTCCATCAGGATCTGCCGCAACCCTTGCTGGATGATATTGCCGAGTGGTGTGATGACTTCCCGAAGGTGCTCGACCAGATTGAGAGCCTCGTTACTGAGAACCGCATATTCAAGCAGCGCATGGTCGATATCGGCGTTGTGGATGAGAAGACCATCATGGACTGGGGATTCTCTGGCGTGATGGTGCGTGGATCGGGCTTGGCCTGGGATTTGCGCCGCGCACAGCCTTATGAGTGCTATTCCGAGCTCGACTTCAAGGTCCCGGTAGGCCGCAATGGTGACAATTACGACCGTTATGTCTGCCGCATGGATGAAATGCGCGAGTCCACGAAGATCATGCAGCAATGTATTGAGCTGATGGCGAAAGAGGGGCCTGGCCCTGTTCTCGTGCCAGGCTCGAAGATGGCTCCGCCACGCCGCGCCGAGATGAAGAACTCGATGGAAGCACTGATCCATCACTTCAAGCTGTACACGGAAGGTTTCCATGTTCCGGAGGGCGAAACCTATGCCGCCATCGAGGCGCCCAAGGGCGAATTCGGCGTGTATCTGGTCTCTGACGGTACAAACCGGCCGTACCGTGCGAAGATCCGCGCTCCGGGCTATCCGCATCTCCAGGCGATGGACCATCTGTGCAAAGGTCATATGCTAGCTGATGTCTCCGCCGTGCTTGGCTCGCTCGACATCGTGTTCGGGGAGATTGACCGGTGAGTGCGTCTTCCGATCTCGTTCAGCGGCAGCTTGATGCCTATAATGCGCAGGATCTTGCGGCATTCCTCGAATGCTACGCAGACGACGCTGTGCTGGGCGGTCTCAATGGCGAGGTTACGCAGGCTGGAACAGAAGCCATCCGCGCACGTCACGAAGCGCTTTTCGCTGAGTTCCCGGAGAACAAAGCCAGGCTGGTCAATCGGATCGATCTCGGCACGACCGTGATCGATCATGAGGACGTCTCGCGCAGTCCTGATGGAGACCGGTTTCAGGTTGCCGCGATCTACACCCTTCGTGACGGGAAGATCGTGCGTGTCGATTTTGCGCGGGGAGCATCCTGATATGGGTATCATCTCCACGCGCGACTTTCTCAGCCGCTCACATGTTTTTCATCCGTCCCGGGATGAAGCCAAAACGTTTTATGCAGGAAGGATCGAGTAGTGGCACTGCGCCGTTTTGATCTTGAGGCGGGAGGCGACACGTTTGCCTTCAAGCCCGAAACTGAAGAGAAGATTGCCTTCTGGCGGGGTAAGTATCCGGCAGAGAAGCAGCGTTCCGCTGTAATCCCGCTGCTGTGGCTGGCACAAAAGGATAATGATGGATGGCTGTCTGAGCCGGCCATGCGCGAAGTTGCTGACCGTCTGGAGATGCCATACATTCGTGTGTATGAGGTCGCGACCTTCTACACGATGTTCCGCCTGCAGCCGGTAGGCAAGTACCACATCCAGCTTTGCGGTACGACGCCGTGCCAGCTTCGTGGTGCAGAAAGCCTGAAGGACGTCTGCAAGAAGGAAATCGGCAATCCGATGTATGTCACGGATGACGGGCGCCTTTCCTGGGAAGAAGTTGAATGTCTTGGTGCGTGTGTGAATGCACCGATGGTTCAGATCAACGACGACTATTATGAAGACCTGACGGAAGATTCCTTCCAGAAGATCATCGGCAAGCTGAAGAACGGGGTTGAGGCTCAGGCTGGCCCGCAGGTTGATCGTATAAACAGCGCGCCGGAAGGCGGCACGGCTACTCTGACGGACCCGGCCCTGTTTGATGGCAGCCGTAATGAGGTGTCGCGGCTGCCGAGCCTTGTGGAAGATAAGGAGGCTGATGCCCCCGATGCGTCTTCCAGCGGGAAGCCGGAAGAGTCTGCACCGACCAACACGAAACGTGAAGTTCCCGAGAAGAGCAATACCGGCAAGACCACTCTCATCTCCAACAAGGAGAAGGAAGAACTGGCTGGCGAGCGCCCGGAAACGGTTGAAGTGGCCGCTGAAGAGCAGGACGATCTCAAGCGCATCAAGGGGATTGGTCCGAAGAACGAAGGCGCGCTCAATGAGCTCGGCATTTTTACCTTCAAGCAAATCGCTGCCTGGACACCGGAAAATGTCGATTGGGTTGAAGACTATATGAGCTTCCCGGGCCGGATCGAGCGCGAAGACTGGATCGGTCAGGCAAAAACACTGGCCGAAGGCGGCGAAACGGAATTCTCCAAGCGCGTGGATGCGGGTGATGTCCCCTCCAGCCAGGATGATGAGGACTAGGCCATGTTGCAGGACAAGGATCGCATCTTCACAAACCTCTATGGTCTGCACTCGCCGGATCTGGAATCCGCGAAAAAGCGCGGCGCCTGGCATTTGACCAAAGAGATGCTGGATCAGGGACCGGACTGGATCTGCGACCAGATCAAGGCTTCCGGTCTGCGTGGTCGTGGCGGCGCTGGCTTCCCGACCGGTCTGAAGTGGACCTTCATGCCGAAGGAAGTGCGCGAGCGCCCGCACTATCTGGTCGTCAATGCTGACGAGTCGGAGCCCGGCACGTGTAAAGACCGCGAAATCATGCGCCACGATCCGCACCTGCTCATCGAAGGCTGCATGGTGGCTAGCCGTGCGATGCGCGCGCACAAATGCTATGTCTACATTCGCGGTGAATACATCAATGAGCGTCACGCACTCGAAAAAGCCGTCAAGGAAGCCTATGAGGCCAAGCTGATCGGCAAGGACAATGTGAACGGCTGGGATTTTGATCTCTATGTTCACCACGGCGCCGGTGCCTATATCTGCGGTGAAGAGACTGCGTTGCTGGAAAGTCTGGAAGGCAAGAAAGGCCAGCCGCGCCTGAAGCCGCCATTCCCGGCCAATGCGGGTCTATATGGCTGCCCGACCACTGTGAACAATGTCGAGTCTATTGCGGTTGCGCCGACCATCCTGCGTCGCGGCGCTGAGTGGTTTGCGGGCTTTGGGCGTCCGAACAATGCTGGCACCAAGCTGTTCTGCATCTCCGGTCATGTGAACAAGCCGTGCAATGTCGAAGAAGAGATGTCGATCACGTTCCGTGAGCTGATCGATACCCATTGTGGCGGCATTCGCGGCGGTTGGGACAATCTGAAAGCGGTTATCCCGGGTGGGTCTTCCGTGCCAATGGTTCCGGCCGAGCAGATCATGGACGCCTATATGGACTTTGATACGCTGCGCGACCTGAAATCAGGTCTCGGTACAGCGGCCGTCATCGTGATGGACAAGGACACTGATCTTATCAAAGCCATCGCCCGCCTCGCTTACTTCTACAAGCATGAGAGCTGCGGCCAGTGTACGCCATGCCGTGAAGGTACGGGGTGGATGTGGCGCGTTATGGAGCGCATGGTTAAAGGCGAAGCTGAGCATGACGAGATCGAAACCCTGCTGGATGTGACCAAGCAGGTGGAAGGTCACACGATCTGTGCTCTGGGCGACGCGGCGGCCTGGCCGATCCAGGGCCTTATCCGTCACTTCCGTCACGAGATCGAAGAACGCATCAACCAATACAGGCTGCCGCGCGCCATGGTGCAGGGCGCAGTCGTGGCAGCGGAGTAAAGGCATATGTCCGATACCTTCAAGCTGAATATCGACGGCAAGGATATTGAGGTCCCGCGTCACTACACGCTGATGCAGGCGTGTGAGGAAGCGGGCGCCGAGATTCCGCGCTTCTGCTATCACGAGCGCCTGTCTGTGGCGGGTAACTGCCGCATGTGCCTCGTCGAGTGGGAAGGCGCGCCGAAGCCGATCGCCTCCTGTGCGCAAACGGTTGGCGATATGCGTCCGAACCGTGATGGCTCTGCGCCGAACATCCGCACCAAGGGCGATTATGTCGACAAGGCCCGCAATGGTGTGATGGAGTTCCTGCTGATCAACCATCCGCTGGATTGTCCGATCTGCGACCAGGGCGGTGAGTGTGACCTGCAGGATCAGGCCATGGCCTATGGCCGTGCCGGTAGCCGCTATGAAGAGAACAAGCGCGCCGTCGAAGACAAGAATATGGGCCCGCTGGTCAAGACGATTATGACCCGCTGCATTCAGTGTACGCGCTGTGTGCGCTTTGCGGCCGAAGTGGCCGGTGTTGAAGAGATCGGCATGATCAGCCGCGGCGAGAATGCCGAAATCACGACCTATCTGGAAAAGAGCCTGACGTCTGAGCTGTCCGGCAATGTGATTGACCTTTGCCCGGTCGGCGCGCTGACTTCCAAGCCTTACGCGTTTAATGCGCGCCCGTGGGAGCTACGCAAGACATCCTCCATTGATGTGATGGACGCCATGGGCGCCTCTATTCGCGTCGATGCCAAGGGGGATGGCGTGATGCGTATCCTGCCGGAGACCAATGAGGAAATTAACGAGGAGTGGCTGTCCGACAAATCCCGTTTTGTGTGGGACGGTCTTGCCCGCCAGCGCCTCGACAAGCCTTACATTCGCGAGAATGGTCGTCTGCGCGCCGCAAATTGGGGCGAAGCTTTCGCTGCTGTCAAAGAGGCTCTGTCCGTCAGTGCAGACAAGATAGGCGTCGTTGCTGGTGACCTGATCGAAGTAGAGCAGGCCAAGGCGGCGCTGGACCTGTTCCGCGCGCTTGGCGTTAACAGCACCGACTGCCGACCGGCCGGGGCCAAGTATGGGACCGATGGTGTTCGTGAGCGCTACATCCTGAATGGCACGCTGGCCGGTGTGGAAGAGGCAGACATGCTTCTGCTGATCGGAACCAATCCGCGCGTCGAAGCTGCCGTCTGGAATGCCCGCATCCGCAAGACATGGCTGTGGGCTGACCTGAAAGTGGGCCGGATCGGCGAAGCTGCAGACCTGACCTATGATCATGAATGGCTAGGCCAGGGTGCGGATGCGCTGACAAACATTCGTGATACGGATTTCGGCAAGGCTCTCGCCTCTGCTGAGCGTCCGATGATTGTCATCGGTGAGGGAGCTTTGTGCGGTGAAGACGGTGAAGCCGTTCTTGCCTCTGCTCTGAAGCTTGCGAATGAAGTCGGCGCGATCAAGGATGACTGGGCCGGCTTCGGTATCCTGCACACTGCGGCAGGCCGTGTTGGCGCACTGGATGTCGGTTTCGTTCCGGCAGACGGCGGCGCAGACACAGCGGCGATCCTCTCTGGCGGTATGGAGACCGTAGTTCTTCTCGGCGCAGACGAGGTGGATCTATCCGGCCTGGGTGATTCCAAAGTCATCTATGTCGGCTCCCATGGGGATGCAGGCGCTGCGCGGGCGGATATTATTCTGCCGTCTGCTGCCTACACCGAAATGGCTGCGACATATGTGAACACCGAAGGACGGGTCCAGATGACCTCAAGGGCTGTCCAGCCCAAAGGTGAGGCGCGTGAAGGCTGGGCCATTTTCCGTGCTCTTTCTGACGTGATGGGCAAGACACTTCCATATGACACGGCTGACGCCCTGAGAGGCGTTTTGTGCGGCGCGGACGGCGAAAATACCGTATTCTCCGGGCTCGGCTTCGCGCCTGGCGTGCGGGGGATTGAGGCTCTGAAACAGCCAATGACGAGTGCGTCGACGACGCTGACGAGCGTCTCGTTTGGGGCAGTCGTAGATGATTTCTACATGACCAACCCGATCGCCCGTGCATCGAAGACAATGGCCGAATGTTCTGCGCTGGCCTCAGCGCTGGACACTCCGGTAGCAGCGGAGTAGGGCGGGCGCCATGAGCAACTACGTCGAGTCTTTCGGACAGCTTTGGGGGCCGCTTCTGGTCTTGGGGCAGATTGCCCTGTTCACCCTTGTCCTTCTGCTGTCGATTGCATTTCTTCTGCTGTTGGACCGTAAGGTCTGGGCAGGTGTGATGATGCGGAAAGGGCCTAACGTTGTCGGCCCGTTCGGTTTACTTCAGTCCTTTGCTGACTTCGGCAAATTCCTGATCAAGGAAATCGTCATTCCCGCAGGTGCCAACAAGACCGTTTTCATCATGGCGCCGATCCTCACCTGTACGCTCGCCTTCGCGTCATGGGCAGCCATTCCCGTCGCACCCGGTACGACCAGCGGAACAAGTTGGGTCATTTCAAACCTGAACGTTGGAATTCTTTATCTCTTTGCCATCAGTTCTCTGGGTGTCTACGGCATCATCATGGGGGGCTGGGCCTCCAACTCAAAATATCCGTTTTTGGGCGCGCTGCGTTCTGCGGCGCAAATGGTGTCCTATGAGGTTTCCATCGGCTTTGTGATCGTGACGGTGATCCTGCTGGTTGGGTCCATGAATCTGACCGATATCGTCAACAATCAGGATGGCGGTTTCTGGAACTGGCACGCTTTCAGCTTCCAGAATTTCCCGCTCATCATCGTGATGTTCCCGATGTTCGTGATCTTCTTCATCTCGGCGCTGGCTGAAACCAACCGCCCACCATTTGACCTTCCTGAAGCGGAATCCGAACTCGTGGCCGGCTATCAGGTTGAGTATGGCTCCACGCCGTACCTGCTCTTCATGCTAGGTGAGTATCTGAACATCGTTCTGATGTGCGCCATGATGACCATCCTGTTCCTTGGTGGCTGGCACGGTCCGATCCCGCTGGGTGAGGATTTCGTGCGCGATCACCCGTTCCTGAACGCCTTTGCTGGCCTGTTCTGGTTCATGTTCAAGATCCTTTTCTTCTTCTTCCTTTTCGCAATGGTGAAAGCCATTGTGCCCCGCTACCGCTATGACCAACTGATGCGTCTGGGCTGGAAAGTCTTCCTGCCGACGTCTCTGGTCGCTGTACTGATCGTGGCGGGATATGTCGCTTATATGGGAGTGCAGTCATGAGCCTCGCGCAAACCATACGCGGTGCACTGTTGACAGATTTCCTCGGGGCCTTTGTTGTGGCAACCCGGGAAATGTTCCGCCGCAAGGCAACCGTAAACTACCCGTTTGAGAAGAACCCGCTGTCTCCGCGGTTCCGGGGTGAGCATGCGCTGCGCCGCTATCCCAGCGGGGAAGAGCGCTGCATCGCCTGTAAGCTCTGTGAAGCGATCTGCCCGGCGCAAGCCATCACGATTGAGGCAGAGCCCCGCGCAGACGGTGCCCGGCGTACGACGCGCTACGACATCGACATGGTGAAATGCATCTATTGCGGCTTCTGCCAAGAGGCATGCCCGGTGGATGCAATCGTGGAAGGTCCGAACTTCGAATTCGCGACCGAAACACGCGAGGAGCTGTTCTATGACAAGGACCGTCTGCTCGCGAATGGCGACCGTTGGGAACGGCTGATCGCCAAGAATTTGGAACTCGATGCGCCTTATCGCTAGGGCGCTGTAAATTGAAACTCGTGGAGCCTTCGCTCCACCAAGAAGGGGGCCTAGAAGGGCTGTGGCAGTCTACGCTTTCTATCTGATCGCGCTGGTCGTGCTCGTCTCGGCATTGTCCGTGATCATGGCACGCAACCCGGTTCACTCCGTGTTGTGGCTGATCCTCGCATTCTTTTCATCTGCAGGCCTTCTGGTCCTGATCGGGGCGGAATTCCTCGCCATGCTTCTGGTCGTTGTCTATGTCGGCGCGGTGGCGGTGTTGTTCCTGTTCGTTGTCATGATGCTGGATGTGGACTTTGTTGAGCTCAAGCAGGGCACGTTGCGATACTGGCCCTTCGCGGTGCTGGTTGGTGTGATTTTTGCGGCCGAGATCGTGCTCGCGACCGTGTTCGGAACCACCACCAACGCTTCCACCTTTGATGCTTCACCGGGGGCTGCCACCAATACCGAGGCCATCGGCAAGGTGATGTACACGCAATATCTGCTGCTGTTCCAGATGGCGGGCATCATCCTCTTGGTAGCGATGATCGGTGCGATTGTGCTGACCCTGCGTCACCGCCCGGAAACGAAACGCCAGAACATTGCTAAACAAACTTCGCGCCGCCGCAGCGACGCCGTCGAACTGAAGGACCCCACACCGGGGCAAGGGATCTGAGACAATGGACCTTGGGCTTTCTCACTATCTTGCCGTGTCTGCGGCCCTGTTCACGATCGGGGTCGTTGGCATATTCGTGAACCGCAAGAACATCATCGTCATTCTCATGGCGATCGAGTTGATCCTGCTTTCCGTGAACCTGAACTTGGTCGCATTCTCGGTCTTTAACGGAACGATTACAGGGCAGATCTTCGCGATGCTGGTGTTGACGGTGGCTGCTGCTGAAGCGGCCGTCGGGCTTGCCGTTCTGGTCGTCTATTTCCGCAATCGCGGCGACATCTCTGTTGAGAGTGTCGACCTGATGAAGGGATAGATGGATGCTGCCTGATTTCCTTATTCTCTATATCGTCCTGGCGCCGGGGCTGATCGCTCTTACAGGGCTGGTCCACAAATTTATCGGCGACAAGCTCGTCATGACGCTGACGACGGCTGTTGTCCTGTCAGCTGGTGCCCTGTCGCTGTTCCAGTTGTTTGCCTATGTCGCTGGTCTTGGCGGTCACGTAGCAGGCGGTGAGGAACACCATGCCAGCCTGGTTGCGATGTCTACGGCTAGCGAGTTGAAGCAGCACATCATTACGCTAATGCCCTGGATTCATGTGGGTGAGTTCCAGGCAAACTGGGCAATTCGCGTCGATACGCTTTCCATCGTGATGATGGCAGTCATCACGGGTGTGTCGGGTCTCGTTCACCTCTATTCCTGGGGCTATATGAGTGAAGAGCCGCACAAAGCGCGTTTCTTCAGCTATCTGTCGCTCTTTACCTTCATGATGCTGATGCTGGTCACGGCAGACAACTTCATCCAGCTTTTCTTTGGCTGGGAAGGTGTGGGCCTCGCTTCTTACTTGCTCATCGGCTTCTGGTATCAGAACAAGGCGCCGAACGACGCTTCCATCAAGGCTTTCGTGACCAACCGTGTGGGCGACTTCGGCCTTGCACTGGGTATCATGGCAGTCTTCTATGTATTCAGATCTGTGGAGTTCGGCCCGGTTCTGGAAGCTGTGCGCCAGAATACGGCGGTTGTGCCGGTCGGCTTTACAGAAGCTTTCCCGGTACGCGAGCTGAGCATCTCTTTCCTTCACTGGAACCTGAATGCGCTCGAAGTCATCGGCGTACTGCTGTTCATCGGTGCGATGGGTAAGTCTGCGCAGTTCTTCCTGCACGTCTGGCTGCCGGACGCCATGGAAGGCCCGACGCCAGTTTCCGCCCTGATCCACGCCGCAACCATGGTTACGGCTGGTGTCTACCTCGTCTGTCTTCTGTCGCCGATCTACGAATATACGATCTATGCTGCAGGCATGATCACGATCGTCGGCGCAGTGACGGCACTTTATGCCGCTACGGTCGGCATGGCGCAGAACGACATCAAGCGCGTCATTGCCTACTCAACCTGTTCCCAGCTCGGCTACATGTTCTTTGCGGCAGGTGTTGGCGCCTATGAGGCGGCCATGTTCCACCTGTTCACGCACGCCTTCTTCAAGGCTCTGCTGTTCCTTGGTGCCGGCTCTGTCATTCACGGTATGCACCACGAACAGGACATGCGCAAAATGGGTGGTCTGGCGAAGTACATGCCGCTCACCTATGCCGCCATGATGATTGGTACAATTGCCATCATTGGCCTGGGTATCCCGCATACACAAATCGGTTTCTCCGGCTTCTTCTCGAAAGATGCCATCCTGGAGAGCGCGTTCGCTGGAGGCGCTGCTGAGGTCATGTTCGGCCAGTTGGCCTTCTGGTTCGGCATTATCGCGGCCTTCCTGACGAGCTTCTACTCCTGGCGGCTTATCTATATGACCTTCCACGGCCCAATGGCGTCGAAGGCTCATCATAACGAAGTGCACGACGAAGCAGACTCTCATGCGGACGACCATCTGGCAGCAGATGATCATCATGATCATGGCCACCATGGCGAGCCGCATGAGTCTCCGCTGGTCATGCTGGTGCCGCTTGCATTGCTTAGCATTGGCGCCATGTTCGCAGGTCTGTATTTCTACAATGCCTTCGTTGATCACAATAATGAGGCCTTCTGGGCGGGTGCGATTTATCGCTCGGTTGAGAACCATGTTCTGCACAATCGTCACGATGTGCCGGAATGGGTGATCTACGCACCTCTGATCGTCACGATTGCGGGCTTCCTGATTGCGACCTTCACGTACTACTTCAATCGTGGTGTCGGTAAGCGCATCGCCGACAGCGGTGGGCCACTCTACTCGCTGTTCTACAACAAGTGGTACTTCGACGAGATCTACCAAGCGACGCTGGTCCGTGGATCGGCTTTGCTCGGTAATCTCTTCTGGAAAGCCGACAAGAAGATCATCGACGGTCTTGGCCCTGATGGTGTGACTCATGTCACACAGGGTGCCGCCAAGCGTCTGTCCAAGATGCATACTGGCTATCTGTACCACTACGCATTTGTGATTATCGGCGCTGCACTCGTATTCGGTGGAATTATGTGGCTGCGCGCTGGAGGAGTTAACTAATGGGCGGTTTTCCCATTCTCTCGGCGATGACATTCCTGCCGTTGGCAGGAGCGTTGATCATCATGGTCGTGCGTGCGGCTACAGCGGGCAGCCGGGATGAGACCCAGGCAGGTTCTGAAGGGCGCACGGCCCTCATGGCAGGTTTGATTATTTCCGGCGCGACCTTCCTGGTCTCACTTGCCGCGTTTGCCTATTACAATCCGGCTGAGCCTGGCTATCAGCTTGTTGAGCAATATCGCTGGTACCAGAATATCAGCTACAAGATGGGCGTGGACGGTCTGTCAATCACGCTGATCCTGCTGACAACCTTCCTGACGCCGATATGTCTTCTCGCGAGTTGGAACTCGATCAACAAGCGCGTCACAGAATATGTCGTCGCTTTCCTGGTGCTTGAGACCTTCATGATCGGAGTGTTCACCGCGCTGGATCTGGTGCTGTTCTATATCTTCTTCGAAGCAGGCCTCATCCCGATGTTTCTGATCATCGGTATCTGGGGCGGTCCGGACAAGATCTATGCGGCGTTCAAATTCTTCCTCTACACGCTGATCGGTTCTCTCTTCATGCTGGTGGCCGTGGTCTACATGTACCAGGCTGCAGGCAGCTCTGACTTTGAAGTTCTTGAGAGCTACGAATTCGCGCGCAATGCACAGACTTGGCTGTGGCTTGCCTTCATGGCGTCGTTCGCCGTCAAATTGCCTATGTGGCCCGTGCATACATGGCTTCCAGATGCGCACGTACAGGCGCCAACAGCTGGGTCCGTCGTACTGGCCGGCGTTTTGCTGAAGATGGGCGGATATGGCTTCTTGCGCTTCTCGCTGCCCATGTTTCCGGACGCCAGCCATCTCTTCCAGCCGGTCATGTTCGCGCTGGCCGTCGTGGCAATTGTCTACACTTCGCTCGTCGCGTGGCGTCAGACAGACATGAAGAAGCTGATTGCGTACTCATCCGTCGCGCACATGGGCTTTGTGACGCTTGGCGTGTTCTCGTTCAACGAAGCCGGTGTGCAGGGTGCCATCTTCCAGATGCTCAGCCACGGTATCATTTCCGGCGCGCTGTTTCTGATTGTCGGCGTTGTTTATGATCGCATGCACACACGTGAGATTTCCGCTTATGGCGGTCTTGTTCACCGCATGCCGATTTACGCAACGCTGTTCATGCTCTTCACCATGGCCAATGTCGGTTTGCCAGGTACGTCAGGCTTCATCGGTGAGATTCTTACCATGGTCGGCGGTTTCCAGGCCTCCACATGGGCCGCCTTTGGCGCCGCGCTTGGGGTGATCTTCTCTGCCGTATACATGCTGACCCTGTATCGTCGTACCGTGTTTGGCCAGATCACGAATCCCAAGCTGAACGCCATCAAGGACATGAACCTGATCGAATTGATCTGCATTGTGCCATTGGCCCTGCTGACCATTCTGTTCGGTGTTGCACCCAATCTCATTTTCAACATTACTGAAGGCTCGGCGCTGCGTGTGCTGAACCTGATGGCAGGAGGCTGACCTCTCATGCTGGATTACACTGCCATGATCCTTGCAATCGGGCCTGAACTCTGGCTCGCAGCGACTGCTCTGATCGGTGTGCTTCTCGGCGCCGTTCTGAAGGACAAGTTCAACGCGTTTGCCTTCAAGTTCGGTGCGCTGGTTCTGTTTGCGGCCGCGGCATTCTCTCTGATGAATTATCAGGGCGGAGAAGCCTTCAATGGCCTGGTGCGCACCAATACCTTTGTGAACTTCGCCAAGTTTGTAAGCTATGCGATTGGCGGCGTCACATTGATGATGTCCGAAGGCTTCCTGAAGCGTCACAACACAATTCGCTATGAATATGCCCTGCTGACGATCTTCGCCAGCCTTGGCATCGGGATGACGCTCTCTGCGGCTGACTTGATGACTCTCTATATGGGCGTCGAGACGCTCAGCCTGTCTTCCTATGTGATGGCCGCGTTCCACCGCGACTCCATTCGCTCCTCTGAAGCCGGTCTGAAATATTTCGTCCTTGGCTCGCTGGCGTCCGGCATGCTGCTTTATGGTGCCTCGCTGGTCTATGGTTTCGCAGGATCTACTGAGTATGTGGCCATTGCAGCCGCTGAACCTTCTGTCGGAATGATGTTCGGCATGGTCCTTATGATCGTCGGCCTGGCGTTCAAGGTCTCCGCCGCTCCGATGCACGTGTGGACACCGGATGTTTATGAAGGTTCACCGACACCGGTTGCAGCCTTCTTTGCAACTGCTCCGAAAATGGCTTCCATGGTTGTGTTCGCGAATGTGATGTACACCGTATTCGGTGGCATCATCGAGCAATGGCAAATGATCCTGTCGATCATCGCAGGCCTATCCATGATCATTGGGTCACTTGGCGCCCTGACGCAGACGAACATCAAGCGACTGCTCGGCTATTCCTCGATTGCCAATATCGGCTATGCACTTGTGGCTGTGGCTGCCGGGCAGGAATTTGGGGCGGGACCTCTGCTCGTCTTTATGACCTTGTATGTCATTGCTTCGCTCGGCCTGTTTGCAGGCGTGCTGTCCATGCGCCGCAAAGGCGGTATGGTTGAAGGCATCAATGAATTGGGCGGCCTGATGCGCAAGCGTCCATGGCTGGCGATTGCCCTGTCTGTCTTGATTTTCTCCATGGCCGGACTGCCACCCTTCGGCGGCTTCTTCGGGAAGTGGGAGGTGCTGAATGCCGGTCTGGATGCAGGGCTGTTACCACTTGCAGTTATTCTGGTGCTCGCATCCGTTGTGTCGCTTGGCTACTATCTGCGCCTGATCAAGATCATGTGGTTTGATGAGCCGACTGAGAAGTTCGAAGCAATTGATGGCTCTGTAACCTTTACGGTCATCGCATCGGCGGTGCTGACGGGTGTTGTGTTCCTGATCTTTATCTACCAGCTGTCAGGTTGGGCCGGGAACGCCGCTGCGGGTCTGGCGATTTGAGTTTCGACTGGCCCGTCTATCATCTGGGCGTCATAGACAGCACGAACACGGAAGCCCAGCGCCGTGCCAGAGCTGGCCAGATCGAGAACTGCTGGCTGGTTGCTGAAGCGCAGACCGCAGGCCGGGGACGTTTGCAGCGTCCTTGGCTGTCGTCTTCCGGGAACCTGTTTTCCACCGCATTCTTCCGTGAGCCGGGAGGTATCTCTATCGCGGCGCGGCTGCCTTTTGCGACAGCTCTCGCCGTGTCCGACACGGCGGCTATTGTTGTACCGAGTGCGCCGGTCAGGCTAAAATGGCCAAATGATGCGCGCGTCGATCAGGCGAAGCTTTCCGGCATTCTGATCGAGACAGGCGGGCAGGGACAGGATTTCTGGGTTGCCGCCGGCATAGGCATCAATGTGGCCGAAAGTCCTGAAGGCACAGGCCAGGCTGCGACCTGCATTCATGCGCTGAGGGGAGACACGCTGGTTAGCGCAGAAGACGTGCTTAGCGTTCTCAGGAAAACTTTTGCGCATCGCCTGCAACAGGCACGGCATAGTTTTGCCCCCATTCGCGAAGACTGGCTGAAAGTGGCGGAAGGTCTGGGGCAGACCGTTCGGGTCAATGTCTCTGATAGTTCCATAGAGGGCATTTTCGAGGATATGGCCGAGGATGGGGCCCTTATTCTGCGATTGCCCAATGGGGAACGGCAGATGATAAGGGCGGGGGATGTCTCCCTGATAGGAAGGACATAGATACATGCTGTTGGCGATCGACGTTGGTAACACCAATACGGTTTTTGGTATTCATGACGGTGAGAACTGGATCAATCAGTGGCGCAGCGCGACGGACGCGACCAAAACCGCAGATGATCACGCCGCGTGGTTGTGGCGTCTTGCCGATATGTACAAGGTCGACCTGCACCAGATCAAAGGCTGCGTGATTTCTACCGTTGTGCCACAAGCGCAGTTCAACTTCCGGAATCTGGCGCGCCGCTATCTTGAAATTGAGCCTATGTTCATTGGGGATCCTCAGCTCAAGACAGGTGTTGAGGTCCGTATTCACCGGCCGGAACAGGTCGGTGCTGACCGGATTGTCAGTGCGCTAGGTGCCCATGTAAGCTATCCGGGCAATCTGATCGTGATCGACAGCGGCACGGCAACCACGTTTGATGTCGTCTCGGAAGATGGTGGCTTTGAAGGCGGTATCATTTCCCCCGGTATCAACCTCTCGGTCCGCGCGCTGCACGACGCCGCGGCCCAGCTGCCAAGGATCGCCATTCAGCGTCCGCAGCATGTTATTGGCCAGGATACTGTAAGTGCCATGCAGTCAGGCGTGTTCTGGGGGTATATTGATCTGATTGATGGGCTCGTCCGTCGCATCAAGGCCGAATATGGAAAACCCATGCAGGTTGTCGCGACGGGAGGTGTTGCCTCCCTCTTTGAAGGCGCCAGCGAAACTATAGATCATTATGATCAGGATATTACGATCCGCGGCCTCCTGGAAATTTATCGTCGAAACAGTTGAGATTTATGGCAGATACAGAAGACATCGCAAACGAACTGGTCTTCCTGCCAGTAGGTGGGTGTGAAGAGATAGGCATGAACCTCAATGCCTATGGCTATGGGCCCGCCCATGATCGCAAATGGATTCTGGCGGATCTTGGCGTGACATTCGGCTCTCTGGATACGCCCGGCATTGATCTGATCTGCTCAGACCCATCCTTTCTGGTGGGAGAGAAGATCGAGGCGATCTTCCTGACGCACGCGCACGAAGACCATATCGGTGCCGTCGGCCTTCTGTATCCGCGACTGCAGACAAAGGCGCCGATCTACGCAACGCCCTTCACAGCGGAATTGGTGCGCACCAAAATGGAAGAGCGGGGCGTCGATACGTCTGTTCTCAAACCGGTCGCTCTAGGCGGCACAGTTAAGGCAGGTCCTTTCGAGGTAACCTATGTGACGCTGACGCACTCCATCCCTGAGCCGAATGCCCTGGCCATTCGCACGCCAGCCGGGATCATCCTGCACACAGGGGACTGGAAAATTGACCCGTCGCCACAGATTGGTTCGAAGACCGATATCAAGGCGCTGACGGCGCTCGGCGACGAAGGCGTCCTCGCCATGGTCTGCGACTCCACGAACGTTTTTGAAGAGGGCGAGTCCGGATCAGAAGAATCCGTACGCGAGGGGCTGATCCAGCTGATCGCCAGCCAGCGTCAGGCTGTGGCGGTGACGACATTTGCGTCCAATGTCGCGCGTGTGAAATCCGTCATTGAAGCTGCAGAGCTGGCTGGGCGTGCTGTGTGTCTGGTTGGCCGCAGCATGCATCGCATCACGGATGCCGCGAAGGCTGTCGGCATTCTGCCTCCTACGCTGGAATTCGTGGACGAGGCTGACGCCTCGCAAATTCCGGCAGAGCACATTCTCTATCTATGTACGGGTAGCCAGGGGGAGCCGCGGGCAGCCCTGACGCGCATTGCACGCCAGGACCATCGCAACATTTCCCTGCATCAGGGGGACACTGTGATCTTCTCGTCCCGGCTTATTCCGGGAAACGAGAAGGGCATCTTCCAGCTTCAGAACTCTCTGGCGGATCAGGGCGTCCGGGTGATTACGCCGCGCATGGTACCTGAGAAGATCCACGTATCGGGTCACCCCTGCCGGGATGAACTGAAACGCATGTACCAGTGGGTGCGTCCGCGCATTGCCGTGCCTGTGCATGGGGAGCGGCGCCACATTATGGAGCATGCCATGTTTGCGAAGTCGCTTCAGGTTCCTGAAGCGGTAGCACCGCGCAATGGAAGTCTTGTCCGCCTGGCTCCCGGCGAAGCAGAGATTGTAGATCTTGTTCCTGCGGGCCGCCTCTATCTGGATGGCAACAAGCTGGTGCCGGAAGGCGCGCAGGGCATTGATGAGCGTCGCAAACTGTCCTGGGGCGGCATTGTCTTTGCCTCTCTCACGCTAGACGATGATGGAGACGTTCTCGATGGCCCGGTCATTGTGACCAAAGGGTTGTCTGAGGGGGATGGCCGTCTGGCGGATGAGAGTATCGAGCCATTGGAGATTGCCGCCGAGGATGCCATCAACAAGCTGAAGCGCCGGGATCGTATGGACGATGATAATGTCGAACGCGTGATTGGCCGCGCGATCCGCAAGGCATGCCTTGCAGCTTTCGGGCATCGGCCCATTATTGAAGTGATTGTATTACGGAGTTGATCACCATGTCTGAATTCAAAATCGGCCCCCTGAACCATGTCGGCGTTGCTGTGCCGGATCTTGAAGAGGCATGTGAAACCTACCGAACGCTCTATGGCGCGACAGATATTACCACGCCGTTCGACATGCCGGAGCAGGGCGTCAAGGTCTGCTTCGTCAATCTACCGAACAGCCAGATTGAGCTTATAGAGCCGCTCAACGAAGAGTCGCCGATCCATAATTTCATTCAGAAAAACCCCAACGGCGGGCAGCATCATGTCTGCTTTGAGGTGGATGACATCCATCAGGCTGTAGAAGAAATGGGCAAGCGCGGAGCGACTGTTCTGGGCAAGCCCCGCATTGGCGCTCACGGAACGCTGATTGTCTTCGTGCATCCGAAGAACTCCAACGGCGTTCTGATCGAGCTGATGGAAACCCCCGAGGGGCATCACTGATGACCATCACAAGTGCCCTGGTCGTTTTCACGATTTGCTGGTGGCTCTGCTTTTTTGTGGCGCTGCCGATTGGCGTGCGGGGACAGTGGGAAGATGATTCCACCATCCCAGGCACCGAAGAGGCAGCTCCCAAGCATCCCATGCTGGTCAAAAAAGCAATATGGGCTTCTGCTGGGGCTGCCGTCCTGACAGCAATCGCCGCGGTGGTCGTGCCACGCCTTCTTGCGCAATAGGCGCGGCTGCGGCTAGGTGAGCCACGTTTAGTGCGTGATCACGGAGATTCCATGCGTCTTTCGAAGTATTTCCTTCCGGTTTCAAAGGAAGCGCCGTCAGATGCGGCGATTGCCTCCCATCAGCTGATGCTGCGCACGGGGATGGTCCGCCAGAACGGGGCGGGCATCTATACATGGCTGCCGCTCGGCCTGAATGTTCTGAAGAAGATCGAGCAGATCGTCCGGGAAGAGCTGAACCGGGCCGGGGCCATCGAAATCCTGATGCCGACCCTGCAACAGGCTGACCTCTGGAAAGAGTCCGGCCGCTATGAGGCTTACGGCAAGGAGATGCTGCGCATTACCGATCGCCATGACCGGGAAATGCTTTACGGCCCTACCAATGAAGAGCTCGTGACCGATGTGTTCCGAAGCTATGTCAAAAGCTACAAGCAATTGCCGCTGAATCTCTATCATCAGCAATGGAAATTCCGCGATGAGATCCGGCCGCGCTTTGGTGTGATGCGGGGACGTGAATTCCTGATGAAGGATGGCTATTCCTTCGACCTTGCGCCTGAAGAAGCGCGCCACTCATACAACCGCATGTTCTGTGCTTATCTGAACGCGTTTGCGCGGATGGGCCTGACGGCTGTTCCAATGCGGGCAGATACAGGCCCTATTGGCGGCGATCTGAGCCACGAATTCATCATCCTGGCTGATACGGGCGAAAGCGCCGTCTTTTGCGATAAGGTGCTGCTGGAAATGCCGGCGCCGGGCGCGGATCTCGATTTTGATGCGGACCTGACCGCCGAAGTCGAGAAGCGCACGCAGTATTATGCTGCGACCGATGAGATGCATGACGAGGCCGCCTTTGCCGAACTGCCGGAAGAGCGGCAGGTGTCAGCGCGCGGCATCGAAGTGGGCCATATCTTCTATTTTGGTACCAAGTATTCTGAGCCCATGAACGCCATGGTTCAGGGGCCGGATGGACAGATGGTGCCTGTAGAAATGGGCAGCTATGGCATCGGCGTGTCCCGGCTCGTCGGCGGTATTATTGAGGCTTGTCATGATGAGAACGGCATCGTCTGGCCTGAGGCGGTGGCGCCTTTCCAGGTTGGCCTGATCAATATGCGCGTTGGTGACGAGGCTTGCGACAATGCCTGTAATCAGGCCTACACGGCGCTGACAGATGCTGGCATCGATACGCTTTATGACGACACGGAAGATCGCGCTGGCGCGAAGTTCGCGCGAATGGACCTGATCGGGCTACCTTGGCAGATTGTGATTGGTCCGCGGGGCTTGGCGAATGGGGTTGTTGAGGTGAAGAACCGCAAGACCGGTGAGAAAACCGAATTGGCCATGGCGGATGCTCTGGCAATGGTGCGTCCATCATGAGCGAGCTGTCTTCCGCCGCGACGCCCTTTGGCAAGCTGGAGCGCACCCTGGCGTGGCGTTACCTGCGTGCGAAGCGTGAGCATGGCGGAGCCAGCCTGATCTCCATCATTTCCTTTGTGGGGATTTTCTTCGCGGTTGCCGCGCTGATCATCACCATGTCCATCATGAGTGGTTTCCGCGCCACATTGCTGGATGCGCTGCTGGGTGGCCAGCCGCATGTCTATGGGGTGGTGGCGTCCTATACGGAAGAAGAAGCCGAGCAGATTGCTGATACGATCAGCAAGATTAAAGGCGTGTCGAGTGTCTCTCCCTATATCGAGGAATATGTGCTCGTCACAGCCAATGGCCGGAAAACCGGGGCTGCCGTGCGGGCCATTCGTCAGGAAGACCTGGCCACTATGCCGTTCCTGAAGGATGGGGGTAAAGCAGCTATTGAGGCTGGTTTCGGGGAAGGCCGCAATGGTGGTGATGTCATCATGATTGGGGCGTTCCTGGCGGCAGGCCGGGAAGGCTTGGGTGTCAAACCCGGTGATAAAGTCGAGATTATCACCTCCCAGACCAATGCGGGTCCGATGGGCTCCACACCGCGCAGCAAGGCCTATACAGTCGGAGATGTGTTCAAGACAGGCAGTGTGGAACTGGACAGGCTCTACATTTTCATGCCGATGGATCAGGCACAGATACTCTTCCAGTCCAAGGATCATTACCAGATGCTGGATATCCGACTGGATGATCCTAACAATACACGCGAAGCGATGGATGCAATTGCGCAGGCGACAGGCAATGCGCTCTACACGTTTGACTGGAAAAGCCAGCGGGCAGGGTATCTGAATGCCTTGCAGGTGGAACGCACAATGGTGCGTTTGCTGGTTATGGTGATCATGGGCATTGCCACGCTCAACATTATTGTCGGTGTCGTGATGCTGGTGAAGAACAAGACACGAGACATCGCCATCTTGAGGACGATCGGTCTCGGCCGGGGGGGCGTGTTGCGCGTCTTCCTGCTGGTTGGCACCACTCTGGGCATGCTGGGTGCAATGCTGGGCATGCTGATCGGTGTGCTGGTCGTCATGAATATCGGCGCTGTGGAGGCCTTCATCAATCTGTTCGTTCCCGGGCAGGTGTTTGACGCGGAAGTCTATGGGCTGGAGGGCCTGCCAGCCATTCTGGATTGGGGCGAAGTTCTCCGTACAGGCCTTTACGCTTTGGGCATGTCGATGCTTGTCTCGATCATCCCGGCCTGGTGGGCATCCCGTCAGGACCCGGTCAGCGCGCTGAGGTTCGAATAATGACAGGTCCTGTTCTCGAACTGATCGGCATTGATCGCTACTACCGCACAGCCGCAGGCGAACTGCACGTACTGAACAATACAGACCTTCAGCTGAATGCCGGAGAGCTTGTGGGCCTCGTCGGGCCTTCCGGTTCGGGCAAGTCGACCCTGCTGCACACGGCAGGCCTGCTGGAGCGTCCTGAGGCCGGCAAGGTCATGCTTGACGGTATCGACTGCCTGTCACTGGATGATGCTGGCCGTACGGCCATCCGGCGTAGCAAGATCGGCTTTGTCTACCAATTTCACCATTTGCTGCCGGAGTTCAGCGCGGCAGATAATATTGCGATGCCGCTGATGATCGCTGGGGTGAAGAAAGCAGAGGCCCGTGAGAAGGCAGAACACCTGCTGGGAGAAATGGGCCTGGATGATCGCGGTCATCACCAGCCAGCCCAGATGTCTGGCGGGGAGCAGCAAAGGGTTGCCATTGCGCGCGCCCTGGCCAACGATCCTCGACTGGTCATAGCGGATGAGCCCACGGGCAATCTGGATCCAGGCACTACGGAGCGCGTTTTTGCGACCTTGATCAACATGGTGCGCAATGAGGGCGCAGCCGTTCTGGTCGCGACGCACAATCTATCCCTGACCCGCCATATGGACCGCGTTCTGACGCTGTCAGATGGCAAGCTGATTGATTACCAGCCAGCCTGATTCAAACTTGTGAAAAGGTCCCTGGGGCTGTGACCCTCCGCTCTGGCCTGAAGCGGTTTGGCAACGTATCCTGTCCTGAGGAGAATGCCTTGTGTCTGAGTCGCAATTTATCCATCTGGCCGTAAGGTCCAGCTATTCTCTGCTGGAGAGCATGATCACGCCCAAGGGCCTGAAAGCCTGGTGCGTCGAGCAGGGCATGCCGGCTGTTGCGATTACGGACAGGAACAATCTGTTCGGCGCGTTGGAGATTTCGCTCACCCTGACAGACGCAGGCATTCAGCCGATCATGGCGTGCTGCTTCGATGTGACGGATGGCGTGCCTAAGAGCGATCCGACGCGCATCTCGCTCTATGCACAGAATGAGGTTGGCTACAAAAGACTGATGTATCTGTCTTCGCGGTCCTATCTGGATGCGGAGGATGGCGTGCCGAAGCTTTCCCGCGACTTGCTGCTGGAGCAAACCGAGGGCCTGATTTTGCTGACGGGCGGCGCGGAAGGCGAGGTGGCTCGCCACCTGCTGAAGGGCCGCTTGGCGGATGCCCGCACAGAGCTCTCTACGCTGGCGGCAGCATATCCGGGCCGATGCTATGTCGAGATCACACGTCACGGCACTGCAGATGAGTACGCCGTTGAAGATGACCTGATCGGCCTTGCCTATGATCTGAACCTGCCGCTTGTCGCGACCCATGATGTTCGGTTCATGAAGGCAGGGGATGCCAAGGCACATGACGCGATGATGTGTATCGCGAATGGCCAATATCTTGGGCAGGAAGACCGCAAGCGCGTTGATCCATCCCAGTATCTCAAGACAGCTCAAGAGATGCGGGAGCTGTTTGCAGATCTTCCGGAAGCTATTGAGAACACTGCAGAAATCGCGCGTCGATGCGCGATCAAGGCCGAAACGCACAAGCCCATTCTGCCAAACTTCTCCAAGGAAGGGCGCTCGGAGTCCGAAGAGCTTCGCAAACAGGCTCTGGAAGGCCTGGAATACCGCCTCGACGCGGCCGACAAGCTATATGCAGAGCGAGAGAAGTATTTCGAACGTCTCGATTACGAGTTGTCGATTATCGAGCGCATGGGTTTCCCCGGCTACTTCCTGATCGTTTCGGACTTTATCAAATGGGCAAAAGAGAACGGCATTCCCGTCGGCCCTGGCCGGGGATCTGGTGCTGGGTCTCTGGTTGCCTGGGTGCTGTTGATTACAGACCTCGACCCGCTCCGCTTCGACCTGCTGTTCGAACGCTTCTTGAACCCTGAGCGTGTCTCGATGCCTGACTTCGACGTCGACTTCTGTCAGGAGCGGCGCGGCGAGGTCATCCGCTATGTGCGCGACAAGTATGGTGCGGACTCTGTGGCAATGATCATCACCTTTGGTACGCTACAGGCGAAGGCTGTGGTGCGCGACGTCGGCCGCGTGATGCAAATGCCTTACGGTCAGGTGGACCGTCTGGCAAAGCTGATCCCGTTCAACCCGGCCAATCCGCCCAAGCTTCAGGACGCGATTGACGACGAGCCGAAGTTTCAGGACGAGATCGACGCCGATGAGCGCGTCGAGGAATTGCTGGAAATCGCACTGTCTCTCGAAGGCAAGTACCGGAACGCTGGTACGCACGCCGCCGGTGTTGTGATCGGTGATCGTCCACTGGTTGAGCTTGTGCCGCTCTATAATGATCCGAGGGCTGATCTTCCGGCGACTCAATTCAATATGAAATATGCCGAGCAGGCGGGGCTCGTTAAGTTCGACTTTCTTGGCCTGAAAACTCTGACCGTTATCGACCGCGCACTGAAGTTCATTCGCCGTGATGGACGCGATGTGGGGCCTGAATGGCAAAGTCTTGATGACAAGGCCACATATGATCTGATGGCCAGTGGTGACACGCTCGGTGTCTTCCAGCTTGAGGGCGCGGGCATGCGCGACACCCTCAAAAAGGTGCGTCCGCACAGCCTGGAAGATGTGATCGCCATCATTTCGCTCTATCGCCCTGGCCCGATGGAGAACATTCCGATCTATGTGCAAGGTAAGGAAGATCCTGCCTCGGTCACTTACCAGCACCCTGACCTGAAACCCGTGCTCGAAGCCACCTATGGTGTGCCCGTCTATCAGGAGCAGGTAATGCGGATGGCGCAGGAAATCGCCGGCTACTCGCTCGGCGACGCTGACCTTCTGCGCCGCGCCATGGGTAAGAAAAAGATCGAAGAGATGATCGCCCAGCGCCAGCGCTTTGTTGAAGGTGCGGCAGCAAATAAAGGCATGGCGGCGCCGCTCGCCAACGACATCTTCGATACCATGGAGAAGTTTGCGGGCTACGGCTTCAACAAATCCCACGCGGCGGCCTATGCCTTGATTGGCTACCATACGGGCTACCTGAAGCGTCACTTCCCAGTGGAGTTCCTCGCCGCTTCCATGAGCCTTGACCTTGGCAACACTGACAAGCTCGCGGCCTTCTTCCAGGAAGCAAAACGCCTCAAGATTCCAGTTTTGGGGCCGAATGTGAACACGTCCACCGCCGACTTCGATGTGCGTGATGGGGCCGTTGTTTACGCTCTCGGCGCGCTGAAAGGCGTTGGCCTGGACGCCATGAAGCATGTTGTTGAGGTTCGCAAAGAAGGGGGGACTTTCAAGGATCTCTATGATTTTGCAGAGCGTGTGGACCCGCGTCATGTGAACAAGAAGGCGTTTGAATCCCTGGCGAAGGCCGGTGCGTTCGACTGTCTTGATGCGAACCGAGCCAAAGTGCTTGCCGCTGCGCCCTTGTTGGCAAACCTGGCTGTCTCGGCGGCTCAAGATCGTCAGGGCGGGCAGGGCGGCCTTTTTGCGGAAGCAGAGCCAGCCTTGCGGCCTGTCCTTCCCAAGGCGAAGGCTTGGAACGGCCAGCAAAAGCTGGATGCCGAATTCAAGTCGATTGGCTTCTATTTCTCCGGTCACCCTCTGGATGACGTCCTGGAAGGGCTGGACCGCGATCGTGTCACCTTGGCCATGGAAGTTGAGGAGCGTGCCTCAGACGGCAAACCGCTCGAAATGATCGGGGTGGTGCGGGCCCGTAATGACAAGCCCGCACGTAATGGGGGCAAGTTCGCCTTCCTCACCTTGTCTGACCCCTCAGGCGAGATTGAGATGATGGTTTTCCCTGAAACCTTGTCTCAGAATTATGATTTGCTTCAGGTTGGAAACGCAGTTGCCATTACAGTTGGCGTGAAACGCAATGCGGAAGAGATTCGCCTGAATGCCGAGCGCGTCCTGAAACTTGAGGCTGCGCGCCTGTCCAAGGCCATGGGGGCCTTGAAAATCAGGCTCTCTGTCGGGGCCTTCGTCAGGGATATTGCTGGCGTTGTCGGCCATCTGGCCAAGCTGCCGGACCCGGAAAGAGGTGAAATCCTGATAGAAATGCCTCTTGAGGATGGCCGTCTGGTTACCCTCAAGTTGCCCTCCACCTACACGATCGGGCTTGGCGCGCAACGCGCCCTGAAGGACGCCCCCGGCGTGGAACGTGTCGAGCCGCTGAAAGCTGCCTGACAAAAGGCGTTCACGGCATCTTGCGGCGTGGGGGGATTTATGTATAAGCCGCCCCATCAGAAACCAGTTCACGGGTGCATCCGGTGCTGCGGGCCATGGGGGTCCAAAGTTCCACTCGTGACGGCCAACCGGATGGAGACAATCTATGGCCCTACCTGACTTCACAATGCGTCAGCTGCTTGAAGCTGGCGTTCACTTCGGTCACCAAACCCACCGCTGGAACCCGCGTATGAAGCCGTACATCTACGGCGATCGCTCCGGCATTCACATCATGGACCTGTCGCAAACTGTTCCGGCGCTTCACCAGGCGCTGGTGTTCGTGCGCGACACTGTCGCCAAAGGCGGCCGCGTTCTGTTCGTGGGTACTAAGCGTCAGGCTGCAGAGCCGATTGCTGAAGCTGCACAACGCTGCGCTCAATACTACATGAATCACCGTTGGCTGGGCGGCACGCTCACCAACTGGTCCACCGTTTCCCACTCCATCAAGCAGCTCAAAGAGCTGAACGCGATGTTCGAGAGCGGCAGCGGTCAGGGCCTGACCAAGAAAGAATTGCTCGACCTGGAGCGCCGCCGCGACAAGCTGCAACTCTCCCTCGGCGGTATCGCTGACATGGGCGGTCTGCCGGCTGCGATGATCGTGATCGATACCAACAAGGAAGCGATCGCTGTTCAGGAAGCTCGCAAGCTGGGTATCCCGGTTGTGGCCGTGCTCGACACGAACTGTGATCCGGCTGATGCCGATTATGGCTTCCCGGGCAATGACGATGCCGCTCGTGCGATCTCGCTCTACTGCAACCTGTTCGCTGACGCCGTCCTGGACGGTCTGGCAGAATCCACCGCTGGCCTGGGTGTTGACCTGGGTGAGCTGGAAGACGTTGACGCCCTTGCAGAAGCCGATGTGGCGACTGCAGAAGGCGAAACGGCTGAAGATACGACGGGTGCCTGAGTTCGGGCATCCGAACTGAAGACGAAACTGAAGGAACACAGCAATGGCTGAGATTACCGCTGCGCTTGTGAAAGCACTGCGCGAGAAAACCGGTGCAGGCATGATGGACGCCAAGAAGGCGCTCGTCGAGAATGGTGGCGATGAAGCTGCCGCTATCGATTGGCTGCGCGCGAAAGGCCTCTCGAAAGCTGCGAAAAAGTCTGGTCGTACCGCCGCTGACGGTCTCGTTTCCGTTCAAGTGTCCGAAGACGGCAAGACGGGCGCTATCGTAGAACTGAATGCGGAAACGGACTTTGTTGCACGCAACGAGAAGTTCCAGTCCGCTCTGGCTGGTATCACCAAAGCTGCTCTGGAAACAGACGGCTCTGTTGAGGCTGTTGCGGCTGCGCCGTCTCCGGATGGCGAAGGTTCGGTCGACGACCTGATCAAGCGCCTGATCGCAACGATCGGTGAGAACATGACGCTCCGCCGCAGCGCGAAGCTGACCGCTGAAGGCAAAGTCGCTTCCTACATCCACAACGCCGAAACGGCTGGCATGGGTAAGGTTGGCGTTCTTGTTGCCTTGGATGGCTCTGGTGACCTGGAAGATCTGGGCCGCAAGGTTGCGATGCACATTGCTGCAACGTCGCCTGCTGCTGCCACGACGGATGAGCTGGACCCGGCCCTGATCGAGAGCGAAAAACACGTTCTGACCGAGCAGGCCCGCGAAAGCGGAAAGCCGGATAACGTCATCGAGAAGATGATCGTTGGCCGCATGCAGAAGTTCTACAAGGAAGTTGTCCTTGTCGAGCAGCCTTTCGTCATGAATCCTGACCAGACAGTCGGCAGGTTCCTCGAAGAGAATGGCGCCACCCTGAAGGGCTTCGTGCACTTCAAGCTGGGTGAGGGCATCGAGAAAGAAGCAGACAACTTCGCTGACGAAGTTGCTTCCATGACAAAAGGCAGCTGATCAGGCTTGCCTTTCTGCCCGCAACGGGCTTTGAACATCCCGGTCGCCCATGACAGGCGGCCGGGAATCTTTTAGGAGCCTATATGGCTTCAAATAATGGAGATGCCGTCTATGCCGAGTGATGAGGCCGACACCACACCCTTGAAGTATAAAAGGGTCTTGTTGAAACTCTCCGGTGAGGCACTGATGGGCCCCGGGCAATTCGGTATCGATATTCCCACCTGCGAGAATTTCGCGCGCGCCATCAAGGCAGCGCAGGAGACTGGCGCCGAGATCTGCCTGGTCATTGGCGGAGGCAATATCTTCCGCGGTGTGGCAGGGGCTGCCAAGGGCATGGAACGCGCACAGGCCGATTCCATGGGCATGCTGGCCACTGTGATGAACGCGCTGGCCATGCAAAGCGTTCTGGAAAGCCTGGGTGTGCCGACTCGCGTACAGTCTGCTATCCGGATGGAAGCGATTTGTGAGCCCTACATTCGCCGTCGCGCGCAGCGCCACATGGAAAAGGGCCGTGTTGTCATTTTCGCAGCCGGTATCGGCAATCCGTTCTTCACAACAGACACGGGCGCAGCTCTGCGTGCGATCGAGATGAATTGCGACGCTCTCCTGAAGGGAACGCAGGTGGACGGCGTCTACACGGCCGATCCAAAACTCGACTCCAGCGCAACGCGGTATGATGAAGTTGGCTATCAGGAGTTGCTGGCCAAGGATCTGCGCGTCATGGATTCGTCCGCAGTCAGCCTCATGCGCGACAATAACATCCCTATTGTCGTTTTCTCATTGAAAGAGGAAGGATCCTTGCTGAAAGTGCTGCACGGCAAGGGGACATCAACTACAATTACAAATAACGGAGCGTCTGCATCATGAGTTACAGCAAGAAAGATCTTGAGCGCCGCATGGATGGCGCACTTGCGTCGCTTGCCACGGAATTCAGTGGCCTTCGCACGGGCCGCGCCTCTGTGAACCTGCTGGATTCGGTCATGGTGCCGGCCTATGGCTCCACAGTGCCGCTTAATCAGGTTGCCTCTGTCACGGTTACGGACAACCGCATGTTGTCCGTCAATGTGTGGGACAAGACGGTCGTTGGTGCGACGGACCGCGCGATCCGTGATTCAGGCCTTGGCCTGAATCCGGTGACGGACGGGCAGAATTTGCGCATTCCGATTCCACCGCTGAATGAAGAGCGCCGCGCTGAACTTCAGAAAGTCGCTGGCAAATATGCTGAAGCGGCACGTGTTGCCATTCGTAATGTCCGCCGCGATGGCATGGATAGCCTTAAGAAGATGGAGAAGGATGGCGAGATCAGCGAAGACCGCCTGCATTCCCTCTCCGATGAGGTGCAAAAGCTCACCGATACCTATGTCGCCCGTGTCGATGAGACACTGAAGGCAAAAGAAGCCGAGATCATGCAGGTCTAATGTCCTCAGGTGCCGCCTCTGTGTCCTCTGGTGATGGGGGTGGCAAACCGCCTGTGCCGACGCATGTCGCCATCATCATGGATGGTAATGGCCGATGGGCCAAAGCCCGTGGGCTTCCGCGGGCTGCTGGCCATGAGCGTGGCGTTGAGGCGCTTCGCAAGGTGGTCGAGGCGGCGGGTGAGATCGGCGTCAAATATCTAACCGTCTATTCCTTCTCCACCGAGAATTGGCGTCGTCCGGCCTCCGAAGTGAGTGCCCTGTTTGGCCTGCTGAAGACATACATGCAGAAGGATCTGAACCGTCTCCGCAAGGAGGGCGTGAAGATCACCATCATCGGACGGCGTGAAGGCCTTCCAAAAGACATTGCGGACCTGGTGGCAAAGGCTGAACGGGACACGCAGCATAATGATCGCTTTTATCTGAACATCGCTTTCAATTATGGCGGCCGGGAAGAGATCGCGCGCGCCATGCGCAAAGTGGCTACGGAAGCTGCGGCGGGACAGTTGGCCCCTGAAAGCATCACCGAAGACTTGGTTGCGGATTATCTCGACACGGGCGGCATGCCGGATCCGGACCTTCTGATCCGGACCAGTGCGGAGTACAGGTTGAGCAACTTCCTGCTCTGGCAAATTGCCTATAGCGAACTTGTCTTCCTGGATGTGTTTTGGCCTGATTTTGACCGAAGCTGGCTGGAAAAGGCCATCCAAGCCTACCACGAACGCGAGCGTAGATTCGGTGCTGTAACTCCGGGAGAGTTGTAATGGGTGACTGGACGCCCGCCGATAGCCGATTTTCCCAAATCGGGCAGCGCCTCCTGACAGCACTTGTCCTGATCCCCATCGGTCTTGCGGTTGTATGGTATGGCGGATGGTGGCTCGCCATCGCGTGTGCAGTCTTTGCAGCCATAATGTCCTGGGAGTGGGCCAGGATGAGTGGGCACCCTCGGGGCTTCCTGTTGTGTCTGATGTCTGCTGCCTTCTGTCTGAGCCTTCCTCTGGGTCTTATGTGGTTGCAGATGCTGATCGGTGTGCTCGGAGCTGTCTTTGCCTTCATGAGCGCTGTGGGTCGTTACCAGAACCGACTGACAGCCATTATGGGCCTCGTCTATGTAACCGCCATCGCGGCCGGCCTCTGGTGTCTGCGTGAGGGGCCATGGGACGGGCGTGAGGCGGCCTTGTTCTTCATGTCCTTTGTGTGGGCCTCTGATGCGTCTGCCTATTTTGTTGGGCGAGGCTTGGGCGGCCCGCGTCTTATTCCTCAGGAGAGCCCCAACAAGACGTGGAGCGGGGCGCTTGGCGCAATCGCATTCACCACAATATGCGGTATTGCCGCGGCAGACCTGCAGCAGTCCAGCCTTGTCGTATGGATGCTCGCTGCCGCTACGCTTTCCATTACAGCCCAGGCAGGAGATCTCCTGGAAAGTGGTCTGAAGCGCCGCTTTCACGTCAAGGATTCCAGCAATCTGTTGCCCGGGCATGGCGGCGTGCTAGACCGCGTCGACGGTCTTGGTGCAGTGGCGGTCATCGGCTCCCTGGCGCTGTGGCTTTATCCGCCTTTACGGGATGCTTTAGGGTTCATGTCATGACGGACACGCGCCGCATCAGTATCATGGGCTCTACAGGCTCAATCGGTACGTCCGCGCTGGATGTTGTGCGGCATGCCAATGCGACAGGCGACGTCCGGTTTGAGATCTGCGCGCTCGCCGCTGGCTCTGATGCCGAACTCCTGGCGAGACAGGCCATAGCCTGTAGCGCCGAGATCGCCATTATCGCGGATGAATCCCGGCTGCCGGAACTGAAAGAGCGTCTTGCAGGCACGCAGATTGAAGTTGCTGCAGGCGATACCGCTATTGAGGAGGCAGCGAGCCGTCCGGTGGACCGCGTTCTTGCTGCTATCGTGGGCGCAGCAGGTTTGCACTCAACCTTGTCCGCAGTACGAGCCGGTAATGATATTGCGATTGCCAACAAGGAGAGCATCGTCTGCGGCGGCAGGCTGATCCTCCAGGAAGCCCGCAAGGTTGGAGTAAAAGTATTACCGGTCGATTCCGAGCATTCTGCCATCTTCCAGTGCATCGGGGATGGACGCCAATTGGAGCAATTGACGATTACGGCCTCTGGCGGTCCTTTCCGGACCGCGAGCCTTTCCGAGATGAGATCAGCGTCTCCGCAGCAAGCCGCTGCGCATCCCAATTGGAGTATGGGCATCAAGAACTCAATCGATAGTGCTACCTTGATGAACAAGGCCCTTGAATTCATCGAGGCGGGTTTCCTGTTCGGTACGGAAGGAGAGCGGATTGAGGTGCTGGTGCATCCTCAGTCCATCGTTCACGGTATGGCTCATTTCACCGACGGCTCCGTCATCGCACAGCTCGGCGCACCGGATATGCGCACGCCGATTTCCTATGCACTCGGCTGGCCTGAGCGAATCGCGACGACAGTGGATCGCCTGGATCTTGGGACAATTGGCAGGCTGGATTTCGAGCCTGTGGATGCGGAGCGATTCCCCGCCATACGGCTCGCACGCGAGGCATATTCACAAGGGGCGGGGGCTGCGACCGTATTAAATTGTGCTAATGAATCAGCCGTTTCTGCATTTATCGCGGGTCAATGCGGGTTTCTCGACATAAGCTGGGCCGTAGAAGAGACGCTTAATGGTTATTTTGCGGGAAACATGTGTGGGATGGCATGTGACACGCTCGAAGAAATTGCCGTTCTGGATGATTATAGCCGGAAACTGGCGGCAGACTTGCTTGAGAAGGCCCGGAGCCGAGTAGGAGGATAAGCTTTGGGGGAATTTCTCAGCCAGGGGCCGTTGTTTCTGATTTGCCTCATCTTCATGATGGGGATCGTCGTGGTCATTCACGAACTTGGCCACTATGTCGTCGGTCGCTGGTTCGGTGCAGCCGTGGAATCTTTCTCCATCGGTTTTGGCAAACCTGTTTATGAACGCACTGACAAAAATGGAACGCGCTGGCGCGTGAACTGGATTCCGCTTGGCGGCTTTGTGAAGTTCGTCGGGGAAGGCCAGCTCGCTGGTGATGTCGGCAAAATTGAAACAGGACCTGTCGGCAAGCCTTATTCTGACCTTGGTACGGGCCAGCGCTCACTGGTCAGCCTGGCAGGGCCTTTTGCGAACTTCATTCTCTCCAGCCTGATCTTTGCGTTGATCCTTGGTGTGCATGGTCGACCTAATCTTCAGGTGGGCGTCATGAGCGTGGCTGACGGCGGAGCCGCACAGGCGGCTGGCATGGAGGCAGGCGACTCCATCCTTGAGATCAACGGCAAGAAAATAACCAATACGGGTGAAGTCATTGTCGCGATCATGCTCAATCCCAATGAGCAGATGGACTTCCTGGTGCAGCGCGGTGACGAGCAGAGACACTTGGCGATTACGCCGGTAGAAGTCGTGCGCGAGAATGATTTTGGGCAAAAGGTTCCACAGGCGACGATTGGCATTGCACTTGGGGCCGTCTCCTATGGAGACCGCATAACCTATAACCCTGTTGAGGCCATAGGGCAGGGTGTTCTGGAAACCGGATCAACCATTGATAAGACGGTTACAATGCTTAGCCGCATTGTGACGGGCAAGATGTCAATGCACGCCATGACTGGGCCTGTCGGGATTGGAGATATCTCCCGCCGGGCGGTTAATCAGGTGTGGTCACAGGATCAGTTTACGCCCTGGCAGCGCCTTCAGCAGCTTTTCTGGATGCTTATCAGCATTTGCGCCGCGATCTCCGTTGGAGTGGGCTTCTTTAACCTTCTGCCGCTGCCGGTTCTGGATGGCGGACACCTTGTATTTAATGCATATGAGGCCCTGATGGGGAAGGAGATGCCGCAAAAAGTGCAGGAAGTGGCCCTGACATTCGGTTTGATCCTGTTATTGGGAATGGTGGTGGTGATCACTTGGGGTGACATCATCGAGACCGGCTTATTCGGAGCAAGAGGCGGCTGAGCCGTTTGCCGAACTAATCTAGAGAGTGTGTCGACGATGCGTAAGTTTCTTGCAGCAACCTTAATGGCGACCAGTGCCGTAGCGTTCAATACGGCTATGGGGCCCATGGGAACTGCCGATGCACAGGAAGACAGCCGTTATGGCGGTACGATCCGGTCCATCATTGTTGAAGGCAACCAGCGTATCGAAGCGCGTACCGTTCAGTCATACCTGCTCGTGGAGCCAGGCGACCCATTCAGCCCTGACCGAATCGACCTCTCGCTGAAGACCCTCTTCGCGACGAATCTGTTCGCTGACGTTTCCATCGACAGGGTTAATGACGATCTGCTTGTCCGCGTCGTGGAAAACCCGATCATTAACCGGGTCATCTTTGAAGGTAACCGCGCTCTTGATGATGATAAGCTGAAAGAGGACATTCAGGCCGCTCCTCGTGGTATTTTCACCGCGGCGCGTGTGCAGTCTGATGTACAGCGTATCCTTGAGCTCTATCGCCAATCTGGCCGTTTTGCTGCGAAAGTCGAGCCTCAGTACAAGCCGCTGGAGCAAAACCGCGTTGATCTGATCTTCGAGATCACCGAAGGCCCTGTAACTGGCGTTCGGGCGATCAACTTCATCGGCAACAAGGAATATTCTGACTCCCGCCTCCGCAGTGAGATTGTCACACGTCAGTCCCGCTTCTGGCGCTTCTTCAGCTCGAATGACAATTACGACCCTGGCCGTCTCGAATACGACCGCGACCTGCTGCGCCAGTTCTACCAGAACAATGGTTATTACGATTTCCGTGTGACTTCCGCTGTGGCGGAACTGACGCCGGACCAGAAAGACTTTTACATCACCATGACGGTGGATGAGGGGCGTCAGTACAATTTCGGTGAAGTCAAAGTGGAGACGGCGCTCGAGAAACTGAATCCGGCTGCGCTACGCCGCGCTGTTCCGATTCAGGAAGGCGCCTTGTTCCGTGGTGACGCCATCGAGGAAACCATTGATGCGCTAACCTATTCCGCAGGTATTGCCGGCTACGCATTCGTCGACATTCGCCCGCAACTGGATGTGAACCCGGAAACGGGCAACATCGACGTCACGTTTGCCGTGGATGAAGGTCCGCGCGTTTACATTGATCGCATTAATATCGTCGGAAACACCCAGACACTGGATCGTGTTATCCGGCGCGAACTCCGCATTTCCGAAGGCGATGCTTTCAACCGCATCCTTCTCGACCGTTCGCGCAACCGTGTTCGTGCACTTGGCTACTTCAAGGAAGTCGAGATCGTCGAGACTCCGGCAGAAGAGCCGGACCGCACCATTGTCGATATCAAGGTTCAGGAGCAGCCCACGGGTGAGCTTTCCTTCGCGGCCGGTTTCTCGTCTGCGGACGCGTATCTGATCGATGTCAGTGCTTCACAGCGGAACCTTCGCGGTCGTGGTCAGTCAGTTGTCGCGCGCGTTTCTGCATCCAGCCGTCAGCAGATCGTAGACTTTCGTTTCACGGAGCCTCGACTGTTTGACCGCAATCTTTCAGGTGGCATCGACCTTTTCGCGACCAAACAGGATTATGAGCGCTATTCCTACTTCAACAGCGAAACCATCGGCGCTGGCCTTCGTGTAGGCTTCCCGCTGACGGAGCGCATGCAGCTTGGACTCAGCTATCGCCTGCAATCTGATGACGTGAACGTTACCGACCGTAACTACATCATCGACTCCAATGGCTTCTTCGTTACCGACATCATTCAGACGGCGGGTGCTGACACGCCGGACGATACATCGGATGACCGTTATCGCGCTGTCGAAGAAGGGGATGCCGGCCCAGGCGAGCGCGTCGTAGACCAGTGCTCTCCCGAATACGTTCTGCGCGACACGATCTGCCGTGCAGAGCGCAGCGATATTTCCAGTATCATCGGCTACAATTTCTATTGGGACCGTACCAACGACCCGATCACGCCGTCGCGAGGGTTTGATTTCCGTTTCAGCCAGGACCTCGCAGGTCTCGGCGGCGACGTGAAATATCTACGTACGGAAACTTCTGCTACATTCTATCGTGGCATCTGGAAAAGCATGATTGCCAGCGCACGCTTCTCTGGCGGCTATGTCTTCCCGCTGGAAGATGGGCAGGGCGTGCGTATCAACAACCGCTTCTTCCGGGGCGGCAGCACATTCCGCGGCTTTGATGTTGCCGGTCTGGGCCCGCGTGAGATCGTGAAGGAAGTCGATCCGGAGACGGGTGAAGTCATCCGTACACGCCGCCTGAACTCTCAGGGCGGTAACGCATACTACCAAGGCACATTTGAGCTGAGCTTGCCAAACTTCCTGCCGGAAGAATATGGCATCCGCAGCGCCCTGTTCACCGAAGTTGGCTCACTGGGCACGCTACGGGGCTCGGATGTCGGTCAGACAATCTACTATACAAGCCAAAGCGGAAATCCCTCTGTACGCATGACCAAGACAGCCGCATCGCTGCGGGCTTCGGCCGGTCTCAGTGTTTTCTGGGATTCCCCGTTCGGTCCGATCCGCTTCGACTTCTCGCAAATTCTTCGCAAGGAAGACTATGACCGGACAGAGACGTTCCGGTTCTCCACATCTACCCGTTTCTAAGTTTCGAGCCCCAACCAGGAGGAGACTATAATGTCCCGACTAAAACAGATTTTTCTTGCCATGGCGGTTGCTTTTGCTGCCCTCGTGGCTGTTGCCCCGGCTGCGAGTGCACAAGGCACGACGGTCATCACGATTGATGAGGCAAAGATCCTGCGCGACAGCAAGGCTGGTAAAGACATCCAGACCAAGCTTCAGAACATCGAAGCCCAGATCAATAACGAACTGGAGCCGACCCGCGCTTCCCTTGAAACCGAAGGTAAGAGCCTGAATGCTCAGCTGCAGGGCAAGACCCGTGAGCAAGTTGCTGGCGACGCTGCTCTTGTTGGCCAACTGCAGGCCTATGACAAGAAAACTGCCGATTTCGGCCGTGCCCGTCAGAAGGCTTCTCAGGAATATTCCCTCACGGAGCGTCAGGCGCTTGTCAATTTCAACAAGGCTCTTGAGCCCGTTCTGATGCAAGTTGTGCAAGAGAAGAACGCCCAGGTCGTAATGTCTCGCAGCGCTGTTATCTACAGCACCGAGGCAATCGATGCGACAGCGTCTGTCATCTCCAAGCTGGATGCTGCCACGCCGACGATTAATGTCGTGCGCCAGCGCATTCCTGATCAGCCTGCCCAGCAGTAGAGAGGACTTACCGTGCCAGTCGATCCCCGTTTTTATGCGCCTTTGGGGGCTTTGACGCTAAAAGATTTGGCGGAGCGTACTGGTTCGGAGCTACACGGCGATGAAAGCCTGCAGATAACCGGACTCTCCTCGGCAGGCACAGGCCGCCGGGGAGATATCGGATTTGTTGATGGGGATGGCAAAGCTCCCGTGGAGATCAGTGCAGACATTTCTGCACTGTTTGTGAATGCGGCCAATGTCAAACATGTCCCTGAAAACGTGGCTTTTCTCGTCACGTCTGTGCCGCGTTACGCGCACGGTGCCGCAGCCCTGGCGATGTATCAGCCGCGGCATCTGGTGTGGCATGGCTCTGAAGCCATTTCACTAGAAGCCTCCATACATGAAGAGGCGATCATTGCTCCGGGCGCGGTGATTGGCCCCGGCGCTGTGATTGGCGAGCACACTGTCATCGGTGCGAACGCCATTATCGGACCCGGTGTCCAGATTGGCCGCAACTGTTCCGTTGGGCCTGGCGCGAGTGTGTACTGCGCACTTGTCGGCGACAATGTGAAATTGCTGGCAGGTGCCCGGATCGGCGAGACGGGGTTTGGCGTAATGCCCGGTCCGAAGGGGGCGGAGGATGCCCCCCATTATGGCCGTGTGATCCTGCAGGATCATGTAACCGTTGGTGCCAATAGCTGTATTGACCGCGGCGTCTTTGATGACACGATCGTGGGAGAGCGCACGAAGATAGATAATCTCTGCCAGATCGCCCACAATGTTGTTCTCGGCCGGTCTGTGCTTGTGGCCGCTTTTGGGGGTATTTCTGGCTCTGTTCAGGTCGGTGACGGTGCAATGCTGGGCGGCCGGGTTGGCATTGCAGACCATGTAAAGGTGGGCGAAGGCGTATCGCTTGCGGCATCTGCGGGCCTGTTTCGGGACATTGAAGCGGGCGAGACTTGGGGTGGCACGCCTGCGAAGCCTATCCGCCAATGGATGCGCGAAGTTGCATGGTTGCAGAAGAATGCAAACCCGAAGAAAACGGGGTAGGCTAGCTACCGTCGCCTTCGACTGAAACCCATCGGGATAAACCATGACAGCCCAAATCCATCCGACCGCCTGTGTTGAAGAGGGTGCAAGCCTCGGGCAGGACGTCAAAATCGGTCCTTTCTGTTATGTAGCTGCCAGTTCCAGCCTTGGGCATGGGTGTGAGTTGATGTCTCATGCCGTTGTGATGGGGAATACGCAAATTGGTCATGGCTGCACCCTGCATCCGCATGCTGTGCTGGGCGGCCTCCCGCAAGTTATCGGTTTTGAGGCAAGCCCTGACTCCCGCTTGGTTGTGGGCGACAATTGTGTCTTTCGGGAATATGCGACGGCGCATTCCGGAATGCCAAAGTTTGGCGGTGTCACGACTGTCGGCAATAATTGCTATGTCATGATCGGTGCTCATATCGCGCATGACAACAAGATCGGAAACAATGTGGTCATGGCTAACAATGTTTCCTTGGCGGGGCATATCGAGGTTGGTGACAATGTGTGGTTCGGCGGCCTGTCCGCCATTCACCAGTTCTCCCGCATTGGCCGGAACGCATTCATCGGTGGCGGCGCAATCGTGGTTGAAGATGTCATTCCGTTCGGCTCAGTTGTCGGTAATCATGCGAAACTCTCCGGACTGAACATGGTCGGATTGAAGCGACGCGGCTTCACCAAGGCCGAGCAGATGGAGATACGATCTGCCTACAAGGCCGTTTTTTTTGGCGAAGGTCTGTTCAAGGAGCGCGTCGACCAGGCGGCAGAGAAATTCGCAGACAAGCCGTTGGCCATGGAAATGATCGATTTCATCCGTCACGCCGGTGACAGGCCGATCTGCAAGCCTGCATGAGGGGGTCATGGCGCCACTAGGTATCATTGCTGGCTTGGGGGATCTGCCTTTGGCAATTGCGGACAATGCCGTTGCTAGCGGGCAGGGTGTTTATGTGCTCCGTGTAAAGGGATTTGAAGAGCCGGCACTCTCGAAGTTTCCTGGCGATGTCATCGGCCTCGGTGAAGTTGGCGGCGTGCTTAAAAGGCTCAAGGCCGCAGGCTGTAAGGATGTTGTCTTTGCGGGCATCGTCAATCGCCCGAATTTCTCTGACCTGAAGCTTGATATGAAAGGCATGGCGCTTTTGCCCAAAGTGCTGTCCGCGGCGCGGCAGGGCGATGATGCCTTGCTGCGAGTGCTTGTGAATGAATTTGAAAAGCAGGGCTTTAACGTCCTGGGCAGCCATGAGGTCAACGGGCAATTGCTAGCGCCAGCAGGCCTGATTGCCGGGAATGATCCCCGCCCGGAGGATATGGCGGATATTGAACATGCTGCCCGCGTAGTCGCGGCGACGGGTGCGCTCGATATCGGGCAGGGCGCTGTCGTGTGTGACGGTCTGGTGCTGGCGGTGGAGGCTCAAGAGGGTACAGATGCCATGCTGGATCGATGCGCCAGACTCCCGGCAACAATCCGCGGCACGGAGACACAACGGCGCGGCGTTCTGGTCAAGCGGCCCAAGCCGGGGCAGGAACTGCGCATTGATCTGCCCACGACGGGTGTCTCAACAGTCGAAAAGGTTGCTGCCGCAGGGCTGGCGGGACTGGCGGTAGAGGCGAAAGGCGCACTGCTGCTCAACAAATCCGCCATGAAGGAAGCTGCCGAGCGCCTTGGCGTCTTTATTTACGGCTTTCCGCCAGAGTTGTGGCTATGAGCGCGCGTCGCATCTATATGGTCGCGGCGGAGGCTTCAGGCGATGTCCTTGCACGGGAAGTGGTTGAAGAGATCAGGAAGAAAGATCCCGACGTTTATATCTCCGGCATAGGCGGTGATGAGCTGGCCAGCGCAGGGATTATCTCTCCCATTGATGTGTCGCCTTTGTCTGTCCTCGGATTTTTTGAAGGCATCAAGGCCTATGGCGATGTGGTGAAGCTGGCCGATGCAGCAGCAAATGCCATTATTGCTGATCGTCCGGATGTCGTGGTGTTGGTGGATTCATGGGGCTTCATGCTGCGTGTTGCGCAACGTGTGAGACTACGTGATCCTTCCATTCGCTTGGTCAAGCTGGTTGGACCTCAGGTTTGGGCGACCCGCCCGGGACGCGCGAAAACACTCGCTAGTGTCGTGGACCACTTGCTTTGCATTCACGATATGGAAGTGCCGTTTTATGAGCCATATAATCTGGCTACGACCGTTATCGGGAACCCGGCAATATCTCGTCATGTCGAAGGGGATGGCGCGCGTTTCAGGCGTCTGAACGATATTCTTGAAACTGAGAGAATGGTTTTGGTCCTGCCCGGCAGCCGCTCCAGTGAGATCAAGCGTGTGGCACCGGCTTTGGTGGAGGCGGCTCATATCCTTTACAAAAAGGACCCTTCGCTTCGCGTCGTGTTTGCGCCTGCGAAAAATGTTGCTGAGCAATTTTATCAGGCTTTCCCAAATCTGGAGGACTGGGCTTTGCTAACAAATCGGGCTGTGGATCGTTATGATGCCATGGCCGCGGCAGATCTGGCCTTAGCTTGTTCTGGCACGGTTACGACTGAACTGGCCATGCAGGGCACACCCATGATCGTGGCCTATCAGACGGGCTGGATTACCTGGGCGCTTGCGCGGGGACTGCTCTACAAGCGCAAACATATCACTCTTCTGAATATTGTGAGCGACGATCAGGAGATTGTTCCGGAGTTTGTCCAGACTAAGCAAAAGCCTGAGTTGATAGCTGATAAGGCTTGGGCCTGGTTGAGTGACCCTACCGCACTGCCGCAACAAAAGGTCGATCAGAGTATTGCCCTTGATAGAATGAGGGAAGGTGACAGGGATGCGGCGGAAATTGCCGCGAGTGTTGTTCTGGAAGAGGCTGCCAAGCATACAGCTGGGCTGATCGCCTCCTAACCGCGAACGAAAGCCTGATCGATCTTTCGTTTCAGGGTCCACAAGCCGGGCAGGGATAAGGTGATGCCCCATTTTTCGACGAGCGCTCTCTTCCTGCCAAGGCTCACGAGCTTCATATAATCCTTTTGCGGACTATAGATTTCGAGAAGATAATCCTTGGCTTGCGCAGCAAGGTTTTTCATCAGGACAGGACCTTGTCGCACAGCGTACACGCCTGCGCGGCTAATGGTCTGGTCTTTAAAGCGCGCCGTATCTCCTGCGATGAAGACATTTGGATGGGATACCGATTGGAGGCTTGAGTGGACCACAGGAAAGCCCTCCTCAGTTCTCAGTCCCGACGTGCTGAGCCAGTCATAAGGCGCTGCGCCAGCAACCCAGAAGACATGATCTGCTTTTAGGCTTCGACCGTCGGAAAGCTGAAGGACGTTCTGTTGCCAAGCTGTTGGCTCTGTTCCTTCAAAAACCTCGACGCCCGCCTCAACAAGCTTTTTTCTGAGATGATGGCGCAAAGACCGGGCCGCGTGCGGGAGAATTTCTACATTCCTCTCGATCAGTGAAACACTGTTGTTCTTCGCTCCAAACTTTCTACTGAGCGCATACCGAATAGAGAGCGCCAGCTCCACGCCTCCAAGGCCTGCACCGATGATGGCAATGTCTGGTGCATCCGGTGCGTCCTGCAGGTTTTCCCAGTGATCGAGGAATCCTGCCATCGGTTTGACAGCGGTGCTGTGTGGAAGGGGGCCTGCTGCAAGCGGTTGCGATACAACCCCGACATCAATGGAAGCCAGGTCATAAGGGATTTGCCTCCCCGTTGCTGTCGTCACATATTGGCGGTGTACATTTAGCTGTGATGCCGCATCTTCGACTAGGACTGTTCCCGTATCCCGACAAAGACCTGCCAAGTCTATTTCTACATCTTTCCGGGCGAAATAACCGGCCACGAAACCGGGAACCATTCCGCTGTATACTGAACGATAATCAGGTGTAAGCAGGCTTATCTTCAAATGAGATTGCGGGTTTTGCTTCAGCCAACGCAACGCCGTTACATGCGCGTGCCCGCCTCCAATGAGAAGCAGCGCCGTCATGCTCTCATCAGCCTCCCAAAGGCTTGTCAGACCACCAGGACTGCAAGGCCGACGCAATGTTCAGGCAAGGCTCCCGAGTCTCAGGCGGTGCGCGGTAGACCACCATTGCGGACCCTTCCAGGGCCGTCTCTTTGACGGCATCGACAGGCCATCTGGCGCCTGCAACAAAGCACTCATCCAGAGTGGTCAGATACTCGCCGAACTCTGCCTCGCGACCGTCCCGGAACAGAGGTAGCCAAAGGATCAGCGTGGCACGCGGCCATCGCTTGAGGGCTTTGGGAGTCCACAAAGCGAGGGCATCGATGTCGCGTGCCGTCTCGTAACTTGGGTCCACCAAGCATACCATCTGCTCTCCCGTGCGGGGGGAGAGCTTCAGCGCACTGCCATAGCCATCGGCTTTCCGTATCTGAATGCGATCATCGCCTGCCATCGCTTTGCTGAGGGCTTCATATTCAGCAGGGTGTTTTTCGAAGAGAATATACCGGCTCTTTTCAGGCAAAAGTTTTTGCGCATGGGCTGGAGAGCCTGGATAGTTTTGTATCCCTTCCTGTTCGACAAAACTGACCCAGGGCTGAAGCGGTTTTGGGGCTTTCCCGCCGGTCATGGACAGGATGCCGTCATCGGCCTCACCGCCCTTGCGAGCCTGCGGCCCTTTCAGGTCATATCGTCCGCGTCCGGAATGGGTCTCTACGTAGAGCAGAGGCTTTTCTGCCTTCCTGTAAGCTCCAAACAGAGTATGGAGCACAGCATGCTTCAGGACATCTGCCCTGTTACCCGCATGAAAGCCGTGTTGATAGGAAAGCATCTTGTCTTCCAGTCTGGTCGCAACGGTTTCTTGGTATTGCCTGAAAGGGCGCGAATCTTAGTTTTCGCCCAGGCTTTCCTTGCGAACCGCCTCGAACTCGTTGCCAGGATACCATGTCGGCCATTCATCGGATTGGGCGATTTGCAGGCCAATTTCATGAAAGGCCTGTACGTCTTCCTTGAAGCCTTCCAGATCCCAGTCATCGGAGTATTCATCCATCGGCTTATGATAACGCTCTGCGGTATAGACCGCCGCAGCTGCCTTGCCCGCTGCGATGCCACCATCCCGCTTGTCTTCGCCGCCATCCGCATACAGCATGGGCACGCCTTCTTTGGCGAGAGAGACGTGGTCGGAGCGATAGAAGTAGCCAGCTTCCGGCTTGGAGTCCGGCTTGATCACCCGGTCCTGCTTTGCCAGCACATCCTTCAGCATGTCTTCAAGCTCGGATGCGCCATAGCCGATAACGATCATGTCTTTCGTGCGGCCGATCGGCAGGGCGCCATCCATATTGATGCCGGCGACAATCTTGTTGAGCGGCACGGTCGGATGCTCGGCAAAATATGCCGATCCCAGAAGGCCTGACTCTTCTAGTGTCACGGCGGCAAAGATCGCGGAACGGTCCAGGTCTTGCGCGGCCATGGCTTCTGCGATCTCAAGAAGCGCGGCAGTGCCGGTTGCGTTGTCTACGGCCCCGTTGAAAATCTGGTCCGCGTAGAAGTCTTCGCCCGGCGCGCCTGTTTTCTGTTCAGGTTTCTTGCCCAGATGGTCCCAGTGCGCCGTGTACAGCATATACTCGTCAGGCGTGGTTTTGCCCGGCAGTGTGCCGATAACATTACGGCTTTCCAATTGTTCGATCGTCTGGGTTATTTCGCCGCTTGCTTTCATACCTTCCAGAAGCACGGGTTTGAAGCCCGGTGTCTTTGCGGCCTGTTTCATCTCTTCCAGGTCCAGCCCGGCAGAGGAGAACAGCTTTTCAGCCGCGTCACGTGTGATCCAGCCTTCAAGTGTTGCGCGGTCTTCGCCGCCATTTGAGCGAACCAGATCGGATTGTGCACCAGACCATGAACCTGTCACGACATCCCATCCGTAGGCTGCCGGTTCGGTTTCATGGATGATGATAGCGGCAGCGGCGCCCTGGCGGGCGGCTTCCTCATACTTATAGGTCCAGCGGCCATAATACGTCATGGCCTTGCCTTTGAAGAGGTCGGGGTCGCCCGTGGCAAAGCCCGGATCGTTCACCAGTATGATAACGGTCTTGCCGCTCAGGTCCTGATCTCCATAATCATTCCAGTCATATTCCGGTGCGACAGCGCCGTAGCCGACAAACACAACATCCGTGGGATCAAAGAAGACATGATCTGCATTCTGACGTTTCGTCCAGAAGACGGCATCCCTCTTGGCTTCCATGGGCATTTCAGTGCCATCCGCAGCCATGAAGGTCAGGTTGGAGGTCGACAGGTCCACGGTCTGGTTGACCATTTTTACGGTCTGGAAAAAGGTGCCATCTTCTCCGCCTGGCTGCAGGCCAACGCGTTGCATCTCGGCTGCAACCCAGTCTGCGGCCGCTTCGCCGGTTTCTGTACCTGGCCCGCGGCCTTCAAACGTATCATCGGCAAGCGTCTTGATGCGGACAGCCAGGTCTTCAGAGGTAATATCTGCTGCCGTTTCTGTTGGCAGCGGCATCAGAAGAGCGGTCTCTTCCACAGCTTCCGTTTCGGTTTTCGGTTCCGGGGCTTCCGTTTTTTCGGCGCCACAGGCGGCCAGAACGATCAGGGATGCTGAAATCAGGTATTTCTTCATGGCGAGTCGCTTTCGGGACTAAATTCAATTTGCCAATGGTGTGGCACGGGGGCCTGAAGACAGCAAGTTGGATGACTTTGCTGGGCTGAGATAGGTCCGCATCATTGACTGGGCAGGGGAATCCACGGGTTTTCATCGCCTGGAACAGCTGGGAAGCGGGTATTGCCACCGGCCTGCAAAGCTGCAGTCCAGTCAATCTTGGCCTGATTGATCTTCTCCTGACTCCCGGATACCAGATTCCATTCGATCCTTTTCTTTCCAGGCAGCTTTGCGCCGCCACAGATGACGCCTTTTGTGCCGGGGCTGAGCTGTACCGGAACGTCCACAGCGCTCTCGAAGACCAGCATGACGCCCGCATCAACAAACTCTCCCGCCACGTCGGCCGACCCGGACACGAGATAGAGCGCGCGTTCCTCTGCCAGGTCAGAGGATAGGGTGAGTTCAGCTCCGCCCTTGCTCTCCAGGGCAATGTAAAGAATGGGTGACGGGAATTTCACGGGGGATGCTTTCCCCCAGGCCTCGCCAGCCAGGACTCGTATGCGCGCGCCTGTGATATCGATTTCGGGAAGACTGTCTGCAGGGTGATGCTCAAAGGATGGTTCGCAGTCTTCGTCTTCATCTGGCAGGGCGACCCACGTTTGCAGGCCATGCAAGCTCTGGCCCTGCGCGCGCAACTCGTCCGGCGTATGCTCGGAATGGACAATGCCATGGCCGGCCGTCATCCAGTTCATGGCGCCGGGCCGGATCACGAGATCTGATCCAAGAGAGTCCTGATGGCGTATGGCGCCCTCGAACAGGTAAGTGACCGTCGACAGACCGATATGCGGATGAGGGTTCACATCAAAGCCCTCGCCCGGTGCATACTCCACGGGCCCAAAATGGTCGAAAAAGACAAAGGGACCGACTGTGCGCTGCGCATGGAAGGGCAGAACACGCCGGACCTTGAAGCCATCGCCCAGATCCCGGCTGCGCGGTTCAATTATGCGTGTGATGGGTGATGACATTGCGAGTCTCCCTTGGACGGATCGATTTCATCTCCAAATTGGTACCTATGGCAAGAGAGCTTTAAAACCATGACCCAAACAGACAGGAACTGGATAGATAAGGCGGGCTAACATACGTTTGTCCTGCCGCATCGGAGCTGGAGGAACACGTCTTGGCTGAAGCGCAACACATGTTTCGAAACAGACATTTCGTCCGAACTGCGCGGAGCAGTTCGCTTGGCGTTGGAGCACTTATCCTATGGTTTCTCGCTTTTCTCCTGTCAGGCTGCGCCAGTCCTGTCACGCAAACCAGGTTGAGCTCCATGAAACCGCCTGAACCCGTATTTCTGTTGGAAGAGAACACATTCGTTTCCTTCGATGGTGCACGCCTGGGCCTGACGGTCTGGCCTGCGGAGGGCACGGATCAGCCTGACTATGTCGTGATCGGCCTTCATGGCATGAACGACTATGCCAATGCCTTCCACATGGCGGCGCCATATTGGGCCAGGCAGGGCGTGACGACTTATGCGTATGACCAGAGAGGCTTTGGCAGGTCGCCTGAGCGCGGTGTCTGGCCTGATGAAGAGGTCATGCGGCAAGACCTGCGCACAGCGACGGCCCTGGCGCGCCACGCGCATCCAGATGCAACGATCACAGTCGTCGGGATATCCATGGGCGGGTCCGTAGCGCTCTCTGCCTTTGGCTCTGAAAATCCACCAGAAGCGGACAGATTGATTGCCTCCGGTCCGGGTTTGCGCGGGTGGGGCGCGATGAATTTCCTCTATAGGGCCAGCTTGTGGACTTCAGCGCATGTGCGGCCAGGCTGGGTTGTGCGCCCGCCTGAGCGGTTCGTTCATATTGAGCCATCCGATAATATCGAGATGCTCCGCAGAACCTGGGAGGACCCGCTGATGCTGCGTGATAACAGGATTGATCAGGTCTATGGACTGGTATCTCTGATGGAGACCGCGCATCAGCGCGTCCCGGATTTGCCGCCAGACCTTCCGGTCCTGCTATCCTATGGTGCCAATGACTATGTCGTGCCGCCAAAAGGCGTGAAACGGACGGCGAAAGAGCTGCCAGATCATGTCAGGACAGTGTACTACGAAAATGGCTATCACATGCTGACCCGCGATTTGCAGGCAGAGACGGTGAATGCCGATTACCTTGCCTTCATGGTCAATCCGACTGGCGATGTACCAAGCCATGCGCCTGAATGGCCGTTTCGCTAGCAGTTTCCACAGCGGTTTGCCTCTTGCGGTGACAGATACGTGGACAAATATACTTCATTCTGCCACTCCTGCCCGGTAGAGATTCCCGCTATAGATGAGCAAGGCCCGATTCATGATGACTTCCTATCAGACAGCTCTAAACCTGGTTCCAATGGTTGTGGAGCAGACGAGCCGTGGCGAGCGGGCATTCGACATCTTCTCCCGCCTCCTGAAAGAGCGCATCATTTTCGTCACGGGTGGGATTGATGACAGCATGGCAGCGCTGATCACATCCCAGCTCCTATTCCTCGAATCAGAGAACCCGAAAAAAGACATCGCGATGTATATCAACAGCCCGGGCGGTTATGTTTCCTCCGGTCTCGCGATCTATGACACAATGCAGTACATCCGTTGCCCAATTTCGACCGTATGTATCGGTCAGGCTGCTTCCATGGGATCGCTTCTTCTGGCTGCAGGTCAAAAAGGCATGCGCATCGCGCTTCCGAATGCGCGTGTCATGCTGCATCAGCCCTCTGGCGGCTATCAGGGTGTTGCGACCGATATTGAGCGCCACGCCGAGGAAATCATTGATCTTAAGCGCCGTCTCAACAACATCTATGTACGCCACACTGGCCAGGAGTATGATGTCATTGAGCGCAAGCTGGATCGCGACACCTTCCTGACGGCCGAAGAAGCCCAGGAATTCGGCATTGTGGACAAGGTTTTTGAGCGCCGGACAGCCGAGGATGACAAATAGGGTACATCCCTCGCACAAAAATGGCCTGCCTCTTGCAGTGCAGGCTCAGAAACTTATTGTCTTGTTAGTAAACGGGTGGGACGTCTTTAAAGACGAAATTAAGGCTTACCCGGCATTGAGGACGGCATGACCAAACAAAACGGCTCAGGCGATTCCAAGAACACGCTTTATTGCTCCTTCTGTGGAAAAAGCCAGCATGAAGTGAAAAAGCTGATTGCCGGCCCGACGGTGTTCATCTGCGATGAATGCGTAGAACTTTGCATGGATATCATTCGCGAAGAGAATAAGACCTCCATGGTCCGGTCTCGCGAAGGGGTCCCCACACCGCAGGAGATCTGCGATGTCCTGGACGATTACGTCATCGGCCAGGTTCACGCCAAGCGCATTCTCTCGGTTGCTGTGCATAACCATTACAAGCGTCTGTCTCATGCCGGGAAAACGGACGGGGTTGAACTTTCCAAGTCCAACATCCTGCTTGTCGGCCCGACTGGCTGCGGCAAGACGCTTCTGGCGCAAACGCTCGCCCGTATTCTTGACGTACCCTTTACGATGGCAGATGCCACGACACTGACCGAAGCCGGTTATGTCGGTGAAGACGTTGAAAACATTGTTCTGAAGCTGCTTCAGGCCGCCGACTATAATGTCGAGCGTGCTCAGCGCGGCATCGTCTATATCGACGAGATCGACAAGATTTCCCGCAAGTCCGACAATCCGTCGATTACGCGTGATGTGTCGGGTGAGGGCGTGCAGCAGGCGCTTCTGAAAATCATGGAAGGCACGGTTGCGGCTGTGCCTCCTCAAGGCGGCCGCAAGCACCCGCAACAGGAATTCCTGCAGGTCGACACAACCAACATTCTCTTCATCTGTGGCGGCGCGTTTGCGGGCCTGGACAAGATCATTTCGTCCCGCGGTGAGAGTGCATCTATCGGCTTTGGCGCCTCCATCAAGGATTCCGAAGATCGCGGCGTGGGTGAGATCCTGCGCAACACGGAACCGGAAGACCTTCAGCGTTTCGGCCTGATCCCGGAATTCATCGGTCGTCTGCCGGTGATCGCAACTCTGGAAGATCTGGACGAGAAAGCGCTCATCAAGATCCTGACCGAGCCGAAGAATGCTCTACTCAAGCAGTATCAGCGTCTGTTCGATATGGAGAATGTCGAACTGAACTTTACGCCTGAAGCACTGACGGCTGTTGCACGCCGCGCTATCAAACGGAAGACCGGTGCACGGGGTCTGCGGTCCATCATGGAGGGCATTCTGCTCGACACGATGTTCGAGCTGCCTAACCTGCGCGGTGTCGAGGAAGTCGTCATCAATGGCGAAGTCGTCGAAGGCAATGCAGAGCCGCTTTACGTACACGCCAAGAAGAGCCAGCCAGAAGCGGGCTGATCCATCCTTTCAGGCGGAGACGACTGTCAAAACAAAAAACGCCCCGGCCAAATGGACGGGGCGTTTTTGATTCCCTGGACAAGGGAGATGCGCCATGGGGCGTGTATCATCAGTCCAGGTTTCCAATTCTGGATAAAGAAGAGGCCGGTACCTTTCGATACCGGCCTCTACAAGGGTTAAGGGAGAGAGATAAGGCCCCTAGACCTTGTAGTACATGTCGAATTCCACCGGGTGTGGGTGGAGTTCATAGCGCATGTTCTCTTCCATTTTCAGTTCGATATATGCATCGATCTGGTCGTCATCGAACACGCCGCCCTTGGTGAGGAATTTACGGTCTGCGTCGAGCGCTGCAAGCGCTTCTCGCAGTGAACCGCAAACTTGCGGGATCGATTTCGCCTCTTCAGGCGGCAGATCGTACAGGTCTTTGTCCATCGCGTCGCCCGGATGGATCTTGTTCTCGATGCCGTCGAGGCCAGCCATGAGCAGGGCTGCGAAGGCGAGATACGGGTTGGCGGTCGGGTCCGGGAAGCGCGTTTCGATACGCTTTGCTTTCGGGTTGGAGCCGAAAGGAATACGGATCGAAGCGGAACGATTGCGGGCAGAGTAGGCCAGCATGACCGGAGCTTCATAGCCCGGAACCAGGCGCTTGTAGCTATTCGTCGACGGGTTTGTCAGGGCATTCAGGGCACGTGCGTGCTTGATGATACCGCCGATATAGAACAGGCACTGCTCGGACAGACCGGCATACTGATCACCCGCGAAGAGCGGCTTGCCGCCAGACCAGATGGACTGGTGGACGTGCATGCCGGAGCCGTTGTCAGCAAACATCGGTTTCGGCATAAAGGTCGCCGTTTTGCCGTAGGATGCGGCCACATTGTGGATCACATATTTATACAGCTGCAGGCGGTCTGCCATTGTGGTGAGCGTGGAGAATTTGAGGCCAAGCTCATGTTGGGCAGGTGCCACTTCGTGGTGATGCTTTTCCGGCTCCAGGCCGATATCGGCCATGACGGACAGCATTTCGGAACGCATGTCCTGTTCGGAATCGATCGGCGGTACTGGGAAGTAGCCGCCTTTTGGACCAGGACGATGACCCATATTACCCATCGGGTATTCTTTACCCGTGTTGATGGGCAACTCGGTTGAGTCAAAGCTATAGCCGGTTTTATGCGGCTCTGTGGACCAGCGCACATCGTCAAATACGAAGAATTCAGCTTCCGGACCAAAGAACACCGTGTCGCCGACGCCGCTGGACTTTACGTAGGCTTCTGCCTTCTTTGCGGTCGTGCGCGGGTCACGATTGTAGGCCTGGCCGGAAATCGGATCCAGGATGTCGCACATAACTGCCAGCGTGGTCTGCTGGAAGAATGGGTCGATCATGGCTGTGCTGGTGTCCGGCATCAGGACCATGTCAGACTCGTTGATGGCTTTCCAGCCAGCAACCGAAGAGCCGTCGAACATTTGGCCCTCGGTGAAGAAATCATCCTCAACCATGTCCTTGTGGAATGACACGTGCTGCATCTTGCCACGTGGATCGGTGAAGCGGAGATCGACGTATTGTACGTCTTCGTCTTTCATCAGCTTCATTAGGTTCTCAGCCATTGGAATTTGCCCTCCAGTAAAAATCAGAATTCATGGGTAACCTTGTTACAGGACGCCGGTGCTAGAGAGCCGCGTCGCCTGTCTCGCCGGTGCGGATTCTCACCGCATCAGTGATATCAGAAATGAAGATCTTACCATCGCCAATCTTGTCTGTGTGTGCGGCTTTTTTGATCGCCTCCACAGCACCTTCGACGGCGGTATCCGCCAGAACGATTTCGATCTTCAGTTTAGGCAGGAAATCAACGACATATTCAGCGCCGCGATAAAGCTCGGTATGTCCCCGCTGGCGACCAAAACCTTTGGCTTCGATCACAGTCATGCCTTGCAGACCGATCTCTTGCAGGGCTTCCTTAACATCATCCAGTTTGAACGGTTTGATGATTGCCTCGATTTTTTTCATGGCCCTTGTCTCCCAGCCGTTGAAGTCATGTATAAGCCAAGCGGTATGCGTCTTCTGGCGCTGAGGCGAGACCCATATGGGTTCTTAACGGTCGCTGATGGACTGCTGGTTGCTTTTTGGACTTTGCTGCACGGTTTTTGTGCGTCGCCTGCGCAGGTCCATGGTGTTATACGTGACATGTACGTCATTTTTAGGGGTGCGTTGGCTATAGTTTGCAGTATATACAGCGCAACTCACGGGTTTCAGGCATCTGTATTGGGGGCTTCTTCAGCGCTGTGATTGCGTGGAGGCGGTGTGCCCAGACCATGGTGTCGTGTGCATCGTAACGGTGCGCGCCAGGGGCTTAGATGCTGCGTCGTACAGGAACAAGGCGTTCGCAGGGGGGACGCTTCTCCTGCAAGCAGCGGAAAATACCTGACCATTCGGGTTGGGACAGAATTAACATCCAGCAAGCCAGGGGCTCAGTAATGATCTTTCTTGTGCGTCACGGAGAAGCCGCCGCAGCATGGGGGAACCATCCCGATCCGGGGCTGAGCGAGCTCGGACGCAAACAGGCAGAATCTGTTGCAGAACAATTGAAAGCGCTGGGGGCCACTCATGCCATTACCAGTCCCATGCAACGTTGCCGGGAAACTGCCCGGCCATTCGAGCGCGCCATGGGCGTTACGGCTCCCCTTGTGGAAGAGGTCTCAGAGATCGCGACACCCAACTATGTCACGGATCGTGTTACCTGGCTGAGGAGATACATGGCTGGCACTTGGGCCGCAGAAGGCAGTGAACACTTGCCCTGGCGTGACCGCATGATGGCGCGTCTGGCGGAGGTTGCAGATACCACCGTCGTCTTCTCTCACTTTGTCGCAATCAATGCGATTGTGAGCGCTGTTCGGAATGATGCCAGGACAATCGTGTTCCGGCCCGGCCATTGTTCTATTACTCAATTGGTGCGCGAAAACGGGCTGCTGAAAGTCAAGGAACTGGGAAGCGAATCCGCAACCCGCGTGCTATGACATTTGCCCATGGGCAGACCGATACTTACACCGCAGGAAATGCGTGACGCCGAGCAGGCCTTGTTCTCAGGCGGGCTCGATAGTTTTGAATTGATGCAGCGCGCCGGAAATGCCGTTGCGGAATTCCTTCATGCCAATTGGCCGGAAGGCCGCATTCAGGTTCTTTGCGGACCCGGTGGAAATGGCGGTGACGGCTTCGTCGCGGCCAGCCAGTTGGCCAAGCTATGGCGTGATGTTGATGTCTTTTGCCTTGTTCCCCGGGAAGAGCTGAAAGGCGACGCGGCTAAGGCGGCGGCTTTTTGGGAGAAAGACATCAGACCGCTAGAGGGCGCGCTGGAAGCACCGCATGATATCGTTCTGGATGCGCTGTTTGGCGGCGGCTTGTCCCGCCCGCTTGATGGCACCGCTGCTGCCTTGGCGCAACGTGGGGGCAGGGTTGTCTCCATTGATGTCCCCTCCGGTATTGATGGCTACACAGCCAAGCCGCTCGGGCCATGCTTTCGCGCTGAAGGCACGATCACCTTTGCCGCCTTGAGGCCCGCGCACGTTCTGCTGCCGGGCGCTGCATATTGTGGTGGCGTATTTGTTGCCGACATTGGCGTGCCGGTGAAATCACGCCTTTTGGAGAACAGTCCGATTCTCTGGAGGCAGGGACTGCCTCAGCCGGGGCAAAGCACGCACAAGCATCAGCGCGGCCATCTTGCTGTGGTTAGCGGTCCCGCTCACGCAACGGGTGCAGCCAGGCTGGCTGCACGGGCCGGGCTGAGAGCAGGGGCAGGCCTGGTGACGGTGCTGTCGCCGCCGGATGCGATTCAGGTGAATGCTAGCCACCTTACGGCCGTTATGTTGAAGCAATTCTCCAAGCGCGAAGATGTCTGCGACGCGCTGGAAACGGCCACGGTCGCGATTCTCGGCCCTGCGGCGGGCGTCAGCTCCACGACACGCGAGAATGTCGAGTGCCTGCTCGGATCTGAGACCAAAGCTGTCCTGGATGCCGATGCGCTGACCGTATTCGGTGACGACAAGGAAGCCCTGCACAAGCTGCTGCGCCCCTCTGACCTGATCACGCCTCATGTCGGTGAGTTCAACCGCATCTTTGGAGACCTTCTGGAAACATCCAGCAACAAGGTGGAGGCGACCCGAAAAGCCGCAGAGATTGCGGGCTGCGTCGTTTTGCTGAAGGGGCCGGATACGGTCATTGCCTCCCCAGACGGGACAGCCATTGTAAACACACACGCCACGCGCTGGCTCGCAACGGCAGGGTCCGGAGACGTTCTGGCGGGAATCGCTGGTGGCATGATGGCTCAGGGCGTTGACGCTTTCACGGCAGCGGCGATGGCGAGCTGGCTGCATGGCGAGGCAGGCCGCCGGATCGGGGCGGGCCTGATTTCGGAAGATCTGGAGACGCAATTGCCCGATATTCTGGGCGCTTTGCACGGTGAAAAACACTGATTTGGCAGTCTGCTACAGCTTTCTGGTTGATGCCTTGAAAACGCTCGCGTAGGAACTCGCCACAAGCGGATGTGGCGGAATTGGTAGACGCACTGGATTTAGGTTCCAGCGCCGCAAGGCGTGGAGGTTCGAGTCCTCTCATCCGCACCAACAAGGCATGGGAATCCGGCTCGGCCATCCGGGGCGGATCTCTATGCTGTAAAACAGGCCGAGTCCTGCGTGGACAGGGGCTTTCGGCTATGACATAAGCCGCCCCTTCAGACAGGATTCACAGGGCGCCCGCGCGCAGATTTTGCGCCCGTGACCCAATAAAACGGATGATTGAACCGATGGAAGTTACCCAGACCAAGGCAGAAGGTCTCAGCCGTACGTTCGCCGTCAAAGTGCCGGCATCAGAACTTAAGGCGAAGCTGGATGAGCGGATCGAGGAAATCCGCCCGCAAATGAAGCTTAAAGGCTTCCGTCCGGGCAAGGTGCCTGCCTCTCACGTGCGCAAGATGTTCGGCAAAGACCTGATGGGCGAGCTGATCAACAAGCTGGTGGATGAAACCAACCAGAAAGCGCTGGAAGAGAACGAACTGCGCCCCGCTGGCCAACCGGACGTCCATATGGACGGCGACATTGAGCAAGTTGTGACGGGCGATGCAGACCTTTCCTATCACATGCATGTCGACGTGATGCCGGAATTCGAGCCGGCTGACGTTTCCAAGCTGAAAGTGACCCGCCCGGTTGCCGAAGTGTCTGAAGAACAGATCCAGGAAGCTCTTGGCCGTATCGCCGAGCAGAACACCCAGTTCGAGCCGCGTGGCAAAACCGCGAAAGCCAAGGACGGCGACGCTGTCGTGATGGATTTCGTCGGCAAGATCGACGGTGAAGCCTTTGAAGGCGGTTCTGCCGAGCAGCAGACCCTCGTTCTCGGCTCTGGCCGCTTCATCCCAGGCTTCGAAGAGCAGCTCGTAGGCGTGAAGACCGGCGAAGAAAAAGAAATCACCGTCACCTTCCCGGAAGAGTACCCGGCTGAAAACCTTGCCGGCAAGGAAGCGACCTTCGAGGTGAAAGTCCACGAAGTGCGCGCGCCGAAGACGCCGGAAGTCGATGATGAGTTTGCCAAAGGCCTCGGCCTGGAAAGCCTTGAACAGCTGACCGGTCTCGTGAAAGACCAGCTGCAGGGCGAGCATGACGCTGCTTCCCGCTCCAAAGCCAAGCGCAATCTGCTGGACAAGCTGGACGAAGCGCATGATTTCGACCTGCCGCCGAACATGGTTGAGCAGGAATTCAATCAGATCTGGCAGCAGCTGCAGGCTGAAATGGATGCCGGTCGCACGGCTGAAGAAGACAAGGGCAAGTCCGAGGACGAACTGAAGGAAGAGTACCGCAAGATTGCAGAGCGCCGCGTGCGTCTCGGTCTGGTGCTTGCTGAAATCGGCCGCGTGAACGATGTCCGCATTTCCGAGCAGGAAGTGAATCAGGCGCTGATCCGCGAAGCACGGCAGTATCCTGGTCAGGAACAGCAGGTTGTTCAGTTCTTCCAGCAGAATCCGGGCGCAATGGCTCAGCTGCGCGCACCGATTTATGAAGACAAGGTCGTCGATCACATTCTCGGCGTCGCCGAAGTGTCCGATGAGACCGTTTCCCGTGAAGACCTCTTCAAGGAAGACGAAGAGTAAGTCTCCACAGAAAATCCCAATTAAAGAAAGCCGGTCCGCAGTGACCGGCTTTTTTGATGCCGCAAACCCGAATAGGTAAACTGCATGTTAACCGCACACCGCGAAATTGCAGGGAATCATTAAGCAAAGGCATCAGAAGATGAGCGTCCAGAGCATACGCCCGCAACTGACCGAAGGTGACATTCACCGCCTGATGAAGGGGGATACGCCAGAACAGCGTGCTTCCGTGGCGCACAGGCTGTGCCGCCGCATCGCCCTGGATGTCCTGACTGATGAAGAGCGTGCCTACGCTCAGGAAATTATGGGCATTCTGGCCGAGGATGCAGCGGACCTGGTTCGCCGCACCTTGTCTGTCACGCTTCGCAATTCGCCCATCCTGCCGCGCGAGATCGCGTTCAAGCTGGCGCAGGATATTGAGGCGGTCGCGATCCCGGTGCTGCAGGATTCGCCTGTTTTTACCGATGAGGATCTGATCGAGCTGGCGCTGTCCGTCACTGCAGCAAAACAGGTCGCAATTGCGTCGCGCGATTCGCTATCGCTCACTCTGACAGAGGTGCTGACGGAGCATGGCGCTCTGGAAGCCGTTCGGGCGTTGTCTGGAAATGAGGGCGCGGACTGGAGCGACAAGGCATATGATGATGCCATGCGGCGCTACGGAACAGATGAAGGTGTCCAGCGCGGTCTGATCAGCCGCGAATACATCCCGACACATATCGCCGAGAAGATGGTCAGCCTCGTCTCCGGGCAATTGTTCGACATGCTGGTCAACCGCCACGAATTGCCTGCGCAGCTTGCAATCGATCTGGCATCAGGTGCGCGGGAACGTGCGACGATCGATTTGGTCGAGCAGGCAGGCCGCTCCCACGATCTGCCGCGTTTTGTGACGCAGCTGAACCTCAACGGTCGCCTGACGCATTCGCTGATCATGCGCGCCTTGTGCTGCGGCCAGATGCCCTTTGTGGAGCATGCGCTGGCTGAGCTTTCAGGCGTGGGGCACCAGCGTGTCTGGCTGATGATCCACGATGCCGGGCCATTGGGCCTGCAGGCCGTGTTTGATCGTGCTGGCATGCCGCGCAAGATGCTGCCGGCCTTCCGCGCAGCCGTGAATGTGTTCCATGAGACGAGCCATGATGGCGGACCGAATGACCGCGCCCGCTTCCGGGCTCGCATGATCGAGCGCGTGCTGACCCAGTTCCAGGCCATCCCACGGGAAGACCTCGAATACCTTCTGGAGAAGCTGGATTACTATTCCGAGATGGCCGCCATGGAAGAAAGCGGCGGCGACACGTCTTTTAGCGTCGCTTAGGAATCTGCGCGAAGTTTCGAGCCCGCATGAATGCCGATGCGGTTCAGGAATTCACCGTCACGCCAATTCGCGTTCTCTGCAATTACGAGCATGCCTGAGGCGGATGCGACTTCGCAGATGTCCATCAGCTTCTCATTCATTTCCAGATCGCGAGCATCCACGCGCAGACTGTCGATCAGCAGGCGCAGGCCTTCGCCAATTGGCGTCTGCCAGGATTTGCGCATGTCGACGGACACGCGAAAACCATGGCGGCGCAAATGGGCTACATGACGCACGACATCACTCGGGCAGCCGGCAAAGGCGGAGTCTTCAAATTCCAGGCAGATTTCCTGCTGGCAAAGTGTCGTCCGGCGAATCGCGGCATCGCAGGCGATAGCCGTGTTCGCATGAGAGAGGGCCGCCATAGGCGAGGGCACAATGATGGGCCGCATGCGCTGGTCCATCTGGTGCGCGGCGCTGGCAACTTCGGACAGTCTGTCTGAAAGCCATTTGGCCGGATCTGCAGCTTTGCTCGCGGCGCTCATCGGGCCGAAAGATGCGGACTCTTCAAAAGTCTGCGACATTTCGCAAACAGCCCCGAACGAATCCCCGTCAAGCAGATGCATGACCGGGTGGAAGCGGAATTGGACCTTCTGTCCAGTGTGGGCGACAACTCTTGTTTGTAGCAATTCCCGCATCACTCTTCCCGTCTTTCTGACCGTGCCTATTGCTTTACCTAGCGGACAGGACTGAAGATCACGCGGATAAATCCATTTGGATTTCGAATAAATTTGAACAAATGGGGGAGGACACAATGAATAAAGAAAATGCCCAGCCAAAACTCTCTGCGACTGTCCTGATCGTGCGCGACGGCGAAACGGTGCCGGAAGTGCTGATGGTGAAGCGCCACTATCAGATAGATTTTGCAGCAGGCGCACTTGTCTTTCCGGGTGGCAAAGCCACGGGGGAAGATTCCAGCGCGGGATGGGACCCCTATACCGATGGGGATTTCGGTCCCGTGCAACAGGATGCGCGCATTGCCGCTGTCAGGGAAGCCTATGAGGAGTCAGGCCTGCTGCTGGCGCGGCCCCGGCAGAAGCGGGGCACAGACATGCCGCTTGTCGGCCCGGACGTGGCGGAGAAACTGGACCCGTTCCGCGCAGCCGTAGACCGGGGCGAGCAGAGCTTCCTGGAATTGATCCGTGAACATGATCTTGTGCTCGCGCTCGACAGCCTCGTTTATTTCGGACACTGGATCACGCCGGACTTGATGCCCAAACGCTTCGATACGCATTTCTATATTGCGCCTGCGCCACGGGATCAGATCGCTGCCCATGATGGGCGGGAGACCACAGACTCTGTTTGGATCACGGCCCAAGACGCGCTTGATTCCGAAGAGGCTGGGGAGTCTGTCATCATTTTCCCGACACGGATGAATTTGAAGAAGTTCGCAAAGGCGACGTCCGTGCAAGATGCCGCCAAGCGGTTTGCAGCCGAACCTGTTGTCACGGTGCTGCCGCGTCAGGACAAGACCGAAAACGGCGAAGCCTGCCTCGTCATTCCGGAAGAGGCAGGCTACGGCCAGACAATTGAATTGCTGTCACGCGTAAACGTCTGACGCGCGCTAGAGAATGAATTTGGAAAGATCTGCATTGCCGGCCAGGCTGGCAACGCGTTCATCCACATAGTCAGCCGTGATCGTGATGGTCTCACCAGTCTTGTCCGGAGCATCAAAGCTGATTTCATCAAGCAGGCGCTCAAGCACCGTCTGCAGGCGCCGCGCGCCGATATTCTCGACGGAGCTGTTCACCGCTTCAGCCAGATCAGCCAGGCGATCAATTGCGGCGTCCTCAAATTCCAGCGTGACATTCTCTGCAGCCATAAGCGCCTGGTACTGACGGATCAGGCTGGCTTCCGGTTCGACAAGAATACGCCGCAGATCATCACGGGTCAGGGCTTCCAGTTCCACGCGGATGGGCAGACGCCCTTGAAGTTCGGGCAAAAGGTCTGACGGCTTGGAAACATGGAAGGCGCCAGACGCGATGAACAGGATGTGGTCTGTCTTGACCGCCCCGCGCTTTGTGGAAACGGTCGTGCCTTCGATCAGGGGAAGCAGGTCCCGCTGAACGCCTTCGCGGCTGACATCGGCCCCGCCGCGTTCCTTGCGCGCGGCGACTTTGTCGATCTCATCCAGGAAGACGATGCCATCTTCCTCCACAGCAGAAACAGCTTCCCGAACGATAGCGTCTTCGTCCAGCAGGCGGTCGGCCTCTTCCTCGGTCAGCGGCTCGTACGCTTCGCGGACAGTCGTCCGTACACGCTTTGTACGTCCGCCCATGGCCTTGCCCAGCATGTCTGACAGATTGATCATGCCCATGGAGCCGCCCTGGCCGGGGATATCCATCATCTGCATCGGGTTGTTTGTTTCCGCGACGTCCAGATCTACCGGCTTGTCATCCAGTTCGCCGGCGCGCAGTTTGCGGCGGAAGACTTCGCGGGTGGAGGACTGCGCGTCCTCGCCAACCAAGGCGTCCAGAAGGCGCTCCTCGGCTGCGTCCTGCGCCTGTTGGCTGACGCCAGCGCGCTTTTGCTCGCGCACCATGCCAATGGCGGCTTCGACAAGATCGCGAATGATCTGTTCCACATCCCGGCCGACATAGCCGACTTCGGTGAACTTGGTCGCTTCTACTTTCAGGAAGGGAGCATTGGCCAGGCGGGCGAGGCGGCGCGAAACTTCTGTCTTGCCGACGCCCGTGGGGCCGATCATCAGGATGTTCTTGGGCGTGATCTCTGCGCGGATGTTATCGGGCGCTTGTTTCCGGCGCCAGCGATTGCGCAGGGCAATGGCAACGGCGCGCTTGGCGCCTGTCTGGCCGACGATATGGCGATCAAGTTCTGCGACAATCTCGCGGGGGGTAAGGTCTTTCATATATCTTTCCGAAAGCGTGTCAGAGGAGCGGGTGGAGCAGGGCGGTCTGACGCCCTTAGAGGTCCAGCGATTCAAGCGTGAAATGGGCGTTGGTATAGACGCAGATATCAGCGGCAATCTGCATCGCCTTGCGTCCGATCACTTCGGAATCCTCTTCATATTCATAGAGGCCACGCGCTGCAGCGAGCGCGTAGTTTCCGCCAGAGCCGACAGCTACGACATTGTGCTCAGGCTCCAGCACATCCCCCGCGCCGGTGATCACCAGCGTGGACTCCTTGTCGGCTACGATCAGCAGGGCTTCAAGTTTCTGGAGATATTTCTCTGTCCGCCAGTCCTTGGCCAGTTCCACTGCGGCGCGCTGCAGCTGGCCGGGATGGCGTTCCAACTTGGCCTCCAGCCGTTCAAACAGGGTAAAGGCATCCGCCGTCGCCCCGGCAAAGCCTGCAAGGATGTCACCTCCGGCGATGCGGCGGACCTTGCGGGCATTGCCCTTCATGATGGTCTGTCCCATCGACACCTGGCCATCGCTCAGCATGACCAACTTCTTGCCCTTGCGCACGGCCAGAATGGTTGTGCCGTGCCAAATGGCGTCACTGTTCTTGTCGTTCATCATGGGCTTTGATGTGGAGGATCAGGGGGCGGTGTGCAAGTCAGCACCTGTTGTCTGCAAGCAAACAAGGATATGTCACATTATTGTAGCTTTGCCCGGCTATGTGGGCGCCACTGGAAGGGGTTCCTCCTTAATGTTGCAACAGCTCGGCCAATTACCGATGGGGTGGCTGCTGACCGCATTGCTACTCTTCGTGATGTCGGCCGGGTTTTCCATTGGCCGCATCCGGGCAGAGCGCTATTCGCTGTCCTCCTCGGGGAAATTTCATTCGCGGCCCAATTATCACGGCTATTATGTCGCCATGTGGGGGCTGGCACCTGCGCTGATTCTGGCGCTGGCATACCTGTTGCTGGCTGAACCTGTCGCGAGAGAACTGCTGATCCGGGAATTGCCCGCCGCGTTTCACAAACTGCCCAAGGCAGAGTTGGTCTCCTATCTTGATGCGGTCTCTGCCGTGTCTACCCATGGAACTTATGATGGATCAGATCGTGTCTTCACGGCTGTGACGCATCGTTATCTGGAACTGTCCGGCAGTCTCAAGATTACCACGCTGGCGACGATCCTGCTCAGCGCAATACTGGGCGTCATGTTTGCTCGCTCGCATGTCTCACCGGATTTCCGCGCGCGGCAGCGGGTCGAATCAGGCGCGGAGCTATTCCTGTTCCTCTGCGCAGCGATTGCAATTGCGACGACGGTCGGCATCGTCGCTTCGCTATTCTATGAGAGCATTCGCTTTTTCTCCCAGGTGCCCGTGACGGACTTCCTGTTCGGCACGCGCTGGAATGCTCAGACGAATGCCGAGTTCGGTGCTGTTCCGCTATTTTTCGGCACATTCATGATCGCACTGATCGCAATGTTTGTCGCGGCGCCCGTAGGCCTCTTCGCGGCGATTTATCTTTCCGAATATGCCTCCAGGAAAACCCGGTCTTATGTGAAGCCCTTGCTGGAGGTTCTGGCGGGTATCCCGACCGTTGTGTACGGTTTCTTTGCGTTGCTGGTTGTCGCGCCGGGGGTGCGAAGTATCGCGCTGTGGGTCAATGCGACGCTGATCGATATCGGGCTGGCAAATGGCCCCGTGCTCGCCGCCCAGCCGACCAGTGCACTCGCCGCAGGTCTTGTTATGGGCATCATGGTGATCCCCTTTGTCTCGTCCCTGTCGGATGATGTGATCAATGCCGTGCCGCAAACCTTGCGGGACGCGGCCTTCGCCATGGGGGCCACCAAGTCCGAAACAATCAAACAGGTCATCTTGCCCGCCGCGCTGCCGGGGATTGTCGCTTCCTTGTTGCTGGCAGTCTCGCGGGCGATCGGGGAGACCATGATCGTTGTCATGGCGGCTGGCCAGCGCGCTCGGATATCGCTTGATCCTTCAACCGATCTCACCACCATCACGGTGCAGATTGTCGCCCTGTTGACCGGGGAAACGGAATTCGACAGCCCGAAGACCTTGTCTGCTTTCGCGCTGGGTCTCGTCCTGTTCCTGGTAACGCTTTGCTTCAACCTGATCGCCCTGCGTGTCGTTCAGCGCTATCGGGAGAAATATGAATAAGATGTCTGATTCATCCCTCATCACTCCCAAGGCGCTGAAGCATCTCAAGAAGCGCCGCGCGGCGGATGCCCGTTTCCGGCTTTATGGGATTGCCGCAATCGTCTTTGCCTTGTCCGCATTGACCCTGCTGGTCATCGCCATTGGCACGCGTGCGTATTCGGCCACGACGCAATATGTCCTGCAGACCGAGATAATGCTGGATGCCGATCTCGTCGCACCGGAAGGCGAAACGAGCGAGGCAGAGATCACCCGCAACATTGAGGGCTTCTACACGCTGGTCCGCGACAAGCTGTTTTCAGAGTTTCCGGAGTCCACCCAGACTCAAGCCAGCCGACAGGAACTGAGTGAGCTGGTTAACCGCCTTGCTGTGCTGCCCCTGGCCAAGCGGGTTGCGACCAACCCAACCTTGATCGGTAAGACAATCCAGGTTCGGGTGCCGCTGTCCGATGATCTGGACCTCTACCTCAAAGGCGGTTCTCCGAAAGATGTGACCGTCCGGATCGGCTCTGCCGGAAAGATTGAGACAGATGCCGAGGGAAAGGCACGTCTCAGCAGCACCTCTGGTCTCAGTAAAGTCACAAGTACACGCAGTTTGCTGGAGGAGGGGAAGGCGACGGGATCTGTCCTGCTCGCGGGCGGGGAGACGGTTGCCCGCATCGATTCCCTGTCGCCGGATGCGGCAGAGCTGACCCTGCTGACGGGTACGTTCGAACAACTGGCAAATGAACCTCTGGTCGCGCACATCATTCCGCTGCCTGAAGCCGAGCGCCCGATCTCGGACCAGCAGATTGCCTGGGCCATCGCCCTGAAGCAGGCTGGCAATGCCCGCCGGGTGCTGCATACCAGTCTCGTCACCCACACAGACAGCACCTATCCGGAACTCGCCGGTACGCTGGCCGCAATTGTAGGCTCTCTGCTGACCATGATGGTGACGGCCTGCGTGGCCATTCCGATGGGCATCTTCGCGGCGGTCTATCTGGAAGAATTCGCGCCGCGCAACCGGCTGACCAATCTGATTGAAGTGAACATCAATAATCTGGCGGCGGTGCCCTCAATTGTGTTTGGCCTTCTGGGGGCGTCTCTGCTGCTTGGTACGTTCGGTCTGCCGAGGTCTGCTCCGATTGTCGGCGGGCTCGTATTGGCTTTGCTGATCCTGCCTGTCGTGATCATCGCTTCGCGTGCGTCGCTGCGCTCTGTGCCGCCCTCCATTCGAAGCGGTGCGCTGGCCGTTGGGGCTTCGCGCATGCAGGCCGTGTTTCACCATGTCTTGCCGCTTGCGGCGCCCGGCATGTTTACAGGAGCCATTCTCGGTATGGCCCGCGCTCTGGGAGAAACCGCACCGCTTCTGCTGATTGGAATGGTGGCCTTTGTAGCGGAAGTGCCAAAGTCTGCTACAGACGAGGCCACAGCGCTTCCAGTGCTGATTTATAGCTGGGCATCGAACGCCGAAAGAGCGTGGGAGCCCATGACAGCTGCAGCGATTGTCATATTGCTGTCGCTTCTTGTTATCATGAATGTCGTTGTTGTGTTCCTGCGCCGCAGGTTCGAACGGAGATGGTGATGGATACGGTCGGACCGGCAAAAACAGACCTGGCACTGACCGGGGAGGGCGCTGACAAGACGCAAGCCCTCACCTATCCGCGCATCGATTGCCGGAATGTCAGTGTCTACTACGATGATAAACAAGCCGTTTTTGATGTGTCGCTTGCGATTCACGACCGCGCGGTGACGGCTCTGATCGGGCCATCCGGGTGCGGGAAGTCGACCTTCCTGCGCTGCCTCAACCGCATGAATGACACGATTGAGGGGGCAAAAGTCACCGGTGACATTTTCATGGAGGGTGAGAACATCAACTCGCCGGACGTGGACCCGGTTCTGTTACGCTCGCGAGTCGGAATGGTGTTCCAGAAGCCGAACCCGTTTCCGAAAAGCATTTATGACAATATCGCCTACGGTCCGCGCATTCATGGCATGGTCGACAGCCGGGAAGATCTCGACGCCGTTGTCGAGAAAAGCCTGCGCCGCGCCGGCCTTTGGGAAGAGGTGAAGGATCGTCTGACCCAGCCCGGCACCAGCCTGTCAGGCGGTCAGCAACAGCGTCTTTGTATTGCCCGCGCCATTGCCGTTCGCCCGGAAGTCATTCTGATGGATGAGCCGTGCTCGGCTCTGGACCCCATTGCGACAGCCCGCATCGAGGAGCTGATCGACGAACTACGCAAGCGCTACTGCATCGTCATCGTGACCCATTCCATGCAACAGGCAGCTCGCGTGTCGCAACGCACGGCCTTTTTCCATCTTGGTAATCTCGTGGAGATGGGAGACACCGACCAGATATTCACCAATCCTCGCGAACGCCGCACCGAGGACTACATAACCGGCCGTTTTGGCTGATAGGTTTGACATGTCAGAACATATTGTTTCCGCCTTCACAGACGAACTTGAAAAGATCGCCGCAGATTTGATGCGTATGGGCGGGATCGTGGAAACCATGATTCTGGATTCCTGTGCGGCCGTGGATCGGAACAATCACGACATGGCGCGAGATGTGATCACGCGAGATCCGGAAGTGGATCGCCTGGAGGAAGAGGTTGAGCGCCAGATCGTCAGCCTGATCGCTCGTCGCCAGCCCATGGCGCACGACCTGCGGTCTGTCTTCTCAGCGCTCAAGACTGCGGGCGAACTGGAGCGGATTGGTGATCTCTCAAAGAATATAGGCAAGCGCACGCTGATGCTGGATGAGTCCGTGCCGGTCGCTATGCGTCATGGCGTAGCCCGCATGGCGCGCCCGGTTTCGCTGCAGCTGCATATGGTTCTGGATGCCTATGCCACCGGCAATGCCGAGTCCGCAAAGACGGTCTGGGAAAGCGATGACGACATCGACCAGCACTATAACTCCCTGTTCCGGGAAATGCTGACCTACATGATTGAGGACCCGCGCACGATCGGTGCGGGCGCGCACATGCTTTTCATGGCCAAGAACCTTGAGCGCATTGGCGACCATTGTACGAACATCGCAGAATTCATTTACTTTCAGATCACTGGCGAATATCTCATTCCGCATGAGCGTCCGAAAACACCCAATACGGGTATCTGAAAAGGTCTAGTTGAGAGGATCTGACATGAAGCCCTATGTGCTCATCGCCGAAGACGAGAGCGCCGTCTCCGAACTGCTGTTCTATAACCTCAAGAAAGAGGATTATGAGGTGGCAATCGCTGCGGATGGTGAAGAAGCCCTGCTGATGATTGAGGAGCGGGCGCCGGACCTGCTGCTACTGGACTGGATGCTGCCCAAGATCAGCGGTATCGAAGTTTGCCGCCGGGTTCGCAGCGGCGGAACCAACCCTAATCTGCCGATCATCATGCTGACGGCGCGCGGAGAGGAAAGCGACCGTATCCGTGGACTGGATACCGGCGCGGATGACTATGTCACCAAGCCTTTCTCCACGACGGAGTTGATGGCGCGCGTGCGCGCTGTGCTGCGCCGCATTCGGCCTGGCCTCAAGGATGACCGCATTGTCGTCGGCGATATCGAGATCGACCGCGTTGCGCACAAGGTGATCCGCAACAATGTTGAAATTCACCTCGGCCCGACGGAATTCCGTCTGTTGGATTATTTCATGCAGCACCCGGGCCGCGTTTTCTCACGCGAGCAATTGCTGGATACAGTCTGGGGATCTGATGTCTATGTTGAGGCGCGGACTGTGGACGTGCATGTCGGCCGTCTTCGCAAGGCCCTTCGCCAGGAAGGCGGGGACGATCCGATCCGGACCGTCCGCTCCGCCGGGTATGCGCTGCGCGCTGACTAGAACAGTTCAGCCAGGAAGGCCTTGAGGCTTTCCATGCTGCGCCGGTCTGCATCGGCATCATAGACTGTGCCCATGTCAGGATTGTTGGCGCCCTTGGTCGTGAAGGCGTGCTGGCACTGGCCGTGGACATGCATCTGCCAGTCGGCGCCAGCGTCGCCCATTTCCTTCGTGATGGCCATGACATCTTCCGGCGTGGCCATAGGGTCCAGCCAGCCATGTTCCATCAGCACTTTGGCGGCGATCTTCGGGGACGGGATGTTGTCAGCCGGGCTGAACAGGCCGTGGAAAGAGGCAACACCGGCCACGTCCATATTGGCGCGCGCCATGTCCAGCACGCAGAGGCCGCCAAAGCAGAAGCCGATCGCTGCGGCGTTCTTCGGGTCAACGCCCACTTGCTGCTTTGCTGCGGCAAGGCCGCCAGCAAGGCGCTTCTGCAATTCCGCGCGGTCTTCGACCAGCGGGTTCATGAGTGCCTGGTTTTCCTCAACGGTCGTGCCACGCTTTCCCTTGCCATAAACGTCCATTGCGAAGGCGGCATAGCCGAGTTCATTTGCAACGCGCTCAGCCTTTTCAATCTCATTGTCGCCAAGGCCGCCCCAAGCATGGGCAATCACCACGACAGGGGCAACGTCCTTGCCCTTGGCGCGAAGGTAATAGCCTTCATAGGTCTTGCCATCGACGGTGTAATCAACTGCGCTCATGGAAATATCCTCCTGATGTGTCTCTAACAGATACAGGGCATTCGTCCCCCAGTTTCAAGGGCGATCTCGATTAGTATGCAGATTCTAGACTTTCTTCTTATGTTCATCGGCAATGAGACATCTTTGAAGGAGCCCCTCATGGCAAAGAACAAGAAAGAAAAGACGAAGGCCCGCAAAAAGGCTGAGACCGTCGGTAAGGCCATTGAAACAAATACGGCTGATATGGCTCACAAGATCTGGCTTGCTGGCGTAGGCGCTTATGGCAAGGCCTATGACAAGGCGCTTGCGAATGCCAACAAGTTCAACAAACAGTCCTCGGACGTTTTTGACGATCTGGTAAAGCGCGGCGAAGAAATCGAAAACGAAGTGCGCGAGCGTCTTGCCACGAACGAAACCGTAGCGAAGGCCGGGCAATCCGTTGCCAAATATGCCGAGGCTGCACGTGACTTCCAGGCGCAGGCCCGTGATGAATTCGAAGCCCGTATGGAGCGCATGCGTGATCTTCTGGGCGTCAAGGATCTCGGCAAGAAGGGCAACAAGCTCGCCGCCAAGATCGACAAGCTGGAAGACGAAGTTGCTGAAACCGTCGCAAAGGCACGTGGTAAGGCCAAGGAACGCAACTCTGACCTGAAAGACCGCATCAGCCGTCTGACAGCAGAGATTGAATCCGTCGCCGGAGAAGCCACGGCTGGTTATACCAAGACGACCAAGAAAGCCGCCAAGCGGACAACAAAGGCCGTCAAGGACGCGATGTCCAAGCCTGAAAAAGCCAAGAAGGCGAAAAAGGCAGAAAAGCCTGCTGCCGCCGCCAAGAAGGCTGCACCGGCCAAACCTGCCGCAGCGAAGGTTGCCCCTGCAAAAGCGACGACCTCTGACGATCTGACCCTGATGACGGGCGTCGGTCCGGCTCTGGCGAAAAAGCTGAATGCCGCTGGCATCACAAACTTTGCCCAGATCGCGGCCATGACGAAGGCAGAGGCGGAAAAGCTGGATGAAGCCATTGCAGCGCGCGGGCGTGTCCTGCGTGACGAATGGGTCAAACAGGCGAAGGTTCTCAAGAACTAGACAGCACTTTGACAGGGCGGCTCAACAGGCCGCCCTTTTTTCAGGAGGTCGCCTTTTCGTAATGGGCGATCATGTGGGTCAGCGTGTCAAAACCGGCCTCGCCCATATAGGGCACGATCAGGCACATCACCTGAAACACGGTTTTATGGATCAGGGTAGGGCCATCATGATGCTCAGAAGACAGACTGTCTCCGGCCAGCCAGAAGGTAAGCGTCATCATGATCTGGTCCACCAGGGCGGCCTTCAGGCGCGGGTCCAGGTTCAGGACGGATTCCCGGGTCAGTTCGTCCAGAACGCGGTGGATCGTCTTTTTCTCCTCGGCCACCATCGCACGGAAGCGGACGGCAAGGTCGGGGTAGCGATCCAGCAGCAGGCCGAGGTCGCGATAAAAGAAGCGGAAGTCATAGATCTCTTCGAGGATGATGTAGAGATAGACCCAATTGTCCTGAATGGAGGTCACCCCGCCGCGAGACCCGCGCAGGATGATCCGCATCTCTTCCTCGAACCGCTCGAAGAGGGCGCGAATGATCGCGTCCTTGCCTTTGAAATGGTAGTACAGGTTACCCGGACTGATGTTCAGCGCATTCGAAATATCGACAGCCGTTTGCTGGGCTTCTCCTTCTTCATTGAAGAGAAGCAGGCTGACGTGAAGGATGCGCTCTCGGGTCTTCATGGGTTGCGAAGTAGTTTGACACGCAATTCTGACTATGGAACGAATTTTATTTCAAAGTTTCATGATTACTCTTTCCAAGGCGGAAAGAAGTCAGAAACAAAGTCGGCGCCTGGCCCTTGGGTCAGAGAAGACCGGCATGTGGAGGGATAAGGGAAATGCCAGGCGCCAAGGATGAAATCGCCCAGAATGCGGCCGAAGCCACGAATGCCATGAATCCGCTCATGGCGGGGTTTAACAGACAGGAATTACTGGGCGCCGTCGCGATGATGCTGCGCTCGACCATGACGAACCCGGTGACCACGGCCAAGACTGCCGGAAAGATCACCGCAGAGCACGCAAAGATCCTGCTCGGAAAGTCAGACCGCGCCGCCAATCCGAAGGATCGTCGCTTCAAGGATCCCGCCTGGCAGCACAATCCGTTCTATCGGCGTGGCATGCAGGCCTATCTCGCGACTCAGGAGCATCTGAATGACTGGGTAGCCGAGCTGAGCATGACGGAGCTGGAGCATGCCCGTGCCAAATTCGTCATGAGCATGATCACCGATGCCATGGCCCCGACAAACACGCTGCTCGGCAATCCGGCGGCGACGAAGCGTGTGGTGGACTCTGGCGGTCTGTCGCTGCTGAAGGGGCTGAAAAACGCCTATACCGATCTGACCAAGAATGGCGGTCTGCCCAGCCAGGTGGACAAGAGGCCTTTCAAGGTGGGTGAGAACCTCGCCACAACGAAAGGCTCCGTCATCTGGAAAAATGAGATGATGGAGCTGATCCAGTATCAGCCGCTGACAGATAAGGTTCACCGTACACCGATCTTCATCATCCCTCCGCAGATCAACAAATTCTATGCCATGGACCTCTCACCCATGGTGTCCATGGTGCAATTCCTGCTGGCGATGGAAATGCAGCCCTTCGTGGTTTCCTGGCGCAACCCGACCAAGGAACACAAGGATTGGGGGCTGTCAGATTATATCGACAGTCTTGTCCAGGCAAGCGAAGTGGTTCGCCGGGTTACCAAGTCAAAAAAGATCAATATATCCGGCGCGTGTTCGGGCGGCATTACCACCGCGACGCTGGCCAGCCTTCTGGCGGCGGCAGGCGATGATCGTATCAATACGCTTACCTTTATGGTCTGTGTGCTGAACCCTCAGCGTGAGGATAGCGAGCTTGGCCAGATCGTTTCCGATGCCAGCCTTGAAGTGGCACGCAAATATTCCCGCCGCAAGGGTATCCTGAAAGGGGATGATCTTGCACGCATGTTTGCCTGGATGCGCCCGAATGATCTGGTCTGGAACTATGTTGTGAACAATTATCTGATGGGGGAAGATCCGCCACCATTTGATGTTCTGTACTGGAACAATGACTCGACCAATCTGCCGGCACAGCTGCATTCCGATTATCTGGACCTTGGTCTCAATCAGCCCTTTGATCATCCGGGCGAATATGACGTGGCAGGCCACAAGCTGGACCTGACACAGGTCAAGGCGGACGCCTTTGTGGTCGCAGGCCTGACGGATCACATCACGCCATGGAAAGCCTGCTATCGTACCACGGGTCTTCTGGGGTCTGAGAATATCGAGTTTGTCCTGTCCTCAAGCGGGCATATCCAATCCCTGCTGAACCCGCCCGGAAACCCGAAGGCCAAGATGTTCCGCAACCCGAATATTGCGCCCACAGCCGAGGCCTGGGCGGAAGGTGCGACGGAAGAAGCTGGCAGCTGGTGGCCCGTGTGGGGGGCTTGGCTGAAGCAGAGGTCTGGTGCGCTGAAGACTGCGCCAAAGGCTTGCGGAAATGAGAGCTTTCCGCCTCTCTATGACGCACCCGGAAGATATGTCTTTAATGAGTAACCGACATGGCCAAGATAGATAGAACGCCCGAGATCCTGATGCAGGATGTCGACGGCATCCAGTTGCGTACCGCTTTCTGGAAGGCGGAAAAAGAGGTGGGTAATCGGCCATTGCTGTTCTTCAATGGCATTGGTGCCAATCTGGAGCTGACGGCTGGCCTGGGTGAGATGTTCACGGATCGGGACATCATCACCTTTGATGTGCCCGGTGTGGGCAAGAGCCCGGTCACCCAATGGCCTTACCGGCCCTGGATGCTGGCCCGCTGGGCGCGAAAGCTGCTCGATATTTACGGCATTGAAGATGTCGATGTGATGGGCGTCTCGTGGGGCGGCGCGCTGGCCCAGCAATATGCGTTTCAGTATCGCAAGCGCGTCGGCAAACTTATCCTGTGCGCGACGACTGCGGGCATGACCATGGTGCCAGGGCGGCCGAAATCCCTGTCAAAGATGGTGGATGCGCGCCGGTATTCAGACCCGGATTTCATGCGCGAGAGTTTCGAAACGCTCTATGGCGACGCGGTCGAAGGCGAAGCGGGCCGCCATATCAACAATCTGATGGCGCCGGACCCGAAGGGGTATGTCTACCAGTTGCTGGCATTCATTGGCTGGTCCAGCCTGCCATTCATCCGCTTCCTGACAATGCCGTCGCTGATCCTGATGGGCGATCAGGATACAATCGTGCCGGTCGCGAATGGCCATATTCTGAAATTTGGCCTGCCGGATGCCCGCCTGCACATCATGGAGGGCGGTGGGCACCTGTTTCTGGTGACGCAGGCAGAAGAGACCGCGGCCATCATACAGGGCTTCCTCAATGAGGAAGGCGCAGAGGCCGAAAAGGCCGCCTGATCAGCTATTGGATGTTTTGCGCGCTACGCGCTGCTCCAGCGCATCGCAGACGGCATCTGCAACGGACTGGGAGGACTCGCCGCGGCCAATCGAGGTATGTGCCGCGCGGCAGGCTTCGACATGCAGATTGATCAGTGCAGCATTCTCTCCCGGCGCGGTATCTGACAGCAGGGTGCAGAGAGAGCCGCAGAGGCGTGAGATGGCGGGATAGCCATAGGAGCCTGCGACACCACGAATATTGTGCGCACACGTGTAAAGGTTGCGATAGTCTTCCGGTGTGGCGTCTGGCTGTTGGGCTGCGGCCCAGGCGTCTTTCAGGCGGTTCAAATCCATTTGCATCCAGGCTTCAAACTGGCCTGACAGATCATCGACGGCTGCTTCAGCAAGAGCGCCCATTTCTTCCGGGTCGTGGACTTGGCTGGCTTTGTCCTGGGTAGGCGGAGAGGCTGCTTCCGGTGTGGCGGTTTCCGGCTTGGGCATCTTGATGACGCGGCTGATGTCAGGAGTCGCAATGGTCGTGGATTGCGTACTCTTGCCCTTGGATGAGGGTTTCAGCTTTTCCAGCAAGTCTTTCAGCATCATGGTTCCCCGATAATTCGGGTTAACCATATGCCCTAAGACTTAACATTGTGCTGACGCAGCGACTTGAAAAGGCTCTAAAATCCGAACTGTTCGCGCAGAATGCGTTCGTCCAGCGCATGGCCGGGGTCGAACAGCATGGTGAGGCGCCTGCGGTCTTCCTGCACATGGACGCTGACAATGTCTCGCACTTCCTGATTGTCGGCAGCGGCAGCGACAGGGCGCAGCATCGGCGCGACAACTTCGATCTGAACCGACGCGTCCCGGCGCAACAGGGCACCTTTCCAGCGACGCGGACGAAAGGCGCTGACCGGCGTGAGCGCCAGCAGGCCGGCACCGATCGGCAGGATCGGGCCATGGGCCGAAAGATTGTAGGCGGTGGAGCCAGCGGGTGTTGCGACCATGACGCCATCGCAGGCCAGTTCTGCCATGCGCACCCGGCCATCGACGGTGATCTTCAGACGGGCCGTCTGAGCGGTCTGGCGAAAGATCGAGACTTCATTGATCGCAAGGGCATGGTGTTCGTTCTCGTGAACATCCTTCGCTGTCATGCGCAGGGGAGAGATCACCGCGCGTTCTGCAGCATTGATGCGATCCGGCAGATTCTTTTCCTGATACTCGTTCATCAGGAAGCCGACCGTGCCGCGGTTCATGCCATAGACGGGCTTGCCGACATCGAATTGGCGGCGCAGCGAATCAAGCATGGCGCCATCACCGCCCAGCGCCACGATCACATCGGCGTCTTCCTCGTCGCACTGGCCATACATCTGAATGAATTTGGGCAGCGCTTCCTGGGCTTCAGGACGCTTGGAGGCGAAGAAATGAATTTTCATGCCGGTCATGGCAGCCATCTGCTTTGGGTTTGCTACAGGCGTCAAGGATAAGCACTGCGGCGAATGTTCTGGCAAGACAGGCGGCCACAGGAAGGTGACGCGGGCGTCAACATCAGCTGGCGTCTGCGGGTATTTTCGGATAATCTGCAGAAAATGATATTGAGGGAGACCAGGAACATGGCCGACGGCGCACAGAAAATTGATATTCGCTCATCCGTTTCTGCAGAAGAGTGGAAGGCCAGAGTGGATTTGGCGGCGCTTTACCGTCTGGTCGCACTGCATGGCTGGGATGACATGATCTTCACGCATATTTCCCACCGCGTACCGGGGCCGGATCACCATTTTCTGATCAACCCGTATGGCTATTTCTTTGAAGAAATCACGGCGTCCTCGCTCGTGAAAGTCGATCTGGAAGGCAATATCGTCCAGGAGACAGACCACTTCATCAATCCGGCGGGCTTCACGATTCACTCTGCGATTCACGATGCCCGCGACGACGCAAAAGTGGTGATTCACGTCCATACCGACCAGGGCGTGGCCGTCTCAGCGCAGAAAGAGGGGCTGATGCCGCTCAGCCAGACGGCCATGGTGGTGCGTGAGGATATTGCCTATCACGACTATGAAGGCATTGCGCTGGACCTTGATGAACGCGAACGCCTGGTGGCAGACCTCGGCCCGAAAAAGCATTCCATGCTGCTTCGCAATCACGGCACGCTGACCATTGGCGAAACCGCTGCGCAGGCTTTCACCCGCATGTTCTTCCTGGAACGCGCGTGCAACATGCAGATCATGGCCCTTTCAGCGGGTCGCGATGGCGTGCTGGAGTGCGGAAATGATCTGCAGCAGAAGGTGGCTGGACAGGGTGGCCTGACTGAGGATTCTTCCGGTATGGGCGTGTTGACAGAGCGACTGATCTGGCCAGCGCTGATGCGTAAGCTGGATCGGCAATTGCCGGGTTATGACGCTTAAGGAAATATACGTATGCGCTTGCTGCAGGGTGTGACGTAAGGGACCATTATCAAATTTCCCTCACGCGCTTATGTAAGCGCCATGTAATTTTGGAAACTGTGCAGATGAAACACCTCAAGGCCTTTGAAGACGCATTGAGCGCAATCCATGGTGAAGGCCGTTATCGCGTCTTCGTCGACCTGCAACGTCACAAGGGACGCTTCCCCAAGGCGACAGCGCGGTTTGAGGATGGCGAGCGCGAAGTCACCATCTGGTGCTCCAATGACTATCTTGGCATGGGCCAGGATGATCACGTCATCAATTCGATGCACGATGCGATCGACAGCTTTGGGGCAGGCTCCGGTGGCACACGCAACATCTCCGGTACGACACGTTATCATGTGGACCTGGAGCAGGAACTGGCTGACCTGCACGAGAAGGAGTCCGCACTCCTCTTCACGTCCGGCTATGTTTCCAATGACGCGACCCTGTCCACACTCGGCAAGATCCTGCCGAATCTGATCATCTATTCCGACGCGCTGAACCACGCTTCCATGATTGAGGGCATTCGCCGTTCTGGCGCTGACCGCCGCATCTTCCGTCACAATGACGTGGATCACCTGCGCGCATTGCTGGAAAATGACGATCCGAACCGTCCGAAAGTGATCGCATTCGAAAGCGTCTACTCCATGGACGGCGATTTCGGCCGTATGGAAGAGATCTGCGATCTGGCTGATGAGTTCAACGCACTCACCTATCTGGATGAAGTTCACGCGGTTGGCATGTATGGCCATGAGGGTGCTGGCGTGGCGCAGATGCTGGGCATGGCGAACCGTATCGACATCATCGAAGGCACGCTAGCCAAGGCTTTCGGCGTTATGGGCGGTTACATCGCCTCCAACGCGACCGTCGTCGACGCTATCCGCTCAATGGCTTCGGGATTCATCTTCAGCACGTCGACCTGTCCGGTGATGGCCGCAGGCGCGCTGGCCAGCATCCAGAAACTGCGCACAGATGAGGGCCGCGAACTCCGCACGATCCATCAGGCGAAGGCGGCTGAGCTGAAGCAGAAATTCCGTGATGCAGGCCTGCCGGTCATGGATTCACCTTCCCACATCGTACCGCTGTTGGTGGGTGACCCGGAACGCTGCAAGGCGCTGTCCGACACGCTGCTCTTCGATTTCGGTATCTATGTTCAGCCGATCAACTATCCCACCGTGCCGCGCGGTACGGAGCGCCTGCGCTTCACGCCGAGCCCGGTGCACGATGAAGTGATGATGGACGAACTGGTCGCTGCAATCTTGGCCGTCTGGAAACAGCTGGGCCTCGACAAGGCTGCCTGATCTATTTGGACTTTTTCGCCGGCGCTTTCTTGCCAAGACCTATCTGCTTGGCATGCTTCGATCTGAGCTTTGCATAGTTCGGAGCGACCATCGGATAGTCCGCCGGCAAATTCCATTTCTCGCGATACTCGTCTGGGGTCATGTTAAAGCGTGACCTCAGATAGCGCTTGAGCATCTTCAACTTGCGGCCATCTTCCAGGCAGATCAGGAAATCCGGTGTGATGGATTTGGAGACGGCAATGGCTGGCTCCAGTGACTCCGCCTGTGGCTGGCTCGTTTCTGACAGGGTTGTGCAGGTTTCATAGACCTTGCGGATCAGCTCCGGCAGCTGCTCGGCCTCGAGCGTATTGTTCGCCACATAGGAGGAAACAATCCGGCTGGTCATGGTCAGAAAATCTGTTTGCTGTGTTTCACTCATGCGTTCACCAAGAATCCAGCAGGTAAAAGAAATCAAATTTTGTGGATTATCGTCACCTAATCGCCGAAATATCACATTCCTTCAAGTATTTGCATTAAATAGTTCAAGATGTTTCCAAGTTAGGCAAAACCGGTATGTTATTGTGCTTGGAGGGCGCTGTGATGGTTGCAGCTTGGGCCGCCTGAGCGTAAACACCGCGGGAACCCAGCAGGAGATTCGCCTATGGCAGATACAGCGCAGCCGGCCCGGTTTGATACCACGGCTTTCTTCAGCCAGTCCCTGGCAGATCGTGACCCGGAACTTTTCGACGCTATCAAGAAGGAGCGTACGCGCCAGCAGCAGCAGATTGAGCTGATTGCGTCCGAGAACATCGTGTCCAACGCCGTGCTTGAGGCGCAGGGAACGATCCTGACGAACAAGTATGCCGAAGGTTATCCGGGCAAGCGCTATTATGGCGGGTGCGAGTTTGTCGACATCGCCGAAGAACTGGCCATTGAGCGCGCCAAGAAGCTGTTCGATTGCGACTTTGCCAATGTGCAGCCAAACTCCGGCAGCCAGGCAAACCAGGGCGTGTTCAATGCCGTGCTGAAGCCGGGCGATACCATTCTGGGCATGAGCCTGGATGCCGGTGGCCACTTGACCCATGGCGCGCGTCCTAACCAGTCTGGCAAATGGTTTAATGCTGTTCAGTATGGCGTTAGCCGCGAAGACGACCGGATCGACTTTGTCGAGGTTGAGCGTCTGGCCAAGGCGCACCGTCCGCAGCTGATCATCGCCGGTGGCTCTGCCTATCCGCGCGAAATTGACTTCAAACGCTTCCGTGAAATCGCGGACGAAGTGGATGCGCTGTTCATGGTCGACATGGCGCACTTTGCCGGCCTTGTTGCCGGCGGCGCACATCCGAACCCGTTGGACCACGCCCACATTGCCACAACGACCACGCACAAGACGCTGCGCGGCCCCCGCGGCGGCATGATCCTGACCAATGACGAAGCGCTGGCCAAGAAGATCAATTCGGCGATCTTCCCGGGCATTCAGGGCGGTCCTCTGATGCATGTCATCGCGGCGAAGGCCGTTGCGTTCGGTGAAGCGCTGACGCCGGAATTCAAGCAATATGCGTTGCAGGTTGTCGCAAATGCGCGCGCCATGGCAGCGGCCTGCAAGGCGAGTGGCCTGGATGTTGTTTCCGGTGGCACGGACACGCACGTTGCACTGATTGATCTGCGTCCGAAGAATGTGACCGGCCGTGACGCCGAGCACGCACTCGAGCGCGCTTTCATCACCTGCAACAAGAATGGCGTGCCGTTCGACCCGCAGAAGCCGACCATCACCAGCGGTATCCGTGTCGGCTCCCCGGCCGGTACAACGCGTGGTTTCGGCGAAGATGAGTTCACCCAGATCGGTAACTGGATCGGCGAGATTGTCGACGCGGTTGCAGGCGGCGACAGCACCGCAACCGAAGACAAGGTGCGTGAGGAAGTCAAAGCCCTCACGGCGGCATTCCCGATCTATAATGGATTGGGGAGCTGATAGACCTTGCGCTGCCCGTTCTGCGGTTCCGAGAACACATCGGTGAAGGACAGCCGGTCGGCTGAAGACAACACTGCTGTGCGCCGCAGACGGGTGTGCGAGGCTTGCGGAGCCCGTTTCACGACATTCGAGCGCGTCCAGCTGCGTGAGATCACTGTGGTCAAGCGCGACGGGAAACGCGTGCCATTCGACCGCGAGCGGCTGGCCAAGTCCATCACCATCGCCTTGCGCAAACGACCCGTGGACCGGGAGCAGATCGACCAGATGGTCTCCGGTATCGTCCGCAAGCTTGAAAGCGCAGGCGAAACAGAAGTGTCCTCAAACGATGTTGGCGAGTTCGCCATGGAAGCTCTGCGCATGGTTGATCCGGTTGGCTATGTACGCTTCGCCAGCGTCTACAAGGATTTCCGCGACCCGAACGATTTCGCTCACTTCATAGAGAAAACTTCCCTCGATTTTGACGAGGAAGGCGACGAGGAATGAGCGGGGTGAAAATCACCCTCAAGATTGCGACGTCTCTGGATTCCCGCATTGCCCTGTCAGACGGCACGAGCCAGTGGATTACCTCCAGCGGGTCCCGCGCCAAGGCACATGAATTGCGGGCCGCGCATGATGCCGTGCTGGTCGGCATCGGTACGGTTCTGGCGGATGATCCGCTGCTGACGGCGCGGACGGTGCCGCTGCCGAAGACCCAGCCTGTCCGCATCATTGCGGACTCCCATGGGCGCACGCCGCGCAACTCCCGTCTGGTGCAATCCATTTCAAGCGGCCGTGTCGTGGTCGCGACGAATGGCCAGCCGCAGGACATTCTGGCGGCGAGTGGCGTCGATATCTGGCGCTGCGGCAAGGGCATCCGTGTCGACGTGAAAGAACTTGTCCGCCGGGCAGAGGCGGAGGGCATCACATCCATCCTGCTGGAAGGTGGCGGTACGCTGGCCGCCAGCTTCATTCGCGCAGATCTTGTACATGAAATCGCCTGGTTCCGCGCGCCGATCCTGATTGGTGGTGATGGGCTACCAGCGCTCGGCTCTCTCGGCCTGTCCGACCTTGGCGCAGCGTCACGGTGGCGCGCTGTCGCAACGGAACGGATTGGGGATGACGTCTTCGATACCTATGTACGGGCCTGAGCAGGTTTTTGAGGGCAACAAAAGATGTTCACAGGACTCGTCACTGACGTCGGCCGCGTACGCAAGGCCGAAGACCGCAATGGCTTGCGCCGGTTTGAGGTCGAAAGCGGCTATCCGCTGGAAGAAATCGCCATGGGCGCCTCCATCATGCATTCGGGCGTGTGCCTGACCGTCGTCGATATGGGCGAGGGCGAGCGTGGCGCATGGTTCGCAGTTGAGGCCGTGCCGGAGACGCTGTCCAGGACCGTTCTGGGCGACTGGGAAGAGGGCGCGCGCGTTAATCTGGAGCAAAGCCTGAAGCTGGGCGATGAGCTGGGCGGGCATTTTGTGTTTGGCCATGTCGACGGTGTTGGCGAAGTGGTTTCGATTGAGCCGGAAGGTCAAAGCTACCGTCTGACGATCCGCCCCCCGGAAGAGATTGCGCGATACTTTGCGACAAAAGGCTCTGCTGCGGTGAATGGTGTGTCCCTGACCGTCGCAGCCGCCCTTCCGAATGGCGATTTTCAATTGGCGATCATCCCGCACACCTGGGAGGTCACGACACTTAGCGATCTGCAGCCCGGCTCCAGGGTCAATCTTGAGATTGATATGCTGGCGCGCTACGTGGCGCGGATGATTGGCGCGGATGCGCCGGAAGGGCGATAGGCACCAGATTATGTCGAGCGAATTTCACGACGCAATTTCCTCCATTGATGAGATCATCGAGGATGCCCGCAATGGCCGGATGTTCATCCTGGTTGATGCGGAAGACCGGGAGAATGAGGGCGACCTGATCATTCCTGCAAATTTCGCGACGCCGGAGCATGTGAACTTCATGGCGCGTCATGGCCGGGGCCTGATCTGTCTGGCGATGACGCAGGAGCGCGCCCATACGCTGAATCTCGACATGATGACCCGCAACAACCGGGAAAGCATGGGCACGGCCTTTACGGTCTCCATCGAAGCCAAGGAAGGTGTCACGACCGGCATTTCCGCACATGATCGCGCCCGCACGATTGCTGTGGCGATCGACCCGACCAAGGATCATGACGACATCGTTTCGCCGGGCCACGTTTTCCCGCTGGTCGCGCGCGATGGTGGCACGCTGGTGCGCGCAGGCCATACCGAAGCTGCGGTGGATATTTCCCGCATGGCCGGCCTGTTCCCGGCAGGCGTGATCTGCGAGATCATGAATGAAGACGGTTCCATGGCCCGTCTTCCGGAACTCGTCAGCTTCGCCCAGCTGCACAATCTGAAGATCGGCACGATCGCGGATCTGATCGCCTGGCGCCGCCAGAATGACCGCTTCCTGGAGCGCCGCGTGGAAGCGACACTGACGTCCGCCTTCGGCGAAGGCTTCAAGACGGTCTGCTTCCGTAATGCGCTCGACAATTCCGAGCATATTGCCATCGTCCATGGCGAGATCATGCCCGACTCCACAACACTGGTGCGCGTCCACCGCACGGACATTCTGGCGGATGTGCTGGGCGAGACAGGCCCGCGTCAGGGACTGGTCGAGCGGGCGATGCGCATCATTGCAGAGGCTGACGAGCCGGGTGTTGTGGTTTTCGTCAACACGATGCGCCCTAACATCATTGCCGAGCGGCTGGGTCTTAAAACATCTGCGCCGGTCGATCCGACGGCGCCGCTGCGTGAGTATGGCGTCGGCGCCCAGATGCTGCGTGAGCTGGGTGTTCGCCGCATGATCTATCTGTCCGATACGCAGCCGACCCGCGTTGCAGGACTTGACGGATACGGCCTGACCATAGAGGGGTGGCGCCGTCTTAATGAGGAGACTGAATAATGGTGGACCGCGTACTCGTCGCCGTTTCTAGATATTACAAGCACATCGCTGACGAGCTGGAAGCCGGCGCGCTGGAAGTGCTGGAAAAAGCCGATGCCAAGGTTACCGTCATGGAAGTGCCGGGCGCGTTTGAACTGCCGGGCCTGATTGCCATGGCTGCCGATAGCGGCCGCTTCGATGGCGCGATTGCGCTCGGCTGCGTTATCCGCGGCGAGACCACACATTATGACTATGTCTGCGGTGAGAGCGCACGGGGCCTGATGGACCTGATCGTGCAGCGTCGCCAAGCCATTGGTTTCGGTATCCTGACAGTCGAGAATGAAGAGCAGGCGCTGGCACGCGCTGACCGCAAGCGAGGCAACAAGGGCGCGGATGCGGCCGAGGCCTGTCTCGCCATGATCAAGTTTCGCAAGGAACTCATTCGTTGAGCGAACACAAAATCCCTTTTGAGGTTACACGGGCGAGGCGGGCAGGTGCACGCCTCGCTGCCGTTCAGGCGCTCTATGAAATGGAGCAGACCGGCAAGTCTGCCAAGGCGACCGTGCGGGCCTTCATGGAAGATCGTCTGGGCATCGGCCCGGATGAGCAGCCTGTGGAAGAGGCCGATCCGGATCTCTTCAAATCCATTGTCCTGTCCGTGGTCGATCATCAGGCCGCAATCGACAAGGCCATTCTGGCGCGTCTCGCCAAGGGCTGGAAGCTGACGCGTCTGGACGCCACGATGCGCGCCCTGCTGCGGGCCGGTGCGGGGGAGTTCATCGCCCACACCCATCTCAGCAATGCGATCATTCTGGATGAGTATGTCTCTCTGGCGCACGACTTCTTCGAAGAGCAGGAAGCCAGGTTCGCAAACGCCGTACTCGACAATCTGGCCAAGGACCTGCGCCAATAGCCGGACTGGCTGATGGCCATCCGGTTTTGCCTGATTGATAAGGCCCTTGCGGATGGAAGCGGGGCTTCCGTGGCACGAGGACGTTTATTCAATTGTATTGGATAGTCTGGTGCCCCCATGCATTGGGGCCCGTTCCCATCCGCTTGGAAAGCCATGAAGGGTGGGGCCCTCTACGCCTTTCCGGACCTGCCGCCGCTTTGCTGGTGCTGCGGCGACGGTCACAAGATAAGGCGGGCGTCTCCCCTATGGATTGGGGCGCCTGAATGCCCTGGCATCATTGCGGAAACCATGGGGAGACGTGGCTTCTATTCCACTTCGTTGGCCCAGCTGCGGACCTCTTGCACGAAGGCTTCCGGTTCTTCCATGGCCGCGAAGTGCCCGCCTCGGGGCATGTCAGTCCAGCGCGTGAGATTGTAGGCGCGCTCGACCCAGCTGCGTGGGGCAGGCGTGTAAACGGATTCTCCGGGGAAATTGGCAAAGGCTGTCGGCGTTTCGCAGCGCGTATTCTCCGGCAGCACATTGGCGCCTTCCTGCATGAAGCCATTATAAAACCAGACGCTGGTCGCGATGGCGTCATTCACCAGATAGATCATCACATTCGTGATCAGCTGGTCCTTGGTATAGGCATCCAGCAGGCCGCCATCAGAGAGATCTGACCAGCCATGGAACTTCTCGATGATCCATGCTGCCGAGCCGACGGGGCTATCCATCAAGGCCATGGCCAGCGTTTGCGGCTTGGTAGCCTGCTCCATGAAATAGGCGCCCTCGCGCTGCATTGCTTCTTGCGTGCGGGTCAGCCATGCAGCCTCCTCGTCGCTTTGTGGTGTCGCAGGGGATGGGCGGAAGCCGATCATGTTGAGATGGATGGCCTTGCAGCCGCCTTTGCCGTCTGCCGCGCCGTGGTTCAGGCCCAACCATGAGGTAACCATTGCGCCCCAGTCTCCGCCTTGGGCGAGATAGGTGTCGTATTTCAGGGCCTCTCTCATCAGCTTGTCCCACAGGGCAGCTGTCGCGCGCGGACCGATGGGCGATTTTGGTTTTCCGGAAAAGCCATAGCCGGGCAGTGACGGGATAATGACATCGAACGCATCTTCCTTTCGGCCGCCATATCTGGACGGGAAGGCCAAGGGCCCGATACATTCCCAGAATTCAAACACAGAGCCGGGCCAGCCATGCGTGATCAGCAGGGGCCGCTGGCCTCCCGCCTCGCCAACGACGTGTACATAGTGGATCTCCATATCGTCCACCTTGGTCTTGTAATTGGCGAAATGGTTCAGGTTCTCCTCGGCTTTGCGCCAGTCATAGCCGGCGATCCAGTAGCGTTGGATGTCCTTCATCACGCTGGTGGACATGCCATAGGCAAAACCCTGTTCATCGGCCGGGGCAGGGAACCACTCATAGTCCTTGACGCGTGCCATGATGACGTCGAGCTTTTCCTGCGGCACCTCAATGCGGAATGGCTGAGCTTTAGACATGGATGTCCCTCCCTAAGACAGGATCACTTAGGGGGCCTGCCGTGGGGCCATGCAAGTTAAATCGAGAAACTGGTTCCGCAGCCGCACGCCGCTGTGGCGTTGGGATTGTTGATCTTGAAGGCCGCGCCGATCAGTTCCGTTGTGAAGTCAATCTCTGAGCCTTTGAGGAATTCCATGCTCATCTCGTCGATCAGCACTTTCGCGTTGTCGCGTTCGATGACCAGATCGTCTTCCTTGGCGGCGGTGTCAAAGTCGAACTTGTAGGAGAAGCCGGAACAGCCGCCTCCCTCAACTGACACACGCAGATAGTCTACGCCGTCCTGTTTTGCCAGAATCGCGTTAATCCGCTTGGCAGCAGAGGCTGTAAGGGTCACATCAGGGGCCGTCATCGTGCTCATAGTCTACAGATAGGGATTCTCTGGCCAATGGAAAAGAGAGCAGTGTATGCAACGCGGCATGAAGACAGCCGGGGCCGGTATTATGACGAGGCTCCATCGGCCACGCGCACGCCGTTTCAGCGCGACCGCGACCGGGTGATCCACTCCACGGCTTTCCGCCGTCTAAAACAGAAGACACAGGTGTTTGTTGCGCATGAGGGGGACCATTTCCGCACCCGCCTGACGCACTCCCTGGAAGTGGCACAAATTGCCCGCAGTATTGCGCGCACGCTGGGTCTGGATGAGGATCTCGCCGAGGCGCTGGCACTGGCGCATGATCTGGGCCATCCGCCCTTCGGTCATGCCGGTGAGGACCAACTGGACGAGTGCATGGCCGAGTATGAAGGCTTTGACCATAACGCCCAGACGCTGCGCATCGTGACAAAGCTGGAAGTGCGCTATCCTAATTATGACGGGCTCAATCTGACCTGGGAGTTGCTCGAAGGCCTCGTGAAGCATAATGGACCGGTGGTTGGCCCCGATACGCCGTTTGAATCCCTGCCGGCGGCGTTCCGGCAATTTCCGTATCTGAAGGATCTGGAGCCGGAACAGTTCGCCGGGCCGGAAGCGCAAGTCGCCGCCCTGTCAGATGATATTGCCTATAACAATCATGATATTGATGATGGGATCGCTGCCGGCCTGTTCACGATTGACGAGCTGATGGACCTGCCGATTGTGGGGGATGTCTTCCGGGCTGTCAGGATCGAGTATCCGCACCTGAATGACCGCATGGTATCCTATGAGGCCGTACGGCGTCTGATTGGCCTGTGGATCAATGACCTGACCGGCGAAACGATGCGGCGCGTGAGAGAGTACAATCCGCAGAGCGCGGCAGCTGTGCGGGCGATGGATGTGCCGCTGGTCGCGTTCTCTACGGAGCTGGAAACGCGCCAGCGCGCGCTGAGGGCGTTCCTGTATGAGCGCATGTACAAGCACTACAAGGTCAACCGCATGCGCAGCAAAGCCAAGCGCATGCTGAAAGATCTCTTCGAAATCTTTCTGAAAGAGCCGGATACGCTGCCATCGCCCTGGCGTATGGATGCCACTCAGGCCACAGAGGCCAAGCGGGCCCGCATCGTGTGTGACTATATTGCCGGTATGACAGACGGATTTGCGATGGATGAATATCGCCGGTTGTATGACCCCGAGGCTCTGCGTTAGTCACGGACTTATGGTTTACGGGCATTAAGCGCTTCACTGCCTGTGCGGGCGGGAAAGCGCAGTTCCATTCAAGCGTCGTTAACGAAACGCCCCGTAATATTAACTCTGTGACAGCATTCTGAAGGGCGATTCCATGGGTCGATATCGGGAAAGCGGGAGTGATTACTCTCCCTTCGAAGACGATTACCGCGGATTTGAAATCCGGGAGGATGATACCGCGCGGGGGCCACTGATCCTTGCGCTCGCGATTGGCGTTCTGCTCGTCTTTGGCGCGGTGGTGTGGAACACTTACCGTCAGGGCGTCCGGTCCAATGGCGCCGGAATCCCAAGCGTTATTGCAGAAAAGCAGCCTTACAAGCGCGCACCTGAAGATCGGGGCGGGGTTGCTGTGCCAGACGTCGACAAGCGTTTTTACGATCAGATGGATGCTTCCGACCGATCTGAAGAAGAGATGCGCGATTATGCATCCCGTAGCCAGGATGAAGAGAGCGGCGAGATGCTTCAGGGCGGTCCCCCAATAGAGCTGCGGCCTGGCCAGGAGCGGGAAATGGATGATTCGGACCCTGAAAACGGGATGCCGAACGCCGTGGCTGATCAGGTTCGCGCGCTCGCGGAGCTGGATGACCGCCCGGGAGAACCTCAGGACAGCGTGGAGGTTGCCTCCAACGCGCCGGTCGAGCTGCCAACCACGCGGCAATTGCCGCCCGCGCCTGTCGCGCAGACATCGCAATTCGCATTTACCGATGGCGGCACTTATTTGGTGCAACTGGCGGCATTCCGGTCTCAGGATGCGGCTGAGACGGCCTGGAGCAAGGCGACGACGTCCCGGCCTGATCTGTATCGCGGAGCGCGCAAGCAGGTTCAGCGCGCCGATCTGGGCGCCAAGGGCGTGTTCTACAGGCTCCGCGTCGGCAGCTTTGTTGAGCGCGCCGAGGCGTCTGCCTTTTGCGATGCCGTGAAGGCTAGCGGCGAGAATTGCATCGTGGTGACAGGATAGTGGCGAAGGCGTGCATCCTCAGCGTTTCGGGGCCTGTGCTCACGAAAGATGAGGCCGCGCTGTTTGCTGCGCATCAGCCCTGGGGCGTGATCCTGATGGGGCGCTCCTGCGTTTCACGCGGACAGGTCCGCCGGCTGGTAGACGATATCTGGAACGCCATGGACCGGCCCTGCCTGATCTTTATCGATCAGGAAGGCGGCCGGGTTGCCCGCCTGAAAGCGCCTGAATGGCCGCTATTTCCGCGCGGGCATGACTATGCAGAGCTTTACGCAAAGGACCGACTGGCCGGTAGAGAGGCCGTCTGGCTGGGCCACCGCCTGATCGCAGCAGAGCTGTCTGCGATGTCCATCCACGCCGATTGTGCCCCTGTCGTTGACCTGCCAGTGCCGGGCGCACATGACGTTATAGGTGATCGTGCCTTTGGAACCGAGCCCGAAACGGTGGCAGACCTTGCTGGAGCAGCTCTCAAAGGCCTGGCAGATGGCGGCGTTGCAGGCGTTATCAAGCATATACCGGGACATGGGCGCTCCATGTCTGACAGCCATATGGAACTGCCCCGCGTCACCGCGGGTGACAATGAATTGTCTAAGGATTTTGACGCCTTTGCCCGGCTTGCCGATGCCCCTATGGCGATGACCGCACACATTGCCTATGACGCATTTGACGCCGGTGTGGCTGCAACTCTGTCAAAAGTGATGATTCAGGACGTGATCCGCAGCCGAATCGGGTTTGATGGATTGTTAATGACGGATGATCTGGGCATGCGGGCGCTGGGCGGAAGCCTGAGAGAGCGGGGCACTGCGGCAATTGCTGCAGGATGCGACGTGCTGCTTCATTGCTCCGGTTTCCTGAAGGACCCAGACGCCATTCTGGCTGAAATGGCCGATGTTGCCGCTGTATCGCCTGAACTGGACGGCAAGGCCCTTGAGCGGGCCGTGCGCGCCGAAGCGATGTCTACTCATGAGCAGGAATTCAACGTTCAGGAAGGCTGGCAGCGCTTCCATGAATACTTCCCGCAATTGCAGGGGGCCGCATGAGCGCTGATGTGATCTCCATTGATGCTCTGTCTGCTGACGCGCAGGACGCCGAAGCCGGTGATCTCTTCACCGTCGATATTGGCGGTTATGAAGGGCCCCTACACCTGTTGCTGGAGCTGGCGCGTAAGCAGAAAGTCGATCTGCTGCACCTCTCCATGCTGTCGCTGGCTATGCAGTATCTCGAATTTATCGAGGATGCGAAGGCCAAGCGGATCGATCTGGCCGCCGACTATCTGCTAATGGCGTCGTGGCTGGCGTTCATGAAGTCTCGCCTGCTTCTGCCAAAACCTGAAAAGGCCGAAGAGGATGAACCGAGCGGTGAAGAAATGGCCTCGCGGCTGGCTTTCCGCCTCAAGCGCCTGGAAGCCATGCGCGGCGCCGTGGAAGAATTGGAAGCCGGGCCTATCCTCAACAATGTCGTTTTTCTGCGCGGCTCTCCGGAGCAGCCCAAAGTGGTTAAGCATACCGAGTTCAGTGCCAGCCTTTACGAACTGACCCAGGCCTTTGGCGCGATCCGTGATCGTCGCGAGAAGGAACGTCCGCACACAATCGAGCAGCAGATGGTGCTGCCACTTGAACTTGCCCGCACCAGCCTGCGCGCCCTACGCCAGCAATTGGAACAATGGCACACTCTGGAAGAGATCCGCACGACAATGACGTCTGTGGACCCGGACCTGCCAACGCGTTCCGTAACGGCAAGCGTGTTTTCGGCTGCGCTTGAACTTGTCCGGGATGGCGAAGTTGATGTGCGGCAGGATGAACACTTTGCGCCGCTATACCTGCGTAATGCAGGGACCAGCCCAGAGGGGGGCAGTAATGCAACCGCTTGAGAAACTTCAGATGACTGATGAAAATCCGGAAACGGAAAACGATCCGGTAACCCAACTTTCGTTCGCCTATCGGCGCTCGGAAGAGGCCCTGCTGAACAATGAGAATGAGGCGCTGGCTGAAGGTGTTCGCCGTGCTGAAGCCATTCTGTTTGCCGCTGGCGAGCCTTTGTCTGCGGACCAGATTGCCGAAATCCTGCCACATGGCGTGGAGGCCCCTGAAGTTCTGATGGCTTTGCGCGCGCTGTATACCAATCGCGGCGTAAATCTGGTCGAGGTTGCCGGCAAGTGGCGATTCCAGACGGCGCAGGACCTTTCCTATCTTTTCGTTGAAGAACGTCAGGTTCAGAAGAAGCTGGGCCAGGCCACCATGGAGACCTTGGCCATCATCGCCTATGGCCAACCCGTGACGCGCGCCGAGATCGAGGCTGTCCGCGGCGTGGCTGTGTCCAAGACGACAATCGATACGCTGCTGGAAAGCGGATGGGTGAAGATTAAGGGTCGCCGCAAGACACCAGGCCAGCCGCTGACCTATGGCACGACAGATGCGTTCCTGGAGCATTTCGGGCTGGAAAATCTGGACACATTGCCCGGCAAGGCTGATCTGGAAGCAGAGGGCCTGTTGTCCGATGTCATTCCTGATGGCTTCCAGATGCCGGACGAAGAAGCGCTGACCGAAGAGGACACGCTGATCGACGACATGGATGAGAGCCATGAGACTGAATCCTTTGTCACTGACTTCATGGAGGAGGGTGACGAACTAGATGAGGTTGAGGGTGACGCATCTGTCGAGACTGAAGATGAGGCCGGGGCCGAAGATGAACTTTCTGCCGATGCCTATGAGAACTTCGATGCCGATGATGCCGAGCTGGATATCGCGTCTGATGGTGACGATGAAGACGAAGGCACGGTCAGTGTTTTCTCGTACACGCGTGCCCCGGAACGCAGCGAGGCCGAGCGTGATGAATTCGACAGTGCCGATATCAAGAATGCCGTCATCCAGCTGAAGTCCCAGACACGCATCCCTGAGCAGAAAATGGATGAATGGGGCGAGGATGATTAATCAGTGCCCGCCCAAAGAGTAGCGGCGTCTGCGGCTGAAAATCAGCAAGCTTTATACGGATTCTCACGCAAGGAGATTTTGCTCTTTGCGGTGCTCTTCATAATTTTTCTTGCGCCTGCGCTATTGAATGGCTTCCCGCTCGTGATGGGGGACTCGATAGCTTACTCCGGAGAGGGCGCGCATTGGATGCGCGGCAAGACAGCTGCGGTTCTGATGGCGTTACCCTTCAAGCTGTTGGGCTATTGGGCTCTGCCAGTGTTCAACAGTTTACTGAATGCTTTTGCCTGGTTGCTGGTTTTCCGGCTTTTGCATGCTGAGCCCAAATTGCCAGCCTATCTGGCTTTGATCATTTGCAGCTTGCAGCCGCTGTATACGAGCGCTGTTATCGTTGATAGCTGGTTTTTTCCTGCGCTTGTGCTGCTGTGCTATGCGGCAAGATCAAGATGGGTCCTGATGGGAATTCTAGCAGGCGTGTTGCTGTCGGCGCATGGCAGCGGCGTCATTCTCGCTATCGTTTTCAGTGGTTTAAGTCTTCTTGTCTGCAGAAAGGCTAAACCAGCCTATGCTGCACTCTTGGCGATTGTGGTCGCAGTTGGTTTCAACAGTGTTCTCGATGCCACGGTGTCGCCGGATCGCCCACGGCTCAGCAAGACATTTCCAGCATCCAGAGCTTTTTCTGTTCAGCCGGAATTGCTCGAAAGAGAAGCGGAACGGTCCGGGGATGCGAGCTTGTTAAAGGCGGCTGAGTTGACCCGGCAACTGAAGACGACTCCGGGCGAAGAACAACGTCGCGACTTCTTCTGGGATCTTTGGTCGAGTGACAAAGTTCATCTGGATCTGGTTAAGTTCGAAACCGAGCATGCAATGCCAATTGTGCTGGATGCGCTGTTCTATGATCCTGTTCCCTTGGGTTTCACGATCCTGCGGGATTTTGGAAGCTTCTACAGCCCACAGACCGAATTCGATTTTCGTCAGAATATGGTGGAGGAATTCGGGCTACACTATGAAGCCTCCATGCAAGCGGCGGGCGTGTTCGAAGACGATATCGTCAGTCACATCGCGACGGCGATGCGATATGTTTGCTATGTCTGCTTCTTGGCGGCGCTGATCTTTGGATGGAACAGAACTTCTGTGGCGGGCAGGCGGCTTGTCTTGGCAATCGGGCTGATGATCGTGTGCAATGATGCCCTGTTTGCGATCTTGTCCGGCCCGCCTGATCGCTATCATCACCGCATTTTGCCGCTGCTGGTTGTGGCAATTTTGATCCTGATGCAGGGGCATTTGACGCGGCATGTTTCTGGTGATCATGCCATTCAAATCAAGACTTAGCAGAATATGGAGGCACGGGAGTGCCTCTCCTGTGATGAAGGTCTAGAACCCGTGCAGCTCCGCCACCTCTGAAAGTGGCGCGCGGGTGCTGCGCAGCTGATTGACCGGGTGGTTCGGGTCGGGCTTGCCGACGGCCATGCCGCACCAGATCATTTCCGTGGGCGCAAGCTTGAAATGCTCCTTCAGGGCAGGGCGCAGGACACCCCAGCATTCCTGCATACATGTGCCCCAGCCGCGCTCTTCCGCCAGTAGGGCGAGCGTTTGCAGATACATGCCGGTGTGGCCCCACTGGCCGTGGCCCATGCGTTCATCAATCACGATGAAAAGGGCGAGAGGCGCGCCGAAGAAACGGAAATTGTTGGAGAACCAGGCAATCCGCGCTGCGCGGTCTTCGCGGGGAATCTCCAGTGTTTCATACATCATCTCGCCAACCTGACGCCGACGGGCTTCGTAGGGGTCCCAGAGATCCTTGGGGTAGATCGGATACTCCGTCTTCTGGCCGCGCGGATCTGCTGCCAGAATTGGCGCTGCCATGGCGATCACGTCATCCTTGGCCTGGCCGGTGACAGCTATCGTGCGCCAGGGCTGAAGGTTGCCGCCAGAAGGGGAGCGCTGTGCCTGTTCCAGCCATTGCCGAACTTCGGATTCCGGCAGGGCATCCGGCAGGAAGGCGCGCGTGGAAATACGCTGATCGACAGCCTGTGTGACATCCATGAAAAAACCTCCTGTCATGCTCTGACAGGAGGTTTAGCGGCTTGGCGCTGCGTTAGCCAAAGCCTTATTTGCCGTGCAGGATCACCGGCATCCAGGTGTAGCCTTTGACGAAGCCGCCAGAGGTGCGGGATGGCTCGTCGAGGACTTCAATATGCTCGAAGCGCTTCATCAGTTCTTCCCACAGGATCTGCAGCTGCAGCTCGCCGAGACGGTTGCCGACGCAACGGTGAATGCCGAAGCCGAAGGAGAGGTGCCGACGGGCATTCGGGCGATCAATGATGTAGTCGTTCGGGCGTTCCCAGAACGCCTCATCGCGGTTGCCTGAGACATACCACATGGCGACCTGGTCGCCTTTCTTGATGAGCTTGCCGCCAAGTTCGACATCCTCAACCGCCGTGCGGCGCATGTGAGCCAGCGGGGTCTGCCAGCGGATCGTTTCGGAAACCATGTTTGGAATCAGGGAAGGATCGGCCTTGAGCTTCTTGTACTCATCCGGGAAGGAGTTGAGTGCATAGACAGACGCAGTCATGGAGTTACGGGTCGTGTCGTTGCCGCCGACAATCAGCAGGATCACATTGCCGAGCAATTCCATCGGCGTCATGTTCTTGGTCTTCTCGCCATGCGCCAGAAGGCTGATCAGATCATTCTTAAGCGGGATGGCCTGACGTTCCTGGAAGATGCCCATGAAGACGGTCAGGCAGGACAGAAGCTCCTGCTTCCACTGCTCTTCACCGCCGGGGCAGATGTCAGGATTGTTCATGTTGGTGACGATGTCAGACCAGCGGGTCAGCTCACGGCGACGTTCCTGCGGGAAATCGAACAGGGTTGCCAGCATCAGGCCGGTCAGCTCGATGGAGACGCGGTCCACCCAGTCAAAAGGTTCGCCAATTGGCAGGCTGTCGAGCACTTTCGCGGTGCGCTCGCGAATCAGAGGCTCAAATTCCTTGAGCATGTTCGGGGCAACGGCCGGCGAGACGGTCTTGCGCTGTTCGGAGTGGCGCGGCTCGTCCATGGCAATGAACATGGGAAGTTCAAAGTCAGGCGGCGGGCTGCCGAGCGTGATGCCGCCATATTCCCAGCTTGAGGAGAAACGCTTGTGGTCTGTGTCCACGGCCATGATGTCTTCATAGCGCGTGACGGACCAGTACGGGCCAACAAAGGAATCCGGCGTGAAATGGATTGGGTCTTCTTTGCGCAGGCGGGCGAAGCGGTCCCAGTATTTCCCCTGACGCCAGACTTCAGGGTCGACCAGATCCAGAGTTTCCATGTCAAGTTCGCTTGCAGGCGGAACTTCTTCGCCAAGGCGCAGATAGCCCGGATGAAGGGGCTCGCGCTCCGTGACTTTGGGGCGCTCCAAGGCTGGGTGATCAATTGTTTGGGCCGTATCGGCAGCCATGTCTATTCCTCCGGCAGTGACCTTCTTCGAGGTCGATTTCTGACTACGAAAATAGATATAGCATGGCTGTTCTAAAAAAACCATGACGCCTGCGTCATTTTTTTAGTGAGCGGGATTTCGTTCCAGCCTGGCCTCGTGAAGGGCTGCTCTCAAGGCCTTGGCCAGGGACTTTCGCTCCGGAAGGGTCAGGAAGCGGCCAATCACATAGGCTGTCTTGCCATATTCGATGCGCAGCCAGCTATTTGGGGTGAGGGGATCGTCCAGCTCCACGCGTGCAAAAGCGGTCGGAAGTCTGGCTTCTTTGCGTGAGCCATCTGCCTTGGTGTGGGTCAGGCACATTTCCCGAGCACTGATGCGGATATGGGTTTCTTCCTGCTGGCGCCGAAAAGACAGGCGGAAAGCCAGATAGAAGGCCAGGGCGTCCAGGCCGAAGAAACCGATCACTGGAATGGCGCCCATGGAGATGAAGGCCATGCCCGTCAGAAAACTGACACCGCCGACAATTGCCATGACGATGGTAAACCCGCGCTGGCTGAGCGAGCGGTTGGGACGCAATACGGCGTCCATATAGATGATTTCCTGCATGTCGGACACAGATCAGATCTATCACGCTCTTGTATGCAGGAAAGGGGACTATAGACAGGGGTTCATGAAAAAAACCTCATCTGCCTCTTCAAGCAAATCCCGTAAGCGGGCACCGCGCGTTTTCAGCAAGGAGAAGGCGGCGCAGCTGTATGCAGCGCTGGCCGAAGACCGTCCTGATCCGCGGACTGAGCTGGATTTCGTGAACCCGTATACGCTGGTCGTGGCCGTTGCCCTGTCTGCGCAGGCGACAGATCTGGGGGTGAACAAGGCGACTGAGAAGCTGTTCAAGATCGCGGACACGCCGGAAAAGATGCTCGCTTTGGGCGAGGAAGGCGTTGCCGAGCATATCAAGACGATTGGCCTGTGGCGCAACAAGGCCAAGAACGTTATCGCGCTCAGCCGAATGATCATCGAGGAGTTTAACGGGGAAGTCCCCGAAACACGTGATGAACTCACGCGGCTGCCCGGCGTAGGGCGCAAGACGGCCAATGTCGTGATGAATGAAGCTTTCGGTCATCCGACCATCGCCGTGGATACGCATATCTTCCGTGTCAGCAACCGGACTGGCCTCGCCCCCGGCAAGACGCCTGATGAGGTGGAAGCCGGTCTGGAACGTGCAACCCCGGAGGAGTTCAAGAAGGGCGCGCATCACTGGCTGATTTTGCATGGCCGCTATGTCTGCAAGGCTCGCAAGCCTGAATGCTGGCACTGCGTGATTTCAGATCTTTGCAAATTCAAGCCGAAGACCCCTGATCCGACAAAGGTTTCCTCGTTAGGCCCAAAAGGAGAGTAGCATCAGGCCGGGTGTGGTGTTGATACACCGAATCACAGTTGCCTTCAGTCTGCCTTTTTTTCGCTAAACGGCTGCCACGGGCGCCCTACAAGGCGGCAGTGTGTAATATGGAGCGTATTGATGACCGCCTATAGTAAGATGATCCTCGGCACTGCCGTAATTGCAGTGCTGACCAGCCCGCCGGCGTTTGCAGAAGAAGACAAGGATGGATGGGTTGGCGAAGCATCCATCAGTGCCGGGATGACCACGGGCAACACAGAGACGACACAAGCTGGCCTCGGCGTGGATGTCGACCGCAATGATGGCAACTGGACATTCGGCCTGCAGCTCTCGGGTGATTATGGCGAGGAAGACGGCATTGAGAGCCGTAACCGATACATGGTGGGTGCCGATCTGGACCATGACTTCAACGACACCATGTTCGCCTTCGCGCGCGGTTCCTATGAGGTGGACCAGTTTACCGGTTTTGACAGCCGCAGCTTTATCGGTGGAGGCCTCGGCTGGCACATCCTTGACAAGGAAGAGCATAATTGGACCGTCCGCGGCGGCCCCGGTATGAAGATTGACGAAGTGAAGCGTCGGATCACGGTAGATCAGAATGGCGCGGCCCTTATTATTCCTGCGACGACGGAGCGCTCTCTGGGCGCGGTTGCGCAGTCCGAGTATTTCCTGGCTTTCAATGATGCGGTGTCTCTCAGCAACAAGAGCAGTCTTGTCTATGGTGAGGAGTCAACGCAGCTGACGAACAGCCTTGGCCTGACGGCCGCGCTGAATGGGCATCTGTCTGCGCGGATTTCCTTTGACGTGCGTCATGACACTGATCCGCAGCCTGAATTCGAGGCGACGGACACGACGACCAAGTTTTCAATCGTCTACAAGTTGGGGCACTAAAGCCCGGCAGGGGCCTTCAGGCGGCTGGCTACAGCCTTGGCCAGTCGTCCTCCCAGCTGCGGGCCTTGTTCCGGATAGAGATAGGGCTCGATCATTTCGAGTTCCATCAGGAACAGGGTGCCATCTGTATTCCGCAGCATGTCTACGCGTGCATATAACGGCGTGCTGTCGAGCGTCTGCATGATCTCTTTGGCGGCTTCCAGGTCGGAAACGCTCGGCGTAATCTTCTCTTCCTGGCCGCCATAGGCGGATTGGATCCTGTAATCGCCCGCCTTTGCGCGCTTGATGAGAGCATGCGACAGCTCCCCATCAATGAAGATGAAGCTAAGCTCACCTTCTTCCTGAATCATCGGCAGGAAGGGCTGCACCATCATCGGATGGGGCATGTCAGGTTTTGCGTCTGAAGGCGACAGGCGGTACTGGCCTGATGCGCCCGCGCCGATTTGACGTTTGAAGACAAGATCATTGCTGCCCAACTGGTCGAAGGCGTTTGCAAAGGACTCATCCGTAACCTGATCGATCCACAGAGTTGGTATTAGACGAGCGCCTTTCGCTTCCAGGTCCCGTAGATAGGATTTCCGGCTGTTCCAGCGCACCAGCGCAGAGGGGTTAAACAGCGGAATTGACTGCTCGATTGTTTCAAGTGTTGTCAGGAACTCTTCCTGTCTGTCCCAGTAGTCCCAGGTTGTGCCGATCATTGCCGCAGCAAACTCTGTCCAGTCGACATCGGGATCATCCCAGCAGATATCCTCGATCTGCATGCCACGTTCAGCAAATTCCGGGCGCAACGCACGCATCATGTAGTCATGCTCGAAAGCGTCGGGGCGGCGGGTTGGCGAGCCAGGTTGGGTGACGACCGAACTGAGATAAGCGATTTTCATGTGGCGTGCTTTAGCATGTCTGCCAGTTGCGTCCAGCGGGTCTGTCTGGCAATTGGCAGGCTGCTTGAAGGGGAATACCTAGATGACTGAAGCCCGCTATGATGTTGTTGGTCTCGGCAACGCTATCGTCGATGTTCTGTCCCGCGCGACAGATGCGTTTCTTGAAGAATGGGGCATCCACAAGAATGCGATGAACCTGATCGAGGAAGATCGGGCAGAGGCCCTGACTCAGGCAGCGGTTGATCCTTTCTATACATCGGGCGGAAGTGGCGCGAACACGATTGCCGGTATTGCCAGCTTTGGCGCAAAGGCCGCCTATATCGGTAAGGTCGCCAAGGATGAGCTGGGCAGCCAGTTCACGCGGGAGATGACGGCAGGCGGTGTGCCCTTCGCGACCAAGCCGCTGGAATCTGGTCCAGCGACGGCGCGCAGCATCATTTTCGTTACAGATGATGGCCATCGCAGCATGAACACCTTCCTCGGGGCATCCGTTCTGTTTTCTAAGAATGACGTGGATGAGGCTGTCGTGCGTGCAGGTGGCATCCTGTACCTCGAAGGCTATCTGTTCGACAAGGATGAGGCCAAGGAGGCCTTCATCTTCGCCGCAGAAGTTGCCAAGGCGGCGGGTCGCAAAGTGGCGTTGACCCTGTCAGACCGGTTCTGTGTGGATCGTCACCGCGCAAGTTTCCTGCAGCTGGTGCGCAACAATGTCGACATCGTCTTCGCCAATGAGGAAGAGCTTCTGGCGCTCTATGAGACCGATGATTTCGACAATGCCCTGGACGCGCTGCAGGCTGATACAGCCATTGCCGCTGTGACGCGCAGCGAAAAGGGCTCGGTCGTCATCGGGGACGGCGAACCGATTGTTGTGGCCGCTGAGCCTGTTGAAAAAGTCGTCGACACGACTGGCGCTGGCGATCAGTATGCAGCAGGCTTCCTGTATGGCGTCTCACGTGGCCTGCCTCTGGCAACGTGCGCACATCTGGGCCATATCGCGGCTGCGGAAGTGATCAGCCATTTTGGCCCGCGCCCAGAGACACCCTACAAGGATCTCGCTGAGAAGGCTGGCATTTACGCCTGAGCGGCCAGCGCCTCGGCCGCATAGTCCAGGCGGTCATGGCCGAAGAACATCTCGTCACCGACGAAGAAGGTCGGCGCTCCGAAGGCGCCGCGTGAAATGGCGTCCGCGGTATTGGTCTTCAGCGCGTCGCCATTTTCTGACTCTTCGGCAAGGACGGTGATCTCTTCAAAGCTGATACCTGCCTCTTTGCACATGGCCTCGATTGAAGTGTCGTCTGCAGGATTAAGCGCGGGCTCCGCCGCCCACATGTGATGAAAGCAGATGTCGATAAAGGCCTGCTGGCGAATTGGGTCTGATGCCATACCGCACGTCGCTTTCAACAGCTTACGCGTGTCCACGATCGGGAAGAGGGGATTCATGCGGAAGGGCAGATCATGACGGGCGCTGCAGCGGGCGAGGTCTTTTACCATATAGGCGCCTTTGGCGGGCACCATGCCGGGCGGTCGATTGCCAGTTTCGCGCATGATCGCGCCCAGGAATATCGGGCGAAACACGATTTGCGTGCCTGTTTTGGCCTGGAGATCCTTTACAGCCGCATTCGCCACATATGAAAAAGGACTGATATAGTCGAAAAAGAATTCGAGCTTGCCTGACATGTTGACCCTCAAGGTAAGTTTCGTTTTGGAACTATGGCAAATCAGGATAGGCTTGTCAGCATGAAATGGTCTGATCTTTCCGATAATTGGTGCCCTGTCGCGCGGACGCTCTCAATCGTGGGCGATCGTTGGACGCTTTTGATCCTGCGTGACTGCTTCCTGGGAATGTCGCGGTTCGAGCAGTTCATCGAATCGAGTGGCATGACGCGCCACATTCTGGCGGACAGACTCAAGCGGCTTGTTGAGTCCGGAGTTCTGGAGCGCAAGGCCTACAGCACCACTCCTAAGCGGTATGACTACGTGCTGACGGACAAGGGTCAGGAGCTGGCGCCGGCTCTGTTGACACTTCGCGACTGGGGCAAGAAGCATATGCCCGTGCGACGGGCGACCTCCGCTTAGTCGTTCAGAAGGCTTTCGGCCATTCTCTGAACCGCGCCATAATCGACCTTGCCCGTTCCTAGCACGGGAATCTCTTCGACATGATAGACGCGCTTGGGCACAGATAATTCCGGCACGCCGTGATTCTTGGCCCAGGCCAGAATGTCGTCGCGATTGCAGGCTTTGGTATCGCTGAGCAGAATGATCTGCTCCCCCTTGCGTGGATCGGGAAGGGTGACGGCGGCGTGAAGATTGTCAGGCCAGATGGCACTGGCACAATTCTCGACGACGGCAAGGGAGACCATCTCTCCCCCAATTTTCGCGAACCGCTTTACGCGTCCCATGATGCGGATGAAGCCTTCCTCATCGATGGCAACAATATCGCCTGTGTCGTGCCAGCCATCTTCAGGGCGCTCAAGGATGCCCGGGCTGGAAGGGCGTAGATATCCCATCATGATGTTGGGACCGCGAATGTGCAGGCGTCCGCCATTATCAATGCCGTCCACAGGGATCAGCTTTGATTCCATGTCGGCCATCAGGACGCCCACCGTGCCGGGCTTGTTCCGCTCCCACTGATTGGCGGCCACGACTGGTGAGGCCTCTGTCGCGCCATAGCCTTCGAGAATCTCGATTTCGAATTTGCGGCGCACCAGCGCGCGGGTCTCATCTTTCACGCGCTCAGCACCGCAGACCGCCAGGCGAATGGAACTCATATCTCCGTCTGCGCCAACCCGGGCATATTGAGAGATGAATGTATCTGTGGCGAGCAGGATGGTGGAGGCTGTCGCGCGGATGCGTTTGACGATCTCGCGTGGTTGCAGAGGGGAAGGGTGGAAGACGACAGGAATGCCGGCAATCAGTGGCAGGACAGCGCCTACCGTCAGCCCGAAGCAGTGAAATGTTGGAAGAGGATTGAACAATTTGTCTGCATCTATGTCCAGGCCGATATGGGCCCGCACCTGTTCCACATTTGCGATGACATTCTCATGGCTGAGGACAACACCTTTTGGTTCACCCTCGGTGCCTGAGGTAAACAGCACGACTCCGGGTGTTTTGTAGCGTGCCTGCTTTCGCACGAGCCCGGGAAGAAGCGGGCCGAGGGCGCCAGCCACCTTGTCGCCGAGGGACAGGTTCTCGCGGACATCCTCCAGATAGACGATTTCGGCATCCTTGGAGAGTTCGCTGACAAGTGGGCCCAATTCACCGAGTTCAACAAAGCGGTGAGCGGTGATGATTCGCTTCACCTTGCCTGCCTGCATGGCGGCTTTCAGGTTCTTTGAGCCTGCCGTGAAGTTCAGCATGGCAGGGATGCGGTTAAACGCACTAAGGGCAAAGAAGGCGATCACGGCACCTGCGCCGGTTGGCAGCATGATGCCGACAGATTCGCCGGGCTTTGTGCCTTTGCGCAGGGCAGAGCCGAGCGCGAAGGATGCGCGGATAATTTCATTATAGCTGAGTTCGCGCTCGTCCCCGTCAATGATGGCAATCTTGTCGCCGCCAAACTCCTTTTTCGCGCGATACAGGGCGTTGAAAAGGTCTGTGCGTGTGCGGGATGGCTTATACGTCAAGGGCGCAGGGATGGTGTGTCCGGTCATGTTGGCCTTTGTTTCCTCCGAGGCGGCGCCTCACTTTCTGTAATATTTTGTCACTTAAGGACTATGCCGCAAGGCATATTGCAAGTTTGCATATACACTCTGCAGTGTATTTCCCTTGATGTAGCACGCTCTCAAGTCCATCTTCGCGCCATGGCAAACCTGATTGATCTTACCCCAGCGGGTCGCAAACACCGCCACCCGGAAAAGCAGTCCCGGCCCGACACGCCGGTGATGCGCAAACCTGAATGGATTCGGGTGAAAGCGCCGACGTCTCAAGGCTATGCGGAGACGCGACAGATTGTGAAGTCCAAGGGGCTCGTCACAGTCTGCGAGGAAGCCGGCTGTCCGAATATTGGCGAGTGCTGGGACAAGAAGCACGCCACAATGATGATTCTGGGTGAGATCTGCACCCGGGCCTGCAGTTTCTGCAATGTCTCCACCGGCAAGCCGCTAACGCCTGGCCGCGTCGATGAAGACGAGCCGCGCCGTGTGGCCGAGGCCGTCGCCGAAATGGGCCTGCAGCACGTCGTGATCACTTCTGTGGACCGCGATGACCTGACCGATGGCGGGGCCATGCACTTCGTCAATACGATCCAAGCAATCCGGGCCGCGGCTCCAGACGCGACAGTCGAGATTCTGACGCCGGACTTCCTGCGCAAGGATGGCTGGGAGAACCGCGTGATCGACGCCAAGCCGGATGTGTTCAACCACAATCTTGAGACGGTGCCGCGTTTGTATCTCTCTATCCGTCCGGGTGCGCGTTATTTCCACTCGCTGCGCCTGCTTCAGAAGGTCAAGGATCGCGATCCGAACCAGTTCACCAAATCCGGCCTGATGGTCGGCCTGGGTGAAACGAAGGAAGAGGTCATGCAGGTGATGGACGACATGCGCTCTGCCGGTGTCGACTTCCTGACGATTGGTCAGTACCTGCAGCCGACCCGCAAGCACGCCGCGATTGATCGGTATGTCTCTCCGGAAGAGTTCAAGGCGTATGAAGAGATTGCGCGCGCGAAGGGCTTCCTTATGGTTTCGGCGTCTCCGCTGACGCGCTCTTCGCACCATGCCGGGGAAGACTTTGCCCAGCTGCGTGCGGCTCGTGAAGCTCAGCTTGCAGCTGCCGAGTAGGCATGCCGCAATTTTCGAAATCCGTTCGCGTCCCCTATAGTGGGGAGCAGGCCTTCGAGCTCGTCTCGGATATCCGGCGCTATCCGGACTTCATCAAATGGATCACCGCCATGCGCGTCTCCGATGAGATACGCAGGCCGGATGGCAGCTTTGATTGCGTGGGCGAGGCGGTGGTGGGCTTCAAGGGCTTCGTTGAGCGCTTTTCGACGCGGGTTGAGGGCGATCCTGAAGAGGGCGTCGTGACGGCGACCCTGATCAAGGGACCGTTCCGCAAGCTGAAGGCGCAATGGCGTATCCTGTCCGCTGACCAGCATGGCAGTGATATCTCTCTCAATATCGATTACGACTTCAAGAACCCGTTCATCGGCATGCTGGCAGCGGCCAATCATGATCTGGCTGTTAGCAAGATCCTGTCAGCCTTCATGGCAGAGGCTGGCCGTCGCTATGGGGCGGCCGCTAACTGATTTGTAGCTGAATAAGCTTCAGGGCACATTCCATCGCAGCCAGACGAATCTGTTCGCGGCCAATATCACCCGTCTGAAGCATTTCGTGCACGACCGCGCGATTTTCGCGGGCGCAGGCAATATGCACTGTGCCCACGGGCTTCATCGGCGTACCGCCGCCAGGGCCTGCAACGCCGGTGATCGCAACCGCAATGTTCGCGCGACTGGCTTCAAGCGCGCCTTCGGCCATCATCCGGGCGACCGGCTCTGAGACGGCGCCATAGTCTGCCAACACATCGCCTGGAATTCCGAGGATCTCTTCTTTTGCGCGGTTTGAGTAGGTCACGAAGCCACGCTCAAACACGGCCGAGCTGCCGGGGATATCCGTCAATAGCCCGGCGAGCAGGCCACCCGTGCAGCTTTCGGCGGTGCAGATGCGAAGACGGGCCTGTTCGGCGTCGTCGAGGATGAGCATGGCGAGGTTGCGGAGGCGATCTGGAAACATGGCAACAGGTTAGGGGCAGTTCCGTCTGGCGTGAAGCCGGAAACTTGCCAGATCTGCGATGGATGGGGTTAGCCTTCAGTGCGGACGAGAGAGACGACGGCCTCTGCAGCAATGCCCTCTCGCCGTCCGGTGAATCCAAGGCCTTCGGTCGTGGTAGCTTTTACGCTGACCGCATCGAGGGGAAGGCCCAGCAGTTCTGCCGTGCGGAGGCGCATTGCTTCCCGGTGGGGCTTCACTTTCGGCGCTTCACAGATGACCGTGATGTCGCAATTCGCGATGGCATAGCCCGCATCCAGGGCGAGGCTCTGGGCTGCCTTGAGAAAGATGCCGCTGTCTGCATCCTTCCAGCGGTCGTCGCTCGGCGGGAAGTGGTCGCCGATGTCTCCAAGTGCGACGGCACCCAGAATGGCGTCGGTCAGGGCGTGCCAGGCAGCATCCGCGTCAGAGTGTCCCTTGAGACGCGCGCTATGAGGGATTTTGACACCACAAAGCGTGACATGATCGCCGGGCTCAAAGGCGTGAACGTCAAAGCCGCTTCCCATTCTTATGGGGGCGAGAGACGAGTTCATCAGGCGTGAAACCATGTCAAAGTCCTCGGCATAGGTGATCTTGTGCAGGCGATCTGAGCCTTTCACCAGCGCAACGGTCGCCCCAAGGGCTTCTACGGCGGCGAGGTCGTCGACCAGATCCGTCGCAGATTCCAGTGCTTTGCTGATTGTGCCATAGGCGAAGGCTTGCGGTGTTTGTACGCGGTACAGCGCATCGCGGGAGACTGTTTCCAGCGCGTTCCCATTCTGACGCTTGAGGGCGTCCTGAACCGGCAGCGCGGGGGCCGCAGCGTCAGATGTCTTAAGTGCCGCGAGAAGCTCATCAATGATCTGATGCGTCAGGCCCGGTCGGGCTGCGTCGTGGATCAGCACGGCCGTGTCATCGGCGGGCGACAAGATGGCATCAAGGCCACTTCTGACCGAGAGCGTCCGCGTTTCGCCGCCTTTGGCGAGCTTTACGCCGCTTAAATCGACATTTTCAGGGATGTCTGCACTCGTCACAACGATCACTTCATCGACCTGAGGATGCGAGATAAAAGCCTCGATCGACCAGCTGATAACGGGCTTGCCGTTCAGCATTTGCCATTGTTTTGGCAGGGCTGTTTCAGCGCGGCGGCCTTGTCCGGCGGCAACAATGATCGCGATGGTATTTCTCATGCGCCGCCTTCTACGGGAGGACGCCGCCTGTGGCTATACTGCAAGTTCGCTGCAGGGAATGCACCTGCACGCATATTGTGCACTTGCGAAAAGATGAAAAAATGGAAAGATGGGCAAATGATTAAATTTCGAGCACCCAGAGTATGGCTCGCGCCGATGTCCGGTGCCACCGATGCCCCCATGCGTCGGCAGGCCGTGCGCTTTGGAGCGCCTGCGGTTGTCTCTGAAATGGTTGCCGGAGAGATGCTGGCGACGGCTCGTCCTGACGTGGTGCGGCGTGTTTGCCGTCATGAGGGAGAGGCCTCCTGGATCGTGCAGTTGGCGGCCCGTCGTCCGGAAGACATGCTTGCAGGGGCGCACTTGCTGCGAGAGACGGGGGTTGATGTCATCGACATCAATATGGGGTGCCCATCCCGCCAGGTGACCGGCGGCCAGTCTGGCTCGGCCCTTATGCGTGATATGCCTTTGGCTCTGGATATTATTTCTGCTGCGCTTGAGGGCGCAGGAGACATTCCGGTGACGCTGAAGATGCGGCTTGGCTGGGATGATGACATGCTGAATGCGCCAGAGCTCGCCTCTGAGGCGGAGCGTCTTGGCGTGCAGACGATCACGGTGCACGGCCGAACACGCTGCCAGTTCTACAAGGGGAAGGCAGACTGGGCGCGAGTGGCTGACACGGTGCAGGCCGTTTCAGTTCCGGTGATCGTCAATGGAGACATTACGTCCGCGGGGGACGCCCGTGCTGCGCTGGAGAAATCTGGTGCGCACGGGGTTATGATCGGCCGGGCGGCGATGGGGCAGCCCTGGCTGCCCGGCCAGATCGCAGCCCAGCTGGAGGGGCGCGTATACCAGACCCCCTCGCTGGCGGATCAATACGACAGCTTGATCGAGCAGGTTTTTGACAGTGTCGAACTCTATGGAGAGCTGCTGGGCATCCGGACGGTGCGAAAGCATATCTCCGCCGCCATTGATGCGCTGGACCTGCCCATGGAACCGTTAGAGCGCCGCACGCTCCGGTCCCGCCTCTGTCAGATCGATGATGTGACTGACCTCGTGATTGGCCTTCGGGATGCCTATGCGCTGTCCCGGGAAATGGAGCCTGTGTGATGGCAACGAATACAGCACTTTCGCCGCCAAGACTGGGAGACTTGTCTCCGATCGCGCTGATGCTCGTGGATGAGCGGCGGCGCATAATCGAAGTGAACGCCGCTTGCGAGAGCCTGCTTCAGCTCTCTCGCCGGGCCATGAAGGGCAAACCACTCAGCGAAATTGTTTATCATGACTCGCCTGTATTCGAGTTGCTGGACCGCGTGCAGAGAACTGTGGGCGACATTGCAGCCCCCGGAACACCGGTTAGCGGTCCCGGCCTGTTGTCCCGCCAGATTTGCGACATCTGGGTGCGGACGACGGATGATAATGGCTACATGATCGCTCTTTGCGAGGCGGCCACGCGCGATGCAAATGACTCCGCCGCAGGGGTTGCCGGCTTTGGGCGTATTCTGGGGCATGAAGTGAAGAACCCGCTTGGCGGCATCATTGGCGCGGCTCAGCTGCTAGAGCGGCATGGTGTCGATGGCCAGGCCGAGCTGCTGGAGATCATCAAGGAAGAAGCCCGGCGTATCGAGCGTCTCGTGAACCGCCTGTCGGCGTTTGAGCTGTTCTCTGCGCCGCAGATGGAGCCGTTCAATATTCATGCTGTGCTTGATCGCGTCCTGGCATCGGAGCAGGCCGCCATGGGATCACATGTCGAGTTCAAACGGGATTTCGATCCATCGCTGCCGCAATTGATGGGAGATTCAGACCATCTTCAGCAGGCCTTCCAGAATTTGATCCGCAATGCGGCCGAGGCGGCCAGCGAAGAGGGCGCTTCCGGCAAGGTCAGTGTTCGCACGTCGTATGCGGCGGGTCTGTCCTTCCGGCAGGCGCGTCTCGGATCAGGCCTGCGCCGCGCCATGCTGGTATCGGTTGAAGACAATGGCCGGGGTATTCCGCGGCACCGCCAGGGCACGATTTTCGAGGTTTTCCAGAGCAGTAAGTCGGGCGCCCGCGGCCTTGGCCTGTCGATTGTGAAGGAAGTCATCACCGCCCATGGCGGACAAATCCGGGTCGACAGTGTCCCGGGATCTACACGTTTTGCAGTTTTACTGCCGCTTGGCACAGAGGAAAAAGTTCATGGCTGAGAAGACTGTCTTGCTTGCAGAAGATGATGCAAGCATCCGGCTGATCGTGAACCAGACATTGGTGGCGGCCGGATATGAAGTGCGTGCAACCAGCTCTCCGGAAGCGCTTGAGCGTTGGGTTCGCAATGGTGAGGGTGATGTGGTCGTCACCGATGTGTATCTGGGTGATGCATCGATTTTTGACCTGATCCCGTCGCTGAAACTGGCGCGCCCGGAATTGCCCTTCATTGTGATGAGCGGTCAAAACACAATCCTGACGGCAGCATCTGCTGCCCAGCATGGTGCGTTTGACTATCTGCCGAAGCCTTTCGACATCGACATGCTGTCGGGCCTGGTGCAGCGCGCCCTGAAATCGCAGCCAAAGGTTTCTGCGCGATCGATCAATCCTGAATCCCAAAAGGCCATCAGCGATGCGGGGCTACCCCTGATCGGGCGCTCGGACGCGATGCAGGAAGTGTACCGCATCATCGCCAAGGTGATGAACACAGACCTGACCGTTCTGATCGAAGGTGAAAGCGGCACAGGCAAAGAGCTTGCCGCGCGCGCCATTCACCAGCTGGGAGACGCCAAGGAAGGCAAGTTTGTGGCGCTTGATCTGGCGGCCCTGCCGGCATCGGAGATCAATCGCCAGCTGTTTGGCGCGAATGGTGAGCAGGGGGCTGTGCACCAGAAGGGCGGAACACTGTATCTGGATGAGATCGGCGATCTGCCGGCTGAGGCTCAGACGCAGCTGGTCAAGTTGATGCGGGATTCCAGCGGCGCGCGCATCATTGCCTCCACCCGTCGCAATCTTGGCCGTCTGGTCGATGATGGCAAGTTCCGCGAAGACCTATATTACCGGCTGAATGTGGTGCGCCTGACCATGCCGCCGCTGCGCCTGCGTAAGGAAGACATTCCGGAACTGGCCCGAGCCTTCCTGATCCGTGCGCAGCGTCAGGGGCTCGCCGCCAAGAGCTTTGACAAATCCGCGCTTGATCTACTGACCGCCTATGATTGGCCGGGCAATGTGCGCGAACTGGAGAATCTGGTTCTGCGCCTGGCCGTACTTTGTCCCGACGAGACGATCACCTTACGGGATGTGGAGCGGGAGCTGAGAGCAGGTGCCAGCGAGCAAAAGGGCTCCAGTGCAGGGTTTGAGAAAGACATCGAAACGCTTTTGCACCGCTACATCATGGGCGATCTTATCGCGAGCGGCGAAGAAGACGATTCGTCCGTCTATTCGAGCGTTATTGACCAGGTTGAGCGGCCGCTGATCCGGCTGGCCCTGTCTGTCACGGCTGGCAACAAGGTGAAGGCTGCACAGCTTCTCGGCATGAATCGGAACACTCTAAGAGCGAAGATCAACGCGCTGGGCATTGCAGAAGACTAATTGACGACTCTACTGACTGTGGCTTAAACGCCTCAGTGTTGCGTTCAGGGCACGCATGTGTTCCATTAATGCAACGGGCCGGGGTGGCCATGTACCAGCGGTGTGTAGTTGTCGAATACACTTAGTCAGCAAGCTACAAAGGCAAGTTGGGCGCTTTTCGAAGGCCTCTTCATCATCGCTGCGCTTGTGGCGGTGTTTGCGACCTTTATGGCGATCTCCGGTGTTGACCCGGACAATCCAACAGCGGGCGCAACGCCATGGCTGCTGGGCCTGAACTTTGTTGTCATCATCGTGCTGACCACGATTGTGGTGCGTGAGTATCTTTCCATTCAGTCAAGCAGTGAGGGCGAAGGCAAGGGGCGTTTGGCGCGACGCTTCGTTATGTTGTTCGGCTTCTCCGCGCTTGTGCCGTCAGCGATCGTGGCCGTGTTCCTGGGAGCCGTTTTCACGCAAGGCATCGACAAATGGCTGGGCGAGCGTGTCGATTCCGTGATGGAGAAGAACGCTGAGATCTTCCGCAACTATGTCGACAATTTCGAGACGACATTCGACGCTGATTTGCGCCTCGCAGCGCTTGATGTGGAGAATTTCGCGCGTGAAGTGGAAGCTCGCATGTCTGACGAGGATGGCCAGCTGACGCTTACCTCAGAAGCTTCTGCGACATTTGCTGAAGGTCTTCGTTCCGAACTTGCCTTCCGGGATTTTCTGACCATTGCGATCCTTGGCGCGGATGGCGTCGAATTGCTCGCCCAAGAGAGCGTGCAGGATGCAATCCTGATCCCGCCGCCAGCATCTGCCTTTGAGGAGGCTGACAAGGGAGAGATTGCGACAACGCTTTACGAGAACCGGGGCGTTGCGACGGCAATTATCAAGATTTCCGAGCCTGTCGACGGATATATCTACACGGTGAAGAATTTTGACCGCAATGCCGCCGTGCGTCTGCGTGAGGCGGAAGCCGAGATCATTCAATACAACAATGCCAAGCGGCAAGGCGGACGGCTGCAGACCATCTTTGCGATTGGCTATGCCCAGATTGCGGCGCTCGTCTTGTTGCTGGCCGGCCGTCTTGGCCTGGAAGCTGCAGGACGCGTGACCGGGCCCATCGGCCGACTCGCGACAGCGGCTCATGCAGTACGCGACGGGGACCTTACGGTCAGAGTTCCAGTCTCGGGTGCCAAGGATGAAGTATACGCGCTCAGCCATTCCTTTAATGCGATGACGGAGCAATTGTCCGAGCAGCGCCACGCATTGATCAGCGCGCGCGAGGTTGAGGAAGACCGGCGCAAGTTTGTCGAGACGCTGCTGGCGGAAGTCAGCGCCGGTGTGATTCGGATGGATCCGGAAATGACGGTGACGCTGGCCAACCGCTCAGCGGGCGATCTGCTGGGCATCGAGGAAATCATGCCGGGTGAGAAGCTGCAGGATGTGGCGCCGGATTTTGTACGCTATGTGAAGGACACATTGGAGCATGGTGCGCCCGTTGATGCCTCCATTGATATGAACCGTAGCGGCAGCATTCGGCATTTCCGCCTTAAAACGGCGCCTGATCCGACCGGCGGTTGTGTGCTGACCTTTGACGACACAACCCGGCTTGTGAATGCGCAGCGCCAGCTTGCCTGGCGGGATGTAGCGCGCCGGATTGCTCACGAAATCCGCAATCCGTTGACACCAATCATGCTGTCTACGGAGCGTATTCGCAGGCGCTATGCCAGCAAGATTGATGATCATGATGGTGTGTTCGACCGTTGTATTGAGACGATTTTGCGCCAGGTGGGTGATATTGGCCGCATGGTTGAGGAATTTTCTTCCTTCGCGCGGATGCCCAAGCCGAGTGCAGATGTTTTCGACATGAAGGCACTGTTGCAAGCGACCAGCTTTTCTCAAGGCGTCGTGACACCGGAAATCAATGTCGGCTTTGAGTGCGATGAGGAAGAAGTCCGATACCTGGGCGATGAAAGGCTGATCGGGCAGGCCCTGGGTAATCTGCTCAAGAACGCGGCCGAAGCCATTGAGGGCATGCCTGAAGAGATGGAAGTGCAAGGCAGCATTCGCGTCACACTGGACCAGAATGATGCCGGGATTGAAATCACGATTGAGGATAACGGCCCAGGGTTCCCTGAGGATACACGCGACAGATTGCTGGAGCCTTATGTGACTACGCGGGAGAAGGGGACCGGGCTGGGACTCGCCATTGTGAATAGAATCATTGCCGACCATGGCGGCTCGATATCGCTGCAGAATCGTCTCGACGAACTGCGCGGCGCGCGTGTCCGGGTATGGTTGCCGCATGATACCCTGTCGGCTGAGATCCCTCAGCTCACGGCAGAAGATAACGATAATGAGACCCCGCCGGTATCGGCCGGTTTAGTGTAGAGGAGCCAGCATCATGGCATTTGACATTCTTGTTGTTGATGACGAACCGGATATTCGCGAGCTGATCGCGGGCGTTCTGGGCGATGAAGGCTATTCTGTTCGAACGGCAGACACGGCGGAAAATGCGATTGATCAGGTACGCGCACGTACACCGCGGCTGGTTGTCCTGGATGTCTGGCTACAGGGTAGCGGCATGGACGGGCTGTCATTGCTCAAATATTTCAAGTCGATAGATCCGATCCTGCCCGTCATTGTGATCAGCGGACACGGCAATATCGAAACGGCTGTCGCAGCGATCCGGCGCGGAGCGTATGACTTCATTGAGAAGCCGTTCAAAACTGATCGTCTTCTGCACCTCATTGAACGTGCCATCGAGTCGGCGGCGCTGAAATATGAGAATGCGGCCCTCAAGAACCGCGCGGGCGATGATGAGCAGTGGATCGGCAACAGCCAGGCCGCAGCGAATTTGCGCGCATCCATCGACAAGGTCGCCCCGACAAATTCCCGCGTGATGATTACGGGGCCGGCCGGCTCCGGCAAGGAATTGGCCGCGCGGCTGATCCATCGCAACTCCCAGCGTGAGAATGGCCCGTTTGTCGTGGTTAACGCTGCAACGATCGCGCCGGATCAGATGGAAAGCGCGTTGTTCGGCGAGGAGGACTCCCAAGGCCGCACCACGCGCATCGGCCTATTCGAGAAGGCGCACAATGGAACTCTTCTGTTGGATGAAGTGGCGGACATGCCGCTGGGCACACAGAACAAGATCCTTCGGGTGCTGACGGAGCAGCGATTCCAGCGCGTTGGAGGACGGTCTGATGTAAGTGTCGATGTCCGCGTGATGTCCGCCACGACGAAAGACATCAAGAAAGAGATCGATGAGGGGCGATTCCGGGAGGATCTCTATTATCGTTTGAGTGTTGTGCCGCTACGCGTGCCGTCACTGGCTGAGCGCCGCGATGATATTGGCGACATGGTGCGCTACTTCACGGATCGTATTGCCGATTCTTCAGGCTTGACGCCGCGCGCCTTCTCGCAGGAAGCCATGGCGGTGCTGCAGTCGATGGATTGGCCGGGAAACATCCGTCAATTGCGGAATGTGGTGGAGCGTATCCTGATCCTGTCTCCGTCCGATGCGAGCCGGCCTGTCAGTGTGGATGAGCTGCCCAAGGATTCAGGGGCCCAAGGCGCTGACATGTCCAAAGCCGGGTCTGCTGAACTGGTCGGCCTGTCCCTGCGCGATGCGCGCGAGCAGTTCGAGCGTGAATATCTTGCGCTTCAGATTACGCGCTTTAACGGAAATATATCGCGAACTGCAGAATTCATTGGAATGGAACGCTCCGCGCTGCACAGAAAATTAAAGGCTTTGGGCGTTAACTCTAATCTCACTCGTCAGGACGGCTGACGCTGTCGAAGGGCTGTAAACAATGCGGGTTCTGATTTGCGGAGCAGGCCGTGTGGGACACGGAATTGCCCGGCGTCTCGCGCGCGAGAAGCACGATATCACCATCATTGATGAAAACCCGGATCTGGTGGACCAGGTTTCGACGGATCTGGATGTACGTGGTTTTACGGGCCATGCGGCGCATCCGGATGTGCTCAAGAAAGCCGGCGCGGCAGATTGCGAGATGATCATCGCCGTCACGCATTTTGATGAAATCAACATGGTGATCTGCCAGATTGCCCACACGCTGTTCTCGGTGCCTTACAAGATCGCGCGCGTTCGCGATCAATCCTATATCGACCCGGCCTGGAAGAATATCTTCTCCCGGGAGGGGCTGCCGATAGATATGGTGATTTCGCCGGAAGTCGAAGTGGGGGAAGCCATCCTGCAGCGTTTCCGTACGCCGGGTGCTGTCATGAGCGCGACCTTTGGCAATGGCCGGATCCGCCTGTTGGGCCTTGAGATCGATGAGAGCAATCCTCTGCTCGATACTGCGGTTGATCAGTTGCGCGGCCTGTTTCCTGATCTTTCGGCGCGGATCGTCGGAATCGGTCGGGGCGAGTCAGTTCGCGCACCGCGCTCCAATGATGTGCTGAAGCCTGGTGATCGCGCTTATGTGGCTGTGCTGGATGAGCATGCAGACAGGCTGACGTCGATCTTTAACCGTGACACCGAGCGTACCGGACATGTCGTAATCGTGGGCGGCGGTAATGTGGGCCTGTATGTCGCTAGCACGCTTGAGCGAGAGGGCAACCACCGCATCCGGCTGATCGAGAATGATGCCGACCGCGCGAACGAAGTCGTCTCCAAGGTGAAGCGGACAATCGTTATTCAGGGAGACGGTCTCAACCCGGATATTCTGGCCGAGGCGGGTGCCGCGAAGGCGGACTTCGTTATTGCCATCACCAATGATGACAAGGCCAATCTGCTGATTTCCAATCTTGCCAAACGGGCAGGGGCGAAGCGCACGCTTTCGCTCGTCAATGCCACCGAGCTGGCCGGGCTTGCGCGTGATTTGCGGGTAGATGCTGTGCTTGATCCGCGCGCTTTGACTGTTTCGCAGATCCTGCTGCGCATGCGGCGTGGGCGTATTCTGGGTCTTCAATCAATTGAAGACGGCAAAGCAGAAGTGGCTGAAGGCGTTACGCTGGAATCCTCCAGCCTTATCGGCAAATCTCTCGGCTATGACGATCTGCCGGAAGGGGTGACGGCCGCTGCCGTGATCCGTGGCAAAGAGGTTCTGATTGCCGGTCCTGATGTGACCGTGCGCGCTGAAGACCATCTAATTATCTTCTATCAAGGGGAACTGGTAAGAAAGGTCGAGAAGTACTTCCGGGTCAGCCCCGACTTCTTCTGATTCCATGTATTACGCGTCTGTCGTCCGGGTACTTGCTCTTCTCATGCTGATCGTGGCGGCGGCGGCCGTGCCGTCTGTCGTGATTTCCTTTTTTGCAGGTGAGGATAGTCAGACCTTTGCGTTTATCGCGATGATCCTGACGATAATTGTGGTGGCCAGCAGCGTGCTGCTGCTGACCCCCAAGCCGAGCCGCAAGGCAATGCCGTCAGATGCGCTCGGCACGGTTATACTCTGGTGGTTCATCACGCCGGTCGTGGCTGCACTGCCATTCATCCTCGGTGTCGATAATGACAGCATCACCCGTGCCTTGCATGAGGCGACGTCCTGCCTGACGACGACAGGGCAATCCGTGATTGATGTGGAAAATGATGTCTGGCCCATCAGTCTGGTGGTCTGGCGCGGAATGCTCCACTTGCTTGGCGGGCTCGCGACAATTGTGACGGCGGCCAGCGTTCTGGCGGCACTGAATCTGGGCGGACCGGGTATTCACCGGACGGTCTTGTTTACGGTGCCTGAAACGAGCTTTTTTGATGCGGTACCGCGCGTTGCGCGTGTCGTTTGCGTCATGATGGCAATCAGTATTCTGGCGCTGTTCGCTGCATTGGTGCTTCTCGGAGTGCCTGCCGAGCGAGCGCTGGGAGACGCGGTGAGCGTTCTGACGACTGGCCTTGTTGATCCTGCTGGCGTTGATCGTCCGCCGTTGGATACAGGTCCTTCGATCGTGTTGGGGATAGGATTGATCGTGGGCGCCATGGGGCTCGCCATCTGGCTGCCTTTACGAGACTGGAAGCCGCTGAAGGCCATTACGGACCCTGAGCTGGTGCTTTTCCTTATTCTGATTGGCGTCTTTGTCCTGGCTGCCGTGTTCTCAAATCTGAATGTCACGGAGGGGCTTTCTTGGGCGATTTCAGCGCTTTCAACGTCGGGCCTGGCTCTTTCCGACCCCAATGACTATCAGCGCATTCCGCTAACGGTCCTCGTCTTGCCGGCTCTTATCGGCGGATCGGCGCTGTCTGCTGCCGGCGGCGTGAAGATTGCGCGTTTCATTGTGCTGTCACGACGGGCTGGTCAGGAATTCCGCCAGCTGGGCTACAGACGCTCCATTCTCGGGTTTCAGTTCAGGGACCGCGAACTGGATGAGCGCAGCGTGATTGGCGTCTGGGTGTACCTGATTGCCTATATTTTTGCGGTGTTCGCCGTGATGATCGGGTACAGCTTTCTAGGAGAGAGCTTTGATCCCTCAATCCGGCTCTCCATCGGCAGTCTCACCAACTCTGGAGCGGTGGTGGGGGATTATGCCTCCAATCTCAACCCAGCTGCCGATTTATTGACCATTTTTGCGATGATCCTTGGGCGATTGGAAATCCTTGCCCTTTTTCCAGCGCTTTCTGTGAGTTTTTGGCGGGGCTAACGGTTGTTCGCACTTGCACAAGCCCTGTAATCTCGTTAGCTCGCGACACATAAGAAGAACAAGCCAGATTGGACCGACGTTATGTCAGCTGACAAGAAGCAGAACTTGCAAGATACATTTCTGAATGCCGTCAGGAAATCCCGCACGCCTTTGACCGTGTTCCTTGTTAACGGTGTTAAGCTGCAGGGTGTGGTGACGTGGTTCGACAATTTCTGCGTCCTGTTGCGTGGCGACGGTCGTCCGCCGCAACTGGTCTACAAACATGCTATCTCCACCATCGCTCCGAGCGCCCCTGTGCAGCTCTTTGATGAGGAAATGGATGAGGAATAAGTCCTCTTGAACGACAAGATGATTGATCGCACGCCGGTGCCAGAAGTGGCCGGTGCGGTTATTCCGTGGTTCACCCCTGCCAATCGTCCAACAGAAGACCGCTTGCAGGAGACTGCGGGTCTGGTTGAGGCTTTGGGCTGTGAGCTGGCCTTCCTGCGGCCGGAGCATGTGCGGAAGGTCAATTCATCTGTTCTCCTGTCTGGCGGTATTCTTGACCGTCTCGCTGAAGACTTAAAAGCGCATGAGTGCACCATCGCCGTAATCGACGGCGATCTGACCCCGGTACAGCAACGCAACCTTGAGCGCCGTCTTGAAGTGAAAGTAATCGACCGGACAGGTCTGATTCTGGAAATCTTTGGCCTGCGTGCGAGGACCAAGGAAGGGCGGCTTCAGGTCGAATTCGCCCGGCTGCTCTATGAACGGTCCCGCCTTGTACGTACATGGACGCACCTAGAACGTCAGCGCGGCGGTGGAGGCTTCCTGTCCGGACCGGGTGAAAGCCAGCTGGAAGCTGACCGGCGGATGCTGGACGAGAAGATCCTGCGGCTGCGCCGCGATCTTGAAGATGTGAAGCGCACACGCGCGGTTCAGCGAGCGGGGCGCAAGCGGAGTGGCAAGCCGGTCATCGCTCTGGTCGGTTACACAAATGCCGGCAAGTCTACTCTGTTCAACCGAATCTCGGGCGCCAATGTCTTTGCGCGCGACATGCCGTTTGCAACGCTTGACCCGACTATCCGGCGGTTCGACTTGCCAACGCTAGGTGAAGCAGCACTTATCGATACGGTCGGCTTCATCACGGATCTGCCGACGCACCTGATCGACAGCTTCCAGGCAACGCTGGAAGAGGCGATGCAGGCGGATTTGCTCGTCCATGTGCGGGACCGCTCAAGCCCTGCGGACCTGGATCAGGCGCATGATGTGATGCTGGTTCTGGAGCGTCTTCAAAAAGAGACGGGCCTGCCTTTGCCGCCCATGATTGAGGCCTGGAACAAGAGTGACGCCCTGCCGCCTGAGCGGGCCGAAGCCCTCTCCTATGCCGCACATGGTGACAGGGAACAGCCTGCAGTCCTGGTCTCGGCATTGACGGGAGAAGGCATTGAAGAGCTGCTCTTCGAGATCGAAGGGGCCCTGCTACGAGGTGCTAGCGAGCTCGTGCTGGATCTTGCTCCCGCGGATGGCCGGGCCAGGGCCTGGCTTCACCGCAACGGGGACGTGATCTCTGAAGAGACGGCTGAGAGCGGTCATGTCGAACTGGTTGTCCGGTTGACCCATGACAGGCTGGGCCAATTCTTTGCAGAGTTTCCGCACCTGAAGGCGGACTAACAACTTAGCCGCGTTCCAGCCGCTTCACGTCTTGCCAGAGCGCTTCCTGCGCCTCGATATCGAGTTTCGTAAAATCCTGCCCATTCTTCTCCGCCAAAGCTTCCATGGCGCGGAATCGGCGCTCAAATTTGCCATTGGCTCTGCGTAGCGCGACTTCAGGGTCGATCTTCATTCTGCGCGCAAGATTGGCGGCGACAAAAAGCAGGTCTCCGATTTCGTCTTCAATCTTGTCCGCTTCACCGCTGGCTATGGCCTCGCGCACCTCGTCTGCCTCTTCATCCAGTTTCAGGAAGATGTCTGCCGGATCGGTCCAGTCAAAGCCGATGCGGGCAGCACGCTTCTGAAGCTTTTCGGCACGAAGCAGTGCGGGCAGGGACAGCGCGACCCCATCGAGAGCACTCGGCGTGGCTTGAGGGATACCCTTGGCGGCCCGTTCAGCGGCTTTAAGGGCCTCCCACGCGACAGTCTGCTCTTCAGCGCTACGGTCGTCACCTTGATCAAAGACATGAGGATGCCGACGGACCATTTTCTCACAGATGGCTTCTGCAACGTCTGCGACATTAAACGCGCCACGCTCATCAGCCATCTGGCTATGGAATACGACCTGAAACAGAAGATCTCCCAATTCTTCCCGGAGGTCTGACATGTCATTTCGCTCAATCGCATCCGCAACTTCGTAAGCTTCTTCAATCGTGTAGGGCGCGATTGTGGAAAAATCCTGCTCCAGATCCCATGGACATCCGCCATCAGGATTTCTGAGCTGGGCCATGATGTCGACCAGTCGCTGCATGTTCTCGGAGATGCGCAGTTTTACGTCTTTAGGGGCAATATCGGACATATGGATTTCCTAGACTGTCTCAGTCGCAAAAGCGACCGTGAGCAAGGCGTAAGGGAATGGCTGTAAGTAGAGAAGCCAATTGACATCGTACGCGACTAACGCAAGCACAATAGAGGCAAGATTTGCTGGAACACAAAAGCGAGCCCATACAGCATGACGCAAGATCCAGCACTTATAGGTGTTTTCATTTCAGGACGTACTCTGTCAGCCTGGTCATATGGCGATGACGGAGAGATCATCGCGACCCATTCAGAAGAATCAGGTTCAGCAGATTCGGCTGCCGACAGCGCAAGCAGGGCATCCTATTTCCTGCATGAATGGCTTGGGGAGGCGGCGGTCTGTCCTGTGATCGTTGCTGGGGCCGGTGATTCGGTCAGGCCCGAAGAGGTGGCAGACTTCCTGCCCATTCCCTGTCGCACGCATGCCATCAGCGCGGGGCTGATATCCCGGCGGGGTTTGCATCTGGTTCCGGGCCTGAAGCAGGCAGCCCCGCCGGACTTTCTTATGGGTCCGGAGACCAGTCTTTTCGGTATTGAAGAGACCGATGGTCTGGTATGTATGCCGGGCACTCACACCCACCATATCGTGGTGGAGCACGGCCTGATCTCTGGCATAATGACGGAAATGACTGTCAGCCTGATGCAGGCGGTCCTCAAGGAACAGCACCACACGGAAGCACAGATCTTTTCAGAGGCCGTATTCCGTGAATGGACAGAAAAGTCGCTGGATACAGACGACGCGGTCTCTCCGTTCGCTGTGCATGCAGCTTGCAGGATCGGGAAGCTGAAGCCTGAATTGTATCAATGTGCCCTCGCAGGTTTGATGATCGGAGCGGACATAGCTGCGCACTATGAGCCTGGTGATGATGTGATTCTGATCGCTGACGGAGATTTGCTGGATCAATATGGGCTGGCCTTGGAAATCCTGGGGGTCGATATTATTGAATATTCAACAGAAGAAACGCGCCGTGACGGCTTGCTTGAGATCGCGGAGGTCGCAGGGTTGCTTGATGAGTAGCGCCTGTAAGAAGTGATTGGGCCGTCTGGATATGGAACGCTAATGATTATTACGCCGGAATGTGTCGCCCCGACCGGATGTATGCTGGGTGAGGGGCCGTTGTGGAGCCCCAGCGAGGGCTTTCTCTGGTGGGTGGATGTCAAACGGGCCAAGCTGCACCGTTACAACCCGCGCACCGGCAATACGCGGCGCTATGACTTGCCAATCAGGGCGACGGCCATGGCTCTCTATGGCGGCCATCTCCTGATGGTGGGAGATCGGGAAATCGGTCTCTATGATCCGTCCACAGAGGGCTATGAGCGCCTCAAGGCATTGGAAGATGAACCCCAAGGAAATCGCACCAATGATGGCGGGGTCGCCCCTGACGGTTCTTTCTGGTTCGGGACGATGGATGATCAGGAGAAGGAGGCGCAGGGGCAGTACTATCGCTACTCAGCAGATGGCAAACTGAGTCAGTTGCGACTTCCCTCTGTCATGGTCACCAATACGTTCCAGTTCTCCCCGGACGGTAAAACCTTCTACACATGCGATTCGGCAGAGCAGGAGGTGCTTGCCTATGATTATGAGGCGGAGGGCAACAATCTGACCGGCCGGCGCGTGCTGGCCGACACCTTCTCCTTCAATGGATATCCCGATGGCTCTGCAGTCGATTCGGAAGGGTGTTTGTGGACCTGCCTTTGGGACTCATCCCGTGTTGTGCGCTTCACGCCGGACGGTGACGTTGATCAGGTTATTGTCCTGGCGGCGCCGCGACCCACCAGTGTTGCCTTTGGGGGAGACGATTTGAGAACTCTGTTCATTACAACCGCGCGGGTAGGTATGTCTTTCCCGGAGCTGGATTCCCGGCCTTTGTCAGGTAGCCTTTTTTCTGTGCGTGTCTCCGTTCCCGGGCTGCCTGGGCGAGAGTTTGGCAAGGCGGACTGAATGGTGCCCTTGCATGTTGAAGGCAATACGCTCACATGCAGACCAGCCCAATGAGTGCACTTAACCGTGGACTAAACCGCGCAAAACCGCTAACCCCCCGTTTTTCAAGAGAGAGTCGGAATGGCCGATAAAGCGAAAAAGAAACGAGTAGGACCGATTACCTTTCTGCGGCAGGTTCGCGCGGAAGGTAACAAGGTGACATGGACATCCCGCCAGGAGACTATCCAGGCGACGATTTTCGTTGTCATCATGTCTATTCTGATCGCTCTTTTTCTCTTTACCGCTGATGTGGTGATCAGTTTTGCCGTAAAGTCCATTACAGGCATCCATCAGTAACCAGACCGGCAACAATTCATTAGGGAGCGCGTAGGCCTCATGGCTGAAGCCAAATGGTATATCGTCCACGCTTATTCAAACTTCGAGAAGAAGGTCGCAGCGACCATTCTCGAGCAAGCTGAGCGCAAGGGACTGTCAGACCTTATCGAGGACATTCAGGTCCCCACCGAGGAAGTTGTTGAGGTTGCACGCGGCAAGAAGAAGACCGTAGAGCGCCGTTACTTCCCAGGATACGTTCTGCTGAAAGCCCAAATGACTGACGATGTATATCACCTTGTGAAAGATACACCGAAAGTTTCCGGCTTCCTTGGAGCAGAAGGAGGCAAGAAGCCCCTTCATGTGCGTCAGCGCGAAGTCGACCGTATTCTTGGCACAGCTACGGAAACAGGCGCAGAGCGTCCGCGTCCGAAGATCTCCTTTGAGATCGGCGAACAGGTGCAAGTCAATGATGGTCCGTTTCAGGGCTTTGAAGGATCTGTTGAAGAGATCGACGAAGAGAATGGCCGCCTCAAGGTGACTGTATCCATCTTTGGTCGTGGAACTCCTGTTGATCTGGAGTTCGAACAGGTTGCAAAACTATAAGCCAATTAGGCGAATCATCTCCGTAGCAGTTGATCGCCTAGTTTTGCTTGAAACACTTTTCTTTGGGCGTTATTTCCCGCTCAACGTGCCGCCTTAGCTCAGTAGGTTAGAGCGCTAGATTGTGGATCTAGAGGTCCCCCGTTCGAACCGGGGAGGCGGTACCATTTCTCCCAAATGTGGAATAACTGCGACAGTTTATGGCGCAATTGCGGTCAAATCTTTCCCAATTATGAACGCCCGTAACAATCTGTTGCAAATGGGTCGCGGTAATCAAGAATTGCCCGGTTTTTACTCATTAAACTTCCGGAAAAGGCTCGCCCCAAGAAAGAAATGTGTTTATTCAGGAACCATACGCGGTGTTACCCGTATGAACCTGCGGCCGAGGACAATCCCGTCATCGGCACACTAAAGGGGATTGAGTATGAAAAGAACTCTTATGTGCGCGACAGCCGCGGCCGCTTTTGCGTCGGCCGGCTTTGTCGCACACGCCGAAGACGGGTGGTATTCCCGTGCTGACGTAACTTACAGCTTTGACGGAACGTTCGACCACGATCCGGCTGTCGAAAACGTGCCTGGTTCCATGGCTGGCGATTCAGACGCCAACGAGATCTGGGGCGCTGATGCCGGTTTCGGTTATGGCTTCGACAATGGTCTGCGCCTTGAAGGCGTCCTTGGATATGGCAGTGGTAACCTTGATGTTTCAGGGCTCTTCAACCCGCCCGCCACGGCCTTTTCTGGTGGTTCTGGCAACCTCCAAGAAGCCAGCCTTATGCTGAACGGTCTGTACGACTTCAACCGGCAGGGCGCTCTCCAGCCTTATATCGGTCTTGGTGTCGGTTTCGTTCGCGCTAATGCAAAAGCCAACAACTTGGTTTACACAGACGGCACTCAGTCAGCTGCTGCTAACGGCTTCAGCGACACAGACACCGGTCTGGCTTATCAAGGCCTTCTCGGCCTCGGGTACAAAGTATCTGATCGTCTTATGCTGGACGTCGGCTATCGTTACCGCGTTGTCGAAGACCTCGAGATGGACGGCTACAATGGTGGCATTGATTATGATGCTACCTACACAAGCCACACGGCTTCTGTCGGTCTGCGCTATGCGTTCGGTGTAACGCCTCCGCCGCCGCCTCCGCCGCCACCACCTCCGCCTCCGCCGCCACCACCTCCGCCACCTCCGCCGCCTCCGCCGCCTCCGCCGCCGCCGCCAACGACGACGACAGATGCTCCGGAAGTTGTGTGCTCCAGCCTCGACCAGGAGTTCGTGGTCTACTTCGAGTGGGATCGCGCTGACCTGACGAGCCAGGCATCTGCGGTTATCGATCAGGCTGTGGCTAACATCAGTGGTGAAGCTGGTTGTGCGCCGAGCAGCGTGACAATCGCTGGTCACACGGATACCTCTGGTGCGAGCGCGTACAACCTGCGTCTGTCCCAGCGTCGTGCTGACGTTGTTGCCAATGCACTTGCTGCCCGTGGCATCGACTCCGCGATCATCGCTGAGGAAGCCAAAGGTGAGACCGATCTTGCCAAGGCGACCCGTGACGGTGTCCGCGAACCTCTGAACCGTCGTTCAGAAGTCACGATCACTGTTCAGTAAGAACTGATTTACGACAGGAAACGGCCCGGCCTAACAGCCGGGCCGTTTTTGTTTGTGCCGCCATTCATATGGCACTTGCCGAACTTGGTTACCTGTGAAACCAAGGCGCTATGACGACACTGACAAATCTGACGGAGCTCACCCCCCTTGATGAGGCGGCGCGTGAGCGATTGAATGACGCTGCTCAGGCCATGATCGCACGAACCTCTGCCTGGTCGGATGTGAATACAGGCAGCTGGAACACAGCCGGTCTGAAAGCCTTTGCGCCCATGCTCGCAGAGGCTTTTTCAGAGCTTGAGGCTGACGTGGAGCTTGTTCAAACTGAAGGCTTCGAGGCCGTTGCTGATAATGGCAAGGCTGAAGCCAGGGAAACAGGCCCTGTGCTTCAGATTACGGCGCGCCCCGAAGCAGAAGTCCAGGTCGTGCTTTCCGGCCACTATGACACTGTCTTTCCGGCGGGTACGTTTGAAGGCGTTACCGATTTGGGTGATGGCCGCCTTAACGGACCAGGTCTTGCAGACATGAAGGGCGGCCTGTGCGTCATGCTTGAGGCACTGAAGGCTTTCGAAGCCGGTCCACTGAAAGACAAACTCGGCTACCGCATCGTCATTACGCCGGATGAAGAGATTGGAAACTTTGCTAGCGCTGAGTATCTCACCCGCGCGGCGCAGGCAGGCGCGATGATCGGCATGACATACGAGCCAGCAATGGAAACGGGCGCGATGTCTGGCGGCCGCAAAGGCTCTGCCGTTTTTGATATCGTTCTGCATGGCAAGGCTGCGCATGCAGGGCGCGCCAAAGAAGAAGGCCGCAGTGCAATCGAGGCTGCTGCCGAACTGGTTCTCGGGCTTGAGGCGCTGAACGGCAAACGCGCAGGCGTCACGCTCAATGTCGGAAGTATCGATGCCGGCTCAGCCGTGAACATTGTGCCAGACTTGGCAATTGTACGCTTTGGTGCACGTGCACCTGATGCCGCAAGTGCGGAATGGGCGACAAGCCAGATCAAGGCGCTTTTTGAGAAGGCTATCGCGCGGGATGGGATTTCCGGTCATCTTCATGGCGGCTTCTATCGTCCTCCAAAACCGCGAAATGAGGCGCAGCAGGCCTTGTTCGAGGCTGTCCATGCGACGGGGCGGGCCATCGGCTTGGATCTGGAATTTGTGGATACCGGGGGCGTGTGTGAGGGTAACAACATCTTTGCCGCCGGGGTGCCGAATGTCGATACGCTAGGCGTCAGAGGCGGGCGAATTCATTCGCATGAAGAGTTTGTCATAACGGACAGCTTCTCGGAGCGGGCGACGCTTTCTGCGCTTATTCTGAACCGTCTAGCGGACGGCCGGCTCGATGCAAAGCGTATCAAGTCACTCATGGGGAACTAGTATGTCGAGTCCTTATGTAATGCGTCCATCACGGATGGATGACTTACCTGCTTTAATGGAGCTTGCGGAGCTTTCCGGCCCCGGCTTCACGAGTCTCCCGGTTGATGAAGGCATTCTGAAAGACCGTCTGAAGAAGTCAGAAGACGCGTTTCATTCGCGTTTACAACGCATTGAGTACGGCAAATACCTTCTCATGATGGACAATACCGAGACTGATGAGGTTGTCGGATGTTCTGCCGTTAAGGCAGGTGTTGGCATTGATCAGCCTTTCTTCAATTACCGCATCATTACTCTCGCGCAGGCGAGTCATGCTGCAGGAAACCTGCGCTTTGACATGGATGCGTTGGTGCTGACCAATGAATATGTGGGGTGTACGGAAGTTGGTACGCTTTTCCTAAAGGCCAATCATCGCGGCGGCGGAGCAGGGCGTCTTGCTGCGCAATCTCGCTATCTGATGATGGCGGCTGCGCCGGACCGGTTTGGCGAAAAGGTGCTTGCCGAACTCAGGGGCGTTGTCGATGAAAATGGCGTATCGCCATTCTGGGAATGCCTTGGGCGCCATTTTTTCCGGATGGATTTCACGGAAGCCGACAGATTGTCTGCAACGACAGACAATCAGTTTATCTGTGATTTGATGCCGAAATATCCGATTTATGTCGACTTGCTTCCTCCGGAGGCTCGCGAAGTTATCGGCCGCTGTCATTCAGACGGCGTAGGCGCGTATAAGCTATTGCAGTGGGAAGGCTTCGAGTTTGATCGTACCGTCGATATCTTTGACGGCGGTCCTCTTGTGGCCACTCAAAAGCGCCATTTGCGTACTATTCGGGAAAGCCGTGTTGTGAAGCTGGAAGCAGGGGACGCAGAATCTGCGGCAGAGGCGCGGAAAGCGTTGGTCTCGACTGACAAGTATCCTGATTTCCGTACATGCCAGGCTCAGCTTCTGTGCCAGGAGGATGATGTGGCGATCACATCGAAAGACATATTTGAACAATTGAAAATCAAGCCGGGTGACAAGGTACGCATCTGGTTGAGGAGCTAGTATGGCAGACGCCGTTTACATTTCTGGGAAGTGGTCTGAGGGAAATGGATCGCTTATCAAAAACCATTGCCCTGCAACGGGGGAGGTTGTTTGGGAAGGGGCCTCCGCTACCGAAGAGCAAGTCGTGAACGCGGTACAGTCTGCCTCTGCGGCTTTCAAGGATTGGTCCAGACGCCCGCAGTCTGACAGAACCGCCATTCTCGAAGCCTATGCGCTGGAAATCGAGAAAAGGTCCGACGCCATTGCGAAAACGGTCAGCCGCGACATGGGCAAGGCGTTGTGGGAGTCGAAAGCCGAAGCGGCTACAATGAAGGCCAAGGTCCAGGTGTCCATTGCTGCGCAGGTCGAGCGCGCGGGATCAAAAAATCAGGATGCGGCCTTCGGCTCGGTCCATCTGACACACAGGGCGCATGGCGTGATGGCCGTATACGGTCCTTTCAACTTCCCCGGCCATTTGCCCAATGGGCACATCGTGCCAGCGCTTCTGGCTGGCAACACATGTGTGTTCAAGCCCTCCGAATTGGCGCCAGGTGTGGCTGCGCTGATGGCCGAAGCGTTTGAGGCCGCCGGCCTGCCGGCAGGGTGTCTGAATATTGTACATGGAGCGCGGGAAACCGGGGGCGCTTTGCTGAATGCGGACATCAACGGTCTGCTTTTCACGGGGTCTGCGGCAACTGGCACCTACTTCCACAAACATTTTGCAGGACGGCCAGAAGTGATTCTGGCGCTGGAAATGGGCGGCAATAATCCGCTGATCATCTGGGACCCGGCTGAGGTTGAGGCTGCTGCCGATATTGCGGCGCAGTCTGCCTTTCTAACAACCGGCCAGCGATGCTCCTGTGCGCGCCGGGTCATCCTTCCTGAAGGCAAGTTTGGCGACGCCGTTGTGGAGGCCATTGTCGCGCGGGCCAAAGGCCTGAAAATCGGGGCCTGGAATGAAGAGGACATCTTCATGGGGCCGCTTGTGTCTGAACAGGCCGCAGCGAACGCTACCGAATTCCAGGCCATGCTTTCCAAGAAGGGCGGCAAGAGCCTGCGCCGTCTCAAGCGCATGGACCGGGGCGGCGGTTTTGTGACTGCGGGGGTCATTGACATCACAAATGCTCAGGACATTCCGGATGAGGAATTGTTCGGGCCGCTTATGCAGATTGTTCGGGTGAAAAGCTTTGATGAGGCTTTGGTCCGCGCCAATGCGACGAAGTATGGCCTCTCAGGCGGCCTGGTAAGTGATGATGACGCCTTGTGGGTGCGTGCGCATCAGGAAATGCGCGCGGGCATCCTGAACAGGAACCGGCCGACGGCAGGGGCCAGTGGGGCCATGCCGTTTGGCGGGCCGGGCCTGTCAGGGAATTTCCGTCCTGGAGCTTACTATGCCGCAGACTATTGCGCCTGGCCGCAAGCCAGCCAGGTGTCGGACACTGCTGAACGAATGTCCGCACAAGGCTTTCCAAAGTAGTCGAAGGAGATCGCATGACCTCAGCCCATGAAGTGAACTTCGATGGATTGATTGGGCCATCCCACAATTATGGCGGATTGCCTGATGGCAATCTGGCAAGTTCCAATAATGCCGGGGATATCTCCAATCCGCGTGAAGCCGCGCTTCAGGGGCTGGAGAAGATGCGTATGCTGATCGGGCATGGTCTGGTTCAGGGTGTCCTGCCGCCGCTGCCCCGGCCCAATTTTGATTTGCTAGTGTCTGCCGGTTTTCATGGAAGCGATGCACAAATTATAGAAGCTGCGGCCAAAGCTGCTCCACGCTTGCTGAAGGCTGCCTACTCGGCTTCCAGCATGTGGACGGCCAATGCGGCAACAGTGTCTCCATCATCGGACACAGAGGATGGACGGTTGCACCTTACAACGGCCAATCTCTCGACCATGCTGCACCGGGCGCAGGAACATCCCGATACAACGGCAAGCCTTGTCAGCATTTTTGCCGATGATGAGATGTTTGCTATCCATGGCGCCTTGCCCATGCATCCTGATTTCGCCGATGAGGGCGCCGCAAACCACGTGCGCCTGTGTGCGAGTCATGGTGCTCCGGGGGTGGAGCTGTTTGTGTACGGCCGGGATGCAGGCGAAAGCACTGTGGGCTTCCCAGCAAGACAAACACGCCTTGCTTCGGAATCCATTGCCCGTTCGCATGGTTTGGAACGGGCGGTGTTCGCCAGACAGTCTCGGGCAGCCATCGATGCTGGGGCCTTTCATAATGATGTGGTCAGCGTGGGTGCGCTGGACACGCTGTTTTTCCATGAACTTGCCTTTGAAGATACGAACGAGACATTGAATAGTCTTCGCCGCGCCGCCGAAGGATTGTTCGATTTGAAGCCCGTTATGGTGCCCGCCAAGGATGTGCCGATAGAGGATGCCATCAAGGCCTATCTGTTCAATTCTCAACTGCTGGCCATACCTGGCAAGGATCGCCTGGTTCTGGTCGCGCCCATGGAGACGCAAGAGACAGATTCAACGCGTAAGTTCTGTGAGCAGATGGTTTCAGGGAATGGGCCGATTGGGGAAGTTATCTACGCCGATGTGCGCCAGTCCATGCGCAATGGGGGAGGGCCCGCCTGCCTGCGTCTTCGCGTCGTCATGAGCGAAGACGAGATTGACGCCTGTCATCAGGGTGTTTTGCTGGATGATGAAACCATTGACGACCTGCAAGATGTTGTACGTCGGACCTATCGTGATCAGCTTTCTCCCACGGACCTGGCAGATCCCGAGTTTGCCAATGAATGCTGTCTCGCGCGTGAAGAGATACTGAAAGTCCTGGATCTGGAAGAACTCGCATGACCATACGGATTTACGATTATTGGAGATCGTCGGCATCTTACAGGCTCAGGATTGCTCTCAATCTGAAGCAAGCTGAATATGAAACCGTTCAGGTCAATATTGCACCGGGTGCGGACGAGCAGTTCGCGGAAGCTTATCGCAAAGCCAATCCCCAGATGCGCGTGCCGGCCATTGAGGTGGATGGCCGTGTCTGTGGTCAGTCGATGGCCATTATTGAATGGCTGGATGAAACGCTGCCAGGGCCATCGCTTTTTCCGGAAGATGCATGGACACGTCTGCAAGCCCGTGCCTTCGCGGACACAATTGCCTGTGACATCCACCCCCTGAATAATCTTTCTGTACTGAAGACATTGCGTGAAACGTATGGCGCAGACGATGATGCTATCAAAGCATGGTATCAGGACTGGATACGCAAGGGCTTTGATGCGCTGGAAGAGATTGCACAGCCACTTCCAGGCAATGGGTATCTGTTTGGCGGCACGCCGGGTATCGCGGAAATCACCTTGGTGCCTCAGCTCTACAATGCACGCCGATACGATATGGATCTCTCGGCCTATCCGGCATTGCTGGAAATCGAGCGGCGCTGTGAAACGCTTGAAGCATTCACCAAGGCAAAGCCGAAGGCCCCAAACGCTTAGTTATCTGTTTCGCGATCGCGGCGCTCATCAGTCTCGCCGGGGCGGCGGATATCGACAATCTCAACTTCTTCAAAGTCGCCGAGCGGCTCGGCGCTTTTGGCAACATTAACTTCAAGCCATTCGGGGAACTCTTCGATCAGCGTACCGCCGGGAATTGTTTCGCTTGTGATGATCCAGATGCCTTTGCTCTTGTGCGCGGGTACGACGATCTGGCAATTTTCCTGATCCTTGAGCCGTTCCGGACAGAAGGTCTCTTCAGACTCGGTATCGCCACTTGGATCGCCAGATGTGCTTTGAGCGGATTGAAGGGACGGTATACCATCCTTGGCGTCAGAGATGGCCAGGAAGCCGCCGAAACGGTCTCGCAGATCCGGGTCTTGTTCGAGCCGCGCGAGGATGGAAGGCGGGACTGGGCTGTCCTGCACGATGATCAGTGCCCGGCCCAGATTGTCTGAGCGAAGATAGGTTTCAAAAGCGCGCGTAATGTCATCATTTCGGGCATTGTCTCGATAGAGCGGGGCGTAGACTTCGCCAATCTGTTCCAGGCTCGTCTTCAGAGCTTGAGCCTGCTCTCTGGCTCTGCGCTCATTCTTCTCCAATTGGGGCTGGGTGCGGCCTTTGAGTGCTGCGTCCTCGCTGATGACGAAGACATCAATGCCCCAGCCATCAACCCATACGGCAGGCGGAGATTCGACAGGCAGGGCGGACCAGCTCGAATCTTCTGTATAGTTGAGAGGTTCCAGTTCCAGATAGGGCGGGGGAGAGATGATATGGGTCCAGGCCCAATATCCGCCGGCAATAGCCAATAGCGCCACAACAATGATGGGTAACATCAAGCGTTTCATAGCTCTTCCTGATTTTTTGGCCTGCCGGGCCGTTTATCTCGCCTTCAGTCCGGAATAGCCGGGCTGGTCGACAGACAACTGTGAAATTGTGGTCGTTTTGAGGTGGCTTAGCAGACCAGGTGTGGTGAGCGATATGTCACCGCTGCGTATCTGCTCGCAGAGTTTCTGGTTGAGGACAGCTGCAGACTGGCCTGGCGCCTCACCAAGCAGGTTCGTCAGTCTCTGAACCTCTTCTGATTCCGCTTCGGGGCGGATGTCCATTTCCCTCAGCACGGTGGCCAGAACATTAGAGGCAACACGGGCATGGAATGCGGCATGGCCTTTCAGGGAGGGCATCGCCGTATTGTCGATAAAGGCTTTGACCGCTTCGATCATTTCTTTCTGGGAGGGAGCGTCATGCATGGGATCAGGCCTTTCCTTCCAGCAGGTTCAACAGATCAATCTCGGTTTCCGATACGCGGCGTCCGATGGCGGCGCGTTCCACGCTGGGGTCTGCGCCAGAACGATAGGCCTCATACATGATCATGCACATGATGCCCCATTTCAGGCTGCCTAGAATCTCCCACCAGTCGATCTCTTCAGCCGAGAAATTCTGTCCCCCTGCATCGGCATAGGCCGAGAGCAGGTCATCTAGCTGGCCGAAGCCACCGACGCGGTTTTCAGAATGGCCAAAGCGCCAGGAATTGACGCAGAGCCAGGCGATGTCTTCACGTGGATCTCCCAGATGTGCGAGTTCCCAGTCAAGCACAGCGGCCAGGCCGCTTTCGTCGACAATTAAATTTCCAAGACGGAAATCCCCATGCACCAGAACTGCGGGAGAAGGGGGAGGGGGATTCTGTCTCAACCAACTGATGGCGAGTTCGAAGACTGGGCGGGGCATATCAAAGCCGCGATAAATATCTTCGTATTTGTCGAGTTGCGCGAGGCCTGGAGTTTCCGGCAGGTCGGGAAGTTCGGACACCGGGATTGCGTGGATACCTGCCAGCGCCTTACCGCACTGTGCTGTCAATTTCTCCCGCGCAAAGCTGTAGGCATCATCCCTAAGGATCTTGCGCGCGATGGTCTCGCCACTGATGCGGTTCATCAGGAAGGCTTCGCCCATATCGCTATCTGGGGAAAAGACACCCAGGACTTTCGGGGCGGGTACCGTGCCCGACGCACACTCCAGCAGACGCGCCTCAGTGGCTAGGCCAATAGCCTCGGAATTACGCGCGGACTGTTGGAAGCCTCCCGGAACACGGCGGAGAATCAGCTCGTGCTTTTTCCCGGCTGCGGCAACATCTACCGACCAGGTTTCCTGGCTGGCACCGCCGGAAAGGCGCGCTACATGCTCCAAAGAGCTTTCAGGGCCATAGAATTGCCCTGCCCATGCCGTTAAGGCCTTTTGAATCTGTTCTGCATTACCCATCTTCGCCACAATTACGCGGAACAACATCTGGGCCAAGGCATAACCCAGAGTAAGCTAAGTAAATCTCGTTTGAGGAAAGGGAGACATGTCCAAACGCGACGATAAGGACGGAAGCATCCTGCAAGGGGAGAGGCTGGGCAAGCCGAGCCTGTTTGCCTGGCTGCGGGGCCGCTTTTTTGCCGGCATGGTTATCGCTTTGCCCGTTGTGGTCACCTTCCTGATCCTTCAGTTTTTGATTGGCGAGATAGACAGGCGGGTCGTTCCACTTCTGCCGGCGGCGCTGAAGCCTGAAACATATCTGAACTATGCTGTGCCGGGTTTTGGCCTGATCGTCCTCGTCCTGTTTCTTACGGTGCTGGGCGCTATTGCGACAAACCTGATCGGCCGGTCGGTTATCAGTCTAGCTGACCGTATTCTTGGGCGGTTGCCGATCATCCGGTCTGTCTATTCCGCTTTCAAGCAATTGGTTGAGGTGTTTGCCAACAGCAATACCGAGCAGTTCAGCGAATGCGTGCTGATCGAGTTTCCCAAGCCGGGCACCTGGTGTCTCGGCTTTCTATCCAGCCCGGCGCGTGGCGAGGTACGTTCTACGCTGGGGCCGGGATTTATCGGCGTTTTTGTGCCGACGACGCCAAACCCGACATCCGGATTCCTCATGTATATTGAGGCCAGCGAAGTAGTGCGGCTCGACATGACTGTGGAGGAAGGCGCGAAGATGATCCTGTCAGCGGGTCTCGTCGTGCCAGAACACTTGCCGAAGAAGAGCGGACCCGCTGCCCAGGCTGAGGCTGTGCAGGGATCTGAAGTTCCGCCGCCTAAGTCGGCGCCTGGATCTTCGGAGTAAGCAGCTCTCTGACAAGCCTGAGAGACGAGCCGCGCTCGCCGCTCAGTTCAGGGTCCTTGGAGACGACGGATTCTGCATCCTTCAGGGCAATCTCCAGCAGGCTTGCATGCCTGGTGAGATCGATGATTCGATAATCCGTCGCGCCGGCCTGTTTCAGGCCCAGCATGTCGCCCGGACCTCTGAGGCGGAAATCGGCTTCCGCAATCTCAAAACCGTCTTCCGTTCGGCGAAGCGTATCAAGCCTGTCGCGCGCTGTATCGCCCAGTGGCGGGCGGTATAGCAGCAGGCAGTAAGAGGGGCGGTCTCCGCGTCCCACGCGGCCGCGCAATTGGTGCAGCTGAGCGAGACCAAATCCCTCTGCACGCTCGATGACCATGATGGTGGCTTCAGGCACATCGACGCCCACTTCAATGACCGTTGTAGCGACAAGGATTTTCGTGCGTCCCGCGCGGAAATCTTCGAGCGCCGTATCCTTGTCAGCTGGCTTCATTCTGCCGTGCACAAGCCCGACGGGAACGCGAAGCTGATCACTCAAGGCCGCATGGCGGCCGACGGCTGTGGAATCATCATCGTCCACATCAACTTTTGGGCAGACCCAGAACGCGCGCTCGCCTCGGCGAAGGGCCCGTCCGACAGCTTGGACGACTTCCTCGATTCGGGTGTCCGGGACGGCGCGGGTTTCCACGGGAACACGTCCGGCTGGTTTCTCATCCAGGATGGAAACATCCAGATCGCCATGTACGGCCTGCGCCAGCGTGCGGGGGATCGGCGTCGCACTCATGACCAGCATGTGCGGGCTGACAGCCTTACCCGCCAGCTTCATCCGGTCTGCCACACCGAATCTGTGCTGCTCGTCCACAATGATCAGGCCGAGATTTCGGAATGTGACGGATTGCTGGAACAGGGCCTGCGTGCCCACAACAACATCTATCGATCCGTCTGCGAGCCCCATCAGAATGCTCTCGCGCGCTGTTGATTTGTCCCGCCCTGTCAGGGCCGCCACGGTAAAACCTAACGGAGACAGCAACTTGTCCATGGTCTCGTATTGCTGCCGCGCCAAGACTTCTGTCGGCGCCATGACGGCAGCCTGGAACCCCGTACTCGCGGCCTGGACGGCAGCCATGGCGCTGACAAGCGTCTTGCCCGCTCCAACGTCGCCTTGAAGCATCCGGCGCATTGGGGCCGTCTTGGACATGTCTGCAGAGATTTCGGCAAAGGCTCTCTGCTGCGCTCCGGTCGGTTTGTAGGGCAATGTCTTGCAAAGCGTCTCATGCGCTTTGGCATTGGCGGGAATGGCGGGCGATGACCTGCGCGCGCGGCTGGCTCGGGCCAGGGCAAAGGCGGACTCGCGGGCCAGCGCCTCGTCATAAGCAAGCCGCTCACGCGCCAGGGCGAACATGTCTTCATCGTATTCGTCAGGGGCGTGCAGATCGTAGAGGGCCTGACGAAAGCCCGGCCAGTGCCGGTTCGCAACCAGAGTCGGGTCGGCCCATTCCGGCAGGTCTTCCGGAACACTGGACAGGGATTGCACTGCCAGAGAGTGAACGCGCTTGTTGGTCAGCCCAGCAGTCAGGCCATAGATCGGTTCGACTTCAGGTGGCCGCTCTCCCTTGGCGGGGTCCATGATGTAATCAGGGTGCGTCATCTGACGTTCGCCCTGATACTCTTCGACCATGCCTGAGACGATGCGCTCCTTGCCAATCGGGAACTGGCCCTGCAGCCAGCGTCCATCTGCGCGGAAGAAGGCAAGCGTCAGAAAGCCTGTCCCGTCATAGAGGGTGATCTTGTGCGGGGATCTGTCGGAATAGGGCGCGTTATAGGCCTGCACTTCGCCTTTTACGGTGGCGACCTCTCCGATGACGGTATCTTCGATCGTGTCCTTCACACGGCGGTCCACCCACCTTTCAGGCAGATGTAGCAACAGATCCCAGACAGTCTCACCGCCTGTCAGCCGTTCTAGCACGGGTTTCAGCTTCGGCCCCACGCCGGAAAGGCTGTCGAACTCGGCAAAGAGTGGAAAGAGTCGTTCATCCCGCATGCGGCGCAGACTATGCGCGCTGCACTGGGTGCACAATCGTCGCTTTTTATCTCTGACAGGAAGGCTATATGGTGAAGTCATGCAGGATACATCCATCGACATACGCCGCCGCAAGCTCAATTTCCGCGCCTGGCGCAGAGGTTTCCGTGAAATGGACCTTCTGATGGGCTCATTCGCGGATGAGTATCTTGAAGCTTATCAGGCTGAAGAGCTTGATGAGTTCGAAGCACTTCTCGGCGTTCCGGACTGGGAGGTGTATGCATGGCTGATTGGTCAGACGCCTGTGCCTGACAATCATCGCGGCCCGGTGCTGGACCAACTGATCGCATTCCGTTACGCCGCACAGGGCGGTTGATTGAGCCGCAAATTCCTATCTTTCTCCATAGGTTTCGGTTCAGATGACCCCTGTTGACCTCCTGCAATCCCTCAGCGGGCCCGCGGCGCTATCGGGGGCTCCATTTGGTGCTGACCTCATTACCTTCGCCAAGGCGCTGGTCCAGCGTGGCGGCGTCGGGGTCTATGTTGCGCGTGACGACAAAACGGCGGCCACAGCGCGCCGGATTGCCCAATTCGCTCAGCCCAAGCTGGATCAGGTCGACCTGCCGAGCTGGGATACGCTGCCCTATGACCGCGTCAGCCCAACCGCTGGTGTAGCCGCGCGCCGTTGCGCAGCTTTGGCGCGGCTTTCCAGATACCAGCCGGAGCAGGGTGCTTTGCTGGTCGTCACGACAGCCTCATCCCTGGTTCAAAGGGTTCCGCCACTCAGCGTTCTGAAGCGTTCTTCCTTCGCTGTTAGCGTGGGGCAGTCCGTCAACCAAAAGGATCTGACAGAGTATCTGGCGGTAAACGGATACCTCCGCGCCAGCACTGTGCGCGAGCAGGGGGAGTTCGCCATTCGCGGCGGGATCATTGATATCTTCCCACCAACCGCGCCTGAACCTTACCGGCTCGATTTCTTCGGCGATACGCTGGAGACCCTACGTACCTTCGACACTGAAACTCAGCGCTCCACGGGCGACGCCAAGAGCGTCGCGTTTGCGCCTGTCAGCGAGATTCTTTTCGATGACGATGTGCTTGCCAGATTCCGCGAGAAGTATCTGGCCGTCTTTGGCCCTCCCTCTGGTGATCCGGCCTATGAAGCGGCCCGGGCATCCATTCGCCGGCAAGGCGTAGAGGCGTGGTTGCCGCTATTTCATGATCATATGGAAACCCTGTTCGATTATCTGGGCGAGGCACCTCTGATCGGAATGGGGCACCTGGCGGGTGAGGCAGCGTCTGAGCGGCTGGCTCAGGCAGAGGACTACCACGCCGCACGTCTGGAAGCAGGCGGGGGGGATGTCCGCCATGCGAAAGTGCTTCCGCCTGAGGCGCTTTATTTCACTCCAAAGGAACTGGAAGAACGCCTCGCAAATAACGCGACAGCGCGTTTCTATCCCGCAGAGCCGGGCGCAAATACGTTTGACCTTCAAGGCCGCCCGGGACGGGACTTCGCGCCTGAAAGGCTGCACACCGACAGCAATATTTTCGAAGCGGCCATCGCGCACGCAAAAGCCCTTAACCGCTCGGGCCGGCCAGTTGCGTTCGCCGCATGGTCTACCGGTTCGGCGGACCGGCTGATCAATGTCATGGCAGACCATGGTCTGACCGATCTGGCGCTGGTGCATAGTCTGGAGGCGGCCAGCAAGACAGATTTCACGGTTGTCGAAATTCCGATCGAGGCCGGATTCGAAACACCGGACTTCGCCCTTATCTCTGAAGCCGACATTCTCGGAGACAGGCTGGCCGCACCTCGCCGGAAGCGGAAGTCGGCGAATTTCATTTCCGATGCCGCGACACTGAATGCTGGCGATCTCGTGGTCCATATTGATCACGGGGTAGGGCGCTATATTGGCCTGAAGACGCTGGAAGTGACCGGTGCGCCGCACGATTGCTTGCAGATCGAGTATTCCGGTGGCGACACAATCTTCCTGCCGGTTGAGAATATTGACCTGGTGAGCCGATATGGCTCTGAAGATGATGAAAGCCAGCTGGACAAGCTCGGCGGAGCAGGCTGGCAGACACGTAAGGCAAAAGCCAAGAAGCGCATCCTGGAGATGGCGGCCGAACTGATGCACATCGCGGCTGCGCGCGAGCTCAAGCGTGCTGAAGCTGTCAATGCAGGGCAAGGGCTCTACGAAGAGTTTGCTGCGCGGTTCCCCTATGAAGAGACAGATGACCAGTTGAACGCCATTGAGGATGTCCTCAGTGATCTTGGCTCAGGCAGACCGATGGACCGCCTCGTCTGCGGCGATGTGGGATTCGGCAAAACCGAGGTCGCCCTGCGCGCGGCGTTTGTCGCAGCGATGAGCGGCAAGCAGGTTGCCGTCATTGCGCCAACAACGCTTCTGGCGCGCCAGCACTACAAGACATTCGCCGAAAGATTTGCGGGATGGCCGCTCAATGTGCGGCCGTTGTCGCGTCTGGTTGGTCAGCGCGAAGCGGCAGAAACACGCGACGGGCTGGCAAGTGGGAGTGTTGATGTTGTTGTCGGCACGCATGCCCTCCTCACCAAGACGATTGAATTCAAGCGCCTTGGCCTCCTGATCGTCGATGAAGAGCAGCGCTTTGGCGTCAAGCACAAGGAACGCCTGAAGGAACTGAAGTCAGACGTACACGTGCTGACCTTGTCGGCGACACCTATCCCACGGACGCTTCAGATGGCGCTTACGGGCATCCGTGATTTGTCGATCATTGCGACACCGCCGGTCGACCGGCTCTCAGTCAGAACCTACATCACGGAAGAAGATACCGTGACACTCAGGGAGGCGCTGCTGCGCGAGAAGTATCGCGGCGGGCAGGCTTTCTTCGTGGCACCGCGCATTCAGGACCTGGACAAGCTGGAACGCTTCCTGTCCGACAATGTGCCCGAAGTCTCCTTCATCGTGGCGCACGGCCAGATGGCTTCCGGAGAACTCGAAGACATCATGACTGCCTTCTATGAGGGCAAGTATGATGTTCTGCTGTCGACGACGATTGTGGAAAGCGGTCTGGATATTCCGCGCGCCAACACGCTGATCATTCACCGGGCAGACATGTTCGGTCTTGCGCAGCTTTATCAGTTGCGCGGCCGTGTGGGGCGCTCGAAGCTTCGCGCATATGCATATTTCACGACCCCCAAGGACAAAGTCATCACGGACGCCGCCGATCGCAGGCTGAAGATCCTGCAGTCACTCGATTCGCTTGGGGCCGGTTTCCAGCTGGCCAGTCATGACCTGGATATGCGCGGCTCAGGCAACTTGCTGGGGGATCAGCAATCCGGTCACGTGAAAGAAGTTGGTGTGGAGCTTTACCAGTCCATGCTGGAGGATGCCGTGAACGCGCTCAAGGCGGGTGCGAACGAGGACGAGGATTTTGCAGACGAGTGGTCCCCGCAGATCAATATCGGCGCGGCTGTTCTGATTCCGGAGATCTATGTTGAAGATCTCAATATCAGATTGTCGCTCTATCGCCGCCTGTCAGAAATCTCGACCGCGCAGGAGCGTGAAGCCTTTGCTGCTGAACTGATTGACCGCTTTGGGCCTTTGCCGGAAGAGACCAAGCAATTGCTGGAAGTCACCGCGATCAAGGTGCAGTGCAAGGCTCTCGGCATCAGCAAGCTGGATGCGGGTGAGAAGGGCGCAGTCTTTGCATTCCGGGATGACACGGTTCTTGATCCGGGGCGGCTGTTGGAAGTCGTCCGCAGCCGTCCGTCGACTTTGCGCATTCGCCCGGATTCAAAGCTTGTGCACTCCGGTCTGGGCGGCACACCAGAGCAGCGCCTGACACGCATACGGAGCTTCCTGAAAGAGCTGGAGGCCGCAGCGGGCCTCGTGCCCGTCTAGGCTACGCGAAGGCGTTGGAATATGCCAGCAACCGTATTGGCCACCAATGTGCGTGCCGTATGGTAGGTGCGTTTTTCCATGATGCGCCAGCCAATCTGCGCAGCCAGTTGCGGTTCTTGTTCCTCAACCGATCTCAGGAAGCGTTCGCAGAGAGTGACTGCGCCCCGATAGGGTGTTGCCGGCATGCTGATGGCAAAGGAGTCCACTCCCAGAACGGCTGGCATGTCCGTATCGCGCAAGCTGCTTGCCAGGATTTCGCCCAGACGCTGGCGCTGTTTGAGATTAAACCGTCCGCTGTCTGAGTTTTTTACGATCAGCAGTGACAGGGGCTCTGCCCGCTGATTGGATACTTCAATCTGTTTTTCCAGATGGGCTTCGAAGTATGGCCGGGCATGTAGCTGCGTGCCAGCATCCATCACCTCGGCAGGGTAGTCCCGGGACACGTCAAACAGGTCCTGCGGAAGATATTTCCGACTGATCACATCAATATGCTCAGCAAGTTGCTTGGCTGCGGCGCCATGCTCCAGAATTTCTGAGGTCGATGCCAGTATGTTGCGCTCGGATTCATCCAGACCTTGAAGAGAATCAACCAGCGCAAAGAGTGGCACATGAGAGAAAGCTACTTCACCAGCGGAAATCCATTGCTCGAGACTGGCGCGCCCTTTCGAGGCAGGACTGATATCGAATAGAACTGCCGAGAAACGTCGATGCTTCATATAGTCTGTCGCCGTGTGAACACTAAGCGCCGCGGTGACAGATACACCGCGCTCATTCAATGCCGCCTGAAGCGCAAGAAAACGTGTGGAGCCGTCTCCTAGGTACAGCAATTCCGGAACGACTTCTGATGGGGTGACCGGAATTGCGAGGCCAAACTCACGAGCCGTCTCGCGTCGTAAGTTCAGTTCCGTTGCCCGCGCATTACGGCGTGACAGGGCCGTCAGTCGGCCCCTCAATAGGGGGATATCCTTGTCACGCTCTACGACGAGCGCGTCAAAGAGGACGTGGCCATCAGTGTCTTCTCCGAGAATGACCAAAGGGCGCGTGACGCCTGAGCTGGAGAGGATCCGAAGAATTTCCGGATCTGCGCTTTCCAGATCGACCAGAAGCGGTTCGGAGCAGTTGCGCGATAGAGGCCTACTAGCCTTGTATGGCCGCATGCGGCCCGACCGTAGCCGTGACTGGATCATTTCCAGTCTGGGGCTTTCTGCTGCCACTTCGATAGGGGGATCCAGATAGGACAGGTCAGGCATAAAGGGCGATACTCTCGTGGGGAGAAGGCGACGTTACGGTACCCCTTCCTTTTGTGGGTGCGCCGCTTAATGATCTGCTAATCTCGAGATCAACAATGAGTAAGGGTAGGAAATATTATGGGCCAAGGACCTCTTAATGGTGTTCGCATTGTGGAGTTTGCCGGAATTGGGCCGGGACCGTTTTGCGGCATGCTTTTGTCAGACCTTGGCGCAGATGTGATCCGCATAGACCGGCCGGGGGATGGTCGCCCGGGGCGGGCCGCTGACGTCATGGGCCGGGGGCGACGCTCCATCGGGCTGAACCTCAAGGACCCGGCCGATGTGGAAGTCGCGTTGAAGCTTCTGGAGAAGGCCGACGGCCTGATTGAAGGCTACCGCCCAGGCGTCATGGAACGCAATGGCCTGGGGCCCGATGATGTGCTGAAGCGTAATCCAAAGCTCGTCTATGGTCGCATGACAGGCTGGGGCCAGCATGGTGCACTTTCCCACTCTGCAGGCCATGATCTGAACTATATCGCCATCACGGGCGCGCTGCATGCGATGGGCGATGGAGATGGTCGCCCACGCCCACCCCTGAACCTCGTTGGCGATTATGGTGGTGGTGCGCTCTACCTTGCCATGGGCATGTTGGCCGGCATTTTGAACGTCAAGAATGGGGGAGAAGGCCAGGTGATCGATGTGGCGATGTCCGATGGTGCCGCCTCATTGGCCACAATGTTCTACGGTATGAAAGCCGCTGGCATATGGACCGATGATCGTGAGTCGAATCTTCTCGATGGCGGTGCGCATTTCTACGACACGTATGAGTGTGCGGATGGAAAATGGGTTTCTATCGGGTCTATCGAGCCGCAATTCTACGCCATACTGCGTGAGAAGGCTGGCCTCACTGATACGGCATTCGACGCTCAGATGGACAAATCCAAATGGCCTGAGCTGAAGCAAAAGGTCATGGATGTCATTAAGACCAAGACGCGGGACGAGTGGTGCGAGATCATGGAAGGCACAGACATCTGTTTTGCGCCAGTTCTCTCCATGACCGAAGCACCGGCTTACAAGCACAATGCAGACCGCCAGACCTTCGTGGAAATCGAAGGCGTGATGCAGCCTGCGCCAGCACCGAGATTTTCTGCGACACCAGGCGCTATTCAGGGCCGACCAGCAGGGCTTGGCGAGCATACAGACGAGATTCTCAAGGATTGGGATGTGAGCCGCTAATGAGCGCTCTGCCGGGAACTACCGGTAGGCGACGCATTTATCTGATGCGCCATGGATTTGTGGATTATACCTCCAAAGAGGTACGCGACACGCGCGATCCATCCGTGGCGCATCTGACGGAGCAGGGGGAGGCGGAAGCCCGCTCTGCTGGCGTTGCCCTGTCGGAGGTCGAGTTTGACCTTGCGATCTGCTCCGGGCTGCGCCGGACGCGCCAGACTGCAGAGATTGTGCTGGCGGAGCACCCAAATGCCCCGGCGCTCGAAGAGGATGCACGATTTGGAGAGCTTCGTTCTGGTCAATACATAGACTTCAAATCTGCAGAGCATCTGGCCGCGACGATGACCTTCACCTTTGAGGGGGCGGGAGAGCCCGGCGCGACTTTCCTGCCAGGCGGTGAGAAGTTTTCTGAAGCCATGGTGCGTATCGAAGAAGGTTTGCACGCATTGCTGCAGCGGCCGGACTGGGCCTGCGCGCTGGTGGTGGCGCATGAAGTGGTGAATCGCATGGTGCTTGCTTCAGTCATCGGAGCGCCGCTTGGGGCGTGTTCTGGCTTTGAGCAAGATACGGGATGCATCAACATCATCGACTTCGATCTGGTGCCAGATGATGACGGCAATGGCACACGAATTGAGCGCGGGATGATAAAGGCCGTAAACCTCACGCCAGCCAACTATCTCAAGAATGGGATGAACTTGCGTAGTCTGGAAGCCATTTTCACGCGCGCTGAAGACTAAAGACCCGCAGCAAACATGAATGGCGTACAACGCACCTGCGTGCACCCGTTCAGATTGATCTGTTATTAATAATGACTGTTAGGCCTGAGCTTTAGGCAACTGCCTCGGGTTTTGGTTTAACGTCCTTCTTGCTGAACTTGGCCGCCCCAACGGGCGGCCATTTTTCTTGCATCGGCGCGAACAAGCCTTAGGCTCTGGTCCGAAAACTGGAGACTATATTACAGATGATCAAACATCTCGCTTTAGGCGTATCCGCCCTGGCCTTGGCTGCTTGCAGTCCATCAGCCCCGAAATCCGAACCTGTTCCAGAGGCGGAACAGGAGGCGGTAGCCACGCCTGCGGAAATTCATGAACGCCTGATTGTGCTCGATTCACACTTGGACACGCCGGCCAATTTCTCAAAGCCTGACTTTGACATCATGGCTGACAATCCCTCTAAGCTGGGGCAGGTGCAGGTAGACCTGCCAAAAATGAAGCGCGGGGGTCTGGACGGGGGTTTCTGGGTCATCTTTACGCCTCAAGGCCCGCTTGATGAGGTCTCCTATGAGGTCGCCCGGGATGCCGCCTTGCACCGGTCTGACGAGATCATTCAGATGGTCGAAGCTCATCCGGATAATTTTGAGCTGGCTTACACGGCGGATGATGCCGCACGCATCGTGGGAGAGGGCAAGCGCGTCGTCTATCAGTCCATCGAGAACAGCTATCCACTCGGCACCGACATTTCGCTGTTGCAGACATTTTATGACAAGGGCGTGCGCCTCATCGGGCCTGTTCATTTCCGTGACAACCAGTTTGCTGATAGTGCAACCGATCTTGAGGCCAATGACTATGGCGGCCTCTCTCCGCTAGGTGAGGATCTGATTCGAGAAGCGAATCGTCTGGGAATGATGATTGATGGCTCCCACGCATCTGATTCGACTGTGGAAGACATCATGGCCATATCAACTACGCCTATCTTCCTGTCACATACGGGCGTGCGTGCGCTCTTTGATCATCCTCGCAACGTAACGGACGAACTGCTGAAGAAGGTCGCGGATGATGGCGGCGTGATTCATATCAATGCCTATGGCGGCTATATCGAGAATTTGGAGCCGAGCCCGGAGCGCAAAGCTGCTATCGAAGCCGTTCAGAAAGAATATAACGAGGCTTCTGAGGCTGGCCTGACGGATGAGCAAATGGCCGATTTCCGTAAGCGCTACGAGGCAATCGATGCCGAATTCCCGGCGCCTATGTCCTCATTCGACGTGTTTATGGACCAGATGCTCTATGCCCTTAAACTGGTTGGGCCAGACCATGTCGGCATGGGCGCCGACTGGGATGGTGGCGGCGGTGTTGAGGGCATGGAAGATGTTTCCTTCCTGCCGAAGGTAACGGCGCGGCTTATGGAAGAGGGCTATACCGAAGAGGATCTGGAGAAAATCTGGGGCGGTAACATGCTGCGGGTCCTGCGCGAGGTTGAAGCCGCCAAGGAGCAGTGATCACAACGGGGCGCTGAAGAAATTCGGCGCCCAATGAGGTTGATGCCTTGCAAACACCTTTCGGCCTATGTATGAGGCCCCTTTCCAATTCACGCGCATTTTCGCGCCAAACCACCGGATACCTGTCATGGCAGTCCCCAAGAGTAAAAAGTCGAAGTCCCGCCGTGGCATGCGCCGCGCCCACGACCGTCTCGACATGAACACATACATTGAAGACGCAGACTCCGGTGAGCTGCGTCGCCCGCACCATGTCGATCTGAAGACCGGCATGTATCGCGGCCGTCAGGTTCTTGAACCGCGCGACGATATCTAAATTGCCCGCTGTTGCGCTTTTGCGCTGACAGCCTTAAGGGTTCGAGCGCCTCCTGCCATGCAGGGGGCGCTTTTTCATATGTACTTACAAAGGGAACAGTCACCCATGAGCGAGATCATCGACATTCATGCCCGGGAAATACTCGATAGCCGGGGTAATCCGACTGTCGAAGTGGATGTGACGCTGGAAGACGGTTCTGTTGGCCGCGCAGCTGTGCCATCCGGCGCGTCTACGGGCGCCTATGAAGCTCATGAGCAGCGCGATGGCGACAAGTCCCGCTATCTTGGTAAGGGTGTCCTCAAGGCGGTTGAGGCCGTAAATGGCGAGATCTTCAACGAACTTGCCGGCCTGGATGCCACCGAGCAGCGCATGATCGACATGCTGATGATCGATCTGGATGGCACAGAGAACAAGTCCCGCTTAGGGGCAAATGCTATTTTGGGCGTCTCCATGGCGATGGCCAAAGCGGCGGCTGAGAGCTCTGCCATGCCGCTCTATCGTTATATTGGTGGGCCCAATGCCCGCGTTCTGCCAACGCCCATGATGAATATCATCAATGGCGGCGCGCACGCGGATAATCCGATCGATATTCAGGAATTCATGGTCATGCCGGTTAGCGCCGAAAGCATGTCGGATGCGATTCGCATGGGCGCTGAAGTCTTCCATGCCCTGAAGAAGACGCTGCATGATGCTGGTCACAACACCAATGTGGGTGACGAAGGCGGATTCGCTCCGAATCTGGCCTCAACAGATGAGGCTATCGGTTTCATCATGAAGTCAATCGAGAAGGCTGGCTACAAGCCCGGCGAAGACATCGCCCTGGCTCTGGATGCTGCCTCGACCGAGTTCTACAAGAACGGCAAATATGAGCTGGCCGGCGAAGGCAAATCCCTCGGCTCCGATGAGTTCGCGGCATATCTGGCGGACCTTTGCAGCCGTTATCCGATTCTGTCCGTCGAGGACGGCATGGCAGAAGATGACTGGGACGGCTGGGTTGCGCTGACAGAAGCCATTGGCGACCGCGTTCAGCTGGTCGGAGACGACCTGTTCGTCACCAATCCGGATCGTCTGTCCATCGGTCTGCAGAAGGGTGCGGCCAACTCCATCCTGGTGAAAGTGAATCAGATAGGTACGCTTTCTGAGACACTGGATGCTGTGGAGCTTGCGCATCTGCATGGCTATACGGCCGTGATGTCTCACCGGTCTGGTGAAACAGAGGATTCGACGATTGCTGACCTCGCTGTGGCTACGAATTGCGGCCAGATCAAAACAGGCTCTCTCTCTCGTTCGGACCGTATCGCGAAGTACAACCAGCTGATTCGGATCGAAGAAGAGCTGGGCCCGATTGGTATCTATGCCGGTCGCTCACGCATCAACGCTGAATAAGATCTCTATCAGACCGTGGCAGCTAGAGTGCGCTGTCACGGTCTCTTAACCATAGCTGTATTAGCTATTCGGTATGAAGTCGCGATTCGGGGCCGCTGGCCTTTCTCTTCTTGTGCTCTACTTTGCTTACCACGCCTTTGCGGGGGAGAAGGGGCTTGGCCGTTGGTCAGATGCTCAGATAGAGCTGGAAGACCGCAAGGCGGAACTGGCCCGGATCGAGACGGAAATTACCCGCCTTCAGACGGATATCCGTCGCCTTACCCCAGGCTCTGTCGATCCGGACTTTGTAGAGGCAATGGCTCGCGAAAAGCTTGCTTTTGTCTACCCGAACGAGGTCGTTTTGCTCACGTCTGAACGGACCTCTGCAAATTGACATAGTTGATCTGACTTGTCGTTGCGTATCTGCGCCTACATAAGTCGGTAAAGGGATGGAGCGATTTATGGCGACAAAATCTAAGAGTACCAAAAAAGCACCCTCTAAGGCCAGTAAGGCCGAGATGCTGAAATACTACCGCGACATGCTGTTGATTCGGCGTTTCGAAGAGAAAGCCGGCCAACTTTACGGCATGGGAAAGATCGCGGGTTTCTGCCACCTTTATATCGGGCAGGAAGCGGTTGTGACGGGCATGCAGTCCTGCCTGAAAGAAGGTGACCAGATCATCACCGGCTATCGCGATCACGGCCACATGCTCGCCTGTGAAATGGACCCGAAAGGCGTCATGGCAGAGCTTACAGGGCGCAGTGGCGGCTATTCCAAAGGGAAGGGCGGCTCGATGCACATGTTCTCCAAGGAAAAGAATTTCTATGGCGGTCATGGTATTGTGGGCGCCCAGGTTCCGATTGGGACAGGCCTCGGATTTGCGAACAAATATCGCGGCACGGACAACGTTGCCGTCGCTTATTTCGGGGATGGCGCCGCAAACCAGGGTCAGGTTTACGAAGCCTTCAACATGGCCTCCCTCTGGGACTTGCCTGTCGTCTACGTGATCGAGAACAATATGTACGCCATGGGCACCAGCGTTGCCCGTCACGCTTCCGAGACCGAGCTTTTCAAACGCGGCATTTCCTTCGAGATCGAAGGTGAGGAAGTGGACGGCATGGATGTGCTGTCTGTCCGGGAAGCTGGTGAGAAGGCAGTGAAATATGCCCGGTCCGGCAAGGGCCCGTATATTCTGGAAATGAAGACTTATCGCTATCGCGGTCACTCCATGTCCGATCCGGCCAAATATCGCAAACGCGAGGAAGTGGATGACATTCGCTCCCATCACGACCCGATCGAAGGCCTGAAAGGCCAGATTCTTGAGCATGGCCATGCCACAGAGGACGAACTCAAGGACATCGACAAGGAAATCAAAGCCATCGTGAAGGAAGCTGCGGACTTCTCCCTGGAGAGCCCGGAGCCTGATCCTTCCGAACTCTGGACGGATGTCCTCAAAGACGTAGAGGTCGCCTGATGCCTCTGGAACAAACGTCGCGTCTGATAGTCATTCTGTTTTCCGGAGCCAATTAATGTCCGTCGATATTCTCATGCCCGCCCTGTCTCCAACCATGGAAGAGGGCACTCTATCCAAGTGGCTCAAGAAGGAAGGGGACACGATCTCTTCCGGTGATGTCATTGCCGAAATTGAAACCGATAAAGCCACAATGGAAGTCGAGGCTGTAGACGAGGGGACGCTCGCCAAAATACTCGTTCCGGAAGGAACCGAAGGCGTGAAGGTCAATGCCGTGATCGCTGTGCTGGCAGAAGAGGGCGAAGACGCCGATTCCGTCGAAGCCAAAGGGGATGCGGCTAGCGCTGACGCGAAAGAAAATGCGCCCTCTTCCGACAAGGAAGAGTCTTCTGATGACTCAGAGAGCAAGACCGAGGAAGCCGAAGCGCCCAAGGCAAAAGTGCTGAACGATCCCAGTATTCCGGAGGGAACGTCTTTCACGGATACGACCGTTCGCGATGCCCTGCGTGATGCCATGGCCGAAGAGATGCGCCGTGACGAATCCGTGTTCGTCATGGGCGAAGAAGTGGCCGAATACCAAGGGGCCTACAAGGTTACCCGTGAGCTGCTTCAGGAATTTGGCTCCAGGCGCGTTGTCGATACGCCGATTACGGAGCATGGCTTTGCGGGTCTAGGTGTCGGCGCCGCATTTGCCGGCCTCAAGCCAATCGTGGAGTTTATGACCTTCAACTTCGCCATGCAGGCGATTGACCAGATTATCAACTCTGCAGGCAAGACGCTCTACATGTCGGGCGGCCAGATGGGTTGTCCAATTGTGTTTCGTGGCCCGAATGGCGCAGCCTCTCGCGTCGGTGCCCAGCACAGTCAGGACTATTCTGCATGGTATGGTCATGTTCCCGGCCTGAAAGTCGTTGCCCCTTATGATGCGGCCGATGCCAAAGGCCTTCTAAAGGCGGCTATTCGCGATCCGAACCCGGTTGTGTTCCTTGAGCATGAGCTCCTCTACGGGAACAGCTTCCCTGTGCCGGACCTTGAGGACCATGTGCTGCCGATCGGCAAGGCAGCCATCAAGCGTGAAGGTACGGATGTGACTCTGGTCGCGCATTCACGCATGGTTGGCTTCGCACTTGAAGCCGCCAATATTCTGGCAGAGCAGGGGATCGATGCTGAAGTTATCGACCTGCGGACCATTCGCCCGCTGGATACCGACACAGTGGTTGAAAGCGTGAAGAAAACGAACCGCATCGTTTGCTGCGAAGAAGGCTGGCGCTTCTTTGGTGTTGGCGCGGAAATCGCTGCCACCGTCACGGCAGAAGCCTTCGACTATCTCGATGCCCCGCCGGCCCGCGTGCACCAGAAAGACGTGCCGCTTCCTTATGCTGCCAACCTCGAAGCCATGAGCCTTCCGGATGCTGACGACATTGTCGCCGCAGCCCGCAAGGTTTGCTACGTGGACTAGGAGACAGACATGCCGATCAATATCACCATGCCCGCCCTATCTCCCACGATGGAAGAGGGCACTCTGTCCAAATGGCTCGTCAAGGAAGGGGACACAATCTCCTCCGGCGACGTCATTGCCGAGATCGAAACCGACAAGGCGACGATGGAAGTCGAGGCTGTAGATGAAGGCACCATGGCGAAGATCCTGGTTGAGGCGGGAACCGAAGGCGTCAAGGTCAATGAAGTGATCGCGGTGCTCGCGGAAGAGGGCGAAGATGTCTCTTCGATTGAGGCACCTGCGAAATCGGATTCGCCCAAGAAAGAAGAGCCCAAAAAGGAAGACGCCAAAGCAGAGAGACCTGCTGAGGAGCCGAAACCCAAAGAGAAAAAGCAGGAGCCATCAAAGTCTGATGCGCCTTCCGGAACGAAACAACTTGCCTCCACGCCGCTGCCATCAGCAAATACGGATAGCGGGCGCATCAAGGCCAGTCCGCTGGCACGCCGCATTGCCGACATGAAGGGCATTGATCTCAAGACCCTTGAAGGGACCGGTCCGCGCGGCCGTATCATCAAGCGTGACGTCGAGAGCGCAAAACCTGCCGCATCCAAATCCTCCGGCACGTCGGCTCAGCCAGACGGCCTGATCCTGCCACAAGTACTTGACGACCGCATATACGCTCCGGACACTTATGAGCTTGTGCCGCTGGATGGCATGCGCAAGACCGTTGCCAAGCGCCTGACAACCAGCTTCATGCAGGTGCCTCATTTCCCGTTGAATGTGGATATTGAGCTCGATAAGCTGCTCAGCAGCCGGGCGGCGATCAATGCGGCCGCCAAGGATGGCGTGAAGATCTCTGTCAATGACATGCTGATCAAGGCGGCTGCCCTGGCCCTGAAAGATGAGCCGGATTGCAACGCATCCTATACGGATAATGGCATTGCCTATCACAAGCATGCAAATATCTCGGTCGCAGTTGCTATCGATGGCGGCCTGATCACACCGGTGGTCTTCAAGGCGGAAACCAAAGGCCTTGCAGAGATTTCTGAAGAGATGAAGGATCTTGCCAGCCGCGCCCGCGAACGGAAGCTGAAGCCGCAGGAATATACCGGCGGTACATTTAGCATTTCCAATCTCGGCATGTTCGGCATCAAGAGCTTTGCCTCTATCATCAATCCTCCCGAAGGCATGATCATGTCCGTTGGGGCAGGGGAGAAGCGCGCCGTGGTCGATGACAAGGGCGGTATCGTTGCCCGCACGATCATGACCGTTACCCTTACCTGTGACCACCGCGTCATTGGCGGGGCGGAAGGCGCGAAATGGCTCCAAGCCTTCAAGCGCTATGTTGAAACGCCGGAGGCTATGCTGCTTTGATCCGGAGTGTGGCCGCTACACTGATGTGCCTTCTGACAGTTGCAAACTGCGAGCAGGAGATATCAGGGACACAATCCTCCACAGGGATCAACGAAGCCGACATTCGTCTCATCGCAAATGATCTTGCCGTTGAAAAAGGCATGAATTTACTTTGCGAGGCGAACGGCGAAGACAATCTCAGCACCTTCATGGAAGAGCTGCGCCATAGTGGCATTTCTAAAGAGGTGAGGGAGAGCATCGCGGCAGACAGCGTCGTGATGATGAACAAGATCAGTACTGAAGAACCGGAATATATCTGCACGCCGGAAATGTTCGAAGGTTCAGCCATACGGGTCGCCGAGGCCCGGAAGAAATGGGACGAGATGAGAGGAATTACTCAATGAGCACCCAATACGACCTCATCGTGATCGGCTCCGGCCCAGGTGGCTATGTTGCGGCCATCCGCGCAACCCAACTGGGCATGAAGACTGCTATAGTCGAGCGGGAAAGTCTTGGCGGCATTTGCCTGAACTGGGGGTGCATCCCGACAAAGGCGCTGTTGCGCTCTGCCGAAGTTCTGCATCTTGCCAAACATGCCAAGGATTTTGGCCTGAAGATCGACAAAGCAGATTTTGATCTGCAGGCTGTGGTCAAGCGCTCCCGCGGCGTGGCCAACCAGTTGTCGACTGGCGTGAAGTTCCTGATGAAGAAAAACAAGATCGATGTCATCGAGGGCACCGCGCGCCTGGAAAAAGGCACGCCCGCGCCGAAGGTGATCGTTAAGGGCAAAGACGACAAGGAAACGAGCTATCAGGCAAAACATGTCATGCTGGCCACAGGTGCTCGTGCGCGTGACATTCCTCAGGCTGGCCTCGTTGCCGACAAGAAGCTGATCTGGACATACCGCGAGGCAATGACGCCCGACGTTATGCCGAAGCGCCTGCTCGTCATCGGCTCCGGCGCCATTGGTATTGAATTTGCCAGCTTCTATCATGAACTTGGCGCAGAGGTGACGGTGGCCGAAGTTATGGATCGTATCCTGCCGGTTGAGGACGAAGAGATCTCAAAACTCGCCGAGAAGGATTTCAAGAAGCAGGGCCTGAATATTGTGACGGGCGCAAAGGTCGAAAACTTGAAAGCCGGAAAAGATACGGTGACTGCGGAAATCACCGACAAGTCCGGCAAGAAGGAAAAGAAGGAATTCGACCGCGCTATCCTGGCCGTCGGGATTGTCGGCAATGTCGAAAACCTTGGCCTGGAAGATCTGGGCGTCAAAGTGGAGAAGACCCATGTTGTCGTGGACAATTTTGGCCGCACAGGTGTCAAAGGTCTTTACGCAATTGGTGATCTGACGGGGCCACCATGGCTCGCGCACAAGGCGTCTCATGAGGGCGTTGTCTGCGTGGAAGGCATTGCGGGCGCGGAGCATGCCGAAGCGTTTGACCCCTGGAATGTTCCGGGTTGCACCTATTCCCATCCGCAGGTCGCCAGCGTCGGCTTGACGGAAAAGGTCGCCAAGGAAAAAGGCTACGACATTAAAGTTGGGCGTTTTCCCTTCATCGGAAACGGCAAGGCCATCGCCCTCGGCGCCAGTGAAGGTCTCGTGAAAACCATCTTTGACAAGAAGACTGGCGAATTGCTTGGCGCGCACATGATCGGCGCCGAGGTGACAGAACTGATCCAGGGCTATGTCATCGCACGGCAGGGTGAACTTACGGAACGGGATCTCATCCACACGATCTTTCCGCACCCGACCATTTCCGAAACCATGCATGAATCCGTTCTGGATGCCGAAGGGCGCGTCATACACGTCTGATCTCTATCTCGGACCATAGCCATAAGGGGAAACGGTGCGTCTGAAACTGCCAATCGGTCCGGGCGCGCTTGTGGCAGCGGCCTTTATTGGCCCTGGTACCGTGACAGCATGCACCGTAGCGGGGGCCAGCTTTGGCTATGCACTCGTCTGGACACTCGTTTTCGCAACGATTGCCACGATCATTCTTCAGGAAATGTCTGCGCGATTAGGACTTGCGGCTGGTATGGGGCTCGGCGCTGCGCTCGTGCATCCATCGAACGGGGTGGTCTTTCGCTGGATTGCCATTCTGCTAAGCGTGTCCGCACTAGCCGTAGGCAATGCAGCCTATGAAGCGGGAAACCTTGCAGGTGGCGCGCTTGGTATTGAAGCCGTCATCGGTAGTTTTGGATCATCCAAGAATATCGTAGTCTTGGGCTTAAGCTTTCTGGCTGGCCTGTTCCTGTATTTCGGCAAGTACCGGCATATTGAAAAGCTGCTCATCGGCCTTGTCCTTTTGATGAGCCTTGCCTTCGTCGGTAGTGTCATCATCACGCGGCCGGACTTCGAGGCCTTTCTGGCTGGGCTTAAACCTAGTATTCCGGACACAGGCTTATTCACGGCGGTCGCGCTGATTGGTACGACAATCGTGCCGTATAATCTTTTCCTGCACTCTTCTTCCGTGAGAGAGAAATGGCCTGGCGATACAGGGGCCGCTATCAAGGAAGCCCGGAGAGATACTGGATTATCCATTGGCCTGGGCGGCTTGATATCCATCCTTGCCCTGACCACCGCTGCGGCGAGTCTTTACGGTAGCGGTCTGACGATCAACTCGGCTCGCGACATGGCGATGGCCATAGAGCCCTCATACGGTCCGGTCGCGCGCTATATGGTGGGCGCAGGATTGTTTGCGGCAGGGCTGTCGTCTTCCATTACCGCACCCTTGGCCACCGCTTACGCCATGAGCGAAATCATGAAAGTGAAGCGCAATGGGGCGGGCTTTCGTCTCATTGCGCTGGCTGTCCTTCTGATCGGCACTCTTGTAGCGATATCTGGCGTGAGGCCCGTCAGCGTCATTATGTTTGCCCAGATCGCAAATGGCCTGCTCCTGCCTGTACTGGCGAGCTTTTTGCTAATCCTGATGAACCGGAAGGCTTTGCTGGGGGCACATGCCAATCGTCTGCCGGCTAATCTGATCGGCAGCTTCGTCGTGATAATATGTTTTGGCCTTGGCTTGAGACTGGTGCTGCGCGCCTTAAATATCTGGCCATGACCCGCACAATCTGCCTCAATGCTGATATCGGAGAATTGCCTGGGCAAAACGGCCGGGCAATGGACCGCGCCATTCTGGATGTCGTCAGTCGCTGCAATATTGCCTGTGGGGGACACGCAGGTGATGAAACCAGCATGGGCCAGACCCTCAAGGCAGCAAAGGCGCGCAATGTGATCGCTGGCGCACATCCATCGTACCCCGATAAGGAAAACTTCGGGCGTGCCAGCATGTCCATGTCAGCCGAAGAGTTAAAGGATACTCTGCGCCAGCAAGTGCGCACCTTTCTGAGTATTGTGCGGGATATCGGCGCGCCTGTTGAGCATCTCAAACCGCATGGCGCGCTTTATAATGATGCCGCACGTGATGCGGGCCTCGCGTCCATCATAGCAGCTGTTGCGCGTGAGGCCCGGCTGAATGTTTTAGTGGGGCCTCCGAATAGTGAGCTTTCCCGTGCCGCGGCAGAGTTTCATTTGAACTACCTTCCGGAAGGATTTGCGGATCGTCGATATCAGGCTGATGGAAGCCTCACCCCGCGGTCTGAATCTGGTGCCGTGCTGAGGGACATAAAGGACCAGATTGCGCAAGTTCTTGAGTTCGTTGATCAGGGGTCTGTCAAAGTCGCAACAGGCGAACGGATCCCGCTGAAAGTACAGACCATCTGCCTCCATGGTGATACTCCGGGGGCGATACAAAGTGCGCTGGAGCTGCGCGCCGCATTGCATGCGCATGACATAGAGATTGAAACACCGACCTTATGACCTTACAGAAAATCATTGCCTGCGGTGATGATGCCTACAGGCTGATCCCGTCAGATAATCATCAGCGCCACGCGATCGCGGAAGCGCTTCGCAGCAAGGATATTTGGGGCGAAGTCGTCGTCGGCCGTGAAAGTGTGACCGTCCAATATGATCCATATGAAATGTCGCCAGAAGTAGCCAGGAAGCATATCTTCAGCGCTTTGGAGCAGGTGGACCTTGTGCCGCAAGAAGGTCCCAAACCCATTACATTACGCATACGGATTGATGAAAAGAGCGCGCCGGACCTACTAACTTGCGCAGAAGCCAATGGTCTGTCCATCAACGACTTTCTTGATCGCATTACCAGTTCAGATCTTGTGGTGGACATGCTGGGCTTTGCGCCGGGGTTTGCATATGTCTCTGGCGTTGACGACACTCTGGTCGGGCAAAGGCTTGAGCATCCGCGCCAGCTAACGCACGCGGGATCAGTTGGCTTCATTCAGGGCTTCCTGGGGATCTACGCATTGGATGGTCCCGGTGGATGGCCCATCATAGGGCAAGTCTCGGAGCGTCTTTTCGACAAGACGTCAGGCAATCCGGTCCTTCTTGCGCCCGGTACGCGTATCAAACTGGAAGTGCCGCAATGAGTCTCGAGATTATTCAGGCTAGCCCGCAAAGCACGCTTCAGGCGACTCCGAGAACCGGTATGCGCCATGTCGGCATTCCTGCTTCCGGGGCAGCTGATCCTGTGTCTCACGCACTGGGTGCCAGACTGGTCGGGAATGATATCAGCTGCGCGTCAATTGAAATTACTTATGGGCCGTTTGAAGCCGTTTTTCATTGCGATGCGCACATCAGTCTGGCAGGCGCCGTTTCAGAGGCCCATATTACTGATAAACCCGTAGCATTTCATGAGACACTTAAAGTCCGCAGCGGTGAGACCCTGAAGCTTGGACATCCTGCTACTGGATTGCGTACTTATGTGTCCGTGGCCGGAGGGTTCAAGGGAGAGGTTTTTGCTTCCAGTACGTCTACATATCTTCCGGCACATCTCGGCGGGTTTGACGGCAGGGCTCTCAAACAGGGGGACATGCTAGCGATTGGTGAGGCGAGTTTTCCTTTGCCAGATGAACCGCTCAGAACGCCGTCTGAGTTACAGCTGCCGTATACCAACGCATTTGCTCTGCGTGCGACGCCAGGGCCTGATTTGCCTGAGCATGAAGCCGAGATCTGGGCACGGAGTTTTTCGGCCACTCGCCGGGCCAGCCGCATTGGAATCGAACTGGATGGCGATTTCCCGGCCATCGAAGTAAAACCCAACCTTCCGAGCGCCGGCATTCTCCCTGGCGCCTTGCAATTGCCACCACAGGGAAGGGGGTTCCTCTTGCTTCCGGATTGCCAGACAACCGGAGGCTATCCGCACATCCTGCAGGTAAATCGATCAGATCGGCACCTGATGGGTCAGATCAGACCCGGCGACTCCGTCATGTTCCTGAAGCGAACACCCGATGAAGCGGCCGCTGACCTCAAAGAGAAACAGGAATTGCTGTTGCCCTGGATGCCGGATTTCCGACTGTAAAAGCCGGAGCAGGGGTAAACGAAATTTTACTCCAGCGGGTGCAGCCGCCGAGGGCCTGATAGTCAGACAGCATACTCATGCGCCGTAGGCCGAAGAAACAAGACAAAAGCCGCGTGAAAGGATGCGCGCTCAAAACCGCATACAGGCCGGAAGTTTTGATATATAAGTCGCATAATCAACATTATGGGAAATAATGCCTGAGGATTATATAGTGAATTCAAGGCTTAAGCCATCAAATCCCGGAATGACGCCTTCAGGTAATTCCCGTTCCAGCGTCCTGTAATCCAAGTCTACGTGCATATTGGTCAGCACAGCCAGTCTTGGATTGATCTCGCGGATCCATTCCAGCGCCTGGTCCAGATTGGCGTGCGATGGATGCTCAGTGTAGCGTAGCGCATCAATGATGAACGTATCGACGCCCTTGAGGGCTTCCAGGCTTTCCTCAGGCAGGCCATTCACATCATTGCAATAGGCGAGATTGCCAATGCGAAACCCCATACAGCGTATACGCCCATGCTCCATATCGATGGGCAGAACATCAAAGCCGCTAACTTCAACAGATTTGAGCGGCTGCAAATCGTCCTGAAGGTCCAGAATGGCCGGATAGCCACCCTTCCCCTCAAAGCAATACGCGAAACGTTTGGTCAGTGTGCTGCGGGCTTCCGCGCTCATATAGGTCGGAATGGGTTTCCGCATCTTAATAAATAGCGGCCGCACATCATCAATGCCGTGGCTTTGGTCCGCGTGGTCGTGTGTGTAAAGGATCGCGTCCAGATGTGCGATCTCAGCATCCAGAAGCTGCTGGCGCAGGTCCGGCGACGTGTCGATCAGCACATTCGTTATATTGCCTACATCGTCAAAATGCTGCGCCAGGGCTGAGCAGCGTGTCCGGCGATTGCGTGGTTCTGCCGGGTCACACGCGCCCCAATCGCCTCCAACTCTTGGCACGCCGCCAGAAGACCCTGTGCCGAGCAAGGTGAATACATTCCTCGCCATTATGCGCGAACCTTCGAGAACAGGCGTTGAGCGTTCTCGTCCGTCACCGCGATCACCTCATCGACCGGTATGTCCTTCAATGCTGCCAGCGCTTCAGCGACATGGCGCAGATAGGACGGCTCGTTGCGCCGCCCTCGCATCGGCACCGGCGCCAGATACGGGCAATCGGTTTCCAGGATGATGCGGTCCATCGGCACTTCGGCGATCACCTCTCTGACGTCACGAGCGCTCTTGAATGACAGGATGCCCGACACGGAAACAAAACCGCTGAGCGCCAGGCCGCGCTGCGCAAGCCGCAAGCCGCCCGTATAGCAATGCAGCAGAGGCACAAATTCACCGCGTGCGAATTCCTCCTCCAGAATATCGCCCATCATGTCGTCGGCTTCGCGTGTATGCAGGATCAGTGGCAGGCCGGTTTGGCGCGCTGCTTCGATATGGGTTCTTAGACTTTTGACCTGCGCGTCTTCCGGGCTGTAGCCATAATGGAAGTCCATGCCGGTTTCTCCTATCGCCACAACTTTCGGATTCTGTGCGCCCTCGACCAGCGCGTCTACGGTCAGATCGGCAAAGTCCTTGCTGTGGTGCGGGTGGACGCCGATGGAACACCAGATATCTGGTTGCGCCTCTGCGATCCGCAGGACGGCCGGAAAATTATCCAGACGGTCGCAGATCGCCAGCATGCGCTGGACGCCGCTTGTGCGGGCGCGCGCAAGAACATCTTCCAGGTCTTCCTCGAAGGGCTCGCCGTGCAGGTTTACATGGGTATCAAACATGTCTGCGACTTAGTGCGTTCTGGCGACGCCATAAAGGCCGGCAATCAGCTTTGATGCGGTCTGTGCTGCATCCATCTTCAATTCGCGCGCCTGACCGGAAAGCCGTGACGTCTCCAGCCACACTTTTGCGGCATGGGCATCCGTTTCCGCTCGATCGGCCAGCCAAGCGAGAATCTCTTCAAGGAAAGCCTGCAGAGCCGTCTCATCCTGACTGGCAGACTGCATGGCATCTGTAACGAGCGCATCATTCGGTTTCGGCAAGCTGCGCAGCAGAGCACGCGCCGCATTCGCGGCAGATAATCCGGACGGCGTGGACAGCCTGACGCCGAGGCCCGGTCGGCCTTTTGCGAGCGACACGGCCTCTCTTGGCGCATCTGCCAGGTCGAGCGCCGCTTTCACATCTTCATCGCTGAGGCGGCCCAGGCGCAATACGCGGCAGCGTGAGCGAATTGTCGGCAGAATGGGCATCGTGCCGTGATTGACCAAGAACAGCACGCTGTGTTCAGGCGGCTCTTCAAGTGTCTTCAACAAAGCGTTCGCGCCGTTTCTGTTCAGCTCATCCAGCGCATCAATAATGCCAATGCGCCACCCGCCCTGGGCCGGCTTTAGAGAGAAGAAATGTGTCAGCTCGCGGATCTGCTCAACCGAGATATCCTGGCGCAGCTTTCCTTTGTCGTTGAGTTCCCTGTGCACGACGCGCAAATCAGGATGGCCTCCTGACAGGCAAATACGCGCCACTGGATCATCATGGCTGATGTCGAACGGCGCATCCTCAGGGCCGCGCGCGCCAAGCATGTAGGCCGACAGCCGTTGCGCGAGCCGCGCCTTGCCAATTCCGGACGGTCCTTCGATCAGCCAACCATGATGCAGCTTCCCGCTGACAGCCGCAGCGTGAAAAGACATCTCAGCCGCGCGGTGTCCGAAGAGAGGCCAGGCCACGCCCATTACGCGTCAGCTTTCAGGCCAAAGCGCTCGGAGATTGCCGCCCAGGCTGCATCGAAGACGCTGTCGATATCCCGTGAAGCATCAATCAGCACGCAGCGCTCAGGCTCTGACCGTGCTAGCGTTATGAAGGCTTGGCGAACAGCGTGATGGAAGTCATCCTTCCGCTTCTCGAATGAATCCTTCACGCCACCGCGTTGCGCCCGTCTGCCTGACGTTGTCTCCAATGGTGCGTCGAGCACCAGCGTGAGGCCAGGCATCGTGCCAGCCAGAACAGAGGCTTCCATATTCCGGAGGATGGCTTCAGCCACGCCGCCTTTGACGCTTTGATAGACTCGTGTGGAGTCGGCAAAGCGATCACAGATCACCCATTTCCCATCTCGCAAGGCAGGCCGGATCAGTTTGTCCAGATGATCACTTCGTGCGGCGTTCATCAGCAAGGCCTCGGCCATGGCCGACCATGACTCCCCCTCGGGCGGATGCAGCGCCAATTGCCGGACCGCTTCGGCCAAGGGCGTGCCGCCAGGCTCGCGGGTGACGATGACCTCTTGGCCAAGTTCGGCCAAGCGCTCTGCGAGGGCGCGCTGCAAAGTGGACTTGCCGGTGCCTTCACCGCCTTCAAGCGTGATGAATCGGGTGTGCGCTGTGTCAGCCATTGCCACCAGAAATCATCTGGCTGAGCCCCTCGATAGCGCGGCCAAAGAAGCCCAGTTTCTTGACGCCTGCTTCAGCGACGATCGGGGCTTCAATAGGCGGTTGGCCGTCAACCGTCACGACCAGTTTGCCGACCGTATCGCCTTCCTTGATCGGTGCTTCCAAAGCGTTCTCAAGCACGATTTCTGACTTCGCTTTCTCCAGAACTGCCTTGTGACCGGCAATCGTCATTTGGCTCGCCAGTGAGACCGGAACTGTGCTGCGCTCGCCGAGCCAGACTTTGACTTCCGGCAAGACGACAGCTTCGGGCGTGATGACTTTCAGGTCATAGCTTTGAAACGCCATGCGCATCATGCGTTCACCTTCCTGGGCGCGCGCGGCCTTGCTGTCGAGACCGTTGATCACAATCGTGCGGCGGATCCCATCACGCACAGCGGACGCCGTCAGCCCATAGCCGGACTCTTCCAAGTGTCCGGTTTTCAGCCCGTCGGCGCCAGATACTTCCAGCAGCGGATTGCGGTTGGCCTGAGTGTAGTCGCGCCATGTGTAGGACGGCATGTCGTACCACTCATAATATTGCGGATAATTGTCGATGGTGAGCTTGGCGAGCTTTGCCAAATCCTCAGCAGAGATGACGTGACCAACAGCTTCCAGGCCCGTTGCATTTTTGAAGTTTACCGAATTCAAGCCTAGCTCATGGGCCAGGGCGGTCATGCGTCGCGCAAAGGCTTCCTCAGATCCGGAGATGCCTTCCGCCAGCACCATGCACGCATCATTGCCGGACATGATGATGACGCCATGCAACAATTCCTCGACTGTCGGTGTGTCGCCAGGGGCAAGGCCCATCGTGGAGGTTCCAGACGGGAACCCGCCGCGACGCCAGGCATCCTCGCTGACCGTCAGGCGGTCCGTCAGAGAAATCTCACCGCGATCAATGAGCTCGAACACCAGATAGGCGGTCATCATCTTTGTCATGGAAGCCGGGATCATCGGTTCTGCGCCATCTTTCGAGAACAGGATCGTGCCCGTCGCATGATCCATAATGACGGCATGCGAGGCAGGGGTGTCCATGATCTGGGCACGTGCACCTGACACAATCAGGGCAGTGGCGAGCATTGCGGAAAAAATCTTCGCTTTCGGCAGCATGTCTGGCCTCCGGAATGTGCTGATGTCCGGGCCGAAACAGGAAACCGGCCCTTCGTCCTGTCTATATAGGAAAAAGGGCCGGTTTGTGGTCAGCGTCAATGGTGGCTGTGAAGTGTTTTCCTTAGTTGGCGGTGACAACCCGGCCATTGCCGAAGCCATCGGCGCGCAGGTTTGCCTGAACACGCTCTGCGTTATCGCGGCTCATGAAGGGGCCCACGCGGACGCGGAAATAGTCTGCACCGTTCACGCGAGCAGGTACGACCACGGTCGCCATTCCAGCGGGCAGACTCCTTTCGAGATCCTGTGCATTGGAAATATCAGAGAATGCGCCGACCTGGACATAATAGTCGCCCATGGCTTGCGGTTGGTAGCGGCTTGGCGTTGTCGCGGCGGGTGTCGGCTGGGCGGCTGCAGGTGTGTATGTGTACACTGGCGCAGGTGTGGCGGCCTGCGGAATTTCGGCAGACACGGTCTGATAAGTCGCTGCAGGAATTTCCCGATGCGTTTCCGGTGCGATGGCGGGTGCCGCGCCCAGATAGCGCAGCTTGATATTGCCGCCCCCTGCTCCACCGAGACCAAGCTCGTTGGCGGCGCGCTTTGAAAGTTGCAACATGGCACCTTCTTCAAACGGACCGCGGTCATTTACGCGAACGATGACGCGGGCATTGGTCTGCGGATTGATGACTTCCACCAAGCTCGGCAGCGGCAGGGTCGGATGGGCTGCGATCAGATCGTTCTGGCTGAAGGTCTCGCCATTGGCGGTTGGTAGACCTTCGAACTCATCACCGAAAATCGTGGCCAGGCCCGTTTCGTCAAAGACCGGAACAGGGTCCAGGGAAATCGCCTGAGCGGTAGCTGGAGTCTGCTGCTGTGTGCGTGGCTGGACAGGTTGCACAGTCCTCTGCTCTCTTGGCGCTGGAGCGGCAAGTGCGGGCAGGGCTTCTGTTTCAACAGAAGGCTCAGCTTGCTGAGGGACAATCTGGGCCGCAGCGGCTTTCGCATCGAAGCCTTTCTGGTTGACCGTCGGATCATAGACTGGCGCCTGCATGGAGCTTAGCGGTGCACTGATGCTGGCATATTCACGTTTCGCGGGCTGAGCTGTCTGCACAGCAGAATTGCTGGCACTGCCCTGCCCCGGATAGTTAAATTGGATACGCGCGCGCGCTTTGTCGCGATCTAGGTAGGCCTGATCAGGAGAGATGAAAATTGTCTCACGCTCACTGGAGATGCGCTCGCCACCCACGGACTGACCTTTGTAAACGATCGGCGCAGCGTTTCCTTTGCCTGCTTCAGCCGTACCGGCGACGCTAAAAGCAACCACGGCTACTGCCATGAGGGAGGAAAAATGAAGGGATCCGGAGTCTGTTTTGGCGAACATTCGCAGGTCAACCTCGTTCTGAGTTCATCTTTGGCGCTTTGCACCAGGTATTCGGCTTTTCTACCGACCTTGCTTGTTTACCACGCTTTGGTGGACACAGGATGAACCAGATTAACGAGTTTGAAGCGCCTAATTAACCATGCATTTACGCGTGAATTTCGCTGTATGATGCGCAGATTGGGGCTTGCAAAACGCACTGCCTTGTCCGAAACAGCGCATCTCTGGAGGAGTGGCAGAGTGGTTGAATGCGGCGGTCTTGAAAACCGTTGAGCCTTCGCGGGCTCCGGGGGTTCGAATCCCTCCTCCTCCGCCACTCTTAATAGAGCCTACTTCTCCTAAAGCCCCATCGCCGAATAAGTTGAGAAGGTCACGATCGCCAGGATCAGCACGCCTACCCCCAGAATCACCGGCAGGGAGAACGCCGCCCCTCTGGCGGTATGCTCGTTCTGCGCATGCTGCTTGGACATGATGGCGGCGCCCAGGATCAGCGGAACTGATAGGAATATGCCCAGCCATTCCAGCTTGAACAGTAAAGCCGGCATGGGTGTAGGGGATTTCGGGAAGATGAAGGCCAGATCCAGCGCATAGACGGCGAAATATCCAAGCCCAATCAGGCTTGCCAGGGCGTATCCGCTGTAGCGTTTCGATGCGATCAGGTAGGCGAGCGCAAAACTACTGAGCCCCAGCAGGGTCAGGAACAGGTTGAAGCTGCCTAGAATGACGGGCGAGATAGCGCTGAAATCCCGCTCCTCAATCGGTCCGCCCGGAACCATTACGCAAAGATTGGCAGCTGAAGCGACAAGCAGGGTAACAACGGCCCAATGCAGGGTTTTCATCACTTCTGATCTCCTGATTTGGTTGAAAGTGTTCGCGTGAGTCTGGCGGCCATTTCGGCAGGCGCGAGCATCATGAAAATGAGCTGTGTCGCCCGCAGATTCAGAGTTTCGTGCTCGGCTGGCTGCACCGTTTTTATGTGATTGGCGAACCAGTTGTCGACTTGCCGCATGGCCGCAAATGCTGTGGATACAAGAAGATCCAGAGGCACATCCTGGCGTACGGCCCCTACTTCCCTGCCTATGACAATCAGCAGAGTGAGTCGATGCGTCAGCATTTGCATGAACTCGGCCAAGGCTTGCTGGGCTGCCAGGTCCTGATGGATACCCCTCGCCAAGTCGGCCAGACGCGCATCCTGATGCATGATAGCGGAGACGGTTGCCATATTGGCCGCTGACTGGCGCCAGAAATCTTCAGGAGAGGATGGCTTAGGGTATTTCAGGTCCGCCAATGCCAGAAACCGCTCGAACGCCCGCTCGATCACAGCCCTGTAAAGGTCTGCCTTGTCCTGGAAATAATAATAGGATTGCCCCTTGCTTGCACCCGCCTCCAGCAAAATCCGATTCATGGATGCTGCTTTAAAGCCATGTTTGGAAAATTCTTTTTCGGCAGGGTCCAGCCAAGTAGATTGTTGCTCGGCATTCAAAGCGAGAAAGCGCTCGCGCTGTTTGCTGCTCTGGGAAGGTTCTGGGATCTGCATTCATGGAGCCCTATGGACCACTGGTCTAATGCAGCGATAATTAGACTGGCGGTCTAATTCTGTCCATAGGCTGGCTGCTTGTCGCGTCGACAGGTCTGGCTATTGCGAAGCGAATACGCCAGTTTCGCTACAACGAAGATAAAAGGAGGAAGCGGAATGCTCGAAGGCATTAAGGTCGTCGAATACGCCACCTACATGGCTGCGCCCGGCGCAGGGGCTATCCTGCGGGACTGGGGTGCTGATGTCATCAAGATCGAACCGCCCGGCGGCGACCCGATACGTCTTTTCTTCCGCACAATCGGCACGGACATTCAGGACAATCCGGTCTTTGATTTCGACAATCGCGGCAAGAAATCGATCATCGTTGATACCTCGAAGGGTGAGGGTCAGGAGATCATCCGCAAGCTGGTGGCCGACGCGGATGTGTTCCTCACCAATGTTCGCCCTGGCGGTCTAGAACGTTCGGGGCTGGACTATGACAGCTTGAAATCTCTGAATCCCAAGCTCGTTTACTGCTCTCTTACTGGTTACGGCCTTCAGGGGCCTGATGCAGACCGGCCCGGTTTCGATATTGCGAGCTTCTGGAGCAGGACGGGCGTTGCACACCTGACCGTGCCAAAAGGTGAGGAGTTGTTTGCCAATCGCACCGCCTTTGGCGACCACACGACCTCCATCTCAGCAGCCGCAGGCATTTGCGCGGCGCTGGTCGAAGCCGGCCGCACGGGCAAAGGTCGGCTGGTTGAAGCCTCCCTCTTCCGGACGGGCCTCTATGCGTTGGGATCGGATTTCGCCATCCAGCTTTTCTTTGACCGCGTAGCGTCTACCAAGCCGCGGCACGATCAGAATGTGCCCATTACCAATTTCTTCCAGACCCAGGATGGCCACTGGATATGTCTGGTTTCACGCCAGGGTGAGGTCGATTGGGGCCCCATTTGCCACGCCATTGACCGGGAAGACCTAATCGACGACCCCCGCTTCACCTCCGCCAAAAGCCGGCGAAAGCATCGCGCTGAAGTCGTCGACATTATCGATGAGGGCTTCGCGAAATACACAAGAGACGAGATTGCCGAGCGTCTCGATGCCCAGTCTCTCGCCTGGGCGCCAGTGCAGACGCTGGCTGAGGTTGCCAAGGACCCACAAGCACATGCTGCAGGCGCCATCGTTCAGACACCCAGCGCGAAGGGAGACGGCTCGACCTACCCCTCTCCCGCGTCGCCCGTCCGCTTTCCGGGCGCAGACGACGGACCAAAGGGCCCATCGCCAGAACCGGGCCAGCACACGCACGCCGTTATGGAAGCCCTCGGTTACTCCGAGGCGCAAATCGCGCGCATGATTGAGGACGGCACCATCAAGGCCGGTTAGCGGCCTTTGAACTTTGGCGCGCGCTTTTCAAGGATCGCCTCGACTCCTTCAAGGTGATCTTCCGTCTCATGCATCAGAGCCTGCGCAGCAGCAGACATCTCCATGATCGTCTCATAGGAGGCCGTGTTGCCATGGCGCATCAGCGTTTTCGCCAGACGCAGGGCCTGTGGAGGTTGCTGCGCGATCCGCTCGGCGAGTGCGATGGCCTCATCCATCAGTTCGTCAGCAGGCACGACCTTTGAAACAAGGCCCCATTCAGCGGCCTTGTGCGCGTCGATAACGTCGCCCGTGAACAAAAGCTCTGCCGCGCGGGACGCTCCGATCAGGCGCGGCATCAACCATGCGCCCCCATCGCCTGGGATAAGCCCCAGCTTCAGGAAGGTTACGCCCATCTTTGCCTTTTCGGAGGCAATGCGGATGTCCGCCATACAAGCGACATCACAGCCAAGCCCGATAGCTGGCCCGTTGATCGCAGAGATCAGCGGTACTTCCATATTGTACAGAGACTTCACGATCATGTGGATGTTGTTGCGATAGCCATTGCGCACGATATGCGGCTTGCCCGAAAAGGCTCCGGTCTTTTCCTTCATCGCCTTGACGTTACCGCCGGCGGAGAAGGCGCGCCCTGCCCCGGTCAGGACAGCGCAGCGAATTTCAGGATCGGCGACGATCTCATTACAGGCTGCAGCAATCGCAGGGCCATCCCCCTCTTCCCCCAGCGCGTTCATCGCGTCGGGACGGTTGAGCGTCATGACCATGATGGGGCCGCGCTTTTCGAGCAGAATAATCGACATCAGGGTTTTCCTTTCCTGGATTCCGTTTCCTGCCTAGCTGGCAGTCCTGGCGCGGACTGTCCAGCCGGTACGTCGCGTCCCTATTCCGGTGCGAGGCCCTTGAAAACAATATCCAGGGCCATCTTCTGATAGCGCTCTGTCTCTACCATGTCGCTGGGATCTTCGTTGAATGCCTCACGCACGAGCGGGGCGACATTGTGGTACATGGTTGCCACGGAATGCAGGATGATGACCAGCTTTGGAACTTCAACCTTTCTCATTCGGCCGCTCGCCTGGCATTCTTCAATATCGGCTACGAACTGGTCATAAAAAGGCGACAAGGCCTCCTTGATAAGCCAGTTCAGGCGAGGTCCCCCGGAGATGCCCTCCAGCATCACAACGCGGCCGAACGCCTTGTGTACACGGACAGCCTCCATCAGCGCGATCATTCTGAGACGCAGACGTTTCAAGGGATCCTTCTCCCCAAGAAGCGTCTCGGTGTAGGAGTTGTCCTTCGTCATGTTCCACAGCATGTGCCGCATGGCCCTTTTCCAAAGGGTCATCTTGTCTGAAAAATGGTAATGTATAGTTGGTTGGGACACACCGCTTTCGCGCGCGACAGCAGTCGTGCTGGTGCCATCATAGCCATAGCGACTGAAAAGACGGATCGACGTCGTTATGATGCGCTCGGCGGTCTCATTCTGGACGCCTTTTGCATCAACTCTTCTGAGTTGTTTTTCCGGCACGAAACTATCCTTGTCTCCCACCTGCAGTCCCCCCATCGACCGCCCGCAAACGAGTGTCAATAAAAGGCCCTGCATGGTACATCAAAGATAGCACGTCCATGCCGCAAAGGTAGAAAAAATTACATGTCCGTCTTTTTAAGGATAATTTTACCATGCTGAAGCCGAAAGCATATCTCGGTTGGAATGTTGATTTCACTCAGCCTTCCGGGGAACCAGCCTTTACCCGACCGGATTCTGTTTCTTGGCGTGTCTTCAAAAATCCCGTGGCGTTGGCGATTGGTGGCATCTGCGCCGTTCTGCTTGAATTTGCCGATCCCAGAATCCGCTCTGGTGTCTGGGATCATTCAACCTTCAAGACCGACCCGGCCGGGCGCTCAAGGAGAACCGGCATGGCGGCCATGATCGGTGTTTATGGCCCGCAAAGCGCAGCTCGCCGGATCATCCAGGGTGTCACCCATATGCATACCAGAGTGAGGGGGGAGACGCCTGACGGAGTGCCGTATCGCGCACTGGACCCTGAATTGCTCAATTGGGTCAGCGCCACTGCGAGCTATGGCTTTCTGACAGCCTACGAACAATTCGTGGAGCCACTGAGTGAAACGGACAAGAACCGCTTCCTGCAGGAATCATGGCCCGTCACCCGGCTATATGGCGTCGAACGCCCCCTCACCTCTCTGACGGAATTCCACGCACTGCTTGAGCAATTGATGCCAGGGTTTGAACCGCACCCCATCAACGAGGAGTTTCTCACCATCATGAAGTCTGGCCGAACGGCCAGCTTTGTTCCGCGCGGCTTACACAGCATGGTCGTGCATGCGGCGGTCAGCATCTTGCCGGCATCCGTGCGGGAAAGACTGGAACTGGGCGCAGAATACACGCTCACGGATCGCGGCGCCCGGCAGACCAGAGCGCTAGGCCAATGGGCCAATCGCGTGCCAATCCCAAACAGTCCGCCATGGGAAGCCGCACTTCGTCTTGGCTTGCCCCGGAGTTTCGCCTGGAAGACACCTGCGGCACAAGCGGAGATACTCCTCACCAAGGCGCCCGTTTAGAAACACATCGTACCGAGACTATATCAGCTGCGTGCTTGCATTAAAATCTGCCTTGGCAGGTAAATGCAGATACCCCTGCTTTCGGCAGCACCATCCAAAAGCAGGCTGAGGTAAACCGGTCTTGTTTCCGTGCTCGCGACCTCATCCGAGCTTCAAGAAAAAAGCGCCGTCGCATGAAAACAACGGCGCCTTCTGATCCCTATCGGGGAAATGTCATTCCCACTCAATCGTGCCGGGGGGTTTGCTGGTGACGTCATAGACGACGCGGTTGACGCCTTTTACTTCATTGATAATGCGCGTGGCGACGCGGCCGAGGAAGTCATGCTCGAACGGATAATAGTCCGCCGTCATACCATCTGTCGAGGTTACAGCACGCAGCGCAAGCACCGCTTCATAGGTCCGCTCGTCGCCCATCACGCCAACCGTGTTGACTGGCAGCAGAACGCTAAAGGCCTGCCAGATTTCGTCATAGAGGCCTGCCTTGCGGATCTCGTCGATATAGATCGCATCAGCCTTGCGTAGCGTGTCTGCCTTCTCGCGTGTAATCTCGCCGGGAATACGGATGGCGAGGCCCGGCCCAGGGAATGGGTGACGGCCAATGAAGCTCTCCGGCAGACCAAGTTCCCGGCCCAGGGCTCGCACTTCATCCTTGAACAGTTCGCGCAGCGGCTCGACCAGTTTCATGTTCATGCGTTCCGGCAGGCCGCCCACATTGTGATGGCTTTTGATCGTGACGCTTGGACCGCCAATCGCGGACACACTCTCGATGACATCCGGATACAGAGTGCCTTGTGCCAGGAAGTCTGCGCCGCCGATCTTTTTCGCCTCTTCCTCGAATACATCAATGAAGAGACCGCCAATAATCTTGCGCTTGCGTTCCGGGTCCGACACGCCATCAAGTTTGCCGAGGAAAAGGTCAGACGCATCCACATGTACCAGCGGAATATTGTAGTGCTCGCGGAACAGGTTCACCACCTGCTCGCTTTCGCCGTGACGCATCAATCCGTGATCGACATAGACACAGGTCAACTGATCGCCAATCGCCTCGTGGATCAGCACTGCGGCAACCGAGGAATCAACGCCGCCGGAAAGACCGCAGATCACGCGGCCCTTGCCCACCTGTTCGCGGATCTTCTCGATCGCTTCGGCGCGATAGGCCGCCATCGTCCAGTCGCCTTTCAGACCGGCCACGCCATGTGTGAAATTGCGCAGCAATTCGCGGCCATGCACCGTATGCACGACTTCAGGGTGGAATTGCGTCCCGTAGAATTTCCGCTCCGGGTTCGCGATGATGGCATAGGGCGCGCCAGGCGATTTCGCGATCACGCCAAAGCCGGGTGCCATCTCGGCGACATGGTCGCCATGGCTCATCCACACCTGCTCGGTATCGCCGCCATGGAACAGATCAGACAGGATCGGGTCATCCACCACCTTCTCGATGAAGGCGCGGCCGAATTCGCGGCTGGTGCCGCTCTCCACCTTGCCGCCCAGCTGCTCCATCATCACCTGCTGGCCGTAACAGATGCCCAGCACCGGAACGCCCAGTTCGAAGATTGCGTCATCGGCCCGCGGGCTGTCTTCCCAGGTCACGCTGGAGGGGCCACCAGACAGGATCACGGCTTGCGGCCCATAGGACTCCAGAAAGGCGCCATCCACCTTGTTGAAGGGGTGAATTTCACAATACACGCCGCTCTCACGCAGGCGGCGGGCGATCAGCTGCGTCACCTGGCTGCCGAAGTCGACAATGAGGGCGCGTTCGTGTCTCTGCTCAGTCATGTCGCCCGATAGCCGAGGAAGAAGGATTCGTCCATATCAGGCAGGCGTCTTAGGCCGTTTAAACTGCAATCATGCGCGCTTCAGCGGCGTCTCGCTCTCCAGCCACTGGCTAAACTGAAGACTGAAGCGCAGCCTTACCCTTTCACCACCCTTGGATATCGCCACCGCAGCGCCCTGCCTTGACGCCTCGAAGCCCATCTGCCCTATGCTCTCGTCTGCTGCCAGGAGAGGCCACGCCATGGATGCAAAGCTACAGCAGGCCCGCAACATAGCCAGACAGGGTATGCAGGCGCTCTCTGCGCGGCAGGGCGCCGCCGCAGAGGCCGCCTTCGGGCAGGCCATCGAACTGGGCTGGCCTGGCGCGGACATATGGATTCTCCTGTCACATGCGCGCTCCCTGAACAAGGACATCACTGGCACGGAAGCCGCGCTGCAAAAGGCGCTAAGCCTTGAGCCGGAAAACCCGCGCGCCCTGCTCTATATGGGGTCCTTTCTGGAATCCTGCAGCCAGCATCTCCGTGCACGGTCATTCTATGAGCAGGGCATCTCTTTCGCAGTGGCACTACAGGACCAGACACCTGAACTCGCTGACCTGATGTCTCGTGCGCGGCGCTTTCTGGCAAACATGCCCAAGGATGTCCGCCATCCGGTTGATGACTTCATCGATGTGCACAAGCTGGGCAGCGATCCCGAAGATGAATTGCTGATCCAGTCATTGCAGATCCTGGCGGAGCGCAAACGTCCCTTTGTGTCCCAGCCCTCGCGTTTCCTTTATGCCGGGCTGCCCAATCGGCAGTTCTTCCGCCGGGATGAATTCGAATGGAGCGGCGCACTGGAAAGCCAGACCGATACCATCCGGTCAGAACTCGAAGGCCTGCTGGCGCGGCCAGAAGCTTCGCGCTTTGCTCCCTATGTCGAAAGCAACAGTCAGAAAGGGGCCCCGAACGACACCCCGATGACGAACAATCCGGACTGGAGCGCCTTCTATCTGATGAAGCAGGGCAAGCGCGTTGAAGAGAACATCGCACTATGTCCAAAAACCATGGCCGCGATCGAGGCCATAGGAGACGACGCCTTCCCATCGCCCCAGCCTTCAGTCCTCTTCTCACAATTGAAGCCTGGCACGCGTATCCCGGCCCACGTAGGCATGTTCAACACGCGGTTGATCTGTCACCTGCCGCTGATCATTCCCGAAAAATGCGGATTCCGTGTGGGCAATGAGACGCGCGAATGGACACCTGGCGCAATGTTCATTTTCGACGACTCCATCAATCACGAAGCCTGGAACGAAAGTGCCGAGCCGCGCTTCATCCTGATTTTTGAGATCTGGCGTCCGGAACTGTCAGCCCGCCAGCGTCATTTGCTGACGGAGCTGTTCGCCCCGGGCTTCTGATCAGCTAGCCTTGCGGAGCACCGCAAAGAAGAAACCATCCGTACCGGCGCGGCGCGGCGTCAGACGGACACTGCCGGTTGGTCCGCGATAGCGCTTCACGGCGGCTGCGCCCTCTTCCGTCAGCAGGCCGGAGGCAATTGCCGCCTCGGCGGCATCTTCCTCTGCGAAGTCCGGATGCGTCGCCAGGAAACCGGCCACGCGGTCTTCATCCTCCTCCATCAGGAAAGAGCATGTCGCATAGAGCAACCGTCCGCCGGGTTTCACGAAAGCGCTCGCAGCCGCCAGAATCTCTTCCTGTTCCTGCATCCGCTTTTCCAGCTGCTTCTCCTTGAGGCGCCATTTCGCATCAGGCCGCCGGCGCCAGGTGCCGGTGCCTGTGCAGGGCGCATCCACGAAGACGAGGTCCATCTGGCCCGTCAGATCGACCAGCTGCGTTGGCTCGCTCGGATGCACCAGTTGCACATTGTGCGCGCCGGAACGCTTCAGGCGCGGGATCAGCGCGGAGAGACGGCGCCCGTCAATATCATAGGCGAAGATCTGTCCCTTGCCCTGCATCTGCGCCGCGATGGCCAGCGTCTTGCCGCCGCCGCCTGCGCAATAGTCCAGCACCTGCTCGCCAGCCTGTGCATTGGCCGCCGCCGCTGCGATCTGGGAGCCGGCATCCTGCACCTCTACCCAGCCCTTGGAGTAGGCCGGAATACTCTCAAGGCTCGCCTCGCGCTCGCTCGGGTCACGCGCCGGAATGTGGAACGCATTGACCAACAACGGAGACTCCTCCGCCTTCGCGCTGCGCAGCGGCTGGGATGCTTTCTCCGCATCCACTTTCAGCGTGTTGACCCGCAGATCGACATCCGCGCGCACCGCCATGGCCTGCGCCTCAACCACCGCTTCCTCGGCGAACACACGCGCCATCATCGGCGCCATCCATTCCGGAAAGTCGCCCTGCACATGCGGCGGCGCAACCGGGTCCGGCGCCATGACCAGCCGCTCGCGCTCTTCCAGCGTCAGCTTGCTCGGCGCGTGGTCTTCATCCATCGCATCATCAATCTGGCGGATGTTCCAGCCCCAGGCATGTGCCAGGGCGCCCAGGATCAGACCGCGCGGGCTGTCATCGCCCATGGCGTGGGCAATGGAGTTGCGTTTGCGCAGTGCGTCCAGCACCAGCCCGCTCACCCAGGCCCTGTCCTTGGACCCGGCATAGCGCGCCCGCTTGCCCCAGTCCCGCGCAGCCGACTTCACCGGTTGATGCCGGTTCAGCACGTCTGTCAGAACATCGATAGCTGCTGCGATACGTCCGCCATTGCGCATGGGAATTGCCTCACGGGTTCAAATCAAGCGCCCTGTTAGCGCGCGAGGCCCAATAAGGGAACCAGCCGTGTCAGCGCGTCTTACCTCTCGGAAGCCTTTGGACGCTGCATCCCTTGCCCCAAAATGGGAATTGTCGTCCTATGCCGCCAACTGGAAGGGAGTCGCCTATATGCTGGAACTGAACCTGCCGCCGGAAATCAAGCCAGCAAACCCGCTTGACTGGCGGGAACTGGGCGACATCACCGCAGAGGCCTTCTCGGATGACCCTGTAAATCGCTGGGTGTTCGGCAATGAAGAGGCAATCCGCTCGACTTTCCGTCTCCTGGCGCGTGACGTTTATCTGCGGCATGGCCTCTGCCATCTGGTCGGCGATGAGGCCGCGTCCATGTGGTGCATGCATGATGCGAGCCGCGAGTTGGGCCCGGTGGGCACGCTCAAGCTCGGCTGGGCCCTTCTCACTAAAGGTTCAAAAGGCGCGCTCGGCCGTGCCATGAAGGCGGGTAGCGTGATGGACCAGCATCACCCAAAGGAGCCTCACCTCTATCTCTTCACCATCGGCACACGGAAGGCGGCCCGCGGCAAAGGCTATGGAAAAATGCTGATGCGGGCCATGCTCGAAGGCGCAGACCGCGACGGCCTGCCCTGCTATCTGGAAAATTCGAACCCGGACAATACCGGCTTCTACCGAAGCCACGGCTTCGAACGCATGCGCCTCTTCGAAGTCGGAGAAGGCAGCCCACCCTTGGAAGCCATGTGGCGTGTGCCTAAAAACCCCTGAGGCGTGCTACCTCTTCTTCAATTCTGGTGACATTCAACAGACTCTTTATACAGGGCTGCTGAGGGTTCAAGAGAATGCGCTTTCTGTAAGCTGATGTTTGCCTCAGTGCACTTGCCCAGGGCGCCCAAAGCCATTGCATGGCTGTGATGAAAAGCAGCGATACCAGGCGCGTAAGTTATGGCTTTTTCGCAAAGCGGCAAAGCTTCTTTCGCTCTTTGCATTGAGGTCAGCAGATGACAATGATTGTTCAGTGCAGTTGCGTTCTCCGGCGCCATCTTGAGGAGCTCTGAACTGTACTTGTAAGCATCATCATATCTTTCGACCTCCGCCAGAACTGCCGCTAGATTCATCATGTCCATTTCATTTGATGGCGTAATGTCCATGAAAGTCTTCAGGGATAATTCGAGTTCAGGGGCTGAGGTCACATAGAACGTCTCGATGATAAGCATAAGCGCATAGAACTTAGCCTCATCACTCAAGGGTGTTCCCATTGGATCTGCTTTATTCTCTTGGGCGAGTTGCCACACCATATTAGCATCGCGCAGCGCATCTTCCGTACGGCCCAGTTCAAGAAAAACTTTTGACCTGTTTGCATGAAGAATGATGTCGCTAAACGTGTTCATTCCATCTGGGGTGCTTAGGTCATAGTAATAGGCCGCCGTTTCGAAGTCATCATTCCAAAACGCCTGACTCCCCAAATTCATTGCCGCTAACAGCCATGCACCCGATTTCGGCTCTGCCGCCTCAAAACAAGCTTGATGATCTGTGTGCCCATTGGCGCCAGGTTTGCACGCCTCAGGAGCGTTCTCGTCACGGCGCACCTGTGATGCACTTGGCATCGCAAACATGAGACATATCAATCCAGTTCCGACTATTCGAAGCATATCATACCCCTAAAGACTTCACCCTAAAGGTGATAGCGATTCACGCAACCGGATAGATTGATTATTCTCAAGGTCCTAGCTGATATGCTGGAGATTGCAGATGTCATGGCCACCAATATCTGGACCACTCTCCAACCGAGTGCGGAACAAATATGCGTCCCGGTGATCTTATGGAGCAGCATTAGCTCCTTTAGACTTCTTAGGAAACAGCCCATAAGTTATGAGCATGGCTCTCCTGTAAGCCACCTCCAGCCTGCTTTTGCAAATGTGTCGTCAATGGCTCAATGCAAAGGTTCGCCGCGAAAGGTTACCAGGCATGCAGCCATCTTGCCATCACCGGGCTAACATGCAGAGAAATAAAGAGGCCCGCAAAACTCTCATTCAGAATTTCACCTGAAGGGAATTTCTGCAAGACTGCACTTTATTGCCTACCGCGTCAGCGAGTAGTTCGGGCTTTCCCGCGTCATTTGCACGTCGTGCACGTGGCTTTCCTGCAGGCCGGCACCGGTAATCTGGACAAACTCCGCCTTCTGATGAAGTTCGTTGATGTCCTTCGCGCCGACATAGCCCATGGCCGCACGCAGACCGCCGACCATCTGGTGCACGATCGGCCCGAGCGGACCCTTGAACGGCACCTGGCCTTCAATACCCTCCGGCACCAGCTTCTCCTGCGCCGCATCCTTCTGGAAGTAGCGATCAGCCGAGCCGCGAGCCATGGCGCCGAGGCTGCCCATGCCGCGATAGGCCTTGTACGAACGACCTTGATAGAGGAACACCTCGCCCGGCGCTTCTTCCGTGCCCGCGAACATGGAGCCCATCATCGCGGTCGACGCCCCGGCAGCCAGCGCCTTGGCGAAGTCTCCGGAGAATTTGATCCCGCCATCGGCGATCACGGGGATGCCGCTCACCTGAGCCGCATTCGCGCAGGCCTCAATGGCGGTCAGCTGCGGCACGCCGACACCGGCGACGATCCGCGTCGTGCAGATGGAGCCCGGCCCGATGCCGACCTTTACGGCATCTGCGCCCGCATCGATCAGCGCCTTGGTGGCTTCTGCGGTCGCCACATTGCCTGCGATGATCTGGACGGAGTTTGAAATCTTCTTCGCACGCGTCACGGCTTCGGCAACGGATTTGGAGTGTCCGTGCGCGGTGTCGATGACAACACAGTCCGCCCCGGCCTCGATCAGCGCTTCCGTGCGCTCAAACCCGGCATCGCCCACTGTGGAGGCTGCGGCTACCCGAAGGCGCCCTGCGGCGTCTTTGGCGGCATTCGGGTTCACGGCGGCCTTGTCCATGTCCTTCACGGTCAGCAGGCCGACACAGCGATTGTCGTCATCCACGATCACGAGGCGCTCGATCCGGTGCTTGTGCAGCAGGCGGCGGGCCTCTTCATTGGACGTGTCCATCTTCACCGTCACGACCTCGCGGGTCATCAGGTTCGCGACTTTCTCGTTCTTGTCTTCGGCAAAGCGCGTGTCGCGATTAGTGATGATGCCCACCACCTTGCCGGACTCGTCGACCACAGGCACCCCGGAGAAGCCGGTGCGCTGCTTCAGTTCGATCAGTTCGCCCAGGCTGGCGGTCGGGTTGATCGTCAGCGGGTTCATCACCACGCCGCTCTCATATTTCTTCACCATGGCAACTTCGCCGGCCTGCTGCTCGACCGTGAAGTTGCGGTGGATCACGCCAATGCCGCCGGCCTGCGCCATGGCGATTGCCAGGCGCGCCTCGGTCACGGTGTCCATCGCCGCAGAAATCAACGGAATGTTCAGCGGAATGGCTTTGGTGAGGAAGGTGGAAACGTTCACTTCCGCCGGCATGACCTCGCTTGCGCCAGGCTGCAGAAGCACGTCGTCGAAGGTAATGGCTTGTCGGATTTTCATCTGGGGAGCTCCCTTTTTGGCCCCATAAGGGAGTCGCGGGGCTTTGTGAAGTCCTCTCCTGAAAATCCAACTGCAAGCCAGCCATTCTTTGACAGATGGGCTGGGCATGCGGAATTTCTCCGGTTAGTTTCATTCGAAACAAAATGCCTCGGGATGGAGACCTCATGAAACTTTCTGATTATGGATTATCGCGTGAGCGTGGCTTCCTTTCTTCATTTGAGCCAACAGAGGTAGAATTACCCGGTTTTCTGAAGCCCGCCCGCGAGACCGCCCTCGCCCTGCCGAGCATCCTGCCGACCGGCCGGGTCCGTGCGCACCTGGAGGCGCTGCCAACGGTCGACCTCAGGGAGTTCTGCACAACAGCGCCGGAAGCCGAGCAGCGTATCGCCATGCTGCACTACAGTTTCATGGTTCAGTCCTATGTCTGGGGAGAGCCTGACGCGCCGAATGTGCTGCCTGCCTGCCTCGCCGTGCCGATCTGGCAGCTTGGGCAGAGCCTCGGCCAGCCACCCCTTCTGCCCTATTCCAGCTACACGCTCGAAAACTGGGGACGTTTTGATACCAGCGGCCCGATCAATTTGTCCAACATCTACACGCTACAGCATTTTGATGGTGGCCTGGACGAGGCCTGGTTCATTCTGGTCCATGTCGCAATAGAGGCGCGCGCTGGCGAATTGCTGGAAGAAACCACACGGCTGATCCAGCATGTGAACGAGGAAGACGCCCCGGCCATCGAGGCGAGCCTGACAGCCATGTCTGCCGCATGGGATGACATCAATGCCATCTTCGACCGGATGCCGGAGCGCTGCGATCCCTATATCTATTTCCACCGCGTGCGGCCTTGGATTCATGGCTGGAAGAACAACCCTGCGCTTGGCGCCGGGCTTGTCTATGAAGGCGTGGAAGAAACAGGCGGTGCCCCGCAGGCCTTCCGGGGGCAGACAGGCTCGCAATCTTCCATCGTGCCGGTGATGGATGCCCTGTTCAGTGTTGGCCATGCCGCAGATCCGCTGCGCACTTTCCTGGACGAGTTGCATGCCTATCGCCCGCCCTCGCATCGTCGATTCATTGAAGATGTCCGCGCGAGGAGCGGCCTTCGCCAATATCTGGAAGGCACGCGCAATACGTCCCTGACGAAGCTCTATAATGACAATGTCAGTCAGCTCGCCCGCTTCCGCACGCGGCATCTCGAATATGCGGCCAGCTATATCAACAAGCAGTCAAAGGGCGGCGCGGGGAATGATCCCGATGTCGGCACTGGCGGCACGCCCTTCATGAAATATCTGAAGAAGCACCGCGACGAGGCGGAGGCGCACCTCCTGACTGTCTAGGCCTGCTCCCAATCAGTCAACACAGATCGTCGGCGTGGCCTTGCCGTCTTCGATGGTAGCATAACACCCGAACGGGCTGTCGGTGACCTGGCATGTGCCGGTGACGGTCTCGTCAGGCTGCGGCATCGTCTCGCTGATGTTCAGGCGGCATTGGCCCAGGCAATCATCATTGTCGGAACAGGTCTTGCCCGCATCGGCATAGGTCTGGATGCATTGCTGCCAGCCCAGCATGCCGTCACGGCGTACTTCCCCACCCGCGGCTTCGCATTCGGCGCGTTCGGCGGCGGTCGCGGCTTCTCCTGCGAACTGGATCTTCTCATACGGGTCAGCCCCGCCGCCATAGGCCTGATCCTCGCCGTAAACCTCTTGAAGATAGGCGCACCCGGCCAGCAGGATGAAAGAGGCAAGCAAAAGAACTCGGCGCATATGATGGCTCCTGGAAAATGCGGGCTTCTGTGCATCAGCCCCTGAGATTACCAGACTATGCCTGCTCACCCTCGTCAAGAAACCGAACCTCCAATCAGCACTACAGACTCAGCGATTTTAAGGGGCCTGCCAAGGCGCTCAAAGATCGCGCTGGCACGGAATTCGCATTGAAAAATGGAACGATATGAAGGCTCTCGCATAAATTATAGTAATCCCCCGTGCGAATGGGGGTGACAGCCGCAATACAAAGGATGCACGAACATATGGTATCCGCTGCCGGGATCGAACGCCAAATCATCGGGACATCCAATGTCTCCGTCGATGATGCGATCGAACGCGGCCTGACAGCAGCGCATATCAAATATGGTGCCCCCACCTGGTTCAATGTCGGCAATGTCCGCGGCATCATCCACAATGGCCGCGTGACCCATTATGAAGTGACGCTGGAACTCGGCTTTGACCTGCCTGAGAGAGCCCATGAAGCGGGCGACTATTTCCGCTCGGCCTGCCGCGGCAGCCCCCTTCAGCGCATGCGCCCCAGCATGGACGTGCGCTACTAGCCCTTGAACCCCTTTGCCACGACAAAGATTTCCGGGCTGCCCGCACGACTGGCAGGCGGCTTGATGTGCTTCACGGTCTTGAAGTGCGCTTTAAGCGCGTCCAGCACATCCTTGGTCGCTCCACCCTGAAACACTTTCGAACAGAAATTCCCGCCCGGTGCGAGGTGCTCGATGGCGAAGGCCACGGCCATCTCGACCAGAGCCACGGTGCGCAAATGGTCCGTCTGCTTGTGGCCCGTCGTATTGGCCGCCATGTCTGACAGGACCAGATCCGGTTTGCCGGTCAGCCCCTTCAGCAGTTCGGCCACATCATTCGGTTCGGTCACATCACCCTGCACGATATGTGCGCCCGGCACCGGCTCGACTGGCAACAGGTCTATCCCCGCCACCTCGATCGCGCCTTTTTCCAGCGCGACCTGCATCCAGCCACCCGGCGCGCAGCCAAGATCCACTACACGCTGGCCCTTGCGCAGCAGGCCTATCTTCTCGTCAATTTCCAGCAGCTTGTAGGCCGCTCGCGCGCGATAGCCCTCATCCTTTGCCTTGCGCACATAGGGGTCCTGCAACTGGCGCTCGATCCAGCGCTTGGAGCTTTCATTCTTGGCCCGGTGCGCCGTCACCTTCCGCTCGCTCATCTGGCGGCCGGATGTGTTCTTGTCTGCCTTGCCGGGGCCCTTCCAGCGGCGCTTGTTGTCATCCGGCATGTCCAGCTTCTCCGCTTGTCGTATTGGGTGTTGATGCTTGGCCCATCTCGCCAGTCTTCTTGCCGCCGCGCCCGCCCCGGCGTTTCCGGCGCGGTTTCTTCTGGCCGTACATCATGCTCAGCAACAGGCCCTCTCTCAGGCCCCGGTCGCCAACGCGCATGCGCCCGGCCGGAAAGGCCGTCCAGAGAGAGTCCAGAATAGCACAGCCCGCCAGCATCAGTCCCGCGCGCTCTTCCCCAATGGTTGGCAGCGCCGCGCGGCCATCCGGGCCGGACTCCACTAACAGACGCAGCACATCCTGGCCCGATTTACGGCTCAGCCAGGTGCCGTCCACCCGGTCCCGTCGATACCGGTCCAGCTTCAAATGCACCCCGGCGAGGCAGGTCACGGTGCCGGATGTGCCGATCAGATGCGCCCCGCGCTGCCCCATGGCAGACCGGATGGCCGGCGTCCCCTGCCAGGCATCAATCACGCCGGCACAATGACCCATCATGGCAGGATAGGCTTCTGCCTCGGGCAGGTGCGCGAAAGCCTCGGTCAGCGTCACGACGCCCAGCGGCAGGCTGGTCCAGTTCTGGATCGGTGCACGATGGATCAGCCCTTTCAGGCCGTTCGCACGGGCCATCTCGGCATTGAGCCAGGACAATTCGGTTGAGCCGCCGCCTATATCCACGACCAGCACAGACGGCGCATCTCCGCCGATCAGGTCATGACAGCCAATGCTGGCCAGCCGCGCCTCTTCCTTGGCGCCGATGATCTTGAAGGTCAGGCCCGTTTCCTCATGCACACGGCGGATGAAATCCGGGCCGTTCTCGGCTTTCCGGCAGGCTTCTGTCGCGATGCAGCGTACCTTGCCGACACCATTAGCCTTCAGTTTCCGGCGGATCGCGTGCATCGCATCCATGGCCCGCTCAATCGAGGCATCGGATAGGCGGCCTGTCTCGTGAAGGCCCTCCCCCAAACGTGCAATCTGGGAATGCGAATCGACCACACGGAAAGTCTTCCCGTGTGGCGCAGCCACCAGCAGGCGGCAATTATTTGTCCCAAGATCCACGGCAGCATACAGCTCCGAGGGCTTGGCGGGGCGCGGTCGGCCGCGATTACCGCGCCGTCCCGCTGCTTTTTTGTCAGCCATAGTGTGGCCCAAATTTATGTCTTGTTGCATGGTGTATCACAGGAGCGGGAAATGGCCAGACGCACATCTCTCTTCGGATGGCTGCGACGCAGCAAAAAGACCGGAGGTCGCAAGACCTCTGATGGCGCCCTATTGCTCGACAAACCCGTCAATCCGGACCATCTCTATAATGACGTGACCCCGCTGGTTGCGAAGTTCCAGATTGGCCAGGTCGTGCGCCACCGACACTTCCCTTTCCGGGGCATCATCTTTGATGTGGACCCTGTCTTTGCGAATACGGAAGACTGGTATCAATCCATCCCCGAAGAAGTGCGCCCCCGCAAAGATCAGCCCTTCTATCACCTCTTCGCCGAGAATGAGCGCACGCACTATGTCGCCTATGTCTCGGAACAGAATCTGGTTCCGGACGAGTCAGATTCCCCGCTCAACCACCCGGACATCCCGGAATGGTTCGACCTGACCCCGCGTGGCACTTATGAGCTGAAAAAAGGCGTCGCAAACTAGGCTGGCGCGATCATCGTGCGCCTGTAATGTTCAGTGCAGATAGAACATGTAGATGGCCAGGCTGGTTGCGAAGCCGACCACCAGATTCATCGGCACCCCAATCTTCAGGAAGTCAGAAAAGCGGTAATTGCCTGCCGCATGAACAATCGTGTTCGTCTGATAGCCAATCGGGGAGGCAAAACTCGCGCTGGCCCCGAACATCACCGCCACGACCAGGGCGCGGGGCTCTATCCCCAGCTGACCGCCTACAGCGATCACCAGTGGCGTCATGATCACGGCCACAGCCGTATTCGTCACCACTTCCGTCAGGCCTGAGGTCAGCAGGTAGATCAACAGCACCAGCCAGAACGGCGAGGCCATCCTCAGCACAGGCTCCAACCCGCTGACCAGAGTCTCGACGCCGCCCGCAGACTGCAGCCCCTCACCCACCATCAGCATGGCCACAATCAGCGCCAGCACGCTGGCATCCATCGCCTCGAAAGCATCATTCAGCGTCAGGCAGCCAAAGGCCAGCACCGCTCCGACGCCGATCATGGAGGTGATCAATAGCGGCACGCCCAGCACGGCAGACGACAGGATCACGGCCAGCAGGATCGCGATTGCCAAGGGCCCGCGTTGGCGCCGGAACGGTTGCACCTTCAGGGAGCGATCCACTACCAGCGCACTCGACGCTGCCAACTCACGTAATTCTTCCGGCGTGCCGTCTACAATCATGTGGTCACCGGCTTTCAGACGCGCATTCGCCAGGTTTGGTCCCGGCAGGCTGCCAAACCGGGTCAGGCCGCGCACCGTCACCGCATGGCGGGAGAGGTATGACATGTCGGAAATGCGCCGACCGATATTCGGGTCGCTTGACGTCACGGTGATATGGGCATGCTCTTCCTCGCCGCCTTCATGCTGACGCATCTTGATACCGATCCGGAACAGGCCGCTATCGACTAGCGTGATCAGCTCCTCGAGATTGGCCCGCAAGGTGATGCGGTCACCCGCCTTCAGCTCTGCGCCTTCTTGTGTGATGGCCAGGCGCTGATTTCCCCGGTTCAGGGAGACGATATTGATGCCCTTCTTGGTCAGCTCCGGCACATCTTCCGCCAGCTTGCCCTCTGCCGCAGAATCTTCCCGGACGAATACATCGGTCAGATAGGACGTATCGAGCGCTGGCGCCTTCACATCACCCAGGTCTTTTGGCAGCAACAGCCAGCCGAGCCCCAGCAGCATCGCAACACCAAAAGCAAACGTCACGAGCCCCACAGGCGTGATCTCGAAAACGCTGAACCGCTCCAGTCCGCTCTCATGCGCCACCCCCGCCACCAGCAGGTTCGTGGACGTCCCGATCAAGGTGCACGTCCCGCCCAGTATCGAGATATAGGACAGCGGGATCAGCAGCTTCTTCTCGGAAATCTTCAGCCGCTGCGCCAGTTCGATCACAATTGGCAGCAGGATCACGACCACGGCCGTATTGTTCACAAAGGCCGAAGCTATCGAAACGGTCGCGCCCAGCAACAGCAAGGCCCCCATCGTAGACGTATCGGCCACTTTCAGCACCGTCGCCGCCAGGGCATCCAGCACCCCGGTCCGCCTGAGAGAGGCAGCCAGAATGAACATCGCCCCGATCGTGATGGGCGCACTGTTGGAAAAGGCTGCAGCAATGCCATCCTGATCCAGGTAGCCAAGCAACAGAAACCCCGCCGCCCCGATCAAGGCCAGGGCCGCTGCAGGCAACAGTTCCAGGAAGAAGCCGACAAACATCAGCGCAAGAATGCTGAGGGAAATCAGGGCAGCATGCTCTGAGAGAAACAGCTCCATATGGGCGATCCTGTCGTAAAACTTCCAGTGACAACGCCCGCCTACAGTGCTGGTTGCATAAGCTTGGACAGCTTTTGAGGCTTATTTATTTCGCCTGCGCCCGCTCAATCGCTGCTGTCGTCGACTGACCGTCTACCAGTGGCACGATATGGACGCTGCCGCCACGCGCCTGAACAATGTCCGCGCCGACAATCGTATCGATGGAATAATCGCCGCCCTTGACCAGAAGATCCGGTTGCAGCGCCTCGATCAGGTCAAGCGGCGTGTCTTCCTCAAACACGACGACCGCATCCACAGCCATGAGGCCGGACAGGACACGCGCCCGCGAATCCGCATTGTTGACTGGCCGGCTCGGCCCTTTCAGGCGAGAGACTGAGGCATCCGAATTCAGCCCCACAACAAGGCGTCCACAACGGGACTTTGCCTCTTCCAGAACGCGCAGATGTCCGGGGTGGAGTATGTCAAAGCAGCCATTGGTAAAGCCAACCGTCAGGCCGGTATCGCGCCAGGCTTCCACCTGGGCCTTCGCTGCGTCGAGCGACAGATAGCTGACCCCGCCATTGCGCAGGCCCAACAGCAGGGCCGTCTCCAGTTCCGCCGCAGAAACAGTCGCCGTCCCTGCCTTGCCCACAGCAATGCCGGAGGCTGCAATCGCCAGGCTGACCGCATCGGACAGGCTGCCCCCGCCCGCAAGGCCCAGCGCCAGTGCAGCAATGCTCGTATCTCCCGCACCGGAGACATCATACACTTCACGCGCCTGCCCGCTGTGATGCTGCGGAGCCTCGCCCTCCTCGGCGAAGCTCATGCCCTTGGCCGCGCGCGTCACGACGACGGATTTTGCCGGCAGGACGGATTGCGCGGCGGTCAGTGCCATCTCGATCTCCTGATCGGACTCTACCGGCAGGCCCAGCGCAATCGCCAGTTCGCTCGCATTCGGCTTCAGCAGGTCTACCGCGCCATAGCGCGCAAAATCCCGTCCTTTCGGGTCCGCAATCACCGGCACGCCATTCTCAGCGCCTGCTTTCAGCGCGGCGGCGATGACACCATCCGTCACCGCACCCTTGGCATAGTCTGACAGGATGATCACAGCCGCATTCTTTGCTTCATCCGCAATGGAGGCAATCAGTTCGGCTTCGGAGGCGGAATCGATTGTGGCCGTATCCTCGGCGTCCACGCGCAGCAATTGCTGGCCACCTGCCACAAAGCGCGTTTTCAGCGTCGTGCTGCGTCCGCGCATGGCGATCAGGTCGGCCTCTATGCCCTCGATATTGCCCAGCAATTCGGCCAGCTCCCGGCCCTCGGCATCATCTCCCACGACGCCCAGCAGGCTGGCAGACATGCCCAGTGATGCCAGATTGCGCGCGACATTGCCTGCCCCACCCGGCATGGCCGCTTCCCGGGCCCGGCGCATGATTGGCACTGGCGCTTCGGGAGAAATGCGTGTGACACTGCCATAGACAAAGCGATCCAGCATCACATCGCCCACACAGACCACACGCTTGCCAGAAGCGGCCCGGATCAGGCCTGTTAGGGGTGCACCTGCCATGACGTCTACCTGTCTTTCCTTGTGGTTGATTCCACGCCTTGTGGTCCACCTATAACCGGGCAAACTCAGGGGCGGAAGGCTAAGCGCTCATGCGGTTGATCCAGTTGGCGACTTCACGCGTAAAGACTGCACAACACCCGAGAAGACTTGAGGAAATTCGTGACGCAATCTGCCCCCGCCATAGTCTGGTTTCGAGAAGACCTTCGACTGACGGATAACCCGGCCCTGCAAGCGGCGGTGTCTTCAGGGCGTCCGCTCGTCCTGCTCTATATTCATGATGAAGAGACCAAAGGCCTGCGCCAGCTCGGCGGCGCTTCCAAATGGTGGCTCGACAAATCCCTGAAGGCGCTTGCCGCTGACATTGAAGATGCTGGCGCACAGCTCACCTTGCGGTCCGGTAAATCTGCCGATGTTCTGGATCAGGTCATCGAGGAAACCGGCGCAGAGGCGATCTTCTGGAACCACCGCTATGACAAGCCGGAGCGAGACCTCGACGCTGCCATCAAGGAAGATCTCAAATCCCGGGGCCTTTCCGTCAGCAGCTACAATGCGCGCCTGCTGAACGAGCCCTGGGACATCGAAACCAATGCGGGCGACTATTACAAGGTGTTCACGCCCTACTGGAAATCCGCCAGCCAAAACTATCGTCCCGCGCCGACACTTGGAAAGGCCTCCGCCCTGTCCGGCCCGGAAGTGAAATCCGAAACGCTGAAGGATTGGGGCCTGCACCCGTCCAGGCCTGACTGGTCCACCGGATTCGACGATCACTGGACACCCGGCGAGGCAGGCGCAATCCAGCGCCTGAAAGACTTTCTCGACGGCCCGGTCAATGGCTACAAGCAAAACCGCAATCGTCCGGATCTGGACGACTCCACGTCCGGCCTCTCTCCGCATCTGCGCTTCGGCGAAATTGGCCCGGCCCAGATCTGGCGCGCCGTTCAGGCTGGCATGGAATCCGGTCAGGTAAACGAGGGGGACGGCCGCAATTTCCTGTCGGAAGTCGGCTGGCGGGAATTCTCCTACACCCTGCTCTACTACAATCCGGATATCGCGACGGAGAATTACAACGATTCCTTCCAGCACATGCCCTGGCGCACAGACAGCGCCGCCTATGAGGCCTGGACCAAGGGCCAGACCGGCTATCCCATCGTCGATGCCGGGATGCGCCAGCTGTGGCACACCGGCTGGATGCATAATCGTGCACGGATGATTGTCGCATCCTTCCTGACCAAGCATCTCCTCCTGCCCTGGCAGAAAGGAGAAGAATGGTTCTGGGATACGCTGGTCGATGCAGACCCCGCCAACAATCCCGCCAGTTGGCAGTGGACAGCCGGCTCCGGCGCCGATGCGGCCCCCTATTTCCGCATTTTCAACCCGATCACGCAGGGCGAGAAGTTCGACGAGACCGGGGATTATGTCCGCACCTGGTGCCCGGAACTGAAAGACCTGCCGCTGAAACACCTTCACGCCCCCTGGGAGGCCGATGACACTACGCTGGAGAAAGCAGGCGTCAAACTCGGTGACACTTATCCCAAACCGATTGTCGAACATTCCGACGCGCGTCAGCGCGCTTTGGACGCTTATGATACCCTCAAGGAAAAGAGAGACGCTGCATGAAACGCATCGCCATCATTGGTTCCGGCATTTCCGGGCTCGGCGCAGCCTATGCCCTGAAGGACACCGCCGAGGTAACGGTCTTCGAAAAGTCTGACCGTGCGGGAGGCCATGCGTGTACGCACGTCTTTGACTATGACGGTCACGAGACCGCCGTAGATCTCGGCTTCATCGTCTACAATGCCCTGAACTATCCGAACCTGATCGGCTTTTTCGATGCCCTCAACGTACCGACCCAGCCCTCGGACATGAGCTTTGCGGTATCCGATCCTGATGGCTGGGAATGGGCCTCCACGCTGAAAGGCATCTTCGCCCAGAGCCGCAACCTGTTAAGCCCCAGCTTTCACCGCTTCTGGCGCACCATTCTGAAGTTCAATGACATCGCGAGGGAAGAGCTTGCCTCCGGCGCCATCAACGACACAACCCTCGGCGCATGGCTGGACCGGCATGGTTTCTCTACAGAGTTTCGCTCCAATTACATCCTGCCCATGGGCGCAGCGATCTGGTCCACTTGCGAGAAGAAGATGCTGGACTATCCGGCGATGAGCTTCTTCCAGTTTTTCGACAATCACCGCCTGATGCACAAGGAGCGCCCGAAATGGCGCACCGTCACCGGCGGCAGTCGTAACTATGTCGACCGCGTCGTGCGTTTGCTGGGCCCACGGCTCCATCTGAACACCGGGGTGCAGCGCATCTTCCCCTTTGGTGAGCATGTTGCGGTCGTCACCGATGCCGGCAGGACTCAGGTCTTCGATGACGTGATCCTTGCCACCCATTCAGACCAGGCCCAGCGCATGGTGGAAGGCAAGTTCGAAGAGCAATCCTTCCTGCTGCGCTCGGTCCGCTACCGCCCGAACCGCATCTATCTTCACCGCGACCCGGCCCTGATGCCGTTCCGCAAGGCGGCATGGGCCAGCTGGAACGTGTTGAAGCAGGAAAGCGGCGACATCTGCCTCACCTACTGGATGAACCGTCTGCAGGGTTTGCCGGATGAGCGCCCGGTCTTCATCACACTCAATCCGGACACGCCGCCGCGCGATGAATTGACCTTCCTGGAATACAATTTCGACCATCCGCAATTCGACGCCGCCACCGAAGCGGCCGTACGCGGACTGAACCGTATTCAGGGCCAGGACGGCCTGTGGATCGCTGGCGCGTGGATGGGACGCGGCTTCCATGAGGACGGCCTGAAAGCCGGCCTCTCGGCAGCGCTCTCGCTTGGCGGCCAGGTGCCATGGCAGGCCGAGGGGGTGGACATTCTCCAGCCCTCCCGCAAACTGCGTGCAGTGCCCGCTGCTGCAGAGGTGTCAATTTGACCGCCCCCGCCCTCAATCTGTGGACCGGCCAGACCGTGCATGTGCGCTACACCCCGTTTGAGCGCCGCTTTGCCTATGATCTTGTCCTGATCGATGTGGACATTGATCGCCTGAATGAGGCCGCCCGCGCCTCCCCCCTGTTCAGCATCAATCGCCCCGGCCTGTTCGCCTTTCATGAGGCTGATCATGGCCCCCGCCAAAAAGGCGCGGCCTTGCGTCCCTGGGCGGAAGACATGCTGTCCAGCGCAGGCGTGGAACTGGACGGCGGCGCGATCCGCCTCGTCACCTTTCCGCGCCACCTGTTCTACAAATTCGCGCCGCTCTCCCTCTGGTATGGCTATGGCCCGGATGGTCAGCTGCGCGGCATCATCTATGAAGTGAACAATACGTTCGGGGAGCATCATTGCTATGTCGCCGCGGTATCAGGCGCGCGCGATGTTCATGCCGCACCGAAATCCTTTCATGTCTCGCCCTTCTTCGACGTGACCGGAACCTACCGCTTCACGCTTCGCGCCCCGGAAGACAAAATGGGCGTTGTCGTGGAAAGCCTGAAAGACGGGAACCGCCTGCACATGGCCAATATCACCGCGCGCAAGCGCCCTGCGACGACGGGAAATCTCTTGAAACTCGCCCTGAAAAATCCCCTCTCGACGCTGGGTGTCACCCTCGGCATTCACTGGCAGGCATTACAGATCTGGCGGCGCGGCGCAAAGTATCGCTCCAAACCTGCCATGCCGGAATCGCCCGCAACGATTGCATCCGGCTTACAAATGCGTAATCCTGCTGACAGGAGGGATGCCGCATGACCGAGGTCATATTAGCCAGCAGCCAGTCCATCCGGAACCTGAAAGGCGTTCCGACCAGCTTTCGTCTGGCCGCCTTTGCCCTGCTCAACACCAGCAAGGGACATATCACTTTTGTCCTGCCGGATGACCGTGCCCTGAAGTTCCAGAATGACCAGCCCGGTCCGGACGCCACCATCATCGTGCATGATTATGACTTTGTGAAACGCGCCATGGCCGGCGGCGATGTAGGGTTCGCTGAGGCCTATATGGACGGCCAGTGGTCCACACCAAATCTGACAGAAGTGCTCCGCTTCTTCTCGGCCAATTTTGACAAGGTCGGCAAGCTGGCTGTTGGCGGCGTCATCGTGCGCTGGGCCAACATGATCCGCCACATGTTCAATCGCAATTCCAGGGAAGGCGCGAAGAAGAACATCATGGCCCATTATGATCTGGGCAATGATTTCTACAGCCTCTGGCTGGACCCGAGCATGACCTATTCCTCCGCCATGTTCGACAGTCCGAATATGAGCCTGGAACAAGGGCAGCATAACAAGTACCAAAACATCTGTGACCGGATCAATGCGGGCCCCTCTTCTGAAATCCTGGAGATTGGCTGCGGCTGGGGCGGCTTTGCCGAATACGCCGCCAAGCATCGCGGATCGAAAGTCACTTGCCTCACAATTTCCCCATCGCAGCGTGAATACGCCATGGCCCGCATGCAGCGCGAAGGCCTGTCAGAACGCGTCGAGATCCGCCTCGAAGACTACCGGGACCACAAGGGCAGCTATGATGGCGTCGCCTCCATTGAAATGTTCGAAGCCGTCGGCGAGTCCTACTGGCCCAGTTATTTCGCCAAAATCTATGAAAGCCTGAAACAGGGCGGCAAGGCCGCGCTGCAGATCATCACCATCGATGACGACATCTTCCCGCGCTATCGCAAACGGGTGGACTTCATCCAGCGCCACATTTTCCCGGGCGGAATGCTGCCCAGCGAAAAGGCCCTGAAGGAAGAGTTCAATACAGCCGGCCTGCGCCATGATGGCGTCACCTATTTCGGCCAGGATTATGCCCGCACCTGTCATGAATGGGCCCGCGCCTTCAATGACAAATGGGACGAGATCAAACAGATGGAGTTCGACGAACCCTTCCGCCGCATGTGGAACTTCTACCTCTCCTACTGCGAAGCTGGCTTCCTCGACGGCCGCATCAATGTCGGCCAGTTCCAGGTTTCGAAGGCTTAAAAGTTCGAATTCAAAAAACGGTGTCATCCCGGAAAATCCGTAGGATTTATCCAGGACCCGGGCGGGGATAACTTCCCCGCTATCCTGCATCATCTGGAATTATCTCTTTTAAATACAGCGCGCCAGGAAATTTGAATCCTGCGCAAAGCGCCCTGCTCCATTCTCACGATCATGGATTTGCGCTACACGCCCCCACCGCAGATACGCGCAGCCGTCTGGCTGATGCTGAATGTGCTGAGCACGGAACTTGTCCGTCTGCTCGCGCGCCATGGCATCAATCGCCACACGCCGCTTCTGCCGCGCCGGGTGATTGAAGGCGTCAGCCGCTTCCTGTCACAGGCCGAGCCTGCCCTGCGCCGATGCCTGTGGCTCGCGGCGGCAGAACTTGGCGCCCTGCCCGCCTCAAAGTGCACTTCGGCAGAGCCCGCGCCCTCACGCCCGGCCACCCCCTCCGAAACACCAAAGCGCGATACCCAGCCCATCTTCCGCCTGTTTGAAACAAAAGGTAACAAGCGTCCCGGCACAATCCCGCCGCCTCCGGTTCGCACGAGCGGTCCACGCATACGCTTTCTGGACACGGACGATATTCCTGACATCAACGAATACCCGAAACTGCCGGAAGACATCCTGCCGGCAAAGCGCCTCGTCCGCCGTCTGATGGCCCTGGACCATGCGCTGGACTATCGCCATGACTATATCAACAAGATCCGCCGCCTGCTCGGCGCGGCCCGTCCCCTGATCACAAAAGCCGCAAAGCGCCTGTTCCATCGCGGGCCGCTAACGCCGCTGCAATGCGACACGGCCCGCCTGCTGGAGCGGGAGGCGCACGACGTCCAGCCCCACTTCCTCAACACGTCCTGAGACGTAGCCCACCCCAAAAGCAAACGCCCGGCCGGACCATTTGTCCGCGCCGGGCGCCTGTGCTGCGTGAAAGAAAGCTCCCGGCCTAAACCAGACGGCTCTGCTTCACAGCAGCTTCGATAAAGCTCGCAAATAGTGGGTGCGGTTCGAACGGACGGGATTTCAGCTCCGGGTGATACTGCACACCGATGAACCAGGGATGGTCCGGCAGTTCAAAGATCTCCGGCAGCTTGCCGTCGGGTGACAGGCCGGAGAACAGGCCGCCCGCCTTTTCCAGCGCTTCCATATAGGTCGCGTTCACCTCATAGCGGTGACGGTGGCGTTCGGAAATGTCCAGAGTACCATAGATCTCGGCAACCTTGCTGCCTTCCTTCAGGCGGGCTGGATAGGCGCCCAAGCGCATCGTGCCGCCCTTGTCGGTCTTCTCGTCGCGCAGGACGGTCTCATTGCCCTTGGTCCATTCTTCCATCAGGCCGACCAGCGGTTCCGGCGTCTCCGGATCATTCTCGCTGGTGTTCGCGTCGATGATGCCCGCCATGTTGCGCGCGGCCTCGATGACGGACAGCTGCATGCCATAGCAGATGCCAAAGCACGGCACCTTGCGCTCGCGGGCAAACCGCGCCGCCCGCATCTTGCCATAGGCACCGCGCTCGCCAAAGCCGCCCGGCAGGATGATGCCGTGCACGCCTTCCAGAATGTCCAGCGGGCGCTGCTCATCATCGAATTCCTCGGAATTGATGAGGCGGACATCCACTTTCACCTTGTTGGCAAGGCCGCCATGGGCCAGCGCTTCGGCGACGGATTTATAGGCATCCGGCACATCGGTGTACTTGCCGACCAGGCCGATGCAGACATGGCCGTCCGGATGATGCGTTGTATGGGCAATCTCGTGCCAGCCGGACAGGTCCGGCTCTGGCGCATCATCAATGCGGAAATGCGCCAGCACTTCCTTGTCCAGGCCTTCGGCGTGATAGGATTCCGGCACATCATAGATGTGGCCCACATCGCGCGCTTCGATCACGCTGGACGGGCGCACATTACAGAAGCTGGCAATCTTGCCCTTCTCATTCTCCGGGATCGGCCGGTCACAGCGGCACAGCAGGATATGCGGCTGGATGCCGATGGAGCGCAGCTCTTTCACAGAGTGCTGTGTCGGTTTGGTCTTCATCTCGCCCGCCGCCGGAATGTAGGGCAGCAGCGTGAGGTGGATGAAGCAGGCGCGCTCAGGGCCCAGTTCCTGGCCCAGCTGGCGGATCGCCTCGAAGAATGGCAGGCCCTCAATATCGCCCACCGTGCCGCCGATCTCGCACAGCACGAACTCCACATCCTCGCCCGGATCGGACAGTACGAAATCCTTGATCTCGTTCGTCACGTGCGGGATCACCTGGATGGTCGCACCGAGATAGTCGCCGCGGCGTTCCTTCTCGATGATGTGCTTGTAGATGCGGCCCGTCGTGATGTTGTCCGACTGGCGGGCCGAGACGCCGGTGAAGCGCTCATAATGGCCGAGGTCCAGATCGGTCTCCGCCCCGTCATCGGTGACATAGACCTCGCCATGCTGGCGGGGGCTCATCGTGCCGGGGTCGACGTTCAGATAAGGGTCAAGCTTGCGCAGGCGGACCTTGTAGCCACGTGCCTGGAGCAAAGCGCCGAGTGCGGCGGAAGCGATACCCTTGCCAAGGGAGGACACCACGCCGCCTGTAATGAAAATATAGCGGATCATGGGATCACCCTGATGCCGTGATTCGGAAATATTTGACGCAGGGAAAACACCTACGCGGCGCAATTATTGGGGATTACTTTCCCCGCCATCACCTTCCGGCGCAGTCTCCGTGGCAGGGGCCTCATTTGCAGGGGCTTCTTCCACAGGCGTATCGACGGTCGGGTCTGTCAGAGTGGTCGGCAGATTATCATCAGCTTCCGGTGTGCCGAGGCCCTCCTGGCCTTCCAGCAGAGGGGCTGTCGGGTCCAGCAGGTCTGCCGGGCTTCCGGTGCCCGTGGTCGTATCGTCCGCACCCAGCGCCCGCTCGACTTCCGAACGGGTGTCACTGTTGCGGTTGGCGATGGTGGTCAGCGCCATGCTGGTGATGAAGAAGATGCCGCCAAAGATGATCGTGGACCGCACCAGAGCGCCAGCAGCGCCCCGTCCGGACATCAGGGAGCCGGCACCACCGCCGCCGCCACCGCCGCCCAGTCCAAGGCCGCCGCCTTCGGACTTCTGAAGCAGCACAAGGCCAGTCATCACGATACACGCAATGATATGAACGGTGAGTATGACAGTCTGCATGACGGGCGGGTCCCAGTGAAATTCAAGCGGCCCGCATATCGTCATTGAACGCGGACGCCAAGCCTTGGGCTTCAGTCTTGTTTAATTTGGCAGTCTACTTTGCTTGCGCGTAGATGGCGAGGAAGTCGGCCGCCTTCAAGCTGGCGCCGCCGATAAGTCCGCCATTTACGTCATCTACGGCCAGAATTTCCCCGGCATTGTCCGGTTTCATGCTGCCGCCATACAGCAGAGGGATGAGATCTGCCTTTTCCGGGCCGAATCGCTCACCCAGGCGGGCGCGGATGGCGCGGTGCACTTCATCAATCTGTTCCACACTGGCCACTTCGCCCGTGCCGATGGCCCAAATTGGTTCATAGGCGATGACAATTTGTTCGGCGTCCGCCCCGGTCGGAATTGAGCCTTTGATCTGGCTTGCCACGAAGTCCAGTGTCTCGCCGGCCTTGCGCTGTTCCAGGCTCTCCCCGATGCAGATGATCGGCGTCAGGCCTGCCCGCAGCGCTGCCTCGGCCTGGGCGGCGACGGTCTCATTGCTTTCGGCGTGATCCATGCGGCGTTCGGAATGGCCAACAATGACGTGCGATGCGCCCGCATCTGCAAGCATTTCAGCAGATATGTCCCCTGTATGCGCACCGCTCGCCTTCGGGTGGCAGGTCTCCCCGCCCACCATCAGCGCAGAGCCCTCTGCAGCCTCTGCGGCCAGCGCCAGCAGGGTCGCCGGAACACATAGCAGAACTTCCACGCCTTCGCGTCCATTCCCCAGTTCGGAAGCGACCGTCCGGATTTCCCCAAGGCTTTCTTTGAGCCCGTTCATTTTCCAGTTACCGGCTATCAGTGTTCTGGCCATAAGCTATCCCTATCTTGAAAGACATTGCCGGGTCGCCTAGCAAGCACTGGACCACCGCTCAACCTGCCAGAAAGACGCTGCCGATATGCTAGCCTTGATGAAAAGCCTGATGAACTCCTTCGTCGGGAAAATTATTGTCATGATCATCATCGCGGGGATGGCGTTCTGGGGCGTCGATCAGATGTTCGCGCAGATACGTGGCGGGCTGGGCTCAAACCTTGCCGCCGCCGGCAGTCGCTCCATCGACCCGCAAGCTTTTGACCGCCGCGTCGAGACCGTCATCCGGAACATCAATGCCGAGTCGGAAGAGCCGATGACGAAGACCCAGCTGCTGGAACAGGGCATGATTGACCAGCTGTTCCAGATGGAAGCTGCCAAACTCACCCTGCTCGGCTTTGCCGAGTCCATCGGCATCCACCCGTCTGCTGATGCTGTGGTTGAGGAACTGAAGACGGTCGATGCCTTCAAGAACCCGCTCACCGGCGCGCTGGATCTCGATACCTATCGTCAGGTACTCTACAGCAGCCGCATCAGCCAGAAGGAATATGAGCAGCAGGTCGCAGATGATCTGATCCTCAAGGCCCTGCGCAATGGGGCCAATGCCGCGATCTATCCGGCCAAGACGCTATCGAACCTGCAGGCCCGCTATATTGGCGAGGAGCGCAAGGTTGCCTGGTTCCTGATGGACGCCACCAAGCTACCGGAGCCTGATGCCCCGACAGACGAGGAAGTGCGCGCTTTCTATGACGAGAATCTCGAAAGCCTTGAACAGCCTGAGCGCCGCATGATCGACATGCTGAAGATGTCGTCGGAAGACTTCATCTCCCAGGTCACCGTGACGGATCAGGAAATCGCCACGATCTATGAGGCCAGCAAGACCGAGCGCTATTCCGAGCCGGACACCCGCACCTATGTGGAGCTGTACTTCGACACGCGCGAAGCGGCCCGCTCGGCTTTCGGCCTGCTCGCAGCCGGTGGTGACTCTGCCAGCCTGCAGGGCGTTGCCAATCGCGAGACCAAAACAGGCCGCAAGGAAAGCACTGCCGACAAGGACCTGGCCGAAGCCATGTTCGGCCCAGGCAAGCAGAGCGGTGCGCTGTTCGGCCCGGTCGAGCGTGGCAATCAGTGGATGATTGCGCGCCTGATGTCTGTTCAGCCCGGTGCTGTCCTGCCGCTGGAACAGGTGGAACAGGAAATCCGCGGCCAGCTCTCCCGCGAGCGCGCTGAAGTCATGCTGTATGAGAAGATGGAAGCCCTCGACCGTGCCATCGGTGCCGGCTATCCGCTCAGCCAGATTGGTGAGGAGCTGAATGTTCCGATCATAACCTTCGCCCCGGTCGGCCCGCAGGGCGTGACCGAGGAAGGCGCCCCTATGGTCAGCCTGATCAATGCCGGTGACGCTTTCACGCAGGCCTTCCAGATCCCCGTCGGTGAAACCAGCAACCGCTATGACGGCCCGACCGGTATCTTCCTGACATCGCCGCGCAAGATCATCGAGGCCTACACACCGGAATTCGACCAGATCAAGGAACGTGTCCGCCGCAATCTGATGCGCGAACGGGAAAGCAATGCCCGCCAGACAGCTCTGGATCAACTGAAGGAACGCCTCGAATCCGGCGAAACCACGCTGGAAGCCGAGGCTCGCAAGTCTGATGCAGAGGTCGAAGGCCCGCCCGCCCCGATCACGCGTCGCAATGCCGCCGATACCGGCCTGCCGACCCAGGCCATTGCCTCCATCTTCTCCGGCAAGGAAGGCGAAGTCTTCACCTTCCCGAGCCGCGACGGCAACATTGTTCTGGTGCTTGAAGTGCTGAGCATCACGCCACCGAACGAGACCCAGATGGCCAGCATCGCGCCGATTGCCGACACGGCGCTGATCACCTCCTTGCAGTCTGACCTCAATCAGGCGCTCGATGGAGAGATCCAGGCCTACATGAAGCTGCGCACCAATGACGGCGCCCTCAACGCCTACAAGGCAACGATCTCGACAGACCAATGAGCCAGGCAAAACTGATCGTCCGGCGGCGCATCGGGGATATCGAAACGCCCGTTGCAGCCATGCTGAAGCTCGGCGACGAGACGCCCGGCAGCTTTCTGTTCGAGTCCATTGCGGGCGGCGAACGTCTGGGCCGCTATTCCTTTATCGGGCTGGAGCCTGATCGCTGGTTCCGCATCCTGAACGGCAAGGCAGAGATCGCCAGCGATGTCGCCTTCTCTGATGCTGCTGAGCAGGACGCAGATCCGGTCACCGCGCTGAAGGCCTTTGTTCGCGATGCCCGCGCCTTGGCTGATGCGGCCCTGCCGCCCATGGCGTCCGGGGCGTTTGGCTATGTCGGCTATGACATGATCCAGTATGTCGAGCCCGTGAAGATCACCAAGCCGGACATGCTGAACGTGCCCGAGGCGCTGCTGGTCGTGCCACGCGTCGTGATCGTGTTCGATCACATCTATCAGGAGATCCTGCTGATCGGCCGCGTCGAGGATGGCCAGGATGCGGAGATCAACGCCCTGCTGGATGAGGTGGAGCAGAAGCTGGAGCGCCTGCCCCAGATGCCGCCCAAGGACCAGGCCCCGGTTCCGGTCGAGCCGGTTTCGAATACCTCTCAGGAGCGCTATTTCGAGATGGTCGAAGCCTGCAAGGACTATATCCGTGCAGGCGACATCTTTCAGGTTGTGCCGAGCCAGCGTTTTTCGACGCCCTTCCCGCGCAAGTCCATCAGCTTCTATCGCGCCCTGCGCAGGCTGAACCCGTCCGCCTTCATGTTCCACATGAACCTGGGCGATGTCTGCCTCGTCGGCTCCAGCCCGGAGATCCTTGTGCGTGTCCGCGATGGCCGCGTCGCCATCCGTCCGATTGCCGGCACCCGACCGCGCAGTGGCGACGCCGAGGAAGACGCCCGCCGCGCGCAGGATCTGCTGAACGATCCCAAGGAGATCGCCGAGCATCTGATGCTGCTGGACCTTGGCCGCAATGATGTTGGCCGGGTCGCCGCCTATGGCAGCGTGACCGTCACCGAGCAATTCATTGTCGAGCGCTATTCCCACGTCATGCACATTGTCAGCCATGTCGAGGGAGACCTGCGCGAGGGGCTCGACAGTGTCGACGCGCTGTTTGCCGGCTTCCCGGCAGGCACAGTGTCCGGCGCACCGAAGATCCGCGCCATGCAGATCATCGACGAAATGGAAACCCATCGCCGCGGCATCTATGGCGGCGCGGTCGGCTATTTCGGCTGGAATGGTGATCTCGACACCTGCATCGCCCTGCGCACCGCCATCATCAAGGATGGCCAACTGCACATCCAGGCGGGCGGCGGGGTCGTGCTCGATTCCAAGCCGCAATACGAATATGACGAAACCGTCCATAAGGCAGGCGCCCTGCGCCGTGCTGCCGAACTGGCTGCCTCCTATGAGTTTGACCAATGAGCGCGAAGAAGAAGCACGTCCTCGTCATCGACAATTATGACAGCTTCACCTGGAATCTCGTCCACTATCTGGAAGAGCTGGGCGCCGAGACGCGCGTCGTACGCAATGATGAACTGACGGTCGAAGAGGCTCTCGCCAGCGGTGCAGACGGCATCCTTCTGTCGCCGGGCCCCTGCTCTCCGAATGAGGCGGGCATCTGCGTGGCGCTGATCCAGGGTGCGCCGGAAGACCTGCCCATTCTGGGCGTCTGCCTTGGCCACCAGTCGATCGGTCAGGCCTTTGGGGGGGAAGTCATCACCGCGCGCGAAATCCGCCACGGCAAATTGTCAGACATCCACCAGACCGGCGGAGACCTGTTTGCGGGACTGCCGGAAAGCTACCGCGTCGTGCGCTATCACTCTCTTGCTGTTAAGCCGGACGATCTGCCGGATGTGCTGATCGCCGATGCCTTCACCGATGACGGCGAAGTTATGGCCCTGCACCACAAGACGCGGCCGATCTACGGTGTGCAATTCCACCCGGAAAGCATCCTAACCGAACACGGCCACGCCCTGCTCAAGAACTGGCTGGACAAGCTTTAGAAGCTGATCTCGAAATGCTCGCCGATGTCCGGTTTGGAGTCGGTGAGGTTTGCCTTGGCCACTTCGAACATGAAGACGGCGCCATTCTTGGCAGTCCAGACTTCACCCTCCTTCAGGGACAGCTTCAGCAGCTGGACGTCCGGATCATTCTTGCCGTCTTCGTACCAGCTGGCCGCGATAAAGCTCCAATACTCTTCCAGCTTCTTGGGGTTGATCTCAGGGGTGATACGTCCGCGCAAGCTGGCATAGAGGCCCTTCTTGTCATTGCAGATAATGTAGTGCGCATCCTGACCATCGGCGTGATCGGTCATGTAGGTGCCCTTGGCCGTGATGAACCAGATCTCTTTGCGATTTTCATCGACATAGTGGGACATCGGTACCCCGCGGCCATCAATCACCAGCATTCCGGTTCGGCAATCATCCAGCCTGTCCCAGAATTTCTTGGCCTGCTCTTTGTCTGCAATATTCGTCATGAGGGGGAATCTCCATTGTCCACTAAGTGGAGTCTGAACGCCGCCCTCCTGCCCTCAGTTCCATCAGCCCGCGCCGATTGCGACACGCAATTGCGGGTTCAGGGTTGATTTCATCGCCCGCGACAACCTATGCACCAGCGGACGCAATTTCAGAGTCATGTCATGTCAGCAGAAACTTCCCTTACCACTGCCCTGAAGGCGCTTGCGCGCCGCCAGCCTCTCGACCGGGAAACGCTGGAAGGCGCATTCGACATGCTGCTCTCCGGCGAGGCGGCCCCGGAAGAGATCGGCGCCTTCCTGATGGGCCTGACCGTGCGTGGCGAGACCGCAGACGAGCTGTCTGCTGGCGCGACCATCATGCGCCAGCATGCCCGCAAGGTGCATGTCGAAGGCCCGGTACTGGACACATGCGGCACGGGCGGCCTGACCTGGAAGAGCCTTAACACCTCCACCGCCAGCGCCCTTGTCATCGCGGCCTGCGGCGGCCGGGTGGCCAAGCATGGCAATCGCTCTGTACCGCCCAAATCCGGCTCAGCCGACGTACTGGAAGCGCTAGGCGTGAACCTTGATGTCGATGAAGAGACCTTTCTGAACTGCCTCAATGGCGCAGGCGTCGCCTTCCTCTATGCGCGCAGCCATCACAGCGCGATGCGCCATGTCGCGCCGGTCCGCTCAAAGCTGGGCATCCGCACCATCTTCAACCTGCTAGGCCCGCTCAGCAATCCGGCTAGCGCCGAGTATCAGGTTCTGGGGGTTCCGGCCCCGGAATGGGTTCGCCCGATGGCAGAGACGCTGAACCGGCTGGGCACCAAGCGTGCCTGGGTCGTGCATGGCATGGACGGCATCGACGAGATCTCCATCGCGGGCACAACAAAGGTCTGCGAAGTCATGGGCGGCGAGCTGCGCGAATTCGAGCTCACGCCCGCCGATGCCGGGCTGGACACCAGCCCGCTCTCTACGCTGGAAGGCTCCAGCGTGCAGGAGAATGCCTTGGCGCTGACAGAGCTGCTGGATGGCCATGAGGGCCCGTTCCGCGATGTCGTTCTGCTGAACGCGGCGGCGGGCCTGCACGTCTTCGGCAAGGCGGGCACTCTGAAGGATGGCGTTGCCATGGCCGGCGAGGCAATCGACACCGGCCGCGCCCGTGATACGCTCCGCAAACTTGTTGCCCTCTCCAATGGACAGACACCCGAATGAGTACCGCTCTCGACCGGATTATTGAGTACAAGGTGGACGAGGTGGCCGCGCTGAAGCGTCAGCGTCCTCTCGCAGACCTTGAGGCCCGTGTGCAGACGGCGCGCAAGCCGCGCGGCTTTGCCCATGCGCTGGATCAGGTGGCTGGGCATGACGAGAATGCGCTGATCTGCGAGTTGAAGCGCAAAAGCCCCTCTGCGGGGGATATCCTGCCCGGCGCGGACCCAGTCGCCATCGCGCAGGAATACGAATATGGCGGCGCGGCCTGTCTCTCCGTGCTGACGGATGGGCCGAGCTTTGGCGGCAGCCTAGATGACTTTCAGGCCATCCGCTCGGTCGTCACCCTGCCCATGCTGCGCAAGGATTTCATGATTGATCCCTATCAGGTGGTGGAGTCGCGTGCCTATGGCGCCGATTGTGTGCTGGTCATCATGGCCTGCCTCAGCGATGGCCAGGCAGAAGAGCTGACCGGCGCGGCGCTGGAACTAGGCATGGATGTTCTGCTGGAAACCCACAATGAGGAAGAGCTGGAGCGCGCGCTGAAACTGCCCTCCCCGCTGATCGGCGTGAACAATCGCGATCTGAAACGCATGGTAACGGATCTGACCACGACGGAACGCCTTGCGGCGCTAATTCCGGAAGGCAAGGTTCTGGTCTCTGAAAGCGGCGTTTCGTCCCCTGAAAGCATAGATCGCCTGCGTAAAACCGGCGCGCGTCGCTTTCTGGTTGGAGAGAGTCTAATGAAAATGGAAGAAGGCCGCGCTCAACTAGTCACAAAAATGAGGGTAACGGGTAAAGATTGACCCGAAGCATGAACACATGTAGAACATAAGTGAACAGAGATTCGCTTAAGGGAGTGCCCGGTGCTTACCAGTAAACAGAAGGAATTGCTGCTCTTTATCAATGAGCGCATTCAGGCCACAGGCGTTTCGCCGTCATTCGATGAAATGAAAGACGCGCTGAACCTCGCCTCCAAATCGGGCATCCACCGCCTCATCACAGCGCTTGAGGAACGCGGCTTCATCCGCCGTCTCGCTCACCGTGCCCGCGCGCTGGAAGTGCTGAAGCTGCCGGAATCGGCTTCGCCCGCCACTGCCCCCCGCGGCCGCAAGGAATTCAAGCCGGCACTGGTCTCCTCTGGCAAACCTGCCCCGGAGCCAAGCTCTCGCACTGTGCCGCTGATTGGCCGGATCGCGGCCGGTCTGCCGATCTCCGCCATTCAGGAAGATAATGGCCAGGTGAACGCGCCGGATGGCCTGGCCGAGGGCGATGAGCATTTCGCGCTGGTCGTGCAGGGCGATTCCATGATCGATGCCGGCATTCTTGAAGGCGACATCGTGATCTGCCGTCGCACGGACACCGCCAATACGGGCGACATTGTCGTGGCCCTGATCGATGGCGAAGAAGCCACGCTGAAACGCCTGCGGCGCAAGGGCGCTTCGGTGGCGCTGGAAGCGGCGAACCCGGCCTTCGAAACCCGCATTTTCGGGCCGGACCGGGTACAGGTTCAGGGCCGTCTGGTCGCGCTGGTCCGCCGTTACGACTAATCCGGTTCTGCTGAAGCAGGGCATGGTCGCCAGAGGCGCGGATGGCATGTGCCGTGCGTCTCCGTGATCGTGCCATCAGTTTTCAGGGTGATGCCATTCAGGCGCAGCACATCTGCCCAATAGATTTGCTGCGCGCAGCCAGCCTGCGTGCCGGAGACGGACTGGCGGAGTTCATACTCGGCCTGGGTCTCCGGAATGCAGGTCGCGGCTGTCAGGGCGGGATCATTTAGAGCAATGCGGCCTGCGCCTGTCTCCAGGATGCAGGGCCAGCCGGCGCAAAGCTCTGCCGGTTCCAACGTACTGAAGCGCATGGGGGACAGGCCGTCGCCGTCCAGATAGGCGAGCCGCGCGATCTGCCCATCCGTCTGCCGCAGGAACACACCCCCTGACGGGCTCCAATGCAATGCCATGGCAGGCGCAGCTGCCCACACCCAGACAGCAGGCCCGACCGCCAGTGCAGGCAACAGCGCCCTGCCCCATCCCTTTGCCATGACCGAGACTGCCAAAGCGAGGCTGAGCAAGGTCAGCGTCAGGCCCGGCATCTGCTTGCCCGCCGACAGCATGGCCGGGGCATAATCTGTGCAAAAATGCGCGATCATCAGGATCACTTCCAGCGAATAACCAAACAGGCGCAGGCCAAAATCACCATACCCAAACGGCGTAAGGATCAGTGCGAAGGCCGCCAGCGGCGCGGTCGCAAAAGTGATCACCGGCATGGCCAGCAGATTGGCGAGCAGGCCAAGCCCGGCAAGACGGTCAAAATGATAGAGCGCGAAAGGCGCGGTGGCGGTCCCCGCGACGAGCGAGGTGACAGCCAGAGATGCCCAGCTATAGCTGAGCTTGCCCATCACCCGCTCCCGTGACGCGCGGCGGTGGGTCCACGCCTCATAGGTCGCGATCAGTGCGCCGGAGGCTGCGAACGACATCTGAAAACCGGGCGTCATGACGCTTTCCGGCTGCATCAGAACCACAAGGATCATCGCAATTGCGAAAGACCGCATACTGAGTGCTGCACGGTCAAACAGGACGGCGCCGAACACGACGGCAGACATGATGAAGGCCCGCTGGGTGGAGACGTTGGCGCCTGAGACAATGAGATAGGCCAGGCTTGCCATCAGCGCGACAATGGCGGCCGGCTTCTGCACGGCCACGCGCAAAGCCAGCGGCTCTATCAGGGCAAGCGCGCGCCAGGTGAGGAAGTAAACCAGACCGCCTACGATCGCCATATGAAGACCGGATATGGCAAGCAGGTGCGCGAGGCCGGAATTGCGCAGGGCCTCCTGGTCTTCCAGCCGCATATAGCTGCGGTCGCCAGAGATCAGCGCAGCCGCAAAGCCCCCGGCCCGCTCTCCCGCAGCTTGCTGAACATGCCCGGCCAGTTGCCGTCGCAACGCGGAGACTTTCAGGCCAACCTGCTGGCCCCATCCCGATGGCGCGCCAAGAGTGCCACCCCGGCAACGGCCCTGCACATAGCCGACACCGCCCAATTGCTCGAACCAGGCCTGACGCTGGAAGTCATATTCGCCTGCCATGGAGGGCGCTGGCGGAGGACGCAGCACGGCCCAGCAGCGCACGAAGCGGCCGGGCGAGACTTCCAGCCGGGCGCGGTGGGTCAGGCGGACATATTTCGGCGTCTCGGCGGGCGAATGCCTGGCCATGGCATGCACCTGAATGCGTAGGCGCGGGCCCTTTGCGCCGGGCTCAATTTCTGTCAGCCAACCTTCCAGCATAACGGGCCGGGCCTGCCTGACCTCAGCCGGGGCTACAACAGGGGCCGCCACAAGATGCGACCGCAGACTGGCTGCGCCAGCCCCCAGCGCCACACCGAACAGCATCCATATGGCAAGCTGCAAGCCATCCAGAACAAGGCTCCGACGGCTTATAATCACCAGGAAGAGTGTCCCTGACGGCAAAGCGAGCATGGCCCAGAGTGGCGGCTCCCATGGCAGCAGAAAGTACACGCCTGCCCCAGCCGTCATAGAAAAAGCCAGCAGCAACGGCCTTACATCGACGGATGCAATCGACCATAGATCAGGCCATTCAACTGTAATGTGAGCGCGCTGCCCCTTGCCTTTGGCCGCAGTCTTGTGTTTCTGCGGCGCAGGCGCACGTATCGCGCCTGTCATGCGGAGCCTGCCTGTCCTATGAGCGTCATTACGCGTTTTGCCCCCTCTCCCACCGGCATGTTGCATATTGGAGGGGCTCGGACAGCACTTTTCAACTATCTCTATGCGAAACGGCACAACGGGAAGTTCCTTCTCCGCATTGAAGATACCGACCGCGAACGCTCTACCGACGAAGCGACCGCCGCGATTCTCGAAGGCATGGAATGGCTTGGCCTGACGGCAGACGAGAAACCGCTGATGCAGTTCTCCCGTGCGGGCCGTCACACGGAAGTTGCGTTGGACATGGTCTCCCGCGGCACGGCGTTCCGCTGCTATGCCACACAGGAAGAGCTGCAGGCCCGCCGCGATCTGGGCGAGGAAAAGCGCCAGGCCGCCAAGGCTGAAGGCATTTCCGAAGACGAGAAAGCCGCGCTGCTGGCAGAGGCCAATGATCTGCTGGGGCCGTACCGGTCTCCCTGGCGCGATGGTGCGCCTGCGCCGTCAGAAGACACACCCTATACGATCCGCCTGCGCGCGCCGGATGGCGGCGACCGGGTCGTCGAGGATGGCGTGCAGGGCACGGTGCGCATTCAGGCCAGCGAGCTGGACGACATGATCCTGCTGCGCGCCGATGGCACGCCGACCTATATGCTGGCCGTCGTGGTCGATGATCACGATATGGGCGTGACGCATGTCATTCGCGGCGATGACCATCTGCGCAACACATTCCGCCAGATCCCGATTTACGAGGCCATGGGCTGGGACATCCCCAAATATGCGCATGTGCCGCTGATCCATGGTCCGGACGGCGCCAAGCTGTCCAAGCGCCATGGTGCGCTCTCCACGCTGGCCTATCGCGAGATGGGCTATCTGCCGGAAGCGATGAAGGCCTATCTGCTGCGCCTTGGCTGGAGCCATGGCGACCAGGAGATCTTCACCCAGGACGAGGCCGCCGCCGTGTTCGACATCAGCGGCATCAACAAGGCGCCTGCCCGGCTGGACCTTGAGAAACTGGGCCAGATCAATTCCCACTTCATGCGCCTGGCCGATAATGAGCGCCTGTTCGCCCTGCTGAAGCCCTATCTGGAAGCGGAAAAGCCGCTGACCGAGGCAGAAACTGCCCGCATTCGCGCCGCCCTGCCGCATATGAAAGATCGCGGCAACACGCTGCCGGAACTGGCCGAGGCCTTTGCCTTTCTGAAGGATATTCGCCCGATCGAATTGAACAAGAAAGCGCGCAAGGCTCTCAAGGGAGAGGGGCTTGACCGGCTGGCCGGTCTGCGCGACGAACTGCAGCAATTGCCGCATTGGTCGGCTGAGACTATATCAACCGCAATTGGTTCCTATTGCACCGCACAAGACCTATCTATGGGGCAGGTAGGTCCGCCGCTACGCGCAGCACTGACTGGGGGTCTTCCCGCGCCGGATATTGCACCGGTGCTGGAGTGGCTGGGCCGAAATGAAGCACTGGGACGGATTGATGATCAAATCGCGCAGGGCCGGGAATAACCCCGGGCTCGCGCTGTAGTGAACAAGAAGGGCAAGTTGATGGAAAATAAAGTGAAAGACGCCGGTACCGCCAAGATTGAGGTAGACGGCAAGACCTATGACCTTCCGGTTTATTCCGGCACGCACGGACCGAATGTTGTCGATGTCCGCAAATTCTACGCCCAATCCGGCCAGTTCACCTTTGACCCGGGCTTTACGTCCACCGCCAGCTGCGAAAGCCAGATCACCTTTATTGATGGCGAAGAAGGCATTCTTCTGCACCGCGGTTACCCGATCGGTCAACTGGCCGGCAAAGCCACCTTCCCTGAAGTCTGCTATCTGATCCTGAACGGCGAACTGCCCAGCAAAGCCGAACTCGACACCTTCAACGAAGAGATCAAGCAGCACACCCTGCTCCACACCCAGATGGACCGTTTCTTTGACGGGTTCCGCCGTGACAGCCACCCGATGGCCATGCTGACCGGCGCGGTTGGCGCTATGGCCTCCTTCTACCCTGGCGCCATGGACAGCGAAGATCCGGAAGAGCGCCGCCTGGCCTCCATCCGCCTGATCGCAAAAATGCCGACGCTGTGCGCACGCATCCTGAAGTACAATCTTGGCCAGAAATTCGTCGATCCGCGCAACGAGCTGTCCTATGCCGAAAACTTCCTCAGCATGTGCTTCTCCGTCACTGCAGAAGACTACAATGTTGACCCGAAAATCGCCAAAGCGATGGACCGTTTCTTCATCCTGCACGCAGACCATGAGCAGAACGCCTCCACCTCCACGGTGCGTCTGGCCGGCTCTTCAGGCGCGCACCCATTCGCAGCTGTCGCCGCTGGCGTTGCCTGCCTGTGGGGCCCAAGCCATGGCGGCGCGAACGAGGCCTGCCTCAACATGCTGCACGAGATCGGCAGCGTTGACCGCATTCCGGAATTCATCGCGCGCGCGAAGGACAAGAATGACAGCTTCCGCCTGATGGGCTTTGGCCACCGCGTGTACAAGAATTACGACCCGCGCGCGACCGTGATGCGCGAGTCCGCTCACGAGGTTCTGGACCTGCTGGGCCTGAAGGATCAGCCGATCCTGAAAGTTGCCATGGAGCTGGAGCGGATCGCTCTGGAAGACGAATACTTCGTCGAGAAGAAGCTCTACCCGAACGTGGACTTCTATTCCGGCATCATCCTGGACGCGATCGGCTTCCCGAAGCAGATGTTCACTGTGCTGTTCGCCCTGGCCCGTACCGTCGGCTGGATTGCCCAGCTGAACGAGATGCTGGACGATCCGACCCAGCGTATCGGCCGTCCGCGCCAGATCTATACCGGCGCCGCCATGCGCGACTATGTGCCGATGGATCAGCGCTAAGCGCGCCTCCTGTCACACGACATGAAAAAGGCCCCGGCATTGCGTCCGGGGCCTTTCTTTTTGGGCTGCCCACAGCAGGCCCGTCAGTCTTTCTTGGAGATCTTGTCTTTGACGTCCCGCGCCGTATCGGCCACGACTTCGCCGCCAGCCTGAACGTCCTTGCCGACGCCCTCGACCGTGTTGCAGGCCGTCACCATGGGCAGCGCGGCGAGCGCCAGGGCGGCAATCAGGATTCTCTTCATCTCTCGTCTCCCGGACAATTAAAGCGCGCCCAGAATGTGCCCGAAGGTCGATTCCGGCAAGATCGCAACGCCAGGATGCGGCAATCAGCCTGACCGATATGACGCAATGACGGCAAAAGCCTGTTCCCTTCCTGCCCGACTCCCTGCTAAAGGCCTGCGCATGAAAACTGCCGTGATTGTCTTCCCCGGATCGAATTGTGACCGCGACGCGCATGACGCCCTCGCCAAGGTAACGGGCCAGGCCCCTGCCATGGTCTGGCACAAGGATGGAACCATTCCTGAGGGGACTGACCTCGTCATGGTGCCGGGCGGCTTCTCTTACGGAGACTATCTGCGCTGCGGCGCGATGGCCGGGAATTCTCCGGTAATCTCTCAGCTGCATGCCCATGCCGAGCGCGGTGGCTATGTTCTGGGTGTCTGCAATGGCTTCCAGATCCTCTGCGAGACGGGTCTGCTGCCGGGCGCCCTGATGCGCAACGCATCGCTACACTTTGTCTGCCGCCCGCAGGCGCTGAGTGTGGAAAGCGCGAACACCGCCTATACATCCGCTTATGAAGGCAAGCGCGAGGTCATCATCCCGGTCGCCCATCATGACGGTAATTACTTCGCCGATGATGCGACGCTGGACACGCTGGAAGGTGAAGGCCGTGTGGCGTTCCGCTATAGCAATGGCCAGAACCCGAATGGCTCTGCCCGCGATATTGCCGGCATCCTCAGCGAGAATGGCCGCATCCTGGGCATGATGCCCCACCCCGAGCGCGCAATTGGCGGTCATGAGGGCGGTACAGACGGCCTCGGCGTATTCGAGAGCTTGCTCTCAGCGGCATAAGCGTCATGCTTAATGCATGAGGCTGAATGAAAAGAACAAAATATCGCGCGCAATGGGTCTGGAGTCTTATGACTTCGCTTTCCGGCAGCAGGAATTGATTCACAGCAACATCCGCTCTGCTGATACTAAAGCCACGGCCTCATTCGCAGCTGCAGCCGCCTTCTCCGCGTACCTTTCTGAACGACGCGCCTTTAAGCTGCCAATTGTTCTGGATAGCCTGACCGTCTCAGACACAATTTTTCTTGTTGCCGTGATCATCCTTTTTGTTGGCGCAGGAACCGCTGCTTTAGCGATCATCCCACGTACATTCTCAACATCAAAATCGCTTACTTTTTGGGGATCAATATCTTCCTCAGCTAGCGCTGATGAATATCGACAAAGCTTGCAAAACGCCTCGTCAAAAGAAATTGAACGGTATCTTGTAGACCAAGTATATTTTCTTTCGAGTATATGTGCCCGAAAGTTCACTTGGGTAACTCGCTCAATGCGCATAACCGCATTGGGTATCGCGATTGGGATTGTTTCAGTTTACGATATAGTCAATTCATCAGGGATGCCTTTGACATGGTCAGAGCTTTTAAACTTTTCTTGAGGAACTGAGACATTTCCGTACAATCGAACTCCCGCCAAGACCTCATCGCCCGCCTGCCGAAGGCCGAGCTGCACCTTCATATTGAAGGCAGTTTCGAGCCGGAACTGATGATGGCGATTGCCGAGCGCAACCGGATCGACATCCCGTTCAAGACGCTGGAAGAGGCCAAGGCCGCCTATGATTTCTCGAACCTGCAGGAGTTCCTGGATATCTACTATCAGGGCATGAATGTGCTGCGCACCGAACAGGACTTTCACGACATGACCTGGGCGTATCTGGAGCGCGTGAAGCAGGACAATGTCGTGCATGTCGAGATGTTCTTCGACCCACAGGCCCATACCGAGCGCGGCGTGCCTTTCGGTGTCGTGGCCGAGGGCATTCTGGCCGCGCTGAAACGCGGTGAGGCCGAGCTGGGCATTACGTCAGAACTGATCATGAGCTTCCTGCGTCACCTGTCCGAGGGCGACGGCTTTGTGCTGCTGGATGAGTCCATTCCGTGGCATGAGCATTTCATCGGGGTGGGCCTCGACAGTTCAGAGGTCGGCCACCCTCCCCTGAAGTTCAGAGGCCTGTTCGAGCGCTGCCGCGAACTGGGTTTTAAACTCTGCCTGCATGCCGGTGAAGAAGGCCCCCCGGAATATGTCCGCGAGGCCCTGCTGGATATCGGCGCGGACCGGATCGATCATGGCAACCGCGCCATGGAAGATCCTGCCCTCATCCAGGTGCTGCGCGACACACAGACCCCGCTGACCAATTGCCCGCTCTCCAATCTGTCGCTTTGCGTGCTGGATGATCTGAAAAAGAGCCCCGTAAAGACGCAGCTGGAAGAAGGCCTTCTGGTATGCGTAAACTCAGACGATCCGGCTTATTTTGGTGGCTATATCAACCAGAATTATGAGGCCATCACGCAAGCGCTGGACTTGTCTGCCGAGCAGATCATCCAACTGGCACGGAACAGCTTTACCGGCAGCTTCCTCAGCACGTCACAGAAAGACATGCACTTGGGCGAAATAGATCGCGTCGTCGGCAGCTGATACGCAAGACGAGACCACGTGCATGGCTAAGGGGCGCAAGACCTTCCTGCGCCCCATTATAATGTTGTCCGGTTTTTTAGTACACGCAGCGGCAGACTTCTTCGAATAAACCGCAGTATTCAGTACAAAAACTGCCATCATTGTAAGTGATGACGCACCCTGGTCGTGCCTTGTAGCCTTCGCATTGTCCTCCAGGCGGTAATAATTGGCGCTGCACATCAAGATCAGCAGACGACGCCTTGATCACCCGCGCTTTATTCTCGTCGAGTGCGTAGCCGACCTCATTCAGTACGTCCTGAACAGAATGTGCAGGACGGGTCATATTTTCCGTATCCGGAATGTCTGAGCTTGGTAATGCCAAAGCAGACATGGATGCCGTGAGCAGAATGGAACCGATAATAAAGCCAGCTTTCATGGGAAACCTCCTGAGTCCTGAATTCTCCGCGCCCTACCGGAGACAATCATAACACTACCAAAGGTAGTTTTCCACTTCGCTTTTCCCAGTTTTCTAATGTGATCGCTTAGCCAGAACTATCTCAGGAGACCGGCCCCTGCCATTTCCCGTAACAATTTGATTCCTTTGCGAATTAACTTCGCCAGCAATGCCCTTAAGTACAGCTAACTGTGCAATTGCCTAATTCTTGTTCAGGCGGGCCATTTTCATGATTAGGTGTGCTTATCAGGTGACAAGAGTGTGACACTGAGAACACAATTCTGAAGTGACTTGCGTTAATCTCGCAAATTCTTGCCTTACAGCCCTGTAACGTCCCCCCTTAGGCGACTACTTCTTGCCCGTGGGGTGTAATAACCATGATTACAGGAGTAAACTGCAAGATGACCAAGTTGCGGACACTGCTTGTTACGGCTTCGACCTTTGCCGTAGCCACAGCTATCACTCCCGCATTCGCACAGGATGACACGACCCAGTCTTCCGACGAATTGCGGCAGAGTGAAATCGTCGTTACCGGTACACGCACGGCAAACCGGACAGCACTGGAAACAGCTGTTCCTGTCGATGTCTTCCCGGTAGAAGAACTGACCGAAACCGGCCGCGTGGAACTGAACCAGATTCTGGCCACGACCGTGCCGAGCTTCAACTTCAACCAGACTGCCATCAATGACGGTACGGACATCATCCGTCCTGCCACGCTACGCGGTCTGTCTCCCGACCAGACGCTGGTTCTGGTGAACGGCAAGCGCCGTCACATTTCCGCTCTGATCAACATCAACGGATCTGTGGGCCGCGGCTCTGCTGCTGTGGACCTCAACGCCATCCCAACCAGCGCCATTGGTAACGTCCAGGTTCTGCGTGACGGCGCATCCGCCCAGTATGGCTCCGACGCCATTGCTGGCGTGATCAACGTTATCCTGCGTGAAGCAGACCATGGCGGCGGCCTGAATATCCGCTACGGTGCGCATGTCACCGATCCGGAAGGCCTGAACCGCAGCGAAGTTGACGGTCAGACAACCAATATTGGCGGCTGGGCAGGCTTTGGCCTAGGCGACAATGGCTTCCTGACAGTCTCTGGTGAGTACTCCCTGCGCCAGCGCACCAACCGCGCCGGCCTGGACCCGCGTCAGCAATTCCCAAGCGATCCGGCCTATGATGAAGCTGAGCGTACCTTCGACCGTCTGAACCATGTCTATGGCAACGGCCGTATGGAGAATATCAACTTCTTCTTCAACTCCGGCTACACGCTGAACAATGGCGTTGAACTCTACGCCTTCGGCGGTGTTCAGGAGCGTGAAGCGGAAAGCCCGGGCTTCTATCGCCGCGCCAACGACTCCCGCAACATCCCTGAGATCTATCCGGGCGGTTACCTGCCCCTGATCGGTGGTGATGTGACGGACTACAGCCTCGGTGGCGGCTTCCGTGGCACAGCGTCCGGCTGGGACTATGATGTCAGCGCAGTCTATGGCTCCAATGAGCTGGAATATTCTGTCACCAACTCCCTGAACGTCTCGCTCGGGCCGACCAGCCAGACCTCTTTCGATGCTGGCGCCCTGACCTTCGATCAGGTCACGGTCAATGCGGACATTGTGAAGACCTTCTACAATATGTTGCCGGGTGAAACCTCGCTGGCCTTCGGTGCGGAATATCGTGACGAGAATTTCGAAATCACGGCAGGCGAGCCGGCTTCCTATATTCAGGGCCCGTTCCCGGGCGCTGCGGGTAGTCAGGTCTTCCCAGGCTTCACACCGGAATCCGAAGTAGATGAAGGCCGCGATGCTGCGAGTATCTATGGCGAAATCGAATGGGTTCCGAACGAGAAGACCCTTCTCTCGGCAGCTGTGCGATATGAAGACTATTCAGACTTCGGCGATGCTGTAACCGGCAAGATTGCTGGCCGTTATGAGTTTACGGATCAGGTTGCCGTCCGCGGCGCGATCGCAACGGGCTTCCGCGCCCCGAGCCTTCAGCAGCAATACTTCACGGCAATCTCCACCAACTTCATCGATGGCGTTCCGTTTGAAGTGGGTACGTTCCCGGCAACGTCTCCTGCAGCCGTCGCCCTTGGCGGTGGCCAGCTGGATGCCGAGGAATCGACCAGCTACTCGCTAGGCACGGTCATCACGCCAACAAGTGACTGGTTCATCACCATTGATGCTTACCAGATCAATATCGACGACCAGATCTTCCTGACGGAGAATTTGGGCGGTGATGATGTGGATGATGTTCTTGCAGATGCCGGCGTGACCGGCGTTCAGCGGGTTCGCTTCTTCCAGAACGGTATCGAGACCGAAACCAAAGGTGTCGACATCGTCACCAAGTATGGCTTCGACTTCGACGCCATGGGCACGCTGGATGTGTCTGCTGCGTTCAACTATTCCAAGACGGAAGTCACCTTCGTTCCTGAGAACACTGTGATCCCGTCTCTGGTTCTGTTCGGCCGTGACCGCACGCTGACCCTTGAGGAAAGCGCTCCGGAAACGAAGCTGATTCTGAATGCGGACTACACTTACCAGCAGGCTGACTTCAACGTGCGTGCCACCCGCTATGGTGACGTTCTGGTGCCGTCCACCAATCCCGACAATGACTTCACTCTGGAATCCGACTGGATCCTCGACGCCTCTGTCGACTTCCATGTCTCCGAGAAGTTCAGCGTCGGCATCGGTGCGGACAACATCCTGGACGAGTATCCGACCATGACGCCGGACGGCCTGAACTTTAACGGGATCTTCCCGTATTCAAGCCGCAGCCCCTATGGCTTCTCCGGTCGCTTCGTCTACGCCCGCGCCAGCTATAACTGGTAAGCAGGCGACTTTTCATCATAGCCTTCCGGCCTGATGAAATGACACGCTGAAACAAAGCTGGCCCGTCTCATGGTGAGGCGGGCCAGTTTCATTCACGGGAATTGAACGTGTTGGGGGGATCAGGTTCCGGAATCAGCCGGGGTCTCTTCGCCCGCATCTTCCGTCTCTGCGCCTTCGAGATTGGACTCAATCGGCGGACGACATGACTCGATCAGTTCTTCAACCATCGGGTCAGTCGGCATGACATAGGCACTCTCACCTGCGACGAAACGCAGATCGCCGTCGCCATTCGCCAGAGCATTAGCCGCCGTTGAGCGCGTATCGAACATGCCGACGATTTCCTGGCTCTCTTCATCTACCTGAGCGACGATGGCCGCATTGCTGGCCGAGGTGAACACGCCGACCTGGGACGGGGCGCCCTTGCCCGCGAATGTGCGGCGCAGAACCAGTACGTTCTGGCCGTCTTCGCCTGCAAAAGCGTCAGGCTCCTGACACGTAATCGACAGGCTGACCTCACCGTCTTCCGACAAGTAGGCCACTTGCTGGCCACGGGGGGTATCGGTCTTCTCCCATGCGCCTTTGACTTCAGTCACCTGGATTTCAGGAGCCTTGTCGGCCTTCTTCGTGTCCTTGTCGGCGGAGTTGATGGGCGTAGGCGCGGGCATGGCCTCGCCATCTGCCTTGGTGACGTTCTGTCCGCAGGCTACAGCAAGCAGGGGTGCTGCCAGAATGAGTAGATGTTGCTTCACGGTCGGCTCCTTTCCAAAGCTGCCTGTTCAGTTGTTTCAACGCCCACGCCTCTGGAAGGCTTCGTTAAAATGCGTTCATTTTGCGAAAAGCGGCCTCTGACGGCCTCTGAACGGCAATAGAGTCTGGCGACTCGTGGCAATAGCGGCTAAAGCGCCGGGCATGACTGACACATCTGCGATCCTCGCCCACCTCACCGCCGAGCAGGATGAAGCTGCCGGCCTGGAACATGGCATCAAGGCTGACGAATGGGAGCGTCTTGTGACGCGCCTGGAGCGCAAGCCAAACCTTGTGGAACTTGGTATCTATTCGGTGATGTGGTCCGAGCACTGCTCCTACAAATCATCCCGTCGGCACCTGTCGAAATTCCCGACCAAGAATGACCGCGTCATTCAGGGGCCGGGCGAAAATGCCGGTGTGATCGACATTGGCGATGGCCAGGCGGCCATCTTCAAAATGGAGAGCCACAACCACCCGTCCTATATCGAGCCCTATCAGGGCGCAGCGACAGGCGTAGGCGGCATTCTGCGCGATGTTTTCACCATGGGCGCGCGCCCGATTGCGCTCGTCAATGCGCTGCGCTTTGGCTCCCCTGACCACCCGAAGACTCGCAGCCTCGTCGCCGGCGTCGTGGCAGGCATTGGCGGCTATGGCAATTGCGTTGGCGTGCCGACGGTCGCAGGCGAGACGCAGTTCGACGAAGGCTATAATGGCAATATCCTGGTGAATGCTATGGCGGTTGGCCTCGCCGATCAGGACAAGATCTTCTATGCGCGCGGCGCAACGCCGGGGAACCCGATCTTCTATGTCGGTTCCAAAACCGGCCGTGACGGCATTCATGGCGCGACCATGGCCTCTGCCGAATTCTCTGAAGGTGACGAAGAGAAACGCCCGACCGTTCAGGTGGGTGACCCGTTCACCGAAAAGCTGCTGATCGAGGCCTGCCTCGAACTGATGGCGACCGACGCCATTCAGGCGATCCAGGACATGGGCGCTGCGGGCCTGACGTCTTCCTCTGTCGAAATGGCGGCCAGCGGCGGCGAGAATGGCGAAGGCATCGGCGTGGTCATGGACCTCGACAAGGTGCCTCAGCGCGAGGAAGGCATGACCGCCTACGAGATCATGCTGTCGGAGAGCCAGGAGCGCATGCTGATGGTGCTCTATCCCGACAAGATTGATGTCGCGAAAGCCATCTTCGACAAATACGACCTCGATGCCGAAGTGATCGGCGAAACGACAGACAATGGCCATCTGGTGCTGAAGCAGTTCGGCGAAGTGGTTTGCGACATTCCGGTTGCCCCGCTGGCCGATGATGCCCCGAATTATGACCGCCCCTGGAACGAGCCGGCGAAGCGAGCCGCCCTGGATATTTCAAAATACCCTGAACCTGACAATTATGGCGATGTGCTGCTGAAGCTGATGTCCTGTCCGGACATGGCCTCGAAGCGCTGGATCTGGGAACAATATGATCGGCATGTGATGGGCGACACGGTCGACAGCTCCCAGTCACAGGGGGATGCAGCGATTGTCCGCATCCACGACACGAACAAGGCGCTGGCGATCTGTTCTGACTGCAACCCGCATTATGTGGCAGCGGACCCGTTCGAAGGCGGCAAGGCCGTGGTGGCAGAGGCCTACCGCAACCTGTCTGCCGTGGGCGCAACGCCTATTGCGATCACCGATAACCTCAATTTTGGCAATCCGGAAAAGCCGAACACGATGGGCTATATCGTGAAGGCCATCGAAGGCATGGCCGAGGCCTGCCGCGAACTCGACTTCCCGGTCGTCTCTGGCAACGTGTCCCTGTACAATGAGACCGACGGCAAGGCGATCCCGCCAACTCCGGTTGTCGGCGGCGTGGGCCTGATCGAGGATGTGTCGCAGATTGCCACATTGAAAGGTGCGCAAACGGGCGATGCGGCCTTCCTGATTGGCGCGGCGGGTAGCGAGCTTGGCGCGTCCCTCTATGCCCGCACGATTTTGGGCCTGAAGGGGGATGACCTTGGCACCTCCCCAGCTGTGGACCTGAAAGAGACGGTGCGTATTAGCACAGAAGTCCGCAAACTGATCAAAGATGGCGCTGTGCGCGCTGTGCATGATGTCAGCGATGGCGGCATTGCGTGCACGCTGACCGAGATGGCGCTGGCCAGCGGCGTCGGTGTGGAAATCTATGGTCCGGAATCTGGTCATGCTGGATACCTATTCGGGGAAGACCAGAACCGGTTCGTCATCGCTGTGGATGCCGCCGACGAAGAGGCCACGCACCAGAAACTGAAAGACCTTGGCCTACCCTATACGCAAGTCGGAAAATTCAAGGGTGACACAATTGAGTTCACCTTGGTGGGCTCAGAGGCCCAGTCGATCTCCCTGGCGACGCTCCGCGAGGCACATGAAGGCTGGCTGCCGACTTATATGAATTCCGTAGACTGAATGTGAAAGGCCCCTCCCGCATTCTGCGAGAGGGGCAATCCATTCAACTACAATTACGTTCGATTAGAACTTGTAGCCGAGACCCAGCATCACACCATTCGTGTCGGTGCTGTCGAAGGAATAGTAGGTGTAGTCACCCCGCAGTTCCCAGTTTTCGCTGAGGTCATAGGTCAGCCCCGCACCGATGGCCGGGCCATCAGCAGAGTCTTCGATATTGATGGCGGTGCCACCGGGGGTGTTCACAGAGGCATCAACGTCGATATAGGCATAACCTGCACGAGCGAAGAGATTCATACGCTCCGTAACCGGCAAATCTGCGCGGCCATAGAGACCGACCAGATAGTTCAGGCCGATATCGCCTGACGCACCGATGACGTCTTCAAAGTCGCCATCATCATTGTCATCAAGATTGAACTCGTCTTCGTCTACATTGTAGTCGAACTCACCATCATCGATGCCGCTGGCCAGTTCACCTTCAAGGCTGAAGACATTGTTGAACTTGTAGCCAAGGCGTGCGGCGATACCATTGGTATCAACACCGCTGTCAGCACCGTCCGGCTTGATGTCCAGATACTGATACCCGCCGTCCAGATAGAGGCCTGTGTCATTGTCATAAGACTGTGCGTTTGCCGTTGCTGCCAAACCCGTAGCTGCTGAGGCAATCAGAATATACTTAAACATGTGGTCTCCTTTTAAGACAAAATCAGCTCCCGCCAGATCGACGAGACCACAAGAAAACCATGTCCGAACTGTGTTCGTTCCGATGACAAATCCGCAAGCTGCAGCAGTTGCAACAAAGCCACATATTCTTAATGCAGATTAACCCAGCATGAAGTTGTTTTAATGGAACTTTTCCGGTTCCGATGCCCTCAGCGCTTAACCCTGTGCAGGGTCATGCGCAGTGCAAGCGGAACCAATGCAAAAGCAAGGCGTAAGACTGGGTTATTCAGAGCAAGGATAACATTTTGGCGCCAGCCTTACGCAGTAAAGGACTGATCAATATTATCCGTAAACGGCAATTGTGCCTTACCTAGTAGTTGCTCTCAATCCACACATCGGCCTTTTTAGCGGCCAGAGTGATCGTGTCCCCTGCCCTGAGAAAAAAGTCGTGGGTGATGTTCACATAATCATCTGAGGGCTGGTGATAGCCGGCATGATCCTCAACACCGAAATACAGGAATGGAATTCCGGCCTTGTAAAAGGCGCCATGGTCGGACCCCATCGTCCAGTCATCCGGACCGAGGTCTGGCTGGTCATGCCCCACCTTAAGCGACACGGGCGCTTCGGCTTCAATCTCTTCGACCAAGGGCAGAAGCGCGGGCATATGATATGTGCCCGCCACATATAGCTCACCTGCTTCTGAGCGGCTGACCATGTCCAGATTGATATTCAGGGCCACGCGCTTGAGGTCCAGGATATCTGACGCGACCAGCGCCCTCGCCCCCTGCAGGCCCATCTCCTCACCATCCAGCGCAGCAAAGACGACATCGTGCGTCGGGCGGTTGCGTTTGAAGTATTCTGCGACGGCGATCATGGCCGCAACGCCGGACGCATTGTCATCTGCACCATTATAGATCTCGCCATCGATGACACCCAGATGATCATAGTGCGCGGTGATGACGAGCATCGGACCTTTGCCGGGCGTCTTGCCGGGCATCCAGCCAAGCACGTTCACGCCCTCTTCCGGCATCGTATCCGCAGGTGCCTCCTCCGGTGCCGCAATCGGGAATGGATGCTTGTAGCCATCGCCAACAGGTTCCAGCCCAATCGTTTCGTAGCGTTTCAGGATGAAGTTCATCGCCGCGTCCGCGCCTTCGGTGCCGGTACGGCGCCCCTGAAGAGCATCTGAGGAGAGCGTCTCTGTCAAATTCAGCATGGCCGGGCCGTCAATATACTGGGTCTGGTAATGGGTCAGTGCCGCGGACTCGTCTGGCTTGTCGCGCATGGAGAAGAAGACGATTGCCCCGATCACCGTCAGGACAAGCAGGATTTCGGATATAATAAAGGCGCGGCCGATCTTCATGGGATGGAGGTCCTGGATGCTGTGGAAGACATGCGCACCCTATTCGCATGACTCTTCCCTCACAACGCCCCCGTGCGGGTGCTTGACGCCGCACGCCTGAACAGCCACCTGTGCCGGACACCAGAATGAAGGAAGACTGCCATGGCCATGTCCCGCGAAACGCTGCTTGGATATCTGACGGATGCGTTTCCGGAAGCAGAGATCACGCTGACCGACCTCGCCGGAGACGACAATCACTGGCAGGCCGAAATCGTCAGCCCGCAATTTGCCGGACTGCCGCGTGTGAAACAGCATCAGTTGGTATATTCTGCCCTCAAAGGCACGATGGGCGGGGAACTTCATGCGCTGGCACTAAAGACAAAGGCCCCATCTTCTTGAACAAGCTGCATTGACGCAACGAACGGTTCGCGGTTGTTTGCCCCGCATCGAAGGATGAGGAAACAACCTTATGAAACGTTTGACCCTGACAAGCAGCGTGATCGCGCTGGGGCTTGTGCTGGCCTCCTGCTCAGCACCTGAAACCGCTGACGCCCCACAGACTGATCTGGCTGAAACAGCTAAAGAAGCTTCAGCCGAAACCGATCACACCGCAGAGATCGCTGAAGCGCGCGCTTTCCTTGAAATGGCGGAAGCCAAACTGGCCGCACAGAGCAAGATTGCCGCGCAGGCCTACTGGAACCAAGCAACCAATATCACAGACGAGACCAATGCTGCAGCTGCCGAGGCTGGCGCTGTCTCGACCAAGCTAGCCGTGTCGCTGGCCAATGACTCCAAGAAGTTTGATGTGGACGTCCTGCCGGCTGACTTGGCCCGCAAGATGAATATCCTGCGCTCCAACATCACCATTCCGGCCCCCTCTACACCCGGCGCGGCGGAAGAGCTGTCCAAGATCACGACCAATCTGGACGCCACCTATGGCACCGGCAAGTTCACCTATAAGGGCGAAGCGCTCAATCTGGACCAACTGTCCACGATCATCGAAACCAGCCGCGACCCGGAAGAGCTGAAAGCCGTCTGGGAAGGCTGGCGCACGGTCTCTGTACCGATGAAGGATGACTATGCCCGCATGGTCGCGATCGCCAATGAAGGCGCTGAGGAGCTGGGTTTCCCGAGCCTCGACCAGATGTGGCTGTCCGGCTACGATATGCCGCCGGAAGAGATGGAAGCCGAAGTCGAACGCCTCTGGACGCAGGTCGAGCCGCTCTACAAGGAGCTGCACTGCTATACGCGCACCAAGCTAAACGAGAAGTATGGCGACGATGTGCAGCCGCGCACCGGCCCGATCCGCGCCGACCTGCTGGGCAATATGTGGGCCCAGCAATGGTCCAGCATCTATGATATCGTGAAGCCGGCCGATGTGGTTGCGCCAAGCTATGACCTGACAGAGCAGCTGCAGGAAAAAGGCTACACGCCGATCAAGATGGTCGAGACAGGCGAAGCCTTCTTCAAGTCACTGGGCCTTGATCCGCTGCCGAAGACCTTCTGGGAACGCTCCATGATCGTGCGCCCGGCAGATCGGGAAGTGGTCTGCCACGCCTCCGCCTGGGATCTGGATGATGAGGAAGATGTCCGCATCAAGATGTGCACCGAGGTCAACGCGGAAGACTTCTACACCGTGCACCACGAGCTGGGTCATAATTTCTATCAGCGCGCCTACAAGGATCAGGACTATCTCTACAAAAATGGCGCGCATGACGGCTTCCACGAAGCGATTGGGGACTTTGTCGGACTGTCCATCACGCCGATTTACCTGCAGAAGATCGGCGTGATCACGGAAGACCAGATTCCGCCGGCAGAGGCCGATACGGCGCTGCTGCTGAATACTGCGCTCGACAAGATTGCCTTCCTGCCCTTCGCGCTGACCGTTGATGGCTGGCGCTGGGATGTGCTGTCCGGCAAGACCGCGCCGGAAGACTATAATCAGGCCTGGTGGGATCTGCGCCTGAAAAATCAGGGCCTTGTGCCGCCGGGCCCGCGCCCGGCTGACGCCTTCGATCCCGGTGCGAAATACCACATTCCCGGCAATACGCCCTATCTGCGGTATTTCCTCAGCTACATCCTGCAGTTCCAGTTCCACAAGGCGGCCTGTGAGCAGGCCGGATGGGAAGGCCCGCTGCATCGCTGCTCCATCTATGCCAACAAGGAAGTCGGCGAGCGCTTCAACGCCATGCTGGAAGCGGGCGCTTCACAGCCATGGCCGGACACGCTGGAGAAGTTCACCGGCACCCGTGAAATGGATGGCAGCGCAATCATCGAATACTTCGATCCGCTGATGCTGTACCTGAAAGACCAGAACGCCGACGAGAGCTGCGGCTGGTAATCTCACTACCCGGCAGCTTCGCTTCTTGACGCTGCCGGGTATCCACCACACATGCTGTGCAGACAGCGGAGATATCTGAATGACTGACCAAGCCACACTCGACGCCATCGACAAGGCCGTGAAGAGCAATGACGTTGTCCTTTTCATGAAAGGCACACCGACCTTCCCGCAGTGCGGTTTCTCATCCGTCGTGGTTCAGGTGCTGGATTATCTGGGCGTGGAATATGTCTCCACCAACGTTCTGGAAGACCAGGCCGTACGTGAAGGCATCAAGGCGTATTCCGAATGGCCAACCATCCCGCAGCTTTACGTCAAAGGCGAGTTCGTTGGCGGCTGTGACATCGTGAAAGAGATGTTCGAAAGCGGCGAGTTGCGCGACTTCCTGAAGGAAAAAGGCATCGAGCTGGAAGAGGCCTAAGTCTAAGCCTTAGCCCTGTTCGGCCGCATAATTCGCAACAATTTGATATGCGTCCATCGGGCTGTCAGCCTGAACAATAGCGGGCGAGACCAGGAACAGGGCGCTGAACGCCAGTCCGGTCATGTAGCTTTTGCGGCGGCGGAACGGCATTGGATAGCAGGCTTTCGCGGCGCGGCGCCATTGCTTCAGCGTGTACCAGATCAGGTAAACGCCTAGCAGCGCGAGGCCCCAGCCAGCCAGATTAATCATCCATCCTTCCATCGTCGCCTCTATCATCGCGTGTTCATGCGATCTTATGGCTAACAGTTTGATGTTTCCACGCCTCCAAGTTTTTGGACCAATTTGGGACTCGGCCTGCAACCAAAACTTAACCCTGATGAGCTCCCACTCAGACGCAAGGCCTTCATCCTGGTCTGTCGGCATGCTCTTCCCAGACATGGGCTTTCGTTATAGCAGGGCGCGATGAACACGACACCGATTGCCCCCGCCCCGATCCGGCCCGCAAAATCCCCGAAAGTGGGGATTGTTTCGCTTGGTTGCCCCAAGGCGCTAGTGGATTCCGAACGGATCATCACGCGTCTACGCGCGGAAGGCTATCAGATCGCGCCGGACTATGATGGCGCAGACCTTGTGCTGGTGAATACGTGCGGTTTCATCGACAGCGCGCGCGATGAAAGCCTCGATGCGATTGGCGAGGCCATCGAGGCCAATGGCAAGGTGATCGTGACCGGCTGTCTGGGCGCAGAGCCTGATGTCATCGAGAAAGCCCACCCCAAAGTGCTGGCGATTACAGGGCCGCACCAGTACGAAGCGGTCATGGACGCGGTGCACACACATCTGACGCCGCCGCACAATCCTCACCTGGATCTGGTGCCGGAAGCCGGCCTGCGCCTGACGCCTCGCCATTACGCCTATCTGAAGATTTCAGAGGGCTGCAATAATCGCTGCTCCTTCTGCATCATCCCCAAACTGCGCGGCGATCTTGCGTCGCGGCCGATCCATCATGTGCTGACAGAAGCCGAGCGTCTGGTTGGCGCAGGCGTGAAGGAATTGCTGGTGATCAGCCAGGACACGTCAGCCTATGGTCTGGATGTGCGCTACAAGCCGGAAACCTGGCGCGGCACGGAATATCAGACCCGCTTCCTGGATCTGGCAAAGGGGCTCGGCAGCCTCGGCGTCTGGACGCGGATGCATTATGTATATCCCTACCCACATGTAGATGATGTCATCCCTCTGATGGCTGAGGGGCTGATCACGCCGTATCTGGACATTCCGTTCCAGCATGCGTCCGCATCTGTTCTCAAAGCGATGAAGCGCCCGGCCAAGCAGGACCGCGTGCTGGAGCGTATCCAGCAATGGCGCCGGGATGTTCCCGAACTGGCTATCCGCTCGACCTTCATCGTCGGCTTCCCCGGGGAGACAGACGAAGATTTCGATATCCTGCTGGACTTCATCCGCGAAGCAAAGATCGACCGAGCTGGCTGTTTCAAATATGAGAATGTCGCCCATGCCAACAGCCGCGACCTGCCGGGGCATCTCCCCGAAGAGGTCAAGGAAGAACGCTGGCACCGCTTCATGGAAGTTCAGGCGCAGATCTCTGCCGACCGCGCGGCAGCTCAGGTGGGTAAACTTCAGGATGTCATCATTGACGGTCCCGGTGAAGAGCCGGGCGAGATGATTGGCCGGACAAAAGCCGATGCGCCGGAAGTCGACGCCGTCGTGTACCTGGAGAAAGCGAGCCACTTGAAACCGGGAGACATTGTCTCGGCGCAGATTACCGACGCAGACGAATACGACCTCTACGCAACGCCAGCCTGAGCGCGCATTCGCTGACCTGCCTCATGTGCTTCGGCCCGGCGTGCGTCCATCAGCTTGGACATATGGGAAGTATAGGCTGAAAGCGTTGCTGCCTCAGCCAGTTCCGGACGCCCGCCGGGGAATGGCGGCGCTGGCGCATACTCATAGCCTAGGGTCAGGGCCTTGGCATAGGCCTCCCCGGCAATCTCGGCCACCATCGTTAAAGCAAAATCGATCCCGGCTGTGACACCGCCGCCCGTGAAAGTATTTCCATCGCGTACAACGCGGGCCTCATCGATGATGGCGCCGAATTCGGTCAGCAACTCCCGCCATGCCCAATGGCAGGCAGCCCGCTTACCCTGAAGCAGTCCGGCTGCGCCAAGAATGAGCGAGCCCGTACAAACCGACGTGACATAGGTCGCGTTCTGCCCGAGGCGGCGAACCTCTCCCACAAAGTCTTCGTCCAGAGCAACGCTCGTCGCATTTACACCGCCCGGCACACAGAGGAGATCGCATCGTTCGATATCGGAGAGTTTGGACGTGCGCCCGATGACGAGATTGCCTTCCGCAAGAATGTCGCCGCCGTCCCGGCTCGCGATCACGGTCTGCGCACCTGGTAGTCGGCACAAAACCTGATGGGGTCCGGTAAAGTCGAGATGCGTCATGTTATCATAAACGGCAAACACGGTCGTGAATGTCTGGCTCATGGCTGTCTCCTTGCTGGCTCGTCATATGTGGACTATGTCTGCATTGGCAGAAAGGACATTGTTCCCATGTTTTCCGCCAAATCCCGACCCCGCGAAATCGGCGTACTTGTCTTCGAAGACTTCCAGCTGCTGGATGCCGCAGGCCCGATTTCCGTCTTTGAAATGCCTGTCCGGGGAATGTCACCGTCGCCTTACCGTCTAACGGTATACTCACTCGAGGGCGGCGTGGTCCGCGCATCCAGCGGCGTGCGAATGCATTCGGAAAAGCTGCCCGACAGCCTGACACTGGACACGCTGGTCGTATCCGGTGGCGAAGGCACGCGGCAGGCCATGCATGACAAGGATTTCCTCAATGCCATACGTGACGTATCCAGCCGGACAAGGCGGACGACATCTGTGTGTTCTGGGGCCATCCTGCTTGCTGCAGCCGGTCTTCTTGATGGTCGGCGCGCCACAACGCATTGGCGCCGGTGTCCGGATATGGCGCGGCTATTTCCGGACGTAACCGTCGAAGCAGACCGGATCTTTGTTCAGGACGACAAGTTCTGGACATCTGCAGGCATCACTGCGGGGATCGATCTGGCTTTGGCTCTGGTAGAAGATGACCTCGGCGCAGACGTCGCACGCCGGGCCGCGCGCGAACTGGTGGTCCATCATCGCAGGCATGGCGGCCAGTCGCAATTCTCCGTCATGCAGGATGTGAAGCTGCTGTCCGGACGCTTTGATCCGCTCATCGACTGGATTCGTGCAAATCTGTCCGGCAACCTCAAAGTCGAGCAGATTGCCGAACAGGCCGGGATGAGCCCCAGGAATTTTGCACGCGTTTTCCGGTCCGAAACAGGCACCACACCAGCAAGATTTGTGGAAAAGTTGCGATTGGAAGCAGCACGTCAGCACGTTGAAACCACTGGCATATCTCTCAATGAAATCGCGCGGAAAACCGGCTTCGGTGACGCCGAACGCATGCGTGTGGCTTTCGTCCGCGCATATGGACAACCGCCGATGGTGTTGCGGCGACAAGGAGGAAATTGATCAGATTCAATCATCAGGAATGCTGTTTTTATCGAAAATCGGCAATTGACATATTGTATTTCGATATGAATATGAGGGTATCAAGTTTTGGAGCATACTCATGAAACGCACTGCCATCTCTGTCGCCGCACTTACCTTGGCAGCCATGCCTGCCCTCGCCGAAACCAAATCCTATGACGTGTCAGACTTTGACGCTCTGGATGTCAGCGGCGCCATCATGGTCGAGTACACGCAAGGGCCAGCTCATTCCGTCACCGTGGATCAGAAGGATGGCGATTTCTCCGATATCCTGATCGAAACCGCAGGCGACGAATTGCAGATCAAGCGCAAGAGCCTCGAAAAGGCCAAATGGCGCAAGAACATGTCGATCAAGCACAAAAATGGCGAACTTGTCGTCAAGGTGAATGGCGATGTGAAGCCGAGCTATAAAGTCATCGTCACTTCTCCCTCGATCAGCGAACTGGACATATCCCAGTCTTCCATGCTGACCGCGAACAATATCTCGGCAGACGAGCTGGAGCTGGACAGCTCCTCAAGCGCCTCCCTGACGGTCAGCGGCACTTCAAAGGATACCAGCATCGAAGCCTCATCAAGCTCTGATCTCGACGCAGAAGACTTGGTCAGCGACAAGCTGAGCATTGATGCATCTTCCAGCGCAGATGTCAGCGCAAACGCCTCCGGCGCCGGTCCGGTTGATGTCGAAGCGTCTTCGAGCTCTGATGTAGAAGTCACTATTGCCGGATCGCCCGATGTCGAGATCGACGCGTCCTCCAGCGCAGATGTTACTGTTGAGGGAAGCTGCAATTTGATCGACGTGGAGGCCTCCTCCTCCGCCGATGTTGATGCCGATGACCTGATCTGCGTTTCCGCGAAAGTCGAAGCATCCAGCAGCGCTGATGTCGGCGTTCATGCTTCCAAGTCCCTCAAGGCAACTGCCAATAGTGGCGCAGATGTTTTGGTCCACGGCGACCCGGCTGAACGTGATGTCAGCAAATCGAGCGGCGGCGACGTCGACTTCAACTAATTCCTGAACGGAAGGAAATTCTCATGACAAAACGCATTCTGTTCGCTGCTGCCTCCGCAGCCCTTGCAGTCACCGCCTTTACGCCGGCCAGCCACGCAGATGTCACCAAGACATATGATGCGGTAAACTTTGATGAACTGGATGTCGCGGCAGGCGTCGAAGTAAAGTTCACGACAGCCCCGGATTATTCCGTACGCGCGGTTTTCTCCAGAGGCGGCCCTGACGATGTGAAAGTTCGTCAGGATGGTGATCGGCTCTATCTTGCCCGCAAGAACACATCCAGCCTGAGCAACAAGAAAATGCGCGTCACTTTCCATGTGACCGCACCAAGCCTTGAAGAGATTGAAGCAAGCTCCGGTTCCTCCCTTCTCGCAGAAGGACTACAGACGGATGACATGGTGATCAACGTCTCCAGCGGCGCATCCGTGTCGGCGTATGGCAGCTGCAACAAGCTGAACATCAAGGCTTCGTCCGGCGGCTCAGCCAATGCAAAGGAGCTGACCTGCAAGACCGTGAAAGCCGGCGCCAATAGTGGCGGCTCCGTTCGCGCCTATGCCAGCGACGAAGCCAGCAGCAAGACATCCAGCGGGGGCAGCGTCGACATTTACGGCAACCCAGCCTCACGCTCCGCCAACAAATCCATGAGTGGCGGGTCTACGGACTTCCACGGCGGCTAACCGATATCGAAATCGTCCGACTTGTACCCCGGGTTCGGCCATTCGAGGTTCATATCTTCGAGGGCTCCGCGGACAAGCCGGGCGATCATCGCATTCCGGCGGGTACGGCTGTCTGACGGGATGACATACCAGGGCGCATGCTCTGTCGAACAGCGCTCGATCGCTGTCTCATAGGCCGCCATGAACTTTGTCCAGTCCTTGCGGTCATCCAGGTCTCCCGGATTGAACTTCCACAGCTTGTGTGGCTCGACCAGACGCTCGGCAAGGCGCACGCCCTGCTCCTCATGACCAACATTCAGCATGCATTTGACGATGATGACACCATTCTGCGTAAGGTGTTTTTCAAAAGCATTGATCTGGTCGTAGCGCTGTTCAATCTCTTTCGGGCTGGCCCAGCCGCGTACTTTCACGACCAAAACATCTTCATAGTGTGAACGATCAAAAATGCCGACATTGCCCTTCTTCGGCACGGCATTGTGGACGCGCCAGAGATAGTCGCGTGCCAATTCGTTCGCGCTGGGCGCTTTGAACGCCTTCACCTCCATGCCGAGGGGCGTCGTGTCTGCGAAGACACCGCGAATGGTGCCGGATTTTCCTGCTGTGTCCATGCCCTGGAGCACGACCAGAACGGATTGCTTCTTGTGGGCATACAGCATGTCTTTCAGCTCGTTGATGACGGCCGCATCCTTTTTGAGGCTGGTTGCGGCATCATCCTTGTTGGCAAAGATCGCGTCATCCCGTGTCGGCCGCTCTGCCAGGCTGAATGGCTCGCCGGGTTTGGCGACAAGGTGATCGCGAACATGCTTGATGCTGGGTATGTCCATATGGGGCAGGTCTCCAAAAAGAAAGGCCGCACCAGTCTGGCGCGGCCCATCAAATAGTTCAAGAAATTCAGTCCTCTTAGGAGGAGTAGAATTCGACCACCTGTGCCGGTTCCATTTGGACCGGGTATGGCACGTCGGAGAGTTCCGGAACGCGCACATAAGTGGCTGTCATCGCTTTCGGGTCGACTTCGACATATTCCGGAACGTCACGCTCCGGGCTGCCGAGTGCTTCAAGCACCAGAGCCAGGTTGCGGGACTTTTCGCGGATCTGAACAACATCGCCCGCTTTCAGGCGGACAGAACCGATATTACAGCGGCGACCATTCACCATCACGTGGCCGTGGTTGATGAATTGACGGGCAGCAAAGATCGTTGGAACGAATTTCGCACGATACACAACGGCATCGAGACGGGATTCGAGCAGACCGATCAGGTTCTCGGAGGTGTTGCCTTTCATGCGGTTCGCATCTTCGTAAATACGAAGGAACTGCTTCTCCGTGATGTCGCCGTAGTAGCCTTTCAGCTTCTGCTTCGCCATCAGCTGCATACCATAGTCGGACGTCTTGCTGCGACGGCTTTGACCGTGCTGGCCCGGCTTGTAATTACGCTTGTTTACAGGAGATTTGGGGCGGCCCCAGATGTTTTCACCGACGCGACGGTCGATTTTGTACTTCGCGCTGTGGCGACGAGACATGGTAGTACCTCATTATCGACGCGGGCCGGTGGGCGACGCTCATTCGCACCCACGATTTCAACGGCGGCACCGCACCATCCCGTTGTGAAGCGCGGGGTAAACACCAAACATCTTCTTCCGTCAAGCTGCACACCTGCTACAGCTAGGGCTAATCATAAAGACCATAAGGGAGGAAAGCATGGGTTTACTGGACGGACGTGTCGCAATTGTTACGGGCGCAGGCAGCGGGATCGGACTGGCAGCCGCAGAAGCACTGGCCCAGGAGGGCGCAGCGGTACTGGCGACAGACATTGACGAGGACGGCCTGAAAGTTACCGCCAGCCGTATCAAGGCCAATGGCGGCAAGGTGGAGACGCTGCAACAGGATGTGACGGACGAAGCGATGTGGGACATCGCCTTTGAGACGGCAGAGAACAAGCTCGGCACCCCTTCTATCCTAATAAACAATGCCGGCATCGCCATTGGCGGGGCTATCGCGGATTTCTCGCTGGATGACTGGAAACGCCAGATGAGCGTCAATGTCGACAGCGTGTTTCTGGGCACGCGGGCGGCCATTCGCCGAATGCAGGAAAATGGCGGCTCCATTGTGAATATTTCCTCTGTCGCAGGCCTGAAGGGCGCAGCAGGGCTCAGCGCCTATTGCACATCCAAAGGCGCGGTGAGGCTGTTTACCAAATCTGCCGCGGTGGAATGCGCGCAGATGGGCTGGCCGATCCGGGTGAACTCGGTGCATCCCGGTATCATCGATACGCCGATTTGGCAGAAATCCATCTCAAGGCTGACCGAGACCATGGACCCTGAGACAGCCAGCATCATGACTGCGCCGGATGGCTCGAATGAGATGAATGTCGCCCTGCTTGGCGCGCAATCCTCTCCCATGGGCCGTGCCGGACGCCCAGATGAAGTGGCGAATCTGATCGTCTTCCTGGCATCCGACAAATCAAGCTATATCAACGGACAGGAACATGTCGTCGATGGCGCGATGACGGCCTGACGCGCTTAGACAATCCCCGACTGTTTCAGCTTTTCGACCTGCTCTGGCGTCAGTTCCAGCAGGTCGGTCAGCACGTCGGCTGTATGCTGGCCGAGACGGTCGGGCCCTGCCCAACGGATTTTGCCCGGCGTACCGGTCAGACGCGGAACGATATTCTGCTGCAGGATGCCGGGCCAGCGCTCTGACGGCACCTCCACGAGCGATTGCCGGGCCTTGTAGTGCGGATCTTCCAGCATGTCTGAGGCCCGGAACACTTTGCCCACCGGAACGGCCGCCTCGACCATTGCGGCTTGGATCTCGTCAATCGTGCGGTTGGAGGTCCAGTCATTGATGATGGCGTCCAGTTCGGCCATGTTTTCGCCGCGCCCAGCATGGGTGTTGAAGCGCGGATCGCCTTTCAGGTCAGGCTGTCCGATGGCCTTGCAGAGGCGCGCAAACACTGTTGGCTGGTTGGCCGCAATAATGACCATGCCGTCGCTACCATCATAGATGTTGGAGGGCGCAATAGACGGCAGTACGGAGCCTGAACGTTCGCGCGTATAGCCCTCAAACTGGTATTCCGGGACCAGCCCTTCCATGAAGGCCAGCACGGACTCATAGATACTCGTATCAATCATCTGGCCTTCGCCAGTCTTCTCGCGGTGGTGCAGAGCCGCCAGCGCCCCAAAGGCAGAGAAGAGGCCAGCCAGACTGTCACCCAGAGAGATGCCCGCGCGGGAGGGCTTCCGGTCCGGCTCTCCCATCAGATAGCGCACCCCGCCCATCGCCTCACCGACTGAGGCATAGCCTGGACGCGCGGAGTAAGGGCCCGTCTGGCCATAGCCGGAGACGCGGATCATGATCAGGCCAGGATTGACTTTCTTAAGCTCCTCATAGCCAAGGCCCCATTTTTCGAGTGTGCCGGGGCGGAAATTCTCGATAAGGAAGTCCGCCTCCGCGACGAGTTGCTTCAGAAGGCCCTGCCCCTCTTCCGTCCGCAAGTTCAGCGTGATGCAGCGTTTGCCGCGCGCACAGACACTCCACCAGAGTGGAAAGCCATCCCGGCCCCATTCGCGCAGTGGATCGCCCTGCCCTGGCGGTTCGACCTTGATGACATCCGCGCCCATGTCCGCGAACATCTGGCCGCAGAATGGGCCCGCCACCAACTGGCCAAGTTCAATGACCCGCAGATCTGTTAGCGGACCTGACCGCTCTGTGCTGGTTTCCGGCATATGCCTCTCCGATAAATATCAAGCTGACATCTTTTGTCCCGTCGTCATGCCGGGACAATCCATATCGAGTCGCTTCCCCTTCTAGCGGGATGCGACCGATTTACCCAATCCTGCCTGAATCTCCCATTTCCCCTCCGGATTAGACTAAAGGCGTATTGTCATGTCCTGTCGCAGACGTAACAGCTGACATCAGGCCTCGCTTGAGACAGCACACTCCTTGCCCGTCTCTGCGACAAGAGGCCGAGGGAGAGATGCATGACCAGCTACAAAGACGTCTACACTTCATGGAAATCTGCGCCGGAAGCCTTTTGGGCCGAAGCGGCAAGCGCCATCGACTGGGTAAAGCCTGCGGACAAGGTGTTTGATTCTGAGCAAGGCGTTTACGGGCGATGGTTTGCGGGCGCCGAATGCAATACAGCGTATAATTGTCTGGACCGCCATGTAGACGCAGGCCGGGGCGATCAGAACGCCCTGATCTATGACAGCCCGATCACTGGCGCGCAGAAGACCTATACCTATTCAGAGCTGCTGGAAGAGGTCGCGACTTTTGCGGCAGCACTGCAATCGCGTGGCATTACCAAGGGCGACCGTGTGGTGATCTATATGCCGATGATCCCGCAGGCCGCGATCGCGATGCTGGCTTGCGCGCGTATTGGCGCGATACACTCGGTTGTCTTTGGCGGCTTTGCTCCGCACGAGCTGGCAACGCGGATTGATGATGCGACGCCAAAGGCAATGCTCTGCGCCTCCTGCGGCATAGAGCCGAACCGTGTCATCCCCTACAAGCCGCTTGTCGATGAAGCGATCAATCTTTCCCGCCACAAGCCGGATACCTGCGTCGTTTTCCAGCGCGAACAAGTGACGGCAAATCTGGACCAGGCCCGAGATGCCGACTGGATGGAGCTGATGGACGAGATGTCCGCCAGGGGTGAGCGGGCAGACTGCGTACCCGTAGCGGGCACTGACCCGCTTTATGTGCTCTACACGTCTGGCACCACCGGCAAACCGAAAGGCGTTGTGCGCGACAATGGCGGCCATATGGTGGCACTGAAATGGTCGATGGAAAACATCTATGGCGTGAAGCCGGGTGAAGTTTTCTGGGCTGCATCTGATGTTGGCTGGGTCGTGGGACACTCCTACATCGTGTACGCACCATTACTGCATGGCTGCACCACGGTAATGTTCGAAGGCAAACCCGTCGGCACTCCGGATGCCGGGGTGTTCTGGCGCATGATTGATGAGCACAATATCGCCGCGCTGTTCACCGCGCCCACTGCCCTGCGCGCCATCAAGAAGGAAGATCCGCAAGGCAACCTGCTGAAAGGTTACGACATCAGCAGCCTGCGAACCCTGTTTCTGGCTGGTGAACGGGCCGATCCGGATACAATACAGTGGTCTGAGAAACTTCTGGATATCCCCGTTATTGACCATTGGTGGCAAACGGAGACCGGCTGGACGATTGCTGGCAATCCAATGGGTATCGAGCATCTACCTATCAAATACGGCTCATCCACCGTGCCGATGCCAGGGTATGAAATCCATATTCTGGATGAGAGCGGCCATGAAGTGCCGCGCGGAGATCTTGGCGCGATCTGTGTAAAGCTGCCGCTGCCCCCCGGATGCCTGCCGACCCTATGGAAGAATAATGACCGGTTCCGCGAAAGCTATCTGGCAAATTTCCCCGGCTATTACGAAACCGCGGATGCCGGATATATGGACGAAGATGGCTATCTCCATATCATGGCGCGTACGGATGATATCATCAATGTGGCGGGTCATCGCCTCTCGACCGGCGGCATGGAGGAAGTGCTCTCCGCTCACCCGGCCGTTGCAGAATGCGCCGTCGTCAGCGTGGCAGACAGCCTGAAGGGCCAGGTTCCAGTTGGCTTCATTATCCTGAAGGCAGGCGTTGAAGAGCCCTCGGAGCAGATTGAAGCCGAATGCGTAAAACTGGTGCGTGAGCACATCGGAGCGGTCGCTGCGCTGAGGAAGGTGATGACGGTAGGCCGCCTGCCGAAGACGCGGTCTGGCAAGATCCTGCGCGCGACGATCCGTAAGATCGCTGACGGCGAAGACTGGGCCATGCCCGCCACCGTGGATGATCCGAAAATCTTCAATGAGATTGAGGACGTCATGAAAGACCACAAGGTCGGCACGATTACGCCAACGGAATAACCGGTTTCCAGCTCCCCTGTATTGAAGTTTCACCCAGATAGGCCTATCGCAGGGTAATGCGCCATCAGGGGAGCATGAACCGATGAGCCAATTACGCGGATTGCTCTGCACCTATGGAACTCGCGGCGATGTGGAGCCTTTTCTGGCACTGGCCCAGGGCCTGAAAGCTGCCGGTGTGGACGTAACGCTGGCCACGTCGGAACGGTATAAGGACTGGGTCGAAGAGGCTGGCATCGCCTGCTTCCCCATGTCGGATGCCCCTTTGGCGCTGATCGACTCTCCCGATGGCAAGATGATGCTGGAAGGCGGGGTCAATATTTTCAAGCGCATGGCGGCGGGAATGCGTCTTTCCAAAAGGTCTGCTCCCCTTACGGAACAAATGATCACAGACAGCTGGGATGCCGCGCAGACCTGCTCGCCTGACTTTATCGTCTTCCACTCCAAGCAATTCGGGGCACCGCACATTGCCGAAAAACTGGGCATCCCCGCCTTTCTGGCTTTGCTGCAGCCAATGATTGTTCCGACAGCTGAGTTCCCTGCCATGGGCCTGCCCGCGCTTCCCTTGCCGGGATACAACCGGCTGACTTACACACTTGTCAGCAAGGGCTTTGCCGCACAACGCAAGAGCGTGAACCGGTTTCGGGAGAACAGTCTGGGCTTGCCGCCTATAGACTCTTCAGGTCAGGTTCTCTTTCCTCAGGGGCGCGGCTCCATTCCCATCCTGCACGCGATCAGCCCGTCTGTTCTCAAACGCCCGGATGACTGGCCGGATCATGCCCATATCACCGGATACTGGTCCCTGAAGAAGGACACCGGCTTTACACCGCCAGAGGCGCTGGCAAGATTTCTTGAGGTCGGAGCGCCTCCGGTCTTTGTCGGCTTTGGCAGCATGACCAGTTCGGACCCGGACCGCCTGGCCACCATCGTAACCAGCGCGCTGAAACAGGCCGGGGTGCGCGGTATCATCGGTTCCGGATGGGCAGACCTGAAAATTGAGACATCAGACGATGTGCTCGCCATAGGCCCTGCGCCCTATGACTGGCTTTTCCCGAAAATGTCAGCCGTCGTGCATCACGGCGGCGCCGGCACCACCGCAGAAGGATTCCGCGCGGGCGTGCCCTGCGTGATCTGCCCCTTTTTCGGGGATCAGCCTGGCTGGGCAAGGCTCAGTGAGGGATTGGGCGTCGGCGCAAAGCCTGTCCCGCGCAAGAAGCTGACGGCAGACAGGCTTGCCGCCTCAATGAATGATGCCGTGTCCAATCCGGAGCTGCGCGCAAACGCCGCCAAACTTGCGGAGGATATGTCCAGAGAGGACGGTGTCGCCGCCGCCCTTGGCCTGATTTTCCACCATGTGCGCCACTAAGGGCGACCATTCAGGCTTTGACGAGACCGATCTCTCTCAGACGCTCCATCAGATAGTCCTGTGCGGTAATCGCTGGCTCGGCCTTACCCCCTTCAACAACACAGCCTGGCAACGGATCGATCAAATAGTCCTGATTGAAGTGCAGGAAGAAGGGCGTCGAATAGCGCGGGAATTTAGCGCGTTCCGGCGTGGGGTTCAGCACGCGGTGGGTGGTTGACGGCAGCACGCCCGCTGTCAGGCGTTGCAGCATGTCTCCGCAATTGATCACCAAGGCGCCCTCAGGCGGGTTCACGTCCAGCCACTTGCCGGAGCGATGCAGCGCCTGCAGGCCCGCCTCTTCCGCGCCCAGCAACAGGGTGATGACGTTGATGTCTTCATGCGCCCCTGCCCTCACGGTGCCTTCGGGCGGCGCGCTCATCTGCGGCGGGTAGTGCAGCAGGCGCAGGATGGAATTGCCGAAATTGACCTTGTCATCAAACCAGCTTTCCGACAGGGCGAGATGCAGCGCCACGCCTTCCAGGATCTGACGCCCCATCTCGTCCAGCGCATTATAAAGCGCGCGCGTGCTCTCATCGAAGGAGGCGACTTCGGAAACCGAGGGCGTATCGGCCATGGTCGCGCGATATGGGCTGTCAGCGGGCAGGTCTCGCCCGGTATGCCAGAATTCTTTCAGGTCGGCATGGGCATTGCCCTTGGCGTTTTCGGTGCCAAAGGCCGTGTAGCCACGCTGGCCACCGCCTTCGCGCCCGTCATATTGCGCTTTCACCTCTTCCGGCAGAGCGAAGAAAGCCTTGGTTGCCTCCAGATTGCGATCAATGATGCCTTGATCCACCGTATGCTCAGAGACGACGGCAAAGCCGGTTTCGCGGAAAGACTGACACAGCGCGTCGCCAAAAGCTTTCTTGTCCTTGCGAAACAAGGAGAATGGAACCGGCTTGAAATACTCTGTCATCTGGATCGCCTGCGTCTTTGTCGGGAGTATAGAGGCAGATTTTACCACATGTCTTCAAGCCGGCCATACGGCCAGCTCACATAGCGGCAATATGGCGTAGCTTGAAAGACGGGGGAAATCAGCCCGGCACCCGCTTTCTTGCAGCTCAGGGTGAACATTTTCGCGCCTGACAGGGTATGGGGGCTTGCGATCAGGTTAGGCTTTCACTAGACCGCTATTTCCGCGCTGGAGAGGTGGCCGAGTGGCTGAAGGCGCGCCCCTGCTAAGGGCGTATACGTTAACGCGTATCGAGGGTTCGAATCCCTTCCTCTCCGCCACTTTCCCAGTAAACACTACAGGTTCAGCACTTGGCGCACGCTATATGCGATTTTCGAAGTGACCGCCCGTGACGGCACAAGACGGGAACCGACACCCGAATCCAGCACGAAACGGTGCAGATTGAGTGCAGATGCGTTCATGCCCTGTTCGTTTTTCAGAGCCTGCGAACCCGATTCACTGCTACCGCGCGCCCGTCCATTCAGCATTCTAGGCATCCTTGCCTTGCGGATCTTCCAGGGTGGGAGCCTTCCCCAGTTTGCGCCCCTCAGTGATGACCACATCCCCACGCGCTAGGGCGGCCTCCAGAGCCATCCAGCGGATCTCGCGTATGATGAGGCTGACACACAGCATCCACGCCCCCAGGACAAACAACAAGCCCGTACATGGGTTCAGCTTGGACGAACGCCCAGAGGGGATACAGCACGTACACCACGCTAAGGACGATCAGGACGGTTCCAGATAACCCCGTCTGTAGAATGAACGCTGATGTGCCCCTAGAACGGTAGACGCCTTGCAAGGTAAAATCTGAAGCAAGGAGTAAGGGCTCATATCGGGACGGATCAGATACACGGAAGAGTTCAAGCGCGAAGCTGTGGCGCAGGTTACGGAGCGCGGTCACAGTGTGACCTCGGTGGCCGCGCGGATCGGGTTGAGCCTCAAGTCGTTGTATGACTGGATGAAGCAGTTTGGCGATGCGCCGGACAAGAGCCGCGAGGATGCAGCCGAGATCAAACGGCTGAAGGCAGAGCTCAGGCGCGTGACCGAGGAGCGCGATATCCTAAAAAAGGCAACGGCTCACTTCGGCGCAATGAGCCGGAGAGCCTCACGCCGCAGGATAGCGCACATGTCTTCCGCGGCAGAGGAGACGGTCTGCGAACGGAGCAGCCGAATTTCGATGCCGGGAAGCTCGGGCAGGTCGAAGCGGTCATTGATGCAGACCATATCCGCCGGAACGGCATGGGCGGTGCGCACCGCGATACCCAGTTTCGAACGCAGCGCTGCCCAAACGTAAGACAGGCTCGGCGTTGTTACCGCTGCGCGCCAAGGCTTTCGGGCGTATTCGAATGCCGAGAGGGCCGCCTTTCTAAACAGGCAAGGGTGATCAAACATGACAATCGGTGCCGGATCAGCGCCGGGCAGGTCATAGCCTTCATGCGCCAGCCAACGCATGGGAAGCGTGCAGAGCAACTCGCCGTCTGTATTGGCCCCTTCCTCGGAATAGACAATGGCGCCATCCAGTCTGCCGGCGGTGACCTCGTCGGCAAGTTTGTGATTTTGGCCTGCGCGAATATCTATCTGCGCCGCCGGATGCTGCTTACTAAACGCAGTCAGGGTCGCCGGCATGACATCCTCGAAAAAATCCTGGGGCAGCCCTAAGCGAACCAGCCCGGTGTTTGCGGCAGCCCCCAAGGCGAGCGCAGCTTCGTCATTCAGTGCAATTATTTTGCGAGAATAGGCGATTAGCGCTTCGCCGGCCGCGGTCGGCGCAAGCCCTCTGCCCTTGCGGACGAAAAGCGGCGCGCCGGCCAGTTGCTCCAGTTTTTTCAACTGCATGCTGATCGCCGATTGCGAGCGCCCCAATTGCACCGCTGCGCGGGAGAAGCTGCCAAAGTCTGCGCCGGCTACGATGGCCCTCAGCGCGTCGATGTCGAATGAAGTCTTCATATTCGAAAACGTGAATTCAAAGTTCAGTAACTTTCGTTATTCGGATGTGTAATTCAATGCTACCCGTCGGTCAATTCCGTCATTCGACGAGACTATCGCAGGAGCAGGACGCAGCGTGGCAAGTATGGCCGGAACATCGACGGCGCCAAGTCGATCAATGACGCTGATCGTCTTGCCGGGCGGCATCGTGCTCGCGCTCGCATTTGGTGTTCGGTCGGTCTTCGGAGGGTTTGTCGAACCGCTCTCCAACGACTTGTTCGATGGAAGAATTGAGATCTTCTCGCTGTCCATAGCCATCCAGAACCTGGTCTGGGGGCTCGCTCAACCGGCCTTCGGACTGATCGCGGACCGATTCGGCGATCGCCGCGCACTCTGGCTCGGCCTCGTCTCCTACATGGCAGGCATGACCCTCTGCGCCCTCGGCACGACACCGCTGGCGCAACATATGGGCGCCGGGCTGCTCGTCGGCATGGGTATCTCCGGCACGGCATTTGGCATCGTGCTTGCGGTAATAGGCAGGGCCGCTCCGGTGGAAAGGCGCAGCCTCTATCTCGGCGTCGCATCCGCGCTGGGATCGGCCGGCCAGGTGATCATGCCGCTGCTAGCCGCCTGGCTTACCGAATGGCTGGATTGGCGGTTAGCGATGTTAGTACTTGCGGCAATGCTGGCGCCGATGGCGCTGTGCATTCCTTTTTTGTGTGCCGAAGACGAAACAGCGCATGATTACGAACGCACTAACGGCGATCACACTATGACTATTGCCGATACGGTCGCCGACGCGTTCCGGCAGCCGAGTTTCCTGCTTCTGAACGCAGGCTTCTTTGTTTGCGGCTTCCACCTTGCCTTCATCACGGCGCATCTGCCCAATTATGTGCAGCACTTCTGCACAGGCACACGCATGTCGCCTGAGGAATTGCGCGCGCTCGGTCTTCAGGCACTGTCTGTGGTCGGCTTTGCAAATATCATCGGCACTTTGCTCGCCTCAAGGTTGGGGATGATGTTTCCCAAACCCTATGTCCTGTCGGCGATATACGCCTTACGCGCGATTGTTATTCTCGTCTTCATCAGCCAACCGCCCACGCCGGCGTCGGTGATGACCTTCGCTTTTGCCATGGGCGTGTTGTGGCTTTCGACCTTACCGTTAACGAGCGCACTGGTGCTGACGATGTTCGGGCCACGGGTGATGGGCACACTTTTCGGGTTCGTATTTCTCAGCCATCAACTTGGCGGTTTTCTCGGTGTCTGGCTCGCCGGGGACTGGTTTGATTTCTACGGCAATTACGATCTGATGTGGCGTATCTCCATTGCGCTTGGCCTGTTCTCAGCAATCGCACACCTGCTCGTTCGGGAACGCCCCATGCCCTCTGGCTTGCAGGTTTGAGTCATGGAGAACCTGCTATTTCTCCTCCTCGCAGCCCTTCCGCTCATGGGAAGTCCTGGCCCCGTGACCATGAGTCTTGCCGGTCTTGGATCGGCTTTCGGATTCCGTGCAAGCCTCCACTATCTTTGCGGAGTCATGGCCGGCACGACCACCGTCCTCCTGATGATAGCAACGGGGGTGACGGCGCTGCTGCTTGCCCGGCCAGCCTTGCTGACGCTGCTCATGCTGCTTGCCGGCGCGTATATCCTCTATCTCGCCTGGAAAATCGCAACGGCGCCGGTGGGTCAGTCGGCAGCGGCCGCTCAAGAGCCGCCAGCTTTCGTTCCCGGCTTTGCACTCGCCATCGCAAACCCGAAGGCCTTTGCCGCGATCGGCGCGGTTTATTCCGGCCATACGATCTTTGCAGGCGATCTCATGCTCGAGGTCATCGCTAAAATTGTGGCGCTCACTGGCGTCATCATCGTCAGCCAGTCGGCGTGGCTGGCTTTTGGCGCCAGCTTTTCGAAGTTTTTGGCCAATCCGAAGATCAGGCGGGCTTTCAATATCGCCTTCGCCGCGATGTTGCTCACCTCCGTCGGGCTCGCCTTTTTATGAAGGGGTATTGGACATGCGTGTTTTGTTGACCGGCGCGTCCGGTTGGCTTGGTCGCTTCCTCGCGCCGATGCTGATCGAACGGGGGTACGATGTCATCGGCCTGGATGTCGCGCCGGGCCGCCATACGAGCATTGTGGGGTCCGTTGCCGACCGCAGCGTGGTCGACCAGGCATTTTCAACGGCTGATATCAGTGCGGTAATCCACGCCGGCGGGTTGCATCAGCCGGACCTCTCCCGAAGCTCCGCATCCACGTTTGTTGACGTAAATGTACGGGGTACGCTGAACATGCTGGAGGCGTCGCGCACCGCTGGCGTCAACCGGTTCATCTTCACCTCGACCACATCTCTCATGGTCAGTCAGGCGGTACACGCCGGAGAGGTCGACGAGATCACATGGTTTGACGAAACTCATGCCCCGCTGGAACCACGAAATATTTATGGCGTCACCAAACTCACAGCCGAGCAGCTTTGCCGCTTGCATTTCCTCGAACACGGATTGAACTGCATTGTTCTGCGGCCAGGCCGTTTCTTCCTCGGCGAGGATGTCTCGCAACGCGAACTCGACCAAGACAATCACAAGGCCAATGAGTTCCTGAACTGCCGTCTGACTGTAGAGGATGTGGCACGAGCCCATATAAGGGCTCTGGAGATGGCGCCCGAGCTGGGGTTCGACACCTTCATCCTTTCGGCGCCGACACCCTTTGTGCGTGAAGACGCGAATGATTTGCATGCCAATACAGAGGGGATCATTGGGCGTCTGTTTCCCGATGCGCCTCGTCTGTTCAATCGCATGGGCTGGCAGCTGCCCAAATCAATCTTCCGGATTTACGATTCAACGCGTTCGCAAACGGTGCTCGGAATGCACTACGAAACGACATTCGCCAAGATTCTCGATGCCATCCGCAACGACGAGGACCTTCCTTTCGGCGCGAACCACCGCCTGCTCACTGCAAAAGACTCCAAGACCAAGGAGAAGACGGCAAGTTCATGAATTATGATGACTTCAGAAGCGCTCACGCGGAGGCCCACGCAGCCCTTCTTGCGCTAGGTAAAAGCGTCGACGATGGGGGGCTCGAAAAAGAGCTGACTGAGCTCGTCAAGTTGCGCGTCTCTCAGATCAATAGATGTGCCTTTTGTATTCAGCTCCATCTGAATATCGCTCGCAAACTCCACGTCGATGAGGCGAAGCTGGGCCTCATCGGCGCCTGGCGGGACGCTGGAATCTTCTCCGATCGCGAAAAGGCAGCGCTTGCTTGGGCGGAACAGCTTACGCATTTGAGCCAGACTGCCCCGAGCGAAGACGACTGGGACAAGCTGCGCACGATATTCAACGAGCATGAAGCCGCGCTTCTCACGATCACTGTCGGCGCAATCAACAATTGGAACCGTATCGCCGCAGCCTTGCGATTCGAACCTCCCGTCCCTGAATGACGCGACAACCTTCCTTCTCCTAGCTTCCGTACAGCTAAAGCACGAATCCCGATTATGAAACTCATTCCATTTACCCCACGACATTTTGAACTTGTTTGCAGCTGGTTCTCCAATGAAGTCGAAGTCGTCCAATGGGGCGGGCCGACCGTATGCTATCCCTTGCAGCCCGAAATGCTCCAGCCGATGCTCGATGAAGGGGCGTCGAACCCGCCAGGCCGATTGTGCTGGATGGCACAAAGCGATGGGGAGTTTGTTGGACATGTTCAGCTGGGTTTGGACTGGCGCAACGGTATCGCCCTTGTATCGCGCGTGGTCATAGCGCCTGAGGCACGAGGCAAAGGCCACGGCAGCAATATGGTACGCCTGTTACTGGATCAGGCTTTCAGCTTCGAGGTCATGCAGCGCGCCGAGCTGAACGTCTACGCTTGGAACAGAGTGGCCATCAGGACTTACGAGAAGCTTGGCTTCAGGCTGGAAGGCAATCGCCGGTCCTGTGCTTTGGTCAATGGCGACCGATGGGATGGATACATGATGGGCCTCCTCAGAGAGGAATGGTCTGGCGTGCGGCTTAATGCGGACGAATGAAGGATCCGATCAGACGTCTGTCCTTGGGCGGGAGCCACTAACGCAGTCGAGTGATCCGATCTCGAAACATGCATCCCCTACCCGTTGAACCCTCTCAGTGGGGGAACAGGTTCTCGACCATATGGTCCGCAAAGACGCGCAATTTGGGCGACATGAACCGGCTCGATGGCCAGAAAATACGAAAGTCACCGGACTTCTGGACGGCGTCATCCAGTACACTAATCAGCATACCCTCTGCGAGCTCGTCACGTACGGCGAAATCAGGCAGACAGGCAATCCCCAAGCCGCTTCGCACCATGTAAAGCAAAGGCTCAACTGCGCTGGAAACTGCAGCTCTGGCCGGCTCTTCTACTATTTCGCCAACATAATCAACAAGGCGCCACTCTTCTACTTTTCCGGTCGAAGGGTAACGGTGATACAGGCACTGATGGCCGCTTAGGTCAGCGGGGCTTTCAGGAAAGCCGTGTTTCTCGAAATAGGTCGGTGCGCCGACCAGCTTATAGCGAAATGTTCCAAGCTTCCGTGTCATCAATCGAGAGTCGTTTGCCTCGCCCGTGCGGATGACCGCATCGAAGCCTTCCTGAATCACATCGACGAGCCGATCAGTAAAATCGAGATCCAGTTCGATCTCGGGCCAGGCCCGCATAAAGGTCGACAGGGTCGGCATCATCAGCATTCCGACCAGGGGTAGGCTAACCTTAAGAACGCCACTTGGGTGCGCATGCCTCTGCGACAGTTCTAGTTCAGCGGCTTCCATCTCGCAAAAGATACGACGGCATCGTTCCAGAAACAGACTGCCTTCCGGCGTCAGCGTAATGGCGCGTGTCGAACGATGAAACAGCCTCACACCGAGACGCTCCTCGAGCCGCGCGACAGCCTTGCCGACAGCCGATGACGACACGCCGAGCTGTCGTCCAGCAACGGTGAAGCTGCGCGCATCCGCAGCCTGAACGAAGACGTTGAGCGCACCGAGGTTATCAATAGAGATCGACATTTCCGGACACCATAGTCCGAAATGATCGGAATTACAGCGTATTTTTCTTTATTGGATGCCGTGGCAGTTTGGAGGTGTGAGCATTTTCTGAATGAGGTTTCCCCATGGCCCCTGAGTTCCCGGCTGCTGCGTTTGTATCTCCGCAACCACCCATCCACTCTCTGAAACTCGACTCGACACCCAGTGCAGGATACGCACGATGAGCGTCGTCAGCGATAAAGCCGCATCTTCAAGCGTCGCCGCCTCATTGGCGTCTGACCGCCTTCCTTGGGGCGGTCTCCTCGCGCTATCTTTGGCGGCCTTTATAACGATTGTGACCGAAGCTTTACCTGCAGGCCTCTTGCCGCAAATCGGCGCAGGCCTTGGCATCTCGGAATCTGCTGCGGGCCAGCTCGTTACCGTCTATGCCGTCGGCTCGCTCTTGGCCGCAATCCCGTTGACAACGTTCACGCAAGGTTTCCGACGCCGCCCGCTCCTTCTGGCGGCGATCACCGGATTTCTGGTGGCGAACACGATCACCGCTGTTTCTGGCAGCTACGCACTGACCCTGGTCGCCCGCTTCGTAGCTGGTGTTTCTGCGGGCCTGCTTTGGGCGCTGGCCGCCGGCTATGCGGCACGCATGGCTCCAGAACACCTAAAGGGGCGGGCAATCGCAATAGCGATGGCAGGAACGCCGCTGGCGCTTTCTCTCGGCGTACCAGCTGGAACCTTCCTTGGGACAATCATCGGCTGGCGTGCCTGCTTTGGCCTGATGAGCGGCCTCACTGTCATTCTTATTTTCTGGGTGCTGATCAAAGTTCCGGACTTCGCTGGCAAACCTCCTGGTACACGCCGGTCGCTTATGGGCGTCTTCACAATGCCTGGCATTCGCCCAGTTCTATTCGTTGTGCTCACCTACGTGCTTGCCCACAACATTCTCTACACTTACATCGCGCCGTTCCTCGACGCTGTGGGTATGTTGGAACGGACCGACGCTGTGCTCCTGGTCTTCGGTCTCGCATCCCTCGTCAGTATCTGGGGCGTGGGCATATTGATCGACAGCAGTCTTCGCGAGCTGACACTTGTTAGCATTGTGTTGTTCAGCTTATCGGCGGTGGCCTTCTGGATTTGGAGTGACGTGCCAGCCGTGATCTATGCGGCCGCAGGGAGTTGGGGACTCGCTTTCGGAGGGTGTGCCACCCTTTTTCAGACAGCAAGTGCCAAGACAGCCGGGCCGGCAGCTGATCTCGCACAATCCATGCTGGTGACAACTTGGAATGCGGCAATCGCGGGAGGAGGACTCATCGGTGGCGTCCTGCTCGACAGCTTTGGGGTCGCAGCTTTCGCACCAAGCCTTCTGGTTTTGTTGGTCGCGTCCTTCGTCGTGACAATCAGGGCGTGCCGCCATGGGTTTCCTTGACGGAAAGCAGTACCCCATTGGTCGGGTTGCGCTGCGCGACAAGCATGCACATTGAGAGTGTGAAATGACGAAGCCCTCCTTACCCGGAATAGAGGCTCGCCATTTCCGCTACTTTGTGGCTGCCTCCGAGTATGGCAGCCTGCGCAAGGCCGCTGCAGCACTGGACATTCAGAAGTCCACGATCAGCCGTTCCATCCGTGACCTTGAAGATCGGCTCGGTGCATCCCTTTTCCAAAGGCATTGGCGCGACAAGCTTTGCCGAGTCGTTCTTCTGTCCGGTCTCACGCGCGAGTACATCGGGAATGGCGCCCAGTTTGAGCTTGGTCATGAATCAACTCCGATAGGGTTTGAGAATGAGGTCACGCGTGACCATAACGCGCACCGAGAAGCCGGGGCGAATGGTCAGGGTCGGCGGGATGGAAAGCTGACGACGGACGGCCTCATCGCCGGCGCGGCCGACCGTGTCCTGAGTTCCCTCGCGTATGGCGCAAGCGATGTCATCGTCATCATCGGCGCCCAGTTCCGCACCAATGTTCAGGATGGTGGCGAGACCAGCTTGGCAATCTGGTTGAGATTGGACGCGAGCCGCAACAAGGCTGAGCCTTCATATTCGGCGATCTCCTGGTTAGCCGCAAACTCCGTATCCTCTTCCGTCAAATAGCTCAGGCCGCCCGTATAAAAGAATTGACTGACAACTCCCCATATCACGTCATTCCACGTAGCGGCGTTCAGGCCTCTACCTCCACACAGTAAGGCGGTATGAACGCCGTGGGCAAGGTGGTGTGTGGTGCAGGTGGCCGGTTCAGTCTGTAACCGTTTTCATGTTAGCGTTGACAACGTTGTTTAGACGAACAAAACTCCCTTTCAAACAAGCACGCAATAATGCGCGATCATGGGGAGGATAGACATGACCGATAAGCGGACACGCTTGCGTTTGCCTTTGGCTCTGATGGGGCTGGGCTTTGCGCTAGTCGGCAGCTCGTGCACCACACAGCCTCCTGAAGTGGCCGAATCGGTTGTCGCGACCGCGCCAGTTGAAGCGCCCGCTGAAGCCTGCAAGCCAATCGAGAGCCTGACGAACGCCAGCGCCAGGGTAAAAGACCTCGTCGCGCAAATGACGCTGGACGAAAAACTGGGCCAGCTGAACCAGGCCGCTGGCGGGCGCAGCAAATCCCTGAACTCCAAGCTGACGCCGGAAGAGATGGAAAAGGTCCGCCGGGGCGAGATCGGGTCTTACCTGCATGTGGCGGGTGCAGAACCTCTGGGAGAGCTTCAGAGAGTGGCTGTCGAGGAAAGCCGGTTGGGTATTCCCCTGCTCTTCGCCATGGATGTGGTTCACGGCTACCGCACGATCTTCCCGGTGCCGATCGCCATGGCCGCCACCTGGGACCCGGAAGACTGGAGACAGGCCGCAGCCATTTCTGCCGACGAATCTTCCGCCGCCGGTCTCCACTGGACCTTCGCGCCCATGGTCGACATTACGCGTGACCCGCGCTGGGGACGCATCGTAGAGGGCGCGGGCGCCGATCCATATCTTGGCGCGCGCATGGCCGAGGCGCAGGTCGAAGGCTATCAGGGCACGGACCTCTCCTCTCCTGAAACCATTCTTGCCACAACCAAACATTTCGGCGCCTATGGCGCGCCGATTGGCGGGCGCGACTATGGCACGGCTGATATCAGCGAGCAAAGCCTGATGGAAACCTATATGCCGCCCTTCTACGCGGCCACCCGCGCCGGAACAGGCTCCATGATGACGGCATTCAATGACATTGCAGGCGTACCGACGACAGCGAATGAAACCCTTCTTGACGGTCTGTTGCGCGACGACTGGGGCTTTGAGGGTATGATCGTGTCGGACTGGAATGCCATCGCGGAATTGATGAATCATGGCGTGGCCGCCACGCGCGAGGAAGCCGGGGTTCTAGCCTTGAAAGCGGGCGTCGACATGGACATGACGAGCAATGTTCTGCCTACAGACATCCAAAATGCCGTGCAGGGTGACGAGTGCCTGATGCAGGATCTTGATGCCGCAATGGCGCGCATCCTGACAGCCAAGGAGCGCCTGGGCCTGTTTGATGCGCCCATGGCCTATCATGATGCCCAGCGGGAAGCGGAGACATTGCTCAGCCCGCAGCACCGCCAAGCGGCTCGTGAGGCCGCGACGCGCGCCATGGTGTTGCTGAAGAACAAGAACGGCGCCCTGCCCCTCTCCAACTCCCCGCAAACCATTGCCGTGATTGGCGGGTTGGCCGAAGACAAGACGACCCAACTTGGTTCTTGGCGTGCGCAGGGCAAACCTGAAGATGTCGTCTCGCTTCTGGACGGATTAAAACAGAACGCCCCTGAAGGCACAAAGATCACCTATGCGGCCGGAGCCTTTCCGAACGGCGACGGCGAAGCGACTCTGGACGCGGCGATTGCAACCGCCTCAGCGGCTGACCGCATTCTGCTTGTCATTGGGGAAGACTATGATCTTTCAGGCGAGGCGCGCAGCCGGTCTGACATCACCCTGCCGCGCAATCAGGCAGAGCTGGCCGAGGCAATGTTCGCAACCGGCAAGCCTGTCACGATCATTCTGGTTACCGGGCGTCCACTGGCCATTGAAAGCGAAGCGGCCCAGGCAGATGCCGTGCTGAATACATGGATGCTGGGCGTCGAAGCCGGGAATGCGTTAGCAGACGTGCTATGGGGAAAAGTGTCGCCTGCAGGGCGTTTGCCTATAGAATTCCCGAGGCGGACGGGCGCTCTGCCGCATACCTATTCCGAATATCCCGGCGGACGCCCGGCTGATTCTGACCTGACAAAGGATACCAACCGCTACATGGATATTCCGATCACACCGCTTTTCCCGTTCGGGCACGGCCTCAGTTACACTCAATTTGAGTATGGAGAGCTGAACACGGCGGCCACAACGGTCCAGGCGGGTGAAGACATCGTTCTCAGCATTCCGGTTACCAATACCGGCAAGGTGGATGCGGACGAAGTCGTCCAGCTCTACATGCGAGACCCATATGCCAGTATTGCCCGGCCGAAGCGCGAATTGCGCGGCTTCCAGCGTGTGAACATTCCCGCAGGACAAACAAAAACGCTCATCTTCACGCTCAGCCCCGACCAGGCGGCGATCTACAAGAGCGGTACAGGCTGGGTAGTTGAGCCCGGCAAACTTGAATTCATGGTCGGGGCTTCAGCGGCTGATATACGCAGCAACACCGAGATCACCCTGACCCAAAAAACAATAACCGGCACACCGGCAAGTGCCCTGCCGACAAGGATCCGTATCGAATGAGCTACACACGCAGACTCTTTCTCGCTTCCGCTGCCAGCACCGGGCTCGCTTCGGCCTGCACCATGCCGCAGATACCGTCCTTACAGAAATCATTGGACGTAGAAATCCTGGACGATTCAGCGCGAGATCTGATCAGTCCGGGGGCCAGGATGGATGTTTTGGCCTCTGGCTACATCTGGAGCGAAGGTCCTGTCTGGGACCGAAAGCGAAGCTGCCTGTATTTCTCGGATGTTCCCGAAAATACTTGCTGGAAGTGGACCGAGGATGAGGGCGCAACGGTCTTCCTGCAGCCATCCGGCGCGCCAGCGGATGAGACACAAGGCTTTCGGGAGCCCGGCGCAAATGGTCTCGCAATAAGCCATGATGGACGCCTGTTGATCTGCAATCACGGACGTCGGGCCGTGCAGTCCATGGATATAGACACGAAGCAGCGCACCACACTGGTCAGCGCTTATGATGGCAGGCCGCTCAACAGCCCGAATGATATCGTCGAAGCGGCAGACGGAACGCTGTTTTTCACGGATCCGCCTTATGGGCTGGAGGGTGTGAATGACTCTCCGCTCAAGGCGCAGGATGCCAATGGCGTCTATCGCTTTTCGCCTGATGGCAGCCTGACCCGCGTCATCAGCACAATGACATTCCCGAATGGGGTAGCGCTCTCCCCGGATCAGAAGACGCTTTATGTCACGCAGTCAGATCCCGATGCCGCTCACCTTCTACAGATGGGACCGGACGGCGCGGAACCTGAACTCCTGTTCGATGCCGCACCCTTTATGGCAGAGGATGCTCCCGGCCTGCCGGATGGCCTTGCCATTGACGAGACAGGCCACATTTTCACAACAGGCCCCGGCGGCGTCTTTATCCTCTCTCCTGACGGCACACCGCTTGCCCGGATCAAGACCGGCAAAGCAACCGCCAATTGCTGCTTTGGCGATCCTGACGGGCGAACCCTTTACCTGACCGCCCATGATACATTGATGCGTATCCGTACGAGAACGCGCGGGCTGGGATGGAGTTGATCGAAAGCCTTCAGGCCTATCGGCCACTTATCGCGGCAGGGCTTGGCATTGCAGCCCTGCTGGTGCTGATTTTGAAAGCCAGGCTGAATGCGTTTGCCGCCTTGCTGCTGATCAGCATCTTCAGCGCCCTTGCCGCCGGGCTGACGCCCGACCAGTCTTTTGCGACGATCACAAACGGCATGGGGGGCACGCTGGGCTTTATTGCGACGATCATCGGACTCGGCGCCCTATTCGGCGCGATCCTGCAGGCTTCCGGCGCGCTGCAGGCGCTCGCATCCAGGCTCTCCAATACAGCCAGCTTCACGACGAACCAGTGGCAGGTCGCGGGCATCGCCCTGTTGGCCTCCACACCAGTCTTCTTTGATGTGGCACTAATCATCCTTGCGCCTCTGATCCTGACCATGGCGCACGCCAAATCTCGACCGCCTCTGGCGCTCGGCTTGCCCCTGATGGCAGGCCTTGCTGTGGGCCACGCCTTTCTGCCACCGACACCGGGACCGGTAGCGATTGCCGAACTGCTGGGGGCAGAACTTGGCTGGGTGATCCTTTTCGGTGCCATTTGCGGCGCAGTCGCGCTGGCCGTGTCTGGTCCACTTCTCGCGGTTTTTCTAGAGCGGCAAAGTCTGCTGCCTGAAGGAGACTCAGACTTTGACTTCGAGATTGTAGAGCCCGCAGACCCGGTGGCGTCGACTGCCAAGTTTGGCCGCGCCGTGTTCCTCATTGTGCTGCCGCTAGCGCTTATACTGCTGGGAACGCTGGCGGAGCTGTTGCCGGTCGGCCCCTTACGATACATCCTGACGGTCACAGGGCACCCCTTCAGCGCTCTGCTGATAGCCTGTGGCGCAACTTGGCTCCTGCTCTATCCCGCGACACCGGAAAGCCGCCAGCTGATGTCGGACGCCATGGCCAAGGCCTTTGAACCGACAGGCGCCGTTATTCTTGTCACAGGTGCTGGCGGAGCGTTCAAGCAGGTTCTGGTAGACACCGGCGCGGGCACTCAGATTGCGGATGCTGCGCTAAGCGTGGGCTTTGGCCCCCTGCTGACGGGCTATGTGCTGGCGGTCATCCTGCGCCTGGCCCAGGGCAGCGCCACCGTTGCAATGATCACATCGGCCGGGCTGACAGCCCCCCTGCTGATTGCCGCACCGCTAACTGCGCCGCAATTGGGGCTCCTGACAATCGCCATCGCCGCCGGGGCCAGCACGGGCAGTCATGTGAATGACAGCGGCTTCTGGCTGGTTGGGCGCATCTTCGGGATCACGCCGGGGGAAACACTGCGGACCTGGACCGTCTCCACGACCCTGATCAGTGTCGTAGGTTTTGCCATGTGTTCGTTGATTTACCTGCTGCTGGCTGTCTTCTGATCAGATCAGCCCGGCAAGCGGGGAACTGGGATCAGCGTACATCTTCTTGGGCATCCGGCCGGCGAGATAAGCTTCACGGCCTGCGATCACAGCATGTTTCATGGCGCTGGCCATCAGGATCGGATCCTTCGCAGCGGCAATGGCCGTGTTCATCAATACGCCATCACAGCCAAGTTCCATCGCCATCGCGGCGTCAGAAGCCGTGCCGACACCTGCGTCCACAATCACTGGCACACGGGTCTGCTCCACGATCAGGCGGATATTGACCGGGTTCATAATCCCAAGACCTGATCCAATCAGACTGCCGAGAGGCATAATTGCGCAACAGCCAGCATCTTCCAGCATCTTGGCGTAGACAGGGTCATCCGAGCAGTAGACCATCACTTCAAAGCCGTCGGCGATCAGCGCCTTGGCCGCTTCCAGCGTCTCCGGCATGTTCGGATACAGCGTCTTCTGATCAGCCAGCACTTCCAGTTTCACTAGATTCCAGCCACCTGCCTCGCGCGCCAGGCGCAGCGTGCGAACAGCCTCGTCCGCCGTGTAGCAGCCGGCGGTGTTGGGCAGATAGGTGAACTCGTCCGGTTTCACGAAGTCCGTCAGCCGTTCCTGATCGGGGTCAGAGAGATTCACACGGCGCAGCGCGACCGTGACGATCTCTGCACCGGCAGCACGCGCCGCGTCGGCATTCTGCTGGTAGGATTTATACTTTCCGGTCCCTACGATGAGGCGGGAATTATAGGTCTTGCCGGCAATGGTGAGTGAATCTGTCAAAGGTCTAACCTTGGGTCTGGTAGGGAAAAATGGGTTGGCGCGGTATCTTGTTTGTGTGCGGGCCTAGCCCCCGCCCACGAACTGTACAAGCTCGATGCGGTCCCCCTCTTCGATGACCGTACTGGCATGCTCGGATTTCGGGACAATTTCCAGATTGCGTTCAATGGCGATCCCGCGCTGATCCTTGCCTGACTCGCCTGCCAGTTGCGTGACCAACATCGCAATCGTCGTCCCCGGCTCTACTGAGCGCGTCTCGCCATTGACTGTAACCAGCATTCGAGTTTTCTCCGTTCATCTGCCCCTTGCCTTGCCAGGCGATACAGCGCAAGACGGACACTATGTCTAAACCGGTATATGTACTTGGAGGCCCCAACCTCAACCTTCTCGGCTCACGTGAGCCGGAGATTTATGGCCGTGACACGCTGGAAGATATCCATACACGGCTGAGAGCACTGGCAGGCGACGTTCCGCTGGAGACCCGCCAGACGAATCATGAGGGCGAGTTGGTAAGCTGGATTCAGGAAGGGTCTGCCAAAGGCTCGGCCATTATCCTGAACGCAGCTGCGTATACGCATACCTCCATTGCAGTGCATGATGCACTCAAGGCCTGTACGGTGCCGGTTGTAGAAGTTCATTTATCAAACCCGGCGGCGCGTGATGCGTTTCGTCAGGTGAATTATGTTTCCCCCGCTGTGAAGGCCACGATTGCGGGCCTTGGTGCCTATGGCTATGAGCTGGCGCTTTTGGCGGTTAAGACCCTTCTGGGCCAGAAAGAGACCTGATATTTCATGAGTACGACAAAGAACAAGCTGGATACCGGCCTCGTCCGGGAACTCGCAGCCATCCTGCGTGAAGCTGACCTCGGCGAACTCGAAGTTGAGCATGACGGCCTTCGCATTCGCGTCAGCAAGCCTGCCGCGCCGGTCGTCCAGGCCGCCGCCTATGCGCCTGCTCCGGCTGCAGCGCCTGCCGCCGCCCCTGCTGCGGCAGCCCCGAGCGCCCCGGCCGCTGAGGCTGCTGCGCCTGCAGCCTCCGACAATGCCATCAAATCCCCCATGGTCGGCACGGCCTACCTGTCACCTGAGCCGGGCGCAAAAGCCTTCGTCTCTGTTGGCGACAAGGTGAAGAAAGGCGACACCCTGATGCTGGTTGAAGCCATGAAAACCTTTAACCCGGTTGAATCCGACAAGGCCGGTGTCGTTAAAGAAATTTATGTTACCGACGCCCAGCCTGTAGAATATGGCGAAGCTCTGATACTGATCGAGTAATATGGCCGAGCAACCTGTCATCAAGAAGGTTCTCATCGCTAATCGCGGTGAGATTGCCCTGAGAATTCACCGCGCCTGCAAAGAAATGGGCCTGTCCACGGTCGTGGTCCATTCCGAGGCAGACAGGGATGCCATGGCGGTTCGCCTGGCTGACGAGAGTGTCTGCATCGGCCCGGCGCCATCCTCGCAAAGCTATCTGAAGAAGTCTCAGATCCTGGCCGCTGCCGAGATCACAGGCGCAGATGCGATCCACCCTGGCTACGGCTTCCTGTCGGAGAACGCCCAGTTCGCCGAGATGGTCGAAGCCCACGGCCTGGCCTTTATCGGCCCGACCGCTGAACATATCCGGATAATGGGCGACAAGATCGCGGCAAAGCAGGCCATGATCGAAGCTGGCGTGCCATGTGTGCCGGGCTCAGAGGGCGCGCTTTCCAGCATTGCCGAAGCCAAAAAGGCCGCCAAAAAGATCGGCTTCCCGGTCCTGGTAAAGGCATCAGCTGGCGGCGGTGGCCGCGGCATGAAGCTGGCCATGACGGAAGGTGATTTGGAAAACGCTGTCCGCACCGCAAAGACCGAAGCGAAAGCCGCCTTTGGCGATGATGCCGTCTATCTGGAGAAATATCTTCAGGGACCACGCCACATCGAAGTGCAGGTCATTGCCGATACGCATGGCAACGTCGCCCACCTCTGGGAACGCGACTGCTCACTGCAGCGCCGTAACCAGAAGGTCTTCGAAGAAGCTCCATCGCCTGCCCTCAATCAGGCGCAGCGCGAAGAGATCGGCGGCATCGTTGCCCGCGCGATGGAAAAACTGGGCTATCGCGGCGCCGGCACCATCGAGTTCCTCTACGAGGATGGGAAATTCTACTTCATCGAAATGAACACCCGTCTTCAGGTGGAGCATCCTGTGACGGAGATGATCACGGGCATCGATCTGGTTCGCGAGCAGATCCGCATTGCCGAAGGCAAGAAGCTGTCCTTCCGTCAGGAAGACGTCATGCTGGTCGGCCACGCGATCGAATGCCGGATCAATGCCGAGCATCCGGAGACCTTCATACCGTCACCCGGCCTCATCACCGACTTCCACGCACCGGGCGGTCCCGATGTGCGTCTCGATAGCGCCGCCTATGCCGGCTATCGCATTCCCCCGCATTATGACTCTCTGATCGGCAAGCTTATCGTACATGGCCGTACACGTCGTGAGTGCCTGATGCGCCTGCGCAGGGCGCTGTCTGAAATGGTTGTCGGCGGCGTCTTCACCACGCTGGACCTGCACCGCAGGCTGGTCGAGAACGAAGACGTTCTTGCCGGTGACTACAACATCCACTGGCTGGAAAAATTTCTTGCTGATGCAAAAGAGGCCGGTGAGTAATTCTGCTGCCGCCTAATGCCCGCGGCATCATGTTGGAGGGTGGACATCTGACTGTCCGCCCTCACATATGATGCCATGTCTTCACGGTTTGGTACGTCTGATCTTCTGGCCTGCTACAGGCGCGGCGTCTTTCCGATGGGAGATGCTCGCAATGATCCAAACCTCTTCCTGGTCGATCCAGACATGCGGGGAATTATTCCTCTCAAGGGCTTTCATGTGCCCAGGCGCCTTGCCCGCACGGTGAAGCAAGATCCGTTCAGGGTCACAGCCGATCAGGCCTTTACGCGCGTCATGGAGATGTGCGCCGAAAGCACGGCCGGACGTGAGAGCACCTGGATCAACTCCCCTATCCTGAACCTGTACAGCGCCCTGCACCGTGAGGGGCACGCCCACTCCATAGAGTGCTGGGACGGGGAAGATCTTGTTGGTGGGCTCTATGGTGTCTCAGTCGGGGGCGCCTTCTTTGGCGAAAGCATGTTCTCCCGCGCGACAGACGCCTCAAAGATCGCACTCGTGCACCTGGTCGCGCGGTTGCTGACAGGAGGCTATGTTCTTCTGGACGCGCAATTCCACAATCCGCACCTTGAACAGTTCGGGCTTTACGAACTGCCACGTGCGGAATTCAAAAAAATGCTACGAAATGCCTTGACTGTGGAGGCCGATTTCTATTGCGGGTCTTCCACTGCGGATGGGTCCTCGACGATTTCGACGCCCGGCGGCACTTCATCATCATATGTCACATCATCATCTACCGGCGCAGACGCCTTGGACGGCAATTTCACCGGGTCTGGCGCACTGCAGCGGATCACCCAGATGTCGTAAACCGGATGCTCCAGAGCGCTGAGTCCTGGAGAAGATGCATACATCCACCCAGAGAATAGCTCCGGATTCTCGTCGCTGACCGTATTCACATCTTCGGCCGTCACGGCAGCTTCCATCGTCTCGACGGCAACCGGCTGCGTGGAGTTGATCTTGAGAAAAGCTGCGCTCTCCGGCGCCTCTTCAGGCGGCGTCTGATAGCAAACTTTCAGCTCCACCTTCAAAGAGCCGAAGACGACCGGCTCACCGACCTTCACCTCGATATCCGTGGATCGGCCGGTGATCTTGTCCAGCGCGCGCAGGGTTGCGCGATCCTTCTGGACATAGGTCGCGGCATGCGCCGCCCCAGCCACAACAGCGCACATTGCGAGGGCAGAGACAGCAAATCTCATTATTGGTAATCCTCGTCAGGATATGAATCATCACCTGCAGGTGCGTCGGTAGCTGCCGGTTCTGCTGCAGCGTCAGATGTAGTAGACGAACCGCTACTGTCGCCATTTCCGCCGCTACCGGACGCGAAAGACGCAAACAGCGTTAACAGATCCACACTGCCACGCGTATAGATGATCTCGCCGGAGCCATCCTGCGGGATGTTGTCAAAGCTGCCGCCGGGCTCAAGCGCGACGTAGCTGCCCCCCAGCAGACCATCCGTCGAGATACGCGCATCTGTATCTTCAGGCAGCGCCCATTTCTCATCCAGAGTCATCGTCACGACAGCCTCAAAACGCTTGGGATCCCCTTCCACGGCTTTGACAATACCAGCCTTCACGCCAGCAATCCGCACATCCGTGCCACGTGATACGCCCGAGATATTGTTAAAGCGTGCTGTGACCTCATACTGGTCACTGGACGCTTTCACATCCGTTCCCTTGCCGATTGCGAACCACAGGAACGCGCCTGCAACTGCAACGACTAGTGCACCAATCAGGGTTTCAAAGAGTGATTCACGCATCAGGCGTCCAGGCCTCATAGTCTCCGGTCGCCTTCTGGCGTTCCCGGTCATTGGAAATGCTGCCTTTCGGCTTCGTGGCATAAGGCGTGCCGGTCATGTTCGGCTTGTGATCTTTTTCCCACTCACGACGGTTGAGCGGCATACGGGTCGGCGGCTCATCAACGGTGTGGTGCATCCAGCCATGCCAGTCTGCTGGCACCTTGGACGGCTCCGCGAGACCTTTGTACATCACATAGCGGCGTTTACGCCCTTCGAGAGACGGTTTGCGCTCTTCAAAATAACGATTGCCATACTCATCGGTGCCGACATAGGTCGAGCGCCGTTTGATGTCGAAGGAAGCCCCGAGCGTGTGCCCGCTCCACCAGGTGAAAATCTGTTTCAGCATCGTCTTGATGTCCTGACCTGTCTTGTTGGCCGCAATATGGCGTCTTCGCGGCAGTTAATCCATAGAGCAGCCGCAGGCAATGCGACGCACAAAACTCATTTCACATTGGCGATTTTGAGGCAGCCCAGGTTGCTACAATGTCTACGAAGCGTCACGCTATGTGGAATGATTCGCCATTGTTTCGCAGGGAGGCGGGAATGACCAAGGCCGAGCTGAACTCCATATTACAGGCTGCGGAGATGGATGGCCTGCTGTCAGGCCCCCTCAACCTCGGTGATATCTGGCGCGCGGCAGGCCGCCACCGTAGACCGGCAACGCCCGAATCGCTGCGCAATGTAACCTCTGCCTACGCATCTGCCAGCCTGCTGGAGGCTACTCAGATTGCCACAGCTGAAATGCTGGAAAGGCTTGGCAACGCCCCGCGCAATGCCGAACTGGCCGAAGCCGTCGCGTCCGGCCTGCCACAGGACATTCTTGAAGAGGCGCTGCGCCAGCCTGATGGCATCCTGCGCACAGCCGACGCCCTACGGATCGCTGCCGTGAATACGCCTCCCCCGCCACCTGCTGTGTTTGCTGCTGACAGCATTGAAGAGGATACCGAAGCGGAGCTGCTCGAAGCGCTGAAGGAAGGCGCAGAGATCATTCTCGCGCAATCAGAGCTTCCCGCGTCCCGCACATTATGCCGCCTGCTGGATATCTCATTGGCCGTCAGCCCAGAAGGCCTGGAGGCCGACCTTCTGACCTCTGTGACAGATGCCGCTTCAAAAAGCCTTGGCGATGGCCTGCTGCTGATTCACGGGCTGGGCGCGGCTGTCATGTCCCTCGGACTTGCCTATGACAGCGATGAGGGCCGTGAGATGGCGGCTGCGATCTGCGCGCTCGTCAAATGCGTGGCGACCGGTGCTTCCCTCTCAGCCAACCATGCGGCGACTTTAGGTATTGAGTCGCGTCGCGCGGGCGGCAAGAAGGCTTGCCAGGTGAAAATCCTGCCGGTCAGCGACCTGCCAGATATCATGCCGGACTGCGATAGCGATGCGAGCGGCCCGGTCACGACAGTGCTGGCCTTCTCAGATGAAGGCCCTACTCTGACGCGCAGTGCCCGCTTGGCCATTGCCAGAAAAGCCCCGGAATCCCTGCCGGTGATTCTGGACCGCGTAGCCAATGGCGGCGCGCATGACCTTGAAAGTGCGCTTGGCGCGGACAGGCTGAAGGATCGCGGCTTCTCCGAAGCGGCCCTGGAACGCGTCAAACGCGCCCTCAGCGAAGGCCTGCCTCTGAATGCTGCATTCTCCCGTTGGGTGCTTGGCGATGAGATCATCAGCCAGGATCTGAAACTGCAGCCGGAGAATTTTGATTCGGATGGCTGCGGACTGCTCTCCGCCATGGGCTTTTCCCGCAAGGATATTGCCGCGGCAGAGGCTGCTGTGGGCGGCGCGACAGAGAAGATCGCAGCTGAAGCTCTGACAGGCTGCGGACTGGATATTGTCGTTTCGCCCGAAGCCGAGATTGCCTTTGCAAAGGCCTGCGCCGAAGCATTGGGCAATGATGTCATGGTCAGAATCACGGGCCGCGCGGGCCTGAATATGGCCGATGCTGCACTGGACGCTGGTCTCTCTACGCTCCTGATCGGGATTCGCGCCCCTGCAGGCGACGAAGTTGCCGAGCGTATGGAACACATCCTCAGCCTTGCAGAGGAACTCGCCTCCGAAGCGGAAACTCCCATTATGGCACCCGGGTCCATGGCGACCAATCAGAGCGGCGTGCGCACGCGTCTGCCGGATCGGCGCAAGGGATATATCCAGAAAGCCTCAGTCGGCGGGCACAAAGTGTATCTGCATACGGGGGAGTTTGAAGACGGCTCCCTGGGCGAGATCTTCCTGGACATGCACAAAGAAGGCGCCGCGTTTCGCAGCCTGATGAACAATTTCGCCATCGCGACCTCCATTGGCCTGCAATATGGCGTGCCGCTGGAAGAATATGTGGACGCCTTCGTGTTTACCCGCTTTGAACCCGCCGGCGCTGTGACAGGCAATGACCGCATCACCAAGGCCACTTCGATTCTGGACTATATCTTCCGCGAACTAGCTGTGTCCTATCTCGGGCGGGATGATCTGGCGGAAGTAGATGTCACCCATGACGGCCTGGGGCGGGGCGAAGGCGATGCCACCCGCCAGCCCGCCGCCTTTACAGAGGAAGCGGCCCAGATCATTTCCCGCGGCTTCTCACGAGGCCAATTGCCGGATAATATCGTGATCCTGGACAAGAAACGCGAAGAAAAGCTGACCGAGGAAGAAGCTGAGGCAGAAGCGCAGAACATGCCTGAATACCTCACAGAGGCTTGCCCGGCCTGCGGCAGCTTCACGCTATTCCAGATCAGCGATGAGGGCGATGTAGAGTGCGATACGTGCGGTGAAGAAGTTCGCCAGTCGCTCGATTAAAGACACTCATTACTGTTCCGTAACAGAGTATCCGCACGCTTCTACTGTTGCAGGTGCAGATAGTATGCGCAGTTTACGCTGCGTTAGCCCCCATGGCGTAATTGCAACACTTGGTCATCTTTTGTCAGTTCTTACTGTTTGTTCAGTTTGGAGTGACAAAACAACACGATATTCCAATTGCATGACCCGTACAGGTTTCGCCCTCGTCTCCATGCTGGCTATCGCCGTGAGCGCACCAGACGCCTCAGCGCAAGGCCAGGCTGTTGCATGGTCACCCGGTTATGCCGGTGCCTGTGGTCAGTGTGACTTGTCGGGCCGAAACCTTACAGGGTGGGACCTGACAGGCGGAAATTACGCGGGCGCAAACTTCGAATACTCCTTCATGCGCAGCATTGAGGCTGGAAACGCCAATTTCGAACAGGCCAAGGTGACAGGCGCAGACATGCGAGGAGCCATCCTGACATCGGCGAAGCTGTCCGGAGCGATTCTCTCGGATGCCCGCTTGCAGGGCGTTCGCGCGACAGGCGCTGAATTCCGCAATGCCACCATGCGTGGCATCAGCCTGCAGGGAGCGCTTCTGGTCGGCGCGAACTTTGCCTCTTCGGATCTGAGCAGTGCGCGGCTGGATGCGGCAGACCTCTCCGGGGCCAACATGACCGGCAGCTGGCTGAATGATGGTATCCTGACGGGGGCCATCTTCAATAGCGCCAATATGACCGGCGTAAGCCTGAACAATGCCCGCGTGGATGGTGCATCCTTCAAAGATGTCCGATTCATCGATGCAGACCTTAGTCATCTGGCCGGTCTGGAAACGGCGGACTTCACAGGTGCATGCGTCTCTCTCAGCACACAACTGCCGGAGGAGCTGACACTGCCGCTCTGCTCCATGCCTGCGCTTAGTCCTGCCCTGATTGCGGCGCAATAGAGCGCATGAAACAGGACGGAACTTTCGTCCCGCCCTGTTCGATCATTCCATGGCCTGAAATCAGGATTTGATCTGCGGTGCCAGGCGGATGTTCAGCTCTTTCAACTGACGCTCGTCTACCGGGCTCGGCGCGCCCATCATAAGGTCACGTGCCTGCTGGTTCATCGGGAACAGCGTCACGTCACGGATGTTCTCTGCATCAGCCAGCAGCATGACAATACGGTCAACGCCCGGCGCAATACCGCCATGCGGTGGGGCGCCATAGCGGAACGCATTCAGCATGCCGCCAAACTCCGTCTCAACAACGTCAGCGCCATAGCCAGCCAGCTCAAACGCCTTCAGCATCAGTTCCGGGCTGTGGTTCCGGATTGCACCGGAGGAGAGTTCAACACCGTTACACACGATGTCATACTGGTACGCCTTCAGCTCCAGCAGCTTTTCATCCGTATCGGCGGCCATCAGTGCGGCCATCCCGCCTTGCGGCATGGAGAACGGGTTGTGGCTGAAGTCGATCTTCTTGTTGTCTTCGTCCCACTCATACATCGGGAAATCGACAATCCAGCAGAGACGGAAGACGCCGTCTTCGATCAGCTCCAGTTCTTCGCCAATCTTGGTGCGTGCTGCACCAGCGAGCTTGTAGGCATCGCCTTTCTTGCCGGCAGAAAAGAAGATGCCGTCGCCAGCGCCAAGGCCCAGCTTTTCAAGCAGGGCGGCCAGATGGGCAGGCTCGAAATTCTTCAGGACCGGGTCCTGGCTGTCAACACCGCCGCCATCGGCTTCCTTCAGGCGGGCATAGCCAAGGCCGGGGGCCTGCATCTCTTTCTTCGCCCATTTGTCGAGTTCATCGAAGAATTTGCGGGATTTCTCGGCCGCCGCTTTCGGTGCCGGTATCGCGATCACGCGTCCACCGCCAGCAATGATCTTCGCAAAGATGCCAAAGCCGGTCTTGCTGTCGTCCTCAAAGAAGTCCGAAACGTCGGCCAGTTCGATCGGGTTGCGCAGGTCTGGCTTGTCGGAGCCATATTTTGCCATCGCTTCAGCATATGGGATGCGCGGGAACGGACCTTCCGGCACGCGGCGGCCCTTGCCTTCCCAGTTGGCAAACTCATCGAACACGCCGCGCATGACGGGTTCGATCGCGCCGAACACGTCTTCCTGCGTGACAAAGCTCATCTCGATATCGAGCTGATAGAACTCGCCCGGAGATCGGTCAGCGCGCGCGTCTTCGTCACGGAAGCAAGGCGCGATCTGGAAGTAACGGTCAAAGCCGGACACCATCAGCAACTGCTTGAACTGCTGCGGCGCCTGCGGAAGTGCATAGAACTCACCGGGGTGAATACGGCTCGGCACCAGGAAGTCCCGTGCACCTTCCGGGCTGGAGGCCGTCAGGATCGGGGTCTGATACTCGGTGAAGCCCTGCTCCAGCATACGGCGGCGCAGACTGGCGATGACCTGGCTGCGCAGGATCATGTTTTTGTGTAGGGTTTCGCGGCGCAGGTCCAGATAGCGGTGCTTCAGGCGAATCTCTTCCGGATAGTCCGGCTCCCCGAACACCGGCAGCGGCAGCTCGGCAGCTTCGGACTGAACGGTGACTTCGCCTGCAACCACTTCGATCTCGCCCGTGGCGAGGTTCGGGTTCACGAGGCTGTCATCACGGGCGACGACCTTGCCTTCCAGCGTGATGACGCTTTCCGCGCGCAGGCGCTCAACCGTCCCAAAGCCGGGAGCCCCCGGATTGAAGACGACCTGCGTCAGCCCGTAATGGTCGCGCAGGTCGATAAACATCACCCCGCCATGATCGCGGCGACGGTGCAACCAGCCAGACAGTTTAACGGTTTCCCCGACATGGGACTTGCGAAGCTCCCCGCAGGTGTGGGTGCGATAGGCGTGCATCGGATGCTCTCTCCGGAAATTCGGTCCAATAATTTTAAGGCGCGAAAGGCATTCAAGCTCTCGCAATTGTCAAGGCGATGCGATACGCAAGCGCGCGATGACTGACAACACCCTGACTCCCATTACTGAGCAATCCGCACTGGAAGACCTGTGCGGAAAGCTCGCTGAATCCGACTTTATCTGTGTCGACACCGAATTTCACCGGGAAACAACATATTGGCCGGAACTCTGTCTCGTTCAGGCCTCTGCCCCCGGCGTTGAAGGCCTGATTGACCCGCTGGCCGAAGATCTGGACATCGGGCCCTTCCTGGACCTGATTGCCGCAGACAACCGGATCAAGGTATTTCATGCCGCGCGGCAGGACATCGAGATCTTCAATCGCCTGATTGGCCACCCGCCCGGTCCAATCTTCGATACTCAGATCGCAGCAATGGCGCTCGGCCTTGGTGATTCGATCTCCTACGACAATCTGGTTCAGCGCGTCCTGAAGCGTCAGATCGATAAATCGAGCCAGTTCACGGACTGGACCCGTCGTCCGCTGAGCCAGAAACAGCTGGTCTACGCCCTTGGTGATGTCACGCATTTGCGCGACGCCTATCTCAAGATGCGCGACGAACTGGAAGAAACCGGCCGCATGGGCTGGGTCCGGGAAGAAATGGCGGATCTCGAAGATCCCGCAAAATACGACACAGATCCGAACAATGCTTGGCAGCGCCTGAAGCTGCGCAAGCCGAAGAAAGACTACGCTGCCATTGTGGTGGCCGTCGCCGCATGGCGCGAATCCCTGGCGCAGGAGCTGGACAAGCCCCGCCGCCGCATCCTGAAGGATGACGCAATCCAGGAAATCGCCAGCCAAAAGCCACGCAGCGAATCGGATTTCAACCAGCTGAGGGCCGTGCCGAATGGCTTTATCCGGTCAAAGCATGGTCAAGGCCTGATCGAAGCAGTTGTCGATGCCATCGAAAATCCTGACGCCTACGCCCCGGAAATGGAAAAGCGTCCACAGAACGCCCAGATCCCGGCAGGCGCGCCAGAACTTCTGAAAGTGCTGCTGAAGCACGTGTCGGACGAAAACAATGTCGTGCCACGTCTGATCGCGAACGCTGCCGATATCGACCGCATCGCCCGCGGCGAAACCAGCAGCGACATCGCCGCGATGCAGGGATGGCGCTATGATATGTTCGGCCAGAAGGCCCAAGCGCTGTTGAACGGCAAGCTGGCCGTTTCCTTCGAAGGTGGCCAGGTTCGCCTATTTGACGTCTAGGCAAACGCCCTAATCGATTGATGTATCCGGCTTGAGGTTCAGCTGGCTGGCTGTCTGCGAAAGCCGCCGGCGGACCGTATCCGACAGCATGGCTTCATCAGCCTTGCCTACACGCAATTGCAGTGTATCCCCACGCCTCACCAGTTTGGCGCGGCGAAGGATAGGCCCGGACCGCCCGGAAAACACGGCACCCAACCGCATGGCACTGCCGATTTGTCGCGACCGCTCGTCCTGTTCCGGTGTGGTCAGGCCTTCATATTCGGCAGGCCGCTTAAAGTCTTTCTCGTACCGGCAGCCAATGGCGTAAGCGATCAGGGCGCGCTCGCTGTGCGAAAGGCCGGAATAAGGCGCGCGGAGGGCCTGATCATAGGCCATGATTGACCGGTGATCCGGATGAAAGCGTCCGGCACTGTCGGCCATCATACAGGCCGCCTGCTCGATACGCTTGTCGGCTGCAGGGGAGCCAAACAGGTCCGGTTCAGGCGCAAGCGCCGGTGCGATGAAATCATGCAGGGCCTGGCCGAACTGAATCTGATTATGGTCCAGTCGTGCAAAGGCAATCACACCATCCATCAGCGGATCGGCTGTCGGTGTACCTGTCAGGTCGCGCAGCACGCCTTCCCTCAAGCCGCTGGAGGATATACTGACCCCTTCCAGCGAACTCATTGCCAGGATTTCCTGCAAAAGCATCGCGGCAATCGGCAGATGTTTCGCCCGCCTTTTATCGATGGCTTCGAGCATGGACCGCGAGGCCGCATTGGTCAGGCTATCGAGACAGACCTTCGTTACGCGGGAGACCTGACTCTCCGTCATCTGATAGCCCTGCAGCACCTGCAGCGCGTAATTCTCCAGCTGCATGTTCAGCTTCGCCAGGGTCCGCCATGCCCCGCCGACAGCGTAGAACCGGCCACTGGCGCTGGCCAGCACGCGGGATTTCTTCAGTTCCGTGCGAATGGTCTTGCGCAGGGCTTTGGGATCGAAATCGCCTTCGGCCAGGGACAATGGGCCCAACATCAGGCTCTCTCCCCGCGCAGACCGCCCACCGACACGCTTGAATTCAAGACTGGAACCGCCAAGGTCGCCGATAATGCCTTCGGACTTGTAAAAGCTCGCCTCCACGCCCAACGCAGAAAGACGTGCCTCGTCTTCACCGGACAGCGTCAGGATCTTGCGACCCAGAACGCGCGATGCCGTCTTGATAAAGTCAGGCCCATCCTCCGCTGACCGGACGGCAGCCGTTGCCACAGCCGTAAAGTTCCGCAGGCCCAAGGCCTTCAAAATGGCGCGGTAGCGGCCAAGTGCCCGGATCGCAGCCTCTCTGCCCTCAACAGACAGATGCCCCGTACGCATCAGACCCTGGCCCAACCCTGCCATGACCTTTTCGTTGAAGGTCGGCAAAATAGAGGCTCCCAGCACATCATAAATCACCAGACGAACAGAGTTTGATCCGATGTCGATGATGGCGGCGCGTTCCGACTTCGGAAACATCAGCTAATGACACCCTTCTTGGGTTGCAGGCGCGGCGGCAGGCTCACTTCCAGTGCGCTGCCCCGGCCGGAAAGACTGGGATTGTCCATAAAATAGGTATGCGCAGAGAACGGTTTCGAGTTGCCAGACGTTCCCACGCGCGAATAGTCGCCATCCTCATTCATGATCCAGCTTTGCTGTTCGTCATTCAGATTGGCCACCATGATCTGGTTCATCACCTGACGGTGAACCGTCGGATTCTCGATCGGCACCAGCGCCTCAACCCGGCGGTTGAGGTTGCGTGGCATCCAGTCAGCCGAAGAGATGAAGACCTTCGCATTCGATGATGGCAGGGACTCTCCGTTTGCAAAACACACCACCCGCGAATGCTCCAGGAAGCGCCCGACAATACTCTTTACAGAGATGTTCTCCGACATGCCCGACACACCGGGGCGCAGGCAGCAAATGCCGCGCACCACCAGAATGATCGGCACCCCGGCCTGGCTGGCCTTGTAGAGGGCATCGATGACCTCTCCATCGACCAGCGAGTTCATTTTCGCCCAGATGCCACTTGGCTTGCCCTTTTTGGCATTTGCCGCTTCGGACTCGATCAGCGTGATCAGTTTTTCCTTCAAGTTCAGCGGAGACATGGACAGCTTTTCAAGCACCGGCCCCACTTCAGGCGGCTCGCGATAGGCTGTCACGAAATTGAACAATCGGTTCGCATCACGGCCCAGCGCCGGGTCTGCCGTAAACAGGGAAAGGTCTGTGTAGATACGCGCATTGATCGGGTGATAGTTCCCGGTCCCATAATGGGTATAGCTGCGTAGCTCCTGCCCTTCACGACGCACCACCAGAGACACCTTGGCATGTGTCTTGTACTCAATAAATCCGTACACGACCTGAACGCCCGCACGCTCCAGGTCCCGCGCCAGGCGCAAATTTGCCTCTTCATCGAAGCGCGCCTTGATTTCAACCAGCGCCGTAACGTTCTTTCCAGCCTCGGCCGCCTCGATCAACGCCGCAACAATCGGGGAATTGTTTGTTGTGCGATAGAGTGTCTGCTTGATGGCAACAACCTGTGGATCGGCCGCTGCCTGGCGCACGAACTGGACGACAACATCAAATGTCTCAAATGGGTGATGGACCAGAATGTCTTTCGCGCGGATCGCCGCAAAGCAATCACCGCCCATCTCCCGTATGCGTTCCGGATAGCGCGGCTCATAGGAGGGAAATTGCAAATCAGGCCGGTCGTCAACGATCAGCTCTGACAGCTGTGCCATGCCGAGGATGCCATCATAGAGAACGATATCATCCTGCTCGGCGCCAATCTCCCGCGTGATTAGCTCACGCAGATCCTTCGGTGCGCTGGACTGCATCCGGATACGGACAATACGCCCCCGTCGGCGCTGTTTCAGCAGAACCTCAAATTCCCGAATCAGGTCTTCGGCTTCTTCCTCGATCTCGATATCGCTGTCGCGGATCACGCGGAACAGGCAGCGATCCCTTTCCTCATAGCCGGGGAACAGCTCCTCCAGGAACATGCCGATAACATCTTCCAGCGCTATGAAGCGCAGCGTGCTTTTCGGCCCGTTCGGTAGACGGATGAAACGGCGCACAAAGGCCGGTAGCGGAATGATGCCGACATGCTGCTCGCCGCCATTCTTCGACACCAGATTGATGGCGACGGAGAAGCCGAGATTGGGAATGAACGGAAACGGATGCGCCGGGTCCACGGCCAGCGGCGTCAGCACCGGGAAGATGTTCGTCCGGAAATAGGTGTCGAGTTCGGTCTTGTCCTTGCGGGTCAGCTCACTGACAGCCAGAACATCGATGCCCTCTTTATGCATTTCTTGCTTGAGATTTTTCCAGCACGCTTGCTGGTCCGCGATCAATTGCAGGGAGGCCTGCTCGATCCGTGCCACCTGCTGGGCCGGTGTCAGGCCGTCCTGGCTTGGCTTGACCACGCCTGCCCGCACCTGCTCGCGCAGGCCCGCATAGCGCACCATCTCGAATTCATCGAGATTGCTCGCAGAAATCGACAGGAAGCGCAGACGCTCCAGCAGCGGATGGTCCGGATTGGCGGCCTCATCAAGGACGCGCCGGTTGAACTCCAGCCAGGACAGTTCCCGATTGATGAATCGCTGCGGCGACTGCATCTGCTGTTTCAGGCTTTGTGTTGCCCCATCCGGCATCAGGTCTGCTCCGTGTCTGTGTGCACTACAATAGTGACCTCTGATCCGGGTCAGACCAGCCAAGCTCCTCCAGCACTTCCCGCGCCAACGGGACAGATGGGGCTCGTCCAGTCAATGTGACCCGCTCGCTCAGTCTTTCCGCAAAGGTTTCGATTGCCTCATAGGAAAGATCCAGTCTTGGCACCAGATATTTAACAACCTCCGGATCGAGTTTGAGAAAATGCTTCCTTGCCGCCATTTCCAGGCGCGCTTTCAGCATCGGCTCGTCCGGATCGTCAATTTCGACCACAGGCAACGCATTGAGCCGGGATTTCAAATCAGCCGAGGATGTGTGCCACTGGCCGGGACTGTGGCGCGAGGTCAGCAAGACCCGTCCTGATCCGGCCGAGATCATGTTGATCAGCGTCAACAGGCGGTCCATCTTCTTCACCTGATCGGCGTCATCGATGACGACATGCGCGCCAGCCAGCGTCGAGAGTTCCTTTTCGCGCATGCGCGAAAACTCCTGCGCGGAATAAAACCGTCCCTCGAATTCCTGACACCAGGCACGGCCAAGCACGGTCAGGCCCGCTCTTGCGGGTCCCGTCACACACACAACCGGAAACGGCCAGTTCTCCGGCCCGCTCAGAATAGAGACAGCCGTCTCATTCGCGGCCGTCACCAACAGGGAGTCCAGCGTAGGCTGCCTCTCCGGAAATCCAAGGCTCATCTGGCTTGGTGTGAGGGCCTTATGCGCGCCACTCTTGGTCACTGTCCCGCCGATGCCGAAACCGCCGAGCGCAACACCCAGCCATGGTCATCCTGGGACAGGGAAACGCCCCGCTGAAGCAGATCATTCTGCAGGCGTGGCGGATCTCCGGCATAGGAGAAGTTCACCAATGCGCCATCGCGGGCAATCGCATCGATCTTAAGATCGGAAATAAAGGGAGACCGCGCCAGCGCGCCGCGCAGCGTGTTCCATTCTGCCAGGGATGTGTAGCGCACACTGGCATTCGCGGCAGTGCGTTCTCCGCTGCGAATGACGGAATTGCGCTTCCAGTTCTCGTCCAACAGCTTCAGCATGGCGACGACTGCGCCGTCCATGGTCTGCGCATAGGGCGTCGTGCCGATGGTTTCCGTACCCGCTGTGGTGACGACGGAGACCGTAACACGCCAGGCATTCTCACTGCCGGAAAGCTCGGCCAGGATGCCCCGCCGCGCGCCCAGAGCCGACGCCTCGGGCGACAATGCCATCCAGTCACTGTACTGCGTATAGCCACTGCCGCTGGATGTCACGTAGGGAGAAAGCGTTTCGCTGCGGCCCGTGCCCAGTGTTTCACGCCATGCATATTCCAGTACATCATTAGACGCCAGCGGCACCAGAAGGGACATGGGCGCCTGCGTATCGACATAGGGCACGCCCAGCGAATCCAGATGCGCACGCACCATACGCGGATTGTAGACGACGGCCAGCGTCCCGCGATAGCGCCCGGCGCCGGCTGTTTCTTCCTGCACATCCACGGCGGCGGACAGGCGATTGGCCAGCGCGTAATCGATCGGCACGCCACCCGCGGCGATCAGGTCTTCCGGAAGAGTGATACGTTCGATCAGGATACGCGCGCCCTTGGTCCGCGCGGCGCCCATGGCCTGCTCGCGCGCCTGGATCAGAGTATCGGCCACCTCATCCACATCGATATTGGAGACAGTATAGACATCGCGTGTGTCTGCGTGCGCACTGAAACCAGACGCAATCGCGACGAAAAGCGAAGCGAGAAAAATACGAATCATGGTCAACGGCCTCCGTGTAGCATTTCTTTTAGCAAGCCCAGGCTGAAGCTGGAACCGCAAGCGGCACTGGCAGAGACGTTTTCCCCATGCTAACGCGCAGGTCATGATGAGTGATACGCCCAAAACGCCCCTTTCCTACCGCGATGCCGGTGTCGATATTGAGGCAGGAGAAAGGCTGGTTGAGGCCATTGGCCCGCTGGCAAAAGCAACCGCCCGTGCTGGTGTCATGGGAGGTCTCGGCGGCTTTGGCGCGCTGTTTGACCTGAAAGCCTCCGGCTACGAAGACCCGATCCTGGTCTCAGGAACGGATGGCGTCGGCACAAAGCTGATGCTGGCTTTTGAGACCGGCATTCACAACACGGTTGGCATCGATCTCGTTGCCATGTGCGCCAATGATGTTCTGGCGCAGGGCGCTGAGCCCCTGTTTTTCCTGGATTATTTCGCCACCGGAAAGCTTGAGGCAGGCATCGCCGAAGCGGTCATTTCCGGCATCGCCGAAGGCTGCCGCCAGTCCGGCTGCGCGCTTGTCGGCGGCGAAACGGCGGAAATGCCCGGCATGTACCCGCCCGGCCATTATGATCTCGCAGGTTTCGTGGTTGGCGCTGTGGACCGCTCCAAGGTTCTGCCTCGCATGGGCGACATGGCTGAGGGGGACGTGCTGATCGGCATCGCCTCGTCCGGCCCGCACTCCAATGGCTATTCCCTGATCCGCCGCATCGTGGAACGGGAAGGCCTGTCCTATGATTCGACCTCTCCCTTCTCGAATGAAAACCTCGGCGAAGCGCTGCTGACCCCGACGCGTCTCTATTCCGGCGCAGCCCTGCCGCTGATCAAGGGAGACCTGATCAAGGGCCTTGCCCACATCACAGGCGGCGGCATCACCGAAAATACTCCGCGCATGTGCCCGGACCATCTCGCCCCCCGCATTGACCGTTCGGCCTGGACACCCAAACCGGTCTTCCAATGGCTTCAGGAAGCTGGCGGCGTTGAGCTGGACGAGATGCACCGCACCTTCAATATGGGCATCGGCATGATCTTCGCGGCCGCGCCTGACAAGGTGGACGCCGTGATTGCCCAGCTGAAAGAGGCTGATGAGCAGCCCGTCATCCTCGGGGATCTCGTCAGCGGATGACACGCCTCAATCTGGCTATCCTGATTTCCGGGCGCGGCTCCAACATGAAGGCCCTGCTGGAAGCGGCGCGCGACCCGGCCTATCCGGCCAAGCCGGTCTTGGTCCTGTCCAACCGGCCGGATGCAGGCGGGCTTGAGACCGCTACGGCCGAAGGCGTCGCGACGGCGGTCGTCGATCACAAGGAGTTCGGCAAGGACCGTGAGGCCTTTGAGCGCGCGATGGACGCCAGACTGGAAGCTGCCGACACCGAGATCATCGCGCTAGCCGGTTTCATGCGCGTGCTGACCCCCTGGTTTGTGGAGAAATGGTCGGGCCGCCTTATCAATATCCACCCGTCCCTGCTGCCCAAATACAAGGGCCTCGACACGCATCAACGCGCGATTGATGCGGGCGACGCCGAGGCCGGCTGCAGCGTGCACTGGGTCACTGCAGGCGTCGACGAAGGCGCCGTCATTCAGCAGGCCCGCGTGCTCATCCTGCCCGGCGACACAGCAGACGCCCTTGCTGCACGCATCCTGCCGGAAGAACACAGCCTCTACCCTGAAGCGCTGTCCAGAGCCTGCGCAGAGATCAAGGCGCGCGCTTAAGCGTCTTCAAGCTCCCGCGTATCCTTCCCCATTCACGGGGGAGGTGCCTAAAGGGCGGAAGTGGAAACCCCTCTACCCAATCCGTCGCATACAGCGCCCCTTTAGGCTCTGATGACGATGCCTTTTTTCTCGCTCTTTTCTCCCATGCCGGGCCTGCCTTGGTATCTGCTGCCGATCTGGCCGCTGATCTATCTGCGCATCCTGCGCCTGAAGGCATGGTTTCGGCAGAATGGCGGCCCCGGCTCTCAAATGCTGTGGGGCGTGATGTGGAATGGCCGCATTGGAATCATTCAGCTCTCGGATGATCTCTCGGGTCGCGTGCAGGCCTCGAAACCGCTGAAGCCATCTGCCAGACTGGCTGAGGCGCTCAGCGGCGCATGGCTTGCGCCCTGGCTGGATCTTGTGGCGCACAGCCTGGCTCCAGCTGTCGCGCAGTCTTCTCTGGAAATCAGCCTTCCCCATATCCCGCAAGCCCGGTTGCCGCTGCCGGATACCTGACCCCGCTTTCCCTTCACCGAAATCAAACCAGATCCCCCGGAAGGCTCGGCCTCTCCGGCCAAACCTGCTGCGCAAAACAAAAAGGGCCGCACCAACCGGTGCAGCCCTTCAAAAATCTCACAAGCCCGAAGGCCCGAGTGCCTTAGCCGACGATTTCAGCTTCGGAGAAGAACTGGGCGATCTCGATCGCAGCGTTCTCTTCGGAGTCGGAACCATGGACAGAGTTCTCGCCGATGGATTTCGCGAACAATTTGCGGACAGTGCCGTCAGCGGCTTCTGCCGGGTTCGTTGCGCCCATCACTTCGCGGTGTGCGGCAACGGCGTTTTCGCCTTCCAGAACCTGAACGACAACCGGGCCGGAGGTCATGAACTCAACCAGTTCGCCGAAGAACGGACGCTCGCGGTGAACGCCATAGAAGCGCTCTGCCTGCTCTTGCGTCATGCGAATGCGACGCTGGGCGATGATGCGCAGGCCAGCTTTTTCGAAGACGGCATTGATCGCGCCGGTCAGGTTACGCTCGGTGGCGTCAGGCTTGATGATGGAAAAGGTACGCTGCACAGCCATGATGACTTCCTGTTTATGGGGGAAACTGTTTCTCGCGGGCCTATAACCGGGCCCACCCGCCGGGGCAAGCATGGAAGGCGGCTCTTGCGCAGATCGATTCGGCGGCCTAGGGCGATCCCTGTAACAGTTTCAAGGATTTCGCGGATGAGCACGCTTCCCCCCTGCCCCAAATGTGGCTCAGAGTTCACCTATGAAGACGGCGCGCTCCTGATCTGCCCGGAATGCGCCCATGAGTGGAGCGCGACCGAAGCGGAAGACAGCGGCAGCGGCATCAGAGACTCCAATGGCAACCCGCTCGCCGATGGCGACTCGGTCGTCGTGATCAAGGATCTGAAGATCAAGGGCTCGTCCCAGGTCGTGAAGCGCGGCACCAAGGTAAAGAACATCCGCCTCGTCGATGGTGATCATGACATTGACTGCAAGATCGACGGTATCGGCCAGATGGGCCTGAAATCCGAATTCGTGAAGAAGGCCTAAGGCGCTACTTCCCTGCCTCTTTCCAGCCACCGCTTCCAGTCTGCTGGAAATACCGCGTCACGAGGCCGGCATCCTTGGCGGCCTTGAATTGCTGGCGCGCCAGGCTGCGCGTGTCATGGTCGCCATCATCGAACATGGCCATGCAGCGCGTATAAGGCGCATCGACCGGCACCGTCGTCCCATCCATCAGGAACAACGCATTCGCGGTGTTCACATTCTCCACTTTGTCGGTCAGTAGGATGGGCTGGCGCGAGGGGTCGAGCCCTGGCGCTTCGGCCTGGCCGTGCGGCAGGAAGGTCCGTTCGTCAAAGGTCCAGAGGAAGGCGTCGAGCGCCGCGCGGCGCTCAGGATTCGGGCTGACGGCCAGAACCCGCCAGCCCACCTCCAGGCATTTTTGCATGAGCGGCGCCGCAGCCTGCTCCAGCGTGGTGCGGGAGAGATGGTAAAACCACCATTCCGGCTTTGGCGCCTCAGTCATGCCGATCAGCTTTCGTAATTGTCAGCGATCCAGCGGTCGAGCAGACGCGGACCGAAGCCGGAGGCCCAGCTGACATCAAAGGCCGCTTTCTCGCCCTCAACCCAGGCCACACCGGCAATGTCGATGTGCGCCCATTTCACGTCTTCTTTCACAAAGCGCTTCAGGAACTGCGCCGCTGTGATGGAGCCAGCCGCGCGGCCGCCAATGTTCCGCATATCCGCGAATTTTGACTTCAGAAGCGCGTCATATTCCGGGCCCAGCGGCAGGCGCCAGACGCGCTCGCCTTCAGTCTGGCCCGCCTTGGACAGCTCGTCGGCCAGATCATCGCTCGCGGTGAACAGACCGGCATGATGGTGGCCGAGAGAGATCACGATTGCGCCGGTCAGTGTGGCGAGATCAACCATGGCTTTCGGCTTGAAATGCTCCTGCGCATACCAGAGCACATCGCACAGAACGAGGCGGCCTTCGGCGTCTGTGTTCTGCACTTCGATGGTCTGGCCGGAGGCGGACTTCAGAATGTCGCCCGGACGGATCGCGTTTCCGTCCGGCATGTTCTCGACCAGGCCAACCAGGCCGATGACATTGACCTTCGCCTTGCGCTCGGCCAGCGCGCGGATTGTGCCGGTCACAGCCGCTGCGCCGCCCATATCGCCGCGCATGTCTTCCATGCCCGGTCCTGGCTTCAAGGAGATGCCGCCTGTATCGAAGCAGACGCCCTTGCCGATCAGGATGACCGGATCATCGCCTTCCGCGCCGCCCATCCATTTCATGATGCCGAGCTGGCTTTCCTTCACGCTGCCCTGACCGACACCCAGCATGGCGTTCATGCCCAGCTTGGCGAGCTGCTCTTCGCCGAGCACTTCGACTTCAACGCCCAGATCGCTCATCTCTTTCAGGCGGCCTGCAAAGGCAGCTGGATAGAGGTCGTTCGGCGGCAAATTCACCAGCGTACGCGCCAGAATGGTGCCTTCAGCGCCAGCATTCAGCGGCTCGAAGGCCTTCTCGGCAGCAGCCGTATCGTCCACGATGAAAGTGACACTTTCTACGGTCGGCTTCTGATCGTCTTTCAACTTGGTGAAATAGTCGTCAAACCGATAGGCCGCGAGCTTCGCACCGACGGCCATGCGGGCTGCGTCTTCAGCGGAAGCGGCATGAATGGCGAGGGATTTGAAGCCGCTGCCCGAATGAGATTTGTAAAGATTGGCGCCCAAGCCTTCCAGAACGCGTGCGTCCCGCTTGTCCGGCTTGCCGCCGCCGATCAGGACAACGCGACGGGTGTCACTGCCTTTAGGCATCACGATGAGAGATTGCTGATCTTTCTTGCCGGAAAAGCGGCTGCCTTCCATGGCTTCTGCCAGAAGGCCACCTGAGGCATTATCCAAATCAGTCGCCGCAGCAGGCAAACCGCCATCCTCATCAACGATAAAGGCAACGATCTCAGCTTTGGCATTGTCTGCGAATGTGATTTTCATATGCGGATTCTCCATTTGCAGCGGAAACTAAACGTCGACGCGCGCAGCGCAACTCGTTAGCTAGGGAAATATCACCCGTTTCTGAAGGATTCTGCGAAAAGCCTGCCTTACGCCCCATGACCAAAGTCCAGACATATCTGTTTTTCGAAGTCCTGAGGGCTGTGGTCATCATTGTCGGGGGGCTGTCCATGCTCGCCTTGCTCGCGCAGGGCCTGTCGCGGACCGATCTGATTCTTGAGAACCGCCAGTCTGCAGCTACCTATTTCTACATTGTCATGCTGGGCGCACCGCAGATCATTGCGCTGTTGCTGCCGCTCGCCCTGTTTGTGGCCAGTGTCTGGTCCCTCAACCGCATTCACAAGGATAGCGAGATCGTTGTCGCCCAGGCCGCCGGCATGACCCGCTGGCAGGTCGCCTCGCCGCTGATCCGCCTCGCTGTCATCTGCGCGATTGCCCATCTGACCGTCAATTTGTGGGTCCAGCCCTTGGCACAGCGCGCGATGCGGGAAACGGTGGCGACAGCGCGGGCCGATCTGGCTGCCGCCCTGATCCGCCCTGGCCAGTTCACCAGCAATGGCGACCGGCTGACCTTCTATGCCCGCGAACAGGTGGGCGGAGAGCTGAGAGGCGTGCTGATTTCCGACATGACAGATGCCGCACACCCGACAGACATTCTGGCCCGCAGCGCCGCGCTGATCGAAGTGGACGGTAAGCCAACCCTTCTGCTGCGCGATGCAACCAGCCAGCAGCTGGACGAGAACCAGCAGCTTTCCATTCTGGAGTTCGATCAATATCTGTTCGACCTCAGCGAATTCATGAAAGAAGAGTCAGACCTGGTCCTGAAGGCCTCTGACAAATATCTCTACGAACTCTTTTTCGTGGACCGGACCAATTATTTCGAACTGAAAGAGGCGGATGCCTTCCTGGCAGAAGCTCATAGCCGCCTGACCACGCCGCTTCTGAATATCGTCATGGTCCTGCTGGCAATCTATGCTGTGCTGGGCGGCGATTTCAGCCGGAAGGGCTATAGTCGCCGGATCGGCTATGCGACAGGCGGAGCCATTGGCGTTCTGATTATACAGCTTGTCCTGCAGTCCCAGGCGGCGAGTGACCCGGCACTGAATATCCTGCAATGGCTCGCACCGCTGTCAGCCATTGGGGCGATTAGCTACATCTATTTCGCCCGTGGCAGGCATTTGGGTAAAATCGAACGCCCGCATATTGATCTGTTCCGCGGCGCAGGAGGCGCGGCCAGCTGATGCCCCTGTTTTCCCGTATCCAGCTTTACATTCTGAAAGAGTGCCTGACCGGGCTCGCCCTGGTGCTCGGCATTCTGTTGCTGGCAATCCTGATGATCGACGTGGTGGAGCAGCTGCGGACAGTTGGCGGCGATGTCTCGCTCAGCATTCTCGGCGCGCTCCGACTTTCCCTGATGAAATTGCCCCAGATTGTCGAGCAGACGCTGCCCTTTGCCTTGCTGGTTGCCTCCATGATGGCCTTCACACGTCTGAACCGCCGCTCTGAGCTGTCGATTATCCGCGCGAGCGGGATTTCGGCCTGGCGCTTTCTGACCCCAGTCATGGGACTGGGACTGGTCATGGGCCTGTTCACGATGATGGTACTGAACCCGTTTGCCGCGCGCCTGACGGAATCCTTCGAGATGACCCGCGACCGGTTGCTGAATGAAGGCCGACCCACGCTTTCAGTCTCCGATACCGGCATCTGGCTACGCCAAGGCGACGAAACGAACCAGATCGTGATCCATGCAAAGCGCGTGGAAGAAGGCGGCGTGAACCTCCAGGATGTGAAGATGATCCAGGAAGAGCGCATGTATTCCAATGGGCGTCCGACCAATGATTTCGCCTTTGCCCGCCGCATTGATGCCGACCGGGCAATCCTGCGCGATGGCTTCTGGCAGCTGGAAGGCGTGGTGGAGAACATCCCGAACCAGCCAACTGAGCGCAAAGCCAATCTGGCCATTCCGACAACGCTGGATGCCAGCACGCTGCTCGACAAGTTCGCCTCACCCAACACAATCGGCTTCTGGGATCTTCCCCACTTCGTGCGACAGACCCAGGCGGCGGGCCTGGATGCCTCACGCTACAAAATGCAGCTCAGCGCGCTTCTGGCGCTACCGGCACTGTTCGTGGCGATGGCCCTGATCGGCGCGGTAGTTTGCCTTCGCCTTCAGCGTATGGGCGGCAATTCCCAACTGCTGGCCATCGGGTCACTTGCAGCTGTGGGCCTGTATTTCTTTACCCAATTCTCTTCCAGCCTGGGGGCCACCGGTGCCGCGCCTCCTATAGTGGCTGCTTGGAGTCCGCCGCTGTTTGTCCTGTTCTGCACCCTCACCTACATCGCCTACAAGGAAGACGGCTGAACACAGCCCGGCCTTGACAGCCGACGTCTCCGCCCCCCATCTCTCGCCGCCTTAAAGAGGTAAGCGCATGAAACTTGTTGTCGTCGAGTCGCCCGCCAAGGCAAAAACCATCAATAAATACCTCGGCAAGGACTATAAGGTCCTGGCGTCGTACGGCCATATCCGCGATCTGCCCTCCAAGAATGGATCGGTGGACCCGGACAATGATTTCGAGATGGTCTGGGAGGCGGATTCCAAATCCTCCAAGCGAATCTCCGAAATTGCCTCCGCCCTGAAAGAAGCCGACACGCTTATTCTCGCGACCGACCCGGATCGCGAAGGAGAGGCCATTTCCTGGCACCTGGTTGAAGCCCTGCGCAAGCGCCGCGCCCTGAAGAAGGACACGCCGGTCGAGCGCGTCGTCTTCAACGCCATCACCAAGAGCGCCGTGACCGCTGCGATGGAACAACCGCGCCAGATCGATGCCGAACTGGTCGATGCTTATCTTGCCCGCCGCGCGCTGGACTATCTGGTCGGCTTCAACCTGTCGCCGGTGCTGTGGCGCAAACTTCCCGGCAGCCGCTCGGCTGGCCGTGTGCAGTCTGTTGCGCTGCGCATTGTCTGCGACCGCGAGAACGAGATCGAGCTGTTCAAGCCTGAAGAGTACTGGAACGTGCTGGCCAATCTGCGCGCACCTGACGGTACGGATTTCGAGACCCGCCTCTACAGCCTGGACGGCGAGACGCTGAAGAAATTCACGCTCGGCAACAAGGGCGATGCCGACAAGGCGTTGGAGATCGTGCGCGGCGGTGGCTATTCTGTCAGCTCGGTCGAGGCAAAGCCGGTCAGGCGCAATCCGCCGCCGCCTTTCATTACCTCCACGCTTCAGCAGGAAGCCTCCCGCAAACTGGGCTTCACCGCCAAGCGCACGATGCAGGCCGCCCAGAAGCTCTACGAGGAAGGCCGCATCACCTATATGCGTACCGACGGCGTGAACATGGCCGAGGAAGCCTATACGGCGGCCCGGTCCATGATCCAGTCGAACTATGGCGCGCGTTACCTGCCGGAAAAGACGCGCCGTTACTCCTCAAAGGCAAAGAACGCGCAAGAGGCTCACGAAGCCATCCGCCCGACCAATTTCGACCTGCGCCCGGAAGAATATCACGGCGATGGAGACCTGAAGAAACTCTACACGCTGGTGTGGCGCCGCGCCGTCGCCTCGCAGATGGAAACCGCGCAGTTCGAGCGCACGACCATCGACCTGACCTCCAAGGATGGCCGCGCCGTGCTGCGCGCAACCGGTCAGGTCCTGGTATTTGATGGCTATATCAAACTCTACATGGAAGGCCGCGACGAAGGCGATGATGGCGACGATGACGAGAATCGCCTGCCCAAGATGCAGGAAGGCCAGCATGCCGACTTGTTGAAGGCGGAAGCCACCCAACACTTCACCACGCCGCCGCCGCGCTACACCGAGGCCTCTTTGGTCAAGAAGCTGGAAGAGCTGGGCATTGGCCGCCCATCGACCTACGCCTCGACGCTGTCGACGCTGGAAGACCGAGGCTATGTGCGTCTCGAGAAAAAACAGCTGATCCCCGAGGACAAGGGCCGCCTCGTGACGGCCTTCCTGGAGAACTTCTTCCAGCGCTATGTGGAGTATGACTTCACCGCCGGCCTGGAAGAGAAGCTGGACATCATCTCTGACGGCAAGCTCGACTGGAAAGCCTTCCTGAAAGAGTTCTGGCAGCAATTCATCTCGGACGTCGACCAGACCAAAGACCTGCGCGTTTCCGAAGTGCTGGACGTGCTGAACGAAGAACTCGGCGCCTATGTGTTTCCGCGCCAGGATGCCGATGGCAACCCGGTCGAAAATCCGCGTCAGTGCCCGCTCTGCAAAGAGGGCGAGCTGTCGATGAAGCTCGGCCGTTATGGCGCTTTTGTTGGCTGCTCCCGCCATCCGGAGTGCAAATATACGCGGCAATTCTCCGCCACCGGAGAGCAAAGCGCGATCAATCCCGACGGCGAGGAACTTGGCATCCACCCGGAAACGGGCGAGACCGTCTTCCTCAAGACCGGCCGCTTTGGCCCCTATGTCGAGATGGCGACGGAGGACAAGCCGAAACGCGCCTCGCTGACCAAGGCCGAGAAGGAAAACCCGCAGGCCCTGACGCTGGACCGCGCCGTGGAGCTGCTCTCCCTGCCCCGCGAAGTCGGCAAGCACCCCGAAGATGGTGAGCCCATCCTCGCCAATTTCGGCCGCTTTGGGCCCTATGTTCAGCACGGCAAGACCTATGCGAACCTGAAAGACCCGAATGACGTCTTCACCATCGGCCTGAACCATGCGGTGACGCTGATCGCGGACAAGAAGGCCAAGGGCGCAGCCCGCGGTGCAGCTACGGCGCTGAAATCCCTGGGGGATCATCCGGATGGCGGGGCGATCGAGGTCTTCGAAGGCCGCTACGGCCCTTATGTGAAGCATGGCAAGACCAACGCAACCCTGCCCAAGGATATGACGCCGGATACGGTGACGCTGGAACAGGCCATTGAGCTGATCAACGCGAAGGCGGCGAAAGGTGGCAAGAAAAAAGCCCCGGCAAAGAAAGCCGCCGCCAAAAAGCCAGCCGCCAAGAAAAAGGCCCCCGCGAAGAAGAAACCAGCGGCGAAAAAGGAAGACTGAGAAGCAGATACAGTAAAAACCCGCGCAATTTGGCGCGAGTCCGCTTATATGCGGCTGTATGAGTTTTCCAGATAAGCAAACGGTCCTTGATTATATTCGGGACCATCCGAACGCCACCACGAAGCAGGACATTGCGCGCGGCCTTAAAGTGAAGGGCCGCGACCGCGCCACCTTGCGTGAAATCCTGAAGGAACTGGAGGAGGACGGCACCCTGGAGCGTACAGGCAAACGCGCCTGGGCCCAGACCGACCGTCCGCCGCCTACAGGCGTCGTGCAATTCACTCACCAGGACGAGAATGGCGACCTGATCGGCAAGGCGGTTGGCGACAATGGCCCCTTCGGCCCGGACATCGTCTATACGGGCCTCTCCGGCAAACCACGCGGCAAGGTGACCGAGCCCGGCGAAGGCGATCGCGCGCTCTGCAAGATCAAGCTGGTCGACGGCGTGTGGGAAGCCCGCGCCCTGACCGTGCTGGAGAAGCGACTGACCAACTCCATTGTCGGTCTCTATTCGCAGGGCCCGCGCGGCGGCAAGGTGACGCCGTCCAACCGCAAGGAACGCCGTGAATTCCTGATCCAGGAAGCAGACCGCAATGGCGCCGAAGACGGCGATCTCGTCATCACCGTGCCCAAGCCCCAGGCCCGGCGTCAGTATGGCCCGAATCTGGGCATTGTGCGCGAAGTGATCGGCCACATTGATGATCCGCGCTCGGCGAGCCTGCTGGCCATCCATGCGCACGACATCCCGGTCGAGTTTCCGGAAGCCGCGCTGGAACAGGCCCGTGATCCGAAACCGGCCAAGGCCGAGCGGGAAGACCTGACGCAAATTCCGCTGATCACCATCGACCCGCATGATGCACGCGACCATGATGATGCCGTCTTCGCAGAGCAGCTGGACGATGGCTGGCGCGTGATTGTCGCGATTGCCGATGTCGCGGCTTACGTGACCGAGAATTCCCCGCTGGACCGCGAGGCGCTGAAGCGCGGCAACTCCACCTACTTCCCGGACCGGGTTGTGCCGATGCTGCCTTTTGAGCTGTCTGCGGACGAATGCTCGCTACGCGAAGGGGAACTGCGCCGCTGCATGGCGGTGGAGATGATCTTTGACAAATCCGGCACCAAGCGCTCTCACCGCTTCATTCGCGGCATGATGAAGTCTGCCGCCAAGCTGTCCTATCAGGAGGCCCAAGCCGCGATAGACGGCAAGCCGGGCGGCAAGGCCGGCGAGATGCTGGAAGATGTGCTGAAGCCGCTCTGGGGCGCGTATGCCGCTGTGGCGAAGGCGAGGGACAAACGCTCGCCGCTTGACCTCGACCTGCCGGAACGCCGTATCATCTTCTCCGAGGACGGAGAGATTGAAGGCATCATCACCAAGGAACGCCTTGAGGCTCACCGCCTTATCGAGGAGTTCATGATCCAGGCAAACGTGGCCGCTGCCGAAACGCTGGAGAAGCAGAAAAGTCCGCTGATCTACCGCGTGCATGATGTGCCGACCGATGCGAAGATCGCCGCCTTTGCAGAATTCCTGCAGACCATCGACATGAAATGGCATGTCGGAGAGCGTCCGCAGACCGACAAATTCAACCGCCTGCTGAAGGACATTCAGGGCGGAGACTATGACCAGATGGTCACGCAAATGGTGCTGCGCACACAGGCGCAGGCGATCTATTCGGAAGAGAATCTCGGCCATTTCGGCCTGAACCTTGTGCGCTATGCCCACTTCACCTCTCCGATCCGGCGCTATGCCGATTTGATCGTGCACCGCGCCCTGATCGCAGCGCTGAACCTTGGCCCGGATGGCCTGTCGAAGGACATGTCCGTGCGGCTGGAGGAGATTGCCGAGCATATTTCCGGCACAGAACGCCGCTCCATGGCGGCAGAGCGCGAGGCGACTGACCGCTATCTTGCCCTCTTCCTGGCTGACCGGGTGGGCGCAGAGTTTGAAGGCCGTATCACCGGCGTTACCGGCGCGGGCCTGTTCGTGGCGCTTGCCGGGTCCGGCGCGGACGGCTTCGTGCCGATCTCGTCGATCTCGGACGATTACTGGGTACTGGATGATGCTGCGATGCAGATCTATGCGCGCGGTTCCGGCAAGACCTATGGCCTCGGCCAGATCGTGAAGGTGCGCCTGAAGGAAGTCACGCCGCTGCAGGGCGGTCTGCTGCTGGAAATGCTGTCAGAGCCCATGCCCGCCTCAAAGGGCCGAAGAGAGGCCCGCCGCAAGATAGATGCAGATACCCCCTCCCGCAGAAGCGGCCCGGGCCGTATCAAGTCCAAACAGAGTGGAAAACCGAAATTCAGCAAGAAGACCTTGCCCAAGCACAAGCGGCGTGGCCGCAAGAAGTAGATTTATGCCTGATACTGCCCCGAAGACTGGTCTGATCGGATCAGCCTATGACAAGGAAAATGACGGCGATGTCGTCGAGACCGGCAAGCGCAGCCCGCGCCCGAAAGATGCGGCAACGCTGATTCTGGTGCGCCGGGATGCCTCCCAACCGCGTGTGCTGATGGGCAAGCGTTCTGGCGGGCACGTCTTCATGCCGGACAAATACGTCTTTCCGGGCGGGCGTGTGGACCCCGAGGATGGCCGGGCGACCTCCTATTGCGAATTCCGGCCTGAAGTGGAAGCCAAGCTGCGCCTCCAGACGCGCCGCAAGCCCCGCGCTTTCGGCCTGACAGCCATCCGCGAGACGTTCGAGGAAACCGGCCTTCTGGTGGCCCGTGAGGCGGAAATGCCGGACACTTATGTCAAAGGCTGGAAGCGCTTCCACGCGCTGGACGCCGCGCCGCATCTCTCCCCGCTGACCTTTATCGGCCGAGCGATCACGCCGCCCTACAGGCCGCGCCGATTCGATGCGCGCTTCTTCATGGCGGAGGCCGAAGAGGCGCTGATTGATGAGCGCCCGCCGGTCGATGGCGCCGAATTGTCAGACCTGCAATGGGTGACGCTGAAAGACGCTCTGGATCTGGATTTGCCCAATGTAACGCGCTTTATGCTCGGGGAAATCGAGGAAAGACTGGAAAAACCGGACCTGCAGCGTGGCCCGCCCTTCCTGAAATGGACCCGCAGCGGACACACTTCAGACCGTCTCTAGCAGCAATGGCGCTTGACTTCCGGTCCGCACCTCGCCATTAAGCCGCTTTCCAGTTTCAGACGCTAACATAAGCGAGCTTTCGTCATGGCCAAACCAGCCACCATCAAGATCCGCCTCAACTCGACGGCCGACACCGGTTTCTTCTATGTGACGAAGAAAAACCCGCGCAACATGACCGAAAAGATGGTCAAGCGTAAGTATGACCCGGTTGCCAAGAAGCACGTCGAATTCAAAGAAGGCAAGATCAAGTAAGATCCTGTTCTCTATGAACATTTCAGAAAGCCCGCTCGATGAGCGGGTTTTTTGTTGCCCGCTATTCTTCGGGTGCCCCGTGGTGCAGGTCTCGCGTCTTGCGGATACCGGGGAACATGAACGCCCATGCGGCGGCAATGCCAACAGCGGCATAGCCCCCTGCCACAACGGTAAACACCGCGCCCCATTTGGCCGCCATGAAGCCAGCCCGCGCCTCCCCCAATTCGTTGGATGCCCCCAGGAAAATGGAGTTCACGGCATTGACCCGGCCGCGCACCTGATCCGGTGTCCAGAGCTGTAGCAGCACCTCGCGAATGTAGACCGACACCATGTCGAACGCCCCGACGCACATCAGCGCCAGAATGGACAGCCACGCGACCGTGGAGTGGCCAAAGACGACCGTCGCCAGCCCGAACAGGGCGACCGAGATGAACAGGATGATGCCGGCATGATCCTTGATCGGGAACGCCGTGATGATGCCCAGCATGATCAGCGCGCCAATGCCTGGTGCTGCGCGCAGCAGGCCCAGCCCCTCTTCCCCGATCTGCAGGATGTCCCGCGCATAGACCGGCAGCAGCGCCACCGCGCCGCCCAGCAGCACGGCAAAGAGATCCAGCGAAATCGCTCCCAGAACGATCTTCTGCTTCAACACATAGCTGAAGCCCCCCAGCAGCGTACTCATGCTTGTGGTCTCGCGTTCGATGCGTTGCTCTGGCTTCGGGATTGAGAAGATCAGAACAGCCGCAATGCCGAACAGGACAACTGCCGTGGCATAGGCTGCGCCATGATAGAGGCCATAGAGCAAGCCGCCAGCGACAGGACCGAAGATTGAGGCCGACTGCCAGGATGAGGCGATCCAGCCAACGGCATTCGCGAAATCCTCCCGCGGCACCAGATTGACCGCGAGGCTGGAGGAAGCGGGCGTATAGAATGCCCTGGCGCAACCAAACAGCGTCAGCGTACCCAGCACGACAAGCGGCTGGAAAGTGCCTGTCACTGCCAGGAAAAGGATGATCGCGGCACAGGACAGCTCCACCGTCACAGCAACACCCATGACATTGCGGCGGCCCAGCCGGTCTGCGGTCACACCAGTGACGACCACCAGCAACAAGGCCGGCAGAAACTGGACCAGCCCGATCCACCCGAGCAGTGCCGCATTCTGCGTCAGGTCATACATTTGCCAGGCAACAGCCACAGAGACGATCTGCGCCGCCAGAGATGTCAGGAAGCGCGACAGGAAGTATCTGCGATAGGAGGAATGGCGAAACGCCGCGAACCGGTCAGTCATGATGCGGCCCAGTGAGCCCGTATCAGGCAGAAGTCAATCAGGCGGCCTGATTCTCTACACGGTTCCGGCCGGATGACTTGGCCTGATAGAGCGCCACATCGGCGCGCTTGACCAGATCGGCCACCGTATCTTCCGGCCCCAGCACGGTGCCAACGCCCGCGCTAAGCGTTATGCTGATCTCGCACTCTCCCTTGTTCACGGAGAAAGGTTTTGCTGCAACAGCCTGACGAATGCGCTCAGCCGCAGCGCAGGCGAGGTCTCCAGGCGTCTCTGGCATGATGACGAGGAATTCCTCGCCGCCCGGTCGGCAAACCACATCCAGCGCCCGCACATTGGATTTCAGACGGCTGGCAACTTCGATGAGGACTTCATCCCCGGCATCATGGCCGTAAGTGTCGTTTACGGATTTGAAGTGATCGATATCCGCCATCATGACGGAGACAGGCGCACCGCCCATCACTGCGCGGCGCATGAAGGAATCGAGCTGATTCGTCATGAAGCGGCGATTGTAGAGACCGGTCAGCTGGTCGATGATCGACAGCTCCAGCCCGCGATCCACACGCTCTCTTAGCATATCGATATAGCGGGCACGGCGAGCCTGTGTGCGAACCCGCGCGAGCAATTCCTGCCGGTCGACCGGCGAGAAAATCACATCGCTGGCGCCAAGCTCCAGCCCCTTGCCGGCGCGCTGTTGGTCTTCGGGATCACAGAGCAGAAGGATCGACAGCGAGCGCGTGGCTTCACTGGACTTGAAATGTGCGCACAATTTGAGCGCGTCAAAGCGGTCGCTCAGCATTGAGAGCAGCAGGATATCAACGCCCTGCTCTGCCAGGTTCGAAAGCCCACCTGCCTCAATCAGCGTGACAGCATTATGGCCGCCGGATCTCAACATGTCGGCAATGCGGGCAGAGCTGCGCGGATTGTCATCCACCACGAAGACACGGGCCGGCTTGTCGCGAATTCTCTGCAGCGGGTTTTCGTTCACTTCGTCCCTCAGGCCACTGGCCTGACGCTGGCGAAGTTCCGCAGCGACGGAATTGTAGCGTGTCAGCGCCCCGATGCGCGACATCAGCGCGAAGTCTTCAAACGGCTTGGTCAGGAAGTCTTCCGCACCCGCATCCAGTCCGCGGATACGGTCTTCGGTGTCATTCAGCGCCGTCACCATGACGACTGGAATGTGGGCCGTTTCGTTGTCAGACTTGAGGCGCTTGCAAACCTCATAGCCATCCATGCCCGGCATCATAACGTCCAGCAGGATAATGTCCGGCTGTTCGTTCTTGGCCATGCCCAGCGCTTGCATGCCGTTTTCGGCGAGCAAGACAGTATAGTATTGAGCTTCGAGACGAGCTTTCAGAAGACGTCGATTGGCCTCGATATCATCAACAACAAGGATTCTGGCACTCACGCCGCCTCCTTGGGCATCAATGCCTCAACCGCCTTTATAAAAGTTGATATCTGGATGGGTTTGGAGAGATAGCCCTCACACCCTGCTTCGCGCACGCGCTGTTCGTCTGCCCGCATGGCAAATGCGGTAACAGCCAGCACCGGAATGTGCGCGACCTTGTCATCATCTTTCAACCAGCGCGTAATATCCAGGCCGGAAACTTCGGGCAGCTGGATGTCCATGATAATGAGATCGGGCAGCTCCCTGCGAGCGATCTCAACGGCTTTTGCGCCGTCACGGCACTGGTAGGTCTCAAAGCCATAGGCGTCCAACAAGTCGCAAAACAGGCGCATGTTGAGTTCATTGTCCTCAACAACCAGAACTTTCCTGGTTTGCGTCTTAGTCATGATGGTTGCGGATGCCTTTGGTTCTGGGCGATTCTAGGAGTTGAATTCCAGCTACACCTTAATTCCTTAACACGGGTTTACGAGTTTCTGTCGAACCGATTGCTCGAATTCGAGGAACATGGCAAGAACATCCTGAAATGTATACACTATGCCGCGAATGCTACCACATGGCCGATGAGGCACATGATGTCTGCCCGAAATGCACCGGGCGGCGCGTTTTGCAGCACCCTGCCCTCAGATCGCTCACCATAGCCCACATGGATTGCGACGCCTTCTTCGCGGCAATCGAGAAGCGCGACAACCCGGAACTGAAGGACAAACCCGTCATCGTGGGCGGCGGACAGCGCGGCGTTGTTGCCACATGCTGCTACATTGCGCGCCTGTATGGCGTGCGGTCTGCGATGCCAATGTTCAAGGCGCTGAAAGCCTGTCCGGATGCTGTCGTGGTCAGGCCGAACGGCGACAAATACCGAGAGGCTGCGCTGCAGATCCGGGCGAAGATGGAAGCGCTCACGCCATTGGTTCAGCCTGTTTCTGTGGACGAGGCCTATATGGATTTGTCAGGCACCCAAGCAGTGCATGGCGCGCCACCAGCGGCATCCTTCGCGCGCCTTGCGGCGGAGATTGAACGGGATATTGGCGTAACCGTCTCGATCGGTCTTTCGGTGAACAAGTTCCTCGCCAAAACCGCCAGTGAACTGGACAAGCCGCGAGGCTTTGCCGTCATCTCTGCGGAAGAGGCCGAGAGCCTGCTGGGACCGAAGCCCATCGGCTTTCTGCATGGGGTGGGGCCCAAACTGGCCGCCAAGCTCGAATCGGATGGATACGAACTTGTGGAAGACATCCACCGCGCCGATGTGAAAACGCTGATCTCGCGCTATGGCGAAACCGGCATGTGGCTGAAACAAAGGGCACACGGCATCGACAACCGACCTGTGCGCATCGATGAAGAGCGCAAATCCGTTTCCGCGGAAACCACATTCAATGAGGATGTTTCCGATGCTGCCTGGCTGGAGGACCAGCTATGGCGGCTGTGCGTGAAGACGGCAGACCGCGCCAAGAAGGCCGGCCTGGATGGCAGCGTCGTGACGCTGAAACTGAAGACCGCCGACTTCCGGACACTGACCCGCCGCACCTCTCTGTCTGAGCCGACACAACTCGCGCAAACCGTATTCCGGGCCGCCAAGGTCCTTCTGACGAAGGAGACATGTGCGCGTGTGCGCTATCGCCTGATCGGGGTTGGCCTGTCCGAACTGTCGGATCACAGGGCCGATGGCGCAGACCTGCTGGACCCGTTGATCGCCAAGCGTGCAGCAGCCGAACGCGCCTCCGATATTGCACGGGAAAAGTTCGGAGTAGACGCCGTGATTACCGGTCGGGCAGCGCGGATGAAAAAGCTGCAACCCTGATAGTCGTATTTTCATTCTCCCCACCCTTGCCGAGCGCCGCAGGCAGGGTCTAGGGACGCAGGGACATCAACAAGGAGCATTCCATGTCCACACCCGAAGCTCGCCTCGACTCCCTCGGTATCGTCCTGCCGGAGCCGATGAAACCTGTCGCCACCTATGTGCCATACGTTCAGACGGGCAATCTGCTGTTTGTCTCCGGTCAGGTGAGCGCCTCTTCCGATGGCCTCGTCAAAGGCCGTCTGGGTGAGAATATGGAACTGTCTGCCGGGCAGCAGGCGGCGCGCCTTTGCGGCATCAACCTGATCGCACAATGCAAGGCAGCCCTGGGCGACCTCTCCCGTATCAAGCGTGTCGTGAAACTCGGCGGCTTTGTGAATGCAGCGCCAGGCTTCACGGATATTCCGCAAGTCATCAATGGCTGCTCGGACCTGATGGCTGACGTCTTCGGCGATGCTGGCAAGCATGCGCGCTCGGCCGTTTCCTGCCCGGAACTGCCCCTCGGCGTGGCCGTCGAAGTTGACGGCATCTTCGAGATTGCTGACTAAGAAAACATGGCGGAGCGGTTCTTCCTGTCAGACTATGTCTACGCCCATAGAGGGCTGTGGGGCGCAGGCTGTGTGGAGAACACGCTCCCCGCTTTTCAGGCCGCAATCGACGCTGGCTTGGGCATTGAATTTGATGTTCGGCTGACGGCAGACAATGAGGTCGTCGTATTTCACGATAGCGATCTCTCGCGCCTCTCCGACCGGACTGACAACATCAACCAGCTGTCCTGCACACAGCTGCAAGACGTACCGCTTATTCTGGGGGCGCGTATCCCAACCTTTCGCGAATTGCTGGATATGTGGCCGCGCGACCTGCCGCTGCTGACCGAGATGAAGGTAGATAAGGACACAGACCCGGTCGCATTGGCACATCAGACAGGAAAGATGCTGCTGGCGCATAAAGGTCTGGTGGCGGCGATGAGCTTTTCCGAAGCCTGTGTGCGCGCCCTTCCGGACGGCTTTATGCGCGGACAGCTCGTTGGCCCCAGCGAAACGATCGGGGCCAACAGCTTCGAGAGCATCATCGAGCGCGCTGTGGCTGACGGCATCGACTATGTGGCCGTCAATATTTCCGATGTCAGCAAGGCAGCAGAGCTGATCCCCGCAAACTATCCGCGCGTCACATGGACGGTGCGCACAGAATCTGAAGCCCAGGAAGCCGCAGATAAAAAAGCGGCAATCATCTTCGAACTGCTCGCCCCGGCACTGGTCACAGGCATCGCCATGCCCTAGTTTCGGGGTATGGACGATACCGCGCTGAAAATCAGTTTTGCTTCAGCGCTGGCCGATGTCAGCCGCGAAGAATGGAATGCCGTCGCGAACCCGAAAGGCGTCCGCTATGATCCGTTCCTGAAATGGGAATTCCTGGAGAGCATGGAAAGCTCCGGCGCAGCCACTGCTGCGACGGGCTGGATGCCACGCCACATTCTGCTGCGGGATGCCTCCGGAAAACTGAAGGCAGCCATGCCGCTCTATGGCAAGAGCCATTCGCGCGGAGAGTTTGTGTTCGACCATTCCTGGGCTGATGCCTTTGAACGTGCCGGCGGAGTCTATTACCCGAAACTGCTAGGCGCCGTGCCATTCACGCCTGTGACGGGCCGACGGTTTCTGGTGGAGCCTGGCCCGGATGAAGCGCGCCTGAAGACCGCCCTGCTCTCAGGCGCCATACAGCTGGCCGAAAGCAATGAACTCTCCTCTCTGCATATAAACTTCCTGCCAAAGGAAGACGCAGAGATGATGGAACGCAACGGCTTACTATTACGCACGGACCAGCAGTTCCACTGGCAAAACAAAGAGTATAATACGTTCGCGGATTTTCTGGACGATCTTTCTTCCGCCAAGCGAAAAAATTTGCGCAAGGAGCGGCAAAAGGCTCAACAGGGCCTTGAGTTTTTACATCTGCGCGGGGACGAGATCACCGAGGATCATCTCGATACGTTCTTTGTCTTCTACATGGACACCGGCAGCCGAAAGTGGGGCTCACCCTATCTGACCCGCAAGGCCTTCTCCCTGCTGCGCGAGCGAATGAGCGACGATTTGCTGTTTATCTTCGCGATGGAGAATGGCGTGCCGATTGGCGGCGCCATGAACTTGATCGGTTCAGATACTCTGTATGGTCGCTATTGGGGCTGTACCGTGCACAGACCGATGCTGCACTTTGAAACCTGCTATTATCAGGCTATCGACTATGCCATAGCGCATGGTCTGAAATTCGTGGAGGCGGGCGCGCAAGGCGGTCACAAGCTGGCCCGCGGCTATGCGCCCGTGACAACTCACTCAACGCACTGGATATCCCATCCGGGCCTGCGCAATGCCGTTGCGGACTATCTTGAACGCGAGCGTGAAGCTGTGGAGTCCGATATCGAATATCTGAGCGAACGCACGCCTTTCAAGAAAGGCGAACAATGATGGCCATTTTGCTAAGACGCATCGTGGCTTTTTACCCCCGATAGAAAGGACTTCCTCAACAATGACCCTGCACGCCACCTATGACCCCGACAATATCTTCGCCAAGATACTGCGCGGAGAGATCCCCTGCGTAAAAGTGTACGAGGATGATGTCGCCCTGGCCTTCATGGATGTCTTTCCGCAGTCTGAAGGGCACACATTGGTCATCCCGAAAGGCGTTGAAGCGCGCAACTTCCTCGAAATGCCCGCAGACAAGCTTGGCGCCTATATGCAACGTGTACAGAAGGTTTCGAAAGCCGTGGAGCAAGGCCTCTCGCCGGATGGCCTGGTCGTCACCCAATTCAATGGCAGCGCAGCAGGGCAAACCGTGTTCCATCTGCACTTCCACATCATTCCGCGCTGGGAAGGCAAGGATTTGGGCCGTCATGCCGGCGGAGAGATGGCCGATACCGAAGTATTGGGTGAGCTTGCAACGCGGATTAAAGCTAAATTGTAGATTAACCTAGGTTATTGAGGTATACAGGCGTCCTCACAAAAGGGTGGACGCGTGAGAACATCTCTCAAGGACTTCTTCGAGAGAGCGGAAAACACTAGGGATACAGAGGCGTTATTTCGCTCATTTGATCAACTCGTCAGGCAATATGGCGTAGACGTCTCGTCTTACCATATCCTGGCGGAACAGTTGAGAAGGGTCCCTATGGAAGCCACCATAATATACGATACCTTCCCGGCGGAATGGTCAGAGAAGTATCTCAAAAATCGCTATGCTGACTTCGATCCGATCCTGAGACAGGCACGCGCTGAGGCCGGCCCGTTTCACTGGTTCGATGTCGAAGACAAGATGAAGCTGTCACAGCAGCAGCGCACCTTCCTGAAGGAACTGAAGCAGGCTGGCCTGAGAGATGGTCTGGCCATACCAATCTTCGGACCAATCGGCACAATGGCTTTTTTCGGGCTTGGCAGTATGACCGGGCCGCTGGATCTAAAAACGCAGGATATCGCAGAGTTGCAACTCGTGTGTCAGTACACGCACAACACTTTCGTTGCGCTTTCTCCGGATTTCCCCATGAGTGAGCTCGCCTCACCCCTCTCCCCCAGGGAAACGGAAATCCTCACGCTGGTCGCAGCAGGGCTTTCCAACATCGCAATAGCTGAAAAGCTCGGTATTACGGAAAACACTGTGGACACGATTCTTCGCCGTGCCTTCAAGAAGCTCGGCGCAAATAACCGGATTACGGCAGTCCTGAAAGGAATAGGCTCCGGTCTGATCCTGCCGGAGTGAGTCCCTGCGCTAGAGGCCCAGCTTTGCCTTCAGGATGTCGTTGACCGCTTTCGGGTTGGCCTTGCCACCGGAAGCCTTCATGACCTGACCGACAAACCAGCCCATCGTCTTCGGCTTTTCCTTGACCTGTGCCACCTGCTCCGGATTGGCTGCAATGATCTCGTCGACAACCTTCTCGATGGCACCCGTATCCGTCACCTGCTTCAGGCCATGCGTCTCGACAATGTCAGACGCCTCGCCTTCCCCCTCAATCATCCGGGCAAAGACGTCCTTGGCGATCTTGCCACTGATCGTGTCATTGGAGATCAGTTCAATCAGTCCGCCAAGGCTGGCCGCGGAGACCGGGCTGTCTGACAGCTCAATATCCTGCTTGTTCAGATAGCCGAACAGCTCCTGCGTTACCCAGTTGGCGGCCAGTTTCGGATCACGCCCCTTGGCAACTTCCTCGAAGAAGTCAGCCTTTTCTGCATCTGCGCTGAGCACGCCGGCATCATAGCGCGACAGACCGTAATCGGCCTCAAAGCGCGCGCGCTTCTCATCCGGCAGTTCCGGCAGGCTCTCGCGGATCTTGTCGACCCAGGCTTGCTCGAACTCGAGAGGCAGAAGGTCCGGATCCGGAAAATAGCGGTAATCATGCGCATCTTCCTTGGAGCGCATGGACCGCGTCTCGACCTTCACCGGGTCAAACAGGCGCGTCTCCTGATCGACAACGCCGCCATCTTCAAGAATTTCGATTTGCCGGCGGGCTTCATACTCGATCGCCTGCTGAATGAAGCGGAAGGAGTTCATGTTCTTCAGCTCGCAGCGCGTACCCAGATGGCTGAAATCACCCGTTTCGCGGAATTTCTCATACTGGCCCGGACGACACACAGACACGTTCACGTCAGCGCGCAGATTGCCCTTGTCCATATCACCATCGCACGTGCCGAGCGCGATCACGATGGCCCGCAGCTTCTTCACATAGGCCGCTGCTTCCGCAGGCGTGCGGACATCTGGCTTGGAGACGATCTCCATCAGTGCGACGCCGGACCGGTTCAGATCCACATAGGTGGAGTTAGGGTCCATGTCGTGGATGGATTTACCGGCATCCTGCTCCAGGTGCAGACGCTCAATCCGGCACGGGAAGGAATACGCCTCGCCGCCATGGGCCGGCTCAACATCCACTTCGATCTCGCCTTCGCCGACAATCGGGTGGGCGAACTGGCTGATCTGATAGCCTTGCGGCAGGTCAGGATAGAAATAATTCTTTCGGTCGAACCGGCTCCAGGTATTGATCTGGGCTTTCAGGCCGAGGCCCGTTCGAATCGCCTGTTCAACGCAGAACTTGTTGATGACCGGCAACATGCCCGGCATCGCCGCATCCACGAGGGAGACGTTGCAGTTCGGGTCAGAACCGAATGCCGTGGACGCGCCCGAAAAGAGCTTTGCATTGGAAGAAACCTGGGCATGGACTTCGAGGCCCATGACAAGCTCCCAATCGCCGGTTTCGCCCTTGATCGTATACGGTGTGCGCGCTGACATATTCTTCTCTGCTAACAGTCTGTTTCAACGGCTCTTCTAGCCGCCGTCTCCCCCGACTGTCGAGCCGGTAATCCCATTGGATTGGCCTGCCCCCTTCCAATTTGTCGCATCTCGTTGAATATTCAGGCATGTGGAGGAAACAAGGGGCCTTAGAATGCTCTTCAAAATGATGATGGATGCATCCAGCCAAGAGGAAAAGCCCGTCGTGCGCGGCTTCCTGAAGCATCTGATATTTGGCTTTTCGATTGGGGTCGCTGTGGGCACCATCATGCTGATGTGCCTGCTATTGTCGCTCAAGAACATGGATCTGGGGATGCCATGGATCTGGGCGCTGGCGATGATCCTGCAATGCGGACCGATTGGCGGTCTCATCGGTATCGGCGTGTTCGTGTCGAAGATCACAACCCGCGACGAGGATGATGAAGATGACCAAGGCGGCCCCGGCGGAAATGCAGCAGAAGAAACGGCAGAGCAGATTGTTGTCCGACCTGCCGCACAGGGCGCTGGTGCGCTAAAGCCCTCAAACGCCTAATCGTCGCTCAGCTTTCCAGCGGCCTTGGCGCGGCGCACGCGTTCAGCGCGGGCGGCCATACGGTCCTTGATCGGCGCAGATTGTGAGACACGCACCGGGGCAGCATCCTCTTCGTCGGCAACCACAGGCGCTGGAGGCGTGTCATCCTCCAGCTTGCCTTCCTCAATCAGCTGTTTGCGGCGCGCGGCAAGACGCGCCTCACGCGCAGCCTGAGCAGAGCTTTTGCCCGAGAACATGCCTGAAAGTGTGGACTTCGTCGTCCCGCCTAACTGGCCTGACTCTTCTGCACGGCGCTTGCGGCGCGACAGGATCCGCGTGATGCGGAAAGCAACATAGGCAGCCACCAGAAACGCGACCAGCAACATGCCGCGCATTTCTGGAGCGAACAGGCTGTAACCATATTGCGCCATCATCCCCCACATCAAAGCGAGGCTGAAAACGAGAAGAATACCAAAGAGCGTCAGAAAACGGGTCATGCCCCGGAGACTACCACCACTTTTCAGGCTTTGCCACGAAGCCGGCTGCACGTTCCAGTTCGCCGCCGACGCGGAAGCAGGCCGCCTCGTCGAGCGCCTTGCCAATCACCTGCAGGCCCAGCGGCAGGCCGCCAGAAGACAGGCCAGCCGGAACGGAGATGCCTGGCAGGCCCGCCAGGTTCGCCGTCACGGTGAAGACGTCATTCAGATACATCTCGACCGGATCGCCGCTCTTCTCGCCAAAGGCAAAGGCCGGTGACGGGCAAGTCGGCGTCAGGATCGCGTCGCAGCTTTCAAAGGCCTCGACAAAGTCGTTGAGGATCTTGGTGCGAACCTTCTGCGCGCGCAGATAATAGGCATCGTAATATCCGGACGACAGCACATAGGTGCCGATCATCAGGCGGCGCTGCACTTCGGCGCCAAAGCCACCAGCACGAGTGGCTTCATAGGTACTGGCCAGATTGTCCCCATCGACGCGGGCGCCATAGCGCATACCGTCATAGCGGGCCAGGTTCGAGGAGGCCTCGGCCGGTGCCACGATATAGTAGGCTGGCAGAGCGTATTTCGTGTGCGGTAGGCTGATGTCGACAATCTCGGCACCTGCGGCTTTCAGCCATTCGATGCCCTGATCCCACAGCTTGTCGATTTCCTCGGACATGCCGTCCATGCGGTATTCCTTCGGAATGCCGATGCGCATGCCTTTGACGCCCTTGGCCACATCGCTGCGCCAGTCCGGCGTCTCGATGTTCAGGGACGTGGAATCCTTCGGATCATGGCTGCACATGGCTTCCAGCAGGATCGCGCTGTCTTCCACGGTCTTGGAAATCGGGCCTGCCTGATCCAGCGAGGAGGCAAAAGCCACCATGCCATAGCGGCTGGCCCGGCCATAGGTCGGCTTGATGCCGACTGTGCCGGTAAAGGCAGCGGGCTGGCGGATGGAACCACCCGTGTCTGATGCTGTCGCCGCGAGGCAAAGATCGCCCGCCACCGCCGCCGCAGAGCCACCGGAAGAGCCACCCGGTGTCAGATCGCGATTGTCTCCCTTACGGCGCCACGGATTTACCACCGGGCCGAAGCGGGAGGTTTCGTTGGATGAGCCCATGGCGAACTCGTCCATGTTGAGCTTGCCGAGCATCACGGCGCCCTGATCCCAGAGGTTCTGCGTCACGGTCGACTCATAGGTCGGTGTGAACTCGCCCAGAATGTTGCTGCACGCCGTCGTGCGCACACCGGCCGTGCAGTACAAATCCTTGATGCCGAGCGGCGCGCCTTCCAGCTTGCCGCCCTCGCCCTTGGCCAGGCGCGCATCGGACGCATCCGCCATGGCCAGCGCCTTTTCAGGCGTCTCGACCACATAGGCATTCAAGACACGCGATTGCTCGATTGCCTGGATGAAATCCTGCGTTATCTCGCGCGCAGAAAAGGATTTGGCCTTCAGGCCATCCAGGGCAGCAGCAAGGGTCAGCTTGGTCAGTTCGGTCATGGAGCACGCTCTTTATGAATTCAGACCGCTTGCTATGACGTCTTGCAGGGAAAGTTCAAGTCTCCGTGAGCCTTCTTGTCAGTTGAACCGGCCTGGAGCAGGCTGTTTCCAACATCAGATCATGTGTGAGGATTCCATGCGCCCCCTACTCTACACACTCGCAGCGCCCATCCTTCTTGCGGCCTGCGCTTCAACACCAGCAGGTGAAGAAACACCCCGCGGTGTCGCCAAATATGCCGATGACCCGCGCCTCGGCGAAGAGGTCGACCGCATCTGCTTTGCCAGCTCAATCGACAGTTTCGGCAACAATACCCGCGACACGCTGACCGTACGCGAAGGGCGCGATCATTACCTGATCGAAGTGATGGGCGCATGCACCAATCTGGACGATGCCATGAGAATTGGCCTCGATTCGACCGGCAGCTGCCTGCGCGACATGGACTCGATCATCGTATCGACCCAGATCATGGACAGCCCGTCAGACAGTCCGTTCGACACGCAGCGTTGTACGGTGAAATCCATCCACAAATGGAACCCGGACGCAGAAAAGGCTGACGCCGAAGAATCTTCGAGCGAGACCCAAGAAGACTAGTGGCCGCCCGTTACAGGCATGCTACAAGACAGCATGTCAGAAAACATACAGGCCTCCATGATTGAGGTACGCCAATCCCCTTTTCACGGTCGCGGCCTGTTCGCGACCGTTTCCATTTCCAAGGGGCAGGTTATCGCCGTCTACCCTATGCTCATCCTCAGCGAGGAAGACACGGAAGCCGTTCGGAAAACGCGTCTCTATCACTATGTTTTCTATGTGGATGAAAATGCTGAGGGAAAGATGCGGGCGGCCATCGCTTTTGGCCTGATCTCCATGTGCAATCACAGCCCGGAGGCGAACGCCGTCTTCGAGGTGGACAGCGAGGCACAGACGGTCACGCTCAGCGCGGGACAGGATATTCCCGCCAGCACCGAAATTCTGATCGACTATGAAGAATTCGCTGAAGAAGCGATCTGAGATCTATTCGACAGCCTTCGGCACGACGAAGAAACCGTCTTCGCTACGCGGAGCATTTGCCAGAACCTGATCCTGGATGTTGCCATCGGTAACGACATCTTCGCGCATGGGCAGCTTGGTCTCGACGACAGAGGTCATTGGCTCCACACCGTCTACATCGACTTCGTTCAACTGGTCGATCCAGCCCATGATGCCATTCAACTCACCGGTCAGTTCTTCCACATGTTCCTCGGTCACGGCGATACGCGACAGGCGGGCAACCTTGCGTACATCATCCTTCGTAACACTCATGTCTGGCTCCAGTCCGGCAATTTGAACGGCTCGAATACGCCATAGGCAAGCTCGCTTCAAGGCGCTATGTGGGCTGCAAATGCCTGTAACCGATCTCGCAGACTTTCCGCGCACTGGCGCCCTCCTCGGCCTGGACCCCGGCACCAAGACGCTGGGCGTCGCCTCAGCCGATGCGCTGCGCATGATTGCGAGCCCTGTGGAGACCATTCCCCGAGGCAAGAAACTGGCCCCCGTTCTGGACCGCCTGTTCCACATCTATGATGACCGGCGCGCCGTGGGGCTCGTCATGGGCCTGCCCCTCAATATGGATGGCAGCGAGGGGCCGCGCGCTCAGTCCGTCCGCGCCATGGCCTGGCACATCCTGCAAAAACGCGACGTGCCCCTGCTATTTCAGGATGAGCGGCTCTCCACCGCTGAAGCCGAACGCACGATGATCTCTGCCGATATCTCTCGTCGCCGCCGGACCGAGCGAATCGATGCGTCAGCCGCCGCGATCATCCTGAAAGACGCCCTGCATAGTCTGGCACGACTGCCATGAGCGGCTTTCTCTATGCGCTGCTTCCCGTCATCGCGATTGTATCGCTCGGACATATCCTGTCTGTCCGCAAATGGATCCCGACCGAAAGCTGGCGGGCCATTGAGCGGCTGTCCTATGTCGTCCTGTTCCCGGCCCTGATCGTTCGGACGCTGGCCAATGCCCCGTTCGAAACTGCGCCATGGGGGCTCGCCGCTGCGCTGATCCTGGCGCAGATCACGCTCGGCGCGTTTGGCTTGCTGGGTCGGTTCATGCCAAACATGCCCGGCCCGGCCGTGGGTTCAGTCATCCAGTCCAATGTGCGCTGGAACACGATGATTGGCCTCTCCATCGGCAGTCTTCTGTTCGGGGAACAGGGATTGGCACTGGTAACCATTGCCGCAGCTGTGATGATCCCGACCGCCAATATTATCTCCGTCTACGCACTGATCTCTCATGCAGAAAATCCGCACGGACCGAAGCCGAACCCGTTCGTTGCTCTGATCAGAAATCCCATCGTCATCGCCTGTATTCTCGGCCTCGTCTTGGCAGCGGCCAGCATTTCCCTGCCGCGCCTGCTGGATGACAGTTTGCGTATTCTGGGGGATGCGGCGCTGGCACTTGGCCTGCTGGCCGCCGGGGCTGGCGTGGACCTGTCTGCCCTGCGCCGGGCTGGACCGCGGACATTTGGCTGGTCTTTGGTCAGACTGCTTGGCCTGCCAGCCCTGGCGGTTGGCTTTTGCATCTTGCTGGGCGTGACAGGCATGCCGCTGGTCGTCGCCCTGATCTGCGCCGCCACGCCTACCGCGACCAGTTCCTACATTCTGGCCAAGGAACTTGGCGGCGACGCCCCCCTGGCAGCAAACCTGATTGCCGTGGAGACTGTGCTCGCCATGGTGACCATGCCTGCGCTTTATCTGCTTCTGACCAGCTGAGGGCCTTGCCCGAAGCCAGAATCGCGCCTAAACCGCCGAAAATCGAAAGGGCCTCCATGACCAAGGCGGCATATCACTACACCTTCGAGCACGAGCATTTGTTAGGCATTGAAGGCCTTCACCCGCTCGATATCACTCACATTCTGGATCTCGCCAATGAGTACGCGGAAGCGACCCGGGCGGGCCAGCGCGCCGATCCGGTCCTGTCCGGAAAGACAGTTGTGAATTTGTTCTTTGAGAACTCCACCCGCACCATGAGCAGCTTCGAGATTGCCGCCCGCCGACTTGGCGCGGATGTCATCTCGATGCCGGTTGCGCAGTCTTCGGTCAAAAAGGGTGAGACCCTGATCGACACCGCGATGACGCTGAACGCCATGAAGCCGGATGTGCTGGTTGTCCGCCACTCGGCCTCCGGAGGCGCAAAACTACTGTCTCGCAAGGTCGACTGCGCGGTCATCAATGCTGGCGACGGCACGCATGAGCACCCGACACAGGGCTTGCTGGATACGCTGACGATCCGCCGCAACAAGGGCCGGGTCGAAGGCCTGAAAGTGGTGATCTGCGGAGACATCGCGCACTCACGCGTTGCCCGCTCTACGACGCAGGCGCTACATCTGCTCGGCGCGGAAGTGCATTTGTGTGCGCCGCGCACATTATTGCCGTCCGGCACAGAGACCTGGGGCGCAGCCTCCGCCACGTCAGACTTTGACACTGCCCTGCAGGGCGCGGATGTAGTCATGATGCTACGCCTGCAGCTTGAACGGATGGACGGGGCATACCTGCCCAGCCGCCGCGAATATTTCCGCTATTTCGGCCTGACGCAGGAGCGTTTATCCCTCGCCAGGGAAGACGCCATCGTGATGCATCCCGGCCCGATGAACCGAGGGATCGAGATTGAAAGCGCGATTGCCGATGGCGAACGCTCCGTCATTACCGAACAGGTCGAGATGGGCGTCGCTGTGCGGGAAGCCGTGCTCCACCTTCTCGCAGGAGGCCGCCCATGAGTCTCTCCATCTACAATGCCCGCTTGCTTGACCCGGCTACAGGCCTCGACGAGACCGGCGCTATCCTGATCGAAGATGGTAAAATTAGCGCGATCACGCTTGGCGCGACATCCGCTCATGACGGCGCAGCCGACAGTCTCGATGCACACGGCCTTTGCCTTGCCCCCGGCCTGATTGATCTGCGCGTCAAGACAGGGGAACCGGGCGACGAGCAGAAAGAGACCCTGGCAACTGCATCTCGCGCCGCCGTTGCGGGCGGGGTGACCAGCCTTGTCGTCATGCCGGACACTAAGCCGGTGATTGATGATGTCGCGCTGGTGCGCTTCATCTCGGACCGAGCGAAGACCAGCGCCAAGGCGCGTATCTATCCGGCAGGCGCGCTGACCACAGGCCTCAAGGGCGAAGCCATGGCCGAGATCGGCTTGATGGCAGATGCCGGCGCCGTGCTGTTCACCAATGGTGACGAACCGCTGCAGAATGCCTCCATCTTGAAGCGCGCCATGACATATGCCGCCAGCCGGGGCGCTATCATCATGTCCCGGCCGGATGACCGCGCCCTGAAGGGCTCAGGCGTCATGAATGGCGGGGCCTTTGCCGCCCGCAAAGGTCTTGCAGGTATTCCGCGCGAAGCTGAATGGATCGGGGCCGCGCGAGACCTGATGCTGGCCGAAACCACGGGCTGCACACTGATCCTGGACCAGGTATCAACCCCGCGTACGCTGGAACTCGTCGCGAAATCCCGGTCTGAAGGCGCGAACGTGTTCACGACAATCGCGGCCCACAGCCTATTCTTCAATGAACTCGATATCGGCGACTATCTCACCTATTGCAAAGTGAACCCGCCCTTCCGGGATGAGGACACACGCCTCGCCATGATCCGGGCGCTGAAAGCGGGGGAGATTGATGCTGTCGTCTCGGCCCATGATCCGCAGCCGCCGGAAGAGAAACGTCTGCCATTCGGGGAGGCCAGCTTTGGCGCCGCCGGTTTGGAAACCACGCTCGCGGCCCTGCTCAGCCTTGTCCATGATGGCCCGCTCAGCCTGCTGGAAGCGCTGGCACCCATCACCTGCCGCCCGGCAGACATGATTGGCCTGCCCCAAGGTCGCCTCGCGGAAGACGCGCCGGCTGACTTGATCCTGTTCGATCCGGGCAAGCCATGGCTGTGCGAACGCGAGCATCTTCGCTCCCGCTCGACCAACTCGCCCTTTGATGGCCGCCGCCTTCAGGGACGGGTAATGCAGACTTTCATTTCTGGCGAATGCGTATTCACACGTTAAGAATGCGAGACTCTTGCTAGCCTTGCGTTTCGTCCGTAGGCTTTCAATCGGGAATTGAGGAGAATGGGATGGGAGCCTCACTGGCATTTCCACTCGCAGCAATCTGCGGCTATCTGGCAGGGTCCATCCCCTTCGGACTGCTGATCACCAAGGCTGCAGGCCTGGGGGACATTCGCCAGATCGGCTCCGGCAATATCGGTGCAACCAATGTTCTGCGCACCGGCCGCAAGGATCTGGCGCTCGCCACGCTGCTGCTCGACAGTCTCAAGGCGGGGCTTCTGGCTCTCGGCTTTGGCCTGCTGGCAAGCCGGGAAGTCGGTTTCGTGGCCGGGGCCTTCGCCTTTGTCGGGCATTGCTATCCCGTCTGGCTGGGCTTCAAGGGTGGCAAGGGCGTCGCGACCTATGCGGGCCTGTTGCCCTTCGTCTCCCTGCCGGGCTTTTACGTCGCTGCGCCGATATGGCTCGGCCTGTTTGCCCTGACTCGCATTTCCTCGCTTGCCGCGCTGACGGCAGCCACGCTCGTTCCGCCTGGTGCGTGGCTGCTCGGAGAACGTAATATGTTCATCTTGTGCGGACTGGCCCTACTGTCACTCTTTGTGTTTTGGACGCACCGCGCCAATCTTGGCCGCTTGCTGAAGGGCCAGGAACCTCGCTTCGGCGCCAAGAAGGACACACCGGACGCATGACACCGGGACGGCCACTGACAGACCAGGAACGTCTGGCGTGGCTGAGGTTGGCCCGAACGCCTTATGTCGGCCCGGTCACGTTCTTTCAGTTACTGCACCGCTACAAATCAGCCGCCGCAGCGCTTGAGGCTCTGCCGGAGCTGACCCGCAAGAGCCGCTCCGGCCGCGAACTGGTGCCGCCGGCGCAAGATGCGGTCGAGCGCGAACTCGCTGCAACAGAGAGATACGGCGCGCGCGTTATCGCGAGTTGCGAGCCGGGCTATCCGCAATTGCTGAAGGCGCTAGATCCCCCTCCGCCCGTTCTGACAGCGCTCGGCAATATTGACCTTGCCAGCAAACCTACCGTCGCCATTGTCGGCGCGCGTAATGCTTCTGCGGCAGGCAAGAAACTCGCGCGGGATATTGCGAGCGATCTCGGCAAGGCGGGCTTCGTGATTGTCTCCGGTCTGGCCCTTGGTATTGATGGCGAAGCGCACGCCGCCAGCCTGAAAACCGGCACGATTGCCGTGCTGGGCGGTGCGATCGATCACATATATCCACCTCAGCATGACCGCCTTTATGCCGAGATCGCCGCGAATGGTCTGATCCTGTCAGAAAGCCATTTCGGGTATCGCGCCAAGGCACAGGATTTCCCCCGTCGCAATCGCATCGTGACAGGCCTCACAAGAGGCGTTGTCGTGGTCGAGGCGGCAGAGAGGTCCGGCTCGCTGATTTCCGCGCGCATGGCGGGGGAACAAGGCCGCGAGGTGATGGCCGTTCCCGGCTCTCCGTTGGACCCTCGTTCGGCCGGCACCAATCGCCTGATCCGGCAGGGTGCCACACTGGTGCGTCATGCAGACGACATTCTGGAAATGCTCTCAAGCCTGCCCTTTGTCGGCATGGCCGCAGATACAACGCTTTACGAAGGCGAACCGGCAGAAGACCTGCCGGAAGGCCTGGCGGACAGAGTGCGTCAAGCCCTCTCGCCGAGCCCGATGCCGATTGACGAGATTGCCCGCGCGGCTGGTGCAACTCCCGCGCAATGCGCCGCGATTCTGATGGAGTTGGAACTGTCAGGCGATGCCGTGACACTGCCAGGAGGTCTGGCGTCACTTGCCTTTTGAGGCATGTGTCATCGCTGCATCTTAAAACATATGAAAATTCAGCCATAAGCGCCTCATGGCTGGACGATTCCCGCCTTCCTCTCTAAGCCTTCTGGAAACCATGTGCCCGCGCGGCACGAACTGCGCTTGCGGGCGCGTGGACAGTCGTAAGGGTACGCGTTTTGGCAAAATGGCATCATGTTGCAGCTGCATTGGGCATGGCGGTCTGCCTGCCATGGCAAGCGGTTGCTCAGGAAGGCAACGTCGCGCCGGCAAATCCTGAACAAGATGAACGCGTTGTTCTGGAAGCAGACTATGTCTACGAGATCCGCGACGAGAACAAGCTTGTCGCAGAGGGTAATGTGGAAGCCCTGTATCAGGGCCGTATCCTGCGGGCAGACAAGCTGGTCTACGACCGCACAACCGACCGTGTCCGCGCGTCAGGAAATATCGTCATTATCGACACGGATGGCAGCCAGCAATTCGCTGACGAAATCGAGGTCGATTCCAAACTGGCGGATGGCTACGCCATCGGTTTTTCCGCACGTCTTGCTGATGGCGCGACTGTAGCAGCCAATTCCGCCATTCGGCAGGGAAACGGCGTCGACGCCTTGGATCAGGTCGTCTACACAGCCTGCCCCGTCTGTGAAGATCACAAGACACCAACCTGGTCCATCCGCGCCCGGCGCGCCGTGCTGGACCAGGAAAGCCAGATGATGTCTTATCGCGATGCTGTGGTTGAAGTGGCCGGTATCCCGGTGTTTTATTTCCCCTTCCTCGCGCATCCAGACCCAAATTCCGAACGCCGCTCAGGATTGCTGATCCCGTCTGCAGGTGTTTCCTCAAAACTCGGCCTGTTTTATCAGCAGCCTTATTACTGGGCGATTTCCGACTCTTCGGAAATGACCATCTCCCCTATGGTCAGCCAGAATGTGAATCCGCTGATGGAACTGGACTTCCGCAAGAAATTCTATTCCGGCTCGATCAACTTCAATACCAGCTTCACCAAGGAGCAGGACTTCGACAGCGATGGCGAGCGGTTTGGTGAGGATAGATGGCGCGGCCACCTCTATGGTAGCGGCCTGTTCGCCATAAATAATGAGTGGAAATGGGGCTTCGGCGTCGAGCACCAGTCAGACGATCTTTATGATCGTCGTTACGACATCGACGGTCAGGACAGGCAGCGCGGTCTGTATGCAAGCCAGCCCCGGCGCTTGCTGTCGCAATTGTTCCTCGTCGGACAAGGCGATGATTACTATACCGATGTTGCTTTCCTGAAGTTTCAAGGCCTGCGCGAAGGTGATGATGACGGCGAACTCCCGACGGCCGCACCCGTTTTCTCCGGCCAGAAATACTGGGATCTGGGCAAGTTTGGCTATGCGAGCTTAGATGCATCAAGCGCAATCCTCAGCCGCGATCTTGGCGCGGATTCCCGGCGGGTCAGCCTCGGCGGTGACTGGACGGACCTCAATATCCTGCCCGGCGGTTTCACCTTGAAAACCTTCGCCGAAGCGCGTGGCGACTACTACGCCCTGGACAAGGACGTATCCGGTAAAGCCAATGTCTCCCGCTTCGTCGGCAATATTGGCACCCAACTCGCTTATCCCATGATCCGGACCGGCGAAGTGGTGGATATTACTGTCGAACCGACCGTGATGGTTGCCTGGGGCCTGTCCAATGTAAATGACCCCGCCATCCCGAACGAAGACAGCCAGCTATTTGAATTTGACGAGTCGACCCTCTACGAGGCGAACAGTTTCGGCGGCTACGATTTGTATGAAGGCGATGGCAAACTGTCTGCGGGCCTCACAACGCGCGCCGTATGGAAGAATGGCCTGGACCTCAGCACGACAGTTGGCCGGCGTTGGCGTTCTCGCCCAGATCCCAATTTTAATGATGCCAGCAATCTTAATGGTACATCATCGGATTGGGTTGTCGCCGCTTCGGCCAAATATGGCGAAGCATTCCGAGTGGATACCAGAGCGCGTCTGGATGAGGACGGTTTTCAACTCAATCGTATCGATACAACCGTGTCCACGCGCTTCAATCGCTTCCGCGCTGTGGGGCAGCATTACTACACAATCAGCAACCGCGACGCTGTGCAGCCCAATGTGACACAAGGTATCTTCCTGCGCGGTGAAGTGCAGGTGACGGACCAATACTCTATCTTCTTCGGTCAGTTGCGGGATATCGAACAAAAGCTGAATGCAAGACAGCAATACGGCATCGCTTTCGAGGATGACTGCTCCAGATTTGAGCTGGTCTATGAGCGATCCGAACTCACGGACCGGACTTTGGGCCCGGAAGAGAGCTTCATGATCCGTTTCTCCCTGAAAACAATCGGAGATTTCGGGTCCAACGAGTTTGATTGATTCGACCTGGACGGCACGTGAAGAACGCTGCGCTTTTCCTAATTTCCTGTAAGATATCAGGGGTCACTGCCCTGATACGTTGCGCAGGCTCACAGGACTTGTATGGTCCGATAGAATAGTACGCCATGGGGCCCGGTGGGGCACTCAACGGAGGCCATAAATGGTACGTCAGATCTTTGCCGCTATATCGGTTTTTGCGCTGTCCCTGACAGGCGCCGCTGCGGCTCAGGACGCCAGCAGCCAGGAACGTCTGGCACTTGAAGGCATCGCAGCCATCGTTAACGACAAACCGATTTCCTATTCCGATGTGCGCGAGCGCGCGCGCCTGCTGCTGCTCAGCTTTGGTGGACAGCAACCGAGCCAGGAGCAGATCCAGCAAATCACCGGCCAGGCTCTGGAGCAACTTATCGATGAGCGTCTGCAGCTTGAAAAAGCCGCTGAGTACGAAATGGAGATTGAGCCTGAGGCTATTAATGGTGCGGTCGACGACATGGCGCGCCAGTCTGGCGCAACGGGTGAACAGCTGAAACAACAATTGCTGTCAGCGGGCGTCAATCCAGCCAGCCTTGAAGACCAGATGAAGGCCGAAATCGCGTGGAGTCGCGTGATGTCAGGCCTCTATGGCAGCCGTATCCGTATTTCCGACAACCAGGTGGATGACCAGATGGAGCGCCTGCGTAGCTCCCTGAAGAAGACCCAGTACCGTGTTGCCGAGATCTTTCTCTACGCGCCAGACCCGGAAACGAAGGAACAAGCCCTCCAGGCGGCTGGCACGATTATCGAACAGCTGAACCAGGGCGCTGATTTCCGCATTGCAGCCCAGCGTATTTCCTCTGCACCGACTGCGGCGACCGGCGGTGACATGGGCTGGATCACGGCAGAAGACCTTGAGCCAGAATTGGCCAGCGCCATTCAGGCCTCCGCCCCGCCTGCCTTGCTACAGCCGATTACTGTGGCTGATGGCGTCTATATTCTGAATGTCATGGCCAAGCGCGAACCGGCAAAGTTGACGACCAAAGTTGACCTGAAGCGTCTGCAAATTACGGACGGCTCGGAAACTGACCTGCAAGCCGCTCTGGACATGATCGAGTCCTGTGACGACGTGCAAAGCACCGCCAACTCGAAATCCAACCTGCGCTATGCAGACCTCAAGGATATTGATGTGGACGAGCTTGGCCCCGAAGGCAAAGCGCTGGTGCTGAATACGGAAGTTGGCCAGCCGACAGAAATCTTCTCTGCGGGTCGTGGCCTTGCCGTGATGTATGTCTGCCGCCGCGAAGATGGCGCTGAGGCCCTGCCGTCCCGCGAGGACATGAAGAACTCCCTGAAAGACCGGGAACTCAACATGATCTCCGAGCGCGAACTGCGTGACCTGCGCCGCGAAGCGACGATTATCTATCGCTAGGGTCTTGCGTCACCTCGCGTTTAGGTCAAAACCACACGCGTGAGCAAAGCCGTGACAAAACCTCTTGCCTTGACCATGGGCGATCCCGCCGGGGTTGGTCCACAAATTACTATGGCCGCGTGGCAGCAGCTGCAGGGATCACCGCAGCACAGTTTCTTCGTCATCGGCGCACCGGAGCTTTATGCTCCGCATATGGCGGTTGAGATAATCAATCATCCGGATCAGGCGTCAGAAGTATTTCAGACAGCCCTGCCCGTTCTGGCATTGGCCAATATGCCCATTCCCAGTCCCGGGCAGCCAGACCGGGACACGGCACCAGCCATCATTAAAGCCATTGAAACCGCCGTCTCCCTCTGTCTTGAGGGACAGGCCGATGCCGTTGTCACCAACCCGATCAACAAGGCCCTGCTCTATGGAGCCGGCTTCAAGCATCCAGGGCATACAGAGTTCATTGCCGCTCTCTGCGAGTCTACCTCGAAGACACCGACGCAACCGGTCATGCTGCTGACAGGCGGCGGCCTGCGTGTTGCTCTCGCCACCATCCACATGCCTTTGCGCGAAGCCTGCAACGCCATCACGACTCCGGCCCTCGTCGCACTTGGAGAGATCGTGTCAGCTGCCATGCGACAGGATTTCGGACTGGCAGAACCTCGTCTCGCCTTCACAGGTTTGAACCCGCATGCGGGCGAGAACGGCACGATCGGCCGTGAAGAGATGGAGATCATCAATCCTGCAGCAGAGCAATTGCGCACTGCCGGCATCAATATGAGCGATGCCCGCTCTGCTGATACTGTCTTCGCCGAAGCGCTGACGGGCCGGTTCGATGCGATCATCGCCATGACACATGATCAGGGCCTGATCCCTGTGAAAACACTGGACTTCTGGGGCGGCGTGAACAGCACGCTGGGCCTGCCTATCGTGCGCACCAGCCCCGATCACGGCACAGGCTATGACGCCGCTGCCCAAGGCAATGCGCAACCTGACAGCCTGATCGCAGCCATCAAACAAGCCCGTCTGATGACGGATAATCGCAAGAGAACGGCATGACCGCTGGACAGACACCTCCCGGCCTGACACAGGCAACCGCCAGGAAAGCGCTTGGCCAGCACTTCCTTTTCGATCCGGATATTCTTCGCCGCACAGCCCTGGCGGCTGGGCCGGTTGAAGGCCGCACCGTCATCGAAGTTGGCCCCGGCCCCGGCGGCCTCACGCGCGCCCTGCTGGACAATGGCGCGGCCAAAGTCATCGCTGTTGAGGCGGACGAGCGCTTTGCCGATGCGCTGAAGACATGGCCAGAATTTGCCGAAGGTCGCCTGCACGTGATCCTGAAGGATGCCCGCAAGGTGAAGTGGGAAGCCATGCTGGCAGGTCTGGGCGCGGATACACCCGCCATGATTATAGCAAACCTTCCGTATAATGTTGGAACACCCTTGCTCATCAACTGGCTGAAGTCCGGCCCATGGCGCGGGGAAATGGCCCTGATGTTCCAGAAGGAAGTGGCCGAGCGTGTCTGCGCTGCGCCGGGAACAGACCATTATGGGCGCCTTGCCGTCCTGGCCCATGCCGTGACCAAACCTCACATGGCTTTCACCCTGCCACCGGGCGCTTTCCGCCCACCGCCAAAAGTGGATAGCGCCGTGGCTGTATTGCATCCCCTACCAGAAGGTGAGGCTTATCCGCACCTGGCCAAGCTGGAAGAAGTTGCTGGCGCAGCCTTTGGACAAAGACGCAAGATGCTGCGTGCGGCGTTGAAGCCACTCGCAAAGCGGCACGGCATCAAGGCGGCTGAATGGCTGAAGGATATAGGTATTGACCCGACGGCGCGGGCTGAAACCCTGACGCAGGAAGAATTCCAGCGCATGGCGTCCTCGCTGATAAAATCGTGAAAAAAGGCGCTCCGGTTTACCAGAGCGCCGTCTTCACGTTTCAGCAGTAGGTCCGGGATCAGGCCAGATCGAAGCGATCCGCATCCATCACCTTGGTCCATGCAGACACAAAGTCGTGCACGAATTTTTCCTTGGCATCTTCCTGCGCATAGACTTCAGACAGAGCACGCAGTTGTGAGTTGGATCCAAAAACGAGATCAACCCGCGTTCCTGTCCATTTCACCTTGTCCGTCTTGCGGTCACGGCCTTCAAAGACATGCTTTGAATCGCCCTTGGCTTTCCAGGCAGTTTCCATATGCAGCAGGTTCACGAAGAAGTCATTCGTCAGCCTTCCTGGGCGTTCCGTGAACATACCATGCTTGGATCCGGCATGGTTAGCACCCAGAACGCGCAGGCCACCGACCAGAACAGTCATCTCAGGCGCGGACAGGGTCAGCAATTGCGCACGGTCTACCAGCAACTCTTCAGCAGGCACAGAATACTCAACCTGCAGATAGTTGCGGAAACCATCCGCTTTTGGCTCCAGCACATCGAAGGAGTCGACATCCGTTTGCTCGTCGGTGGCGTCCGTACGCCCGGGGCTGAATGGCACATCGACAGGATGGCCGGCATCTTTGGCGGCTTTCTCAACAGCCGCGCAGCCACCGAGGACAATCAGATCCGCCATGGAGACTTTCTTGCCGCCCGTCTGGGCATAGTTGAAGGCCTTCTGGACGCTTTCCAGCAGTTTCAGAACCTTCTCCAACTGCACCGGCTGATTCACTTCCCAATCCTTCTGCGGCGCCAGGCGAATGCGTGCCCCATTGGCACCACCGCGCTTGTCTGAGCCACGGAATGTGGAGGCAGACGCCCAGGCAGTCGTCACCAATTCGGAGACTGTCAGACCGGAAGACATGATCTTGTCTTTCAGGTCGGCAATATCAGCCGCATCGATCAACTCATGGTCCACAGCCGGAACCGGATCTTGCCAGATCAGCTCCTCACTCGGAACTTCCTCACCGAGGTAACGGGAGACCGGGCCCATGTCACGGTGGGTCAGCTTGAACCAGGCGCGTGCGAAGGCATCGGCAAACTGGTCCGGGTTCTGATGGAAGCGGCGAGAGATTTTCTCATATTCCGGATCCATGCGCATCGCCATGTCAGCCGTCGTCATGATGGTGATCTGCTTGCCGGAGGAATCATGCGCTTTTGGCGCCATGTCTTCTTCCTTCACATCTTTCGGCTGCCACTGCCATGCACCGGCCGGGCTTTTCACGAGTTCCCATTCATAGCCGAACAGCATGTCAAAATAGCCATTGTCCCATTTGATCGGGTTGGGCGTCCAGGCGCCTTCAAGTCCGCTCGTAATGGTGTCATCGCCATTGCCGATACCGAATTTGCTGGTCCAGCCGAGGCCTTGTTCTGTAATGTCAGCGCCTTCCGGTTCCGCGCCGACCATGCCGGCATCGCCAGCGCCGTGGCATTTGCCGAAAGTGTGACCACCGGCCGTCAGCGCGACGGTCTCTTCGTCATTCATGGCCATGCGGGCAAAGGTCTCACGAATGTCCTTACCCGAAGCAATTGGGTCAGGCTTTCCGTCCGGACCTTCCGGGTTCACATAGATGAGGCCCATCTGCACAGCGGCCAGCGGGTTTTCGAGAACACGTTCACCGGTATAGCGGCTGTTCGGCTTGTCGCTCGTGGCGAGCCATTCCATTTCTGTGCCCCAGTAAATGTCTTTCTCGGGTTCGAAAATGTCTTCACGGCCACCACCAAACCCAAAGGTCGTGCCGCCCATGGATTCAATGGCGCAGTTCCCGGCCAGGATCATCAGGTCCGCCCAGGAAATCTTGTTTCCGTATTTCTTCTTGATCGGCCACAGCAGGCGCCGTGCTTTGTCGAGGTTGGCATTGTCCGGCCAGCTGTTCAGCGGCGCAAAACGTTGCGTGCCTGAGGAAGAACCGCCGCGGCCATCGCCTGTCCGATAGGTGCCGGCGCTGTGCCAAGCCATACGAATGAAGAATGGGCCATAATGGCCATAGTCTGCCGGCCACCAATCCTGGGAGTCGGTCATGAGATCATAAAGGTCTTGCTTGATCGCCTTCAGATCCAGCTTCTTGAACTCTTTGGCATAGCTGAACTCACCACCCAGCGGATTGCCGAGCACGGGATTCTGATGAAGGATGCTCAGGTCAAGCTGGTTGGGCCACCAGTCGCGATTGCTCCGTCCGCGCGCGCCATGCATCACCGGACATTTGCCCTCGGGGGTCATGTCATTTCCGTCCATAGTCCTCTCCCAATTTTATTTTGGTTGCTAATGACCTGGTCGGGATTGCTCGGCCAGGCTGGATACATATTCCGCGAACATTTTCGGGATTTATGGTCCGGAACTGTCCTGCGATGTTGAGACAATACCCCAATCAATTGAATAGAACTAATTGATACATCCCGATCACAATATAGTAATTATCTATAGATAAGCCTCGCGCATAGAAAAGCCCCCGGTGTGCTGACACCGGGGGCTCCTTGAATATAAAGGTCTTTTACAGGCCGGCGAGAACAGCCAGCAGAAGCAGAGCCACGATGTTCGTGATCTTGATCATCGGGTTCACAGCCGGACCAGCGGTATCCTTGTAAGGATCGCCCACCGTATCACCCGTCACAGCGGCCTTGTGGGCTTCAGAGCCCTTGCCGCCATGATGGCCGTCTTCGATGTACTTCTTGGCATTGTCCCATGCGCCCCCACCGGAGGTCATCGAGATGGCCACGAACAGGCCCGTCACGATCACACCCAGCAGCATTGCACCGACGGCAGCCAAAGCGGCCCCCTTGCCTGCGATCACGAAGATCACACCAAACAGCACGATCGGTGACAGCACAGGCAACAGAGAGGGCACGATCATTTCCTTGATCGCGGCCTTGGTTAGCAGGTCCACAGCGCGGCCATAGTCCGGCTTCACTTCGCCTTTCATGATGCCGGGCATCTCGCGGAACTGGCGACGCACTTCCTCAACCACAGCCTGCGCCGCACGGCCAACTGCCATCATCGACATGCCGCCGAACAGGAAGGGCAACAGGCCGCCAAACAGAAGGCCAACCACGACATAGGGGTTCGCAATCGAGAAGTTGACGGAGACATTATAGAAGAAGTCGCCTTCCACGGCGCGTGCCGAGAAGTATTTCAGGTCTTCCGAATAAGCCGCGAACAGAACGAGCGCGCCGAGACCGGCTGAGCCAATGGCATAGCCCTTGGTCACGGCCTTGGTCGTGTTGCCAACTGCGTCCAGCGCATCGGTTGTATCACGCACTTCTGATGGCAGCTCCGCCATCTCCGCAATCCCGCCCGCATTATCCGTCACCGGGCCGAAGGCATCCAGCGCCACGATGATACCGGCCAGCGCCAGCATGGTCGTTGTTGCGATGGCGATGCCAAACAGGCCGGCCAGATTATAGGTCAGGATGATGCCCGCAATGATCACCAGCGCTGGCAGCGCTGTGGATTCAAGCGACACTGCGAGACCCTGAATCACGTTCGTACCGTGTCCGGATTCAGACGCCTGCGCGACAGAGCGCACCGGACGATACTTGGTCTCGGTATAGTAGGCCGTGATCACGACGATCAGGCCAGTCACAACCAGACCGGCCACACCGCAGAGAAACAGGTCGAGCCCGGTGATTTCTCCGGTCAGGCCCAGTTCAGCCGCTGCACCATCCATGACACCGAAACCTGCCGGCATGACGGTCGCAATGGCCAGCGCCAGGCCGCCAATCGACAAGACACCTGTCACGATCAGGCCCTTATACAACGCACCCATGACATCCGTCTTGCCCGCGCCAAGGTTCACAAAGAATGTGCCGACAATGGATGTCAGAATGCAGACGGCGGCAATCGCCAGCGGCAGCAGCATAATTTCGCTGATATAGCTGGAGCCCGCAAAATAGATCGCGCCGAGCACCATGGTAGCAACCAGGGTCACGGCATAGGTCTCGAACAGGTCAGCCGCCATACCGGCACAGTCACCGACATTGTCGCCCACATTGTCTGCAATCGTGGCAGCGTTACGCGGATCATCCTCAGGGATGCCCGCTTCCACCTTGCCGACCATGTCGCCGCCAACATCCGCGCCCTTGGTGAAGATACCGCCACCCAGACGCGCAAAGATCGAGATCAGGGACGCACCGAAGCCGAGCGCCACAAGAGAGTCGATGATCTGGCGCTTTTCTCCCTCAACCGCGAGGTCGAGGCCAACCACTTTGGTCAGCAGACCATAATAGATCACGATGCCCAGCAGCGCGAGGCCGACAACAAGCATGCCTGTGATCGCACCGGATTTGAACGCCATTTTGAGACCGGCATTCAGGCCGGACTTGGCCGCTTCCGTCGTGCGCACGTTAGCCTGTACAGACACTTTCATGCCGATGAAGCCAGCTGCGCCTGAAAGAACAGCGCCAATGATAAAGCCGACGGGCGCATGCCAGTTGCGGAATGCAATGGCCAGAAGCACCACGACGACAACGCCGACAATGGCAATGGTTCGGTATTGGCGACCAAGATAGGCGTTTGCGCCTTCCTGAATTGCTTGGGCGATTTCGCGCATTCGCGCATCACCCGACGGGGCCTTCATGATCGAATTGATCTGAAGCCAGCCATAGAGGACTGACAAGACGCCCGCTGCTAGAGCGAGATAATACCACATAGGTTAGGTTTCCTCCCTTAAAAACAGACTTCAACGCCAGGTTATACCCTGATCATGTACTGCTTATTATAGGTATCTAACCTGCCCGCCCCGTTCCTTATAGGCAATATTGCTCGCTTAGAGGGCGAGTCAGCCCAGATCCTCAGCACCCATGCTCAAAGCCGAGGGTTTCTGGGAGGTTAACGGACTCACCCCTCCACAACGCCCGCAAGCCGGGTTCAGCGGTCATTTCGCCGACAATCTCAATGTCCATTACAGACGCAGCGGCGTGAGAGAGGATCTCGTCCCGCTTGTTTTTTTCGGCCGAAAACAGGATTTGATAGTCATCCCCCCATGTCGTCAGCCGCAGAATTTCGGCCAGATCACGGGAATTCCCCGCGACAGAAATATTTTCGAGATTGATCTCTATCCCGCATCCGGAGGCTTTTGCCATCTGAGCAGCGTCCCCCAGCAGTCCATCCGAGACGTCCATCGCTGCCGAGGCGTGCTGGCCGACTAGGCAGGCAATTCCAGCTGCAGGCAATTGGGGTTCCCGATACGCGGTCATCCATGGGTCTGCCGTCTCGCCCCGTTCCAGCGCATCAAAACCGAGACAGGCGGCACCAATCTGCCCCGTCAGCCAGACATCCTGGCCCGGCCGCGCACCCGCACGGCGCACAGGACTCACCCCCTGGCAAACCCCTGTCAGCGTCAGAGACAGGAACAGGCCCGCAGGCGCCTTCACCGTATCGCCGCCCAATAGCTGGATGCCATGCGCGGCCAACTCATCCCCGAAGGCCTTGGCGAAGTCCGCAAGGTCAGATTCTGGCCTCTGCTCCGGCCAGCCCAGCGTGAGCAGCGCCTCAGCAGGCAAGGCCCCCGCAGAATAAGTGTCCGAGACATTCACGCGTACCAGCTTTCGCGCGACAGATTCCAATGGATCATCCACGCGGAAGTGAACGCCCTCCACCATCGCATCCACGGTGACGACCACAGGTGCGCCACCTGCAGAGCTCAGCTCCGCGACATCATCCATCAGGCCTGCCGCTCCGGATGACCGGGCCAGAGGGGCAAAATAGCTGGAGATCCAGTCCTTCTCGGGCATTTGGTCAGGCCAGCGGGCCTACGGCACTACAGCCCTTCGCGGCCAATGGCGTAGAAACGCTCCTTGCGTTGGGTGCGCAGCTCAGCCGGGCTCATGCCTTCCAGCTCTTTCAGGGCCGCATCCAGCGCCTTGGCCGCATTTGCCATCGCCCGTTTCGGATCGCGATGTGCGCCGCCGACAGGCTCCTTCACCACATCATCGATGACCTTCGTCTTCAGCAGGTCCGGCGCGGTGATCTTCATCGCTTCAGCAGCATCCTTGGCCTTGCCGGCATCACGATACAGGATGGACGCGCAGCCTTCCGGAGAGATCACGGAATAGATGGCATGCTCCATCATCAGCACCTTGTTGGCCGCAGCAATACCGATTGCGCCGCCAGACATGCCTTCGCCAATGATCAGCGTGACGAAGGGAACGCCCAAGGATAGGCCGCGCTGCGTGCCGCGGGCAATGGCTTCTGCCTGGCCACGCTCTTCACCGCCCTTCCCGGGATAGGCGCCTTGCGTATCCGGGAAGCTGAGCACCGGCAGGTCGAATTTCTCGGCCAGGTCCATCAGGCGCACTGCCTTACGGTAGCCTTCGGGGTGCGCCATGCCGAAATTGTGCTTCAGGCGCTTCTCGATGGTGCGACCCTTCTCGTGGCCCATGATGACAACAGGACGGCCCTTGAAGCGCGCAAGACCGCCAACAATGGCGTCGTCATTGCCGTAGACACGGTCGCCCGCCAGTTCTTCGAAATCTTCGAAGACGTTCTCAATGAAATCAGAGAAATGCGGACGATCCGGATGCCGGGCCACCTGGGTTTTGCGCCATGCGTTCAGATCCTTGTACAGGTCCTTCAGCTGCTTGGTGGACTTGGCCTTCAGCTTTGTCAGCTCGTCCTTGATTGACGGACCATCCTTGCTGGCGGCAAGGGCCTCCAGTTCGGAAATCTTCGCGTCCAGCTCCGCAATGGGCTTTTCGAAGTCGAGATATGTCATGCTCATGGGCCATAGTTAGCAATGCCAGGCTGACTCGCCTAGCAAGGATTTCACTAAAACACGCCTTGCATCTTTACGATGGCAGGCAGGGTCAACACCCCCATAAGTACCGGAAACACAAAGAAAATCAAAGGCAGGGTCATTTTCGCCGGCAAAGCCATGGCTTTCTCTTCTGCAACGAGGATGCGGCGCTGGCGCATATCAGCCGAAAATATTCGCAGGGTCTGCCCCAGACTCGTCCCCATTTCCTCGGCCTGACGCAGCATTGTGGCTAGCGATCCGGCCTCTTCGATGGCCATCCGGTCGGCAAAGGCACGCCAGGCATTCTTGCGCGGCTTGCCCGCTCTTAGTTCCAGAGAGAGCGTGCGCATATAGCTCGAAATGATCGGATGGCGCGTTTCCAGTTCTTCCCCGACCCGCTGTACGGACGCATCCAGGCTGAGGCCCGCCTCAACACAGGCCACCATCAGATCCATCATGTCCGGGAACCCGGCAGAGCACATCTGCTCGCGCTGCTTTGCCTTGTTGGAGAGATAGAAGTCTGGCGCCAACAACCCGGCGATCACCACTCCGATGGCAATCATCAGCATCATCATGCCGGACAGGTTCAGATAGGGCAGCGCGAACACCAGCATGATAGGCGGCACGACAAGACACAGCAGCCGCGCCACGTAATAGCGCGCCACGGCATTGGGCCCAGTAAAGCCCGCCTTGTTGAGCTTGCCCCGCACCGCGCTGACGGCCTCTTCATTCTGTGGGGTCGCCTTGTTGGCCAGCCCGATGACGGCACGGCCAATACGGCTCTCATTGCGCGGCGCATCCTCGCGCGGGCGGGAATCTCGGCGCTCCAGACGACGCTCCAGATCTTCCTTGGCGCGCCAGCTGCGCACGAAAGCCAGAATGGCAGGCAAAGCCAGGAATCCGGCAAGCGCCAGCATGACAATAGGGATAAGGGTGGCGAGAGAAAGGCTCATCTGTCTTCCTCCCCTACATCTTGAAATTGATCATTTTGCGCATGACCAGATTTCCAATCGCCATCCAGACGAAGAGAGCCGGAAAGGCAATCTTGATCAGCGGATCGTCGATCACATCGCCATAGAATTCCGGGCGCAACGTATGGATTGCCCCCATCACCATGAAGGGTGCCGCCGTCAGGATCATGGCAGAGACACGCCCCTCGGACGAAGCCGCCTTGACCTTCAGACGCATGGTCTGACGTTCACGGATGGTTGTGGTATTTGCTTTCAGCAATTCGCACAGATTGCCTCCCGTCCGCTCCTGCAGGCGCACCGTTGCCGAGAACAGCTCGACATCAGGATCCCCTGCCCGGATCGCCATGCGTTGCACGGCATTGGTCAGCGACATACCGTAGGAAACCTCATCCGCCGCCATGCCGAATTCCGTGCCGATCGGGTCCGGCATCTCGCGCGCCACCAGCGCCACAGCTGTGGCAACAGGGTGGCCTGCCTCAAGGCTGCGGCAGACAATCTGCAGCGCATCCGGCAATTGCTGGGACAGCTTTTTCATGCGCCGCCCTGCTACGAATTTAAGCCCGATAATAGGGCCCACCATAAAAACGACCAGCGCAATCCCTGCAGCGATGGGCCAACCACCAACGAAACGGATATAGGCGAACGCAGCAATCGCGCCCGCTATCGCAGCCATGCCAAACCAGCGCACCGGCTGGAACGGCAAACCGGACTGCACCGCCAACTGATTGAACCATTGCACGGGCATCGACAGATTGCCGTCCTTGTCGAGTCCCCGGCTCTTGCGGAGCTCGATCATGGCTTCATTGCTACTCTCAAAGCGTTCCTTGAACTGAAGTCTTCTGTTCACGATGCGGTGAGTCTGCGCATTCGTGACCAGGCCCACCACAGACTGGATCGCAAGAAAAATTGCCCCCATCGCCATTACGGCAGGGATCACGAGAACCATGCTGATATTGGAGAGGTCAGGCAGTGAAGGCAAATCGATGGGCCCTTAGAAACGGGTTGAAGGATCAAACAGACCAGCTGGCATGTACACGCCGCGGCGTTCCATCTCATCCAGGAATTGCGGGCGAAGGCCGGTCGCGGCGAAATGGCCGAGCACTTTGCCTTCATCGGTGGTGCCAGTGCGCTCAAACCGGAAGATCTCCTGCATCTGCACAACAGCGCCTTCCATGCCGGTAATTTCGGCAATGGACACCACCTTCCGGGAACCATCCGACAGGCGCGTTGCCTGAACGATGAAGTTCACCGCAGATGCAATCTGTCCACGGATGGCCTCTTCTGAGATTTTCATTCCGCCCATCATCACCATCTGTTCCAGACGGGTCAGGGCATCGCGCGGATTGTTGGCGTGGATCGTCGCCATGGAGCCTTCATGGCCGGTATTCATGGCCTGCAGCATGTCGAACGCCTCCTCAGATCGCACCTCGCCCAGGATCACCCGGTCAGGACGCATCCGCAGCGCGTTCTTGACCAGCTCCCGCTGACGGATCTCGCCCTTGCCCTCAATATTCGGCGGACGGGTTTCCATGCGCGCGACATGGGGCTGTTGCAACTGAAGCTCAGCGGCATCTTCAATCGTGATAAGACGCTCATCCGGGCTGATCGCAGAGGACAGCGCGTTCAAAAGTGTTGTCTTGCCGGAGCCTGTACCGCCGGAAATCACCGTTGAAGCCCGACACTTTACGGCGCCCAGAATGAAGTCTGCAACAGGTTGCGGAATGGCACCGAAGCCCACCAGTTTTTCCATGGTCAGCGGAGATTTCGAGAACTTTCGAATGGAAACCAAAGGACCATCAATAGCGATGGGAGACACTGCAGCGTTCACACGGCTGCCATCCAGCAACCGCGCATCAACCAGCGGCTGGCTTTCATCCACCCGGCGGCCCACCGCAGACACAATCCGCTGCACAATGCGCAGCAAATGGTCATTGTCCGCAAAGCGCACAGGTGCAATCTGCAGCTTGCCGTGGCGCTCGACATATACCTGATTGCAGCCATTGATCAGGATATCCGCGATGGAATCGTCCTTGAGCAGAGGCTCAATCGGGCCCAGGCCTGTCATCTCGTCCATCACAGCGTCGGCAAAGCTTGCCTCTTCCGCAGCGGACATTGCCATGTCTTCCTTCTTGATGATCTCTGACACGATGCCCCGCACGCGGCGGCGCATGGTCTCGTCATCCAGCTTGTCGAGTGCGGAAAGGTCCAGTTCGTCGATCAGCTTGGCATGAATGCGCAGTTTCGCATCCAGTTGATCAAAGCCTTTCGTGTCATTTGACGGGACAGGCACGGGCTGAACAGGCTTCGGCGCAGCAACAGGCGTCACCACCTGCGTCTGCGTAACAGTTTCCTCGGGCTTGCTGCCCCCGCCGGAGAATCCAAATCGGCTCATTTTGCGCGCCTCTTACCTGACATGTTCGCCTCTGCCGTCACACCTTCAGGCAGCAGGAAGTCCACAAAGCTTGCGACATCGGCCACCAGCGCGCTCTTCGGCTTCACGTCGGCGATGGGCTTGCCCAGATTGACAGCCGTGCGCGCGGCGTCCCAGTCAGAGGTAATCGTCGCGTCGATTTTACGATCGATGGCTTTCTCGGCCTTGTCGACGGCAAACTCCGCACGGAAGCGCTTTTTCGGGAACATCCGGTTGAGCACCAGCTTGGCCTTGCCGGCATCACCGCGCAGGATATCCACTTCGCGTGCCATGTCGGCCGCAGCGTGAAGACTTGGCACAGTCAGCTCACTGATGATGATCGCTTCGTCGACGGCGCCCAGAACCGGCTTGGTCCATGGCATCATGTGACGGGGCATGTCCACAAGCACATACTGAAACTCTGCGCATGCAACATCCAGAAGGCGCAGAATGGCCGCCTCATTGCCCAGCGCGTCAGCATCCGGATTGCGCGGCGCTGTGATAACAGACACGCCATCAGGATGCTCATAGCACCAGGCAGCCAGCAGGCGTGCATCAAGACGTTCTGGCGCAGCCGACAATGCAGGCAAGTCCAGCTTCGGCACGGCCTCCAGAAATGAACTCGTCATGCCGTCCGCCAAATTCAGGTCAACCAGGCAGACTTTGGCCCCGCGTACTTTCTCCGCTATGGCAAATGCACTCTCGATGGCCATCGTAGTGACCCCCGCACCTCCGACAGCGCCGCGGAATGCCCAGCAGACCGCGGAGGGGCGCACATCACTGCCTTGCTCTGCTTTCTCCGCCGTCTCTTTCAGCCGCTCGACCGCCTCAACAATATCGGAGGCTTGCGCAGATATAGGCAAGATGTCTGAAGCGCCCAGCTTCATCAGGGCCCGAACGATATGCACAGGCAGATTGTCGGAGACCATCAGGACGGCCGTGTCCGGTTGTTCCACGGCAAGGCCCAGCACAATCTGCTCTACACCCGCAACGCCATGCTCCAGCAAGAGAAGCGCGCCGCCATAGGCCTGCACGGCTTTGGCAGGCTCCATCTGGGACAGATCAACCACATCGCGGCAGACCGTGCGCAATTGCGCCATGCGCTCTGGCCCCGCCAGCGCGGCAATCGCCGGGATCTGACGCAAGGGCGCAGAGCCACCTTCACCGTCCAGTTTTCTTGCTGCCGCTGACATCAGCTCCCTCCCGTTGAGCCGGACGATGCCTGACGCAGTTCCTTCGTCTTGCCCTCATTCAGCGCCTTCACGGCCTGTGCCGCACGAACGCCAGATGTGGATTCAACGGCTTTTGAATTTGGCAGGGCAACATCACGAACGGCCTGTATGGCGATGTTGTCAGCGGTCGCCTGACCCAAAATATAACCTTCCTGCTGCTCCTGCGTGGCACAGGCCGCAGGCAGGCAGATGACAGCGATTAGCCCCAAAGCTCTTGATACGGTTTTCATCTCTCGACCCTCAATTCACGACCGACGGCACAGTTGTCTTATTCAGCAGAAACAGCTCGGAATCGCTCGGCTCTGCGAAGGCTTGCAGAGGATTGGAGAGAAGTTCCGGATGCGCAGCAGGCTGCACCATTCGCGGGATAATGATGATCACCAGTTCGCTCTCATTGCGCTGATAGCGCTTAGAAGAGAACAGCGCTCCCAGCACAGGCACATTGCCCAGCCAGGGCGTCTGGCGCACATCATTGGAATAGTCATTCTGCAGCAGTCCGGCGATCGCAAAGGCCTGCCCGTCATGAAGTTCAACGGTTGTGTCTGCACGGCGCACGGAAATTCCGGGAATTTCGATGTTAGACGCGCGAATACCATTCGCCCTGTCCAGCTGCGACACTTCCGGCCGCACGCGCAGATTCACCAGCCCATCCCCCAGCACCGTGGGAGTAAAGTCCAAGCTCACGCCGAACTTTTTGAACTCGACAGTGATCTCGCCATTACTGGTCGCCACCGGGATCGGGAATTCGCCTCCGGCCAGGAAGCTGGCTGTATCACCGGAAAGCGCCACCAGGTTCGGCTCTGCCAGTGTACGGATTATACCCTTGGATTCCAATGCGCGCAGCTGAATGTCGATATTTTCGCCGCCCACATTGGTGAACAAGGCAATCGTCTTGGACGCCAAGCCTGAAATCGAGCCGGACTCTGTTGACGTGTAAACATCTCTGGCATCAATCGTGTTGCCAAAGCCGATTTCCTTTACCGCTGTACGGCTGGCCTCAAGAAAGCGCACTTCCAGCAGCACCTGCTGGCTCTGCCCGACCGACAGGCCATTGGCGACACCGCCCGGCACATAGCGCTCAGCAAGCTGCACCGCCATTTCGGCTGCTGCAGCCGTGGTCAGCTTGCCATCCAGAAACACCCCATCATGCACGGGGTAGACGGAAATATCCTCACCGGGCAGAAGATTGCCAAGATCACTGCGCAACTCATCCAGGCTGAGTTCAACCTCAACGTCGATCAGTTCGGAAATTTCGCCTTCGTCATTGTAAATCAGGACGGTTGTGGAGCCCGGCACCTTGCCGCGTAGAAAAAATGAACGATTGGAGGTCGCCATGGCTTCGGCAATTTCAGGGTCTGCCACGACCAGCGTGGCAAATGCTTCATCTGCCTCAATCACTGCAGAACGTCCCTTTTCCAGCACCAGAATTTGCGCCTCGGGCGCGGAGGTGCGTTCTGTCCACGCAAAGGCAGGTGCAGACAGGCTCAAACACGCTAGAGCGCAGATGGCGGTACGCATCAGACCAGTCATCAGCTCGCCTCCTCTGTCAGGGTTTTGGGCTTGGAGACCGGTGCATCGACCTGGGTTTCCTTGTCACCATTGATGACGCGCACATTGGTCGTACGCGGCGCAGTTGTCCGTGTGGGGCTACGGCGCACAATGACGCGCTTGGGCTCGGTCTTCACGACAGACAGGGTATCCGCCTCTTCCGCACGGCCGATCAGCGCCAGGCCCAAAGCGCCCTGCGTACCGGCCGCCCCCAAGGCGAGCGCGCCTTCGGGTGTGACTTCCAGCGTCACAGTGTTGGATGGGAAAGCCCCTTCCATGTTGGACTCAAATATCTGGTCTATGGCCAGCACTTTGACATTGCGCAGAACAGGCCGCGCAATCATCTTGCCTGAAACGCGCATCTGGTCGCCATCCTGAAAGGTGGCCGAATTACCAGGTTCCTTCTCGATAAACTCGTTTACGTCCACACGATCACCGGGCAACACGAAACCGGCAACACCTGTATCACTCCGTACCGTGATTGCCACGGCACGCATGCCCGGCTCAATGGCTGCGGCCAGCGTGAGAAGGTTGCTCGCCTCATCCAGCTTGGCTGCCATGATAGGTTCGCCCGGCAGTATCAGTCCCCGCGCATAGCGCACGGTTTCCAGATCTGCAGCGTCTCGCAAAACACCTTCCGGCAGGGCGTTGGCAGGCCATTCAATGCTGCGCACCTGAGCACCAGTGACTTCCTCACCCGGCTCGATTGCGTTTGCTGCAACCAGCACACTTGCCATCTCGACGGCAGCGATTTGCGGCTGCGCGTCGGCGTCATTATTGTCAGCGGTCATATAATACCGGCCGAGAAAGACTGCGCCGATCCCCAGCACCGCAGATAGTCCCAGACTTAAAAGCGGAGTCACTTTCATTCTGAATGCCCTCTTGCGCGCATAATGCGCTCTCATCAGCATTCATCATGAATCAGAAGCCTATAAGGTCTCTTGAAGACCTGCAGGCAAATCTGCGCCGCTTGCAGAACGGCGCGTTAACCATAGCGAAACGTCTAAAACCACAGGGTTAACCTGGATTGGACAATAGGGCATATACCTTAAGGAGAAATTATACTCGCATAGGTTTCTGGATCGACATTGCCGCCCGTTGCCATAACCCCGATGCGTTTGCCTTTCATTCCTTCAGGAACACCGCGCAAGACAGCCGCCAGAGCCGCCGCGCCACCGGGTTCAACCACGATCTTCAAATAGCGGAAGGCCAGACGCATAGCCTCGCGCACCTCATCGTCAGAAACAACCATACCGCCTGCGAACAGGCGTTTACCAAGCGCGAAAGTATATTTCTCCCCCGGCGAAGGCGTCAGGATCGCATCACATATAGAGCGCGTACCCGGGGCATTGCGGCAAAGCTCTCCACTCGCCAGAGATCGCGCCCAGTCATCATGGCCTTCCGGCTCAGCTGTCCAGATGGAGGTTTTCGGCGATAGGCCTTCCATGGCGAGCGCAATGCCGCTCGTCAGACCGCCTCCGCCTGCGCAACAGACCAGATGATCCAGCGGCCCGCCAAGCGCTTCGGCCTGGCGCGCGAATTCCATGCCGGCTGTGCCCTGCCCGGCAATAATGTCCGGGTCATCGTAACTCGGCACCAGCACTGCGCCGCGCTCCGCCGCGATGCGCTCGGAGATGTCTTCCCGGCTTTCTGAATTGCGATCATACAGGTGGACGTCGCCGCCATCGGCCTTGACACCATCAACTTTGATCTGGGGGGCATCTTCCGGCATCACGATCAGCGCTGGCATGCCCAGCAGCCGCGCCGCGCGGGCAATACCCTGCGCATGGTTTCCGGAAGAGAATGCAACCACACCTGCCGCACGCTGACTATCAGGTATTTGCGACAGCCGGTTCATGGCGCCGCGTATCTTGAAGCTGCCCGTCACCTGCAGGCATTCAGCCTTTATCAGAACAGTAGCCCCTGCCCGCTCATCCAATACAGGATGACTCAGAACAGGGGTTTCGCGGACAACGCCCTGCACGCGGGATTCTGCCGCGACGACGTCATGAAATTCGGGAAGGTTACGCTCGGTCATGTAGCCGGATTAGCCACATTCCGAGGCCATGAAAAGCGGCGTTATGCTACAGTTCACCCGCATATTGCTTCACAAGCGCCTTGGCAGCCTCGGCAATCTCTTCATTGTCCAGTGCGTGGGCAAGCACGGCTTCGAAATAACCGGCTTTTGAGCCGCAATCATATTCCTTGCCGTCAAACTCATACGCATAGAAATCCTGGCTCTCCATCTGACGCGCCATGGCGTCGGTCAGCTGAATCTCGCCGCCCGCACCCGGGTCCTGATCTTCAAGAAGATCAAAAACTTCCGGCTGCAGAATATAGCGGCCCGTGATCTTGAGATTGGACGGCGCGCTTTCGACCGGCGGCTTCTCAACCATGCCGGACATCTTGATCAGACGGCCATCGCGGGAAACCGGCGCGATCACGCCATAGGAGGAGACGCGCTCCATCGGCACAGGGTCCACGGCGACGATATTGCCGCCTACTTTGTTATAGGCCACCACCATCTGGGCAAGGCCAGAGGGCTTTGCCTTGACGATCACATCCGGCAGCAGGATCGCGAACGGCTCATTGCCGATAATGTCCCGCGCGCACCACACCGCATGGCCAAGCCCCAACGGAGATTGCTGGCGCACAAAGCTTGCGGCCCCCGCCGGCAGTGTCGTGGAGCGCACCTGCTCCAGAATGGCGTCCTTGCCCTTCTTCTCCAGCGCGACTTCCAGCTCATAGGGAATGTCGAAATAGTCTTCGATCGCGCCCTTGTTGCGTCCCGTCACAAAGACGATGTGCTCGATTCCGGCTTCCAGGGCTTCGTCCACGACATATTGCAAGGCCGGACGGTCAACGACCGGCAACAGTTCTTTCGGGACGGCTTTCGTGGCAGGAAGAACTCGGGTTCCAAATCCGGCAACCGGAAGAACAGCTTTTCTTACACGCATGGGGCAAAGGCTCCTTGAGACGGGACAGGCGAGTGATGTCTCTGAAGTTTAGGGTTAAATAGGATTAAGGCCAGTTCTGGCCCCTATATCTGTCAGAATTGATCGGCGGGTGCCTAAACCCAACCCATGCTGTACACGCTCAGAGCGGCAACGGTCATTGCCAGGCAAAGGATCAAAATGGTTGAGAGTGAACTGCGAATGCTCGGCCCTTTCGGGACCAAAAGCTCTTCAGCGATACGGGCTTGAAGATAACGTGCCGGGGAGTTTCCATGAGCGCTGGCATCAAGTGTCTGCTCTGGAGCGGCCCGGCTGTTCTCGCCTGTATTTTCCGCTACGAATCCATCTTCGTGCAATTCGGGTTTGGGGTTTGGCAAAGCCATAAATCAAGTCTCCGAAAGGTCTTCGGAACTTGTGTCACAAGAGGCCTAATCTTTACCTAACATAATCTGTGGGACTGATTCGATTCGGCGACTCAGCCCCACTTTTTATAGTTTTGATTATTTTACAGGATCTACAGAGGTGACAGGCTGTGGCCGCCATCCACAACAAGGGTTGCCCCGGTCATGTAGCTGCCCTCTTCGGAGGCCAGCAGAAGCAGCGGCCCGGTCAACTCCTTGTATTCGCCAAACCGGCGCATCACGACGCGCTTGCGCATCTTCTCGCCATACTCGGAATCCAGGAACTCATCATTGATGGCGGTCTTGAAATAGCCCGGCGCAATCGCGTTGACGCGGATGCCATGGCGGGCAGCTTCCACCGCCATGTTGCGCGTCAGATGGTCAACCGCCGCCTTGGAGGACGCATAGGCGGAAATCATCTGCGATGTGCCCAGCCCCGTGATCGAGGCAATGTTGATGATCGAACCGCCCTGGCCCGCATGGATCAGCGCCTTGGTCCCATGCTTAGCCACGCGCCAGACGCCGGTAAGATTCGTGTCGATGACCGTGTTCCAGTCTTTCTCCGCCATCTCCCAATACCAGCCTTCGCGTGACATGCCGGAATTGTTCACGATGATATCGCACGGATGGCCCAGCGCTTCCTTCACTTCGGCGAATGCACCCGAAACGCTATCTTCGGACGTAACGTCCATGGCAACTGGCAGAGCCTTGCCGCCCTTCTTCTCGATCTCTGCCGCAACCTCTTCCAGCTTCTCCAACCGGCGCGCGGCGAGCACAACTTGAGCGCCAGCTTCTGCCAGAACCCCGGCAAAATGACGGCCAAGACCACTGGACGCCCCGGTAACCAAAGCCGTCTTTTTAGCTAAACTGAACAATCTCATGCCCTCCGAATAAAAAATATTAGTTGTGCGCCGCAAGAATTTTCCTCTATCCCAGACATATGAAAATATCTGTTTTGAGGGAGAGGCGATCTGGTGAGACCCGTGTGGCGGCTACACCAGAAACCGTCAAGAAGCTGGTGGCCAGTGGCCACTCAATTACAATCGAGTCCGGCGCGGGCACTATCGCAGGTTTCCCTGACGATAGCTTTACTGAAGCCGGCGCGACGATCGCAAAGGATGCTGCCTCGGCTGCATCCGGTGCCGACATTGTTTTCAAGGTGCGTGCGCCTGAAGCCGATGAAATGGCTGCGCTGCCGGAAGGCGTCGCGCTGATCGCCCTGATGGACCCAACAAGCCTGGACGCTGCGCCGCTGAATGCGAGGAAGATTGCGGCCCTGTCCATGGAATTCACACCGCGTATCACACGCGCGCAAAGTATGGATGCCCTCTCATCCCAGTCAAACCTGGCCGGCTACCGCGCCGTCATCGAAGGCGCGCAAATCTATGGCCGCGCCATGCCGATGATGATGACCGCCGCCGGCACCATCGCGCCGGCAAAAGTCTTCGTCATGGGCGCAGGCGTTGCCGGTCTTCAGGCCATCGCGACCGCCCGCCGTCTGGGTGCGGTCGTGACCGCAACGGACGTTCGCCCCGCTGCGAAAGAACAGGTCGCCTCGCTGGGCGCAAAATTCATCGCGGTAGAGGATGAAGAGTTCAAGGCCGCCGAAACGGCTGGCGGCTATGCCAAGGAAATGTCGAAGGAATATCAGGCCAAGCAGGCTGAACTGACTGCGAATCATATCGCCAAGCAGGACATTGTCGTCACCACGGCGTTGATACCCGGCCGCCCGGCCCCTGTCCTCGTATCCGAAGACATGGTGAAAACCATGAAGCCCGGCGCGGTGATCGTCGACATGGCGGTCAGCCAGGGCGGTAACTGCCCGCTGTCCGAACCAGATCAGGTCGTGGATGTGAATGGCGTGAAAGTGGCCGGGTTCTCGAACCTGCCAGCCCGCCTGCCCGCAGACGCGTCATCGCTGTTTGCCAAGAATTTGCTCGCCTTCCTGCCGCTCGTGACGGCCGAGGACGGCAGCCTCAATCTCGATACCGAAGACGAAATCGTTACCGCCATGCTCCTGACCAAGGGTGGCGAGACGGTGAACGAAAGGATCAAATCATGAAGCGCGCACTCCTGACGCTTGCCGCGGCCAGCTTTGCGCTGCCCGCCTTCGCGGATGCCGGCGGCATCAACTCAACTGTACTCCTTGCAGCCCTCTTCGCCATGGCCTGCTTCGTCGGCTATTATGTCGTCTGGAGCGTAACCCCGGCCCTGCATACCCCGCTGATGGCCGTGACGAACGCCATCTCCTCGGTGATCATCGTTGGCGCGCTGGTTGCCACGGCAACGCTCGGCCTGACCTCCGACAATTGGGTGTCCAAGATCCTCGGCACCGTCGCCGTGATTCTCGCCAGCGTGAACATTTTCGGCGGCTTCCTCGTCACCCAGCGCATGCTGGCCATGTACAAGAAGAAGGGGGATTAAGCCGTGGACAGTTTTCACTCTACCTGGGCACCGCTGCTCTATCTCGTCGCCGGTATCCTTTTCATCCTGGCCCTGCGCGGTCTCTCCAGCCCGGCGACCAGCCGCAAAGGGAACCGCAATGGCATGATCGGCATGGGCATCGCGGTCGCAACGACCCTCGCCCTGCTCTGGAACGAACTTGACGTTACCACCTGGGGCCTGATCCTGGGCGGTGTCGCAATCGGTGGCACCATTGGCGCCATCACCGCGCGTCGTATTCCGATGACCGCCATGCCGCAGTTGGTCGCTGCCTTCCACAGCCTCGTCGGCCTTGCCGCCGTACTTGTGGCCGCAGCAGCGCTCTACTCACCCGTTCAGTTCAGCATCATGGGCACTGAAGGCATCAAGATGGCCTCCCTGATCGAGCTTGGACTCGGTTCCGCCATTGGTGCGCTCACCTTTACTGGCTCTGTCATCGCCTTCGCCAAGCTGAACGGCAACATGTCCGGCGCACCGATCATGCTGCCGGCACGTCATGTCCTGAACATCCTGATCGCCGCTGGCATCATTGCTCTTCTGGTTGTCCTGATCCAGACAGGCGGCACGGCTCAGTGGGCCTTCTGGGGGCTTACTGTTCTGGCGCTGATTCTGGGAATCACGCTGATCATCCCGATTGGCGGCGCAGACATGCCGGTCGTTGTGTCCATGCTGAACTCCTATTCCGGCTGGGCTGCAGCGGCGCTGGGCTTCACACTCGGCAATTTCGCGCTGATCATTACCGGTGCCCTCGTCGGCTCCTCCGGTGCGATCCTGTCCTACATCATGTGCAAAGGTATGAACCGCAGCTTCATCTCGGTCATCCTGGGCGGCTTCGGCGGCGACGATGCAGCCGCTGGCGGGGGCGGCGTTCAGGTCGACCGTCCGTTCAAACGCGGCTCGGCTGAAGACGCGGCCTTCATCATGAAGAACGCCTCAAAGGTCATCATCGTGCCTGGCTACGGCATGGCGGTGGCTCAGGCCCAGCACGCCCTCAAAGAGATGTGCGACAAGCTGAAGGAAGAAGGCGTCGAGATCAAATACGCCATCCACCCTGTTGCGGGCCGGATGCCCGGCCACATGAACGTGCTCCTCGCCGAGGCGCAGGTGCCATATGACGAAGTCTTCGAACTGGAAGACATCAACTCCGACTTCCGAAATTCCGAAGTCGCCTTCGTCATCGGCGCCAATGACGTGACCAACCCGGCCGCAAAGACCGACAAGACATCGCCGATCTACGGCATGCCTGTCCTCGATGTGGAAAACGCCGGCACGGTCCTCTTCATCAAGCGTTCGATGGGCTCCGGTTATGCCGGCATTGAGAACGAACTCTTCTTTCGCGACAACACGATGATGCTGCTCGCAGACGCCAAGAAGATGGTCGAGGATATCGTGAAGAACCTCTAGCAGGCACGCAGCAATGCGAACTTTCGCGTTGCGGCCTCATCCGGTTCGCAAATCTGCTCGGCCGCCTTCTCCATGAGGGCGGCCGTCATACTTTTGACGGTGCCCCCGCCAGCCAGCAGCCAGTCCGGCACCAGTTCGCTGAGCGGCTCAAGCACGAAACGACGCTCTGTGATACGCGGATGCGGAATGGCCAGGCTTTCCGTGTCCATCTCAACGCCCGGCATCAGCAATATATCGACATCCATCTCACGCGGCCCCCAACGCAGACGCGCCTGACGGCCCAGCTTCTCCTCTACTTGCTTGCACGCCGCCAGCAGATCGGCGGGCTGCAGATCCGTGTCGATCAGCAGGCAGAGATTGAGAAAGTCCGGCTGGTCCGCCACGCCCCAGGGCGCGCTGCGATAGAGACGCGACACTGCGCCAAGCGTGATGCCAGCCGTCGCTGCCAGCAAGTCTACTGCCCGCGCCAGAACGGCTTCCCGGTCCCCGAGATTTGTCCCGAGACCGAGCGCCGCCTCAGCCATTGCGGGACCTCGTGATGGCAACGCCGACATGGTCTACCAGATGGCGAATCGGCGCGGAGGGTTTGCGGACGGTGACAGTCACTTCCTCGACGATGTTCCACTTTTCCAGAATGGCGGAGGCAATGCGTTCCGCGAAGGTCTCGATCAGATTGAACACCGTCTTGCCGGACAGTTCCTCTGCCAGATCGCAGACTTCACCATAATGGACAGTCTCTTCCATCAGGTCGCTGGAAGTGGCCGGCTCTGCAAGACGGCAGTCAATGTCGATAAAGAATTTCTGGCCGAGCGATTTCTCGGCGGTGTGAACACCATGAAAGCCATGCAGACAAAGGTTCGTTACGAAAATACGGTCGGTCAACGGGCACTCCCAATAGACTGGATCATGTCGAGCGCCTCGCGGTGCTCAGCCACATCATGAACGCGGAGGATTGCAGCGCCGCGTTGTACGCTGTCGAGATTGGCAGCAAGTGTGCCGATCAGACGGTCTTCTACAGGCTTGCCGGTCAGGCGCCCGATAAAGGATTTGCGCGACACGCCCACAAGAACGGGGAAGCCTGTCTCCACCAGCGCATCGAGATGCGCCAGTACGCCGAAATTTTGCTCATAGGTCTTGCCAAAGCCGACACCGGGATCGAGCAGGATATGCCCACGCGGAATGCCGGCTTGAGCGGCCATGTCGAAAGCGCGGCCGAAGAAGTCCGTCATGTCCTGTCGCAGATCGATGTCTGCATTGGCCTCGCCGCGATTATAGGTGATGCAGACGAGGCTTTCGGTTTCGGCCACAACATCAGCCATAGCCTCATCACGCGTCATGCCCCACACATCATTGATGATCACCGCGCCAGCCTGTGCGGCGCGACGGGCGATCTCTGCTTTGTAGGTATCAATGGAAACCGGAAGCGCCTTTGAGGCCAGCCTGGCAATGGGCTCAGCGACGCGCGCCCACTCCTCTTCCAGATCAACAGCCTCTCCGCCAGGACGCGTGGACTCGCCGCCAATGTCCAGAATGTCAGCGCCTTGCTGCGCCATCTGAGCAGCATGGGTCAGGGCCGTGGCAAGGGAGTCGTGCTGGCCGCCATCAGAAAAGGAATCCGGCGTCACGTTCAGAATGCCCATGATGAGCGGCGTCTTGTGGGAAAGACGGTCAAGCAAGCGCTCGCGCACCTCGATCCGGTCGGCCTTCTCCATCCGCGTATCCTTTCTGCGCTGAACCGTTAGCGCCTGCAGGCACGCCGAACAACTGGCAGACTGACGCAATCCGACAAACTGGGCAGGTTTTCCTGAAAGATATCAAAGCCTGTGAGGATAGTTTTCCGCCTCCCTCTCTCGCGAGCGTATACTCATGCCTGTCGCGGCCTGTGGCATGGCTCGCGGCGGGTCCGAAGCTTTGGGGGACCCTCCCGATAATCCCCCCACAGCTTCACGCGGATGGACGGCGCCCATGTGCACAGGGGCGCATCAGATCCACTCCAACCCATGAATTTGTCCCTGTCACACATGGAGCGCCGCTCCATCCGCAAGGACCCAAAAACGCAAAAAACCGGACGGGCAAGGCCCGATCCGGCTTTGGCTGCTGATCGCAGAATAATGGCGTAGCAGTTCAGCAGGACGACTCAGGCCGTTCTAGAACTCCTCGATCTCCATATCCGGATCGTCGGTTTCTTCTGTTTGCCCAACGTCAACGCGCATCTCCTCCAGAGCAGGAAAACGCTGCGCCAACCAGTCATCTATGATCGCGTAGAGGCGCTCACGCTGCGCCTCACGAAGAAATGTATGGTCGCATTCCTTGAGGAAATACAGCGTCAGCCGGTCTCCAAAATCCACCCCCGGCAAGGCATCAATAATCTGCCTGCAATAATTGTGCTGATAGTGAGGTCCTGCCGTAAACACGGCAAGCAGTTCCGCATCATGGTCCATCGCGCCCTGATAGACATTCTCCAGAAAGGCAATCGCTTCCGGATGTTCCAAATTTGGTCGGGAGAACTGACCAGGCAGCGTCTCTTGCGGCCCGGCCTGCCGGTTAAGAATGCGACGTACCTTGTTCCAGACACGTCCGCGCCCGGACAGGATGTTTTTCCAGAAAGAACGGCGCATCAGGCGCTTGTACAAATCATTCACGTAATATCTGCGTGTCCGAGGAATGGACGGGTCAAGCAAAACGGCCCCATTCACACGAGGATCACGGCTGGCATAGATGATCGACTGGTCCGCCCCCGAACACAGTCCAAGAAGGACAATTCTGCGCCGCCCCAGGGTGGCCTCCATCCAGTCGAGCACATCGCGAATGGATGCCAGATTGGTATCGAGCAGCGTATCTTCTCCTGTCATGACCGGGCTGTCCCCAAGGCCAGGAAAGTCGAAGCGCACCACTATGTGTCCGTTACGCGCAAGACGGCGGGACAGGGTCACAAACTTCCTGTGATGACCCACACGATGGGCCACACCTGTGTTGAGAATAACAATCGCAGGAAGGCTCGTATCCTCCACAGGCCGCGCCAGGATGGCCGCAACTTGTTCGCCGCCCCCGATCTTGATCGCCCGTTCCGTGATCTGTGCCGTCAGTTCATCCATGAGACGATCCGGTTTAGCACAGTGACAGGAATAACGCCCACATTATCCGGCCATTCCTCATGCCAGACGGGTTGATCATCAATCAGCTCAAAACCGCTACCATCGCGGGACGACAATTCATGCGCCACGTCCGCCTGCCACGGAACAGGACGGATGGCGACCATGAAAACCGGAAGTTCCAGTTCCGAGATAGTGCTGACAACATCCAGGCCCGAGAATTCGGATGCCAGGGCATCTGTAACAGGAAACCCCATCACTTCACGGCCACCTCCCCGCTCCGGCGAAAACTGCGCGGCCGGGCCAACACCGGGAATGCGCATGGAGTCATCCAGCAAGTAAAGTTCCTGCAAATACTCTGCGCCCTTGAGGATCGGATCCCACAGAACCAGGGACGAAATATCGTCAGGCCATTTCCTTGCTGCCTGCGCAGCAAGCGCTGCCCCCACACGCAGGCCGATCACGGACACATGATCTGCTCCGCTCAAGTCTTTGAGCTCCTCAATCGCCATGGAAATGTCGCTCAGTGATCCCTGAAGCGTCATTTCATGGTCTTCGCCAGCTGAATCCCCTGTGCCGAAATAGTCAAAGCGTAGGACATGATAACCTTCCTGCGACAGAAGACTGGCCAGCTTCACAAGCGAGCGGTGAGCGTTCACATATTCGTATCCCCAAGGATAGCACATCACAACGGCGCGGCTTCCACCCCCGCCCTGCGCTGGATGATAAACGCCAAACAGGCGCCGCTCTCGCGATCCGAAATAGAACGGCGTCATCCCTGACCCTCGGAATCACGACGCAGCTGGGCCGCAATTTGTCTTAGATTCTGGAAGAACATAAGCCGAGGATCAAGCGGCAATCCGAGCATCTCTTCCACCCGTGCCACAACGCGCAGCGTCAACAGCGAATGCCCGCCAAGATCGAAAAAATTGTCTTCTGCACCGATTTCCTGCACCTGCAACAAATCTTTCCAGATGGCTGCAAGGTCAGTCTCAAAGCCTGGCGCAGGCGGTGTACGAACCATGCGCTGCATGGCTTGGCTATATGGGTCTGGCAGCGCCTTGCGGTCGACCTTGCCGTTCGGGGTCATGGGCAGAGCCGTGAGTTCGACAATCACGGAGGGCACCATGTAATTGGGCAGGCGATCTCTCGCTAGGCGGCGAACTTCACTCGCAGTCATTTCATTGCCAGGCTCGAAAACGACATATGCGACGAGACGCTGATCCCCCTCTCCAGCTTCGCTGACGATGACGATTGCCTGACGAATTGCGGGTGATGTCAGCAGGATGGACTCCACCTCTCCCAGCTCAATACGCAGTCCACGGATTTTCACCTGATGGTCTCTGCGCCCGAGGTGATATAGCCTGCCATCGGATGACCAGCGGCCTACATCGCCTGTGCGGTAATAGAGACCAGCCCCATCCGCTGGCGCAGCAAAATGATCCGGCCGGAACTTTGCCTCAGTCTCGGCAGGCATATCATGATATCCGACGGCAACGCCATCACCGGCAATACAGATCTCTCCGCGCATACCGACCGGAGCGATCTCATCATTGGCATCCAGAACATAGATGCGGGTATTGGATAGGGGCTTGCCAATGCTAATGCCTTCCCCATCCGGCAAAATGAAACAGCCTGAGGAATAAATGGTTGTCTCGGTCGGGCCGTAGCCGTTCCAGAGAGAGCCGACACGTGAGAGCAGCTTGTCCGCAAGGTCGCGCGTCAGAGGCTCCCCGCCTGTGATCGCGCGAATGTGAGGTCCGCCTTGCCATCCCGCCTCGACCAGCATACGCCACGCCGACGGAGTGGCCTGGGCGATCGTCGCACCACATGTATCCAGTGCCTTGGCCAGCGCTTGGCCATCTGTTGCAATGTCTCTCGACAAAAGCTGGATATGCGCCCCGACTGTCAGGGGCAGCAGCAATTCCACGCCCGCAATGTCGAAGGACGCTGTCGTCGTCGCGGCAACAATATCCTCAGCCCCAACTCCTGGCTCTTGGCGCAAGGAAGAGAACGTGTTGGAGACAGAACCATGACGGATAATGACTCCCTTCGGGCGCCCCGTGGATCCTGACGTATAGATCAGATGACTGATGTCTTCAGGCAAGACTTCAATGTCTGGCTCATGATCAGGACACGCAGCCAGCGCATCGGCATCCTGCTGCAGATCCAGTGTGAGCAGCCCGTCCGGCAAGTCCAGCTTTGCCGAGAATGACGCCTCCGCCAGCAAGGCTTTCGCCCCACTATCTGACAGCTGGTATTCAAGACGCCCCTGCGGAAAATCAGGGTCCAGTGGCAAATAGGCGGCACCTGCACGATGCACACCCAGAAGGGATTCCAGCAAACCGTGGCCGCGCTGAACACAGACCCCGACAATATCCCCCTTGCCGATACCCATATCGATCAAGCGGTGCGCCACTTGGTTCACACGCGAATTAAGCAGTCCATAGCTGAACGTTTCCCCGGCAAAGGTCACCGCCGGACGCGAGGGATGCTGACTGGCCATCCGCGCGAACTGTGCCGCAACTGGCGAGTGGTCATACTCACTCACTGGCGGATTGAAGGCTTCAATCAGATGCTGACGTTCATCGCCAACATAAACCGGAATCTCCCCGATTGGACGGTCCGGCGAAGCTATGGCACCGCGAAGGAAAGCCTCAAGCCGTATCAACAGGCCCTGTATTGTCTGCTGACTGTAAATATCTGATCGATACTCCATCGACCCGACAAAACGCCCCTCCAGGGGGCGAATGAACCAAGTGAGATCGTGAATGGCGCCGCCGCCATGAATGGCTTCCGACTGCCCTTCCCAGGCATTCTGCATGACGACAGCAGTCTGAAACAGTAATGATCTGCTGAGATTTCGTGTCGGCTGCACACGTTCTATGACCGCTTCAAAGGGCACTTCAGCTCGGGAACTGGTCTCCAGTACCGCTTCGCGGGCCTGAGCCACCAGAGCGCGGAAAGAGACCTTCGGGTCAGCCTGCAGACGAAGTGCAATAGAGTTCACGAATGGACCAATAATGGTCTCAAACTCGGGCCGGTAACGCGCGCCGACAGCCGTACCAATCAGAATGTCTTCCTGTCCGGTCTGCCGGTTGAGCATGGCGGCACAGGCAGCAACCAGGCACATATAGACCGATGCACTTTCTGACTGTGCGAAGTTTCCAAGACCTGATGAAAGCGCCTCATCCCACATGAACGACACGCTGGCGCCTGTGCCCTGCATACTGGGGGCCATGTCAGTATCGAAGGCGCACAGTTCCGGCGGAGAGGCCAGATATTTAGCCCACCAGTCCAGCGCCGCGTTCATGGATTGAGTTTGTTCAACCTTACGCGCCCAAACCGAATAATCCGCATACTGCAATTTTGCAGCACCGGAAAGATAGGCGTCATCATCCAGAGCTGATTGCAATTCCTGCTTCAACAACGACATTGACCAATGATCGACGATGATATGATGCGCTGCAACGAGGATAGCGGACCCTCGCCCACCAAGATCATACACAACGGCGCGGAGCGCTCCACCTCCTTCCAGATCGAATGGCAGGCCTGTCTGTCGGGCGACTTCCTGATCAAGGTGAGCATTCTGCTCGCTTTCGGAAAGTGAGCTTAAATCCTCACGATCAATGTGTACGGCGTCAGCCTGAAGCAATACAGCCTTCAAAACATCCCCGTCTCGTCTGTAGGCCGTATGAAGAATTTCGTGCCGCGCCAATACTTGGCGTATGGCACTATCCAGACGCGCCGCATCAACCCCTGCACCCATGGGCCAGACCGTGACAAGATTGTATTCCGTCCCTTGCCGGTCCAGTTGCTGGAGCAGCCAGAGCCGTTCCTGAAAGTGTGACAAGGGCAATGCATCTTGCCGGGACACACGCTCCAGAGGAATCTCGTCCAGATCAGGCGATGACAAAATATCCAGAAGGGCCTGCTTGTTCGCGGTAATGCTTTCACGCAAAGAGGGAGTCAAAGCCCCGGAAGGCGCATTGACGCGCAGCTTGCCATCCCGGGGGGAGACCTCAATGCCTTTGGCACGCAACTCTGACAGGAGTTCCGCAGCGGTCAAATCACAAACTCCTCACGATCATCATCCTGATCATCCTGCGAGTCATCGCGATGCGACACAACGCAATCGGCGAGTTCTCCAATCGTGGGAGAGTCAAATATGTCACGCAAGGTCAGCTTCACGCCCGTGACAGCATTCAGCCGGGACAAGACACGCGTCGCCATTAGCGAATGACCACCACGTTCGAAGAAGTTCTCGTGAGGTCCTTCCATTTCACCCCCAAGAAGCTCCTCCCAGATCATGGCGATCTGCTGCTCTTCCTCACGGCCAAACCTTGCCGCAATGGACGCTGAAACGTCCGCCGGTGCAGCAGAGGATGCAGCTCTGCCCGCATTCGCCTGGGACGTATCCGCTCCATTGGCGCGCAAAATCAACTCCGCACGTTCGTGCATGAGGACAATGGCCAGATTGTAGTTTGACACGACAAGCTGATCGACATCAGAGGCAAGAACACGCTCAAAAATGTCTGCCCCCACATCAGGGGGAATCGAAATCCTATAGAGGAGGTCGCGCTCATCCGGATTCATGCGTGAGCGATCAATCCGGCTAGCCATGCCAACATCACGCCAAGCCTCCCAGTTGAAGATAAGAACATTGTTCCATGCTGCAGGACGCTCATTTGAAGCAACGAAAGTATCCAGGAAGGCATTGGCGGAGCTATAGGCTGCATTGCCCGCGACCCCCCTGACTGCGTTGATACTGCTCATGAGAGCGACAAAATCGAGTTCTGTATCGCCAAGAACATCGACCAGCACGCGCAGACCATCAACTTTCGGAGCGAATGTCTCTGTCACCTCTTGTTCGGTCTCGAGAGCTAAAAGATTGCCACTTCCTGGGACACCCGCCGCGTGAATAATCCCGGAGATCTCTCCCCATGCTTCACGGGTACGGTCAACAACGCCCTGCATGGCTTCCCGGTCAACGACATCTGCTTGTTCAATGCGGATTTCTCCGCCAAGAGATTCAATCTCGCGAACAGTCTTAATGACACTGGCAGTCCTATCCCGGTCAGAGGCGGCGGCCAGCAGGTCATCCCACGCGTCACGGGGAGGCACTGCATTTCGTGTGGTCACCACAATCCGTGCAGATACATTCTTGGCCAGCTGTCGGGCGAGAGTGCGACCGATGCCGCCCAGGCCACCCGTAATCAGATAGACACCTTTCTGTTTCAGAATATCCGGTGTTTTTTCAGCGCGTGGCAGTTCAATAGGCTCAAACCGCCGCAGCCAGCGACGCTTGCGCCAGGCCAGTTGCAGTTCGAACTTTTCACGTCCCACTTCAGCAAGAAGACGCCGTGCATTCGTTTGCGATGTGGCCTTGCCGTCATCCGCGAAATCCACATGCTGAGGCATCAAATGTGTCGTCTCAGCCGCCAATACGCTGATTGCGCCAAAGGCCAAAGCCACTTCGGGGTCTGTTACAGTTTCCTCCAGCACAGGCAGGCCGCCGCGTGTCGCGAGCACGACCCTGACGGGACGCTCAGTCGCGATTTCGGGATGGCGCGCCAGCGCGCTTAGGACATCATAGCGAAGACGACCAGGAATGTTGGCTCCCTCTTCCAGACCAAGCGCAATGATGACACCTGAAAGCGCTCCATTTGCCTCATCAATCAGGGCATTTAGTGTGCGAATGCTGTCTGCCGCATCTCCCGCATCCGTGCCTGATGGTGTGCCAAGCAAAGCCTCGGCACCGCCTTTCTCAAGACCGGATGTCAGGGCTTCACCAAACGCGGAATTATCTGCCAGCACGACCCATTTTCCGCTGAAGACCGGAGCCTGCATTGTGTTGGCAGGGACCTGTGTCCATGTCGGCGCTTGAAGGAATTGACCGAGACCTGCCTCAGGTGAAAATACTTCCACTAGCGGGTCCGTCACTTGAGCCACGGGGGCCTGCATGAACCCGCCGCCCGGCTTCGGATCCACCCAATGACGCGTGCGCTCGAAAGGATATGTTGGCAGAGGAACGCGGTGCACTGAAGAAGTCTCACCGTGAAGCGCGGCCCAGTCAATCGGCACGCCCGCGGCCCATATGGACCCGACAGCGTTGAGCGCCGGTATCATGTCATGCTGGCTGTCACGTGGATGGCGCATGGACGAAGCGATGCGGTACTGTGCACTGTCCAGGGAAATGCCGGCAAGCGAGGAAAGCGCAATCCCTGGCCCGACTTCCAGAAGGAAGAGGCCTGGATTCCGGGCAAGTTCCTGCAAGCCCTGCTCGAACAGAACAGCCTGACGCAGATGCTGGGCATAATAGTCGGGAGAAACGGCCTGTTCAGGCGTGATCCATGTGCCGGTCACATTGGAAATGTACGGCACTTGCGGTTCCTTGAGATTGACCTGCGCCGCCGCGGCGCGGAAAGGCTCAAGCGCTGGCTCCATCATGGAGGAATGGAACGCATGAGACGTATGCAGACGGCGTACGCCAACACCCTCGGATTCCAGACGCGTCAGGAACGCTTCCACCGTGCTGGCAGGTCCGGATATGGCGGTCAGTTCAGGCGCGTTGATGGCGGCAATCTCCACGCCATCGGGAAGGCGCGCGCGCACCCGGTCGCCACTCAATTGTACCGTAGCCATGGAGCCCGCCGGCATGGCATGCATCAGGCGGCCCCGTTCGGCGACCAGAAGAAGCGCCTCTTCGAGAGTCATGACTCCCGCCAGATGTGCCGCAACATACTCGCCGATGCTGTGCCCCATCATGGCAGCAGGTTCGACACCCCAACTCTGCCATAGCTTTGCCATGGCATATTCGGTGGCAAACAAGGCGGGCTGCGTCACGCTGGTCTTGGCAAGATCCTCATCACTGCCTTCAAACAACACCTTGCACAGATCAAGCCCCATGGATGATTTCAGAATACCCGCACACTGATCAATCGCAGCGCGATAGACGGGCTCTCCGGCATAAAGGTCATGTCCCATACCTGCATATTGGCTGCCTTGGCCACTGAACAGGAAAGCCACCTGACGGGTGCCACCCTCGTGTCGACGCGGCGTGAAGGATCGCGACAGGGCCACCATGGCTTCCTCTCCATCGCCAGCGATGACAAACCGGCGTACAGGAAATTCAGTTCGACCGGTTTGAAGCGTCCAGGCAGTATCAGCAAGAGACTGACTCGTGTTCTTGCCGATATGATCTGCCAAACGGGAAGACGCCGCCGTGAGGGCCTCCTTCGTGCGGGCGGAGAGGACGAGCAGCTGATGCTTGCGGCTGGCAATGGCTGGTGCGGGTGTTGGCGCCTGCTCCAGCACCGCGTGGACATTCGTTCCGCCAATCCCGAAAGAACTCACGGCCGCGCGGCGCGGCGCGCCATTTCCAGTCCATTTCGTCGCGTCAGCACTGGCAGCAAACGGGCTGGCCTCCAGTTCAAGTTTCGGGTTAGGGCGGGAATAATTAACAAGAGGCGGAATGACACCTTCGCGCAGCACCAGAGCCGCTTTGATCAGACCTGCAACTCCCGCCGCCGCATCGAGGTGACCGATATTGGCCTTCAACGAGCCGAGGCGGCAAAAACCGACATCATCCGTCTCATAACGGAAGACTTGCGTCAGGGCGGCAATCTCGATCGGATCTCCCAGCGGCGTGGCGGTGCCGTGCGCCTCCATATAACCAATGGTTCGGGGGTCAACGTCTGCAAGGGTCTGAGCCATGGCGATGACTTCGGCCTGACCGTCAATTGATGGGGCGGTGTAACCCGCTTTCGCTGCGCCGTCATTGTTGACGGCAATGCCGCGAATGACGGCGTGGATGGTGTCGCCATCGCGCATCGCATCGTCCAGACGCTTCAGCGTGACCACGCCAGCCCCTGCCCCGGCCCGCGTGCCTTTGGCCGCTTCGTCAAATGGCCGGCAGTGGCCATCAGGAGAGAAGATCATTCCCTCCTGGTAGAGATAGCCTGTGCTGCTGGGGAAGTTGATGGAGACGCCCCCGGCCAGTGCCATGTCGCACTCCCCGCGGGAAAGGGCGCGGCAGGCCATTTCAACAGCGACCAGAGAGGTAGAACAGGCCGTCTGTACCGTGGCGCTCGGCCCGCGCAGATCCAGCTTGTAACTTACCCGCGTACAGAGGAAGTCCTTGTCATTGCCGAGCATCAGCTGATACCCGCCAGCGGTCTCTGCCACAGATCTGTCCGACAGGATGTGTGCCATCAGATAGGTGTTCATACCTGTGCCGGCATACACACCGACCGGGTCTTCTATCTGCCCCGGGGCATAACCGGCATGTTCAAGCGCCTCCCAGGCGCATTCCAGAAAGATACGCTGCTGTGGGTCAATGATGCGCGCTTCCCCGGCAGACACGCCGAAGAAATCTGCATCAAACTTATCCGTATCGTCAAGCACGGTTCCCTTCGGCACGAAATCCGGGTTGGCCTGAAGTTCAGGCGGAATTCCGGCAGCGGCCATGGTTTCCGCATCGAAGGTGCGCAGGGACTCATGCCCTTCGACAATATTGCGCCAGAAGCTGTCCAGATCCGGTGCATCCGGAAACCGTCCCGCCATCCCTACAATGGCGATGGCGTGTGCCGGAAAATCTGAAGATTGACGAGTCTTATCCATGGCGAAGCCGTTCAGCCCTCTCTTTGGCACGTGACAGACGATCTGATTTGGCGGCTAGAACAGGTTGTTCGGGCCTGCCTGGTGCAGTCTTGCTGCCATCATTCTGCGGAATAACTTCCGCCTGCTGCGCAACTGTTGTGCGCTGGAACAATTCAATCAGCGCGATGTTGGCGCCCAGATCACTACGCAGGCGTTCATGCAGCCGGACCATCAGCATCGAATGGCCGCCGATATCGAAGAAATTGTCATTGAGGCCGATATGCGAGACGCCAAGAATACCGCGCCAGATATCGGCAACACTCCGCTCAGCAGGTGACATGATCACGTCATTGGCAGCCGGGGCTGCAACCTGCTCTTCCTGGGGCGCAGGCAGCGCCTTGCGATCAACCTTGAGATTGGGCGTCAGCGGGAAGGCGTCCATCGCAACGACATAGGATGGCACCATATAGTTCGGCAGCTTCTCGCGCAGCGCAGCCCGGATCAGGCCGGAATCAACCCTACGACCTTGAGACGGCACGACATATGCCACCAATTGATGATCTCCAGGCGCGCGCTCATGCGCAACGACAGCACATTCCGCGACACCTTCAAGGGCGCCGAGTTCGGATTCGATCTCGCCCAGTTCGATACGGAAGCCGCGGATCTTCACCTGGAAGTCCCGTCGCCCAAGATAGATGAGCCGTCCATCTGCCGTCTCGCGAGCAAAGTCCCCGGTACGATAGATGCGCTCCGCATCATGTCCCGGAAGGTCCAGTGTCATGTACCGCTCATCGGTCAGATCCTGCCGTCCACGATAACCGCGTGCCACGCCTTCACCGCCGATGCAGAGTTCGCCAATTGCGCCGGGTGGAACAGGATTGCCCTGGTCATCAAGAATATAGGTGCGTGTGTTCGCAATCGGCTTGCCGATGCTCGCCGCATCATCCGCCTTGCAGATACGCTGTACGGTGGACCAGATTGTTGTCTCGGTCGGGCCATACATGTTCCACACCTCGCCTAGACGCTGGACCAGCCCCTCGGCCAGCGCATGCGGCAGAGCCTCACCGCCACAGAGCGCCTTCATGCCTTCGCGGCCTTTCCAGCCCGTCTCGATCAGCACATTCCAGGTCGCAGGCGTCGCCTGCAAGATGTCCACGCCTTCGCTGTCCATCAGCGCAGCAAGAGCCCGGCCATCCAGCGCAGTCTCACGCGCAGCGACAACCATGCGCGCCCCGCTGCTCAGCGGCAACCATGCCTCAAGACCAAAAATATCAAAGGATGGTGTGGTCACCGACAGCAAGGTCTGGCCGGGCTTGATACCGGGCTCATCACGCATGGCGACAAGGAAGGCCGCAAGATTGCGATGCTCAACCTCAACACCTTTCGGCCGGCCGGTAGAGCCTGATGTATAGATCACATAGGCAACATCTTCCGGCGCAGTTGTCCGTGCCGGCGCAGTTTGCGGCATGGAGGCAATCTGTTCTGCGGCCGCGTCCAGCGACAAGACAGAAGGCTGGTCAGAAAATTGTCCGACAGCAGAAGAATCTGTCAGGATCAGGTCAACTCCGGCATCGGATACGATACCGTTTACCCGCTCCTCAGGGTGTTTCGGATCCAGCGGCAGATAAGCCCCGCCCGCTTTCCAGACAGCCAGAAGCGCAACCGGCAACATGGCGCTGCGGCCAAGACTGACCGCCACCAGACTGCCCTGATCAATGCCCTGAGCACGCAGCAGATTGGCCAGCTGGTTCGCCCGGCGATCCATCTCGGCGTAACTGAGCGTTTCCGCCGCATCGGTAATCGCGCCCTGATCCGCATAGCCGCGCGCACACGCCTCGATCATGTCGAGTGCTGTAGCGGAGCGGTCAAACTCCCGTACTGTTCGTGTGTTGGCATTTGCAATGGACGCGCGGTCATCCGCTGTCAGCATCTGCAAGGCGTTGACCGGTACTGACGGGTCAGCAATCGCAGACTGAAGCAGCATTTTATAGTGGCTATGCAGTCGCTCTATCGTGGCCGCGTCAAACAGGTCTGTCGAATATTCGTACTGCGTCAGCAATTCGCCGCCGAAATCAACGCAATCCAGAGACAGGTCATAACGCGATGCACCCGTGCCTGAGGGGATGGCCTCAACTTCGGTACCCTTGAAGCCATGCTCGATTTTAGGGAAACTCATCAGGCTGAACAGCGCCTGGAAGATCGGCGCATGGCTGGCACTGCGTTCCGGGTTCACCGTATCGACCAAAAGGTCGAACGGAAGCTCGCTATGCTCAAGAGAGCCGAGTGTCGTGAGGCGAATTTCTTTCAAATAATCGCTGAAGCTGAGTTCGCCATTGATACGGCACCGCAGGACCATATTGTTGATCAGACAGCCGATCATGCCTTCCTGGTCTGCGCCATTGCGGTTGGCATGTGGAGACCCGAGCACAATGTCGGACTGGCCGCTATACCGGTAGAGGGTTGCCGCCCAGCCTGCCATCAGCAGCATGAAAAGCGTCACACCCTGGGAGCGGGCGAGTGCGTTCAACTGATCAAACATCTGTGCATCGAAACGTTCAATCAGGCGCGCGCCTTTATAGGTCTGATTGGCGGGGCGGCGACAGTCTGTCGGCAGGTCGATAACAGCCGGAGCGCCGCGCAGTTCCTCGCGCCAGAAATCAACATGCGTCTTCCATTCTGCGGAAACTGCCATACGGCGCTCGCGCCGGGCATGGTCCGTCGCCTGCCCGCTAACTGGCGGCAGGTCCGGTTCACGCCCCTCAACCAGCGCATCATAGATGTCCACGACTTCGCGGTGCGCCAGAGCCAGCGACCAGCCATCAACGATAATGTGATGGGCCATAAAAAGGGTCGCATGGCGGGTGTCGTTGACCCGGATCAGGGTGAACGTGGCAAGCGGTCCGGTGCCAAGATCAAAAGGCTGCTGCAGGCGCTGATCGATGATCCGCTGCACTTCACCTTCCTGATCTTCAGGCGCGACATGTGCCAAATCGATATATTCATAACTGGGAAGAAGCGTATCGACCGTCTCCGCCACCGGATTGCCGTCGACTTCCTTGAAGCGCATGCGCAACGCATCATGACGCTTGGCCAGCCGGTTGAAAGCCGCGATGATCTTTGCTGGCTGGATTGGCCCATCTATCCAGGCCGCAGATCCGACATTGAACGCCGTGCTCATGGGATCAAGACGGCTCAAGAACCACAGTCTTTGCTGCGCGAAAGACAGGGGCAAACCTGTTTTGTGGTCAAGATCGCCTGCCTGACCAGACGCATCAGACTGAAGGGCCGCCATGATCGCCGGCTTCATCGCGACGAGTTCATTGCGCAAGGGTCCGTCAATCGCACCTTTTGGGGCATTGATCCGCAGCTGATCGCCATCCAGCGACAGAGTAACCCCTCTGTCTGCCAATCTACCGAAAAGGGTATTCACGTCCATTTCGCTCTCCTGACTATTACCAGAAGCTGCTTGCAAGGAACTTGCCGGTTGAAATGCATCAATCGGCCGCGCACAATCTGTAACAAAATCAGACAGTATCGCTTCAAATCGCTCAGCCATGGCTTCCACCGTAGCGCGATCATAAAGATCTGTATCATATCCCCAATACATGACGAGATCAGATCCTGTATCCTCAAGCCGCAAGGAGAGGTCGAACTGACCCTCCATTTGTGGAATGGGATAAGACTCTTCTGAACGCCCCTCATCAACGCCGGTAAATGGCATCTCCTTGCTGCGGCCCAGGACATGCTCGTACTGGATATAGGTGAACAGGACATCAAAGAACGGCATGTGCGAGGAGACACGCGGCGGATTGAGCGTGTCGACAAGCCTCATCAGCGGCATGTCCTGATGATCTAGCGCATCCAGCATCCGGTCTCTGGTTTCTTCAACTAGCCCCCGGAAGCTTTTGCCCGGCGTCAGGCTGAAGCGGATCGGCAACGGGTTGGCAAAGTGGCCCACTGTATGGCTGAAACGCTCTTCAGTCCGCCCAAGAAAGGGGCTGCCGATAATCACGTCGTCAAGGTCAGCCAATTGCCCCAGCAGGACGGCGTAGGTTGCCATAAGAACGGTTGGCCGTGTCGTGTGTATGTCCTTGACGGTCTTGTCGAGCATGGAAACAAGCTCAGGCGACAAGGTTCGCTGTATCGTACTGCCGCGGAATGTACGGTTGACTGGTCGCGGCCGATCCGTGGGCAATTCCATGACGGGGAGTGGCGCCTTCAGCACATCTCGCCAGTGAGCAATCAGGGCCTTTCCTTTCGGCCCGGTAAGCTCGGCTCGCTGGGCGGCCACGTAGTCCGGATAAGTTGCCTGACCAGACGGCATTTGTGTATCAAGACCGGCTATCAGATCATTGTAAAACTGCTTCAGATCGTGACAGGCCACAGCGCTGGCTGTCGCATCACAGACGATATGATGCGCTTCGAAAAGAATGATGTGATCGTCTTCAGTCACACGAAACAGGGCCAGTCGACAGACAGGGCCATCAACAAGATTGAACGGGCGTTTGTGCACCTGTTTGACCTGATCTAGGACTTCCTGCTCCGAGCAATGCTCCACCCGATAATGCTTAAGACGCACCTTGCGGGATCGCGGAATGCGCTGGACAGGATTACCCGCCACAACAGGGAAACAGGCACGCAAAGGAGCATGCCGCTCCAGCACCTTATGGAAAGCCCGCTCAAGCACAGCCGGCTCAATGCGGCCTTTCACCCTCCAGGCAACAGACAGGTTGTAAGCGGAATTAAGCGGTGCCTGCCAGTACACAAACCATAAAGACCGCTGCCCGTCTGAAAGCGGAATGTCCTGCGCAACCTCGCGCGCCTCCAGGGCCGCCAGAATAGCTGGTTGATTATTCCGAAGCACGGCCTTGTCGCTATCGCGCAAAGCCCCCTTGGGCCCGCGAAAGCGTATCTTGCCATCCGAGGCCCAGAGGGCCACCTCGCGCCTGGCAAGATCCTGTATAAATTGGTCGATGTCCATGTTACCTAAACGATTGCAACCGACTCAGCTGGACTCGAATGTGATCAAGTTGCGTCCCCTGCCCGAATGTAATCTACGTCCCCTCCAAAAGAGCCTGGACCAAGCCTCAAATATTCAATCAAAAGTAATGGTTGTCCCACCTTGGAGCATATCACCTTTTAAGTAATAGCGCTGGTTTCCCCAGCATGCTCCAATATGGCAGGCATTGCCATAGCAGTTTAGAACAAGTCAACGACACGGCGATTTATTTTAGAGCCGCCAAAATTAATCTTGCGAGCAAAATGACCCAAACCGGGACACTTCCCACAAGCTTTGAAGATTTTCCTGCACGGAACCTGCTGAAAGCCGAGACCGGTGATGCAGATGATTTGCTGCGCCCCTATGTGGATGAAGTCCACCTCTGGCTTATGCCCACGGACCTGCCGCCCCTTCCCCTGGAACGTCTGGCCAACCTGTTATCTCCAGCCGAAACGGCCAGGGCGAACCGCTTTCATTTTCCGCTTCACCGAACCCGCTATATGGCCGCACATGGCTTCCTGCGACTGGTTCTGAGCACATGCGGAGCGGGCAATGCGCGGGATCTGGAGTTTGTCACTGGACCGCAGGGCAAGCCTTCTTTGCTCAGTCCGGCGGGCTCTGCGCCATTACTCCACTTCAACTTGTCTCATTCGGGCGCATGGGCGCTGCTGGCGACCGCAACTTCAGGAGGTATTGGCGCGGATATTGAGGAAATCAGGGCCTTTGATGATTTCCAGAGCATGGCCCGCAATACATTCTCACCTCCTGAGACGGCCAATTTGCTTTCTCTGCCTTCTGATCGTCAGCTTGATGGCTTTTTTGCCTGCTGGGCGCGAAAGGAAGCTCTGATCAAAGCTGACGGGCGCGGCCTGGGCGTACCTCTTGACCATTTCGAGGTTAATGTGGACCCTGGCCAGCCGGCCTGCCTGCATCGGGCCGAAGAAGACGCCACCCCACTCCAGCAGTTTGAAATTCATGACCTTCCTGCAATCCAGGGCTATCGGGCCACGGCTGCTGTCCCCAAGGAAATATGCCGGTTCAGGTTTTTTCGAATAACCTAATCGTCCGGCATGGACTATGCACACGATGTGATGACCTTACCCGTCTACCTCATCCGGAGGTTAAACGGGATGCACATCGAACCGGGGACACCGAATGGATAAAGTCAGGATAGCTGTCGTAATCGCTACAGCGGACAAATATGTCACGACAGTTTTTACTCTGCTTACCACCGCGATCGTTGCGCGCATCATCAACCCGGCAGAATTTGGTGTCACGGTGCTGGGCGGCGCAGCCCTTCTGCTGGCGAATACCCTGCGGGACGTCGGTACGTCTGCCTATATTATCCAGACCCCTGAATTGACGACAGGTAAAGCGCGCGCCGTCTTCACGATGAACCTTATACTGACAGCGGTCATTCTTGTTGGCCTGTTGCTTTCATCACCATTTCTGGCGATTGCATTCAATACTCCGGGGCTGGGAGTTTACCTTCAGGTGTGCGCGGCGCCCTTCGCTGTGGGCGCGATCGTGTACCCTCTGCACGCATTGCTGGCCCGTGACCTCGCCTTCGGAAAGCTCGCTGTGGTCAACATCATTTCCACACTGGTCAATTCAGTCACCCTGATCGTAACGGCCTATATCGGCGCCAGCTACATGAGCTTTGCCTTCGCGCAGGTCGTCTCCGCAATTGCCGGGACTGTGCTGCTGGTCTACTTCCGTCCGAGCTTCGAGATTTTCCGCCCTTCGCTGAAATTCTGGAAAGAAATCCTCTCTTTCAGCATCTTCAGTGGGGGAACGGGCATCGTCCAGCGCGCATCAGAGGTTATCTCGGTGATGACAGTCGGTGTTTTCATGACGCCTGCAATGGTGGGGCTGCTGAACCGCGCGTCGATGATCTCCCAGTTTCCGGAACGTACAATCATGGCGGGCGTAAACGCGGCCGCCTTGCCGGCCTTCTCAAAGGCCTCCCGCGAGAAGGGAGATATGCGGCGATATTATCTGGCTGCTGTGGAGCGGATCAGCGGCCTGATCTGGCCATGTCTGGCAATGATCATCCTTCTGGCCAATCCCCTGATCCGTGTATTTCTGGGAGACCAGTGGCTGGAGACCATTCCCCTCGTACAGATTATCGCGGGTGGCCTTTTGTTGAACTTTCCGCCCGGCATCAACTATCCAATCCTCGTGGCGGCAGGGGCCGTGCGTAAGGCGTTTATGCTTTCCATCCTGCAATCCTGTGTCGCTCTTCCAATCATTGCCGTCAGCGCTCAATTCGGGCTGGAGGCCGTCGCTTGGGCAACCTGGCCGATCGTGGCAATCAACGTCATCCTGTCGACCCACTTCGTCAAAGCCTATGTCGCAAAGTTCAGCTGGCTGGACCTGCTGGGGGCTTTGAAACTCAGCCTGCTCTCAACGCTTGCGGCAATCGCAGGCCCGGCAGTGATCATCTGGCACGCAGGCGGCTTCGATCAGATCGGCATCGTGGGAAGCATAGCGGCAGTAGCCATTGCCTGCCCCAGCTGGCTATTGGCACTCTGGGCGCTGCGCCACCCGCTGTTCGCAGAGCTTTCACGCGCCATCAGAAGCATTCTGTTGCGCCTCAACAGAATGCGGCCCGCAGACGGGACACGCCTGTAAAGGCCGGGAATTCTTAAGATCCATGCTGTCTGGATATACAAATCCAAATGAATTCAGAGCGCTTGGCAAATTGTGTAGAGAGTTAAGCAATACATCTGCCCTAGTGTTCCTGAAAGTTTATTCTCGCCGTGACTATTCACGGAGAAGTGGGTAATTTAAAAAGTTGATCCGGTCCGACCTGAAGCGTCAGGATCTGGGGTGATTGTGTGGGACACGAGTATTTATGAGTATCCAGAATATGTCCGGGCAGCGTACTGAGACGCCACGGCCAGCCAGTTGGTTTTTCAAACCGGCCCCTAAACCGAATGCCAGCGTGCGACTGTTCTGCTTTCCTTGTGCAGGGTATGGCGCCGCCATGTATCGAAGCTGGCAAACTCAAGGACCGGACTGGCTTGAAGTCATCGCTGTCCAGCCTCCTGGCCGCGCAAACCGCCTGAGAGAAGCGCCTCTCGACAATTTTGATGAGCTGATTGCGTCTATCCTGCCCCAGATCTCTGAGCTGACAGACCTTCCATACGCCTTTTTCGGCCACAGTATGGGCGCAGTTTTCGCGGCTGAACTGGCTTCAGCCATGGTTCAGAGCGGGCTTCCTGCACCTGTACATTTGTTCCTGTCGGCACGGCAGCCCCCGAATTTGCCGAGCCCCGTCGGCCCATTGTCACACCTTGAGGATGATGCCTTCGTACAGGAGGTCAATCAGCGCTATGGGGCCATTCCGCGTGAAATCATCGAAGCCCCGGAAGTTCTGGAGCTGTTGCTGCCAGCGTTGCGTGCCGATATTCGCGCGCTGGAGCGTATCCAGAATCGGCAAGTTCGCACCCTGCCCTCTTCCATCACGGCGCTGGGTGGCACGAATGACCGACTCGTTCCCCAACCCCTGCTGGAAGGCTGGGAATCCTGGACCGACCAGGCCTTCGAATTGCGCATGTTCAATGGTGGTCATTTCTATCTGGACGATCAGCGCGCGGCACTGATTTTGCACATTTCAAAGACTCTTGAGGCGAAATCACGTGAAGGCCGGAAACGCACAGACGCATGAGCACGCGCGCGGCCTGATCAAAGGCGATGTAAATCATGGCTGATACAACCAGATCTGTTGCCATTATTGGCATGGCCTGCCGGTTTCCGGGCAAGGCCAGCACGCCTGCATCCTTCTGGGATGTACTGCGGGAAGGCCGAGACGTAGTAGGCGAAATCCCTGCTGACCGGATGGATGTCGACGGCCTTTATGATGACCAGCCCGCCAAGCCGGGTCACATCATGACACGCTATGGCGGGTATCTTGAAGATATCGAGCGTTTCGATGCCGGCTTTTTCCATATCTCTCCGCGTGAAGCCGAGCGCATGGACCCGCAACAGCGCCTTGTCCTGGAAACGGCATGGGAAGCGCTTGAAGATGCCGGGCTGGATGTCCGTAGTCTCTCAGAGCGCCGCGTGGGTGTCTATGTCGGCCAATGGCTCAGCGACTTCGAGATGCGCCTCCTCAGTGACCCGACAATTACCGATTTCGAGATGACCACCGGCAGCGGCCGTTACACAACGGCAGGCCGTGTCTCACACTTTCTCGGGCTGATGGGGCCAAGCCTGACACTGGATACGGCATGCTCTTCATCCCTGACCGCCGTGCACCTTGCGATGCAAAGCCTGCGCTCAGGCGAAACGGATATGGCACTGGCGGCAGGGGTAAATTTGATCCTCAGCCCTCACATCACCATTGGTTATTCACAAAGCCGAATGATGGCACCGGGTGGACGCTGCAAATTCGGGGACGCTTCCGGAAACGGCTATGTCCGCAGCGAAGGCGCTGGCGTTGTCCTGCTGAAACGCCTGGACCGCGCTTTGGAAGACGGGGATAATATCCACGCCATCATCCGCGGCAGCGCGATCAACAATGATGGCCACTCTAGCGGCTCTTTCGGCACACCCAGCCGCCATGGTCAGGAAGCCCTGCTGCGCGCGGCGCTGTCGGATGCGGATGTCTCTCCCGCCTCTGTCGACTATGTCGAAGCTCACGGCACCGGCACGCGGATGGGAGACCCTGTTGAACTCGGCGCCTTGAGCGCAGTAATGGGCGAAGGCCGCAGCACACCTCTGCGCGTTGGCTCTGTAAAGACAAATATCGGGCACACGGAAGGTGCCGCCGGAATGGCTGGCCTGCTGAAGACGACCCTGGCCCTGAAGGCTGGCTGCATCCCGGCGAGCCTGCACTTTCAGACCCCCAATCCGGATATCGACTGGGAATCCGGCATGCTGGAAGTTCCGACCCGCACGATACAATGGACAGGTGAGTCACGCTATGCTGGTGTAAGCGGCTTTGGCATCGCCGGGTCCAATGCGCATCTCGTGCTGCAATCTGCTCCTGCCCAAAAGCTGACAGGGAATGTTGAGCCTCAGCCGTCACGGCCTGCTATCCTGCCGCTCTCTGCAGAAAGCGAAGATGCTTTGCGCGCTCTGGCTGGCGCATATGCAGACAAGCTGAAAGACATACCGGACCTGCCGATTCATGCCCTTGCAGCCGCTGCGGCCATGCGACGGACCGCACTGACAGAGCGTGCCGCCTTTGTGCATCATGATCGCGCATCCATGATTGCCGCGCTGGAAGCCTTCAGCGGGGGGGCTGATAGCGCTGTTCGTGGACGCGCCTTTTCCGGTATGGCCTCCAATGTCGTTTTTGTGGCACCCGGACAGGGCGGACAATGGATCGGCATGGCGCGGACACTGATGGCAGAAGAGCCTGCCTTTCGGGAGGCGCTGGAACAATGTGAACGTGCGCTGTCTTCCCTCGTCGACTGGTCGCTTACGGAGCAGATCAGCCTGAATGAAGGAGATGATGGCTGGCGTCTTGATGACATCGCAGTCATTCAGCCAGTCCTTGCCGCGCTGGCCATCAGCTATGCCCGGTTGTGGCGCGCGCTTGGCGTTACGCCAGCCATGAGCGTGGGCCATAGCATGGGGGAGGTCGCCGCAGCGGCCATTTCCGGCATGCTCAGCCTCGAAGACGCCATGCGCGTGGTCGTCGCCCGCAGCCGCCTGATGGCGCGCACCAGGGGCAATGGCGGCATGGCGCTGGTTGAGCTTTCTGACTCGGATCTCCTCGACCGCCTTGCCCCTTTTCACGGCAAGCTGGACATCGCCGCAAACAACAGTCCACGCGCCAGCGTCATATCAGGCAATGTCAATGAACTGGAAACCGTCCTCGAAAGCCTGACGGCCGAAGGTATATTCTGCAGGCGGATCAAGGTGGATGTGGCGTCACATGGTCCGCAAATGGCAGACCTCGCGCCGCAGCTTGCCGCTGAACTTTTCAGTCTGGCACCACGTCCACCCCATATTCCAATGATTTCAACCGTCCACGGCAAAATTTCCGAGGAGGAGAGCTTTGGTGCAAGCTATTGGGCCCGCAATTTGAGGGAGCCCGTCCGCTTCATGCAGGCCATTGAAGCCGCCATCACGGCTGGCGCGACAGCCTATGTTGAGCTTGGCCCGAACCCTGTCCTGCTAACCTCCATTGAACAAACCCTGTCTCATCATGACGCCAAGGGAACGCTCGCAGCCAGCGAACGTCGTGACCGGCCCGCCATGGATGTGATGACGGAAAGCCTTGCCACGCTTTGGACCAATGGTGTGGAGATCGACTGGGCAGCCTATGCAGGCAAAGCGCCTAAATACATCTCCCTTCCCCACTATCCCTGGCAGCGCAGCCGGTATTGGCACGAAGCTGCCGAGCGTCGCGCTCTTCACCAGACCGGACACAAGGCGCAGCTGACAGATCAGACCCGCCAGCTGCTGCACCAGATCGACTGGATCAAAACCGCGCTGCCCTCACCGCGGACAGACTGTGAAGCGCAAAACTGGCTTGTGATTGGTGGGAGAGCAGATGATTCAGAGGCCATTTCCAACGCGCTTCAACAATCTGGCATACGTCCATATTGTTGCTCAGTGGAAGACGCCGAGACAACCATCACGGATAGCTCGACCTGGCAGGGTGTCATCATTGTCGCGCCCAAAGAGAATGCCGGCTATCTGCCTGTAAGGCTTCTGAACCTTGTGCGCGGCACCGCACAAAGCACCTGTCATTTCGTTTTTGTCACGCAAGGCGCAGTTTCCGTCGGCGAGGGTGACCAGCGCGTGAGCGTGGGGCAAGCCCCATTGATTGGGGCCATGCGTGTCACTGCCGATGAGCACCCGGAGTTCAGTTTCCGGATGATTGATGGCGACCCTGCGACAAACCTCAAGGAACAAGCCGCAGACATTGCCGCCCTTGCACTCTCGGACGAGTCTGAATCCGAAATCGCTCTGCGCGCTGGAGACTGCTTCGTTCCGCGCCTGCATGAGGCGCCAGAGGCGGGCATGCCCTCACATGATTTCCAAGTGAAACCAGGGGCAGCCTATCTGATCACTGGCGGACTCAGCTCTCTTGGTTTGCGCGCAGCAAAAGTGCTGGCCAAAGCGGGTGCCCGGCACATTATTCTGCTGTCGCGGCGTGGATTGCCACCCAGGTCAGACTGGCAAAGCATCGCAAAAGGATCAGAAACGGCGGACCGAATTGCGGGCGTGTTGGCCATTGAATCTGCCGGGGCTTCTGTTGAAACCGCCGCGCTGGACATTTCCGACGAAAGCGCCGTTAACGCTTTCCTGAAAGCGCGCGACGCCGAGATGCGCCCTGCCATTCATGGTGTGATCCACCTCGCCACCAGCTATGAGACCCATCTCGCGGCCAATACGAATGAGAGCACCTTCAACGCGGCTCTGGGCCCCAAGCTGGAAGGCGCGCGCCTCCTCGACCGTCTGTTGCCGGAGCTTGATTTGTTTCTCCTCTACTCCTCCACAATGAGCTTTGTGCCTCATCATGGTCTCGCAGGATATGCCGCAGCCAATTGCGGACTGGATGCCTTGGCTGCAGACCGGATCGCATACGGCAAACCCGCCATGAGCATCGCCTGGGGACCATGGAAGGATCTCGGCCGCGCCGCTCTGGGGCATGTCGCCGATGAATTTGATGCGCGCGGCGAACTCTCTCTGAAGGCCGAAGAAGGGGACGCGTTGATCGGCTGGCTGCTAGGTCGCATTGGGAGCGGCCTCAGCGCCTTCCGCATGGACTGGCCAACATTTCAGAGCAGCCGGGCTGGCCGCACCTTCAAGCTGTTTGAAGATTTGCTGTTTGAAGAGATGCCTGCCGAGAATGCAGGCCGTAGCTTTGAAGCGCTTTCCCTTGAAGAGCGGACCGCTGCTGCGAAGGTTTTTGTCCCTGCAAGTATCGCAAAGGTTCTGAAGCTGGGGCAGCAGGATATCGACTTGAACCGCCCCTTGGGTGATTTGGGACTGAACTCCCTGATGGGAATTGAACTGCGCAATGCGTTGGAAAAACATGTGGGCCGTCCCCTGCCGGCAACGCTGGCCTGGACCTATCCGACAGCCCGCGCCATTGTTGATTATCTGTGCACAGACACTGCTGCGCAGGGCATCACCCCCGCCAACACCAACAAGGCGTCGGCCGGTGATTATGATAACAGCTTTTCCGAAATTGAAGACATGAGCGAAGATGACGCCCTCGCGGCTCTTCTTGGAGACCGCAAGTGAGCCAGAACCCTGAAAACACAGACCGCGTTTCAACGGTCAAACTGGCTCTGATGGCACGAAATGCGCGCGAGAAGATTGGCGCAACACTTGCGGCCGACCCGATTGCCATTGTCGGCATGGGCTGCCGCTTTCCGGGCGGCAGCAATACGCCGGAAGACTTCTGGTCATTCCTGCTGGAGAAGCGCAATGTCGTGTCCGGCATACCTTCAGATCGCTGGGATGCGGACAAATGGTATAGTGCAGACCCGGACGCACCAGGCCTCAGCATCGCAGCAGGAGCGGCCTTTCTGGACTCTGTCGACACGTTCGATGCAGGCTATTTCGGCATTCCCGCCCGTGAAGCCGATCAGATGGATCCTCAGCAACGCATATTTCTGGAAGTCGCCATAGAAGCGCTGGAAGATGCCGGTCTGCGGTTTGAGGATCTGCGCCGCTCCCGAACCGGCGTCTTCATCGCGAGCTATCATAATGATTACGCCCAGATGTTGTACCGCGATCCCGCCTCAATGGATCAGCGAACACTGACAGGCACTCTGCACAGCGTTCTGGCAAACAGGCTTTCTTATCTACTTGATCTGAAAGGCCCCAGCATCTCTGTCGACACGGCCTGTTCCTCTTCACTGGTCGCCGTCCATATGGCCTGCCAGAGCCTCAGAACAGGGGAAAGCAACCTCGCCCTCGCGGGCGGTGTCTCGGTCATTCTCGCTCCGGAGCTGATGGTCTCCATGTCACGCCTCGGCTTCCTGGCACCTGATGGCAAGTGCAAGACTTTTGATGCGAGTGCGGATGGATTTGGGCGTGGTGAAGGCTGCGGCGTAATTGCCCTCAAACGACTTTCCGACGCGATTGCGGATGGGGATCGTATCTGGTCTGTCATTCGCGGCTCAGCGGTAAATCAGGACGGCGAATCCACTCTATTGGCCGCGCCGAATGTCCACGCCCAGGCCGCACTTGTGCGCGAAGCGGTCGTCAATGCTCAGGTTCACCCTGATGATGTCGTCTATGTTGAAACTCACGGAACAGGCACCATACTGGGCGACCCGATTGAAGTTGACGCTTTGGCAGAGACGGTTGGAACCGCTGGCCCTAACCGCCCGGACTGTCTGCTTGGCAGTGTCAAAGCCAATATCGGACACCTGGAAGCAGGCGCCGGTATCGCTGGCATCATCAAGACATCTCTTGTCCTGTCGCACAAGCAGGTTCCAGGGCAACCCGGCTTTACCAAACTGAACCCACACATCACTCTGGATCGCACGCGGCTCAAGATTGCCGAGGATCTCCAAGCGCTGCCTGCCACAACAGGAACACCCGCCGCAGGCGTCAGTTCATTTGGCGTCGGCGGCACCAATGCTCATATCGTGCTGGAAGCCGCGCCGAACCTGAAGAAACCGGCAATTGAAGAAAGCGCAGAACAGGTCTGGACCTTGCCGCTTTCCGCCCGGTCTCCTGAGGCCCTGAAGGCCAATGCGGCCTCATGGAAAGCGTGGCTGGACACACACGCCACACCCTTGGCAGACATATGCTTCACGGCATCCCAACGCCGCTCGCATCAAACCTATCGCATGGCTGTCTCGGCTTCGTCGCGTGACGCGCTTGCGCAAAAACTGGCCGAGCGGATGGACAAAGTTGTTGAACCTGCTGCTCCGAATGTGTGCTTTGTGTTCTGCGGTCAGGGCCCTCAGCAGGCAAAAATGGGGCTCCAGCTTGCAGAGTCAGAACCCCTCTTCGCTAAACATCTACAACGTTGCGATGCCATACTCCTTCCTCTGACTGGGTGGTCATTGATCGAGGAACTTTCGCGCGAGGACAGCGCTTCCCGCCTGAATGAAACAGCCTTTGCTCAACCTGCCCTGACAGCCCTTCAAACGGGTCTTGTGGCCTTGCTTCAAAGCTGGGGCCTCTCGCCCAACTCTGTTACGGGCCACAGCGTCGGTGAGATCGCGGCCATGGAAGCTGCCGGTCTGCTATCTCTTGAGGAAGCCCTCCGCATCGCGGCACATCGTGGGCGAATCATGCAGAAGGCTGATGGCACAGGCGCGATGGCATCTGTCTCACTTGACGAAATTGCCGCCAGTGAGGCCATTGCACCATATGACGACGCGCTCAGCATAGCGGCTGTAAATGCGCCAAACGAAATAGTCGTCTCCGGAGACATGGAGGCGCTGGGCAGCCTGTTATCATCATTGGATGCGCGTAGCGTAAATTACCGCCGTTTGCCCGTCCGCTACGCTTTCCATAGCGAGCAGATGGCCCCCTTTAAACAAGAGCTTGTCGATACGCTAGGAGAGGTAAAATCCACCCCCGGCAACGGCATTCAGACGATTTCCACAATCACCGGAAAGCCTGTTTCCCAAATTGATGCAGCGCATTTCGCGCGGGGCATTAGAGCTCCCGTCCTGTTTTCAAACGCAATCAAGCAGACGGCGCAAGGCGAGCGTACGATCTATGTTGAGATCGGCCCGCATCCGGTCCTGTCTGCATCGATTGCCGCGACACTTGAAAACACGGAGATGCCAGACGCCCCTATCGTTCCAGCCCTGCGCAGAGGTAGGGCGGACCGGGATATTCTGGGCGACTGCGTCGCGCGACTTTTTGAGGCTGGCAGTTCCCCGAACTGGGCCGCTCTTCAGCCCAAAGGCAATGTTGTCTCCCTGCCGCCCTATGCATGGCAGCGCAAACGCTATTGGCGTGATGTCGCCGCTGCCGAGCCCGGCCTGGCTGGCCTTGATACAGGCCATCCGCTTTTGGGACATAGGCTGACAATCGCCTCCAATGATCTGGCAATTTTTCAGGGCTCGGCTGCGAGAAGCCGCGACTGGTTGAAAGATCATAAAATCCTTGGGCAAACCATTGTACCCGGCACAGCTATGGTGGAAATTCTGGCCGCGGCAGCCAAGCAACTGGCCGGCCCAGGTGCTCGGCTGGAAGACTTCTCCATTTCCGCGCCGCTCCCCTGCTTCAGGCTGGACGGATCTGATGCCCAATGGCAAGTCATCGCCCAACGCAACAACTCGGAATGGCTGCTGCAACTTCACCTCATCTCAAATGATGAAACCGCCCCCCTGCCTCATCCGATCGCAGAGGCAACAGCAAGAGATCATCCAGACAGCCCAAGCGAACAAGACCCCAGAACTGATCCCGCTACACTGACGCACTCCCTTTCAGATTCAGATATCGAAACCTCTTTCCAAAAGATAGGTGCCGAATTCGGACCCGCTTTTCGCCTGCTGTCAAATGTAAGAATTGGGGAGCGTGTTGCGACAGGCCGCATCAACCTGCCATCTCATTTGCTCCATGCAGCGCATTGCATCCATCCGAGCATTCTCGACGCGGGCCTGCAGCTTTGCTCCTTGATAGCAGGAAACAGTGACACGGCCTGGCTGCCTGTCGCGGTCCGGACTGCTATTCTGCCGGCGCACACTTCCCTGTTCAGCCTCACGGCGGAAGCACGTCTACAGGAAAGTAGCGATACGGATGGATTACTAGCAGATGTTATATTCCGCAATGAGGCCGGTGATACCGTAGCCACGCTGGAGGGCATACGCTTCGCTCCGGCCTCACGGCAGGCCCTGGCGGCAAGCCTTGCCACTCCTGTGGAACTATACACAACAGGCTGGTATCCGATTGAATTGCAAAGTGCCAAAGTGGCAGAGTCCTGGCTGATCATTTCCGGTAACCATCAGGAACAGGCAAAAGCCCTGGCTGCTGGAAAAGATAATGCCCGCATCATCTCTACCGCAGATCCGGAGGCCTTGGATAAAGCTCTCGATTGGCTGTCTACAGCCCCTGAGCCAAGACAAGTCATGGACCTCAGCAGTCTAGATACCGATGACGCCATCGCCGTCATCAAGACAGGGCTCGCTCACGTCCAATGCGTCGCCAGCCGCGATGCATCCATCGGATATGCTTCAATATCCCGAGGCGCCTTTCAGACCGGACAAGAGCATTCGGCTCCCTCGATAAGCGGACGTGCCCTCCAGGGCTTCGCCTCAACCGCGGCGCTCGAACATCCAGAGCTCGAAATACATTGCCTGGATATAGATCCGGACACAGATGAGGGTCATTACGAACAGGTCAGCGAAGCCGTCTGCGGCGCCGTCTGCGCTTCGGGGCCTGTCAAGCTGGCCCTGCGGGATGGCAAATGGTTCGCCCCTCGTCTTGCGCCCGCGAAACAGCTGGAGAGTGATGCCCCGCTCGCGCTATGTCGCCCGGGAGATGCAGGCATTGACTCTCTCATGCTGAGGAAAACGCCTCGTGCACTGCTCGAAAATAACAGTGTACGCATAGCCGTACGTGCAGCTGGCCTTAACTTCCGCGACGTGCTCAGCACACTCGGCATGTTGCCCGGAGCGATGCCGCCTCTGGGTGTGGAATGTGCAGGCGAAGTTATTGAAACAGGCGCAGCTGTTACGGCCCTAAGGCCGGGAGACCGGGTCTTCGGGTACGCACCCGGTGCGATTGCAGAAGAAGTGACTGCCCCCGCGAACTGGATGATGCCCATTCCAAGCGGGATGTCTGATCAAGTTGCCGCCGGACTGACTGTCACCTTTGGCACGGCACTCTATGGTCTGGACCGTCTGGCAAAGCTTAAAAAAGGCGAGAGCGTACTTATTCATGCGGGCGCTGGCGGCGTGGGGCTGGCTGCTATCAAAATTGCGCTGGCGCGCGGTGCAGACATTTTCACCACCGCAGGGTCTCAGGAAAAACGTGACATGCTGAAAGCGATAGGCGCTAGTCATGTCTTCGACTCCCGATCCCTTGAGTTTGAAAACCAGGTTCTTGATGCAACAAACGGCCAGGGCGTCGATGTCGTTCTGAATTCACTTTCCGGAGCTTTCATTCCAGCCAGTGTGCGCTGTCTATCCGACACCGGACGTTTCCTGGAGATCGGCAAGCGCGACCTGATGTCCCTTGAAACCTTCCAAAGCATGAAACCGAGTGCGAGTTATCATGTCTACGATCTCGGACAGGATATTGAGGCGGGCATCGCACATCTGGCTCCGCTACTGTCAGATGTGCTCGACGGTCTCCAAACAGGTCACCTCAGCCCTCTTCCCGTCCGCACCTTTGGCCTGGATCAGGCTGCAGAGGCCATGCGCTTTATGGCGGCTGCCAAACACACCGGAAAAATTGTGCTGCGTGTGCCGCCCCGGCGCAAACCCGTCATTCATGCGGACGCAAGCTATCTCATCACAGGCGGTCTTGGCGGACTTGGTCTTTACACGGCAAAATGGCTGACCTCACAGAGTGCAAAACATATCGTACTGACAGGCCGCTCATCTCCGAATGACAAAGCCAAGGATATGATCGCCGAGATTGAGGCAACGGGAGCAAACGTTCATGTCTTCCAGGCCGATATTGGGGATAAGGATGCCGTAGCCGCCCTGCTAGCAAAAATATCTGACAGCCTGCCTCCCTTGAAGGGGATAGTACATGCCGCAGGCGCGCTGCGAGATGGCCCGGTCATGACGCGAACCCCGGAAGATGTTGATATCGTCGCACAGGGAAAACTGCGCGGCGCAATGCTTCTGGACCAGATGACCCGCGATCTATCGCTGGACTTTTTCGTTCTGTATTCCGCCGCAGGCGCAAGCCTTGGCGCACCCGGACAGTCGCTTTATGCCGCCGCAAATTACGGGCTGGATGCCCTGGCCGCAGCCCGGCATCGCGATGGCTTTGCAGCCCTAAGCGTTGCATGGGGCTTCTGGAAGGACGCAGGCATGGGCGCGCGGCTTGCAGAGTCCGGCCGCGACACCTGGTCCACCCGCGGCCTAGGCGCAATTACCCCTGAAAACGGCTTCCCCGTGATGGAAACCTTGCTGGCCAGTGAGAACCCTGCAGCGATGGCTGCGAAGGTCGATTGGGCCCACTTCCTGAAAACAGCGCCTAAAGGCATCGATCTGAGCATGTTTGACGGCTTAAGCCGGGATACGGGAGCAGTCGTAAGCAACACGCCCTCTTCTTCTGCGGCCCATGCGCTTCATGACCAGTTGGCGGGACTGTCGCGAGAGGCGCTTGAGGCTGAACTTCGCCGTATTGCCGAAAATGCTGCACGCAGCATCATCGGAATGGACGACAGCGAAGAAATTGGCCGAGCCGAGCCTTTGAAGGATCTTGGCCTCGACTCCCTGATGGCTGTGGAACTGCGCAATGATCTGGCCCGCACTCTGGGGCTTCGCCTTTCGGCGACCTTGCTGTTCGATTATCCAACGATTGATCGCCTATGCCACTATCTTTCGGAGCAATTCAGCCCGACCCTTAATGAAAAGCCCGGCAGTGTTGGCGATGACACTGATGACCTGGACCATCTTTCTGATAAAGAGTTGGCAGAACTTCTGGAAGCGGAACTGAACGCTTCGGATGTGGGGCAGAAGACTGAAGGGGGACGCAGAGGATGACATCCTCTACCGAGCAAATGAAGCAGGCTCTGCTGGAAATCCGTCGCCTTCGCCGCGAGTTGGAAAGCCGCAAACAGCACGCTGCGAAATCTGGCCCGATCGCCATAGTGGGCGCGGGTCTACGCCTGCCGGGCGGTATATCTGACCTTGCGGGGTTTGAGGCACTGCTCACCGAAGGTCGTCATGCGATCAGCCACATTCCGTCCAGCCGCTGGCAGGCCGCAGACATGCCCGCAGATCTGCCCCCATCCGCGCACTACGGGGCATTTCTGGATCATGTCGACCTGTTTGATGCCGAGTTCTTCGGAATTTCCGGCCTTGAAGCAGCCAGCATGGACCCACAACAGCGTCTAGTGCTGGAAACCGGCTGGGAAGCCCTGGAGAATGCCGGTTACGCGCCCGACAGCCTAACGGATACCCCTCTCGGCGTATATCTCGGCATGGCAAATAGCGACTATGGCCGCACTATGCTGACGGACTTGCCCGCGATTGACCCGTATTTTACCTCCGGCTCGTCTTTCTCCGTCGCAAGTGGACGGCTGGCCTATTTCCTGGGGTCGAAAGGACCGGCAATTACACTCGACACGGCCTGTTCTTCGTCCCTGGTGGCACTGCATCTTGCCTGTCAGGCCCTGAAGGCCGGAGAGTGCGACATGGCACTCGCGGGGGGCGTGAACCTCATCCTCTCCCCTGAAGTGCACGTCAATTTCAGCCGGGCTAGCATGTTGGCCGGCGATGGTCTCTGCAAGACATTCGATGCGGATGCGGATGGATATGTTCGGGGCGAAGGCTGTGTAATATTCACCCTTCGCCGACTGGAAGATGCCCAAGCAGATGGAGATCACATTCTGGGAATCATCCGCGGAAGCGCGATCAATCAGGATGGCCGCAGCAACGGGCTGACAGCTCCAAACGGCCCTTCACAAGAGACCTTGATCCGCGAGGCCTTGAAGGAAGCCGGCGTCACGCCAGATCAGGTCTCTTATGTTGAGGCGCATGGCACTGGAACGCCGCTAGGCGATCCGATTGAAATGAATGCGCTCGCGCGCGCCTATGGGCGTGATCGCAAGGACGCTGCCCCCATATATGTCGGATCGGTGAAAACAAATCTGGGGCATCTGGAATCTGCTGCGGGCGCTGCCGGTATTCTAAAAAGCCTGGTTGCCCTCAAGTCCGGACGGCTGCCGGCACATCTGAACTTCAAGACCCCCAATCCGCACATTGATTGGGATACTATATCCGTGCGCGTGCCAACTGAAGGGCAGGCTTGGCCAAAAATGGATGGCCCGCGGCTCTCCGGGGTCAGCTCTTTCGGTTTCAGCGGCACAAATGCGCACATCATTCTGGAACAGCCCCATGTGGCTGAAGCAGCCGCACCGACAGAGCACCTTTCCTGGCAAATGTTCCCACTGTCGGCGCGTAGTCCCACCGCTCTTGTCAGCCTGGCAGGCAAGATGGCTGCGACGTTGGAAGATAGTCATCATTCGCTTGCGGACACCTGCTTCACAGCAGGCGCTGGACGCGCACATTTTCCCTCTCGCCTGGCTGTCGCGGCCAGGTCTAGAGACGACCTCGTTTCAGCACTGAAAACAGTGCAGGAAGGCAAGGCCCATCCGGATGTTACACTGGGCCGGGCTGTCGCAGGCAAGCCACCACGCATAGCATTCCTGTTCACCGGCCAAGGCGCGCAATATGCACAAATGGGGCGGGAGCTTTACGAAACGCAACCTGTCTACCGCAACGCTATAGATCAGTGTGCTGATCTATTAGGCGACACTGTTCCTGGCGGACTGGTCGCTGCGCTTCATGCCGTCGCGGACACCTCCCGACTTCAAGACCCGAGCACAGCGCAGCCGGCCCTGTTTGCGCTGGAATATGCGCTGGCAAAGCTGTGGATATCATTCGGCGTAAAAGCCGAAGCCCTTTGCGGGCACAGCCTTGGCGAATTCGTTGCGGCGACACTATCGGGCGTCATGCCATTGGAAGATGCCCTGCGCCTTGTCGCAGAACGCGGCAAGCTGACGGCGGAGGCAGGCGCTGCTGGCATGATGGCCAGCGTGTTTGCTGATGAAGATACATTGCGGAACATAATCTCTGCGTCCCCGTCCATTGAGATCGCTGCCTATAATGGCCCGGCCAATCATGTATTGAGCGGGCCTTCATCCGACCTGGAGCCCCTTGTGGCCCGATTGAATGCGGATGGTATCCGCGCCGATATTTTGCGCATTGCCTTCGCAGCGCATTGCAAACTGGTCGATCCGGTCGTGGACCGCTTCCGCGCGGCGGCCCAGCGGGTACGTTTCGGCAAGGCCAGCATACCAATCGTATCAAACCTGACAGGCGGCTACGGAGCCGAAATATCGACTGCGGAGCATTGGTCTAACCATCTTCGCCAGCCAGTACGCTTCTCTGACGGTATCCGTACCCTGCTGGACGCAGGGATTACACATTTCATTGAAATTGGCCCTCACCCGGTCCTGTCAGGAATGGCAGCGGAAATCGCAGCCGGTACCCACACGTCCGCTCCGGTATTCCTACCATCCTTGCGCCGGGATGGAAATCTGGGGCAGGATCTCGCGAGCAGTGTAGGCCGCCTCTATGTGGACGGCGCAGGCATCGATCCGGCATGCCTTGCACGCTCTGCCTGTCCCAAACGCATCAGCCTACCGACCTACCCGTTTGAGCGGACACGCCACTGGCACTCAAGCGCACCGCAGCCCGGTGGCACCAGACATGTTTCCGCAGACCTTTCCTGGTCCAGGCTCTGTACACGTCTTGATCGGGAATCGGTTCGTGGTCCTCTCGGCTTTGATGCCTCAGCCTATCCGCAAAAATGGCAAACGCTGGCAGACTTCCGCCGCCTACTGATCATATACTTGCTATGTGAAGCCGGGCTGTTTGCAACTGATGGCGAGACCCACAGGATGGACGCCATTATAACCAGCATGAAAGTGTGTGACGCCCTCGTCCCACTAGCGATACGCTGGATGCAATCTCTTGCAGACAGCGGCGATCTGACGATTTCCGATGAATACGCGACCGCACCGAAAGCACTGAAAGTCCCAGATCTTGACGCCGGCAGAGCGATGGTAAGGCAAGCCCTGAGCGACAATATCCCGCTCAGCAACTATATCCTGCACTGTGCTGACTTGCTTGGCCCTGTAGTGAGGGGTGACATCAGCCCGCTGGAAACCCTGTTCCCCGGTGGAGACTTCTCCCTTGCGCTTGGTCTCTATGAGCGCTCGGCGACAATGCAATACATGAATGGCCTTGCTGCCGCGGCAGTGGATGCTCTCGCCTCTGCCCGGCCGGGACTGAAAATTCTGGAAGCTGGTGCCGGCACGGGTGGCACAAGCGCCGCTGTGCTGGACACATTACGGGACACCAATTCTACTTATCACTATACGGATGTCTCGGACCTGTTCCTTGATCGCGCGCGCACGCGGTTCCGCAATGTCCCGGACATGAAGTTTGCCTTGTTTGACCTGGAGCGCCCTCCTGAAGAACAGGGCCTCCAGACAGGAAGTTACGATATTGTTCTGGCGTCCAATGCCGTCCATGCGGTTCGCAATCTGCCAGAGACACTGACATATCTGCGCAGTCTGTTGCGCCCGTCCGGCACACTTGTTCTTGTTGAATCCACAACGCACTTTGCATGGTTTGACGTAACCACGGGTCTGATTGAGGGCTGGCGTCATGCCGAAGATAATCTGCGGGATGATTTGGCGCTGCTCAATGCTCCAAAATGGCGTGCAGCGCTTCTGGACGCCGGATTTGCCTCTGCAGAAACGTGGCCTCGCGATGGCTCCACCGGTGGGGCAATTGGCCAGCATCTGGTGGTGGCACGCACCTCATCTAACGAAATGTCTTCCAGCACAGGCGAGATCATTGCAGAACCACAATTCATGGACATACCGGAGCTTGAAGCAGATCCGGAGATCCAATCTGCACTGGAAGCAATTGAGGCTGCCCTTCCGAAAGAACGACCGCAGGCCATTTGCGACCTTCTGCGCAAGCGTGTGATGACTCTTCTCCGTCGCCGGACGGACCAGCCTCCCGGCGATCACGAGCGACTGCTGGATATCGGACTGGACTCTCTTATGGCCGTTCAACTGAGAAACGCGCTCGCCCAGGATCTGCACATTCCGGCTGGCCTGCCAACGACGCTGGTATTCGACTACCCAACCCTCAGCGCCATGGCAGACTATCTCTCTGAACTTACTCAGCCTGACAGCACTGAATCCGCTGCGACATCGACCACATCCAGTACACAACATACTGATCATACCGACATAGCGGATATGACAGACGAAGAAGTCGAAGCGCTGCTCATGGAACGCCTGAAGAAATGACCTCCCATTCCCCCACCACCCCTGACATAAACGAGCCAGCACTCTCTCCGCTGAAGCGCGCCTTCATCGCGATGGAAGAAGCACAGGCTCGCGCTAAGGCGCTTGAGGACTTTGCACGCGCTCCGATTGCGATCATTGGCCTTGATTGCCGGGTGCCAGGGGCCAAGGGGCCGAAAGCCTTCTGGCAGCTGCTGGAAAGTGGCACGGACGCGACGGGACCAGTTCCAGCGGGCAGATGGGATCACTCGAAATACTTTACGACGGACCCGGAACAGCCAGGTGGCATTGCGACCGATCGCGGGGGCTTTCTGGATGAGGTGGACAAGTTCGATGCAACGCTGTTCGGCATTGCACCGCGTGAAGCCCGTAGCATGGACCCGCAACAGCGGTTGTTTTTGGAAACAGCCTGGGCAGCGCTAGAACATGCGGGCATCGCGCCCGATAGCCTGTCCGGATCAAAAACCAGCGTTTTCTGCGGCGTAACCGGGTCTGATTATGCCTATATCCAATTAGGCGCACAGGACCCTGAATTGCTGGACGCACATTTCACCTCCGGCATTGCCCACAGCATCGTTTCCGGCAGGCTTTCCTATCTGCTGGGCCTGCAAGGCCCAAGTGTGACGCTTGATACAGCATGCTCCTCATCATTGGTTGCCATTCATCAGGCCGTGAACTCGCTGCGCAAGGGTGAGACGCGGATGGCCATTGCTGGGGGGGTAAACAAGATCCTCTCCCCCGAACTCTTCATCGCCCTGTCCCGCGCGCACATGCTGGCCCCGGATGGCCGTTGCAAGACATTCGACGCCAGCGCTGACGGCTTTGCACGCGGCGAGGGTTGCGGCGTGCTGGTGATGAAGCGCCTGCAAGACGCAGAAAAGGATGGAGACCGCGTGCTCGCCGTTATCCGCGGCAGCGCCGTCAATCAGGATGGTCCTTCCAGCGGGCTTACCGCGCCCAATGGTCCAGCACAGGAAGCGGTTATCAAGGCAGCCCTGGCGGATGCCGGCATCACCCCTGACGATTTGAGCTATCTGGAAGCCCATGGCACGGGCACCTCTCTGGGCGATCCGCAGGAGATGCGCGCGCTGGGAAACGTTTTCGGTTCCTCCCGGGCAGACAAGCTGGTGGTTGGTTCCGTCAAGACCAATATCGGGCATCTGGAAGCGGCAGCCGGTGTTATCGGCGTGATCAAACTGGTCCTGATGCTGAGGGAAAAACGCATTCCGCGTCACCTTCATTTCAGCGCACCCAGCCCGCATATACCGTGGGCGACCTTGCCTGTCCGTATCCCTGTCGAGACTGAAAGCTGGCAGCCCGTGAATGAACGGCGCCTCGCATCTGTCAGTTCTTTCGGTTTCAGCGGAACGAATGCCCACATTGTTCTTGAGGAAGCCGCTGAGCCTGACAACAAAGCTATTCAGGATGCAGCTGCGACGATAACGCTTTCGGGCGCCACACCAGACGCCGTGCACACACTTGCTGCGAAGTATGCGGCAACTCTGGAGGACACGGCAAACATATCCCTCTCAGATTTCTGTCGCACCGCCAATGCGGGACGCGCGCAGCTCGCATATAGAGCCACTGTCTCCGGCGCGACGGCGGCAAATCTGCAGGCGGAGCTAAATGCACTTGCACAGCCTGATGCTGCCATCAGCGGGCCCATACGTTCCAGGCCGAAAGTGGCCTTCCTCTTCACCGGACAAGGCGCGCAATTCGCGGGTATGGGCCGTGAACTTTATAATCGCATTCCCGTTTTCCGGGATGTTCTTGATACTGCCTCACATCAGCTTTCCGGGAAACTGGACGCACCATTGATCGACGTGATGCTTGGCAAGACGGAAGATGACAGCCTTCTTGACCAAACGCGCTATACGCAGCCTGCTCTTTTTACACTGGAATATGCGCTTTACCGCACATGGCAATCATGGGGTATCGAACCGGATCTGGTAATAGGGCATTCGATCGGAGAGTTTGCAGCCGCTTGCGCTGCTGGCATTCTCAGCTTTGAAGATGCGCTGGACCTTGTTGCAGAACGCGGACGTCTGATGAACACCCTGCCAGCAGGTGGGGGAATGATGTCTGTCAACGCCGCGCAGCAAACTGTCTCTGAATACCTGCGCGATGGGCTAAGCATTGCTGCGGTTAATGCTCCCGGCCAGATTGTACTGTCCGGGCCGCTAAGCGTGCTACAGCAGGTCAGCTCAGACCTTGAGCGCGACGGCATAAAGTTCCGCCATCTGCCGGTCTCCCATGCGTTTCATTCCTCTCTCATGGACCCGGTCCTGCAGTCTTTTGAAAGATATGCAAGCGGCATCAAATTCTCTTCGCCTAATCTGCGGCTTATCTCTAACCTGACCGGGAAGACCGCTGACAGCAAGACGATCTGTACACCGGCATACTGGCGAGACCATATGCGCGGAACTGTACACTTTGCTGAGGGCGCCCTTGCCCTTGCAGACCATGGAGCAGACATTTTTGTCGAGATTGGTCCGCAACCTGTTCTCACAGCTTTGGCCCGGGAAACATTCGATGAAACGGATGTCGCCCAGGATGCGAAGTTTTTGCCTTCCATGCGGCGCGGCCGCAACGAGTGGGACCAAATACAGGCATCTCTGGGAGCGCTCTGGGAGAGTGGCCTACGTGCGGACTGGCGCACGATTGAGAATGTGCGCGGGGGGCATGTTACGGACATTCCAACCTATCCTTTCGCCAGGGAGCGTCATTGGGTAGAGGCACGTAAAGTCTCCCCCACGAGCCACAAGGGGAACGCTTCCCTCATCGGTGAACGCCTGCCCGTGGCAATGGAAGCAGACATAAGCGAAGGCAGTGCATCGGCAATGTCTCCTGACTGGCTGAAGGACCACCAGGTTGGCGAGGGCATCATTATACCGGGCGCTGCTCTGCTCAGCATGATGTCCGCATCGGAAATGACGCGATCCGGTCTGGCCGATAGCACCACGCTTGAAGACATCATTATTGAAACGCCCCTTACTGTAGCAGGGGACGGGGCTTTCACACGTATTCAGACGATCAATCACGGCCCGCACGGAACCATCAGTGTCAACAGCCAACCTGCCGAAGGTCCATCGAATTGGACGCGGCATGCGGTAGCGAGAGCCGGCTCAGCGAGCCTGTCTCAGACAAGCCGCGACATCAACGCGCTTGTTGCAACACACACAGAGTTTGACAAAGACGCCTTCTATGAAGGCCTCAAATCGCGCGGAATATCTTTGGGGCCTGCTTTCCAGGTGCTGGAAAAGGCCTCGCCAACAGACTCCGGCGCGGCAGGATATGTGGTTCTACCGGACTTCGTCCGCCAGGACCCGGCCCTGCCGATCCATCCTCTTCTGCTCGACGGCTGTCTGCAGATTATTGCAGTGTCAGAGACCGTCCAATCCAATGGCAAGAACGCCTTTCTGCCCTTCGCGATGGACCGTCTGACCCTCCGCGCCACTGACAGCCCCCACATCTGGTGCGAAGCAACGCTGCGCACTGAAACACCGGACATGCTGACTGTCGACCTCGTCGCGACAAATGATGAGGGAGAAGTCGTATTAGAAATGGAGGGCGTTCGCCTCCGCAGGCTGAACCCTATGGCGACTTTGACAGCCGCCGGCCAGCCCCTGAGCGACGCACTCTACAAAACCGTGTGGAGAGCACAGCCAGACCTTCCAGACTCCGAAACCCTTCTGAAAACAGCACATACACAGGCCCCGGCTTTGGCGCAAAAGGCCGGGCTGGACGCATATGATGCATTTGTTGAATGCCTGGAAAGCACATGCGTCGACTATGTCCGCAGTGCATTCCTGGACCTTGGCTGGAGACCCGGCCTTGGCGAGACGGTAACAGAAGCTGAGCTGAAAGACCGGCTAGGGATCATTGATCATCATACACGCCTTCTCGGCCGCCTGCTGGCGATTCTGGAAGAGGCCGGTGACATCAGACGCGATGGGGGGACATGGACCGTCCTTACCCCCCTGTCTCATTCAGACCCTCACCAACTGGAAGCCTCTCTGCGCACTATCGCACCTATTTCAGCTATCCCGGAAGTTGAGATCGTGGTCCGCACACAGGCCGGTTTCGCCGATGCCCTTCAGGGCAAGTGCGACCCACTGGAGCTGTTGTTCCCGAGCGGCAACACCGAAGCCAATGAAGCCCTGTATCGGGATGTGCCAACATCGGTCTACTTCAACGGTCTGATTGCAAACCTGGTTTCCGAACTGGCAGAAGCCGATCCAGCGCTCCGTATACTGGAAGTGGGTGGCGGCACGGGCGGCACCACAGCGCGTCTGGTAGAGCGCCTTCCTGAAGGGGCGAGCTATACATTTACCGATGTCGGGCCGAGCTTTGTCGAAAGAGCAGAGGAGCGCTTCGGGCACCGGTCGGGCATGCGCTTTCAAACATTGGATCTGGAACGAGATCTTACCGAACAAGGCATTGAAGCTGGCTCAATTGACCTGATTGTCGGCGCAAACGTTGTTCACGCCACACGTAATCTGAAGAACACCCTACAGCGGATGAAGGATGTCATGTCTCCGTCCGCCCGTCTTCTACTGCTGGAAGTGACACGCCCTCAAATCTGGTTTGACCTTACAGTTGGGCTAACACCGGGCTGGTGGACCTTTGAAGATACCGACCTGCGAACAGGCAACCCACTTCTCGCGCGCGAAGACTGGCTGGACCTGTTCAGGCAAGTCGGGCTAAGCGATGCTGCCGCTTTCAATGGTGATCCGGACGCATCCGGATGTCGGCGCAATCAGGCGATCCTGACGGCGTCTGCAGGCCTCCAGACTGGACGGAGTTGGTGGCTAGTCTCATCTGATGCCGCCGCTGTTGAACCGCTTGCCGAAGAGCTTCGCCATAGCGGGGAAACCGTCTCAGTCATCGCCCCTGATGACATATCCGCGAAGCTTCAACAGGCCATGTCGTCTGACACGCGGCCGGATGAAATCGTGATCCCTCAGAACGAGATGGCCACCCTGCCCTCCGTCCTCACCACGATCCAGCGTATCGTCGCAGCGAACCCGGAAAGCCGCCTGACCGTACTCAGCCAGAATGGAGAATCCGTGACAGGCACAGAAGTACAGCTGAACCCGCAAGACGCGGCAGTCGGCGGACTCCTCAAAAGTGTGCCACTCGAATTCCCTGAACTTGTCTGCCGACGGATAGACATCGACACCACCTCGCCAGTGGCCTCGATTGCGGCCGCGCTGAAATCTAACCATTCGGAGACAGAGCTCGCAATACGCGACGGCAAACGCTATATGGCGCGTCTGACGAAATGGGAGGCCGCTGTCGCCCCTCAGTCTCAGACTGAAGCCTGGAAGCTGGTCAACACCGCTCCCGGCACACTGGGTCAGTTGGAACGTCAGCCTCTTGAGCGTCGCAAGCCTGGAAGCAATGAGGTTGAAGTCAAGGTCGAAGCAACAGGTCTCAATTTCCGAGATGTTCTGAATGTTCTCGGCGAGTATCCGGGTGCGCCTCCCCTCGGTGGGGAATGCGCTGGCCGCGTCATTGCGGTCGGCGAAGATGTTGAAGGCATTTTGATCGGCGATCCGGTCGTCGCGATGACAGCTGGTGCCTTTGCGTCACATGTCACATTGCCTGCAGCCCTTACGGCTCCTCTTCCTGATGGCTTCAGCATGATTGATGGCGCGGCTTTCGCCATTCCGTTCGTCACTGCGGATTACTGCCTCAGAGAGCTTGGCAAGATCACCAAGGGTGAACGCGTTCTCATACATGCGGCAGCAGGCGGCGTAGGTATGGCGGCCATGCAAATCGCGCTTGCGGCTGGTGCAGAAGTTTACGCCACTGCGGGCAGCCCGCAGAAAAGAGCGCTCGTCCGCCGTCTCGGCGCAAAGCTTGTCATGGATTCGCGCTCGCCAGCCTTTGCAGAACAAATTCTTGAGGCAACGGGCGGGCAAGGCGTGGACCTGGTCCTGAACTCCCTGACCGGGGACTTAATTGATGCCACTGCGAGGGCCCTCAAGCCGGGTGGACGTTTTATCGAACTTGGAGTGCGGGATGTTCGCGCGGAAGATTTCGTTGCGGCGTCTGGCAAGGCTTTCACCTACATGCCGATCAATTGGGGACATGTGGCAGATGAAGATCCAGGAAACATCGGGCAAATTCTGAAACGGATCGTCTCCGAGATAAACGCAGGTGTCTTGAAGCCATTGCCGCGCCATACTTTTGGACCGGACAAAGTCACAGACGCTTTCCGTCTGATGGCGCAGGCAGGACATCTCGGCAAAATTGTCATCGATTGGAACGGAGGCCATACTCCGGCAATTCATCAGAATGCGACATATCTGGTTACCGGCGGCCTGTCTGGTCTGGGACTCGATACTGTCCGCTGGCTTGCCAGCGAGGGCGCCGGTCGCATCATCGCAATAGGGCGCAAGGCAGCGTCGGATGAGGTGAAGGCCGAACTGGCAAAACTGCAAGCCAGTGGCACCCGGATAGAAACGCATTCTGTAGATGTCACAGACAAGCCCGCCCTGGAGCGACTGTTCTCAGGCATCCGCCAGAGCAGCCTCCCCCTACGTGGCATTATCCATTCCGCCGGCACGCTATCTGATGCAGGCCTTTTGCAGCAGACACAGGAAACGCTGCAGACGGTGATCGCACCAAAACTGGATGGCCTGCGCATTCTGGAGGAACTCAGCCGGGGTGAAGCGCTCGACATTTTCTGCGCCTATTCTTCACTGGCCGCCATTCTCGGGTCCCCCACACAGTCAAACCATGCCGCCGCAAACGCCGCCATGGGAGCGGTCATGCAGCACAGGGTACGCCTGGGTCTCCCCGGCCTGTCCATCGACTGGGGGCCGTGGAGCGAGATAGGTGCTGCCGCTGGCGGGGACACTTTGAGCCGCCTGTCAGAGCAAGGAATATCTGCTATCACTCCTGCAGAGGGCCGGGCCGCAAGCGCGTATCTGATCAACCACGCAAGCGGGCAAGTCGCTGTGGCGCCAATCGACTGGCATAAGCTCAGCGAATGGAGAGGCGCAACCCAACCCGCTTTCGCGGAGTTACTGCACCAGCAAGTCGCACAGGCTGAAAGCCGTCAGTGTACACAAAGGTCGCAGAACAAAGGCGGCGCTTCATCCGAGATGGATGGAGAATTGACGCAGCGCATTACCGGCGCACCTGATGATCAGAAGCGCAAAATTCTCGACACCTTCCTGGAAGACATTCTGCGCACAACATTCGCGCTGCCCGCAAACAGAAAGATTGATCCGGACATGCCCTTCGGTGAGATGGGATTGGATTCCCTTCTGGCAATTGAGCTTCGCAATCGGCTGGGCCGAGCCCTCGGCCGCAAACTGCCAGCAACCCTGCTGTTCGAAAGCCCGACCCTTCTCACACTGGGCAATGCCCTGATTGAAGACTTTGTCGAGAAAGCCTCCGAGACCCCTGCCCCTGCATCCCCCAAACTCGCCGCCGACAGTGCCCTGGAAGGCCTGGAGGATTTGAGCGAGGAAGAATTGGACCGAATGCTGGGACTGAATGATAAGAGCGATGCATGACCGATTTTCTTGAACGCATCCAAAAGCTGTCGCCAAAGCAATTGGCCGTTCTGGCCCTGCGCCTGAATAATGAGCTGGAGCAGGCAAAAGCAGCGCGCTCTGCCCCCATCGCCATTGTCGGCATGGGCTGCAGATTCCCCGGCGGCATAGACAGCCCGGACGCTTATTGGCGCTTCCTGCTGGAAGGACATGAAGCCATCCGGGAAGTTCCGGCAGACCGCTGGAACGCCGATGACTGGTTTGATACAGATCCGAATGCTGACGGAAAGATGTCTGTCAAACTGGGCGGCTTCCTCGATGACATCAGTGGTTTTGATGCGGCCAGTTTCGGCATCACACCCCGCGAAGCAAGCACGATGGACCCACAGCAACGCCTGTTGCTGGAAGTCGCATGGGAAACGCTTGAGCATGCCGGCATTGCCCCAAACAGCCTGTCTGGCACCGATACGGGCGTTTTCGTTGGTCTGTGCAACAGTGACCATTATCACAGGGTGCTGGAACGCGGCGCAGAACAGATTGATGTGTATCTGGCCTCCGGAAATGCCTCCAGCGTGGCAGCAGGTAGAATCTCCTACACGCTGGGCCTGAATGGGCCTGCCATGACCGTGGATACGGCCTGCTCATCCTCCCTCGTCGCACTTCATCAGGCAGTGCAGGCCCTCAGAACCGGGGAATGTTCGCTGGCGCTTGCCGGGGGCGTCAATGTGATCTGCGAGCCGGAAACCATGGTCGCCCTGTCCAAGGCCGGAATGCTGGCGCCAGATGGACGATGCAAAGCATTTGATGCGTCTGCAGATGGATTTTCCAGAGGCGAAGGCTGCGGCCTGATTGCCCTCAAAAAACTGTCAGACGCCGAACGGGACAATGACCGCATCTACACTGTCATTCGCGGCAGCGCCATGAACCAGGATGGCAGAAGTGCCGGACTCACTGTGCCCAGCCGCACAGCTCAGGAAGCCCTAATCCGCAAGGCAGTGCAAGATGCCGGCGTCCTGCCGCAGGATATCAGCTATATTGAAGCCCACGGCACTGGTACCAAACTCGGCGACCCGATCGAGATCCGCGCCATTTCTGCTGCCCTGACTCAAGGACGCGACAAGCCGCTGATTGTCGGGTCGGCGAAAACCAATTTTGGCCACCTTGAGAGCGCAGCCGGCATTGCCGGTGTGATGAAGACGGCTCTGTCCCTTCACCATGGCAAGATTCCCCCTCACCTGCACTTTACACAAGGCAATCCGGAAATTGACTGGGACCGCGCTGGTGTCACTATAGCAACAAAGGTGCAAGACTGGCCTGCGGACGCATCAAGACGCCTTGCGGGCGTCAGCTCATTTGGCTTCAGCGGCACCAATGCCCATTTGGTACTTGAGGCGGCCGCCCAATCCAGCGAGGTGGCTCCTACAGACTCATCCTCCGTATGCTTACCTATTTCTGCTCGTAGCGAGGCCGCTCTCAAGGCGCAAGCCGCCGGGCTTGCCCACGCTCTTGGCGGATCAGATGTATCCCTCAGTGCCATTGCCAGCACGCTCGCGACAGGCCGCGCACACTTACCGGACAGGCTGGCCGTAAGGGCATCCACGCCAGCGGAAGCAAAGGCCGCCCTGGCCGCCTTCTGTTCGGGACAGCAGGATGACCGCCTTCAGCGCGGGCATGTCGAACCGGGACAGTCTTCCGGCGTGGTCTTCCTCTGCACCGGACAAGGCGCGCAATATCCAGGCATGGCCCGGCAGCTCTATGATCGCTTTGATGTCTTCCGTGACGTGATTGACCGCTGCAGCTCAGCCCTTGGCGTACAGGAGAATGGCCGCACCCTGATTGAGGTCATGAATGAAGGCGAAGGGTCTGACGCTCTTCTCCACCAGACCGAATGGACCCAGCCCGCACTCTACGCTGTCGAATGTGGCCTGGCAGCTCTTTGGCGTTCCTGGGGCGTGGAGCCTGCTGCCGTCATCGGGCATTCAGCCGGCGAATTCGCAGCCGCGACGATTGCGGGCGTCTTCGATCTGGAAGATGGCCTGAGGCTTGTAGCGGCGCGCGGAAAACTTCTGGCCAGCCTTCCGGCTGGCGGGGCGATGGCCGCCCTCTTCATGAGCGAAGCCGAAGCGGCGGAGCTCATTGCCCCCTTCCGAGAGGAAGTTTCGATTGCCGCCATCAATGCCAAAGATAGCATCGTTATTTCTGGCAGCTCCCATGGCATCGATTCCATACTGGAAAAGCTCTCAAAGGCTGGCATACAGGGCCATAAACTGCACATCTCCTTTGCAGCGCATTCTCCTCAGGTGGACAGTGCACTGAACAAAATGGAGAAGATTGCCAGCGGCATTCAGGCACGTCCTGCAACCATTCCCGTAGCATGGAACCTGACCGGCGGTGCTCTGTTACCAGGAGGTGCGCCAGATGCAAAATACTGGCGCCAGCATTTACGCGAACCCGTCCGTTTCTCGGAGGGCATGGCCAAACTCCAAAAAGATGGCTACCGGGTCTTCCTGGAGATTGGCCCCCACCCCGTCCTGGCTGCACTTGCCGCAAGAGATATCAGCGATGAAAAGGAGGCTCCCGTCTTTCTCGGCAGCCTGAGACGCGGCCATGATGATATGTCCGAAATCTCTTCCGCCCTCGGCACCCTTTTTGTGGAAGGCGTCTCCATTGACTGGGCACAATTGAACTCAGGCAAGCGCCCGCGGCCCGTTCCTCTTCCGACATATCCGTTCCAGCGCACACGCTATTGGATTGCCCCATCGGAAAAGCGCAGGTCTCACGCCTCTGGATTTAAGGCATCCACCAACCTGGTCGGCCACCTTGTCGACACGCAGGCTCTAACGTTCAGCCTGGAATTGTCCACACAAACCCATCCCTGGCTGACGGAGCATATGGTCCATGGCAGCGCGCTGGTGGCCGGTCCTGTCTATCTCTCCATGGCGGCGGGCGCAGCCGAACAGGTCACAGGCGAAACTGGCTGGTGTGCGGAAAACTTTCGTATTCACGCGCCGCTGCGTGCGCAGGCGAATTCCGTAACCGTGGAAACCCGCCTCAACAAACTGCCAGGTGGGGCCATTTCATTCACCATTCACAGCCGCGCGCAAGGTGATGATCAATGGATGCTGCATGCATCAGGACGTCTGGTATCAGACGCACCAGACTTGCCTGCATCACGGGAAGATATGGCGTCTCGTACCATCAAACTTGCTCAGGAAAACCTGGCTGCAGACCATCTGAACAAGCTAGGCTCCCTCGGCATCAAACTTTCCGGCGGCTTCCGTACGCTGGATAAGTTACACAAACGCGACGGCGAACTGATTGCCCATCTCACTCTGCCTGACACGGCCGCGCAAATGGATGCTCCGCTAGCCCATCCGGGGCTTCTGGATGGCGTCTTGCAGGCTGCAGGCGCTACATTGGCTGAGACGACTGACAGTGCTGACACACCCCTGTTCTTCCTGACCGGCATTGGACACCTGACCCTGAAAGACGAGCTTCCAAACCGCATCTGGTGTCATGCCATTCAGACTTCCGCTTCTACAGCAGACGTAAAATGCGTGGATGTGAACATTTACGACGAGGCTGGCTACGCATGCGGCAGACTGGAAAACATACAGCTGACTCGCACGAACAGTCAGCAGGCTGAGCGCGCTCCAGCCTACGAGATCGCCTGGCATGAAACGCCGGCAAGATCGGTTGCGGCCCGTGATCTGACATCCCCGGCCGCTGTCGCAGAAGACCTTGCGCACGCCTTTGCCGACATCTCCCGGCAGCAGGGCCTGGAAGCTTACTCATCCGTATTGCCAATACTGGATAACATCTCCGTCGGCTATATATCTGAAGCCTTGGGTAAACTTGGCTTTGATCAAACCTTGGGCCGATCCTTCAACATCGCAGAAGAAGCTAAACGACTTTCGATCACGGATGGCCAGAAACAGCTTTTTGGCAGACTGCTGAAGGTCTTGACTGAACAGAGCATTCTCAGCGCAGAGGCCGATCAGTTCACGGTCAGGGCCGCTTTGCCAAGGGCTGATATTGCGAGCTTGTCTGAAACTATCCGCAAATCAAACACAGCTCATGCAGAACTCTCCATTCTGCAGCGCTGCGGGACATCTCTCGCGGAGGTGTTGACCGGAGACGCGGATGCTCTCGACCTGTTGTTCCCCGGCGGATCACTTGCTGAGGCACGGGAGCTATATGTAGAGGCACCGTTCGCAAGAACCTATAATGGAACAATCGCATCCTTCTTGAAACAAGTGACACGAGACCTTCCCGAAGGACGGCCTGTGCGGGTTCTGGAAATTGGCGGCGGAACCGGCGGCAGCACCGGCGCTGTGCTTGAGGCGCTCTCATCTTGCCCCGTTGAATACATGTTTACGGATGTCTCGCCCCATTTCCTTGAGGCCGCATCTGAACACTTTGGGCATAATAAAGGCTTTCGAACAGGCCTTCTCGATATCGAGAAAAGTCCTGCCTCCCAAGGCTATGAAGGCAAGGAATATGACCTTGTGATCGCCGCCAATGTGCTACATGCGACGCAAGATTTGTCACAAACAATTGGCCATGCCAGCCAGTTACTTGCCCCAGGTGGTATCATGACGCTGCTGGAAGGTGTGGTCCCTGAATTGTGGGTAGACCTGACCTTTGGAATGACACCGGGCTGGTGGCGGTTTACGGATCAAAATCTGCGTGCAAATTACCCTCTGATTTCCAGGAACGCTTGGCAAACATTGCTACAAGACGCCGAGTTAGCAGACATTGCGAGTGTCGGCGGAGAACAGACGCTGAACCGCGCCGCCTCCCAGCAAATGCTGATCGCAGCGCGCAAACCTCTGGCCAAACACCGGATTGCCATTCTGGGAGAGAAAACGAACTTCACGGACACGCTGTCCCACGTGCTTGAAACATGCGGGGCTGAACTCCTGATGGTCTCAGATGTGAATGAGGTGCCAGACGGGGTGCGGGACATTCTGTATCTGGATGCTCTTGCGCTGCCCGATTCAGACCCCATGCCAGCGGATTTGGAAGCCAGAGCATTCCTCACCCCTCTCAGCCATCTGCAAAACCTGATGGAAGCCCAAAAGGATTGCCACCTCTGGATCGTAACACGCCGGGCATTTGCTTGCGGAGATGCGCCAGCCAAGTCATGCGGGCAATGGCAGGCACCTCTGCTGGGCCTTGGCCGCGTCGCGGCCCTGGAATGCCCATCCGTTTGGGGCGGCATCATCGATCTCAATACGGACGATGACATGCAAACCCAGGCCCAATGCGTGGCGGACTCTCTTCTCAACGCTGACACAGAAGACCAGACGGCATGGCGACAAGGCAAACGCTACGCCCCAAGGCTTGTGGAGTCTTTCGTGCCTTCTCGGTCCATCCAGTTTGACAAGAATGGCACATATCTGGTCACAGGCGGCTTTGGTGGGCTAGGCGCCCTGATTGGCCGCTGGCTTGCAGAAAATGGCGCTGGACGCGTCGCTCTGCTGGGCCGGCATCCGGACCCTGATGGCCCTGCCATGACGGCCATCCGAGAAGCGGGCGCAGAAGCCGTTGCCCTGAAGGCTGATATTTCAGACCCTGAGGCCTTGAATGCCGCTCTGGATACACTGCTTCAGACCGGTCCCGCCCTGCGTGGCGCGTTCCACGCAGCCGCTCATCTGGAAGCCGCTCCGCTGAAAGACCTGAACGAGGAGCGGGTGCAGTCCATGTTCCGTCCGAAAATCATGGGCACATTGGCGCTGGAGCAGGCGCTGAATAAGCGCAGTGCGGATTTCCTCGTCCTGTTCTCTTCAACAACCGCCGTTCTGGGAGCTCCGGGCTTTGCCCATTATGCTGCCGCAAATGCTTTCCTGGATGCTACGGCAGAGCGTAAGCCGGAAGAATTGCAGGTCTTTTCGATTGGCTGGGGCACTTGGGATACGATGCGTCTCGCCTCTGATGATACACAAAAGACCTATACGACTCAGGGCCTGATACCGATGCAGGCCGAAGCCGCGCTCGCCTCATTGGGAGACTTGTTACGTGACACCAGAACCGGCCATACACTTATTGCCGAGATCGACTGGCAGCGTCTGACAGACCTTCACGAAACCCGCCGCCCGCGGCCCATGTTAAGCGGCCTGAAGAAGGTGTCAGGACGCATCCAGCCCGCTGGGGTGAAACAAACCATCAGCCCCGCTGATACTCCGGAAACGGATCTCCATCAGCAAATCGCCAATGCGCCAGAAGCAGCCCGGCTGGACATACTCGCGCGCTTTGTTTCAGAGCAGGCTGCGCAAGTGATGGGAGAGTCCTCCGGCGACAATATTCCTCCTGACCGGGGCCTGTTTGAAATGGGGATGGACAGTCTCATGTCCGTAGAGCTACGTCGCAAACTGGAAGTCGGAACGGGCCTGAAACTGCCCTCAACGCTGACATTCAACTATCCCAATGTGAACGCACTGGCAGGTTTTCTGGAAACACGCTTCGCTCCGCAGGAGGCCGCCGCCCCCAAGGCCCCTGCCGCATCTGCCGATACGAATACCGGCCAAGCAGATGAAGATGACGATATGAGCGAAGAAGACATCATGGCCCGTCTTCGCGCGAAACTGGATACGCTTGAATGACTATGGCATCGCGCAGCATAGCCCTGATGGTCGGCTTTGTTCTGGTCTGGACCGTTACGGAAGCCATCATAGGCTCGCTTCTCAACGCCTATTCGCCTCTTCAAATAGTCTGGATGCACTATCTGGTGCAGTTGGTGATCTGGGGGCTTGTTGTGGGTGTTCGGGCCCCCAAAAGGCTGGTCCGCACTGGAAAACTCCCCTTCCAGTTTCTGCGGGCTGTCATGCTGTTGATGATGCCCCTTTCCTGGGCCTTGGCCAGGCAGCAGGGGTTCGGAGACACAGCCTATGCCGCATTCTGGGCCACTCCCTTTTTGGTCATCCTTTTTACGGCGATCCTGTCAAAAGACCGGACACCAGCTTTCCTCTGGCTGGCGGCCATTGCAGGCGGTCTGGCGGCAGGCCTGATCTTCACTCAGCCAGCCATTCCTCATGCACGTGCCTTGGCCGGAATCATTGGAATGCCTGTATCGTTCAGCCTGTTCATTGTGCTGACGCGCGCCCTGAAAACCGAACCAACATCGGCAAATCTTTTCTATTTGCCGCTCGGGATCGTCGCTTGCCTGATGCCGTTCATTCCGAAGGTCTGGATGGCACCGGACTTGCAACACATTCTCTTCTTTATGCTTACCGGAGGAATGAGTTTGGTCGCTTTGTGGATGCTTGATAAAGCCGCAAAAACCGCGCCTCTGGCGCCGGTTGCGCCGCTGTTGCTTGCCCCAATTCCACTCACATTCCTTCTGAACTGGCTCAGCACACATCAGCGGCCTGGCATTCAGCTTCTTATTCTTCTGGCAATTGTTTGCCTGGCCAGTATTGCCCCCATACTCCTCGGCCTCAAAGCCCTTCGTAAGAGACTCCCTTCATGACGACCTCCCGTGACATGCTGAAAGACGCACTCAGCGCCATTGAGCGGCTTCAATCCAAACTGGATGCTGCCAAGCATGCCAAGACCGAACCGATCGCGATCATCGGGTGCGGTATGCGTTACCCTGGCGGGGTAAAGTCTCTGGATGACCTGCACAACCTGCTCGCTGGCAAGGTGAACGCGGTTGACACGATCCCGGCCGACCGCTGGGATGCTGATGCATATTACTCGCCTGACCAGAATGCGGCGGGCAAGATCGTCACCAAAAAGGGGGGATTTGTTGACGGCATTGACCTGTTCGATCCGCAATTCTTCGGCATCTCTCCACGCGAGGCAAAATCCCTCGACCCTCAGCAACGTCTCCTCCTGCAAACGGCTCATGAAGCCATGGAGACGGCAGGCATAGCGCCAGACAAGCTAGAGGGCAGCGCGACGGGCGTTTTCGTCGGCATGTCCACGACCGAATATGCTCGCCTCATGTGGGCGAAGGGTGCCGAACAGTCCGATGTCTATTCTGCGACAGGCGGCGCGCTGAATGCCGCTCCCGGCCGCATCTCCTTTACCTATGGTTTTCTTGGGCCCTCTGTAGCCGTTGACACGGCCTGCTCTTCGTCTCTGAACGCAATCCACCTTGCCTGCGCCAGCCTTCGCGAGGGGGAGAGCAATCTGGCCCTGGCCGGTGGCGCCGCCGTGATTGCCCTGCCGGATGCCATGGCCATGTTCTCACGCTGGGGCATGCTTTCGCCAGACGGTGCCTGCAAGACGTTCGATGCCTCCGCGAATGGCTTTGCCAGGGCAGAAGGCTGCGCCATGATTGCGCTGAAGCGCCTGTCTGACGCAAAGGCTGACGGAAACCCCATTCTCGGTCTGATTGTCGGCTCTGCGACCAATTCCGATGGTCGCTCAAGCGGCATGACCGTCCCCAGCGGCCCAGCCCAGGAACGCATGCTCCGTAACGCCCTGAAGAGCGCAAGCCTGACCCCGCTGGATATCGACTATATCGAGACCCACGGCACCGGCACCCCCATTGGTGACCCGATTGAAGCAGGCGCTCTGGGTGCCGTTCTGTGCGAAGGGCGCGAGCGCTCAAACCCGCTGCGCATCGGTTCCATCAAGACCAATATCGGCCATACGGAAGCGGCTTCCGGCATTGCAGGACTGCTGAAGGTTCTGGCCTGCATGAGATCAGAAACGCTTCTGCCCCAGCTGCATTTCGAAACACCCAATCCCGGCATTGACTGGGATGACCTCGCTTTGGAGGTTGTAACGTCCCCTACGCCATGGCCGCACCGCGAAACGCCACGCCGGGCGGGTGTCAGCTCCTTTGGTTTCAGCGGCACGAATGTGCACATTTTGCTCGCTGATGCGCCCGAGGCCGAGACGGCAGAGACAGAACAAGATCATGCCCTGCGCACAGTCCCGCTATCAGCCGAGACGCCGAACGCCCTGCGGGATCTTGCCGAGCGATACGCGAACTATCTGAGCCGTGACAATGCTGCGGACTTTCCCTCTTTCACGCGCACACTTGCCGTTGGCCGCGCGCACCGTATGCACCGCGCCGCACTTGTTGCTTCGAGCACAGATGACCTGCGGCAAAGCCTTGAGGCCCTGGCCCAGGGCGCTCCCTTGCCCGGCTCCGCGACGGGACATGCCAGCACGAGCCAATCCCCCCGCATTGCATTCCTGTGTACCGGTCAGGGCTCTCAATATCCCGGCATGACACGAGAACTGTACGACACCGAGCCAGTCTTCCGCGCGTCCATCGACACCTCGGCACAAATCCTGTCCGGCATACTGGATCGCCCGCTTCTCGATGTGCTGTATACTGAGAGCGAAGAAGACAGCCGTATCTCTGAAACCCTCTACACCCAGCCTTGCCTGTTTGCCGTGGAATACGCCATGGCAGAGCTATGGAAATCATGGGGCGTTACGCCAAACATGGTCGCCGGGCATAGCATCGGCGAATATGTCGCCGCCTGCCTGGCCGGGGTCATGTCGCATGAAGATGCCCTGCGTCTGGTTGCCGAACGCGGGCGCCTGATGCAGCAATTGCCCGCTGGCGGTGCCATGGCGGCAGTCTTTGCAAGCGAAGACCAGATTGCGAACCTACTGAAAGGCCGCGAGAAAGACATTGCCATCGCCGGGGTCAACGGCCCTGAAGAGACCGTCATTTCCGGTAGTGAGGAAGCCGTTGAGGCCGTCCTCGCAGAGCTGGAAAGCAAGGAGGTCGGGTTCCGCCGCCTGTCGGTCAGCCATGCCTTCCACTCGCCGCTGTTGGACCCGATGCTGGACGCCTTTGAGCAGGCAGCAAATAAAGTCTCTTACCAATCTGCGCGATTGCCGCTCATTTCGAACCTGACCGGTCAGGCTTTCCCGACCAGCAAGAAGCCTGACGCCAGATATTGGCGGGACCATGCTCGCGGAGCCGTACGCTTCGCAGACTGTATTGGCGCACTGGAAGACGCGGGCGCAGATATCCTCATCGAACTTGGCCCTCAGCCAGCCCTGCTTGGGCTCGCGGCTCGCGCACGGCCTGCAGCCAAATGGAAAACCATTCCATCTCTCCGCCGCGGCCAAAAGGATGTGCCAACCATTCGCGGGGCCTTGGCACAGGCCTATACAGCTGGCGCGAAAATCAACTGGCAGAATGTCTATAAAGAGACCGGCGGGCGACTTGTGGCCGTACCGACCTATCCTTTCCAGCAGCAACGCTACTGGATCGACGAACAGCCAGCACGCCGTCAACGCGCCAGCGAAGCCTCTCATCCTCTGCTGGGCGACACGCAGAAAGTGCCCCCTCCGGTACATGCGCATATTGCAACGCTGAGCGCTGACTTCCCGGCCTTTCTGGCAGATCACAAGATTCTTGATCGTGTCATCTTCCCCGCGACCGGCTATATCGAGATGGCCTTGTCAGCCGGCAAGGCGGCGATGGGCAACCAGCCCGTCACGCTTTCCGGGCTGATGATCGATGCCCCGCTGGAATTACAGGCTGGCACGGATCATACGCTGCATACGGAACTCATGCCCTCACATGAGGGAGGCTTTGACTTCATCGTCCGCGGTGTGCCTGAAGACGAGAGAGCTGACTGGCAAAATCTGGCGCATGCTCGCGTGTCCGGCACCACAACATCCGACAGCGTAAATATTCCGACCGTGGCTGAGGCACGCGCCGTATGCGTTGAGGCCGTCGATGTTGCGGCGCTTTACGAGAGGCTGGAAAATCTGGGCCTGCAATACGGACCTCTGTTCCGTGGGCTCACCACCCTGAACAAGGGAGACGGCATCGCCGTCGGCATGGCAACCCTGCCGAACACAGAACAGGACATTACCAGCTACAGTTTCCATCCGGCCCTTCTGGACAGCGTCTTCCATGCTGTCACCGCAATCGTGCCAAGCGATGGCGAGGACCGCCTCTACCTGCCGACCGGGATCGACAAGATCCAGTGGCTGAGGCCTGCCCCGCGCAATGTCGTCATGGTTGCCCGCCTGCGCCAGGAAAGCTCTGATGATGTTGAGCTTGTCGCTGACCTGCTTATGGAAACAGAACAGGGCGACCCCATCGCCCGGCTGGAAGGGCTTCATGCCCGCGTTGTTTCAGTTGAATCACTGGCGCGCGCCCTGGGCACAGGAAAGATGTCTCTCAATGAACTGACCTTGTCCTGGCAGCCTGTTGCCTCTGTTGAGGCCGCAAGCCCGGAGAGCATCCTTGTCGTCGGGAATGGCGACGCCCAGTCTGAGACTATCGCAAAGACACTGAACGCACGCCTGATCGCGCCTTCGCAATTGTCAGCAGCGCTCAAGCAAGCCCCTACGTCCTGGGTCATTTCCTGCGCAGGTATGGAGGCGACAAATGGCGATGAGGAGGACACCTTTGGCGCAGCAAAATATGATGCTGTCCTGTCCACACTTCAGACCCTTCAGCATGACGGCGCCGGGACAAATGTGTGCGTCCTGACCCGCGGGGCCAAGGTCGTCCTCCCTGAGGAACTGCCGGACCTTTCAGCAGGCACACTTGCCGGCCTATGCCGTACAGCAGATACGGAAATTCAGACCTCGCACATCCTGCAGCTGGATCTCGATCCCCATACGGATCTAAATCCGAAAATAATTCTGCAAGCCCTGGCGTTGTCCGACAGTCAACCGGAACTGGCCCTGCGCAATGGCACATTCTTCTCTCCCCGCCTCAGCCCTGTGGAAGCCCCGGCCGCGCTGGCGGAAGACACACGTAGCGTACTGCGCGTGACAGAGCGTGGGGACCTCAACCGGCTGCGCCTTGAGGAAGAACCGCGCACTGCGCCAGGTGATCACGATGTAGAGATTGCCATCCGCGCGAGCGGCCTCAACTTCCGGGACGTGCTGAACGCGCTTGGCATGTATCCAGGCGATCCTGGCCGACTGGGCAGTGAATGCTCCGGTGTGGTCAGCAGGGTTGGCAAGCATGTTTCCAGCTTGAAACCCGGAGACCCTGTCGTAGCCCTCGCAGGCGACAGCTTTGCCAGCCATGTCACCGTCAGGGAGCGCTTTGTGCTTCCCAAACCGGCCTCAATTACTTTTGCGGACGCCGTCACGCTGCCGAACACCTACCTGACGGCTGCGCTGTGCTTTGCTACGGCAGGCGGGCTGAAACCAGGCCAGCGCGTACTGGTCCATGCCGCTGCCGGGGGCGTCGGATTTGCGGCCATGCAGCTTGCCCTGCGGGCGGGCGCCGAAGTGATTGCCACGGCGGGCAATGAGAGAAAGCGCGCCTTCGTGCTTGAACACGGCGCCTCTCACGCATTCGATTCCCGGTCTGACAGTTTCGGCGAACAGATCGAACAGGTCACGAAAGGCGAAGGCGTCGACATGGTCATCAACGCGCTGTCCGGAGACATGATCGTCGCTGGCATGCGTGTGACCAAGCCAGGCGGCTATTTCCTGGAGATCGGCAAAAACAATATCTGGACACCGGAAGAAGCAGCCGAGCGTGCTCCACATGTGAATTACCGTATTGTTGATCTGGGCGAGCAGATCATTGCAGATCCCGATCAGGTCAGATCCTCCTTCGACAGTCTTCTGAAGGATGTTGAAGCCGGATCCCTCGCCCCGCTTCCTGTACAGGCCTTTCCTCTGTCCAGGGCCGCTGATGCGTTCCGCTTCATGGCGAATGCCCGGCATACGGGCAAGGTTGCCATCCTGCCTGATTTTCAGACAGGCAATAGCATGGAAGTGCGTCAGGACGGGGCCTATCTGGTCACCGGGGGACTTTCAGGTCTTGGGCTGGCTGTTGCAGAACGTCTCGCAAAGCGTGGGGCTGGCGAGATCATTTTGGCAGGCCGCTCAGGCGACAGCGCCGAAGCGCAGCAGACGGCCACCCGGATGGCTGAGGCCCATGGCTGCACAGTCCGCGCCATTGCCTGCGATATCGCAGATTCTGCCTCTGTCGATCATCTCTTCACCACTGCATTGAAAGACAGCCTGCCCCTGCGCGGTATCATGCATGCCGCCGGCATTCTGGACGACTCTCCACTCAGCGAACAATCTTTGGACAGCCTTCTTAGGGTTGCTGGACCGAAGATCGATGGCGCGCAAAATCTGACACGCGCCGCATCCCGTGCGCCGCTTGATTGGTTCGTCCTCTTCTCCTCCAGCTCCGCCATGTTTGGCGGGCCGGGTCAGGCGAACTATGCGGGCGCAAACGCCTGGCTGGACAGCCTGGCCGCACACGGGCGTAGCGAGGGCAGACCGATCACCAGCATTGGCTGGGGCGCCTGGGCAGATGTCGGCATGGCCGCACGCCTGCCGGAATCCGTTCGGCAACGCTGGGAGCGCATTGGTCTGGGCCAGATCGGCGTTGAAGCAGGCCTGGATGCGATGGAAAAGCTGGTGAGCCAGAACCTTCCCTATGCGAGCGTGGTTGAGGCGAACCTCAATCTTCTCGCTTCACAAAGCGGCACCCGCGTGCGCGCCCTTCTGGGCCGCAATGCTGTCCCGGCTGAGACAGCGGGCGCTGACGCTTCTACCGAAGCAGAAATTGATATCCTGTCTGCCCCTGCGGATCAGAGACCCGAACTTCTGGAAGGCTTCCTGAGAATCCATGTCGGGCGTGCCCTTGGCTATGCACCATCCTCGCTGGATCCCGACATGCCGATCTCTGATCTGGGATTCGATTCCCTGATGGCTGTGCAAGTCCGCAATGCTATCACGGCTAGCCTCAAGATAGATATCGGTCTGCGTGACCTGCTGAGCGGGATCACCATTAATGAGGCAGTCACAAAACTGATCTCAGCCCTGAATGCGGCAAACAATGAGGCTGCCGGAGCGGAAACAGAAGAAGAATGGGAGGAAGGCGTTATCTGACGCTTCCTCTCAAACCGGCAAAACGCATTTTAGGGAAAACTCTTCACGGGCACATAGACTGACGCAATCCGACAAACCGGGCAGATTTTCCTGAAAGATATCAAAGCCTGTGAGGATAGTTTTCCCACCCCCATAAGGGCTGGCGTATACTCATCCCTGTCGCGGCTTGTGACATGGCTCGCGGCGGGTCCGAAGCTTTGGGGGACCCTCCCGATTACCCCCCCTCGGCTTCACGCGGATGGACGGCGCCCATGTGCACAGGGGCGCATCAGATCCACTCCAACCCATGAATTTGTCCCTGTCACACATGGAGCGCCGCTCCATCCGCAAGGACCCAAAAATGCAAAAAACCGGACGGGCAACGCCCGGTCCGGCTTTTGGTACTGATACTAGCCTTCTGCTAGTCTTTGGTTTCGACACCAGGATCATTCTTGGAATAGGCATCTTCCAGTTCCTGTGTATCAGGCGCGGGCTTAAGAGCCCCCGGTGTGGCGCTTTCTGCGCCCTTGTCCGCATTCAGGGTCTCTGGCGCATTGGGGTGGCGACCATCCCTAGGCATCAGGACGGGATTATTACCTTCGTCCAGATGCTCCGCGCGTTCTGCAGCGGTCTCATCAGGCTGCGGGCGGTCTTTCTGACCGTCGTCCCGAAGGAAACCATGCTTGCCATCGCGCAGTTCCTCGCCGCGACGAAAGCCTGCCTGGTCTGTATCCTTGCGTCCCGGTGTTTCGCCATCGCCTCGCTGCTCGCTGAGGTCTTCGCGGCGCTGAGGGTCCAGATCTGTCTCATACTTGCTCATGATGGTCTCCTTTCAGAAAACCAACGGGCGAAGCCGCATGGATGTTCCGCATGTGACTGGCTGGAACAGATTAATTCGCGGCCATCACCACACACGCCCGCACATCACATGATGGCGACAAAGCCGAACCGGGACCGGTTTCAGCTCTGATTATCTCTCGGGAGGGAGGATGGTGTGCCCTACAGGGTTCGAACCTGTGACCTACTGATTAAAAGTCAGTTGCTCTACCAACTGAGCTAAGGGCACCGCCAGAACGCGCGATTTAGGCGACCAGACCGGTGCGGTCAACCGCCTGATGCAGCCTATGGCTTGATGTCGCCATAATTTTCGCATCACCCTCCCGATTATGTTGAGATTTACGCCCTTTTTACTAACACTTCTCCTGATCGGCGCCTGCGCGAGCCAACCTGCTCCTGTTGAACAGAAGGCGGAGGGGAATGATTCTCTGACAGAGAATGTCGGCGAGGCAGCCGGAACGGCCTACACGAAGACACGTGACGGATTCGCGGATGCCGCCCTTTCCCCGCTCGAAGACCTGAATCTGCGGCGGGAAGAAATTCCGCCGATCCTGAAAGGCGTGGAAAGCCCTTACGATTTGCCGACAGATCTGACCTGTCAGGACATCCAGCGCCTTCTAGGCCAGCTGGACACCGTGCTGGGCCCGGACTGGGATACGCCTTCGCCAGACGAGCGCCTGCGTACAGAGAAGCTGGCCGACTCGGCATCACAAGCGACGCTCAATGCCGTAGCCTCAGAGGCGAGAGGACTGATCCCCTTCCGCGGCATCATCCGCCAGGCGACTGGCGCGGAAAGCCACCAGAAGAAGTACAATCTTGCCTACAAGATCGGCGCACAACGCCGGGCGTATCTGAAAGGCATGGGGCTCGCCAAGGGCTGCCCCCTGCCCGCGCGTCCGAACTTCACGGTGAAGCGGGATGAAAACGCCGTAACGTACAAGGGCGACAGCCCGGTCGCGCCGCCGCCGTCACAAGCCTATGATGACTACCAGCAGAAACAGCTGGAGAATCTCACGCCCGTTCATCCTTCGGAGACGACTTCGTCGACGCCCAGGCCGTCTGAAGTCGGGAGCGAAGCGCCTCAAACCGTCCCTCGGCAATAGAGGCACGGATCTCCTGCATCAGAGCCTGGAAGAAGGCCGTATTGTGCCAGCTGAGCAGCATGGGACCGAGATACTCCCCGGCCTTGAACAGGTGATGGTAATAGGCGCGTGAATAGTCCTGGCTCGCCGGACAGTTCACGGCCTCGTCCAGAGGCGACAGGTCCTCGGCAAATTTGGCGTTCTTCACATTGACCGGCCCGTCCCAGGTCCAGGCTTGACCGTGACGCCCGGAACGAGTCGGCAGAACGCAATCAAACATGTCGATCCCGCGCGCCACGCTTTCGACCAGGTCAATCGGCTTGCCGACGCCCATCACATAGCGTGGCAGATGATCCGGCAGGTGCGGCGCGGTCAGATCAATGGTCGCGCACATCTGCTCATGCCCCTCCCCCACGGCGAGGCCGCCCAGTGCGATGCCGCCAAAGCCCTGCGAGACAACGCCCTTGGCAGACTTCTCTCTCAGGTCTGCGTAATTCGACCCCTGAATGATGCCGAACAGGGTCTGGCTGTCGCGGTCTCCGAAGGCGTCAAGGCTGCGCTGGCCCCAATCGAGCGACAGGTCCAGGCTGCGTTCGGCCTCCTCATGCGAACAGGGATAGTCCGTGCACTCGTCCAGCTGCATGGAGATGTCGGCACCGAGCAGGTCCGCCTGAATCTCGATGCTGCGCGCCGGGGTCAGCCGGTGGGTCGAGCCATCAATATGACTCTGAAAGGTGACGCCGTCCGGGTCCATTTTGCGCAGCTGCGCGAGGGACCAGACCTGAAAGCCGCCACTATCGGTCAGCATCGGGCCATCCCAGTGCGCGAAGGCATGCAGGCCCCCAAGACGCTTCACGCGCTCGGCGCCCGGACGCAGCATCAAATGATAGGTGTTGCCGAGTATGATATCCGCCCCGGCATCCTTCACTTGATCCATGTACAGCGCCTTCACCGTACCGGCGGTGCCGACCGGCATGAAAGCGGGTGTGCGAATGTCTCCACGCGGCGTCTTCAGAATGCCGGTGCGGGCCTTGCCTTCGGTGGCTTTGATCTCAAACGGGAATATTGCCATGGGCCGGGCCTATACGGGCTTCCCTGCCGTCTGCCTAGTCCGCAGCCTCAGAGGCGATAGATACGCCGGGCCGTGACTTCAAACAGGGCGTGCTGCTCCACTTCGGAATACTTGGCAGCAATCTTCTTCAGGCCATTCCAGAGAACCGGATAGCTGATCGACCAGCGGTCGACCGGGAAGTTGCTTTCGAACATGCAGCGACCAGCGCCGAAACAGTCGATCATATGATCATACCAGCGCTGCTGAGACTCCACGAACTCATCGGAGCTTGGCGGCATATCACGCTCATGCCAGCCCCAGCCATTGTCCGGCATGGCAAGCCCGCCCAGCTTCGCAACCACGTTCGGGCACTTCGCGATCTCGGCGACATCTTCCTTCCATTTCGCGAAGATCTCTTCGCGCTGGTCCGCATAGGGCCCGACACCAATTGGCGTGCCGAAATGGTCGAGCACGAGCGTCGTATTGGGGACGGCTCTGGCGAGATCGAGAAAATCCTGATTCTGATGGTGATAGTGCCAGGTGTCATAAGTCAGGCCGCGTTCGCCCAGACGCGCGACACCCTGGCGGAATTCATCATCTGCATAAAGACGTTCGGGCGCCCTGCCCGGAATGCGCAGCGTCGCGCCGCTCGTATCGCGAGACCCTGCATGACGAATACCGCGGAACAGGCCGTCAGCCGCCTCAATATGCGCATCCAGCACCTCATCGAGATCTGCGCTACGCAGGTCGGCATGGCCGATGATGGCCGCGATGTAGGGCCCGCCGCGCGCCTTCATGTCCTTGGCGGCCGCTGTCACGAATTCGGTTTCACCCACAGGCTTCAGATGGTCCGGTCCATCCTCGCGATAGGCCGCGCCGCATTCCATGAAGATGGTCTGCTTCACATTGTGGCCGCTGGTAAGGTCGGCCAGGAATTCGTCGACATTATAGTGCATGTCCGGCTGCGGCCAGAGATGGTGATGGGGGTCAATGATCTCGCGGTCCGGATCGATGATCTCTTCCTGAACCTGCGCCAGCCAGTCACTATTATTGAACACCATACACACTTCCTCCTTTGTCGTTGAGGATAATGTGGGGCCCAGAATGCAGAAAGGCCAGCACTTGGCTGGCCTGAAGGACTCTAAATCTTTGTAATTTCTAGAATTCGATCTCTGCGCCGACGAGTTCCGGCAATTGCAGGACAATCAACAGATCGCGCATTTCCTGGCGGGCGGCCACATGGCTCATCGTGAAAGACACGTTGGAACCCTTCTCTGTCAGGTCCAGCAGGGTCAGGCCCGCCGGAAAGAGTTCGCGATAGATCACACGCTCGGACAGGCCGGGCGCGAGGCGGAAGCCGATGCGCTTGGAGAGGTTCGTAAGCGCTTCGCCGACACGTTCCTTGTTGCGCGCCGCCAGCGGCGACATCCGGTTGCGCATCACGATCCAGTCGATCGGACGGCGGGACGTCTGCGCCTTCTTCTTGCGGCAGGACCAGACCATTTCGGAATAGAAGCTCGGCCGGATCACTTCCAGCGTCTGCGGGTTCACATCGCCCAGAAGGTCAAAGTCCACGAAGCTGTCATTCAGCGGCGTGATCAGCGTATCCGCATTCACATGCGCAAGACGTGACAGGTAGGTGTCGCCGCCAGGGCCGTCTATGATGATAAAGTCGCATGCCTTTTTCAGGCGCGCCACACTGCTGAGGAAACGTTGGGTCTCTTCGGATTCGGCACGGTCCAGGTCGCGCTCTGTCGAGGCGTCAACGCGGACAATTTCCGGCATGGGGAGCTTCGCGCCCGTGGACTGCATCCAGCGGAGACGATTTTCGAGATAGCGGGTCAGGCTGCGCTGGCGGACATCAAGGTCGATTACGCCGACCTTCTTGCCCATGCGCATAAGGGCCACCGACAAGTGCATCGACACTGTGGACTTGCCGGCGCCGCCCTTTTCATTACCCACGACAATGACACGGGCCTCGCGCTGCTGCGCTGACAGGTCCGGGCCACCTACCGTCTCCAGTGGGGCGAATCCATCAGCGGGCATATTCGAGGGCTCCTTCAGTCGTTTGTCTCGCAGGCTTTAGTAACGTGATTCAGGCAACGTGGGAGAGGTTACCCTGCGTCGTCTTTTCGCTGGCGATCACATCCATGAAGAGCTCAGCATCCTCCATGGGCGCGTCGGCATAGTAAGGCGCCATCGGCTCGCCGTCGAAAAGCAAATCGTCGGACATGATCGGGCCGAAGGCTGCATCGACCGGAAGGTCAGCGCGGACCGGCTGGTGCGCTGAGATCTCTGACAGCAGGTTGCGAAGCGTACCGAGCGCCCCGGCCACGCGGCCAAGATCGCGAGAGTAGACTTCTGCTGCTTCCGTGACAGGCGTGCCGTCGCGGTCAAACATCCATTCATCAACCATATTCGGGCTGATATAGCGTGTCCGGGCCTCTGGCGCGGCCACAACCGGATGTTTGGACTTGCCGGCTGCCAGACGAAGCCCGACAGAAAGCGCGAATGATTTAATCGGAGCGAGGATGCGGTGTGTCATGTGTTTAAAATTCCTCCGAATGGGTTAACAGGGCGTTTACACAATCCTCAGACGGGACGTTTTTCAAAGTGAATTCGAAGACAGATACGTTAACACCTGCCGTGCGCACGCGGGCCGACCTTCAGAGCCAGATTCGCGAGTGGCGCCAAGCCGGTGAAACTATTGGATTTGTTCCGACAATGGGCGCTCTGCACTCGGGTCATTTGTCCCTGGTCCGGATTGCGAAAAAAAATGCAACAAAGGTGATCGCAAGCATCTTTGTTAACCCGACCCAGTTCGCCCCGGGCGAAGACTTCGACACGTATCCTCGTGACGAATCAGCTGACCGCGCCAAACTTGATTCTGCCGGCTGTGATCTCGTCTACCTGCCGACCGTCGAGGAGATGTATCCGGACGGCACGAAGACGAATGTACGCGTCGAGGAAATGTCGGACCTGCTGGACGGCATATATCGCCCGCACTTCTTCTATGGCGTGGCAACGGTCGTTGCGCGCCTGTTCCTGCACACGCAGCCAGATGTCGCCGTGTTTGGCGAGAAGGACTACCAGCAGCTGCAGATCATCCGGCGCATGGTGCGTGATCTGGGCTTCCCGATCGAGATCATCGGCGGCGAGACAGCCCGTGATGCCGATGGACTGGCGCAGTCTTCCCGCAATCTGTATCTGACGCCTGAGGAGCGCCGTATTGCCCCGGCCATGCAGGCGGCGCTGCACCGCGCCTCGGTTCGCCTGTCCCTTGGAACGCTGCCATCCGTCGCGCTGGAAGAAGCGCGCACGCTGATCATGACAGCCGGCTTTACGGAGATGAACTATGTCAGCCTGGTCGATCCGGCGACGCTGGAAGACCTGCCGGACGCACCCCTGCCCCAAGGCACTGTTGCGCGCCTTCTGGCCGCCGCCTGGCTGGGTAAGACGCGCCTGATCGACAATATCAGTGTGACGCGGTGAACTCCCGCAGGGTCGCAAGCACTGTCTCATTATCTTCTGCGGAGCCGACACTGATCCGCAAACGCGTCGGCAGGCCATAGCCGCCCACGGCGCGCACCAGAATGTTGCGTGCCTTCAGGAATTCGTTCGCGGCATTGGCCCGCTCGGCCGCGCCGAAATCCGGCAGCACGAAGTTCGCATGGCTGGGCGGTGTTGGCAGGCCCATTGCGTTCAGCGCCTCCGTCATTCTGGCACGCCATTCGGCATTATGCTCGCGGCTTTTCGTGAGGAATTCCGTGTCCTGAATGCTGGCCATGCCCGCAGCGACCGCCAGCCCATTCACATTGAAAGGCCCGCGAATGCGCTGAAATGTCTGCATAATTTCTTCAGGCATGTAGGCCCAGCCAAGGCGTAGCGCTGCCAGACCGTGAATTTTAGAGAAGGTGCGCATCATCACCGTATTGGCGCGGCGATCCACAAGATCGCGGATCTGAGCCTCGTAATCCGGGCTGACATATTCGGAATAGGCGCCATCTACCACGAACAGGACATGTGGCGGCAGGCTGTCCTGCAGGCGCTCCAGCTCCTCCACCGTCATCATCGTGCCGGTCGGGTTGTTCGGGTTCGCCAGGAACAGGATCTTGGTCTTGTCCGTCACCGCGCCGAGAATGGCATTCGCTCCTGCGGTCAGGTCTGTCTCCGGCACCGTGACCGGCTCAGCGCCGTGAGACAGCGCGGAGACGCGGTACATGGAGAAGGCATGTTCGGTGAACAGGATCTCATCGCCCGGCCCGGCATAGCATTGCGTCAGCAGGTGGATGATCTCGTCAGAGCCTGAAGACACGACAATCCGCGACGCATCCGCAATGCCGGTTGCCTTGGCAATTGTTTCCCGGAGGGCGCCATATTCGGGGTCCGGATAGATATGAACCTCTTCGGCAGCCGCCTTCATCGCCTCCACCGCCCTGGGGCTAGGCCCGAAGGGATTCTCGTTGGAAGCCAGCATGATTACATGCCCGGTCGAGCCTTTCAGCTTGCCACCAGGAACATAGGGCTTGGTCAGCGCGATATGCGGCAGAGGAAGTATGCGTGTCATCGCCACGCGGCTTACACGAAAGCCTCAGCGCTGGGAACGGGTAGAATTGCGTTTCAGGCGCGCGGCGGCGCGGTCGATTCCCGCAGGACCAGCCGGTAATCCAGCACTTCGTGGCGAGGCTCATCCGAAGGGTTGCTTGTCTCTTCCAGCAGGATGCGGACAGCGGCAGAAGCCAGTTCGCGGCTCGGCTGATAAACCGTCGTCAGCGAGGGGCTGATGGTGGAGGCCAGTGGCGTGTCATCGAAGCCGACAACCGACAGGTCTTTCGGCACGCTGATCTGACGACGATAGGCCGTCGCCAGCACGCCTGCAGCCATGTCATCATTGCTGGCAAAGATGACGGTGGGCGGGTTGGGCAGATCAAGCAGCGTTTCGGCACAGCCAAGGCCGGAATCGAATGCGAAATTGCCCTGGCATACGAGGTCCGGGTCTAGCGGAATGCCCGCCTTTTCCAGTGCCGCAAGATAGCCCTTGTGGCGCAAATTCGCCTGTGTGTGGCTCTCCGGCCCGCGGATAAAGCCAATGCGTTTATGACCAAGGCCGATCAGGTATTCCGTCATTTCCTGACCTGCGGCGGTATCATCCATGGAAACGTTCAGACCCTGCCCCTCTTCCGAGGCAGATATCCGCACGAAGGGAATACGCCGGTCGCGCAGTTCGGCGACGAGGTTCTGATCATCTGACAGAGGAGGCGTCAGCACAGCGCCGGCCAGTTTCGTTTCGGCGCGCAGGGCCAGCAGAGAAGGGTGATTGTCGCTGCAGTCCTCGGCAATCAGGCTGTAGCCTTCCGCCTGACAGCGCTGCAGGGCGCCAAGCTGGACCTCGCCAACATAATTGCGGGACGGGTTTGCGTAGAACAGACAGATAATGTGGCTTTGCCGGGCGCGCAGGTTTCGCGCATTGTGATTGGTGCGATAGTCCAGCGTGCGGACCGCTTCCATCACCTTGTGCCGGGTTTCCTCGCGGACATTGGTCTCGCCGTTCAGCACGCGGCTGACTGTCTTGAAAGACACGCCAGCTTCGCGCGCCACATCAATAATGGTCGCGGGTCGGCCCTTTGGGGGTGTGCTGTGCATGTTGAGGCCGTCCGGCATGGTTTATCCCTTGTCACGCCCTGGGAGGGAGGACATCAGCGCGCAGGGTATCAAGCGTGTGAAATCGTCCAGCCACATGGGTCATGTGAACTGAAACTAGCTTGTTTTTCCTCATAGTGACAAGACCTTGCCGGAGTTTCCATCCGGCAAGGTCTTTGAAGCAATGGGCCTATTTCAGGCTGCGGTTCACCAGGTTTTCCAGCATTTCCTGACGGCCGCTGGTGTGAGACGGGTTAAGACCCGTCGCGGCGGCCTTGTCGGCAATGCTCTCAAGGCTCGCGCCGTCAGACAGCATCATCTTGCCAAGGTCGCTGCCTTCCCAGCCAGCATAGCGCTCGGCCTTGAACTTCGCGATCTCGCCCTTCTCAATGATGTCTGCGGCAGACAGCAGAGCACGGGCAAGCGCGTCGACACCGCCCACATGGGCGTAGAAGAGATCATCCAGGTCACTGGACTGACGACGCACTTTGGCATCGAAGTTGAAGCCGCCGGTATCGAGACCGCCAGACGGCAGCAGCTCGATCAGGGCCAGTGTGATGTCACGGACGTCCAGATTGAACTGGTCCGTATCCCATCCATTCTGGTAGTTGCCGCAATTGATATCGATGGAACCCATGATACCCAGCGACACCGCGGTTGCGATCTCGTGCGCAAAGCTGTGACCGGACAGTGTGGCATGGTTCGGCTCGATATTCACATGCACTTCCTTCTCCAGGCCGAAACGCTGAAGGAAGCCATGGATGGTGGCAGAGTCGAAATCATACTGATGGTACATCGGCTCATGCGGTTTCGGCTCGATCAGGATCTTGCCCTTGAAGCCGATCTTGTGCTTGTGCTCTACAACCATGGAGAGGAAGCGGCCAAAATTGTTCAGCTCACGATCAAGGTTGGTGTTCAGCAGGGTGTCATAGCCTTCCCGGCCGCCCCACAGAACATAGTTTTCACCGCCAAGCTGGTTGGTGACTTCCAGACAGTCACGGATCTGGCGCACGGCGCAGGCGGCAACTTCCGGGTTCGGATTGGTCAGGCCACCAGCCGCAAAGCGCGGATTACTGAACAGGTTTGCAGTGCCCCATAGCAGTTTCACGCCGGTCGCTTCCTGATAGGCAGCCAGACGATCTGCAGCGCGCTTGAGATTATTGGAGAGTTCATCCGGCGTTGCGGAGTCTTCCGTCACGTCCACATCGTGGAAGCAATAATAAGGCAGGCCCAGCTTGGTGAAGAACTCGAATGCAGCTGCCATCTTGGCATCCGCAGCGGCGCGGTCATTCCGGGCGGCGTGCCATGGGCGATCCGTTGTGCCTGCGCCGAAGATGTCAAAGCCATCCCAGCAGAAGGTGTGCCAATAGCACACGGCCATGCGCAGATGGTCTTCCATGCGCTTGCCAAGAACCATTTGGTCCTTGTCATAGTAACGATAGGCCAGCGGATTGTCGCTATTCGGGCCTTCATACTTGATCGGGTCGATCCCTTTGAAAACGGGATCGCTATCTACCTTGATCTCACCGTCAGCCATAATTCGTTCTCCTTAGAAAGCATCTTTCAGCATACGGTACAGTGTACCGAATTTCTCATATTTTGGGGCCAGCTTGTCCTGGTCGCTGTCTTTCGGCTCCACGATCTGGATCACTTCGGGGGCCTCGAACATTTCTTCGACGTCTCCGCCCAGCGTCGCAAAGCGGGCAAGCCGCGCTGCGCCATAAGCCGGGCCGGTGGCCGCGCCATCGCGGTAGACCATCGGGCAATCCAGAACGGCAGACAGGATACGCCCCCAATAGGTGGACTGCGCCCCGCCACCGATGACAGAAATGCTGTGCACATCGACACCGGATTCGACCAGCGCGTTAAACCCGTCAGCCATGCCAAAGGCTACGCCTTCCAGGACGGCCTGGCCTATCTGCGCCGGGCCGGAATCATGCCCCAGACCGAACAGAACACCTGACGCATGCGGATTATTGTGGGGCGTGCGTTCACCTGACAGATATGGGAGGAAGTGTTCAGGTCCCCCGAGGCGGGCCTCGGTTTGCGCGCGCCTGACAAGCTCTCCAGCGTCAGGTGTTCCGGTCAGTTTGACGGCCCAGTCAAGGCAACTGGCCGCACTCAGCATCACAGACATCAAATGCCAGCGGTCCGGCAAGGCATGACAGAAGGCATGCGCCGCGGAGCCGGGATTTGATCTGAATGTATTGCCCGCCACAAAGATGACGCCGGACGTGCCAAGCGAGAGAAGGGCTTCGCCTTCATCAATCACCCCTACCCCCACAGCGCCGGCGGCATTGTCTCCGCCGCCCGCCACAACCGGAACGCGCTGCATGCCCCAGGCCTCAGCGGCCTCCTGGCGCAGCACGCCGGTCACTTCATGGCCCTCGTAGAGCTTCGGCATGTTGGCTTCGCTGAGACCGCAGGCCGCGAGCAGTTCGTCACACCATTTGCGGTTTTCAACATCCATCCAGAGCGTGCCGGAGGAATCCGACATGTCGGAGGCGAGATCGCCAGTCATCCGTAGGCGCACATAATCCTTGGGCAGCAGAACGGCATGGATCTTTTCGAAGATGTGAGGCTCGTGACGGCGTACCCATTCCAGCTTCGGTGCGGTGAAACCCGGCATGACCAGATTGCCGCCCTTGCTGACGAATTCCGGTGTAGAATCCTGAAGCTCCCGGCACTCTTCAAAGCTGCGGCCATCATTCCAGAGAATGGCCGGGCGGAGCGGTGCCAGGGATTTGTCGAGCAGGGTTGCGCCATGCATTTGTCCGGAGAGGCCGATGGCCTTCACATCATGGCGGCGGTTTACGTCCAGCTTTGCAACAGCCATGTTCGTGGCCGTCCACCAGTCAGACGGGTTCTGCTCAGACCAGAGCGGCTTTGGACGGGAAATCGGCAGGTCAGCCTGGCTGACCTCTACCTGGCGCCCGCTCTCATCGATGAGCGCTGCCTTGACGCTGGATGTGCCGATGTCGATGCCAAGAAACACGATTTACTACCCTCCCGCTGGCAAATTTTTCTGAGCTTGCCTCGCAAATGATACCGCTATCATTTCAATCGGAACCTCGCAAGACTCGATTGAAGGCGAACTGCTCAGACGCACTGAATTTCCCGGATTTGCCTGCTTTGACGGGCGATCCGGGCAAATTGGACCGGATTGGACCTTTTCATGACAACGTTCTCATGCTTTCTGGCGCCGACTCAAAACAGAAAACAGGCGGCGGCTCTCAAAAGCACGCCGAAAGCCGGCATGCCCCTGCACCTCTCTCATGGCCCCTGCGAATTGACCCTTCTGCCGGAAATTGGCGGCTCAACAGGGGCTTTTACCTATAAGGGCATGGACATTCTGCGCCCCTTCCCGACGGTCGAGGCCAGCACCTCCGTCGGGCCGCTGGAGAGCGCGGGCTTCCCGCTGTTTCCGTTTTCGGGACGTATTCAGAACGGCATCTTCACTTGGCAGGGACGCCAGATTGAGCTGGAACCAAACTTTCTGCCAGAGCCGCATGCCATTCACGGCCAAGCCTGGCAGAACCCTTGGACAGGTGAGAAGACCGGCGAGGCAAGTGCCCACATGGTCTATGATCACGCGCCCGGAAACTGGCCCTGGGCCTATCGCGCCGAACAGCTGTTCGAACTGACAGGGGACGGCCTGACGCTGACCATGCGCCTGACCAATACCGGAACAGAGGCAATGCCGGCTGGTCTGGGATGGCACCCCTATTTCCCCCGCCATGATGCCCGCCTCATGGTGAACGTGAAAGGCATCTGGCGGTCTGGTGAAGACATGATCCCTACTGAAGTGGCGCCTCCCTCAGAGGAGGAAGATCTCACGATCTGGCGGGAAGTCGACAGCCTGTCTCTGGACAATGCCTTTGTCGTGGAAGAGCCGGAGGCCGCGATCTATTGGCCTGGGCGCAAAATCCGTGTCGATATCAGTGCCGATACGGTCATGAGCCACACTGTGGTCTATACTCCCAAAGGACAGGACTTTTTCTGCGTAGAGCCCGTGACCCATTCGCCGGACGCCGTAAACAGCACGCATGGCGCAGATGTAACGGGACTGCGCTCGCTCACGGGCGGCGAAACGCTGTCAGGTACCCTGCAGCTGGCCGTGCATGAAGTGGCCGATTGAGCGCCCGCTCTAGGAGCTCAACTTACGGACCGAGTCACGCTCGATGACGGAAACATCCAGCACTGCGTGGCGCTGACTGCTGTCTGCCTCATCATCATTCGAGATGTAATTCGCCAGCAGATCAACTGACTGATAGCCCATTTCAGCAATCGGCTGACGGACCGTGGTCAGCTGAGGCCAGATCGCGCTGGCAATCGGCGTATCATCGTATCCAACAACGGAAATGTCTTCCGGCACGCGCTTTCCATGGCGGAACGCTGACGCGATCACGCCTGCAGCCATGTCATCATTGCTGGCGAAAATAGCCGTAGGCAGATCATCCAGAGCCAGCATGGCATCTGCCGCTTCCATGCCGCTGCGATAGGTAAACTTGCCCTGTCTGACGAGTGCGGGATCAACCTCCAGCCCATGTGCCTGCATGGCTTTCATGAACCCACTATGGCGACGGTGAGAGGACATCTGGTCTTCAGCGCCGATCACAAAGCCGATGCGCTTGTGTCCGTGGTCAATCAGATATTCCGTCATCCGCGTGGCGGCGGCTTCATCATCAATTGCCAGGCTGATGCCAGCCTCTTCAGCAGATTTCGGGGCGATCAGAACGGCGGGAATTCCAGCCTCATCCAGTTTGCTGAGCAGCAAGTCATCCTCGCTGAGCGGCGGAACGACGAGGATGCCGTCCAGGCCCGCACCGCTGAGGCGCTCTACCAGCTGGTCTACATCTGCCGGTTCGACATAGGAGGAGAAGTCTTCCAACACGAGGTGGTGGCCAGCCTCCCGGCAGCGATTCATCGCGCCGATCAGAAGCTCACTGAGATAGCTGTTGCTGGGGTTATTGAAGATCATGCCGATGAACAGCGAGCTACCGCCTGCCAGGCTGCGCGCAAGCAAATTGGGCCGGTATTTAAGTTCGCGAATGGCTTCCTCGACACGCACACGCGTTGCTTCACGCACCACATTCCGGCCGTTTAGCACGCGGGAGACGGTCATTTGCGAGACGCCCGCCAGTTCGGCCACTTCCTTAATCGTGGCGTGCTGGCGTCTGCCATTTCTTGTAACTTTTTCGGCCATTTTCAATCCTGTACGCCCCCTCAGCGTGTCCCCCTTTTCGGCTCCGTGCTCTGGTCTTTCTGCCAGTAATTCGGGGGGACCTGAAACCGTTTCTGCAAGATTTTCAAGCCAATTCAGGCAGTAAGAGAGAAACCTGCGACTAAGCGCGCCTGTCTGGGGCAGACTTCAGCGCGGATGCGACGGCATCCCGCATCAGCTTTGGACGGTACTGGCTGTCATACAAGGTGGGTCGTTTTTCAATGCCATCCTCGCGCGGCTTGAAGCCCTGCAACCAGTTCTGATTGTCCACCATCCCCCAGATCAGCAGGTCTTTTGTCTGCGGATAAGCGAACATCATGTCGAGATAATCACGCGTATAGGCGGCCATTTCGCGGTCGCGCTGGGCGATGCCGGGTGCCATCTGCGTGTCATTCACGTCAAACTCGGTAAGATAAATATCCAGCCCCATGCCGACGACCTCATCGACAAAGTCACGCCAGAGACGCTGTTGCGTGGCATTAAAGGCCGAGGGCGGCGCATCATTTGAATGGCTCTGGATGCCGAGCGCATGGATCGGCACATCACTCTTCCTGAGCCGCTCCAGTAACCTCAGCACGCCGGCGCGGTGCGTCTCATGGGAAGGCTCCCAGCTCATATAATCATTATAGGCGAGTGTCGCGTTTGGCGCTGCGGCATGCGCGGTACGGAAGGCGAAATCGATCACTTCTGGCCCCATGGCGCGCGTCAGAGAGGTTTCGCGAATGTCACCCGTTTCCGGATCGATCGTCTCGTTCACGACATCCCAGGAATAGATGAAGCCTGCATCATGGGAGGCGACTTTGGTGATGTAGTTCCCGAGCAGCGCCTCGGCCTCAGCGCGGCTGGCGAATTGCGTTTCGTTGACCCATTTCGGCAGCCATTGTGAATGCTGCCACAGCAAGGTGTGACCACGCATGCCGAGACCGTTGGCCTTGGCAAAGGCGACCAGCTTGTCACCGGGCGCGAAGTTCAGTTCGCCCGGCTCAGGCTGAATCACATACATTTTGTGGGCATTGTCAGCGACGATGACCGCGCAATCGCGCAGCACGATCTCCACATATTTCGGATCGTCCAGCTGCTGCGGCGCGATGGCTGTGCCGAAACGTATGCCCTTTGCTGCGGCCAGGTCTTTCAGTGGAGCGGTCTGCGTTCCCAGAGGCGGCACATCCCCGCCCGGCATGGCACACGCCGCAGCTGCGGCACTGGCAGATATCAGGGCAAGCGCGTGGCGTCTGGTGAATGTCATGTGAATTTTCCTCCCTTGGCGCAGAGGGCTTTAATGACCCTTGGCTTTTGATTTATGATACCGCTATCATGAGAAATCAAACAAGGTCTATACCAAGAAAAAACACGAGGGAGAGAGAGACATTGACGCGATCCGGAAACCGGAAATTCATCCTGGCCGCCAGCGCTGGCATGATGGCCCTGCTGGCAGGCTGCGCGGAAAAATCCGCCCTGCCCGAGCAGCCTGAAACGAGCAGCGAGGCGGCCTTTGAATACCTGACATATAAAGGCCAAGACGCCATCTTCGAGACGCCGCTAGCGGACAATCAGGCGCGCAATCCTATCCTGGCCGGTTTTTATCCTGACCCAAGCATCACACAGGTGGGCGGGGATTATTATCTCGTGCACTCCACTTTCACCTATTATCCCGGCATTCCGGTGTTCCACAGCAAGGATCTGATCAACTGGACGCAGATCGGCAATGTCATCGACCGGCCGGACATGCTGGACTTTGGCAAGCTGGGCGTGTCGCGCGGGGTTTTTGCACCGACAATCGAATATTATGACGGCCTGTTCCATGTCGTGAATACGTGCGTCGATTGCGGCGGCAATTTCGTCGTCACCGCAGCAGATCCAAGCGGGCCATGGTCTGATCCCGTCTGGGTGCCAGATGTTGGCGGGATCGATCCCTCGATCTTTTTTGATCTCGATGGCAAGGCCTACATGATCAACAATGATGAACCCAAAGGCGGCTCCACCTATGAGGGGCACAGGGCCATCTGGATTCGCGAGATCGACCCGAAGACCTTCCAGCCTGTTGGAGATGCCGTCATGGCCGTAAATGGCGGTGTACGGATAGAAGACAAGCCGATCTGGATTGAAGGGCCGCACCTCTATCGCCTGGGAGACGAATACCTGCTCAGCATGGCGGAAGGTGGCACCGGGCCGCAGCACTCTCAAGTCGTCTTCAAATCAGACAGTCCGCTTGGACCTTTTACGCCCTATGAAGGCAATCCCGTGCTGACGCAGAGGGATCTGCCGCAAGACCGGGCCAATCCCGTCACCTCAGTTGGCCATGCGGACTTCGCGCAGGATGCCGCCGGAAACTGGTGGGCCGTCTTTCTTGGCACCCGCCCCTATCAGGGCAACCAATACAATACCGGGCGGGAGACCTTCCTGCTGCCGGTGACATGGGAAGATGGATGGCCCCGCATCGGCCCGAAACCCGGTGAGGAAGTGCCCTATGTAATCGACAAGCCGGATCTGCCGGAACAGCCCGACGCGCCCCTGCCCCTGACAGGCAACTTCACCGTCACACAGGAGTTTGACGGCGACACGCTGCCGCTCAACTGGATGACCGTCCGTGTGCCACAGGAAGACTGGTACAGAATGGAAGACGGGAGGCTGATTCTGGAAAAGCGCGCCGTAGGCCTAGGTGATTTCGGACAACCATCTTTCGCGGCGCGGCGTCAGCAGCACATGAATGCAGAAGCCTCAACTGAAGTCAGCTTCACACCCGCCAGCCCACGGGAAGAAGCCGGCATTGCCGCATTCCAGAATGATGAATTCTATTATGCGCTGGGCGTATCCGTGGACCCAGATGGTCAGCGCGTCATCCGACTGCGCAAACGCGCAGGCGGGGACATGGACGCGGAAGGCGAGGTCGTTGCGGAAGCTCCAGCCCTGTCTTCCGAGGGGCAGACCATCCGACTGAAAATCACCGCGCGGGCAGACCGTTATGATTTCCATCAGGCCGCCCCCGGGGGCGACTGGGCAGCCATAGCCATGGATCAGGACGGTACGATCCTCAGCACGGATACGGCAGGGGGTTTTGTCGGCACGATGCTAGGGCTCTATGCGCAGTCTGACAGGAGATCAGCAGACTGAACAAGAAATCGGGCGCGCACCTGATGATGCGCGCCCGATAGTATCACTAAGTTGGTTCTGCTTACTCAGCGCACTTTGCATTGCCCGTGGCGGGTGCGAAGTGAACATCCGCGATGGCCACACTGCCCGCCGTTTCAGAACTGAACGCCGCCGGCACCATCACCATGGACGAGTCGGCCAGGCCGATGCAGGCTCCGGGAACACGGTACTCAGCCCATTCATCGCCGCTCACTGTTACGTTCTGGGTGCCAGCGCATTCGCCGTCTTGCTGACAATTGCCGCTGACCGTCAGGTTATGGCTACCACCATCAGGCTGCTTGGCCGCAAAGACGAGGTCCATGGCATTATCGGCTGATCCGCTGATGTTGATTGGCAAGCCCATCGAAACGAAGGCCAGTCGGCCCTGGTTACCCGCCCCCCAATTCAGGACAAGCGCGTCTTCCTGAATTTGATAGTCGGTGCGGCCAACTTCAAAACTTCCCACTTTCGCCGCGCCTTGCTGCAGCGGAGCATATGCGTCTGCATCGATCAGCATGCCGCTCCAACTGCCACGCGTTTTGCCGGAAGAGAAGATCTCGCGCGGGTCACCATCCTTCAGGTCTTCTGCTGTCAGGCCAGACTCCTCAGAGACAAGCCCGAGATTCGGCGTGTCATTGCCATAGCTGAGACCGTAGCCGTAAGCGAACAGTGGATCATACCCCGCCTCACCCGGATTTGACTGGTAGCCCTTCGCCTTGGCAGGCCATGAGAAAGACAGACGCCCCGTGAAGTCATACTCAGGCTCTGTCTGGAACAGCACATCAGCAACGCCGCCGCCTTCCGTGCCCGGCCACCAGGCCGCGACGAAGGCATCGGAATTGTTCAGTTCCGGGTTCACCCAAAGCGGGCGACCAGACAGGAACACCGAGACGACCGGAATGCCTTTCTCCTTGTAGGTTTTCAGGTGTTCCGTATCAAAACCATTCGGCCGGAAGTCCAGATTGTTCGCGTCTCCCACGCCCTCGGCGTAGGGGTTTTCACCATACACCGCGATGACGACATCCGCCTTGGCGTCAGAATTTCCTTCCGGATCAAAGATCAGCTTGCCGCCCCCCGGCAGAAGCGCCTCTTCGATACCCTGCAGGATCGACTCGCCATTCGGGAAATAGCTATTGTCATAGCCGCCGCCCTGCCAAGAGAGCGTCCAGCCGCCAGCCGCCTTGGAAATGCTTTCCGCGCCATCCCCGATGACCAGCACGGTCTTGTCCGTGCTGAGTGGCAAGACATTGTCATCATTCTTCAGGAGGACGAGAGACTCGCGCACGGCACGGCGGGCAAGTGCCCGCGCTTCGTCAGAGGCCAGCAGACTCTCTTCATTTGCGCCAGGGCGCGCGCTAGGCGCGGCCTTGTCGAAGATGCCATAGGCCAACTTCACACGCAGAATGCGACGCACGGCATCATCCAGACGCTCCATCGGAATGTCGCCATTCTGGACGTGCATCAGTGTGGATTCGTAAATCCCTTTCCAGCTATCCGGCGCCATGTACATGTCGAGTCCGGCATTCATCGATTGCGGGCAATCCGTGTTCGTACAACCTGGCACTTGGCCATGACCGTTCCAGTCTCCGACGACAAAGCCGGTGAAGCCGAGACGGTCTTTCAGGATCTGCGTCAACATCGCGTGGCTGCCATGCATCTTCACGCCGTTCCAGCTGGAGAAGGATGACATCACAGTCTGAACACCGGCTTCAAGCGCGGTGAAATAGCCTTGCGCGTGAATGCCGATCAGGTCCTGCTCGCTGATCTGGGCGTCGCCCTGATCGTGGCCATCTTGGGTACCGCCATCGGCAACATAGTGTTTCGCACTTGAGATGACGCGACCATTGCCCAGGAAGTCGTCCTGTCCCGGAACACCCTGCAGGCCATGTACAATGCGCTCGGCATAGGCGGCGACGATTTCCGGACGCTCGGAATACCCCTCATAGGTGCGACCCCAGCGATCATCCTGCGGCGTGGCGATGGTGGGGGCGAATGTCCAGTCATGGCCGGATACGATCAGTTCCTGCGCCGTGATACGGGCAATGTCCTCGATCAGGCCCGGATCATTGGCGGCGCCAAGACCGATATTGTGCGGGAATACGGTTGCGCGAAACAGGTTTGCGTGTCCGTGCACGGCATCAATGCCCCAGATGATCGGGATAGCAATCTCGACGCCCTCAGGATCGATAGATGCATTCCAGTAGGCATCGGCCGCCTCCAGCCAGGCTTCCTTGCTGGCGAAGGGCTCGTCGCCCGGCGCAGAGCTGCCGCCGCTCAACACGGAGCCGAGACGGTATTTCTTCACATCTTCGGGCGTCAGGGAGTCAGTGTCGCCCTGAACCACCTGCCCGACTTTCTGCTCCAGCGTCATCTTCGACATGATGTCATCAATGCGCGCCTCAATGGCGGGATCGAGTGCGGGTACCGTAATGTCCGGCCACAGGCTGGGCGTGACGGTGACGTCCTTCTCGGTCATGAGCGGAGCGTGCACGGGCTTAACCGTTTCGATGATGGTCTCGGTAACCTCAACCTCTGCAGGCTCGGATGTGGTCGCGCAGGCGCTCAGCAAGGCAACACATGCCGCGCCGCCCATCAGCTTCAGTATGGATGATTTTCGGGTCTTGATAGACATAACTTCCTCCCACGGAATTTTATGTAAGAAGCCCCTGCCGGTCTTCCGGCAGGGGCTTGAAAATTGCGGGCTTAGCCCTGCATGTCTTCGAGTTCGAGACCTTTGGTTTCCTTCACCGCCCAAACGACGAAGAAGACAGAGATCAGAGCGCAGATCGCGTAGAAGCCATAGGCTCCCGTCAGCCCCACGCCTGCTGTCGCCAGCATGATCGGGAAGGTCATCGTGATCGCGAAATTGGCAATCCATTGCGCAAATCCGGATACGGCCAGACCTGCTCCGCGCACCTGGTTCGGGAACATCTCGCCCAGCGCAACCCACATGACAGGGCCCCAGGATGCGTTGAAGAACATCACATACGCATTTGCCGCCAGAAGCGCGATCAGGCCGTAGCTGCCCGGCAGGCTGACTACTCCATCCACGCGCACAGCCTGCGAGAAGCAGAATGTCACGGTGGCCAGCGTTACTGTCATGCCGACAGAGCCAACCCAGAGCAGCGGCTTGCGCCCAATCCGGTCAATCAGCAATAGGGCAATGATCACGGCAATGATCGATACCGCACCAGAGATCACATTGATCAGAAGCGCGTCGCCTTCAGAGAAGCCAACCGCCTGCCACAGCACGGCGCCATAATAGAATACCACATTGATACCAACGAGCTGTTGGAACACGGCCAGGCCGATACCAACCCAGACAATCGGGCGGAAGCCGAACTTGCCAAGTGCATCACGAATGGACGGCTTGTGGTCGTTGGCGAGGGATTCCTCAATCTCATCCACCTTGCGTTTTGCAGCACGCGCTCCTGCGAGACGTGTCAGCACAGACCGGGCACGTTCGGATGAGCCCTGCGCCACCAGAAAGCGCGGGCTTTCAGGAATGAACAGCAGCGCGACCAGGAAGAAGATTGCCGGCAGAAGCTCTACCCAGAACATCCAGCGCCAGCCTTCATAGCCCAGCAGCCATTCATTGAGGGCGGACCCGCCGGTTGCCTGCGCGATCAGATAGTTCGACAGGAACGCAATGAAGAGGCCGGAAATGATGGCGACCTGCTGGATGGAGGAAAGCCGACCGCGATACTTGGCGGGGGCCACCTCTGAAATATAGGCCGGTGACATGACGCTCGCAGCACCGACAGCAAGGCCGCCAATCACGCGATAAACGACAAATTCCGCTGAAGAGCCTGACACGCCAGAGCCCCAAGCAGAGATGATAAAACAGATCGCAGCGGCGATCATCATTGTACGGCGACCGAAGGCGTCTGACAGGCTGCCCGCAAGCGCTGCCCCGACCGCGCAACCCAGCAGCATGGAGGCCACATTGAAGCCTGTGCCGATATCCTGAGACTGGAAGGCGGACTTCAGACCTTCAACCGTACCGTTGATCACGCCCGAGTCGAAGCCGAACAGAAAACCGCCAATGGTCGCGACGGCGGTAATCAGAAGGACCTGCGCAAAGCTGCCCTCCCCGGATTCCACCTTTGGATTCAGTGATGCGTCGCTCATGCGCGCGCCCTCCCATGTTTGCAGTGACAGGTCAGTTCCTGCCACGTGTCGTTATAATCGAAGCTATGCCCCATTTTGGATTTAAGAAGTAGGACCTCATGAGAAACCGTCTGTCAACGTTGACATTCTTGCTATTTCCTGAGTGCACCCTCAACCAAACGAAGTTTATGCTAGCGCAAACATAAACTGCCCGGCAACGGGCCGGGCAGTCCAGAGGAAAATTCTTCTCAGGCGCTTATTCTTCAGTTGAACAGGTCTGGTTGTAGGACGCAATGTCCTGGTTGAACTGCCGCACCGTGGCCTGCAGGGCCTGTTCGGACTGCATCAGTTTCTTCTTCCCGGCCTCATAGGCTTGCTTCGCCTCATCTGCCTTGGCGGCGTGCGCAGCCGATGCCAGGCGCAGCGTTTCGGCATCTTCCCAGGCTTCACCGCGCGCCTCTACCGTGACCGCCAATTCATCCCGTTTGGCCTTCATCTCATCGATCTCGGCCGTCTTCGGGGCGAGCGTTGCCTGCATCGCCTTGCAGCGTTTGATGTCCGCTGCCGTCATGGCATCCGCCATGGCGCCTTGGGCGGCCAGAGCAATAATCATCGCGGTCACGCTAGTCCTGATCATGGGAGGGCCTTTCTGCAAGTTCCCGGTTTTCCTTGCATAATTCCACTGAAGCAAAGCTGAACAGCGCTGCCCAGACACCGCCGCATTTGCCCCTCAGTCGCCACGTTCCTGCGCTTCACGGCGGCGACCGGCAAGGACGGCGTCGATGATCTGGAACATGGCAGCAAAATCATTGAGCAGCTCCTTCACGCGGTCCACGCTGTCGAAGGGCTTGAACATACTGCCGGGCTCAAACAGGTTTCCGCCCTGCAGCGTGATATACATCTGGCCTTCATTGAAGGCGCACTTCAAACGCCCACCATGGAAGGCCTCCTCCAGATCGACCAGTTTCTGCATCAAATCCGGCGTCAGCAGGAAACGGCTCTCAACCTGGTCGGTGGTGTAGACTTCAAAGATCTTTTCGAATTTCGGATCTTCCAGACTGGCACGCTGCAGCCCGTTGCCGCCGCCGAATCGATTGAAAATACCGGCATCGCGCGTCACCAACGTACGGCCATAGAATTTTTTCGGGAAATTAAATCGTAGACATTGCCCCTGAAACACGGTGACCCAGGTCGTTTTGGTGCGCCCTTTGGAATCGGTGCTGGTGCGTCGCTCTTCCAGATGCGCTTCAAAGAGTTCGAAGTCGACGCCATGACGTTGGCCGGTCAGATGATCCTCATAGCTGGCCCTGTCCCAGCTGGGCACGATGCCCACATCATGGTGCTTGTAGATCGTATCGACTGCGCCCGGGACGGCAGTGAAATTGAGCCCAAGATGCTGCGCCACCGGCAGGACGATCAGATCCTTGGCCTCACGCCCCACCTTCCGGACATCCCGGCCGCCCCAATAGAGATAGCCTACGCCGACGATAACAGAGATGAATGCCACAAAAGGCTGGCGAATAACGGCCAGCCCGATCACGGCGCCCAAGACAGCCACAGCAATGCCGACATAACGCGCCTTGCGGGCCTTTGAGACCGCGTCCTGACGGTCTCCCTCACGCGCCAGCAGGGCGGGGCGGATCTCCTCCTGATAGATGCGCGGAAAGTCCCGGAACTCCTCAGGCAGGTCTTTCAGGCCATTGACCACATCCGGGTCCACCCCGCCTGCCCCCATATCTGTTTGCTCATCCGTCATGCAGAGTTTTCCCGATCCGTATCAGCCCGCAAAGGGCTTTATTCGTCACCATAAATGGCGGTCTGGCTGCCGGTCGCGTCAATCATGCCGCGATACATGCCTTCGGAATTGAATTCGAAGGCATAATGTCCGTCTCCATCTATCACAATCACGCCGCCATCGCCGCCCAGTGCAGCCACCTCGCCGAGCGCGACACGCGCCGCCTCATCAATGCTGTCGCCAGCCAGTTTGACCCGGTCGCAGATTGTCTTCGCCACGCCGACGCGGATGAAGTATTCGCCATGCCCGGTGGCAGAGACAGCGCAGACGCCATTCTCGGCATAGGTCGCCGCGCCGATCAGGGGCGAATCGCCGACACGGCCCATGGCCTTCGCGGTCATGCCGCCGGTTGTGGTCGCAGCGGCCAGATTACCCTCGGAATCGATGGCGACAGCGCCGACCGTGCCGTGGCGATCTGCAGCCTGGCGGACCTGCTCTTCCAGCACGCGCTCAAGCGACTGACGGCGGCGATCGGTGTCGAAATAGGAATTGTCGACAATTTCCAGCTGCTGTGACTCGGCAAAGCGGTCTGCGCCCTCCCCGGCGAACATGACATGCTCCGATTTGTCCATCACGGCCCGCGCAGCCTTGATCGGGTTCTTTACGCGGGTCACTCCGGTGACAGCGCCGGCATTCCTGTCGCGGCCATCCATGATTGAGGCGTCCAGCTCATGCACACCCGCCGCCGTGAACACGGCGCCATAGCCGGCATTGAACAGCGGATCGTCTTCCATCGGGATGACCGCCGCCTCGACCGCATCCAGCGCGCTGCCGCCATGGCGCAGCACATCTGCCCCGGTTTCAAGCGCGGTTTGAAGAGCTGCAGTATAGGCCGCTTCCGTTTCCGGCGTCATGCCGTCACGCGTGATGACGCCAGCCCCGCCATGGATCACCAGCCGCCACTCAGGCACGCCCGCCTCCGGCTTTGGGGTGGCAGCACAGGCACTGAGAGCAAACGCTGCCGCGATTGCCAGAATACGAGAGGTCATGAGGGAGGCTCCTGTTCATCTGACAACAGGATGCCCCCATTGATCAGAGACCTTCAAGCCCCTTGCGGGCCGCTTGCAGTTTTTCCCGCCGCGCCGTCCAGTCACGGACACGCTCGCGGTTCTCTTCGACGATCTCTTCCGGAGCCCGGGAGACGAAATTCTCATTGGAGAGCTTCTTCTCGGTGGACGTGATGTCCTTGTCGAGCTGGCCGAGCTCCTTGTCGAGGCGCTTGCGGACTTCTTCGACGTCGACAAAGTCAGCAATCGACAGTGCGGACATGGTCTCACCGACGACAACCGAGACCGCGCCTTCCGGAGAGGTTTCCGTCATGGAGATGTCTTCCAGACGCGCCAAGCGCTTCAGGACATCTTCGTGGCGCATTGCCCGTTGCTCGATCTCGGAGCCTGCATTGACCAGCGTCAAAGGCACGCGGGAACCTGCCGGCACGCCCAGATCATTCCGCAGGGAGCGGATCTCGGTGATCATGTCAATCACCCAGTCGATCTCGGCCGTTGCGGCTTCATCCGTGAACGGCTCACCGGCCGGCCAGCTCTGGCTCATCAGGAAGCCTTTGCTTGCGGCGCGGCCCGGAGAGCGACGCTCCCACAGCTCTTCCGTCACAAAGGGCATGAAGGGATGCAACAGCTTCAGCGTCTCATCCAGCACATAACCACAGACAGCGCGGGTCTCCTGCTTGTCGGTATCATCCATGCCGGCCAGCAGCGGCTTGATCAGCTCAAGATACCAGTCGCACAGCGTGTTCCAGATGAATTTGTAGAGCGCGTCGGATGCCTCATTGAAGCGATAGTCTTCCAGGCCGCGCGTCACATCTGCCGCGCATTGGGACAGCTCACTGAGGATCCAGCGGTTGACCGGACTCTTCACCGCGCTGCAATCCATCTCGCCCGGCGCGCCGCATTCATTCATCTCGGCAAAGCGGGCCGCGTTCCACAGCTTGGTCGCGAAGTTGCGATAGCCTTCCACGCGTTGTTTCGACAGGCGAATATTGCGCCCCTGCGCGGCCATCGCCGACATGGTGAAGCGCAGCGCGTCTGCGCCATATTCATCCACCAGCTCCAGCGGGTCCATGGCATTGCCCTTGGACTTGGACATCTTCTGGCCCTTCTCGTCCAGGACGAGGGCGTGGATGTAGACATCCGGGAACGGAACTTCACCCATGAATTCGAGGCCCATCATCATCATCCGGGCAACCCAGAAGAAGATGATGTCGAACGCCGTGATCAATGTTGCCGTCGGATAGAAGGTCTCCAGCTCCGGCGTCTTGTCCGGCCAGCCCATGGTCGTGAACGGCCACAGCGCGGAAGAGAACCAGGTGTCGAGGACGTCTTCGTCCTGAACCAGTTTCTTGCCCTTGCCCGCCTCGGCCTCCGCCTCTTTCTCAGAGTACGCAACATAGACATTGCCATCTTCGTCATACCAAGCCGGGATCCGATGCCCCCACCAGAGCTGACGGGAGACGCACCAAGGCTGGATGTTGTCCATCCAGTTGTAATAGGTCTTTTCCCAGTTCTCGGGCACGAAACGGGTCTTGCCGGTTTTCACCGCTTCAATGGCAGGCTGCGCCATCGTCTTGGCGTCAACATACCATTGATCCGTCATCCAGGGCTCAATGACCACGTTGGAGCGATCACCAAAAGGCTGCTCGATCTTCAGGTCTTCGATGTGCTGAAGCAACTCAGCCGCCTCAAAAGCCTCGACGACTTTCTTGCGCGCCTCGAACCGGTCGAGCCCGCGATAGTCTGCCGGAATGCCCGCTGCATCAGCCTCACCGCCATCCACAATGGAGGCAACGGAATTCAGAATGTTCAGCGGCGTATGGCCCGCGCGCTTGCCGACTTCAAAGTCGTTGAAGTCGTGCGCCGGGGTGATTTTCACGGCGCCGGAGCCCTTTTCCGGGTCTGCATAGTCATCGGCAATGATCGGCACGCGGCGGCCAACAATGGGCAGCTCCACGAACTTGCCGATCAGGCCGGCATAGCGCGGGTCTTCCGGGTGCACGGCCACGCCGGTATCGCCCAGCATGGTTTCCGGACGGGACGTCGCGACAACGATATAGTTGCGCGTCTCGGTGCCCGTGACATTGCCCTCTTCATCCTTGACCGGATGCTCATAGGTAACGCCATCGGCCAGCGGATAGCGCAGATGCCAGTAATGGCCCGGCACTTCGCGCTGGTCGACTTCGAGGTCTGAAATCGCTGTCTGGAAGTGAGGGTCCCAGTTCACGAGGCGCTTGTCGCGGTAGATCAGACCCTTCTTGTAGAGCTCGACGAACACCTTGGTCACTGCCCGCATCATGTTGTTGTCCGGATCGTTCCGGTCGCCCATCGTGAAAGCTTCGCGCGACCAGTCGCAGGACGCACCCAGGCGCTTCAGCTGGCCGACAATCGCGCCGCCGGATTCCTCACGCCACGCCCAGACACGGTCCACAAAGGCGTCGCGGCCCATGGAGCGGCGGTCCTGATTGCCTTCTTCGGCCAGCTTGCGCTCGACGACCATTTGCGTTGCGATGCCGGCATGGTCCGTTCCAGGCTGCCAGAGCACATTCTTGCCGCGCATCCGCTCAAACCGGATCAGCAGATCCTGCAGCGTGTTGTTCAGCGCGTGGCCCATATGCAGCACGCCGGTCACGTTCGGTGGCGGGATGACGATGGAATAGGCCTGCGCAGAGGTGTCGCCGGATGGCTTGAAGCATCCGGACTCTTCCCAGGCCTTGTACAGGCGCGGTTCGGCTTCGGCGGGATCAAATCTTTGGTCGAGCATCGTTTCAGGCGTATTCCAGTGTAAAAGAAAAGGCGCGCCGGTTAAGGCGCGCCCTTCCCTATAACGTTTTTATCGGGTGAGGCTAGCGCGCCATGCGGGCAATGCGCTGTACTTCTGCTTCTACCTTCTCTTCAACGATGCTCGGCAGGTTGGCATCCAGCCATTCCTTGATCATCGGCTTGAGCAATTCGCGAACCAGACCTTCAAGCGTGTTGTCGCTGCCCATGTCCATTTTGGAGATGAGTTTGCCAAGCGCGCCAGCCGCTGCATCAGCGGTTTGGTCATCGGTCAGAACGGTTTGCTGGTAACGAGCGGTGGCCGCCATGTCTTCCTCCACGGATGCGGGCTCCGGCATCTCGGCCGGGGCAGCGTTTTCAGGTTCAGGTGCAGTTTCTATCTCCGGCTCGAAAGCCGACTCTTCCGGAATGTGCGTGACTTCCTTCAGCACGCTCAGCACATCTTCATCAGGCTCGGGCTGTTCAGGCCTGGCTTCAGCTTTGGCTTCTTCGCTGATGGCCCGGGCCGTTCCGAGCATGTCTTCAAAGCTTGGGGAGGGCTCAGGCGTTTCATCTTCATCGGAGTCAAAGCTGTCAAAGTCAGCGCCGAAGACCTCCTCTTCCTCGAACATCGTCTCATCAAGCTCCTGATCGGCTTCCACCAGTTCAAGGCTTTCAAAGGCGTCTTCGTCGGAAACGTCTTCGGCTTGTGCCTGTTCAGCCGGCGCGGCAGCGGGAGACGGCGCGACGTCATCATCAGAAATGATCTTGCGGATCGACGCGAGGATTTCCTCCATCGTCGGCTCCTTGTGCGCTTCGTTGGCCATTCAATACGCCCCTTGATGTTTTCCCGTGCGAATCTTCGTCCCTTAACCGCTAAGGGGATTGTGTTAACAACCGTTTAGCATTGTTAACCTGAGTCCGGGTCCGCGTCAGTGGGTCAGAGCAATTCCGGCGACAATTGCCCCGTTGCCCGCAGCAGGTTGAACGCCGCCACATAAGCGTCGCGCTCAGCCTCTACCAGTGCGAGGCGAGACTCGAACAATTGCTGTTCCTGATCCAGTACGTCCAGCGTGGTGCGGACACCGACAGCCAGTTCTTCCTTCGCGCCATCATAGGCAATCTCTGCCGCCTCAACCTGACGACGTGAGGCCTCAATAGAACGCAGGGACGCCTTGTACAGATACCAGGACTGGGCCACTTGCGCGCGAATCTGGCGCTGCAGAGTATCGATCTGCTGACGTGCCTGAGAGCGCTGCAGCTTGGCCGACCGCACCTGGCTCTTGATCAGACCGCCGGAGAGAAGCGGAATTTTGCCCTGCGCAACCGCTGACACAGTCGTATCGCGCTGGGTGATGTCATTATAGGTTTCCTGGACTGAGGCCGTGCCGACAATGCTGACCTGCGGCTTGTACTGACCGCGCGCCACCTCAATGGCCTCAGACGCAGCGCGCTCAGAATACCGCGCAGCAATAATATCCGGATTGTTGTCGAGCGCGATCTGTACAGCCTGCTCCAGCGTTTCCGGCAGAGGCGGAACCGGCGGCGGCGGAACCAGATCGCCCGGTGCATTGCCCGTCAGGAATTCATAATTCGCGATGCTGCCTTCAAGCGCCGCCTGTGCACCGGCAAGAGAAGCCCGTGCACCTTCAAGGCGCGCCTGTGAGAGGGAGACGTCTGTGCGGGTCACAACGCCCACATCAAAGCGATCATTGGCGGCGCGAACCTGCTCGCCCGTCACCTCAACATTGTTCTGGCGAATAGCAACGGCTTCGCGGTCGCGGCGGACATCCATATAGGCAGTGACGACCTGAAGCGTCAGATCCTGCAGCGCTGAATCATATTGCGCCTCCGCAGCGCTGACACCGGCGGTCGCCTGACGAATGCCAGCATTGACGCGGCCGCCTGTATAGATCGGCTTGGATGCCTGCACCTGCGCATTGGCGATTGTGCGGTCGCCGGTATAGCCTGGGAACGCGGCCAGAGCAGAATTGGTGTCGACATATTCATACCCGGCACTGCCGGAGAGATTGACCGATGCATTACCCTGCGCGCGTGCCTGGGCGACGTTTTCCTTGGCAATATCCGTTTCGACGCGCTGGGCTTCGAGCCCGGGATTGGTCATCCGCGCAGCAGATACAGCGTCAGACAGGGTCTCGGCGTGCGCAGCCAGGGGCCCCGCCATCATCAATGCAAACGTGGAAACCGTTAGGGAATGGCGGAATTTCATGCGTGACTCCTTAAGAGACCAGTCTAACTGGTCCCCTATATAGAGACCCGTTAGCCAAGAGTGAACAGTGTTCACTTTTCGGGAGTCTTAATGCCGCATGCTCGCGGCTCAAGAAACTAGAAAACGAAGGCTTTTTTCTTGTCGAACTGGCTGAATTTCGGCGGGAAGGCATCAAACCCTTCGCGCGCAGAGACCGTGTCGCCCGCCCGCGTGAACACTTTACCCCGACCAAGGCCTTCACCCTTCATCTCAACCAATGCCAAACGACCACCCTCGCCCAGCTGGTTCGTCCAGGCTTCGGGCACGGTCTCGACCATGCCGCAGACATAGATGACATCAAATGGGGCCTGATCCGGCAGGCCTTCGGCCAGTTTGCCCTCAACAGCAACAGCCTGATCGATCCCGAGGGAAGCGAATCGCTCGGACATGGCATCAACCAGCTCGGCATCCTCTTCCAGCGCGATGACTGTTTCAGCCAGACGGCTGATCAGGGCGACTTCGTATCCCGCACCCGCACCAATTACGAGCACAATGTCTGTCGGCTTGATCGCGGCCAGCTTGACCAGCTTACCCGTATCTCGCGGCGTCCATAGCGCGCGGCCTTCAGATGTCGCGATTTCCAGTTCGGAATACGCCACAGACTTGCGCGAGCTTGGCACGAAGGATTCGCGCGGCGTTCTCAGGAAAGCGGATACGATTTCCGGGTCCGAAACGTCATTCGGGCGAATCTGGCTGTCGACCATGATTTCGCGGGCAAGCTCGTAATTCATCTCGAATTCCCTTTCGGGCTAGGTCATTAGAGGGTCTTGAGATGCCCTTTATCACGGGTTTCGGGCGGCGCAATGCGTGATAAACGCACGCTGCCTGAAAAGGACAGATTGCAACGCGTGAAGTTCATTGCTAGTGACGCGCCTTCTGGTTGCTGGCTCTGTGGCGGAGTGGTGACGCAGCGGATTGCAAATCCGTGTACGCCGGTTCGATTCCGGCCGGAGCCTCCAGAACCTTTCCGAACATCCCGGAGACGACTCACCACCCACCGCTTTCCAGCGGCGGGGCGTCTCTGCGCGATGTCATGATTTCCCAATGGTAAATACAGTTTCGGCAATTTTCAGGCCCGCGTTCGCAAACCGTTTACAGCCCGTTAACCAATTTGGGTGATGTTGATCCTGTCTTCTCTTGGAGACACCCACCATCACCCAACGCCTCGGCGGGAGCTTTAAGTCTCCCGCCTTTTTTTTGCGAAAACTGCAGGTTTTTGTCAGTCGGAAGCAGATCGGGGCTTGCACCCAAAATCGGGTCTGCTATTCACCCGTCTCCAGCTGTTCCGCGATAGCTCAGTTGGTAGAGCAGGCGACTGTTAATCGCCCGGTCGTAGGTTCGAGTCCTACTCGCGGAGCCACTTTACCCCGTAGCAATCAGACACATTCCAGCATCCATGCACGCCATGGTTCTGGCTGCGCCGTAAGGCCTGCATTTGATGAACTGCCGAATCGCAATGGCGTGAATCTTGTCGGCCTGCGTCCCTCGCCCGTGCTTTAGCCGAACAGCCGCGCCCAGAGGTGAATCATCAGCCAGAGACTGCCGCAAAGGGCTGCACCGGCCAGCATCAGCACAACCCCATCCCGCGATGTGAGGGCCAGACCAAACAGCAGAACAGTCAGTGACGGCAAGACCGGGCCAAAGGGAATCAGCCCCAAAGGAAACGTGACCAGCGCCGCGCCGATACAAACCAGCGCCACCAGCTGCACGAAAGGCGGCTCTGTCAGAATCGCAAAGCGCGGTTTCAGAAACCGGTCGATCTGGCAGACATAGGGGTCAGCGATCTCTATTCCCTGGATCAGGGCTGAGCGGGGAAACTCGAAATTCAGGACCCGGGAGGGCAACCATGGATACTTCTTGCCGAACAGGATCTGCCCCGCCATCAGCAGGATGATCAGCGCGACCAGCCAGTTCGCGCCGGGAATGATTGTCAGCGGGCTGAGCGCAATAAAGCCCAGCAAAAGCAGAATGGGGCCGTAAGATCGCCGCCCGACCGCGTTGAGCATAGCCTCAACACTTACCTTGTCGCCGGAAGTTCGATCTTCCAGGCTTCTCAGAAGCGTGCCGAGATTATTGACTCGCGCCATCAGCACTCCACGACGTTAACGGCAAGACCACCCTGACTGGTTTCCTTGTATTTGGAGGACATGTCGAGCCCCGTCTGCCGCATGGTCTCGATCACCTGATCCAGAGACACGCGCGAATGGCCTGTCGCATGAAGGGACAGCCGCGCTGCATTAACCGCTTTCACCGCGCCAATCGCATTGCGCTCGATGCAGGGGATCTGCACGAGGCCGCCGACCGGGTCGCAGGTCAGGCCCAGATTGTGCTCCATGCCGATCTCGGCCGCATTCGTCACTTGCTGAGGGGTCGCGCCCCACACAGCCGCCAGGCCAGCTGCCGCCATGGAACAGGCCACGCCGACCTCTCCCTGGCAGCCCATCTCTGCACCGGAAATCGACGCGCGCTGCTTGTAGAGAATGCCCACAGCCCCTGCCGTCAGCAGGAAAGTCCGCATACGCTCGGTACGATCTTCTGTGTCTGCACAATAATGACGAATGACGGATGGAATAATCCCGGCAGCCCCATTGGTCGGCGCCGTCACCACCTGCCCGCCGGACGCGTTCTCTTCATTCACCGCCATTGCATAGACGTTCAGCCAGTCGAACAATTGTTCGCGTTCATTGTCCCCGCTGCCGCTGACCAGCTTGGTCCACAGGCCCGGCGCCCTGCGCTTTACCTTCAGGCCGCCCGGAAGCTCTCCCTCACGGGACAGGCCGCGTTCAATACAGCCCAGCATGACCTCGGCAATCCGGTCCAGCGCGCTCAGCGTTTCCTCGCGAGGGCGCATTGCGTCTTCATTGGCCAACGTGATCTCCTGAATGCTCATCCCCTCATGAGCACACATCGCCAGCAATTCCGCGGCAGACGTATAGGCAAACGGCACGCTCGGGCCAGTCGGCACAAGATCGTCCTCCAGCGGACGTTCCAGCTGCTTTTGCGATGCAATGAAGCCGCCGCCCGTGGAGTACCAGGTCTCATCGGCCAGCAGATCATGCTCCGCGCCAAAGGCTTTCAGCCGCATGCCATTGGGGTGAAGCGCGGGAATGACGTCATAGGCCATCACAATGTCACGCTCCGGATCGAAAGCGATGTCATACTCTCCGGCCAATTTGATGCGTTTTGTCTTGCGGATCTCTGCTTCACTGGCTTCCGCCTCATCAGGGTCCAGTGTCTCGGGCTCAAACCCGGCCAGGCCAAGCAGAACAGCTTTCGGTGTTGCATGCCCTGCCCCGGTCAAGGCCAGTGAGCCCTGCAGCTCGACCTCGACCCGCGCGATATCGCCGAGGCCGCCCCGGTCGCGCAAAGCAGAGATAAACCGCCCGGCAATCCGGATCGGACCGACAGTATGAGAACTGGAAGGCCCAATACCAACGCGAAAGAGATCAAGTACAGAAAGCATGCAAACCCGCTAGACATTTAAATGATGGAATCGAAACAGGAGTGTTTCGTATTAGACAGATAACGATGTGTCAGCTGCAGGTCACGTCATGACTGTAAAGCCAGTCATTCCGGGAGTGCACAAAGCCCTTCATCGTTCGCCCAGCAATCCACATCGGCCCATAGGTAGACATCTGAGTCAACGGATTGCGGCGGTGGAACACCCGCGCATTGGCACGCGCCCCGGCCTGCACACGGCTAGTGCGGGGCTTGCGAGCGGCCTCATAGGCCTTGAGGGCGGCTTCAGGTGTTGCCTCGCCTGACAGCTGCTGCGCCAGCACATAGGCATCCTCGATCGCCATCACCGCACCCTGCGCCAGGAAGGGCAGCATTGGGTGACAGGCATCACCCAGCAGCGTGACGCGGCCATCGCACCAGCGCGGCAGCTCATCCCGGTCATACAGCGCCCAGCGATGAAGCACGTCTGCCTTTTCGATGATCGCCGTGACAGCGTGATTCCAGCCCTGAAAGTCTTTCAGCGCATCCTCGCGAGAGCCTTCCGCGGTCCAGGATTCGACATGCTGTTCCTTGCGTTCGACCACGCCAACAAAGTTTGCCAGCGATCCACCGCGCAAGAGATACGTCACCGCATGTCGGCGAGAGCCGACCCATACGCTGGCCGTGGGCGGCGGAGCCTGATCCCCAAGAGCCGTGACCGGTGCGACGGCGCGCCAGGCCGTCATGCCCGTATAGCGCGGGGCATCCGGCCCCAGCATCTGCGCGCGGATTACGGAATGGATGCCATCGGCGCCCACCAGCACATCGCCTTCAAACACGTCGCCGGACTGCAGCTGCAACCGCACAGCCTTGTCGTCCTGACTGTAGGAAGCCGCCTTACAGCCAAGATGGATGCTGCCCGGCTCACGTTCCAGCAGCACCTCTTTCAGCGCCTCGACCATATCGGCCCGGTGAACATGCAGGTAATCCGCGCCCCAGCGATTGATCGCGGTCTTGCGAAGCGGAATGTCGAACAGGCGCCGACCATTGCGGCCCATACGCATCTCAAGCGCCTTCGGGCGAAACGCATTGCGGGAAACCCGCGCTTCAACGCCCAGCGCCTTCAACACTTTCACGCCATTCGGGCTGACCTGAATGCCTGCGCCAACTTCATCCAGCACACCTGACTGCTCAAACACCAGAACCTCATGGCCCAGGCGTTGAAGCGCAACTGCTGCCGTCAGCCCCCCTATGCCTCCGCCTGCTATCAGGACACGCATTAGGAAACCTCACTTAATCGCAAAAAGCCTATTTGGCGCTGGAAGGGTCTTCCCGGCCACCGATCAGAACGAAGCGCCGGTCGCAGTATTTGCACTCGACGAAATCTTCATCGCCCATCTCATACCAGACGCGCGGATGGCCCAGCGCACCGCCACCCCCATTGCAGGAAACCTTGCGGCTGGTCACCATGGAAACTTCCGGCGGATCAAACACATCGCGTTTAGTGGACATGACTTGTCTTTCCATCTGCAATTTCTGCGGCACCGGTTGCCCACAGTGCTACTCGACCCTACCTAGATTGCGCCGCCGTAAGGTGCAAGATCGTATGGACAGAGTGAAAAGGCCCAGCATGTCATCCACGAAAACGGCCCCCGACTTCGCCATTAAAGTCTCAAACCTCCAGAAAACCTACAAAGCCTCGGGAAAGATGCCCGAAAAGCATGCTTTGAAAGGGATCAATCTGCAGGTTCCGCGAGGGTCTATCTTCGGACTACTTGGACCAAATGGCGCAGGTAAATCCACTTTTATCAACATTCTGGCCGGTCTGGTGAACAAGACATCCGGCTCCGCCAGTATCTGGGGGCTCGATATTGACGAATATCCTCGTCAGAGCCGCGCAGCCATCGGCGTCGTGAACCAGGAGATCGTCGCAGACCCGTTCTTCACCCCGCTGGAAATGCTGGAACTGATGGCCGGTTTCTATGGCGTGCCAAAATCAGAGCGCCGCAGCCTGGAGATTCTCACAGCCGTCGGCCTGGACGACAAGAAAGACGCCTATGTGCGCCAACTCTCCGGCGGCATGAAGCGTCGCCTGATGGTGGCGAAGGCGCTCGTCCACAATCCGCCCGTCCTGATCCTGGACGAGCCGACCGCCGGTGTGGACGTCGAATTGCGCCGCTCGATGTGGGAATATGTGCAGGAACTGCACGCCAATGGCACGACAATCATTCTGACGACGCACTATCTGGAAGAAGCCGAAGAGCTTTGCGATACCATCGCCATTGTGAACCATGGGGAGATTGTCGCCTGCGAATCGACGCCCAAACTGCTGTCGCGCCTCGATTACAAGACGCTGGTCATCACCCCGCGTGAACCTCTAGCCGCTGTGCCGGATGCCCTGGCAGGCATGGATGCCTCGATCACGCCATCAGGCGATCTGGCCATTACCTTCCGCACCAGCGAGACCGGCATTGGCCGTCTTCTGGAACTGGTCCGCTCCAACGGCATCAGCGTGGCAGATCTGGAGACAAAGGCGCCGGACCTCGAAGACGTCTTCATCTCGCTGACCAGCGAACCCGCCTAAAAAAACGCCGGCGATCTCTCGCCGGCGTTTTTTTATCTCTTTAAGGGCAGACGCGGATCAGACGCTCTGCTTGATCCAGTCGGCAATTGCCTGCTTGCTCATCGCGCCCAGATGCGTCGCAGCAACCTTGCCATCCTTGAACATCACCAGTGTCGGCAGACCACGCACGCCATATTTGGACGGGGCAATCGGGTTTTCGTCGACATTGATCTTGGCGACCTTCACCTTGCCGTCGAGTTCGTCGGACACCGCCTCGATATGGGGCGACATTTGCTTACATGGGCCGCACCATTCCGCCCAGAAGTCCACTACGACGGGCACATCGGAAGAACCGATCACGCCGTCAAAATCATCGTCTGTTACATTGATCGCAGCCATTGCGGGAATCCTCAGTTTTTCGTTTTGCCTGAATGATACATAGAGACTCTTCTGTGAAGTCAAACCGGCCTGTCTGCACCCTTTAGAGCTGCTAAAAGCATGTCTTCGGGCAAAAACATCAGCCGGGGCCCGTCTGTCCAGCACAGCGCAGCCCGTACCGTGCGGCCCGGATAGGCCCGTCTCAGCACCACCCAATAGGCCCCCATCTGCGCCATATAGGTGTCTGCAACGCCGTCCGGTGTGTCCGGCGCAGGCTGGTCTGTCTTGAAGTCGACGATAAGCACATCACGCTCCGTGACCACCAGACGGTCGACCCGGCCGTTAATGACCAGCCCTTTCGGCAATTCCGGCGCAGTGCCGACAATGGCCGCTTCCGCACGTCCGCCCGGTGCGAACAGCGCCTTCATCTCCGGTGCCTGCAGCACGGCCATGGCCGCTTGCTTCATCTCGTGGCGGTCTTCCGCTTCCAGCTCCGGCAGGCGTTCAAGATAGGCCTCTGCAGCGGCATTTCTGCGCTCAGGCGCCAACTGCGGCAGGTATTCGAACAGCGTATGGATGATGCGGCCCCGGCGCAGGCGCGCTTCACGTGTCTTGCCGAAGGGGGCGAGCACCGGCGTCTTCTGGCCAAGCAGGGTCGTCGCCGCACTATAGCGCCTCGCTGCCACAGCTTTCGGCGGCGCGCGGAACACCCAGTCCGGAAGCGTGTGGCTGTCTTCTTCCGGCCCGGACCCGTCAATCGACAGCGGTGCCAGACCACCATAACGCATCATGCCGTCTTCATCAGCTTCCACGCCCAGCCGGTTCATCGCCCTCTCACACAGGGCATACCAGCTGCGGGCATGATAGCCGGGCGCCGCGGCGCCATGCCAGTGTCCGGCAATGATCAGCCTGTCCTGCGCCCGCGTCAGCGCCACATAGAGCAGCCTTCGGAACTCCTCCTCAGACTTCGCATTGGCAATCGCCCGCGCCAGCGCTGCGCCCGGAATATCGCCATCTTTGCGGGGCGACCAGATGGGCAGGCCATCAACATCGAATAGGGTGTCAGACACGGTCTTCGGCCCGGCAGTCGTATCCGGCATCACGACAACGGGGGCCTGCAGGCCTTTTGCGCCGTGTACGGTCATCACCCTCACCTGCCCCTCGGGGGCGGCAAGGTCTCGCTTGATCTCGACCGTTTTGGATTCCATCTCGGCCACAAAGGCCTGCATGGAGGATGGCCCCGTCGCATCAAAGGCCTGCGTCCGCGCGATCAGCGCCTCGACCGGATCATGCGCTGGCGTGCCAAGCCGCGCATTGATCTTTTCCCACCCGGTCGTGCCATCCGCAGCCGGCACGTCCAGAACGGCAGACAGGAATTCAAAGGGCGGCAAATGGCGCTGCGCCAAAAGGCCGGACAGGAACGTCGCTGCCTGCTGCACTTCGGTCCGTGTGTCTGCCTGCATTCGGGACCACAACGTTTCCCCGCGCCCGCGCTCCGCTCCGAAGCGATAGAGATAGCGGTCATCATCCACAAAGCCGACAAATGGCCCGCGCAGTATTTCCGCCAGCGTCAGATCACGCTCTGGCCTCAGCGCAAAGCGCATCAGATTGAGGCAATCCTGCACACCGATATGGTCTGTCAGCTTAAGCCGGTCCGCGCCTGCCACCGGCAAGCCTTCGGATTTCAACGCCGAGATCATCGCATCAAACAGGCCACCCGTCCGGCTGCGGACCAGAATGAGAATATCCTCGGCGCGCATACGGCGGCGCTTCCAGTCCCGGTTCGGCAATTCTTCCCAAACGGTTTCACCCCGGTCGACCATCTCGCGCAATTGCCGCGCAATCTGCTTGGCCAGCCGCGCCTTGGGAGAGGATGACCGCATTGCATTCACGGGCCGGGACCAGGCGTCTTCGTCCGCCTCTTCTGCCCGCTCTTCCACAGGCCACAGCTCAACCAGGCCCGGCTGGTTTGCCCGGCGGGCCGTGTGCTTCACTTGCTCTGCAGAGAAAGGTGGATGATTGTCAGCGGCCACATCCACAGGCGGCGCAGAATTCCAGACGGCATCTACATAGGACAAGACTTCCGGAGATGACCGGAATGACATCTCCATGGTGAGAGAGTGCAATTCCGGGTCCATCTTGCCCTTTTCCTGCTCCTGCGCGCGCAGCTGGGCGGGCTCTGCCCCCTGAAAGGAATAGATGGACTGTTTCTCATCGCCCACAACGAATAGGGTTCGCGGGTCTTGCTGGCGCTCGGCGCCCTGGCCGGAGAAAAACTCCTTCGTCAGTTCCGAGATCAAATCCCATTGCAAGGGGCTTGTATCCTGCGCCTCGTCCAGCAGGACATGGCTGATGCCGCCATCCAGCTTGTAGAGCACCCAGTCAGACATGCCCCGGCTTTTCAGAAGATCATGCGTGCTGCGGATCAGATCATCAAAGTCGAGCGCGCCGCGCTTGCGCTTTTCCTGCTGATAGGCGCGTACAGCCGGCAAGCCGACCTTCAGCAGCGCCATATTGCGCTCCACCGCCGCCGCGAGGCGCAGCTTTTCCGCCAGCTCCATCACGCGGCTGACCTCCGACCCGATCGGGTCCGCCGTAGAGAACAGACCGACCACATTGGCATCTTTCCCGGCCCCGGCATTGTAGAGCCGCGAATAAGGCTTCTGCGTGCCGAAAAACGCACCCTTATAGGCCTCCCATCGCGCCTCTGCAGTCTCTGCCAGCAAGGCGGCCTCCACCGCGCCAGCCGTGCGCATGTCATCGCGCTTGCCGGACGCATGTAGCGAGATCAGCGCCTCCCGCAGAGCCGTCACGGGCATCTCCTCGCCCATAGCCAGATCCAGAATGTCCGCCGCGCTGCCTTCCGGCGCGTTCAACCCGTTGCGCAGGGCCTGCTCCATCCGGTCATGATCAAACTCATGCGCTTCGGCAAAATCCAGGAAGGGCTGGATACGATAGCGCATGGCGTTCAGGGGCAGGTCCGCGCCCTCATGCCCTGCTTCCGTGGCCAGAAGATCCAGGGCCTCGGGATGTTCCTCCTGCGCCTTCAGCACGGCCGCGCCGCGCACCTGCCGCCAGATCGCGTCGGCCTCGTCTTCCTCAATCTCTGTAAAGCCCGGCAGGACGCCTGCCTCAAGCGGGAAGCGCCGCAGAATACGCGCGCAGAAGGCGTGGATCGTCTCAATCCGCAGGCCGCCCGGCGTTTCCAGAGCGCGGGCAAACAGCGCCCGCGCCCCGCGCAGATCATCCGCTGTATAGGCCGTCTTGTCCCGCCCTTCGAGGCGCGAGAGTTCTTCGCGCAGCTTCTCGTCCCGCATGATCGACCATTTGCCAAGTGTACGGAACAGGCGCGACAACATCTCGTTCGCCGCCGCCTTGGTATAGGTGATACACAGAATGGAATCCGGCCGCGCGCCTTCCCGGCCATCCTCCCGGCGCAGCAAAAGGCGCGCCACGCGGTCAATCAGAACCTTGGTCTTGCCGCTACCGGCATTCGCCATCACGAACACGGGATAGGCTGGATCGGCAGAAGACAGCTGCGCCGCATTGGCACGGCGGTAGTCTTCTGTATCCGGAGGGGTCACAGGCATCATGTCGTCAGCCATCGCTTGCCTCCCCGTCTTCGGTGTCGCCCGCCCATTCGGCACGGCGGGCCAGCAGATTGAAGCCATTGTCATATTTGACGAATTTCACACGCGGCGCTGACAGGAAAGCCGCAGACGGATTGCGATATTGCACGATCAGGCGCCGAAGCCCCTCCTCGGCCATTTCCGCCATCTCTGCCGGGTCAGACGGCAGATTATGTTTGCCGCCCAGCGTGAACGCATCCGGCTTGGCCTTGAAGGCCACATAGTGCAGCTGGTCCACGCGCGCCGCAGGCACCTTCTCATAGCCGCCTTTTTGCGCGATCAGGGCCTGCAGCGGCATCTGCTGGCTGAGGCCTGCGCCGACTTCCTTCTCGCGCGGCGGATTGCCGGTCTTGAAATCGACGATGACAATCTCCCCGGTCGAAGTCATCTCGATCCGGTCTGCTGTCGCGCTGAGACGAAATGGTCCGCCATCCAGATCCAGCTCGATATTGCCCCGCACCTCGAATTTTGGACGGCCGCCGCCGACATCGCGACCCTTGCGCCAATTGACATACCACTCCGACGTGCGCGCCCATACCGCCTTGCGGGCGGCCCACGCCTCTTCCGTCTCGCCAACACGCATCAATTCGCGGTACAGTAGCTCCAGCAGATAGTCTGCTGTCTTGGGCTTGCCGGCTTCCTCAAAATCTTCCAGCGCCTTATGCACCGCCGTGCCGCGAGGGGCTGGCCCGAGATCGCCGCCCAGCGGGTCAACCCTTACAAGCCCCAGCACCTGCTCAGCCCACAGAGCATAAGGGTCACGCTGCAGCGTATCCACGCGCGTGACAGAGAGCTTCTTGGGCCAGCCTTCCGGCCGCGCGGTCGGCACAGGCTCGGCAGAGAAATCCCGTGGCAAGGCATCAACGCCCAGTTGCTTCAGCGCTTCTGAAAGCTTCAGCGGGTCCAGGCCTTCAGGGCTCAGCATCGCCTTCGCCTTGTCGTCCAGCGCGCCTTCGGCCAGCGTCTTCAAGCGCCAGACCCAGCGGGACGCCACGGCCGGTGCATCATTGCGGCGCGCGGAATACACCAGCGTCACATCCGGCGCAGAGGCCAGCTGTGCAAAGTCATGCGCTGCAAGGCCCATCCGATCTTCCGGGTCGCTCAGCCCCAATTCCTTGCGGAAGTGGCGGGGCAAAAACGCATCCGGCGCAGGCCGCTTCGGCCAGACATCCTCATTCAGACCCGCCAGGATCACGCGGTCCGCTGACTGCAGGCGCGCTTCCAGAGGCCCCCAGATGAAGAGGTGCGGATGCTCTTCCTGCTTCAGGCTAACCGTCATCTGCGCGGCCTGTGCATTGACCAGATCGGCCAGTGCCGACGGCGGCATCGGCGTCAGATATTCGGACACTTCGCTGACGAATTCCATCAGCCGGCTTGCCGCCGCGCCATCTTCCCCGGCCCACGGCAAGGGGGTCTCACTAACTGCAGCCGCGAGCAGCGCAATCCGTTCCAGCCCGTCACCGCCGGCAAGGTCTTCCATCTGGCTGAGATCCGCGCCGGTATCCTCAAAGATGGCAAGCAGCTTGCCGACAAGCGCCTCGGCCTCTGCCTGGTGGTCCGCCGTGAAATTCGGATAAGGCTCAATCTCGTGACGTGTGCGGATGCTTTCCTTCAGCCCCTCCAGACTGATCCAGCGGCGCGGGCCGCGCAGGAAGTAAAGCTCCAGATTTGACAGACCCGGTAAAGGCGCGGCCAGTGCGTGGTTTAAAACCGATACAAGCAGGGTCGGGTCGGACGGGTCCGTTGCCCATTGCGCGCACAGGCCAATGAAGCTGCCCGCCAGCGTGCGGCTAAGCGGCATGCCTGCCGATGGCGGCGCGTCCACACCCCAGCGTCGCAGCAAGGCGGAGACCCGCCGGGCCAGCCCCGCATCCGGCGTGATCAGCGCCGCAGAGCGTCCCGCCTCTTCCAGCGTCTCGCGCAGGATCAGCGCCACCGACGCCGCCTCATCAGCCTCATCCGCCGCCTCGATGATGGACAGCCCCTGCAGCGCATCCGCCGCAAAGGCTTCGACACTGACCTCCGCAGCTTTGGCGAGTTTGTCCAGCGTATCGCGCCAGTCCGCTGTGGCATCTGCCGGGGCGAGCGCTTCATGGATCATCCGCCTTCGGGCCTGCCGCTCCCGCGCCAGAGACGCGCCCGGCCATTGCGAGACGGTCTTCGGCGCTACGTCCAGATGGGTCAGCGTCTGGAACAAGACATTCTGCGGGTGGCCGACCTCACCAAGTATGGAGATACGCGCCTCTTCATCCGCACCAAGATCAAGACCCGGAAGAACAACCATACCGCGCGGCAATTGCAAGGCCGCTTTCATCAGCTCCCGCCCCGCCGGGGTTGCACCGGTAGAGCCTGCAATGATCACAGGTGCCTCAGGTGGATGCGCCAGCCACGCCTCCGCCGTGGCCTTCGCGGCCTTCAGGCGTCGCTCCAGTGGATCAGACACGCCCTGCTCTTCCAGCAAGGCAGGCCAGGCCGTGGTGATGATCTCCAGGAATTTGGCAGAGCTTTCCCAGTGCCGGGCAAGGTCTGCATCTTTCACCAGGTTGGGCAGTTCCTTCCAATCCGTATACGGACTGAGGTGTGCCTGATCCAGCAGGCGTGACAACTCCATCGCCGCAGACAGCGCAGACGAGGCTGGCAGTTCCGTCTCGTAATTCACCCGGTAGAAGGTCTGCACCATGGAGGCCAGCAGGCCGAGGCGCTTGCCGGGCGACAGGGCGGGCGGCAGGTCGATCAGGCTACTCTCGGCAACCGGCGGCAGTTCATCACTTTCCAGATCACCCAGCGCGCGGATCTCCGGCGGCAGGATCGGGCTCTCATCGGCAGCCTCGAACAGGGCTGCAGACAAGGCCCGCGCCGAACGCCGGTTCGGCACATAGATGATCGCATCGGCCAACGCATCCGGATGCGTCGACAGGTGAACTTCTTTAGCCAGCGCCTTTGCGAAGACTTTCAGAAAGTCCTCTCCCGGAGGAATGGTCCAGACCTTTGGCCGGTCCGCGCCGAACAGCTTGCCATCACTCGCCATGGCACATCAGCCACATTCCGGCATCCTTGACCGCTTGCGGATCGCCCACATGCAGCCAGAAATCATCCAGCGGCAGTCCATGCAACCGCCCGGCCTCCACCAGAGGGCCCCAGATACGCCATGCCACAGAGTAGGGTTCGACAGGCTGGGACAGGAAGGCCTGCGGCTTCAGGATGCGCACACCTGCATAGGCCCACGGCGCCGTCGGCGCATCCCCGCGCCGCGTCAGGCGGCCCGCCTCATCGCGCAGGAAATCCCCCGCCCCGGCAAAGCCGAGGCAACGCTGCGTGTCTGCCAGCAGCAGTAGCTCGTCCATCTGGTCCGGATCAAACGCCGCTGCCATGTCCAGCAAGGGCTTTGGCGACAGGCTGCCCCAAAAGGCATCTGTATTGACCACGAAGACAGGCTCTTCACCCAGCAGCGGCGCGGCCTTGGCCAGCCCGCCGCCTGTCTCCAGCAATTGCTCGCGCTCGTCGGAGTAGATGATCTCGAAATCGTCGCGGCCTGAGAGGTGCTGCTCGATCATGTCGGCGCACCAATGCACATTCACGACGAGGCGCTTTACCCCGGCGGTGCTCAAAGGGTCCAGCAGCCGGTCCATCAGGGCCTTGCCATTCACCTCGATCAGCGGCTTCGGCATAGTGTCCGTCAGCGGCCTCATCCGCGTGCCAAGCCCTGCGGCCAGAACCATGGCGGTGTGCGGTACAGAAATGCTCATCTCAGCCCCGTGAATACCAAAGGTGTCGCCTCGCGCACAAGGGCGGCCATCGACTGAAGCGCCGGGTGCTGAAGGTTTTTCGCCAGCACGTTCAGCTGCCTCTGCTGAAATTTGCCATAGCGCGGCTTGCCATCTTGATGCTGAAGGCGGGAAAAGACCCCCGCAATACGCAGGGCATTCAGCGCGCCAATCACAGCGAGGCGCTCTTCAAAGGCCGCGCGGTCTTTCCCCGTGCCGTCGAGATAGCGCCTGATGGCGGCCTCTGCGACGTCCGGCGAAACATCTCGCCGCGCATCCTGCGTCAGCATGGCCATATCCCAGGCGTCCCAACCCTTCACCGCATCCTGAAAGTCCAGCAGGCCGATCCTGCCATCGCCCAGCCACAGCAAATTCTCGGCATGGAAATCCCGCAGCGTAAGCGTGCGCGGAAAGGCCATGGCCTGATTAATCAGCGCATCGCGTTCGGCTTCCCAACGCTGGCGCATCTCACCAGACAGCTTGTCCTGCCCGGCTTCTGCAGGCAGCCAGTCTGCATACAGGTCCGCATTGGTGGCGAGGGCCAGACGGTCAAATTCCAGAATGGGCCAGCGTTCGCCCTCACGGCTCAGCACATCCGGCACGGGATGCTGATGCAGGGCCACCAGCACATCCACGGCGGCAAGATAGGCGTCCTGCTCTGCCACACGGCCCGCTTCGATCTGGCGGGCGATCTCCTTGCGCTCTCCAAAATCCTCGATCAGGGCAAAGCCCAGTTCAGTGTCGTGCGCGTAAATCTCCGGCGCCGCAAAGCCGAGGGATCGCAAATGCTGCGCAATCAGAACGAAGGCATCGACCCGCGAGGCTGCGAGCCGCGTCTGCGCGTTCCAGCCCATCCGATTACGCTCCTGATCGCTTGCATATGGTGGGCACGGATCCGCTTCGATACGCGGGGCATCCATCAGCATGGCTTTCACGCCGTCCGGACGTGTCAGGCGAATGTAGCGACGGGTAGAGGCGTCCTGATCCAGCGGGTGCAATTGCGCACCATCCCAGCCCTGCTTCGCCAGGAAGGATTCTATCTGCCGTTCGCGTTCGCTAGAATCGGAAGTCATCAAGCCGTGTTTGCCAGTCTTCGCCATATGGCACCAGCCTTACAATCCGCTGATCGCCATCAAACTCAAGATGGACATCCAGACGCCAGGCGGGCAGCTGGTCGCCCGCCTTGTCCGGCCACTCCAGAATGGCAACACCCTGGTCAGTCTCATCCCAGCCCAGCTCGTACAGGTCTTCCGGGCTTTCCAGGCGATAGAGGTCAAAATGCCAGATCGGGAAGGCATCCGTGTCGTAAATCTGGACCAGCGTATAGGTCGGGCTGGGGACGTCTTCATTCTCCCCCAGCAGAGACTGGATCAGACCACGCGTCATCGTCGTCTTGCCAGCTCCCAACCCACCATGCAGGGCCAGTACGTCTCCAGCCTGCAAAATTGTCGCAATGGCTGCCCCAAAGTCACGGGTTTTCTCGTCAGAGGGAAGATGAAAGGTTTTCTCCATACAGCGAGCCATATAAAACAGCGCGGGGAAACGCCATCCTTTCCTGTTGTGTCTGCGGCATATGGCTTGATGACATGTCTTGCCGCAGCAGGCAGAGTGGCGTACAAAAGCAAAAAATGACGCCAGCGTCACGAATTATGGCGTCAAATAATGGGGAGGGAAGGCTTGGACCTTTCGGACGCAAAGAAGATCGTTATTCTTGGTGGGGGCCAGGCGGGAGCGCAGGCCATCCAGTCGCTTCGCATGGGCGGCTATGAAGGCGCCATTACCCTGATTGGGGATGAGCCATCCCTGCCCTATCAGCGCCCACCGCTTTCCAAGGCCTATATGAAGGGAGAGTTCGCCGAAGAGCGCCTCTTCTTCAAACCCGCCGCCTGGTATGAAGACAACAATGTCGAACTGATCCTGTCGACTCCGGCGACCCGCATCGACCGGAAAAACCAGACCATTGAAATGGCCCATGGCGCTCATGTTGAATATGACGCGCTGGTCATTGCGACAGGCTCGCGCCCGCGCAGCCTGCCGCTGGAAGGCGCAAACCTTGAAAATGTACATGATCTGCGCGGCCTGTCAGATGTTGAGCGTATCCAGCCGCAAATGATTGAAGGCCGCAATATTGTCATCATCGGCGCAGGCTATATCGGGCTCGAAGCGGCCGCTGTGGCCCGCCAGATGGGGCTGTCCGCCACTGTGCTGGAAATGGCGCCGCGCGTACTGGCGCGTGTCACCAGCCCGGTCATGAGCGAATTCTACGAAGCCGAACACCGCCGTCAGGGCGTGGACATTCGTACCAATGCCCGCCTCGCCCGTCTTGAAGGCAAGGATGGCAAGGTGACGGCAGCCATTCTGGAAGACGGCACATCCCTGCCCGCGGATCTTGTCCTGGTCGGCATCGGCATCCTGCCGAATGAGGAGCTGGCCAATGAAGCCGGAATCGCCTGCAATAATGGCATTCTGGTAGACCGCGACGCCCGCACATCTGACCCCCGTATCTTTGCGGCGGGTGATTGCGCCAGCCGTCCGCTGGTCCATTATGGACGCTCCTCGCGCCTCGAAAGCGTGCATAATGCCATTGAGCAGGGAAAGCTCGCCGCTGCCGCCATTCTGGGTAAGCCCCGCCCGCCGGAAGACTGCCCCTGGTTCTGGTCTGACCAGTATGATCTGAAGCTGCAGATTGCCGGCCTCAGCCAGGGGTATGACCAGATCGTGCTGCGCGGATCGCCTGAAGAGCGCAAGTTCGCCGCCTTTTACCTCAAAAATGGCACACTGATTGCTGTAGATGCCGTCAATAGTGCCCCGGAATTCCTGGCCTCAAAAAAGCTCATCATGATGGGCGCAAAGGTTGAGCCGGATACGCTTAGCGATACAACAGTCTCGATGAAAGACATTGCCGCTGCTGCTGCAGCCTGAAGGAGAGAAACCCGCCCATGGCAAAAATCACCTATGTAGACCACGATGGTACCGAGCGCGTCGTTGAAGCCAAGAACGGCGAAACGGTCATGGAAGCTGCCGTGAAGAACTCCATTCCCGGCATTGATGCCGATTGCGGCGGCGCCTGTGCCTGCGCCACCTGCCACGTCTATGTGGATCAGGCCTTCATGGACAAGGTTGGCGAGCAACAGGAAATGGAGAAATCCATGCTCGACTTCGCCGAGAATGTTCAGGAGAACTCCCGCCTGTCCTGCCAGATCACCATCTCTGACGAGCTGGACGGCCTGCGCGTGACGACGCCGGAAAGCCAGCACTAGATCCGGCCTGCCAAATGCAGTGAAGAATACGCTCCGCCCTCTAATCGGAGCGTATTTTTTTAGCGGCATACCCCGGCGACATGCATTGGTTCCTTTTTGGAACCCGGTTATCCTGTCCGGCGCAAGAGGATAGAGAGATGGACTTTAAAAAGCTGATGAACAGCGCGATTGCCTCCGGCAATACGCGGCTGACCTTTCACGTTCCGGAAGACTGGATGCAGGGCCGCACCACCTATGGCGGCCTGACCGGCGCGATGTGTCTGCAGACGGCGCAGCGCCTTGCTGGCGACCGGGCCATCCGCTCTGCCCAGATTGCATTTGTCGGTCCGGTCTCTGGCGATGTAATTTGCCAGGCTGTTGTTCTGCGTGAGGGCAAGAACACGGTGTTCGTGAATGTCCGGATGACCGGCAGTGACGGTGTGGCAGCGGACTCCATTTTCGTGTTCGGCGCGCGCCGCGAGTCGGCACTTAATTTCGCCAACCTGTCCGCACCCGAGGTCACTGAGCCAAAAGAGACGGAAAGCTATTTCGGCGACAGACCGATGCGCCCCGCCTTCACACATCACTTCAACATGCGCCTCGTCGCAGGCTCTCGCCCCATCTCGGGCGCAGCCGAAGGCGACATCTCGCTCTGGATGCGCCACAAGGATGACGCGCTGACGCCGGATGCGGTTTCAGTGCTGGCCCTCGCAGATGCCCCGCCTCCTGCTGCGCTTTCCATGCTGTCCGGCCCGGCCCGCATCAGCTCGATGACGTGGATGGCGGAATTCCTGACCGATGACATCCAGACCGATAATGGCTGGTTCCTCGCCCGTCACATCGCCGACACGTCGCGCGATGGCTATAGCAGCCAGTCCATGACGCTGTGGAACAGCCGCCGCGAGCCGATCATGATCGGGCGGCAGACCATCGCGGTCTTTGGCTAGGCAGGCCTACTACTCGGGCTCTTCCGTATCATTGATGATCGGGCCTGGCTCCAGCACCTTGATGAGCGATGCGGGCACCTGTCCGGCCGGGCAGGCTTCTGTCAGGCGGTAGGCATTGCCTACGGCTGGCAGACCGGCTTGCGTCGTCGCGGGCGCAATGGTCTGCGACCGGAAAACCCAGCTCATGAAGAACATGGCAACAATGGCCGCGCCCACCGCCGCGAGCGTGCCCCAGCCCATACCGAGATCCTCCGCCTTGGCAGCCACACCGCCATTGGAACTTGCGGGGGATGCGGTCGCTCTCGTCACCGGACGGCTGGATGCGGCCTGGCTGTACTTGGAAGACGGCGCCTTGACGGAGGCTGCCGCCAGTGCAGCAGCCCCTGCTGCCTCAGCTGCTGGAGGCGGTTTGATGCCGAGGGCCTTCTCGCGCTTCTTCTTCGCATCGATGGCCAGCGGGTCTTCCGGGTGAGCCTCAAGCCAGGCGTCACGCTCGTCCTCATCCTTGGAGCCAAAGCCCATCCACTCACGCAGACCGGACCGGTTCTGGCGTTTGCCCAGCTCCTCGATCAGCTGATAAAAGCCTTCCGGCGTCTTGCGAGAGGTCATGCCCTCCAGCGAATAGCGCTTGTCCTGCTTGAAGGGCTCGTAGGGAATTGTCTTGTCGAGGCTCGCCTGTGCCAGCATGCCGGGCCGGGAATGGCCGACAGAGGCCGCCGCGCGTACCCAGTCACTCTTCACCGCATACTCGGACCAGATCACCAGCATGGACTCTGAATTGCCGGCATTGCGCGCATCTTTTGCGTCAAAGGTATTGTCGGTCTGCTTCTGATCGAACCAGACCTTGAACTTCAATGACCTCAAACGGCGCGCTACCAGCTTCGCCATATCGCGATCTTCTATCGCGGAGACCAGGAAAACATCATATGCCATGCGTGTTACCTCTTGATGTAACCCGCCAAGCATACCCATAGACCTTACTAATTCCACCCAATTCCGCTGTAAGGCGATAAATCAGCCTGTTTTTCGGTTGGAAATCCGGGTATTCGCGCGACGAGACAAATTATGAGGAGGCCAGTATGGGCTTCAAATGTGGCATCGTGGGCCTGCCGAATGTTGGCAAATCCACCCTGTTCAACGCCCTGACCCAAACGGCAGCGGCGCAGGCGGCAAACTATCCTTTCTGCACCATCGAGCCGAATGTCGGAGAAGTGGCCGTGCCGGAGCCGCGCCTGGCAAAGCTGGCCGAGATTGCCGGCTCCAAGGAAATCATTCCCGCGCGCATGAACTTTGTGGATATTGCCGGCCTGGTCGAGGGCGCCTCCAAGGGCGAGGGCCTGGGCAACAAATTCCTGGCCAATATCCGCGAGACGGACGCCATCATCTATGTGCTGCGCTGTTTCGAGAATGATGACATTACACATGTCAGCGGCAAGGTGGACCCGATCGCCGACTATGAGGTCGTCGAGACCGAGCTGATGCTGGCTGACCTTGAGAGCCTGGAAAAGCGCAAAGCTGGCGTCATCAAGAAAGCCAATTCCGGCGATAAGGAAGCCAAGGCGCAGGTCGCCCTGATTGATCTGGCGCTGGCCGAACTGGTCGAAGGCCGCCCGGCCCGCCGCGCCGATGTCTCCAAGGACGACATGAAGGCCTGGAACATGCTGCAGCTGCTGACGTCAAAGCCCGTCCTGTTCGTGGCCAATGTCGATGAAGAGAGCGCAGCAGAAGGCAATGAATACTCCAAGCGTGTCGTGGAACGCGCCGCCGAGGAGGGCGCAGCCTGTGTCGTCATCTCCGCCCAGATCGAAAGCGAGCTGGCCCTGCTGGATGATGATGACCGCGCCGAATATCTGGAAACGCTGGGCCTGGAAGAGCCGGGCCTGACCCGCCTGATCCATACCGGGTACAATCTGCTGGGCCTGCAGACCTATTTCACGGTTGGCCCGAAAGAGGCCCGCGCCTGGACCATCCGCGAAGGCTGGACGGCGCCGAAAGCGGCCGGTGTCATCCATGGTGACTTTGAGCGCGGTTTCATCCGCGCAGAAACTATCGCGTTTGAGGACTATGTTGCCTGTGGCGGCGAGACCGGCGCAAAAGATGCCGGCAAGATGCGCGCTGAAGGCAAGGAATACATCGTCCAGGACGGCGACGTGCTGCACTTCCGCTTCAACGTCTGATCACGCCCCTGCCCGGCCCTTCAGCCGGGTACTGCCGCCCCTGTTTCCAAGGCCTTTGACTGGCTCAAACCGCCTCTTTATCTAGCAGGTCCGTATTTGAAGCCACGATCGTGAGAGCGGGCCTGCCCGCCTTCGCGCGGGTAATGCTGTCAGCAATCCAGTCAAAGGATTGATTGACTCGCGCAACAGCATTGCGCTGCGCTGACAGCACGCTGGCACGGCCATCAGGTAGATAGAAATACGGGTTGGCTTCCCAGATCAGAATTGAACCATTTGGGCGCAGGCTGTAGTCCACTGCGGCAAAGTCCAGACCTATGGCGGACACGGCCCTGACAAGCTCCTCATGCCCTTTCGGCACTTCGGCAAAATACTTTTTATCCTCCTCGATCATCTCATCCAGCAAGTGACGGTGATAGCCAAGGCGACGCGCGAGATTGCGGCGCGGTCTCTCTTCGCGCGCGAAGAGAGAACTGGAGAGGCCGACAATACGGTCCTTGGAGAAGAAGAGGTGGCTGCCGATCACACGATCCTGAAAGACGATCGCCCGCGCCTTGTGGTGAAAGCGACAGAACAGGCTGTCACTGTCCCAGCCAGCGCGGCGGTATTCATCGCGAACATCATAGCACTTCAAAACCACAGCCGGCAGAAGGGCTTCCAGATTGATACGCTCTGCATCCTTTTGGGACGTAATCCGAATCACATTTCTCTGGGCGTGTTCCTGATCGCTGCGGATCAGGCAGGGAAAACCCACTTGCTCAATCGCCAAGGTCAGCTCGCTGGCATGCTCAACCGCAACCGCGCAGGCACTTGGCACATCATTTTCCTGCCAGATACGGGCCTGACGTGATTTGGTGGTCATGCTCAACGCATCGGGATGGTTGATGATCTTGATGCCAGCGTCCTGGGCCGCCGTCGCGATCTCCAGGGCCTCCAGATAGCATTCCGGGTATTTCTGTTTCAGCGGGTCTCCCAGCCAGAAGATCACCAGGGACACATTTGCAAGGTCCGGCTTGCCGGTGCCTGTCCGATGGATACGAATATCCATCAGAAGCGGATTATCTGTCATGGCCAGCCGACGCAGAAAGGCATCCCCTGTCGGGACGCAGCGCCCACGTTTTTCCCCATGTGCTACAACCAGAATATTACTATTGCTCACCGGCTGATCTCTCCCGCGATCCCATAAGAATACAGGATAAGCTGTTTTGCTTGTCCCTCTGCATTCACTCAGGCAATCGCCATGCCAAAATCGGGGCTGGCCCTTGGGGGCCCACTGGCCTAAATCGGGGCACTCCCATTCGAACAGACAAGAGGCCCGCGCCATGACGTCATCTTCCATTCGCCTGCAGCTAAATGACGAAACGGCCGAGATCATTCTGGACAAGCCGGAAAAGCGCAACGCGCTGTCATCCGACATGTGGGACGCAATCCCTGCCCTGGTCGATCAGGCCGTTGCCGAGAAGGCGGTGAAAGTGATCATCCTGCATGGCGGCACGGCGGGCGCCTTCGCGGCGGGCGCAGACATTTCCGAGTTCGAGGTGATCTACGCCACGGAGGAAACGGCTCAGGCCTCCGCCGATACGATCACGCGCGCAGTGAACAGCCTGGCCAATTGCCCGAAGCCGGTGATCGCATCCATTGAGGGGGCCTGTGTGGGCGGCGGCGTCAGCCTGGCGCTGGCGACGGATTTGCGCATTGCGGCTGAGGGCTCGCGCTTTGCGGTGACACCGGCGCGGCTGGGCATCGTCTATCCGGCCGATGATACGCGCCGCCTGGCGGAAGTGGTTGGCGTGCCGAATGCCAAGGACATCCTGCTGACCGGCCGCCTGTTCGAGTGTGAGGAAGCCTTCCATATGGGGCTTATCAACCGGCTGGTGCCGAAGGGTGACGCGCTGAAGGCGGCATACGAGATGGCAGAGGCCATTGGCGCCGTCTCGCAATGGTCTACCCGCGCGATCAAGGAGATGTTTGAGGGCGTCAGCCAGGGCTGGGACAATGCCACGCCTGAGGCAAACGCGCTGTTCCTGAATGGCTTCACGAATGAAGACTTCAAGGACGGGCACAAGGCCTTCCTCGAGAAGCGGCCCGCAAAATTCACGTTTCGCTAGGTGGACTGACCTTTCCGCCAGCTCGTTTGCCCGGCATGGCGGGGGCCATCCGGTGAGGTGAGCTGAATTCGGGCAGGAAGTTCCGTATCAGGATGTGTCGGGGGCTGGCTCGCGGTATGCCGGGTACAGGTCTGCGAGGGCCGCGTGCAGGGCATCCACAAGCGCGCTCAGGATAAGCGGCTGGGCGTTCTCTGCGAACTCGGACGGCATGTCAGTGCCGAGCGCCGGGCGTTCCCACGCAGGCACGAGCGGCGCTTCATATGTGTAGAGATTTTTCGGTTTGGGCTTGCGGACGTCCGACACGTATTTGATGCGAACAAATCCGCAGCGCGTGACATTCAGGAGAAAGTCCTGCCCCGTCTCTTTCTGATGCGTCGCAATGGCCCAGAGCTGCAGCCAGAGCCACGGCCAGAAGACCGGGTGGACATAGGCATAGGCCGGGGCAAAGCGCGGATCAGACATGGGCTGACTATACACCGGGTGCGGAGGGTGTCGGACAAGTTTATTTTTGCGGCAATGTTTGCTGCAGGTTGGGGCGGGTTTTTTGTGGGATAAGGGGCCCGCTCTGTCATCCCGGAATTTGCGCCGCAAATATCCGGGACCCAGTACTGAGTTGCGACTACGACCTGGGTCCCGGATAAATCCTTGCGGGCTTTCCGGGATGACAGAGGGGCGTTTGTGCGCGTGCAGTCATCCTTCGACGTCGCTCGGGATGAGCTCATGTTCTGGGGCGGTGACAAAGAGGTGAGCTTGCGCACAGTCCCCAGAAGCGCCATGCAGGAGATGAGCGTAAACACCGGAGGCCGCCATTCCGAATTCATCTTCCCCTCAGCCTGCGAGGACTGAGCAGCTTTCAGCTTATGAAAGCGTGGCCCTGCGGCATGTGGTGGGAGAGTTTTCGACGCGTGTCCTGCCCGTGCTTGAGAAGGATGACGTTCATGTCTGGCTACTGCCAAGCCCGTGCCCTGCGCCGGCAATGGAGGCGCTGGCGAGCGTGCTCTCGGCACAAGAACGCGCGCGGGCCAAGCGTCTGGTCATGCCGGAGCACCGCGTGCGCTTCACCGCGTTTCATGGCCTGACGCGGTACATCCTCAGCGCCTATGGTGCAGACGCGCCAGACGCGCTGAGCTTTGATCTTGGCCCGAAGGGCAAACCGGCGCTCGCCGCAAGTGACGGCACGGCGCTGAGTTTCAATTTGTCTCATTCTGCTGACCTGGCGGTGCTGGCCGTCAGCCCTGAGGGAGAGCTGGGTGTGGACATTGAAGCGGTTCGCCAGATCGATCAGATGCAGGCACTGGCCCGCAACACATTCGCGCCTGCCGAGACGGCCGCCATTCTGGCCTTATCTGAGGCGCAGCAAATGGAAGCCTTCCTGACCTGCTGGACTCGCAAGGAGGCCCTGATCAAGGCTGATGGCCGCGGCATGGGCGTGCCGCTGAAGGCGTTTGAGGTGGCGGTCGATCCAGCCGCCCCAGCCCGCCTGTTGCGCGCAAAGGGGAACGCCAAAAGCCTGCTTCAGTTTGAGTTGCAGGACCTGCCTGCCCTACCGGGCTACAAAGGCGCGCTGGCCATGAGCAGACCGGGATGCGCTCTGAAATGCTTCCAACTGGTCTGATGCGCTAGCGGACAACAAAGACCGAGCATTTGGATTTCAGTGATATATTGGACGCCTTGGAGCCGAGCACATGCTCGACCAGCTTTGTCGGGCCGGACTGCAGGATGATGAGATCGATCTTGCGCTTCTCGGCGACGCGGACGACTTCATACACCACGGATTCATGCACGGTGAACAAGGGCTCTATCGTGACACCCAGTTTCTCGGACTGGCGACGGGCATATTCCAGGAAATCCGGTTTGCGCTTCTCCGGCACATCCGCGATGTGCTTGCCCAGCGGGTAGGCCACCGTCATCAGGGTAAGGTTGGCCGACATGGCTTTGGCCATCCATGCCGCCAGATTCAGCGCCTTGTCGGCATGGTCCTTATGCTTCATGTCGACCAGAACAAGGATGTTCTGTGCCTCGAAGTTCAGGTCTTCCAGCGTCACTTCCGTCTCTGACATTCCTATTCCTCCTGGGCGGCAATCTGCGCCGCTTTCCTGGCTGTCCGCTTTTCGTCCAGTAATCCGAGTAGCAGGCTGACACATGCCAGCAACAGGATCAGCGCAAAAGGGGTCGCCGTTGCGATGATGCCATTCTGCAAGGATTTGAGGGTGGAGCGGCCACCGCCATACAAAAGCACGGAGGCGAGCGCCCCAAGCACGAACACCCAGAACAGGCGCTGCAACGCGGGAGAGGTCGTCTTGCCGCCTGCCGTAATGCTGTCAACGACAAGGGCGCCGGAGTCCGCCGAGGTCACGATAAAGACGAGCAGCAGAAGCAAGGACGCCAGCGCCGTAACGCCGAAGAATGGCATCTCCGACAGCATCTGGAACAGGACGAGCGAGACCTGGTCGATGCCCCCTGACAGAGCCGTGTCTTCCCCGTTAAAGATGTCAATGGCGGCCATGCCGAACGCGGTAAACCAGATGACGCTGATCAGGGCCGGCACGAGCAGCACGGCGGTGACAAAGGTGCGCACGCTGCGGCCCCTTGAAATGCGGGCGATGAACATTCCCACAAAGGGCGACCAGGAAATCCACCACGCCCAGTAGAAGATCGTCCAGCCATGGAACCATTCGGTATCCTCACGGCCGACCCAGTTAATCAGCGAGGGCGCATCGATCAGATACGCGCCCAGATTTTCGAATATGCCGGTCAGGATGCTGACCGTGGGCCCGAAGAAGATAACAAACAGAAGCAGAAGAAAGGCGATGATCATGTTGAGATTGGACAGCAGCTTCACGCCGCCATCAACGCCGCGCCAGACAGAGATGCCGGCCACGCCTGTCATCACCAGGATCAGCACAACTTGCGCCGTAAGCCCCGCATCGAACCCTGCCAGAAAGCCAACCCCGGTCGCCGCCTGAGTGGCCCCAATACCGATCGTGGTAGCAAGGCCAAAGACGGTGGAGATGACGGCCAGAATGTCGATGATGTGGCCCGGCCAGCCCCAGATACGCTCTCCGATCAGAGGGTAGAAGATGGAACGGATCGTCATAGGCAGGCCGCGGCTGTGCGCGAAATAGCCGAGCGACAGGCCGATGACGGCATAGATGCCCCAGGGCGACAGGCACCAGTGAAACAGCGTCGCGCTGAAGGCCAGGCGTCTCGCCTGCTCTGACTCTGCCGGAACATCCAGCGGCGTACCGAACCAGTCCGTATAGAAAGCAAGAGGCTCAGCCGCACCATAAAACATGAAGCCGATGCCGATACCGGCGGCAAACAGCATGGCGATCCAGGAGAAGAAGCCGAATTCCGGCTCTGCGTCCGGCCCGCCAAGCCGGATGGACCCGAGAGAGGAGACCGCAAGGCCAGCGCAAAACAGCACCATGGCCGTCGGGATCAAGGCGAAGAACCAATCCAGATTTATCAGCGTCGCGTCTTTCATGTCCGTCAGGACAGAGCGGACCGTATCCGGCATGGCGAGGGAGAGGCCGACAAAGCCGAGCACGATGGCAGCGCTGATGAAGAAAACGGGGTTGTGAACATCCAGACCTATGAAACGGACATTATCGTCGCCCACTGTATGGTCCGTATCGTAGGTATACTCGTTTTCATCCGTCATATGCTCTACCGTTCACTCTTCCATAATTCTTGTGCAGGGCGGAAACGGGCTCCGCGCTGGATGTCTCTGGCCAAGGGCACTTATCGTGAGCCAGATCTCATTTGCGGCTCGGTGGCGATGTCTCCGGTCCATATCCAGGGCGCGAGCAGGACGTGCCCCTGGGTCTTCATCGCATGCGGCGCTCCGCTGGCGTGATAGACAACATCTCCGGCAGATTTCGCCATAAACGGACCATCGTTCAGCGCCCAGAGAGACTGGGGCGTAAGGATCATATAGATCTCTGAGGCCGGATGCGTATGCCAATTGTACAAAAAGTCCGGCGCGATGAGCGTCAACCCTGCGGAATAGCCCTCTGCGCGCACCGGCGCATTGGGGCCAACAAGCTCAGCAAAGGCGCAATAAGCATCAAAATCCTCGCCCACATCCTCTATTGGATAGATGGAATCCCAGTAGAGCCGATCCTTGACATTGCGCAGTGCGGTCGCCGTCTTGCCGAAGCCTTCCGCCGCAGACAGATCCAGCGCAGCCTCAAACCATGTATCGACCACTGGTAGGGTGCGCGGGGAGAGTCCGTCCGCCCTGCCAGCCGTCAGTTCACGCTCCAGGGCGGACATGACCAACCGGCCCGCGCCCTCGGGCACGCTATGGCCGATGGTGCCGGACAGGTGTTCCTGCAGGCAATTCACTATGGCGGTGAATTCGGAAGGGATAACTATACTCCTGAGGTTGGGTTAAGCGCCTAATGCCGCCTTATGCGTGAGGTCAAAACAGAGGTGATATGGGAAACCAGATACGCTACCATCAACAAAAGCACCGCACCGCTGAACAGGATGGTCATGCGCAGAAGCGGCTTGATCAATCCAGTCACGTCATACAGCTCGATGACATCCGCCACGAGGCTGAAAATGGTCAGCGCCGTGAAGATGGCGATCAACGTGGCCGTGCGGTTCTGGATGATCCGATGTGCGCGATCTCTCAAAGTAAGGAGGTTCTCGGTCAGATCAGCATTGATCTTTTCGAGCGAGATGAGAAGATCATCTGACTCATAGGCGTCCCACACAGAAGTGTAGCGGATCCTGTCTTCGCCTTCCACGACAACTTTTTCGGGCTTTGCCTCAAACTTCAGGGTAGAGATGATACGTTTGTAGAACTCAAGCGCTTCATACTCCCGCCGAATGTCTGCCAGGCGCGCCTTCTTCTTTTCGGAATGCGAGGCAAGCAGAGAGAAGAGGCCCTCTGACGAACAGTAGAAGGCCGACCAGTACATATGCACCAAGGCCCACAGCATCTTGGTACGTTTGACCTCCCCCTCTTCACCGGTCAGGTCATTCATCACTGTGAAGGCACCATCCGAGAGGCTCTTGCCGACACGCTGGCAACTGGTTTCATTCCGGTTCACAACAGCCACCGCGCCCTCAAAGCCGACATGGCTGACCGGGATGCTGCTGGAGCCTGTCTGCCCCAGATTGCCGTTCACCTGGTTCAGGAATTTGGCCGCGAGTTGCTGGATGGCGTCGAGAGGCACCTCCACGCTCGCTGACGGGGTGTCTGAATTGATGAAAAGAACATTCCGACTGACCGGACCACACATCATGGAAGACCGCTTTGATATGATATCCTGATCATAGGAGGGCTTCAGACGGTTTTCGAGGCCATCGCAATGCTTCTTTAGATACGCGCTGATCCGGCGGTCTATGTCTTCCAGATCAATCAGAGCGCTAGGCACGCCCGCCACCAATTCATCGACCACGCGCAGTTTGCAGACCTCAAATTTCGGTGTGAGCACCTCCAGAGATTCCGCCGTGATATTCTTGATACCGATACAGATTTCGATATTGCCAATACCATAGTCGAAATAGTTAATCCGGCCAGACAAACCATCAAAATGGTCCGTGCCGATATGGTTTTGAATTTCTTCCACAAAGTCCGGCTTGAACTCAAATGGACACACAAGCTGGCCATACTTTCTGAAACGTATGGTGCGTGGCCGGGCAAATCTTTCAAGTTCCCACGGTGCCCCTTCGGCACCCTTGTTCAGTGCACCTTGCAACTTTTCCAGGAATTGCGGCCGTGCCTCCGGGCTCGTCGCAGGTACCGTTATGCTGGTCCAATATGGCGCGACCAGAAAGATCTGCGCCCAAGGGTCAATTTTTGTCGGCCTGCAGTCCATGAAAATTCCAGCTCCCTGTAAGCTATTTCTCTGCAACAGCCGAAAATGGCCGATTTGAAACGCTGATGGTCTGCCTGCCTACCCGGTTATTCATGGTCACCGGAGCCCCCGTTTTGCAGACCGCCAGCTTCACATGCATGGGGCGCTGCAGATCCCAAATTTGAACTTTCCCCTCACCCTGTTAAATTTTCAGACAGGTGAGTCAATGCTTCGGAGACCGAAATGCTACATCGTACCGCTCTGATATTCACCGGCCTTGCCCTGGCGAGTGCCTGCACCCCCGCCAGTACGGAGATGACGAGCACAGCGCCGCCAGTCTTTGTCTGCGACAGTGACATGCCTGAGGCAAGCTACACGCAGAGCGAGCAAGCCCTGATAGATACCCTATGGGATGAGACCCTTGTTTATCTAGAGGGTTTCTCGGAATCCCTCCGGGCAGGCGACTCACAGTGCGATACTGGCGCAGGCGTTATCCTGCAGACTGTCACAGCTGATGGCGAAGGGCCGGAAACGGGTTGCATAGACAAATATAAAGATGTCGACGCCGTGCTGAGCCATATTCGCGCAGTGCTTGACCACCCCGATGAAGCCAAAGCATGCTTTGATCCCCAAAAGAATTATGACGCTTTTGCCCTGTATTCGCCGGGTAAGGCCGCGCTGGAGGAAAGCGAGGTAGCCAGTTGGATCGAGCGCCCGGCTATGGCGGAATATTATGCCGGGACAAACGGGCCAATAGGCGAATCCGGGCGCGAACTGTCAGAGGGATTCTGGCAGATCCTGAAAGACACTACCCCGGAGGGCGCCTTCCCTGTCGATGTGACGGCCAATGGCTTGCCAAACCTCTGGGCCTCAGTGGGCTGGCTACCTTTCTATGCGGAAAACCCCAGCGCACTGAATGAACGCTTTCGCGGCGGGTATGCTTATGCCGAAGTGATGGGGCCTTGGGGCCTGTTGCGGATCAAGTCAATCGACGGAGAGCCGGTGGGCGCCGAAGTGGGCATGACAATCCAACTCGCGAATACATTTTATCCTTATCATTATCACCATCCGCAAGAAATCTACATTACGCTGACAGAGCCGCAATGCGTGCGCCAGAACAGCTTCATGGTGGGGCATTGGGACAATCCGGCCTTCACACAGGCACGGCGCGATGATGGCTGGGATGTCGACATTCTGCCTACAGAGAACGTGCTGCAGGAGTGGTTTGCCTCACAGGCACCTTCCGGCAACGCCAAGACATATTTCGAGCGCAACGCCATCCACGCCTTCAACCTTGAAGATGCGTGCCCCGCGGGCTCAGGCCCGAGAGGGCTGGTGACCGTGTGGGCACGTACCACCGCGCGCGACAACAATCAGACAACCCGCATCTGCCAGCCCCAGGCCTCGCTGGAAGACGGCAAAGCCCTTCCCGGCATGCCATATACCTGCGCGCTGGACGATTTCGAATGATCCATAAAAAAAGCCCGGCCGAAGCCGGGCTGAAAGGTATGGAGAGTAGGATTGTCAGGATGAATCAGGCGACGTTCTCGAACTGATTCATCGTGTTGTGCACGCCGCCCGCTTTCAGGGCGCGTTCGCCAGCCACCATTTCCTTGAACGTGTCGCCAAGGTCGGAGCCGACTTCGTGCTGGTGTTTCACCGCCGACACGCCATTGCGGATTTCGCGGCGCTGGATCGTCTGCACATAGGCGGCCATTTTGTTCTCGCCGAAATAGCCCTTCGAGAGCTCGTCCATGGCGAAGGCCGTCATGTGGAAGGTCGGCAGTGTAATCAGATTGTGGAACACACCGGCGCGGTCGCTGATGTCGTACTGGAAGCGCTGCAGACGGGCATCGGCTTCCTGGCCGAGGTCTGTTTCGTCGAAGCGGGCAGACATAAGCTCCGCCTCCGGATATTCCCCTTCGGAGATCTTGCCGGCGGCCAGCCAGTCTGCGCGCACCTGTTTGCGCAGATTGAGCGTCCAGTTGAAGCTGGGGCTGTTATTGTAGGTCAGCTTGGCATTCGGCACGACTTCCTTGATGCGGTTCACCATGCCGGCGATGATGTCGACGTTCGGCGTATCCGTTTCGATCCAGAGAAGGTCTGCGCCGCCAATGGTGAGGCTGGAGATACAGTCTTCGACCACACGGTCAGCACCCGTCCCCTCACGGAATTTGTAGAGACCGTTTGGCAGGCGCACCGGCTTCACCAGTTTGCCGTCTTTTTGCAGGGCGACGTCACCATCCTTCAGCGGGTTGGCTGGCGTGATATCTTCCGTGTCGAGCCATTTAATGTATTCGGAGGCCAGATCGCCCGGCTGTTGCGAGACCGGGATCTTCTGAGTCAGGCCAGCGCCGAGGCTGTCTGTCCGGGCCACGATGACGCCGTCATCCACACCCAGCTCCTCAAAGGCCAGACGGCAGGCGCGCAGTTTTTCGATGAAGTCTTCGCGCGGCACAGTGACCTTGCCATCCTGGTGGCCACACTGTTTGGCATCAGACACCTGGTTCTCGATCTGGATGCAGCACGCGCCAGCCTTGATCATTTCCTTGGCGAGCAGATAGGTCGCGTGTTCATTGCCGAACCCGGCATCAATGTCAGCGATGATCGGCACGACATGAGACTCAAACGTATCGATGCGCTGGACGATGGTTTCGATCACGTCGGCAGGCGCGCCTTTTTCCTTGGCAGATTTCAGCTCACGGAACAGGTCATTCAGGGCAACTTCGTCGGCCTGGCGCAGGGAGACGTAAATCTCCTCGATCAGGTCCACCACAGCGGTTTTCTCGTGCATGGACTGGTCAGGCTGGTGACCAAAGCGGTTGCGCAGGCCGGCAACCATCCAGCCGGAGAGGTACACATAAGTGCCCTTGGCCGTGCCGCGCATACGCTTCACGGACTTGATCATCTGGTGCGCGTGATAACCGGACCAGCAACCGAGCGACTGAGTGAACTTGCCATGGTCTGCATCATAGGCAGCCATGTCTTCGCGCATCACGCCGGCCATTTCACGGGCGATATCAAGATGCGTGGAGTAGGTGTTCTGCAGCTTCAGCTGGACGATGTCATCAATGTTGATGCCGGCAGGCGTGACGCCATCAGGATAGCGTTTCAGCACTTCGGCGCGCAGTTGGGCATAGGTGGGGCGTTTAGACATTGCATTGTCTCCTTGTGGGGGTGTTTGGATGCTAGGGGGTATTCGGATCAGTCGAGGGTGCGCAGGGCCTCGTAGGCGGGAAGCGTCAGGAAGTCCGGCAGGTCTTTGCCTGTTGCGGTCTCGCTGAAGATTTCGGCGGCGAGTTCGTAGCGGCCTTGTTCGTAAGCCTCGGCGCCGATCATCTCGCGGATGGCGGTCAGCTCTTCATCGAGGATGGAGCGGAACCATTGTGCGGTGAATTGCCGGGCCTCGCCGCTTTCGGTTTTCACGTCAGCCTTGTGGTGGATCCACTGCCAGATCTGGCTGCGGGAGATTTCCGCCGTGGCAGCATCTTCCATCAGATTGTGGATCGGCACAGCGCCGCGGCCATTCAGCCATGCCGCCGTGTATTCGATGCCGACGGAGATATTCGTCCTTACACCGGCTTCTGTGATCTCGCCCGTGTGCGGCTTCAGGAGATCCTTCTGGCTGATCGGTGGGAAGCTACGCTGGGAGAGAACCTGATTGCAGGCGGGCATGTGCTGGTTGAAGACATCCATGGCCACCGGAACCAGCGCGGGGTGCGCTACCCAGGTGCCGTCATGACCGGCGCGAACCTCACGCAGCTTGTCGGCCTTCACCTTGCCAAATGCCGCGTCATTGGCAGCCTCGTCATTCTTGACCGGGATCTGAGCGGCCATGCCGCCCATCGCATGGGCACGGCGGCTGTGACAGGTCTTGATCAGCAGCAGCGAGTAAGCCTTGAGGAAGGCGCGATCCATGCCGACCTGGGCGCGGTCCGGCAGCACATATTGGCCATGCTGGCGCAGCGTCTTGATGTAGGAAAAGATGTAGTCCCAGCGGCCGCAATTGAGACCAGCCGCATGACGGCGCAGCTCATAGAGGATCTCGTCCATTTCGAATGCGGCCGGCAGGGTTTCGATCAGAACCGTTGCCTTGATCGTGCCGACGGGAATGCCGAGCGCTTTCTGGGCGTGCTCAAACACCTCATCCCAGAGACGCGCCTCAAGATGGCTCTCCATTTTGGGCAGGTAATAGAATGGGCCGACGCCCTGCTCCGTCAGCTTTGCGCCATTATGGAAGATGTGCAGGCCGAAATCGAACAGGCTGGCCGACATTGGCTGGCCATCGACCAGAAGGTGCGCCTCTTCCATATGCCAGCCGCGCGGGCGGACAATCATGACGGCGATCTCGTCATTCAGGTTGTAAGATTTACCATTCTTCGGGTCGGAATAGACAAGCTCGCCATTAGCGAAATCCTGCATGTTAACCTGGCCTTCGATCATGTTCGTGAAGGTGGGCGAGGACGCATCCTCGAAATCCGCCATGAACATCTTTGCGCCGGAATTCAGCGCGTTGATCATCATCTTGCGGTCCACTGGACCGGTGATTTCCACGCGGCGATCCTTCAGCACGGCGGGGATCGGGTCGACCTCCCAGCAGCCATTCCGGATGTTTTTTGTCTCGGGCAGGAAGTCCGGTAGCTCTCCTGCGTCGAAGCGGGCCTGACGGGCAATGCGGGCGGCGAGCAACTCGCGGCGGCGCGGGCCGAAAGTGCGCTCAAGGTCAGCCAGGAAGGCCAGCGCTTCCGGTGTCAGCACGCGCTCCACACCTTCCGCGTTTCCGGCGATCTCTACCGAGTTGGCTTGGCTTGACGGCTTTTCGAGGATGGCTGTTGCAGACACGATGACAAACTCCCTTGCATTGCTTTGTTGACACAACACTATTTACAGGGAGACGATAAATCCAGTACATCAATGTTTGTATTGGGTTTTTTAGTTTGTCGTGTAAACATTAACGCGATTGTTTTGTAAGGTTTGTAACATTTGAGAGTGCCCTCATGAGTGTCAGGAAAGAAAAAATCCTAATCGGCCCAAGGCTCAGGCGGCTTCGCCGGACGCTTGGGATCACGCAGGCACAAATGGGAGAGGACCTCGGAGTCTCGGCCAGCTACATAAATCTGATTGAAGGCAACCAGCGTCCGATCAGCGCGAACCTGCTGGTGACGCTGGCGCAGGTCTATGACTTTGACATGACCGATGTCGGCGGCGCGGGCGATGCGCGGCTTGTGTCGGAATTGCTGGAGGCGCTGCGCGACCCCATTCTGGACGCGGGCCCTGTCGGCAAGAATGACGCCGAGGATATCGTCAACGCGAACCCGGATATCGCGCGGGCCTTTCTACGCCTCTATACAAACCACCGTGAGCTGACGATGCGCCTCTATTCCGACGCCAACCCGCTGGCAGACCGGGAAAAGGTGGAAGTGCTGGAACAGTCTGACCGCAGCGTGGATTCGGTGCGGGAGTTCTTCCATGTGCACCGCAACTATTTTCCGGAACTGGATGAAGAGGCAGAAAAGCTGTCTTCCGAACTGTTCCTGAGTACGGATGAACCGCACACCACGCTGACTGACCGGCTGAAGAAGAAGCACAATTATCAGGTGCGTATCGTGCCGACACATGTGATGCCGAACCAGCTACGTTATTTCGACCGGCACCATAGGCGGATTGATTTGTCTGAATTGCTGCGCCAGTCGGGCCGTCGTTTTCAGTTGGCAGTGCAGGTGGCGCTTCTGGAATACGCTCCCCTCTTCCGCGCACATGTTGACCGCGCAGGCCTGCCGGACCGCAGCGCCGAGGAACTGGCCTATCTGAGCCTGGCGAACTATTTCGCCGCCGCGCTGCTGATGCCCTATTCCCGCTTTCTGAAGGAATGCGAAACGACCAAGTATGATGTCGAATTGCTGAGCCACCGCTTCGGCGCGAGCTTTGAGCAGGTGGCTCACCGCATGACGACGCTGCAACGGCCGGACGCGCGGGGCATCCCCTTCTTCTTCGTCCGCATGGACAGCGCGGGCAATGTCTCCAAACGTTTTAGCGCGGGGCGATTTCACTTCTCGAAGTTTGGTGGTGCCTGCCCGCTCTGGAACATTCATGATTGCTTCGCCACGCCCGGACAAGTGCGGACACAGATCATCGAGATGCCGGACAATACGACGTATTTTTCCATTGCGCGCACCATGTCCCGCGCGGAAGGCGCCTATGACCAGCATCAGACGAAATATGCCATCGGGCTTGGCTGTGACATCGCCTATGCCCCGCGGCTCATCTATTCGCAGAATCTGAACCTTGAGGCCATGGCACCCGAGAAGATCGGCGTGAACTGTTATCTGTGCGAGCGGGAAAATTGCCCGTCACGCGCGCATGCCCCGCTCAACAAGAAGCTGATCTTCGACACGCGCTCACGCGGCGTGTCCGTCTTCCGGTTCGAGACGGATTAGCCCAACGTGAAGGCCAGCCCGACGGGCGCCTAAGAGTCCTGCCGGGCCTCGACCGCCTGCCGCTCATTCTTGCGCGCAAAATAGCGCCGTGTCTCCTTGAGTACTTTCGGAGACAATAGAAGCGCCGAAATCAGGGTCGGAATGGACATCAGGGCAAAGCTGAGATCGATAAAGTTCAGGATAACGCCCATGGACGAGACCGCGCCGAGCAGGATCGTGCCGACATAGAACGCCGCATAGATATTCACCCGCCCTGCCCCGAACAGGAAGGAGAAGCATTTCATACCGTAATAGGAGTATGAGAACAGCGACGAGATGCCGAAGGCCAGGATGCAGATCAGCAGGATGTAGCCGCCAAAGCCCGGATAGGCCACCTCGAATGCGTTCGCCGTCAGGGTCACGCCGTCGCCATCGCCGGTCTGCCAGACACCGGTCATGAGAATGGCCAGCGCCGTCATCGTGCATACGATCAGGGTGTCGATAACCGGCCCCAGCATGGCGACCAGGCCCTCATGCACAGGCTCTGAGGTCTTGGCCGCGCCATGCGCCATGGGTGCCGTTCCAAGGCCCGCCTCATTGGAGAAGGCCGCCCGGCGCACGCCCAGCAGGATCAGTCCGCCCAGCGCTCCGCCAAACATCGGTTCACCGCTGAAGAAATTGGCGCCAAAGGCATCCGTGAAAATAAGGGTAATGTATTTCGGCACCTCGGCGATATTGAGCAGGATGATGCCGACAACGGCAACGACATAGACCACGACCATGGCCGGCACTAGCAAGGCCGTCGCATGGCTGATCCGCTTTAGGCCGCCAAACACGACCGCGCCAGTTAACGCCATCAGCGTCAGGCCGATCACGGCGCTGGCCACACCGGCGGATTTGATGCCTGCAGGCTCCAGAGCGATCTCGCGCACGGCCTGGGTCAGCTGGTTGGCATTGAAGATGGGCAGGCAGCCCGCCATGCCGGCGATGCAGAACCAGATGGCGAGGGGCTTCCACTTTTTGCCAAGCCCTTCCACGATGACGTACATCGGCCCGCCCTGCAGCACACCATCAGAGTCCCGCCCGCGATACATCACCGCCAGCGAGCAGGTGAAGTATTTCGTCGCCATGCCGAGGATGGCAGAGATCCACATCCAGAAGATCGCGCCCGGTCCGCCCATCTTGATAGCCACGGCAACGCCCGCGATGTTCCCCATGCCGATGGTCGCGGCCAGCGCCACCGATAGCGCCTGGAAATGACTGACAAGTCCCGGTGAAGACGTGCTGTCATGCTTGCCGGCCAGCACGCCAAGCGCCAGCTGGAAGTGACGGAAGGGCAGGCCACGCGAATAGAGGAAGAAGAACAGGCCAGCGCCTGACACCAGGAAGACCAGCGGCGGCCCCCAGACAAAGTTCGCAGCCTGTCCGATAAACGCTGCAAACCGCGCCGCGAAAAACTCCATATAATATTTCAGCTCTGGCACATATACCCCCTGGGATCCCGACTAGTTTTCAGCCCGATAAACGGCTTCTTCCTTCTCCGCGCAAATATATGCCCAGATATTCCAGACATTCGTAGCCAGAACCTGGGCACGCAACTCATTTGCTGTCGTCACATCACCATTGAACCCAGCCCAGTTCGACAGGGCATAGGCAATGGTGGCGTCACGGGCATTCCACTCTTCTAGCGGTTTAGCCGGGTCAAGGATTTCATCCGCAGACATGAGTCCCTTATAGAACATGACGCGCTTATAATAGGGATAAGTCGTGTCAGCCTCTATGTCTGCGGGAATGCGCGTCAGGACGGCTTCAGCTTTGGCGTCTTCGCCATTTTTGCGATAGATATTGTACAGCCAGTCTACCACGCCGATCAGCATGTCATTCGATGAGGCCGTCTCGAGACAATGCTCATAGGCCATTGCGGCATTGTCATAATCCTGGGTCAGGTAATAATAGATGCCGAGGTGATACCAGATCCAGTGCTCGTAAGAGCCGTGCGGCTCCCCGCCCTTCATCTCGATGGATGGCGTCTCTTCAAGATTAACCAGTTCGAGAGCCTCATCCAGATCCGCATGAGCCTTTTCGACCTCTCTTACGGTCAGATAACGGTGCGCCCGGTGGCGGCGCAGCTTGAAGGAGTCCGAATGTAGGCGCAGACCTGCGGTATAGGCCGCTATGGCATCCTGATACAGGCCAGCCCCGGCAAGTTCAGCGCCGAGTTCAAGGAACGCATCTTCCGTCGCCGCGCCTGAGGCGAGCAGCGCATCGATCTTCGCCTGGGCATCCAGCTGAGGCGCCGTGCTGTTTCTGTAAAGCGGCTGGCCCAGGAACGAAATGGCCTCAACGTCTCCGCCGACCATAGGCAGATTTTCCCGTTCGGCCTGTTCCGTGACAGAGGCCTGCGAAGAGTAGGCTCCGCTGGCAGCGCATCCCGAAACAAGGAATGCTGCGCCGCATACGCCATAGAAAAGTGTTTTCATGTCCTTACCTCATATAGAGTGAGCCTGCCCTCAAAGGACGCCTCAGTAGAATTCAACATTGTCGATTTCCAGCCAGACAGACTGATCGGCCTGTGCATGCATGCCAAAGGAGACGTCCAGCAATTCGGACACATTCAGCGGCGCGCCATCTTCCCCCTGAAGAGAGGCAAAGCTGATCTCGACGGTTTTCCATTCCGGACCAGCGACAAAGCTATGCTCACCTTCTCCGGATGTGGAGGACAAGATGATGTCATATGTATCGCTGCCGCGTGCTTCGAAGCGGACGCCGGTGAAGGCGCTGGCATCGACAGGAACAAACTCACCTGGTGACAAGGGCAGCGTCGCGAAGGCGAAGGGATCATCCTTCAGGGCCATCATGGCCGACATGTGCAGCGCCTTGCCGCCCCCTATACGCTCCACACGGCCCAGCATCACTTCCGAGCGTGGCAGACCGGCATCATATGTCTTGAAGCGACGGGCCCCATACTTCGTGGTCAGATCATCCGCTTCGAAGTCGTCAATGACAGACTGTGCTGGCGTGGCAGACGGACGGCCTGAGCCCTGCGGCTTCGTCAGCTGGCCGTCGGCAACCACCTGTACGCCATCGACAAAGACATGTTTCACATTCCGGATCTCTGAAATGCTGTCCCATGGATGCCCATCAACCAGAATGAAGTCTGCGCGTTTGCCGGCTTCGATGCTGCCGCGATCCTCTTCCAGCTTAAGCACAGCCGCGCTGTTGCGGGTTGCGGCCTGCAGGGCCTCGGCTGGCGTCAGGCCGAAATCGACCATCAGTTCCAGCTCTCTCAAATCCGCCTCACCAAAGGGATTGTTGTCGATCCCCTGATCGGTGCCCAGGGCCACGCGAATGCCTGCGTCCAGGAAGGTTCGCATGTTCGCGCGGGAGCGTTCCTGACGGTACAGGACCATCGCGGCCGACACCTTGCTCATTTCCGCGAGTTCATGTTCGAAGGGTTCGTACACGGTCAGCGTTGGGGAATAGAGGACGTCATGTTCCTGCATCAGGCTGACGAGTTCCTCATCAGCATCTGCATCCTGAATGGCATGAACGATGGCTGTGACACCGCCCTCGGCAGCGATTTTTCCGCCTTCCACCGTCACGGTATGGCTGAACACAGGCAGACCCGAAGCAGAGGCCGTGTCAACGACAGCCTCAAGCGCATCTTCATTGATGCTGGTGAGATTGACCACTCCGCCATAGCGCCAGCCATCGGCAAACACCTTGATGGCATCGGGCTTGTAAGGCAGCAGGGACTCAACGGCCGCCTGCCCTTCACGCGCAGAGAAGACAACTTTCGTTATGTGTTCATCGCCCCACTCTGTTCCGTGTCCGTACGGAACGCCGATGCGGGCCGCGTAGAAGACGTGAGGCGACTGAATGGTCTTGTGATAGGCGCGCTTGCCCTCAAAGGATTCCGGAGCGGAATGGAAATCCGTTGCGGTCGTGACGCCAGCTTTCAGGAGGTCCGTGGCAATGGACGCACGGGTTGCTCCATTCATGCCGGTCCAGTGCGTGTGCACATCGATCAGGCCCGGCAGCAGGGCCAGCCCATCCGCATCAATGATACGCGTTCCGGACGGGTATTTGGTAATCGTGTCTTCCACTGCAGAAAACCGGCCATCAATAACCAGCACGTCACCCTCATGCACCGATCCATCCGTGACATCAAAGATATCTGCATCGCGGATCAGGAGAGCCTCTGCCGAAGCAGACGACATGGATGCACATCCCGTCAGGGCGGCAGTGCCGAGTGTTACACAGCATACGGCAAATACTCTCTTCAGAGCAGTTTTGTTGCCAATCATGATTTCATTACTCTCCAGATTTCACGTATTTCTTGCGCAGGACGGTCAGCCGGTCTGTCTTCGGCTGCGCCTCTCCGCGAACATATAGCACGACCAGATCGGTCAGCGGCTGCAGCGGGTCGCCTGACCAGACCGCGATGTCGGCGTCCTGGCCGACAGCGATCTCTCCGCCGGTCGTGTCGCCGAACATGCGCGCGGGATTAATCGTGATTGCCTTGATTGCGGCGTCATAAGGCAGCCCATGGGCGACCGCCATACCGGCATGATAGCGCGTCAGGCGTACATCATGGCCGTCACGATTGCTCGTCAGGGCAAGCTTCACACCTGCCGCATTAAGGCGTGTGGCATTCTCGATAGAGGCCCGGACCTGATCAAAGTTTGAGGGCAGATTATCGATTGGGTTGAGAACGACAGAGGCATCTGCCGCAGCGATCTCATCCGCCACGACCCAGCCCTCGGCGGCGCCGACCAGAACCATTTTGAGGTTCAGGGCCTTGCCGATCTTGAGCATCTGGGAAATGTCAGACGCGCGGTCAACTTCAATGATGAGCGGGGCCTCACCTCTGGCAACAGGCGCCAGCGCATCCAGGTCCGCACGGGTCCAGTTTTTCTGGATCAAACCGGACATATCCCCCGGCGTCTCCTTTGCGGCATAGATGGATGCGTCTTCCAAAATGGACTTCAGCATAGGGAACATTGCAGCGCGGCCCGTCTTCACACCGCGTAGACTAATCGTCACGCCTGCATGTGGCAGGATGATCGGGTCTTGCCCGTCACCTGTATCAATGACAGCCGCCTGCCCGCCAAAGCTCAGCTTTTCCTGCCTGCCGCTTCCCAGTCCCGGTGTGACTATGGCGCGGCTGATACCACCATTTCGGGCGACGGGAATCAGCGTCGACGCAGGATTGACCGCATACTGGATTTCAACACTCGCAGAGAGGTCAGACGTCTTAGCAGAGCTGTCATTCGCATTGGCGCGATCATTTATTTCCACCACGCCCAGCGTTGTATTGGCGGCAACCAGGCCTGGCGTTATGGTCCGCCCTGTCATGTCGATGATTTCAGCGCCCGCAGGCACGGTCACGGCCTCACCAATCGCAGCAATCTTGCCGTCCTTGATAAGGATGGAGGTATCCTCCAGCTGACCAGCAGAACTGGCGGTCAGAACCTTGGCGTGTTCCAGAACCAGGGTCTGGGCGTAAAGCGGCAGTGAAATACAGGCCGCGACGCAAAGGGATGTCATGAGTTTCAACATTATTGGACCTCCTCACCATACTGGCCTGCCAGGAAGTCCGAAGACTCCTCGTCTGTTTCGGTCTCATCCACGACCATCACGCCATCAATGAACACCTTGTCCGCCACACTGTAGACGCTGAAAGGATCACCGGACCACAGCACGATGTCGGCCATCTTGCCGGGCTCCAATGTTCCGGTCTGGTCTGAAATGCCCATCAGTTCGGCCGGATTTGCCGTGATCCATCTAATCGCAGTTTCATATCCAAAGTCGTATCCAGCGCGGCGCGCAGAGGCCAGGGCCATCGCGGCTTCGGTGTTCATATGCTGGATAAGGATTGAGTTGTCCGAGTGCAGAACAGTCTTCACGCCGGCATCTTCCAGAACGGCCGGAGTAGCATCCGAGGCATCATAAGCCTCCATCTTGAAGCCCCACCGGCGCGCCCATGTCGCAATGCCGATGTCTTCTGTCTTCAGTAGCGGCGCAATCTTGTAGGCTTCGGTCGCATGGTGGAACGAACCGATCTTGAAGCCATACTCATGCGAGATGTCGATCAAATGTGCCATCTCATCGGCGCGGTAGCAGTGCACGACGGGGATGATCTCCCCATCCAGAACCTTGGCCATCGTTTCCAGCTGCAAGTCGACCGGAGCGGACGGGTCGGCCTCATGCTTCGCCTTGTACTCGCGTGCCTTGGCCCAGGCCTTTCGGAATTCAGACATCACGCCCATGCGGGTGAAAGGCTTTTTGCCTGCCCCGCCGTAAATCTTCACGGGGTTTTCCCCGCACGCCATTTTCAGGAAGTATGGTGCGTCAGGAAACTTCATCTCCTGAACAGTCGCCGCTTCCACATTCTTCAATGTAACACCTTTGCCTGCGATCAGATTGGTAGAGCCGGGCAGGATGGTCAGCGTTGTAACACCGCCGCGTCGTGCCTGCTCAAAGCCTGGATCCTGCGGCCAGACGGCATCTTCTGCACTGATGCCAGCGGTATTGTTTCCGGTTTTCTCGTTCAGATCCATATTCGACGGAAAAAGGGGCGTCGGATACACACCCAGATGAGAGTGCGCATCAATGATGCCAGGCGTGACCCAGCGGCCCGCTGCATCAATAATTTCCGCATTCCCGGGCACTTTGACGGTCTTGCCGACCGAAACAATCCGGCCATTGGCAAAAACCACCGTACCATCCTCGATCAAGGGGGAGGATGCCGTGAGAATATTGGCGTGCGTGATTGCGATGGGCCGGGCCTGCTCGCCCGCGACTGCTATCTGCTCCTGTCGGACCTCTTTGGCACTCGCGCATGAGGGCAATAAAGCCGCCGCGCTCAACAGGGTTGTTACTAGCAATCTCTTCATCACGAACTCCCAAAATGGAAAAGCGGGTTATTCTTGGAAATACACCCCGCCAGGTCGAACCGTGCGGGGTGTATCAGGTCATATCAGATCATCAGAAATTGATGGTCGCGCCGACAAAGATATACCGGCCCTGGGCATCATAGACTTGGGGATAGGTGTTCCCGCGGCCATCCGTTTCCCCGCCGCCATAACCGGAGAGGGATGTCAGAGGCGGATCCTGATCGAAGATGTTGTTCACACCAGCACGCAAGCGCAGCTTTTCAGACACTTCATAGCGTGCCGCGAGATCGAAGTAGGATGTCGCGTCCAGTTCGTTCACTGCGGTTGGCGCAGAAGAGTACTGATCCACAGAGGAGATGTAACGCCAGCTGAAGATCGTCGACAGTTTGTCGCGCGTCCAGTCCAACGCCACACGGTGACGATACTCCGGTGCCGGATTGTTGCAGGCATCACCGTGATAGCCCGCACAATCCAATTCTGGTGAGCCTGGCAGGGATTGTGATGTCAGCTCGTTAAGGATTGTCGAAGCATAGGTGACTTTCATGTCGCCCGCATTGTTCAGACCAAAACGGTCCAGCCCGAAACCATAAGATGCGCTGATGTCAAAGCCCGTCGTCTTCAGAAGACCGGTATTGATAAGCGTACTCTGGATATAGGACTCACCACTGACCAGGAACAATGTACCTGCGGAATCACGATTGATGAGACTACAATAGTTCGCATCGCCCGTGTCCAGACACTGGCCCAGCGTCTCGCTTGGGTCGACCATACCGATGAAATCGTCAACTTCGATGGAGAAGTAGTCGACGCTGGCAACAAAGCCCGGCAGGTAGCTTGGCTCATACACGAAGCCGCCCGTCCAGGTATCGGAGATTTCCGGGTCAAGATTCGGGTTGCCCCCGGCCAGAGTAGGAATGTTATCGGCGCTATCCAAAATCGTGCCATATTGCGCCGCAGTGACACCGGTTCTCATACACTCATCCAGAGAGCGGAAGGGCTCCGGCGTTGTCGTGTTGGGGTCGAAATCACCTGCACACGGATCTTTCAGGCCATTGGGCTGACCGGAGAGTGTGCCCCGGCCAATTTCTTGTGGCGCAAACAATTCGATCGGGTTCGGTGACCGCGTAGCCCGCTGATACTGTGTGCGCAGGCGCAGATCAGAAATCGGACGCCACGACGCACCGAAGGAGTACGTGCTCTGTGTGCCTGTGGTGTCATAATAATCAGAGTAACGATACGCGGCAGAGAGGGTCAGCTCTTCTGCGAACGGCTTGTCCTGAAGGATCGGCGCCTGAATCTCTGTGAAAAGTTCGTAGACCGGTACTTCGCCCGCAACCGCAACACGCTGACTGGTCGTCGTGTCGCTGGAATCCGGCGTCAGGGAGAGTGAGTCCTTGCGGTACTCAAAGCCGATGGCAGCGCTGACACCTTCAGATGCGAACGGGCTGACAACGCCCCAACGGTCCAGGTTCTCAGACAGCGTACCGCCAATGACGGTTTGCTCCGTATCACCTATACGCAGGGTCGGCATGGTCACATAATCGGACGCCGCCCTGGTGATGCCATTGGGAGAGAAGATATCAAACGGAATACAGTTTGGATCTTCGCCGGTCAGAACAGAACGGCAGACGATGTCGCCGGTGTCAGGGTCAGTCACAGCATCCAGAGCGCGCGTGACGCGGGAGGTGGACACATCGTTCAGAAGAAGCTCCGTATAGTCGACTTTTGCATGCTGGGCGAAGAGCTCGTAATCGACACCACCAAAGATTTCACCGCGAATACCACCAACGATACGCTGGGTATTGAGGTGGAAATTGTTGACGCGCGCAAAGTCCATGTTGCGGCGACCAATTCTCAGCGGAGCCCGCGGTACGCCGTCATTATCGACGTAGACGCTGCCCGCATCACAGAATGTGGCCAGCATTTCAGACGTCAGCAGCGGATTATCGCAATTGATGGAAGATGTCCGTCCAAGAGCGAGCCCGCCCGGGCCGACCTGAGCTTCGGTTTTATTGTCCGTGACGGAGAAATCCATGAAAAATTCCATGTTCTCCTTCAGGTCATAACGGACAAATGCCCCATAGGTGTAACGCTCGCGCGGGCGCTGAAGATAGTTACCGGCGGCGAAGTTGTAGGCATCCGTAGACTGATTGTAGTTCCGCAGATCACCACTGGTTTCGTCGACAACCAGGTTGAAGCCGCCTGCTCCGGTACGGGAGTAGCGCGTCAGGCGCGGCATGGAGCCGGAACCGCTACAGCCGAAATCCGTGCCGTCATTGCGCGTGGTGAACGGGCAGGCCGTGATGTCACGGTCTTCCCAGCGCACGGCATTATCCTTGGAGTAGCCAGCATATGCGGTGATGTTGCCGCGGTCATCATCAAAGTTTTTGCCTGCAACCAGGTTGATGTCTCCGGACTCGCCATCGAAGATGCTGTCCGGGTTCGGTTGGTCGTAATCAGACAGTACACGCTCAATATCGGAATTGTTGTTGCCTGCCTGGAAGATGCTGCCCTGAACGTCCAGCTCAAGGCCTTCAAAGTCGCGCTTCATGATGAAGTTCACAACACCGGCGACAGCGTCAGAACCGTATACGGCCGTTGCACCGCCGGTAAGAACTTCAACGCGGTCGACCAGTTGGGACGGAATCTGGTTCAGGTCAGCAGCCACATTGATGGGCGAGCCATAAGGAAGGCGTTTGCCGTCCACCAGCACAAGCGTTCTGTTGGCACCAAGGCCGCGTAGGTTCACAGTTGCCTGCGCACCGTTCACGCCTGAAGTGGACCCCTGCCCCGATGCCACTTGCGGCAGCGTTCCAAGCAAATCTTCAACGCGCGTCACACCGCGCACGTCAACTTCGCCACCATCCAGAACAGCCACAGAGCTGCTGGAGGTCAGATTGGCATTACCGAGACGGCTACCCGTGATGACAACCGTGTCGAAGGCGACTTCTTCATCCGTGTCGTCGACTTGTGCCATCGCGCCGCCCGCCAGGGCGGCAGCCAGGACGAGTGAAGACGCGCCCCGGACAAGAATTGAGCTTCTGGATTTTCTAAACATGCTTCCCCTCATGAAAGACTAGAGTTTGTTTTGCGTGATCCTGATCACCGCGAAATCTGGAACGCGGACGCGTATTGAGCGCCGCTGTTGAAGTCCACTCACAAGCCATTTGAAGTTCACTTACAAACGATTGCGGCCTTGAACTGTCCTGAGTAATTCGCGATATCCCTCTCACCTTAGATTTGCCGAGCGCACACTGCCCGAAAGTGCAAACACACGCAGAAATCTCCCTCGGTACGTCACGACCCTGTTCTTCTGATGGGCTCTTGGTGTGACGATAATGTAAAGGCTAAGGCGGCATCATTGGGAAGTACACCGAAATTTTTTAAGTTTTATCCCATTTTTTACTTATATTATCATATTTTTGGGATAATGTTACTGTTATGAGCAAACTCGCAAAACTAGATGATATCGATCGCCGGATCCTGAATGCCCTTCAGCAGGACGCTTCCCTCTCGATTCAGGACATCGCCGACAAGGTTGGCCTCTCCACCAATCCATGTTGGCGCCGCATAAAGCGTCTGGAAGATGAAGGCGTCATCCTGAAGCGTGTGGCGCTGCTCGATCCCGCAACTGTGGGTCTTGGTATAACCGTATTTGTATCTGTACGCACAGAAAATCACAGCAAGTCATGGCTTGATGTGTTTGCCCGGTCAGTCGACATAATCCCTGAAATCATTGAGTGCCATCGCCTGACTGGGAAGGATGACTACCTTCTCAAAATCCAGGTTGGCAGCATCGACCATTATGATCATGTCTATAAGCGGTTTGTCGAACTCGTCCCGAATCTCGTTGATGTCTCCTCTACATTCTCGATGGAGACCGTGAAGTTCTCGACCTCGCTCAGCCTGCCCTCCAACTGATCTCCAAGTTCAAACTGGGTGCAAATAACCTGGATACAGGAATCTGCATGAACTCGATATTGAAGAAATATCGCAGCATATTTTTTTCCAATTTTTCCATGATATGGATGCTTCTATGTGATCAGAAGTCACATTTCACCCAATATTTACCTCAAGGTTGACCAACCCATCAACGCTGACGAGCACGCAGAACCGCTGGCCACCGCGGTCAGCACGTTTCGTCCACGAGGGTACATTTCTCTATTGGATTTCCAGCCGTTCCTCAGCGCCTACGCAGGCCTTAACAATATCGCTGGCCTTATATCCATAACGGATTGCAATCGCCTCTACACAGGATGGCGCGGGAACCGTCTGACCCGATATATAGACCTGCCATTCGGTATCCTGAGACCCGAGTGGACGCCATGCCAATGAAGCCCCTCTTGTGTTTGAAGAGATATCCAATCGGGGCGCAGCACCATCCGTGTCCCGCAGCAGGCGCAGCACCGGCAAACTCGTGATAGGCTGCTGCCAACCGGGCCACATGTCGTTGACCATCTCAGCTTCTGGAAGCGCCGACAAGTCTGGCGTCTCCGCAAGCCATCTGTCTAACGCTGAGCCGAGACGATCCAGCACATCTGTCAACGCCACATCTTGGGCCAAGTCGTGCATCTCATCAGGGTCAGAGAACGTATCATAGAGTTCCATGACCGGCCGCGGAGTATCAAAATATTTCTCAAGAGAGGACGGTAAAGCGCCTTCCATATGTAACCGATTAAGCGCCTGCATGGATCGCAGCTCCTCACGAAACGCAATGGGCTGGAAAAAGGGCACATCACCTTGATAGTTTAAAATGAGCTTATACCTTTCATCCCGCACGGCCTTCACGCGATCCATCCAAGCGTCCATCCGGTCGCTTGACGCAAAGATGTATTGATTGGGAGCGTCCCTGTTGTCGCCCAAGAAATTTCTCCCCTGAAGCCAGTCTGGCACAGGCGCGCCTGCGAGAGTGAGCAGTGTAGGTGCGAAATCCACAAAGCTAACCATCTCGTCACGGACTTCACCCGCATAACGTCCATCCGGAAAACGGATCATCATCGGCACCTTGATGCCGGAATCATAAATGGAACGCTTTGCTCGTGGAAACCCGTCCCCATGGTCTGTTGTCACGATGACAATCGTGCTGTCTGAGAGTCCTTCCCGTTCCAGATCCGAGAGGAGCTGAGCCAGCCTCTTCTCCGTAAAAGTGATATTGTCGTACTGTGTTGCAATTTCTTCACGGACTTCTGGCGTATCCGGTAACCATGGCGGCACGGTCACGGCGGCGGGATCCGTCACCCGTTCCTTACCCGCCAATAGCCTAGCATTGCGCCCAGCTATGCTCCTAGCCAATTCGGTGTCACGCACAGGCACTTCAGGAAAGAGGAAGGATTCATGCGTCGTCGCCAATGTGACCATGCCGAAAAAGGGCTGGCCCTGTTCGCGCCCTCGCCAACTGGCATTCACGTCATCCTGGTTCCAAATGGTCAGGGGTGTACCAAACTGATAATCCTTCTTGTTGGAAATGACCCAACCACCATAGCCGACAAAGGTATAGTACCCAGCCTGGCGCAAGAGCTCGGGAAACGCTTTGACCTCTGGTGGTGGAACCGCCGCGTAGCCAATCTCAAACCCGGAAGGATCATACTCCGTACCGAACGCATGCGTTCTCATATGCTGCGCACCAAGTGTCTGCTGGTGCACGCCGGTAATCAGCGCCGCACGTGAAGGGGCGCAGACGCCTGCAGTCGTAAAGGTATTCGGATAAATGACACTTTGCCCTGCGAAAGTATCAAGCACCGGCGTGGTGGCGACCGAATCACCAAAGGCCCCGACCTTCTGACTCATATCCTCAAACACGACGAGCAAAATGTTTGGCCTGGCCGCCAGAGCACCTTCATCAAGCTTGGTGTGTTGGCACGCCTGCAGGCAAAGCAGGCTACATATCAGAAGTGTACGGGTCAGCTTCATACGATATCCCTCTCTTTCAGAAGGGCAACGATTTCCTCATGCCGCCGCCCCTTCAGTGGATAGAACTGCACAATCAGGATCGCGAGCAAAGCGCAAATGGCGGGCAGCAGAAATGCCATCAGGCGCAGGCCAGATAGAGTATACGAAGACTGATCCGTATTGGCGACATAGCCAATGGCCTGAAGGATTATCCCAACGGCACCAACACCCAAACCGCTCGCCGCTTTTTGAGAGAACTGGAACAGGCCGAAGAATATACTCTCATCCCTGATCCCCGTCTTCCATTCCCCATATTCCACGGTATCCGGAAGCATGGCCCAGAAAGCGACAATCGTGGCAGCCATCCCGATACCCGCCAGGACAACAAAAAAGAAAAACAGGCCCTTTCCTTCCGGCACCAAGACATATAGCGCGATGAGGGCAAATGCATTGAGCAGAAGCCCCACTGTAAGCACATGGGATTTTGTTGTTGCTCGCGCCAGCACTGTCCAAGCCAGAACGGCTGAGGCCGCAGCTATAGTATATAGCGTAAGCGCTTCCCGAACTGCGGCAGGTTCACCAATAATATAGCGTGCATAATAAACGATAGACTTCGTAAATACCGTAGAGGCGATCGCGTTGAGAACGACGCCTGCAAACAATATCCAGAAAGCATGATTGCCTCTAGTCACCTTCAATGTGTCCTGGAGGCTTAGAGATTTTATGTCTGGCTCGACGCGCTCTCGCACGCTGAAGAAGGCAAGAAGGAAAACTCCTTCTGCAAGGCAGGCATAGATCACAGCCGTCATCATGTAACCGTGAATCAAATCACCCTGCCCCAATTTTTCAGCAAGCCAAGGCGTTAGGAAAGCTGTCGCAATGGCGCCTATTGTTGCAAATTGCATGCGCGCACCTGACAAGGATGTGCGCGCCTTGCTGCTATTTGTCATTGCGGCAGACAAGGAGGCGTACGGAACACCAAAGACTGTATAGACTGTACGGAACAGGAAATGGCTAAGAAAGCAGGCCAGCGTTACGGATGAGGCCCACAACACCGGCGCAGCAAACAACAACACAAAGCTCATCCCAAGAGCCGGGCCAGTAAAAAGTAGGTAAGGACGATAACGGCCGAACCGAGAGCGTGTGCGAGAGGCAATTACCCCCATAAAGGGATCTGTGACGGCATCCCATAATAGAGCCGTCATGAAAATTGTTCCGGCAATGCCAGGCTCAAGGCCGACAACATCGGTATAGTAATAGAGGAGATAAAGGTTCAGGCCGGTATAAAACAGGTTCAGCCCAAAGTCGCCAGAGCCGTATCCTACGACCATCGATATCGGCAGAGCTCTCGCCCCGGTGGCATTCGGCATTCCTTCCTCCCAGGAGTTATACGCTGAACCTCTATCATAATAATTCATCCATTCGGAAGAATTTAATGCCATAACATGCATAGTTTCAGAAAAGCCTATAGGGCTAGCTTTTATAAATTAGATAGCGAGTGGAGACGACACGAATGGCTGGAAAGACCGCGCGTAAGCCTGTGCAGGCAAGATCAGAAGCCACAAAGGCCCGCATTCTGGAAGTTGCCCGATACCATTTTGCCGAGCGCGGCTTTGAAGCCGCCAACACACGCGACATAGCGAATGATGCCGAGGCCTCGCACGCCATGATCCGCTATCATTTCGGAACCAAAGACAACCTTTGGCGGGAAGCTGTGGCAGACATGTTCCAGCGTCTTCGCAAAGAGCTGGGGTTTGAGAACGGCACGCCGCCGGAACTAAACACTTTGAGTGGCTATAGGGAATTCTTGCGCCGCTACATATACTATTGCGCAAGACACCCCGAGCATGCCCGCATTATGATTTCCGAATCGGTAAGAGGTGGCGAGCGGCTTCACTGGATGGTGGAAAACTTCATCCAGCCTGGTCATGCAGTGTACGCTACCCCCACAAGGAAGCATATGGAAAACGGGGATTTGCCAAGCGCCTGGCACCCTTCCCTGATCTTCATGATCACCTCCATTTGCCAGATGCCTTTCGTCTTGGCGGCAGAAGCCCGGGAACTCTATGGGGTCGATATGTTGTCGGACTCTGCCATCGAGGCCCACATCGATTCTGTCTTCGCCTTCCTGCTGAGGGACCCCTCCAGAATGCGCAGTGACTGGCCCGACCTGCCAGACTGGCTGACCGATTAGGCGAGCGTGCGCCAAGGCCGGTTGACATTATTCCAATGACATGAAATCCATCCAAATGGATGAATACTGGATCAAGCCAGTTTCCCTGGGAGGACAATCATGTTTAACAATCAGCTCAACATCACAACTTCATGCATTGTATTGGCGACATGCTTGGCGATGCCAGCTTTCGCCCAAGACGCAGACCATGACACCGAACGCACGCTTGAGACCGTGATGGTCACAGCGACCAAACGCCCTGAAACCTTGCAGAACGTACCGGTTGCCGTGTCAGCGAAATCCGGGCAGGACCTTGAGAACTCCGGCGTCTCTTCGATTGAGGGCCTGGCAACTCTGGTCCCGTCCCTGACATTCACGCAAAGCTCCAATGAGCTGAACAGCTCCGTCCGCATACGCGGCGTGGGAACAGAAGTCTTTTCATCGGGCGTAGAACCCAGTGTCTCTTTTGTCGTGGATGATGTCGTTCTGGCACGACAAGGCCAGGGCTTTCAGGATCTGGTAGACATCGAACGTGTAGAAGTGTTGCGCGGACCGCAAAGCACTCTGTTCGGCAAGAACGCCTCTGCCGGTGTCATCTCCGTCACAACACAGGCGCCTAGCGACACACTGTCAGGCAAGATCGACATCACTGCAGCAGAAGGTGAAGAATACGCCCTGCGCGGAACAATTTCAGGCCCGCTCTCAGATACGGTATCAGGTCGCCTCACCGGCTTCTCCAAATCCTTGAAGGGTCATATCAAAAACGTTTCCGACGGACGGGACCTGAATGGCTATGACAATTGGGGTATCCGCGGCAAGCTACTTGTCGAACCCAGTAGTGCTATGGATTTGACCTTCATCGCAGACTACCGCGACACACAGCAAGATTGCTGCGCATACCAGATTCGTAATACATCAACCGCGCTGAACCCCGTTGTTGGCGCGACCCTGGACGCATTGCTTGATCCCGTTGTCGCGAGCCCCGAGAATCGCCAGACAAATCTCAATGCACCCGTCTACAACAATAGCGAGCAATGGGGCGTTTCCGGAAAAGCGGAGTATCGTTTCGATAACGGCTACATATTTACATCCATCACCGCATATCGCGAGTGGGACTTCGAAAACAATCTCGACGTTGACGCGCTGAGCTTCGAAGATCCGATGCCCGGCGTTGTAACGTTCGACCTGAACAGTGGGCAGACAAGTCTGACACAGACTTCTCAGGAATTCCGTCTCGCATCCCCCGAATGGGAGAACTTCGATTATGTAATCGGAGCCTATTTGTTTGAACTGGATCTGGACCGATCTTTCCGCCGTCGTATTGAAGCGATGACAGGGCTTGGCGCGATTGCCCAAAGTGGTCAGTTCAATGGCTCCGTCGGTAACAAGAATTATGCCGTGTTCGGCAGCGGCAACTGGAGACTGGGACAGGGCACAACAATTTTTGGCGGACTGCGCCTCTTAAACGAAACCCTCGATTACCAAGTTTATCGTGATCCCACCAATACACTTCAATCCGGAGACTTTCCGCTTGGAGGATCGGCTGGAACATTCGCAGATATTGATGGTGATACATCTGATACGGCTCTGGTCGGAAATATCGGCGTACGCCATCAGTGGAATGACGATCTGATGACTTATCTACGTTACGCCAGGGGCTATAAGGGCCGCGCGTTCGATGTGATCTTTACCGCACCACAGAACACACACGTGGTGGATGCGGAGCAGTCTGACAGTTATGAAGCTGGCCTGAAATTCCAAACCGCCAATAACCGCCTCCAACTAAACGCTGCAATCTTCTGGACAAATTATGAGGACTTTCAGGCCCAGGAGCGAGATGTTGCCGCCTCCACAGTCGTAGTTGCAAATGCTGGCGAAGTCAGCACGAAAGGGATCGAACTTGATGCTACGGCATTGCTGACAAACACAACAATGCTTCAGGGTGGTGTCGCCTATACAGACGCCAAGGTCGATAGCTTCCCCTTCGCACAATGCTATCGCGGACAAACCGCAAGCGAAGGATGCGTCAACGCCACGCAAGACCTTTCCGGCAAAGACCTTCCAAACTCTCCAGATTGGCGTTTCACCGCAAGCCTGCGCCAAGATATCCCACTTAAGGCTCTACCTTTTGACGGCTTCATCCAACTCGATGGAAGCTGGCAGAGCGAAGTTCAGTTCCAGATCGACCAAAACCCAAATACGACACAAGACGGATACGGTCTCCTGCATTTGAGTGCAGGCATACAGGACGAGGATAATGCCTGGACAGCTTCGGTGTTTGTCAGGAACCTGCTGGACGAAACATACGCCTCAAACATCTTTGCAGATCCGCTCTATCCAGGCGTCATCAGCCACTATCTCCCACGGGACTCCGAACGCTATTTCGGTGCGCGCCTGGCGGTCTCCTTTTAGCCCCTCCCTCCGGAGCCCCTGCATGCGGGCTCCGGTTTTTTATAAGAGCGGACAAGATATGACTGTAAATACCAGTCCCAAAGTCGATGCACTGCGCACCATGACACCGGAAGCCATTCTCATGGCCTTGAGCCTGGAAGAGAAGGTAGCCATGATGTCAGGCAGCGGATTTTACCGCATCCATACCGAAGCCAAGCAATGGGGGGCCATGCCTTACCCTGCTGGCGGCGCGAATGAACGATTGGGTATTGAAGGGCTGAAATTCAGTGACGGTCCACGCGGCGTTATTGTCGGCCATTCGACATGTTTCCCATGCTCCATGGCCAGAGGGGCAACTTTCGACCGGGATCTGGAGTGGCAAGTCGGTGAGGCCATGGCAAAAGAAGCCAGAGCGCAGAACGTAAACTTGCTTGGCCAAGTCTGCATCAACCTTTTGCGCCACCCCGGCTGGGGACGTGCGCAGGAAACCTATGGCGAAGATTCCTACCATCTCGGCGAGATGGGTTCGGCCCTGTCCCAAGGCACGCAGCATCACAATGTCATTTCAACCGTCAAGCACTTCGCCGTCAACAGTATCGAGAATACACGCTTCAACCTGAATGTTGAGATCGACGAAAGAACTCTTAGAGAAGTATACTTACCTCACTTCCGAAAGGTAATCGAATCCGGTTGCCTGTCAGTCATGAGTGCATACAACAAGGTCAACGGAACTTATTGTGGACAGAACAAATATCTCCTTACGGATATTCTTCGCAATGAATGGGGTTTTAAAGGCTTTGTGCATTCTGACTGGGTTCTGGGGGTCTACAGTCCCCACGGCGCAGAAGCTGGCCTAGATATCGAGAACCCTGAACCTGCGTGGTATGGCGAAAAACTGATCCATGCCGTCAAAGAGGGAAAGATATCAGAAGCGGTAGTGGATACGGCTATCCTTCGTATCCTGACAATACTCCAAAAGGTGATGCTGGATAAAGACCCCCAACCGGACTACCCCATGGAAGCCGTTGCGGGAGCTACGCATACTGACCTCGCGCGGAAAGTTGCAGAACAGTCTGCCGTTTTACTTTGGAACAGGGATGTTCTGCCGCTCGCAAAGTCGAAAACAAAGCGCCTCGGCGTGTTCGGGCGTTTGGCAACGCTGGAGAATACGGGAGATAAAGGATCATCCCGTGTTGCCTCTCCTTATGTCGTCACGCCCCTGAAAGGACTGGAGAGCTATCTTGGCAAGAATGCAGTGGTCTACGCTGGAGACGAGCTTGCACCAGACATTGCCGGCCATGCAGCAAGAGAATTTGACGCAGCGATTGTTGTCGTGGGCTATACATCTGCGGAAGAAGGTGAATACATACCGAGTGACATCAACCTTGGGCAGGATGATATCCCGGAAAACCTATCCTCCATCCTCGACGGGGCACGCCAACGCGGCGATGGCACTGCAATTGGAGGAGATCGCGTCAGTCTGTCTTTGCCGCCAGCTCAGATTGAGCTCATCAAGTGTATCGCGAGGGAAAATCCAAATACCATCGTTGTCATCATTGCCGGGTCGGCTGTCATGGTGGAAGAATGGATTCATGCGGCGCCCGCCGCTCTGCAAACATTCTATTCCGGCATGGAGGGAGGCTCTGCCCTGCCGCGCCTTCTCTTTGGAGACGTCAGCCCCTGCGGACGCCTGCCCTTCACTGTAGCAAAAGACCAGACACACTACCCACTCTTTGATCCCTCATCTAATCATACAGAATATGGATACTGGCATGGCTACGCCCTGTTTGATCAGGAGGATACCGAGCCACGCTTTCCTTTTGGACATGGACTCAGCTATAGCCAGTTCGACTACACAAACATTAGGGCAATGCGCACCCCGGATGGCGGATTGGAAGTCAGCGTGACGGTTCAAAACATCGGAACTGCTGAAGCCATCGATACGCCTCAGCTCTATGTCTCATGGCCCGCATGCACTGTGATACGTCCCCATAAAAGCCTGCGCGGTTTCAGCAGAGTAAAGTTGGGCGCTGGACAAAAGACTGAAACCGCCTTCTATGTCGCGCCACGAGATCTTGCCTGGTTTGATGTGGTTTCACGAAATTGGCGCATCGACAGCGGCCATTATGGCATCACTGTGGCCCGCTCAGCTCGTGATCCGCACGCATTAGAAACGACACTTAACTTTCCCGAGGAGATGAACCTTGGCATCTAGATTTGCAGCCACTTTGACCCTCTGCCTGCTAGCCGCTTGCGCAAAAAGTACCGTGCCGACAGAGACAGCCTTGTCCCAGAAGGCAAACACACTGGTGCAGACCGATGCTGGGCCGGTGATTGGCGGCGTATCTGAGAACTCCGCCAGAACCTGGCTGGGCATTCCCTACGCTAAGCCACCGGTTGGCGAGTTGAGATGGCGCCCCACAGAAGCGGCCGAGCCATGGCAAACGGCTGTGACGGCCCTGGAGCATGCCAATTGGTGCCCCCAGCTGACAAACGGGCTCGACGGCCTGTTCGGCATGCCGAAAGGCGAGCTGCACGGAAACGAGGATTGCCTTTATCTGGACGTCTATGCCCCATCTGGCTCTACCGCAGACAGCGACCTGCCTGTCATGTTCTGGATCCATGGCGGGTCGAACGTCTGGGGCCGTGCTGAGCAATATGACGGGTCCAAGCTCGCCGAGTCCGGCCAGGTCGTCGTGGTAGTTGTCCAGTACCGGCTGGGACCGCTCGGCTGGTTTGCACACCCTGCCCTTGAGGACGGAATCGCAAACTTTGCCCTGCTTGACTTAGTCCAAGCGCTACAATGGACGAAGAACAACATCCAGAAGTTTGGCGGAAACCCTGATGCCGTAACCCTGCTCGGGGAAAGCGCCGGGGCGAACAATGTGCTCGGCCTGCTGGCGATGCCGAAAGCAGATGGCCTGTATCGCGCAGCCATCGCGCAGAGCGGGCTCCCTGCAAGCGCCCCGCTGTCGCTGTCCCGGGACGGCCTGGACGACAGAGTAACAGGCGCAATTCCAGCAGCCCGTTCGTTTACGGATAAAGAAAGCCCCAAGGCGGAGGACCTGCGTAGCGCGCCGCTTGTAAAAATCTTTGAGGCCTACAGCTCAGGCCTAACACCTGCGGTCATTCGCGATGGCAAGACTCTGCCCGACCTGCCACTGGACGACGCCGTGGCGCAGCATCAGTCTGGGCGCGACGTGCCCATAATTCTCGGGTCCAATCGGGATGAAGCCAAATACCTACTGGCTTTTGATCCCAACATGACCAAGAAGGCTCTGCTGCTGTTTCCGAAGGCAAAAGACAAAGCCTATTACAATGCGATGTCATACTACATGACCGGCGTCTGGCGGACTATTGGGGTCACGGACTTTGCCGAGAAGCTGGTCGAGCATGATGCCGGCCCTGTGCGCACCTATCGGTTTGACTGGGACGAAGAAGCCAAGGTCGGCATGAGCGATCTGGGCCAATTGATCGGTGCAGCGCACAGTATCGAAATTCCATTCGTCTTCGGACACTTTGAGAATTTTCTGGGCAAACTGGACAAGCGTCTCTTCACAAAAAGCAATGCGGACGGTCGGCAAGCCGTGTCACATGCAATGATGAGCTGCTGGACGCAGTTTGCACATGGTGACGCCCTCGGCTCCACGACCGGAGACTGCCCCGCTTGGCCCACCATCGAAGCCAACAGACCTCAAACCACGATGATCTTCGACACACCGAGTGATGGCGGAAGCCGCATGGAAACAGGGACATTGAGCGTTTCAAAATTAACCGCCGAAATGAAAGCCGACCCAGTCCTGCAGAAGAACAACCGGGCATGCGGGCTTTCAAAGCGTCTGGTTCAGGCCTTCGGCCTTGTCAGACTGGAAATGGAGAACGACCTCAAAGACGTCTGTCCTGCGGATGAACTATAGCCGGGCATTCAGGCGAATATAATATAGTCCGCCATCGGTATCGTAGGGAGCGTTGCGCGAATAGATCAGCCCTTTGCTTGCTTCGAGTGTAGCTTCATCAGGATACTGGTTAAAGAGATTCTCGGCGCCAAGGCTGAGGGTCATCTGCGCGTTCACATCCCAGGATATGCCCGCATCCACAAAGAGCTCAGAGCCGAACTCCTGAACATAAGCGCCATCCTGATTGGTATAATCAGCCCATGGACCAATCCATCTGAGCTTGACCTGCAGGGTGACGTCTCCGCGCCGGTAGTTTGCTGACGCGTTGGCAGAGTAACGCGGATAAAGCCTTTCAAAACGGGCAATGCGTGGTGGATTGTCAATGAAGTCAGCATTCAGCACATCGCTTTGATTGTAATTGTACGAAAGGCCCAGATCCAGATCTCCCGCAACAAGAGAGCGACTATATTTCATAATCAGATCAAGACCGGTTGTCCTTGTGTCGAAACTGTTCTGATAGAAGGAAACTGTTGTAGTACTCTCCCCGCCAGGCACCCCCAAGGCGGCAAGACGGATACGCTCTTCTTCCGATAGAGTATAGCCATCGGTGATAAAAATCCGGTCACTGATTTCGGTATTGTATATATCGACACTGCTAGCCAGGTTTTCAAATGGGCGAAAGACCAGACCGGCGGACATACTAATTGATGTTTCAGGCCTTAGCGGCGAAATCCGAGCATCTGCTCTCTCGTTTATAATTCTGGCGACCGGACCAGCGGGACTGAACCGGCCATTCGTAAAGACGTCCAGCGTGTCCGGGGCAACGCCCTGAGACGTCCTCTCAGAAAATATTTGTGCAGGCGTCGGCGCTTTGAACCCAGTGGACACTGTCCCGCGCATAATGAGACTGGAGCTTAAATCCTGACGGAAAGATAGCTTGCCACTGAGACGACTGCCAAATGTATCAAAGTCCTCATAGCGCAGGGCGACGCCCAACCGGCTGCTTTCAGTTGGTGTGGCCTCCGCATCAGCATAGGCCGCCCAGCTTGCCTGGTCATGCGTTTTAGCCTGCGCATCTGTATAACCGGGAAAACCATTTGAACCCGATGTGAGGCCATCAACTGCACCCGGCCCTATTTCATAGGAGGCGGCATCCCCCGCAATGATACCATAACGCTCCTCTCTGGCTTCGACTCCGAAAGCGAGATTGACCGGTTTGGGGAGTGCAAAAGGGACTGACACGTCAGTTTGGATATCAGCATTCAGATTATATTCCTGCTGACGTAGACCTCCGGCACTGAAATGCGTTGGACTGTCAGGCCCCATAGAGGCATTGACCGTATCATAAAGAAAGTAATCGATATGGTTCTCACCAAAGCTGGCGCTGAAATCATAGGAAACATTCTCCGCAGTCTGGCCCTTTACCCCAAATGTTGCAGAAACATCCTTTTCCTCCTGACCGAATTGAGGCTTGAAACCATTGGGATAAAGCTCGCTGAGCGCCCAGCCGTCAAAGGCAGTGCTGACCGTATACACACTGGGGGTCGTGGGACTGCGCCAGTTGAAATCTGTCACGCCCTGCCCCTGGCTCGCATTCATGAAACCATAGGCCTGTCCGAGGGGTGTTTCATAATCTCCGATCAATAATACACGGATATCCTCGCGCTCGGGCTGACCCCATTTCTGTACAGGGTCTGCAATATCAGCGCCGGGATGTTGCTCCAGATACTCCAGAGCATCAAGCCGCTGGCGGGCGCGCGAGGTGGGGCCCGCATCGCTATAGTCCAAGCCAATACGGAAACCGCCCCGCGGCCCTCTTGCCCCTCCGCCATAGCCTAAACGTTTTTGTATGCCGTCGCCTTCATAATACTGACTGTATTGCGCAGAGAATTCGGTTTCAGAGTCTTCACGCGTAATCACATTGATCACACCGGCAATCGCGTCTGACCCGTATTGGGCCGATGCCCCGTCACGCAGAACCTCAACTCGCTGAATGGCATTGGTCGGTATTCTGGAAAGATCAGAGGACTGAGATCCCCCCGTATTCAGCATGGCAGAACGATGCTGGCGCTTTCCGTTGACCATGATCAAGGTGTGATCTGCCGACAGGTTTCTCAAACTATACGGACGAACAAATACCGCGCCATCGCTCAGCGGCCGACGTTGCACAAAAAAGCCCGGCAACAGCCCTGCCAGCACATCGGCAAAATCGTCAGACACAGGCGCGGCAAGATCCGTTTGCGTCAGAACCTCAACGGGAGACATACTCTCCCATTCCGTGAGGTTGGAGCGCGATCCAGTCACAATGACCGTATCGTAAGAGCGGGGGGCATCTATGTTCGGGAGAACAGCCAGCCTAAGCTTTGGGACAAGGGATAATGACGTGCGCGGTTTCTTGGGAAGCTGTTTTGGTTCGGCCTCACGACGAATGATCCAGACGCCGTTTACATCCGAAAGACTTGTCAGCGAGGAATTTGCGAGGAGTGCCTGAAGCGCCTCCCTGACAGACATCTCCCCGCTCAAGGCGGGTGCAATGATGCCGGTCAGGTCAGTTCCCTCAGAAATAATGACCGTATCTGTCTGCTCTGACAGTCGATTGATTGCATCTGCCAGTGGCATTTCCTGAATGCGCAGATCATGCGTCTGCGCCATGGCAGGAAACACCGTCATTGCACCGGCTATCAGCAGAAAGCAGACCGATCGCATTGGTCCCTCAGGGAGCCCCCAGCATTCGAGTTGGAGTTGGCCCTAAGAACCTGAGAGAGATGACAGGCGAATGACAAAGAATGCCCCGCGCCATGATTTCGCAGCCGAAAAACAGGAAATGAAGCGTTTCCCTTTGCCCCGCCGCTTAAATATCCGCCAAAAGAGAATGCAAAGCGCCGACAAGCTGAATGCTTTGGTCTGGCGTATTGTAAAGTGATGGAGTGACTCTCACACAGGCGCCGTTTGCCACGCCGGACCGATGAATGGTGAAGATGCCATGCTTCTCCAACAGGATTTTGGCAATGGCCTTATTGTCCTCAACACTGGTTTTTCCTTTGACGCGGAAAGACGTAATGCCGGCATGCAAGCGATCATCATCTGGCGTGAGGATTTCAAGCCGGTCATCGCCACGCATCTCTTCCGCCCAAAGATTCCGCAAATAGACAAGACGCGCTGCCTTGTTGTCGGGCCCGACAAGTTCATGAAAATCCAACGCGTCATTGACGGTCAGGAAGGTTGCAAAATTGGTCGTGCCTGTATGAACGCGGTTGAAAATAGTACCGAGACCTTCAGGCTGTTCGGACATGTTGGGGGAGATGTCGGCCAGGCGTTCCTGGCGAATATACATGAGGCCTGCACCTATCGGCGCACCGATCCATTTATGCAAATTGAAGCCGACGAAGTCTGCGCCGATGTCCTCAATACGGAAATTGGTCTGCCCCCACGAATGAGCGGCATCCACAATGCAATCGACATCAAAGCCACGCGCCATTTCGACAATTTCCCGTACAGGGATCTTCAGGCCCGTGCGGTGACTGATATGCGTCAGCAGCAGAAGGCGCACCTGCGGATTTGAGACCAGCGCCTGTCGATAGGTTTCCAGTAGGCTGTCATAGGTGACAGGTTCTGGAATCGTTATGCGCACGACAGAGGCGCCTGTCTGCTCGGCTTTCATGTCCATGGCGGTTTGGATGGAGTCGTAGTCCAGATCTGAATACATCACTGCGTCGCCTGACTTCAGGCGGTTGTATCCGCTCACCAGCCCCTGCAGGGCTTCCGTTGCCCCGCGGGTAAAAACGATCTCATCTGCACCCGCGCCCAGGAAATCAGCAAGGCGCTGATGAATAGGCTGTATGTCAGAAAAATACTCTCTTCGAGCGTACCAGGAGTTACTCCGGTTTATCTTTTCGGTGTTCCGGAAAAAGGCATTCATCACAGGCTTTGCCATCAAGCCCCAATAGCCGTTCTCGAAGTTCACAACATCAGGAGTAACATCATAATACCGTGCGATTGTGCGCCAGAAGGTTTCGTCCATGGCAATCTTGCCCGCCATTTGCTTGTTCGCTGAAGCAGCAGGTACAGGCGCTGCGGCGCAAGCCGTTTCTGTTGTAAAGGACGCCGCTGCGAAAGCGGCGCCCTTCATGACTCGTCGTCTGGTAACGTTCATATCCAATCCCGGGATCAGAAGCTGACATCCATGCGGACATAGTATTGTCCGCCATCGGTATCATAAGGCGCGTTCCGAGAATAAATCAGCCCGCGACTTGCCTGATAGGTTGCCTCATCAGGATATTGATCGAACACGTTCTCAGCGCCGACACGAACGGAGAGATTGTCGTTCACCTGATATGTCGCCCCGAGATCGAACAGGACCATCGCACCGAAATCCTGGAAAATGTCGCCATCGGAATTGCCTGAATAGTCGCGCCAGTCGCCATAATAGCGCATACGGCCGAACATGTCCCATTTTCCAATCGCATACGTCGCCTGAAGGTTTGCCGTGTTCTGCGGAATACCCTTCTCGAACCGGTCAGCAGCAGTCGTATTGTTTGCAAAATCACCGCCGGTGACTTCTGTTTTATTATAATTGTAAGCGGCTGTGACATTCACCTGGCCAGCGCCCAGGACAAATCCATAGGCCATCACCAGGTCGAGCCCTTTGCTGCGCGTGTCGAAATCGTTCTGGAAGAAGTTCACAGACGTGATGCTCTCTGCCCCCGGAACATTCAGCGCAGCCAGTTCGGCACGTTCCGCATCTGTCAGACTATAAGTCGACGACGTGCTGAGGCGGTTAGTGACATCAATCTGATAAAGGTCCAGCGTCGCTGTCAGGCCAAAATTACTGTTCCAGGCAAGTCCTGCGGTGATGTTCTCGGACTCTTCCGGTTCCAGCGGACGAATGGTGACATCAGCTCTCTGATTGATCACATCCGCAATTGGGCCCTGCGGGCTATAACGACCGCGCGTGAAGATGTTGAGCGTTGTCGTATCCAGACCCTGAGAGGTCCGCTCCGAGAAGAGCTGACCCGGTGTCGGAGCGCGGAAGCCTGTGGATGCAGTGGCACGCACGGCAAAGCTTGGCGTAAGTTCGAAGCGGGTCGAAATCTTGCCATTCGTGTCGCTGCCGAATTCCGAGAAATCTTCGTAGCGAACGGCCGCACCTATGGTCCAGCGTTCCGTTACCGGAGCCTCTACATCCACATATGCCGCATAGCTGGTCTGGTCAGACGAACCGGACTGATCGGGTGAAAAGCCTGGGAACCCATTGGAGCCGGATGGGAAGCCCTCTTCGGCCAAGGGCCCAACAGCGTAGGACGCATATTCCCCATGACCGATCTCATATTCTTCATTGCGGCGTTCCGCACCGAACGCAAATGTCAGGTCGTCAGCGAGGAAGTCGAGATTGGCCAGATAGGCGAAGTCCGCGTTCAGGTTAAACTCTTTTTGCGTCAGCGTGCCGATGTCAAATGAGGTCGGGCTTGCCGAACCGAGCGACGCATTGATCGAGTTGGACATGAAATAATCGATCTGGTTACGGCCATAGCTGGCGCTCAGATCATAGGAGAAGGCTCCCTCGCCTGCACTGCGGATGCCGCCAGTGAGTGAGAAGTCATTATCATCCTGTCCGAAGCGCGGCGTGAAGCCTGCCGGATAGATCGCAGACAAATCATAGGACGGATCAATTGCGCTTTCGCCATAAGCGCTGGTGGAAAGCGGATTACGCCAGTTGAAATCCGTGACGCCATTTCCGAAACCATATGTGCTAAAGACATAAGCCTGCGTGTTAGCGAAATCATACTGGCCATTCAGGGCAAAACGATATGCCTGACGCTCAGGCTGTCCCCAGTGCTGAACCGGATTGGCGACGTTCAGTTCCGGATAGGCTTCCTGCAGGGCGATTGCATCGGCGCGTTGGCGGCTGCGTGAGGTCGGTTGAGCATCAGTGTACTCACCAGACAGGTTCAGGAACCCATTGTCGAATACAAAGCCCTGCTGAAGACCGATGCGGTATTGCTCCCCATCACCTTCATAATATTGTCCGGCCTGAGCAAAGGCCTTGGTGCCACCCGCGTCATCCAGGATAATGTTGATAACGCCGGCAATCGCGTCGGAGCCATACTGGGCCGAAGCGCCATCCCGCAGCACTTCGATCTGCTTGATGGCATAAGACGGAATTTGGGCAAGATCAGGCGCCTGCGCGCCATTAGAGCCGAGCAACGCAGAGCGATGCATGCGCTTGCCATTGATCAACACCAGCGTGTGGTCTGCTGACAGAGAGCGAAGGCTAGCCGGGCGCACAAAAACCTGCCCGTCCGCCATTGGAAGGCGCTTTACATTAAACGATGGCACCAATTGAGAAAGCGTGTCCATCACCTCGTCAGATGCAGTCAGGTCGATGGCCTTGTCCGAGATCACGTCAACGGGCGCGAGGCTGTCAAATGCCGTACGCGGAGCGCCGCGTGTGCCGGTGACAATGACCGTTTCCTGAACACTTTTGTCTTCTTGCTGAGGCGCTGTCTGGGCAAGTGCCGAATTGCAAAGGCACAGAGCGGCCCCAGAGGCCGTCAGGGCAAGCGCTTTGCGCAGGCTGGTCGAAGAATTCATGATTTTCCCCTCATGATAAACCTTGCGGGGTGAAGCATCACACCCGCGCCACGCTCCTGCGTGACTAGAGGGAAGACAGATCAGACATGCCGCTCTTTCAGAGATCTTGCGATCTTCATAAAAGGTTCACCGCACTCTACCTCAGAAGTCTTTCATGATCAGAATTTCTGTATCATTTTCCTGTACCTGGATCGGATAGGCGGCATCCAGACCGGCAAGGACCTGACGAATCTGCTGTGTCGAAAAAGACAAAGTGAGGCGCATGTCTCCCGGCGCTCCAGAAGCAAGGCGCACAGGACGCTCACTATACTGGTTTATGTCCGCCACGATATCGCGCAATGGCGCATTGACAAAAGACAGCCGTCCTGAACGCCAGGACAGTTCTTTCTGAAGGTCAAAGGTCTCTACAGGACCAAGCCCCCTGGCCGGGGTTGAGACAATCCTGTCGCCAGCCAGAAGATCGCGTGCATCGACAGCGCCATCTGCGCTTACGCTCACATGACCGCGGTCTACGGCAACAGACACTTTGTTGGCGCGCTTCTTGATGTCAAACCGCGTACCCAGAACGCGAACCTGAACACCATCCGTTTCCACCGTTAGCGGGCGGTTTTCATCCCGCGCAATATCGAAATACGCATTGCCCGCCACCAGCTCCAGCTGTCGTGATTCTTCTGTGAAGTCTCCCCTGATACGGCTGGCACCGCCCAGTGTGATTTCACTTCCGTCTGATAGCGCAAATGTTCTTATTTCACCGCGCTGCGTGGCAATCAGGATGCTCTCGGCGGGTGCCGACTGGCGAGCCAGGAGACCCACACCGGCCGCACACATCAGCGCGGCAGCAAGGCCTCCTCCAAGCAGCAAGCGCCGCGTCGGCACGACAGGCCGCTTAAGAGCAGCAACATTGTTCTGGTCCAAGAGCAGGTCTTCAACGCCGTCGACTTCCACCATTCCTTCCCAGAGCCTGCGAACACGATCAAAGGCTTCCCTGTTCGCAGATGACGCCGCAATCCAGTCGGCAAAGGCCTGCTCTTTTTCGCTTGAGGCTTCACCGGAGGCAAAAAACAATACCCAGGCTCTCGCCTCGGCATTCCGCGCGCTTACCAAAGAAGCGTGTTGAGAGGATTCAGACTTTCTCATAGGGCGACTTCATTCACCCACTTCATCTTGGAGTAAGGCCATGATCTTGCCGAGCTGCCGCGAAATGTCCGCCTCGCTCCATCCCGTATCTTTTTTGATCTCTGCATATGTCTCCCCCTTGAACCGGCTTCTCAGCAGGATTTCCTTCTGCTTCGGTGACAGCTTCCGAATGGCGCTCGCGACCCGTTCGAGATCCTGCTTTCCCATTAAGACAGTTTCAGGAGAGATTTCTTCCACATCAGGATGCAATTTTCCATCCAGCTGACTTTTGACGAAGTTCCGACCGCGCCGCAGCTTGTCATTCGAGTTGAGGCCGAGATTGATTGCGGTACGGAACAAGAAGGCGCGAGGTGACCGGATGTGGGTAAGGTTTTCAAGGCCGGCTAGCTTTGAAAAGGCTGCCTGCGCGACATCTTCCGGGTCAGGCGGTCCTGAGCCAAACACTTTTCTGAGCCTGCCGACCAGTTCCCCGTAGTGATCCCGGAACAAATGGTTCAGGAATCTCGTACGTTCCAATGCACCAGCGCCCTCTGCCTGTACGGAGACACCCGGCACATCAGCGAACTTGTTCGCCTCCGCCGCATCCTCGGCACGGGAGAGTTTAACTTGCATGGAAGCGCCTTCAGTGAGCCTGACTGCGCTCATGAAGAATAAACACAAACTATTTGTGACGACTTATTGAAACTACTGTAACGCAGCAAACACTTCGGACTGAGCATCTGCGCAGCAGCATAAGGATCTACAGGCGCCGAGGGTTAGCGCTTTGCGTCCGGTTGCAGGAAGCGTCTCAGATCATTGGAAAATCTCTCGGCCGTTCCTCCCAGATAGAGCATATGACCTGACGGATAGTCTTCAAATGTGACCCGGTCCATGGGGAGATCAGCCGCCTCAAGCTGTGCCCGCGCTTCACTTGGCGTTGTCACAAGATCATAATAACCGGAGGCAACAAACAGGCGCAGAGCCGAATTGCGACGCATCGACCATTTCAGATCGACCGCAAAACTCTGCCCTGGCTCTATGGTCTGCCACATGAAAACTGGTCCGATATTTGAGTGAGAGTCGGCTTCGATTGT
>JAAEZZ010000002.1 GCA_018222605.1 Alphaproteobacteria bacterium
CGGATAAAAACTCAAACCCCACCTACAAAGCGCCTTCACGGGCGTCGCATGTGCACCTTCAGGCACGGGCCTCAGGAGGCAACCGCGCCCAGGGGCTTCAGGCCGAGGCCCTGACGATAGCTCTCAAAGCTCTCATCATGCAGCAAATATGGCAACAGCTTGTCGGCCATCAGCGGCTGGGAATAATAATAGCCCTGCACGAACACACAGCCGGCCGAGCGCGCATATTCCAGCTGCTCCCGGCTTTCTACGCCCTCGACAATGCAGGTGACAGAGAGCGAGCGGCAAAGCTGCTGGATCGTCCGCACAAGGCCGAAGCTCTTGCCATTTTCTTCAATCGAGGTCACGAAGCTGCGGTCGATCTTGACGACATCGAATTCGATTTCCTGCAAATAGCGCAGGGAGGAATAGCCCGTCCCGAAATCATCGAGCGCAATCTTCACGCCCAGTTCGCGGAACTTGAAGAGATTGGCCCGCACCACTTCAAAATCCGTCAACAGAGAGGATTCTGTCACCTCGATGGAGATGCGCTTGCGCAGGCTGGCGGGCTGCACCATCAGCAGCGCGGCAACAGCATCCGTACACTGCTCACTGTTCACGTCCTGGGCTGACAGGTTGACAGAGACATGCGCAGAGTCCGGCCAGGCTTTCAGCTGTTGGATCACCTTGCGAAACACCGCTATGGTCATTTCCTGCGTCATGCCGGCCTTTTCGGCAATCGGCACAAACTCGCTTGGTGGCACCATGCCGATTTCCGGACTGTCCCAGCGCGCCAGCGCTTCGCAGCAATGCATCGTGCCGTCGGTCGAATTGACAATCGGCTGGAAGACCAGATGGATCTCTTCATCCAGATTGGCATTCTTGAAGGCTTGGTGCACCAGCACTTCGCGGCGCTTGCTCGCGGCGTGGATGGCGGAGAAGCGGACAATCGATTTGTCGACCGTTTCCTTGGCGCGGAACAAGGCAAAGTCTGCCTGCTCCAGTAGATCCTTGGCCGAGTCCACATCAAAGTCGCGGGAGGAATAGCCGATCGAGGCCGATACGCGACTGATGTTTCCACACGGAAGAACAAAAGGCCGGTCCAGGGTGGCCAGGATGGCCAGGGCAAATTCACCCGCCTGTTCAGGCGTCGTGTTCCATGGCAGCACATAGGCAAATTCGTCGCCGCCCAGACGCGCAATACCGCCATTATGGTCTGCGATCAGGGCCTGCAGGCGCGCAGCCGTTTCGATCAACACCGCGTCCCCTGCGGTATGACCGTACACATCATTAATCGGCTTGAAGCCATCCAGGTCCACCAGTCCGACGACAGGCAATTGACCATGCGGAGCCCGCTCGAAGAACACGCTGATCTGCTCAAAGAACCGGCGCCGGTTCGGCAATCCCGTCAGCGTATCGGACAAAGCAAGATAGCGATTGGATTCCGCCAGGCCGGAGGCGCGCTCATTCTCGTTCACCAGTTCATTATGCAGCATCACGCTCTGCTCGATGCGCTTTTTGTAGATGTACGAGAACATGAAGAACACGAAATACGTGGTCGCCAAATGGATCGCCATGAAGATGTAGAAGCTCGTGCCTTGCGGCAGGAACAACAGGCAGAAGCATACAAATGTCGTCAGCAGACAGCCCGTCACGATGCGCGGCCGGGGCATGGCGCAGATCGTTGCGGACGAGCCTGTAAAAGCTGAGAAGAAGGCAAGATAGGCAACATGGGCGCCATCGGCATAGGGCATTAACAGGGCAATCCAGGACGCCAGCGAGACGATCAGCAGATAGGAAACCCATTCCAGAATGAACAGCCCGCGGCGTACGGACTCAGAGCTGTAGCTTTCGACCTTTTCCTGGGTCCACCACCCGATACGCAAAACGCTGAGGACGATAAAAAGGGCCGGAACACCGATAGTCAAATGCAGCGGGGCTATGTCCAGGAAGGTCAGGCCCAGCGACATCGTGCCGACGCTCAGCATCGTGTAAAGCGGAGGTATATTCTGGGCAATCGCGCGCATCTGCTCAACGGCCACGGCCTCCTCGGAGGTCTGCGCTTGCCGGAGCATTGTTCGATACGCTTTGAGGTCGATCTTACTGAGCATCTACGATCCGGTTTCTTCCAGAAATGCCCATTATCCACAGAAACCTGAAGTTGTGGTTCAGAGCTTGGAAAATTCCACACGACGATATTAACCAAGTCTTCACGACCGCATCACTTGCGACTGGCCTCTTGCATTTCCTGTAATCGCTGGCAAAGAGCAGGTCATGACTGACACTTTGCCCGACCGACTCGCGATTGACCCGGACAGCCCGTACTATGACGCGGACTTGCTGAAACGCCCGATTGGCGTACGTTTCAACGGCGTTGAGAAAACCAATGTCGAAGAATATTGCGTATCGGAAGGCTGGATCCGCGTCGCTGCCGGCAAGGCACTGGACCGCAAGGGAAAACCGCTGACGCTGAAGCTGAAAGGCACGGTCGAAGTCTGGTATGACGATGAAGGCAAGGACGAGACACCAGAGGCCTGAGACTTAACGCCCCTTCCCCTCTCTCCAGGCTGCCGCATCCGATAAATCTCTTTTCGGTTGCGCTCAGGGCGCTTTCCCCTTCGTGAAAATTCACCTAACCTCCTCTCGGTATGGGAGGACGATTGTATGCTTTACCTGATCCTGGGGCTCGTGATTTTCTTCGGCCCGCACCTGTTTTCGGCTTTCCGCAGCCGCGTGCCGGCCAGGGATCTGAAGCGCAAGCTGGGCTATGCGCCCTATATGGGGCTTTACAGCCTGGTCTCGCTCGTCGGCTTCGTGCTGATCGTTTACGGCTATGGCGCCAGCCGCGGCGCCGGATATGTCTATGCGCCGCCCAGCTGGGGCCGGCATGTGAACATGGGCCTCATGCTGCCCGCACTGATCTTCCTTGTGGCCGCCTATCTGCCGACCGGACACATGAAACGCATGCTGAAGCACCCGATGCTGGTGGCGGTAAAGCTGTGGGCTTTTGGCCACCTGCTGGCCAATGGTGAATTGAATTCCGTCATCCTGTTCGGCAGCTTCCTGGCCTATGCAGTGATTGACCGGATTGCCGTGAAGAAGCGCGGCGACAATGGCCCGCCCCGCGATGCGCCCGTCTCTGCCCTGCCGGACCTCTTGGCCGTGGTGATCGGCACGGGCGCCTACATGGCGATCATGTTCCACCTGCACGCCCTGCTGTTCGGCGTACCCGTGATCCCGGCTTAACCCTGTGGAAGCCCGGTGTTCCTGCGGTAATCTGCGTGTCCTGATCGCTGAGGACGTCACCCCCGCCGTCGTGGCCTGCCATTGCACGGCCTGCCAGCGGCGCAGCGGATCGCCCTTTGGCGTCGGCGCCTATTACCCGATGAGCGCGCTGACCATTTCCGGCGAGTCCAAAACCTGGACCCGCACCGGCGACAGCGGCGGCGCGTTCACCACCCATTTCTGCCCGACCTGCGGCTCCAGCGTCTACTGGACAACGGAGAAGCATGCCGATGCTGCAGGCGTGGCGGTCGGCGCGATTGCGGATCCGCACTTTCCGGCCCCCATCCGCTCGGTCTGGGAAGAAACCCGGCATGACTGGGTGGAGATCCCCACCGCCCTGCAGCACTTCCCCCGCGGGCGCAGTTAAGCGCTTATCTGTCAAACCCTTAACAAGCGCTCGCTTGCCCGCTGGTCTGAGGCGCGCTAATCGGCTCTCCATGTCAAAACAAAGCCAAACCTCCCGCAAAACGGTCAAGGACATCGCCAAGGCCAAGAACGGCACGCCGCTGGTCATGCTGACCGCCTATGACGCCCCGATGGCCGAAGTCATGGACCCGCATGTCGACATCATCCTGGTCGGCGACAGTCTGGGCATGGTCGTGCATGGCCTGCCCTCCACAGTCGGTGTCACGATGGAGATGATGATCCTGCACGGTCAGGCCGTGATGCGCGGCTCCAGCCAGGCCCTTGTCGTCGTGGACATGCCGTTCGGCAGCTATGAAACGAGCGAGGATCAGGCCTTCCTGAACGCTGCGCGGATCATGAAGGAAACCGGCTGCCAGGCCGTGAAGATCGAGAGCGGTGCCTATGCGGCGCACCAGATCGCCCATCTGGTTGAGCGCGGCATTCCGGTCATGGGCCATATTGGCCTGCGCCCACAGGCGGTGAATGTGGATGGCGGGTTCCGCGCCAAGGGCCGCACAGACAACGAGCGGGATATCGTGCTGGAAGAAGCCCGCGCAACCGCAGATGCCGGCGCATTTGCCATCGTCGTCGAAGGCGTCGCGGAAGACCTGGCGGCAGAGATCACCAAGGAGGTCTCCTGCCCGACAATCGGCATCGGCGCTTCGGCCTCCTGCGACGGGCAGGTGCTGGTCGCGCAGGATATGCTGGGCCTGTTCGACTGGGCGCCAAAATTTGTGCGCCACTATGCCGACCTGCGCACGGATATGGACAAGGCCTTCGCCCAGTACGCGGCTGACGTCAGATCGCGGGAGTTTCCCGGAAAATCAGAAACCTATTCCCTGCGAAAACCTGCGCCGAAACAGCCTTGACACGTTGCAGCTGGGCGCAGGCACGTCTAGGTTCCCCCCGAAATCAGATTATCCGATCGGAGCGCCCAGTTGAGCGACATTTTTGACGAAGTCGACGAGAGTATGCGTCAGGACAAGATGGAGGGCCTGTGGAAGCGCTACAGGCCGTTCGTCTATGGTGCCGCTGCCCTGCTGATTGGGGCCGTTACCCTGAATGAATTTGTGCTGCGGCCGCAGATGGAAGAGGCGCGCACGGAACGGGCCATGTCGTTTGAGACCGCCGCCAATCTGCTGGAAGATGGCGACTATGCCGAAGCCCAGGCCGCATTCAAGGAACTGGTCGAGAGCGACAGCAAGATTTCCCCGCTGGCCGCGCAATATCTGGCCCAGGCCCAATATGAAGGGGGCGGTGACTCCACTGGCGCTGCGCGCACCCTGTCTGATGTGGCGGCCTTCGAAGGCGGCCCCTATGCGCGCCTGTCCATTCTGAAAAGCGCCTATTTCACCGTCGACAACCAATCCCTGAGCGAGTTGGAAAGCTCTCTGGGCAGCCTGCTGGAAGATCCGGGCGCGCTCGGCTCGCTGGCCCGCGAACTGGTCGCGGCCAAGGCTTTCGAGAGTGGCGACATTGCCCGGGCCCGCACCGAATTCAACCGTCTGCGCTTTGATGCAGCGGCCCCGGAAGGCGTGAAGCGTCGCGCCGATATTGCCCTGGCGGCGATGCCGATTGCACCGGAAGCCGGCATCCCGCCGGAAACTGACACACAGGAAGAGACCGGCGCAGCCGCGCCTGCCACCCCTGCTGAAACCGAGGAGACCAGCCAATGAGGCTATCGCGCCCTACCAGACTGACGGTGGCTGCTGCCGCGCTGTTTGCTGTCACCGCCTGCAGCTCCATTCCGTTCTTCGGAGAGTCCAAATCCAAGGATGAGCTGAGCGAGGCTGAAAAGGCTGGCCGCGTGGCCATGGTGCTGAGCGACGAAAAGCTGCAGCCGAGCACGGACCTCGCCACGGTGACCATCGAGCTGCCCGCAGCGCAGGACATCAACAGCTGGCCGGAAGCCGGCGCGACGCCTGCCAAGGTGCCGGGCCACGTCAATGCCGCCAACGAGCTTAAAGTCGCCTGGCGCAATTCCGTCGGCAAGAGCTCTGGCAACAAGTCCGCCGTGACGACCCCGCCGGTCGCCAGCGAGACGGCCATCTTCACGATGGACGCTGCCCAGACCATCTATGCCACCAGCATCTCCAACGGCCGCACGCTGTGGAAGAAAAAGCTGAAAGGCCTGACCAAGCGCGACAAGACGGCCCTTGGCGGCGGGCTCGCCCTGCATGAAGGCACACTGATCGTGGCCAGTGGGTATGGCTATGTTGCGCGCCTGAACGCCAATGACGGCTCCGAAGTCTGGAAAAAGCGCCTGACCGCGCCGATGACCGGCGCCCCGACGGTCAAGGATGGCTATGTCTATGTAGCCTCCAACAATAACGAGATCTTCGCGCTGGACCTCGACACCGGCGAGACCGCCTGGAGCGATCAGGCGATTGCCGAAACCGCGCGCGTTCTGGGCAGCCCGAGCCCGGCCGCTATCGAGGAATTCGTGATCGCGCCTTATTCCTCCGGTGAGATCATCGCCTATCTGGCCTCCAATGGCCGTCGTCTGTGGACGGATGCGATCTCCCAGGCTGGCCGGTTCACGCCGATCTCCGAGATCAACGACATTGGCTCTCGCCCGGTTCTGGCCGGCGGTCTTGTCTTCGCGTCCAGCCAGTCCGGCATCACGATTGCGATTGACGGGCGCAGCGGCAACCGCATCTGGAGCCAGCAGATCGGTTCCACACAGGCTCCTGCCCTGGTCTCCCAATACCTGTTCGTGGTCGGTACCGACGCCACGCTCGCCGCGCTGGACGTCACGACCGGCAATGCCTTCTGGGTGAAAGAGCTGCCGCAGTACAAGAACGAGAAGAAGAAAAAGAAACGCATCAGCTATGTCGGCCCGATTGTGGCATCTGGCCGCGTCATCGTTATCTCCTCACGCGGTGAACTGATGGCGTTCGATCCGCAGACGGGTGAGCAGGTCGGCTCGCTTGCGCTGAAGGACACTGTCTACATCGAGCCGATTGCGGTACAGGACAAACTCTTTGTTCTGACCGATGACGCGAAACTCATCGCCATTCAGTAGCGAGGTGCGCCGGGCTGGCGCGCTCTCGCGATAACGCATTGGAGCGGGCTGAGCCATGCCATTGAAACTTGCCATTGTCGGGCGCCCAAATGTCGGCAAGTCGACCCTGTTCAACAGGCTGGTCGGCAAGAAGATCGCGCTGGTCGATGACCAGCCGGGCGTCACGCGCGACCGGAAACAGGCCGAGGGCTATCTCGCCTCCATGCCGCTGATCCTGATCGACACGGCAGGCTATGAGACGGCCTATGATGACAGCCTGGAATCCCGGATGCGCCAGCAGACGGAAGCCGCGATTGCCGAGGCCGAACTCGCCCTTTTCCTGATCGATGCCCGCGTCGGCGTCACCCCGGAAGACGAGAATTTTGCCGCCCTGCTCCGCAAGTCGGGCATCCCCATCGTGCTGGCCGCCAACAAGGCTGAAGGCCGCCAGGGCGATACCGGCCTGATGGAAGCCTGGAATCTCGGGCTGGGCGACCCGGTCGGCCTCAGCGCCGAGCATGGCGAAGGCATGGCCGATCTGTTCGAGGCCATCCGCCGCGCCCTGGGCGAGGAAGCCTTCGAGCTGGCCATGCAGGAAGCCGAACAGGATTATGATCCCCGCGCCGCCGAAGACATTCTCGAAAAGCTGGCGCATATCGACATTGATGATCTCAGCGTCTCCGATGACGATCTGGTCGCCGCCATTGAGGCCGCCGATGTCGACATTGCGCCGGAACCGCCGCGCGATGACAAGCCGATCAAGCTGGCCATTGTCGGTCGGCCGAATGCCGGCAAGTCCACGCTGATCAACCAGCTGCTGCAATCAGACCGCCTGCTGACCGGCCCGGAAGCCGGCATCACCCGCGATTCCATTTCCATTGACTGGGAATGGGAAGGGCGCCGCATCCGCCTGGTCGATACGGCAGGCCTGCGCCGCAAGAGCAAGGTGCAGGAACGGCTGGAACGCATGTCCACGGGAGAGACGATCCGCTCCCTGAAATATGCCGACATCATCGCCCTGGTCATGGACGCGCATGAGGCGATGGAGAAACAGGATCTGCAGATCGCCGAACTCGCCCTGCGCGAGGGGCGCGGCGTCGTGCTGGTGATTTCCAAATGGGACACGGTGAAGAAGCCGGACGAGGCCGCCCGTCATATTCGCGATCTGGCCAATCGTCTTATGCCGAATGCCGGCGGCGCGCCGGTCGTCTTCCTGTCCGGCCTGACCGGTCGGCATACGGACCGTTTGATGCCCGCCGTTGCGAAAGTGTATGAAGACTGGACCGCGCGGGTGAAGACCGGCGATCTGAACCGGTGGCTGCGCCACACGGTCGAACGCCACCCGCCGCCCAGCGTTCAGGGCAAGCGCATAAAGCCGCGCTACATGGCGCAGATGAAGGCCCGCCCGCCAACCTTTGTGCTGATCGCCTCACGCGGGGACCAGATGCCGGAAACCTATAAGCGCTATCTCGTCAATGAGCTGCGCGAGGCCTTCGACATGCACGGCGTGCCGATCCGTCTGTTCGTGCGCCAGGGCAAGAACCCCTATGCCGACAAGGCCGAGGGCGCCCGCAAGCCGCCCGCCAAAACCTATGGCAAGGGCGCAAACAAGGCCGCCAACCGCGCCGCCGGCAAGACCAAGCAAAAGAAATACTGATCACACGCATCCGTGACTGGAAAGCGCTGTACCAGCCCCCTAGGGTCACGCCCATGAAGCAAAGCGGAGAGCGGACATGAACCAGATCCAGGATGTCGTGAAAGCCTATTATGGTGAAACGCTGAAAGGCAGCGCGGATCTGCGCACCGATGCCTGCACGACCGAAGGCGCGCCGCCGCTGCATGTCTCTGCCGCCCTCGCCGCCGTGCATGATGAGGTCGCCGCGAAATATTATGGCTGCGGCCTCGCCATTCCTGCTGCGCTGGAGAGGCTGAAGGTTCTGGACCTTGGCTGCGGCGCAGGCCGCGATGTGTTCGCGCTGGCAAAGCTGGTCGGGCCGAAGGGCCATGTCACCGGCGTCGACATGACGGACGAGCAGCTGGATGTCGCCCGCGCGCACGAGGCCTGGCATGCCGGGCAATTCGGCTATGACGCACCGAATACGCGCTTTGTGAAAGGCGAACTGGAAAAGCTGGGCGAGTTGGACCTTGAGGCCGGCAGCTTTGACCTCATCATCTCCAATTGCGTGATCAATCTCTGCACGGACAAGCCGGAAGTGTTCCGCCAGGCCTACCGCCTGCTGAAGCCGGGCGGCGAGCTTTACTTCTCAGATGTCTATGCCGACCGCCGCGTACCGGAGGCGCTGGTGAACGATCCCGTCCTGTACGGAGAGTGCCTGTCCGGCGCGCTGTATTGGGGCGATTATCAGAGCATCGCCAGGGCCTCTGGCTTTACCGATCCGCGCGTGGTCAGCCACCGCCGCCTCGCCATCATCGATCCGAAGCTGAAAGCCAAGGTGGAGCCGATCCGCTTTGCCTCCGTCACGGCGCGCCTGATGAAGCTGGACGGCCTCGATGCGGCCTGCGAGGATTACGGCCAGGCCGTGATCTACAAGGGCGGCGTTGAAGGCATGGAGCGTGTCTTTGTTCTGGATGCAGAGCATGAGATTGAAGCGGGCCGTGTCTTCCCAGTCTGCGGCAACACACTGGCCATGCTGATGGAGACGCGCTTTGCGCCCTATTTCGAGGTCGTCGGCGATGGGCAGACCCATTATGGCCTGTTCCCCGGCTGCGCTGCACCGGATGTCTTTGCAGAGACAATGGCAGACAACGGCCCGGCCCCGGTCGGCGGCTGCTGCTAGAACCTATTCGGTCGGATCAACATTGCCGCGCAGGGCCTTGATTTCCCCGCGTTGTTTCTTCGACTTCAGGCGGCGCTTGACGCTGCCATAGGTCGGCTTGGTCCGGATACGGCGCTTGGGCCTGCGTGAGGCCTTGTCGATCATCTGGGCCAGCCGCTTGCGGGCCGCTTCCCGGTTCAGCACCTGGCTGCGGTGCTCTGCGGCCTCCACGATCAGACGCCCATCCTTGGTGATGCGGCTGGCGAACAATTTGGCAAAGCGCGCCTTCACCTCCGGCGGCAGGGAGGACGCCTCCACATGCCAGGTCAGCTGCACGGCGGTGGACACCTTGTTCACATTCTGCCCGCCTGGCCCCGAGGCGCGCACAAAGCTCTCCGACAGCTCCCAGGCCGGCAGCGTCAGCTCGTCATTGATACGAAGATCCCCAAATTCAGACATGGACTTTCCTTAACACGCCGTTCAGCCGGAGTTCAGCCCCGCCCGCCTAGCTTTCACACATAGGCCCGCCCATTGCGGGAAAAGGCAGCCCCGGCCATGCTTGAGACGTAGGGAATTGGGGCCAGATTTGGAGGCGTTGCCCACCATGAAACTGTACAAGACCCTTTCGGCCTTTCTGGCTGCTACGGCTACGTTCGGCCTGATCGCTGCTCCGATCGCCTCTGCGGATCAGGGCAGACGGGGCGAGCATCACCGCGGAGACCGCCAATATGATGGCCGCCATGGCGGAGACGGCCACCGGGGCCGCAACCATGACGGACGCCGGGGAGACTGGAACCGCGGTGACGGGCATCGCGGCCGCCACCATGAGTATCGTGGCGGTCATGACCACCGCGGCAGGAATGACTATCGGCGCAGCAACCATCATTACAAGCACCGCGACTACCGCCGCCCACCGCGCGTGGTTCACCATTACTACAATCCGCCGCGTCGCCATTATGCCCCGCCGCGCCACAATTATGTGCGCTATGGCCGTGCCTATGGACCCTATTACCGTCAGGGCTATCACCCCCGCTATGCCGTAGGCGGCTGGTACCGTCCGCACCGCCATACGGTCTATATCCATGATTACAACGTCTACGGCCTTTATGCGCCGCCGCCCGGCTATTACTGGGCCCGCGACTATGACAGCGGAGACGCCATCCTCGCCTCTGCCGCGACCGGCGCCATTATCGGCCTCGTCATCGGCGCCCTGGCCTACGACTAGGACTGAGTAAAATGCCCGCCTGTTGAAGACCGCCCGGACAAAATTCCGGGCGTTTTTCGTGCGTTATGAAAAATGTGGCCTGAAACGCCCCGATGTTAACTTTGTTCTGGCGCAAATCATGCTTAGCTTTGATTCGTCCGGGATGGTTCTGGACAAAGTCCGTGCCTGTTGCACGCTTGAAAGGAGGTGATTCATGTCGAGTGAGAAACCATATGGGATCAAAAGGTTTATATCCTATGGTGTCTGGCAGGAGCAGCCTCCGGTCAGCGTCTAGAGATATTTGAAGGCAAGCTGAAACGCTGCCGAATCTTTTGAGTCCCAGGGGCTCACGGAAGCCGCCCATATCGGGCGGCTTCTTTGATTTTTGGCGGCCTGTTCCTCGCCGCCCTTCCCGGCCTGAGCGATACGGGTTTCACCTGATCTGAAACAAGGCTATTCAGGCGGCCACACACATCACGCTGCATATGCCCTTGAAGGAGAGTGACATGTCCGTTCTGACTCACGGAAAATCCGGCTGGACCATCGGAACCGGTAAACCGCTCTCCGTGATTGCGGGCCTCAACGTGCTGGAAGATGAAGGCCTGGCCATGGAAGTCGGCACAGAGCTGAAGCGCATCTGCGAGGCGCTGGGCCTGCCCTATGTCTTCAAGGCGAGCTTCGACAAGGCGAACCGCTCCTCGATCAAATCCTATCGCGGGCCGGGCCTGGAAGACGGGCTGAAAGTGCTCGCCTCCGTCAAGGCGAAGCTGGGCGTGCCGATCTGCACGGATTTGCATGAGCAAGGGCAGGCCGAAGCCGTCGCCGATGTGGCAGACATCGTGCAGATCCCGGCCTTCCTGTGCCGCCAGACCGATCTCGTCGTCGCGACCGCCAAGGCGACCGCCGCCGCCGGTGGCCTCATCCAGGTGAAGAAGGCGCAATTCATCGCGCCTTGGGACACCAAGAACATCGTCTCCAAGATTGGCGAGGCCGCTGAGGTGGGCGTCATCCTGTGCGAGCGCGGCTCGTCCTTTGGCTACAACAATCTGGTCGTCGACATGCTGGGCATTCCGGAGATGCAGAAGCTCGGCTGCCCGGTGACGATTGATGCGACCCATGCGGTCCAGCTGCCGGGCGCTGACCCGCGCACAGCCGGCGCCTCCACAGGCGGCCGCCGCGATGGCGTCGCGATCATTGCGAAGTCCGCGATTGCCGCCGGCGCCGACGGTGTGTTCCTGGAATTCCACACCGATCCGGACAAGGCCCTGTGTGACGGGCCGAGCTGTCTTCCCATCGCCTCCGCGGAGGGATTGCTGACAACGCTGAAATCCCTGCACGCGGTTGTAAACGCCTGATCGGCGGTCTTATGGCGCGCCTCATCCTGTTCAACAAGCCGTTCAATGTGCTGTCCCAGTTCACCGACAAGGGCACGCTGGCCAGCACCCGCGAAACCCTGTCTGACTATATGGACGTGCCACATGTCTATCCGGCCGGGCGGCTGGACCGTGACAGTGAGGGCCTGCTCGTCCTGACCGATGACGGCAAGCTGCAGGCCCGCATCTCCGATCCAAAGCACAAGCTGGCCAAGACCTATTGGGCGCAGGTGGAAGGCATTCCGGACGAAGCCGCCCTCACCGCGCTTCAAACCGGCGTAGATCTGAATGATGGCCGCACGGCCCCGGCAGAGGTGCGCCCGATTGCAGAGCCTGCAAATCTGTGGCCGCGCAATCCGCCGATCCGGTTCCGCAAATCCGTGCCGGACAGCTGGATCGAGCTGACCATTACCGAGGGCCGCAACCGCCAGGTACGCCGCATGACGGCCGCTGTCGGCCATCCGACGCTGCGCCTGATCCGGGTCCGTGTCGGTGACTGGACGCTGGACGGCCTCGGCACCGGAGAGTGGCGCGACATAAAGGCCTGAGGCCAAAGCCTTCACAGGCCGCGTAACACAGATTAGCACACAGCACTCCATCGCACCTGCCACGCCCGCCATTTGGGCCAGACATGGAGAGCTGCCGGATGCCTTCCTCCCTTGAAACCTGGCTGGACCAGAACGCCCCGCAATCGGTCAAGGACGCCGCGATCTATATCGCCTCAATCTGGAATGAGGGCGCCTATGGGCTGACCTTTGGCGAGATCGTCATTTCTGTGCTGATCCTGATGGTGGCCATCGCCCTGCGCGGCCTGTTCGCGCGGCTGGTCGTCGCCTCAATCATGCGCGTCGCCGCTGGCACGAAGACACAGGCCGATGATGCGCTGGTCAAATCTATCGCGACGCCCCTGAAGATCGTGCCGGTCATCATCGGCATCTACATTGCGCTACAGGTGACGAACATTTCCGGGCAGGCGGAGATCTATGCCAACCTCATCTTGCGCTCGGTCATCACGCTGGCCGTGTTCTGGACGCTGTCGCGCGCGGTCAACGCATTTGAGTTCCTGTTCGTCAGTTTGCGCAATGCGCTGTCGTCTGCCGCGGTCGACTGGATGATCAAGGCGCTGCAGGTGATCCTGGTCATACTGGGCATTGGCGCAGTGGCAGAGCAGTGGGGCATCCAGATCGCGCCGCTGCTGGCCGGTCTCGGCGTACTGGGCATCGCGGTCGGCCTCGGCGCGCAGGACCTGTTCAAGAACCTCATCTCCGGCATTCTGATCATCACCGAGAAGCGCTTTGTACCCGGCGAGTGGATCAAGGTGGACGGCGTGGTTGAGGGCACGGTGGAGAAGATCAATTTCCGCTCCACCCTGGTGCGCCGCTTCGACAAGAGCCCGGTCTATGTGCCCAACAGCCAATTGTCGGACGCCGCCGTGACCAATTTCTCCCGGATGACGCATCGGCGCATCAAATGGGTCGTCGGCGTAGAATACCGCACCACGGTGGACCAGCTGAAATATATCCGCGACGAGATCGAGGCCTGGCTATGGAATGATGACCGCTTCGCCAAGCCGCCTGCCGCCGCCCTGTTCGTGCGCGTGGACAGCTTCAATGCCAGCTCCATCGACTTCCTGATCTACACCTTCACCAATACCAAGGATTGGGGCCAGTGGCTGGCCATCAAGGAAGAATTCGCCGTCGCCGTGATGGACATCATCGCCAAGGCTGGCACCAGCTTCGCCTTCCCCAGCCGCACCATCTACATGCAGGAGATGGACCCGCCGGAGATCATGTCCCCGCCTGCCCGCAGCGAAGGCGTTGCAGCCGCACAGAAGGCGATTGCCGCCACCGCCCAGCGGCGCGGCATGGGCGAGGCAGACGACGAGGGCTGATCCTTCAGCCCTCTGCCTGCGCGTGGACCCATCCCTAAAGCGCTCTACCAAAGTTCTACCTTTGATGGTAATATGAGGTGCCGTAAGAGGGGGCGACATTATGGAACAGCTATTACGCATGGAACTGCACAGCCAAGATGCAGTGGTGCTGGAATGGGAAACAATTGCCGAAGAAGGCGAAGAATTCTCTGTAGAAACCTTCGTTGGAAGGGGCGAAAGCCTCCCGGAGAACTGCTCCGGGTTCATTCATGTTCAATCTGACAGGCCTAATGCCCTTAGCGTTTTGGGTGAGCTTCCCTCAAGTGCCGAGATATTTCATACACCTTACGCCATTCTCATCTTCGCCAAGCATGGCCCATCGCTTCGAGAGTGGGCGACTATTCTGCAAACTAAGGCAAGAACGCCTCTGCGCATCACACTTGGCTGGTTTAAGCGCGGCACGGAATGGCTGAAAAAGAACTGGAGTTGCCAAGCCTGCAAGTTCGCCGTCAGAAGTCTTTTGAACGCCGCTCTGACCGCAGTCGGCATTCCGACGCCAGACATGCTGGATTTAATTCCAGACTTTAACCTAGACTTTGCTGAAAGGCTTCTAGAGCAGATCAACCTAATCTTGGGCGAAGATAATCCCATCTCGGACATTCTCTCGGATATACCATGGCAACGCTTAAAATCTTTCAGCATCAAACGGGTCTCAGAGTATATCTGCCGAATGCTTGGGTTTTGCACATCTGAATAGGGCCCTTTTCGAACGCACTCCTATTTCACCCAAACCCCCGGCGCATTGGTGCGATAGCCGAGCGATTTGTATGCCGCATCGATCAGGCTCTGTGCGCGGTCATTCACCAGAATGCCATTGCCCATCTGGTTCATCGTGTAGCTGAAGGCGAGGCCCGCTTCCGGATCGGCAAAGCCGATAGAGCCGCCTGCGCCGACATGGCCAAACGCCCGGTCGCCCATGATGACGCTGGTACCGGGGCCAAGGTTCAGCGCGCGATTGTCCATGGACTTCATGAAGCCCGGCCCGAACCGGGTCGGGATCAGCAGGGTCGCATCGCGTTGTGTGGCGGTTGTCACCATGCTCATCGCCTGCAACCGGTCGGATGAAACCAGCGTGCCGTCATTGGTGGCGAGCGGCGTGTACATCGCCACCTGCCCGCGCGCATTGGACAGGCCCCCGCCGCCCCCAATCTCGGCCGCCTGGGCCTTGCGGTCGTTGAAGTCCCACCCGCCATTATTCATGAAACTCTTGTGCTGGATCGAGTCCGGATCGGTCATCAGCTTGATCGTGAATTCGGTCGGCTGGTCATCCGGCTTGGGCGCATAGGGCAGGATGGGCGCGATGTGCACATCCTCGTTTTCCGGCAGGCCCAGCCAGAAGCGCGCGCCGGTCTTCTCCGCCACTTCCTCCCGGAAGAAGGTGCCGAGCGACTTGCCGGAGACGCGGCGGACCAGTTCGCCCACTGTCCAGCCGAAATTGATCATGTGATAGCCATTGCGGGTCCCCGGTTCCCAGAAGGCTTCCTCATCCTCCAGGCGCTTGATCATATAGTCCCAGTCGGTAAAGCCGCCGGGGCGGACCGGATCGCGCAACGTCGGCAGCGCGCTTTCATGGTTCAGCATCATCCGGACCGTGGTTGCCTCTTTGCCGTTCTTCGCAAATTCCGGCCAGTATTCAGAGACGAGCGCCTCCGGGTTCAGCTCGCCCCGGTCAATCAGGATATGCGCGCACAGCGCCGTCGCGGCCTTGGAGCAGGAGAAGACGATGGAGATCGTGTCCTCGCGCCATGCCTCTCCGGTCGCCGCATTGGCCACGCCGCCCCACAGGTCCACCAGCGTCTCGCCATTCACAGACAGGCAGACAGACGCGCCCACCTCGCCGCGCTCCGCAAAGTTCTTCTCGAATTCTTCTTTTACAGACGCGAATTTCGGGTCGCACGCCCCGCTGACAGTTCCAGCCATTTCTATTCCTCCCATTATGCCAGGGAGGATAACGAGGCCGCCAGAATGAGAAAGGGCTGCCCGTGGGGCAGCCCTTGTCGTGTCTGGTTTTGCCGAAGGCCTAGGCCGGTTCCTCGGCAGAGCCTTTCTTGGCGGCGGGCTTTTTCTTCTTGCCCTTGTCGGCGACATATTTGAAGGCGAGTTTTTCCTCGTCGGCCTTGTCGATATCGATATGGACAACGCCGCCCTTCTGCAGTTCGCCGAACAGCAATTCTTCCGCCATCGGTTTCTTGACGTGTTCCTGGATCGTGCGGGCCAGCGGCCGCGCGCCCATGTCTGCGTCGAAGCCCCGCTTGGCCAGCCATTCGCGGGCCGCCTTGGTGATCTCGATGGAGACATTGCGATCTTCCAGCTGGACTTCCAGCTGCAGGATGAACTTCTCGACCACGCGGTCGATGATTTCCGGCGTCAGGCCACCGAAGGTGATCGTGGCGTCGAGGCGGTTGCGGAATTCCGGCGTGAACAGGCGCTTGAGCGCCTCTTCCTGCTCGTCTTCCTTCTTGCCCCGGCCAAAGCCGATGGAGTTCTTGGACGCATCCGCGGCCCCGGCATTGGTCGTCATGATCAGGATGACATTCCGGAAGTCCACCTTGCGGCCATTGGCATCGGTCAGCGAGCCATTGTCCATCACCTGCAGCAGGATGTTGAACAGGTCCGGATGCGCCTTCTCGATCTCGTCGAGCAGCAGCACGCAGTGCGGATGCTGGTCCACGCCATCGGTCAGCAGGCCGCCCTCATCATAGCCGACATAGCCCGGAGGCGCGCCGATCAGGCGGGAAACGGTGTGACGCTCCATATATTCCGACATGTCGAAGCGCAGCATCTCGACACCCATGATGGAGGCGAGCTGTTTGGCGACTTCGGTCTTGCCGACGCCGGTCGGGCCGGTGAACAGATAGGAGCCGATCGGCTTGTTCGGTTCCCGCAGGCCGGCACGGGCCAGCTTGATGGAGGCCGACAAGGCCTCGATGGCCTCGCCTTGTCCAAAGACGACGCGCTTCAGGTCTGTTTCCAGAGACTTCAGTGCAGCGGCATCGTCCGTGGACACCTGTTTCGGGGGGATGCGGGCAATCTTGGCGATGACCGCCTCGATGTCCTTCTGGCCCACTGTCTTCTTGCGCTTGGACGCCGGCAACAGCCATTGTGCGGCCCCGGCCTCATCGATCACGTCGATCGCCTTGTCCGGCAGCTTGCGGTCCGTGATGTAACGGTCCGACAGCTCCACCGCCGCCTTGATCGAGTCATTGGTGTAGCGCAGGCCGTGGAAATCCTCGAAACGGGATTTCAGACCGGTCAGGATCTTGATCGTATCCGGAACGGTCGGCTCCACCACATCGATCTTGCGGAACCGGCGGGACAGGGCGCGGTCCTTCTCGAAGTGTTGCTTGTATTCCTTGAACGTGGTCGAGCCCATGCAGCGCAGGCCGCCATTCTGAAGCGCAGGCTTGAGAAGGTTCGACGCATCCATCGCGCCGCCGGACGTAGCGCCCGCGCCGATGATGGTGTGAATCTCGTCAATGAACAGGATGGCTTTTTCCTGCTGCTCCAGTTCCTTCATCACGGATTTGAGGCGTTCCTCAAAGTCACCGCGATAGCGCGTACCGGCCAGCAAGGCGCCCATGTCGAGCGACCAGATGACGGCTTCGTCCAGGATCTCCGGCGCTTCGCCATCGACGATCTTCTTGGCGAGGCCTTCGGCAATCGCCGTCTTGCCCACGCCCGGATCGCCAACGAGGATCGGGTTGTTCTTGTTGCGGCGGCAGAGCACCTCGATGCAGCGATTGATTTCCAGTTCGCGGCCGATCAGCGGATCGATCTTGCCGGAGCGCGCCTTTTCATTGAGGTCCACGCAATAGGCGTCGAGCGCCTCATGGCCCTGCTTGACGGGTTCTTCTTCTGAATGCTCCGCGCCGCGCGGGCTCGACGGACGGGACATGCCCGGCTGCTTGGCCACGCCGTGAGAGATGAAGTTCACCGCGTCATAGCGGGTCATGTCCTGCTCTTGCAGGAAGTAGGCAGCGTGGCTTTCACGCTCGGAGAAAATGGAAACCAGCACATTGGCGCCGGTCACTTCATCGCGGCCAGAGCTTTCGACGTGCAGGATGGCGCGCTGCACCACACGCTGGAAGGCAGCCGTGGGCTGAACGCGGCCTTCGCCGTCATCTACTATCAGGCTGGACAATTCTTCGTCGATGTAGCGGCTGAGATCAGCGCTGAGCGCTTCAATATCCACTTTGCAGGCGCCCATGACTTCTCGGGCATGCTCATCTTCCGTCAGCGCCAGGAGCAGGTGCTCCAGAGTTGCGTATTCATGATCACGCTCCGAGGCGAGCGTTAGGGCCTTTTCCAGGGCGGTCTCTAAGGAGGGGGACAAGCGTGGCAAGGGGTTGGCCTTCCGGGATGAGTGTTTCTAGTCGTCTTTCTCCATGACGCATTGGAGAGGGTGTTCATGGCGTTTGGCAAGGTCCAAAACCTGCGCGACCTTCGTTTCGGCCACTTCGTAGGTATAAACCCCGCACAGCCCCACGCCCTTTTGGTGAACGTGCAGCATGATCCGCGTCGCCTGCTCTGTGGACCGGTTGAAGAACCGCTCCAGAATGAAAACGACGAACTCCATCGGAGTGTAGTCATCATTCAGCAGAAGGACACGATAGAGCGACGGCTTCTTCGTCCGGGTCCTCGTCTGCGTCGCGAGGCCGAAATTGGAACCATCCTCATCCCCTGACTGACCGCCCCCCGGAGGGCCCTCAGGGCCCGGGTCATTTAACCAGATAGGATGAAGAGTGCCGCTCATGTGTCTTAAGATATACGTTCCTGCTGGACTTTGAAGAGTCGATGTCTGCCAATTACACAGGCTGCCTGAATTTAAGGCAAGGCGAGTGTATCAAGAATCTCCCGAATACGCTTTTCATTCACTCCGAAATCAGAGCGCCCGACCCGCGACCGGGAATAGATGGCGAGCGTGGCCTTGCCGGAGCCCTCCGGCCCCGCCAGCACTGCGATATCAATGTCATCCTTGAAGCGCAGGATTTTCGAAATCGCGATGAAACTCATCCGCCGGCTGGCGGGATCTGCGGCCTTCAGCTCCCACCTTTTATGGGCCGCCACCATGCCTTCGGCGCGGGCAAACAATTCCTCAGCTGTGCAGGAAAAAAGCGGCGCTTCCGCATCCGGCGTCGCCTGATCGGCAAAACCGGGCGGGGCGACGAGCCAAGTGTTTGGCGTCTTCGGACGCTTGAGGGTGGAGAAGTCCAGAAAATCGCTCATGCCGTAAATGTATACGGACTCGCGGTCTCTGCCAGCCCCTGATCCAGCGGAAGCCTGACCCAAAAAAGAAGAAACCGGACCAAAAAGGCCCGGCTTCAACCAATCTACGTTACTCTACGCCTGCCTGCACGGAGCTCCGACAGTCAGGAACCGAGAGAAAACTTACTTGCCTGCGAAGGCCATGAAAGGCTTCGCCGCATCGCGCCAGGCGCTCATGCAGATATCGGCCTGCTTGGTCATTTCGGAGGTGTAGGCGGAGAAGAAATTCTTCGCGTAACCGGTCTGGATTTCCATCGCTTCGCGCGGGTCTTTCGCGCTGGTCAGCGATTGCGTGGCTTCCACGCCTTGCTCCAGCGTGCGAGCGAAGAAATCCATGTTGCGGGCGCCGAGCGTGCGGAAAATTTCCGTGGAGCTGGCTGCCTGCTGGGCAAATGCCTTGAAACCGTCTTCGGCGAACCCGCCGAACTTACCAGCGAAATCCGTCATTTGCTCAACACCTTCATCAATCATTTTGCTCGCTGAATCCGCGACACGCGCTTCCGCCTTGGCGGTGGTCGTTTTTGTCTTCGGAGCGGCTTTCTTTGCTGTCGCCATGGGATAGTCCTCTTCTAGCGTCGAGTGAGTACCGTAGCGTAAATTGTTCGCACATGCAATGATTTTTTGTGCACCGCACAATAAATTCTGTTCACAATCCCCTCAGGTGCCTTGCCACCATATTACGGATTTGTGAGGCTGGGCCCTGCGTTAAGGTGTGGTCAACAGATTTGGCAGATTCTAGGTTAAGTCCGGGGCGACCGGGATTAACCCATTCAGGAGGAAACATGATGCGGCGAGCATTCTCACCAGTTCTGAAGGCCATGGCTTTAACGGTGATGCTCTTCATGTCCGGTCTGGCAACGCAGACTGCGGCCGCAGAAAAGTATGCCTCCATCGTGATTGACGCCGACACGCATGAAGTGCTGCACGCCCGCAATGCGGACGAGCCGCGCTATCCGGCCTCTCTCACCAAGGTGATGACGCTCTACATGCTGTTCGATGCCCTGAAGGCCGGAGACGTGACGCTGGACGAGCGCCTGACCGTCTCACGCCATGCCGCCAGCCAACCCCCTTCCAATCTGAAACTGCGCACCGGCTCCACGATCACCGTCCGCGACGCCATCGGCGCGCTGGTCAACAAGTCTGCCAATGATGTCGCCGCCGTTGTGGGCGAGCGCCTGGGCGGCACGGAAAGCCGCTTCGCACAGCTGATGACGGTGAAGGCCGAAGCCCTGGGCATGCAGAATACGCGGTTCATGAATGCGTCCGGCCTGCCCGATACGCGCCAGCTGACCACCGCACGCGACCTGGCCATTCTGGCCGAGGCGATGCTGGAAAATCACGCTGACTATTATCACTATTTCTCTCAGCGCAGCTTCAACTGGGGCGGGCGCGACTACAAGAACCACAATGACCTGCTGGGCAAGGTGGACGGTGTGGACGGCATCAAGACTGGCTATACCCGCGCGTCCGGCTTCAATCTGATGGCCTCCGCCAAGCGCGACAATCGCCGCGTGATCGCCATCATGCTGGGCGGCAACACATCCAAATCCCGCAATGCCCATGTCGAGGATCTGGTTGAAGCTGCCTTTGAAACGCTGAACGATCCGGCTGAGCAACACGATCTGGTATTTGCCAAGGTTGCCCTGCCGATCCACCCGAATGGCGCGGCCGAGCCGATGCTGAACGGCAAGCCCCTGCGCGTGATCATCGCCGAAGGCGGCAGTGATGATGAGGCGCCGGCCGAAACGCTGGTCACGGCGCAGGCTGTTGCGGCAGACAAACCGGCAGCGCAGCAAGAAGCCGCCATTGTCGCCCGGGCCGAGCCGGAAATCGTCGAGCAGACCAAGATGGAAACCACCATCGATGTCGCCCCACAGCCGAAAACACCTGTCATGAGCGTTTCCGAATATGAAGCGCGCCAGATGGGTCTCGCTCGCTAAGCAGCGCTTATCTGCAGCAGATGCCGCCTGAGTTCAGGTCTTGCCAGGTCCGCGCCCCTGACCCAGAACGCTTTTCAGGCATCAGGAGCGACTCGACGTGACCCGTGAAAGCGATCTCGACATAGCGCGCAATGTGATCCGCATTGAACGCGATGCGCTGGAACAACTGGAATCCGGCCTGGACGAAACCATTCAGCAGGCCGCAGACCTGATCATGGCGACAGACCGCCATGTCATCGTCGCCGGCGTCGGCAAGTCAGGCCATATCGGCCAGAAAATGGCGGCCAGCCTCGCCTCTACCGGCACGCCATCCTTCTTCCTGCACCCGACCGAAGCCAGCCATGGCGACCTCGGCATGATCGTGCCGGGTTCCGTCGTGATTGCGATCTCCTATTCCGGAGAGAGCCGGGAATTGGTGGATTTGCTGCGCTATTGCCGGGGCAATCAGATCCCCGTCATCGGCATGAGCCGCGCGCCGGACTCCACGCTGGGCCGCAATTGCGATGTGTTGCTGAAAATGCCGACCGTGGCAGAGGCCTGCCCGAACGGCCTGGCGCCAACCTCTTCCACCACCATGGCGCTGGCGCTGGGCGATGCGCTGACCATCGTGCTGATGGCGCGGCGGGGGTTCTCACGTGAAGACTTTGGCTTCCGGCATCCGGGCGGAAAGCTGGGCCGGTCCCTGCAAAATGCTGCAGACTATGTGGCAGGTCGCGGCGACGAGATTCCAAGCGTGCCAGAGACGGCGCCGGTGGACACAGTGATTCTGGCAATCTCCGAAGGCCGGAAAGGGTGTGTGGCCGTACTGGATGCGGACGGCAGGATGGTAGGAATGGTAACCGATGGCGATTTGCGCCGGGCCATGCTGGCCGGCAAATTGAGCGGCGATGCGACCGCCATCATGACGGCAAACCCGCTAACCATCTCACAAGATGACCGGATGTCTGTTGTCATCAAGCGGCTGACAGAGAAACGCATCTCGAATGCATTTGTCGTGGAAGACGGACGCCCCATCGGAATCATCGACATGAAAGACCTTCTGACCGAAGGCTATGTCTGAGGCGTCCGCCTGAGACGGCGTCTATTTCACCAGTTCAAACTTCACGCTGACCTGAGCGGAATAGCCAATCTCACCACCGGAAATGGGCGTGGACTTGGCGCCCATCGCTTCATTCATCACCATGCGGTCCATCTGCATCGGTTGCGGCGCATAACCACCAGCCTCGGAGATGTTGACGATCCGGCCCACGCGCATGCCAGCGGCTTCCGCATAAAGCTCGGCGCGGGACATCGCATCCTTGATCGCCTTGCGGCGCGCTTCATCCTGGGCATCACTCGGGTCTTCAAGGGCAAAGGACAAGCCATTGAACGTGTTGCCACCGGCTGCGACCAGGCTGTCCAGCGTCTCGCCCAGATTGTCGAGATCGGAGACTTTCACCGTCAGCTGGTTGGACGCGGTATAGCCGCGCAGCACCTGTTTGCCGCTGCGACGCCCGTTGCCGTCGGTTTCCTCGACATAGTCATAAACCGGGTTGAGGGAGAGGTTCGAGGTCTGCATGTCCTTTTCGGGGATGCCTGCTGCGGCGAGTGCCTCAAACATGCTGTTCATGGCTTTCGCCTGATCAGCCATGGCCTGCTGCGCCGTGTCGGCCTCTGCCTGAACACCGGCATTGATATAGGCAATGTCGGGCGCCTGCTTCACGGTCGCTTCGGCGGAAATGTCGAGCGTTGTTTCAGGCTGGATGGAGTTGGGATGGTAGCTGCTGGTCATGGTTCCTGCACTTGCATTCTGGGCTGCGGGCATTTGGGCGCAGGCAGCCATTGTGCCGGCCAGGATAAGCGCGCTGGATGATATAAGCAGGTTTCGGGCAATACGCATGTTCGCTCCTTGCGTTGACTTGATGAACCAGCCTTGCAGGAGAGACATGACGCACTCATGAACAAATCAGGCCGGTTTTGTGTCCCCGTCCGGATACCCGTTCGGGTTTTGACTTTGCCAGGCCCATTGGTCCCGGCACATATCGTCTAGGGTAAAACGTGTCTGCCACCCCAGAAGTTCCAGCGCATGCGTCGGGTCTGCCCAATAGGCTGGAAGGTCGCCAGGTCGGCGCGGGGCAAACTCCACCGGAATGTCGCGGCCGCTGGCCTTTTTGAAGGCCTCCACAACATCCAGCACCGAATAGCCATTGCCGGAGCCGAGATTGACCGTGAAACTGTCCGGAGAGGCCATCAGCTTTTCCAGACCGGCAATGTGCGCCTCGGCCAGATCCATGACGTGGATATAGTCCCGCACGCCTGTGCCATCCGGCGTGTCATAGTCATTGCCAAACACATTGAGGTGCGGGCGGCGGCCAACCGCCACCTGCGCCACATAGGGCATCAGATTGTTCGGAATGCCGTTCGGATCTTCCCCGATCAGGCCGGACGGGTGCGCACCAATCGGGTTGAAATAGCGCAGAATGCCCGCATTCACGTCCGCGCCCGAGGCGACGAGATCGTTCAGCATCAACTCAACGGCATATTTCGTCATGCCATAGGGATTGGTCGGGGCCAGGGGATGGCTCTCTGTATAGGGCAGCGAGACCGGCGTGCCGTAAACGGTCGCGGAGGAGGAGAACACGATATGCTTCACCCCAGCCGCCTGCATCGCCGTGAGCAGGCTGAGCGAGCCCTGGACATTGACGCTGTAATAGTCGAGCGGCTTCTGCGTGGATTCGCCAACGGCCTTCAGGCCGGCAAAATGGATCACGGCGGCACATTCATGCTCCCGCATGATGGCCTCCATCCGCGCCGTATCGCGAATGTCCGCCTCGATGACGGGCAAATCATTCACGCCGGTAATCTGGCAAATCCGATCTATCGCCGCAGCGCAGGAATTCGAGAAATCATCAACAATTACAGGTCTATACCCGCGATTGATCAGCTCGACACAGGTATGCGAGCCAATATAGCCCGCGCCGCCCGGAACAAGAATGGTTCCTGATCTGTCCTGCATGTATCCTGGCCCTTCTACATTCTGGTGTGTTCCATCCCGGGAGATGCTCATACACTCCATGCAACAGGCCTACCATGTTTCGCAAATCCCGGGCGCACACAACGCATTGCCAAGGCCGAGAAGCTCGCTAAAACGGGCGACGGGGGCCTGTAGCTCAGTTGGTTAGAGCGGACCGCTCATAACGGTTTGGTCGCGGGTTCAAATCCTGCCGGGCCCACCATTCCTTTCCGGTGCGCCCTCCGCGCACAAATTGATCAAGGATCAATTTGAAGAAACAAATGCCCGCAGCGCAAGCAAGGGCCATGACTGGATCAAATTTACGGTTTGAATGCGCAAGCATAAACGCAGCGCCAATAGGTTTAATACCGAGCATTTTGCTTTTCAGAGAATCCTTGCACACTTAAAGCTGTAAAATGATAAACCTAAAATCGACTTCACAGGGGGCAGACTGAATGCGAAGAATGGTTATAGCAGCTTCATTACTGTTTACAGCTTGTGCGACAACCACAGGGTTAGACGCAAAGACAACATATAGTGGTTTCGACGATGCTGCGATTGTAAACATCCAACCACATGGTCTTGGTTGTGACGGAGCGTTTATTTGTCTTTCTCTAGGAGCCGAGTGGCAACAAGCTGAGCCAGAGCAAGTTCTTATGCTGGTCCAGATAACTGGAAAGACTCAAGGCATTACAGGAGCGGCACTCAATATAGACGGTCAAAAAATCAATCTTGCTGAGGCTAGCACTGCCACTGAGTTTGAGCGTGTTGCTGGCGCTATTGAAACTTCAACGCAAGTCTTTGTTGCACCGGTAGAAGTCATAGATGAAATATTGGCAGCCAAGCGCGTCTGGATACGCGTCAACACCACCAGTGGTTTTATGGAAGACTATATCATCGATGGCGACAAAGACAGTAAAGCTTATCACGCTCTAAAACGGTTTAGTTCTGAAATGAAGTCTGTGAACTAGACTTGTTTAGCTTGCTTCATTTTGATGAAATCGCAAAGCCAGCCTGATTTCTCACCATCTCAGCAATCTCGCACCGGAAGTGTTCGGATCGTGGGCTTCAGTCCTTCAACAAGGCGGATGTAGAACTCCCCGGGTTTCTAATATTGACCGCCTTGCCACGGAATCCCGGCTCTGCGCTACGCTTGGCCGGGATGACAGGGGTATAGCGAACGCATGTCGTTCGCCCCAGAGCAGGCCTTGAGCGCAAGCGAAAGGCGCCACCCCGCACAGGGTCCCGGAAGTTGCGCAGCAAATACCCGGGATGACACGACCATGCACTTATCCCACAAAAAACCACCCCCAACCTGCAGCAAACACTGACCCAAAAATAAACTTTTCCGACACCCTCCGCACCCGGTGTATAGTGGATCCATGTCTGATCCGCGTTTCGCCCCGGCCTATGCCTATGTCCACCCGGTCTTCTGGCCGTGGCTCTGGCTGCAGCTGTGGGCCATTGCGATTCATCAAAAAGAGACGGGTCAGGACTTTCTGCTCAACGTCACGCGCTGCGGATTCGTCCGCGTGAAATACGTGTCGGACGTCCGCAAGCCCAAGCCGAAAAATCTCTATACATATGAAGCGCCGCGCGTGCGTGCGTGGGAACGCCCGGCGCTCGGCAGTGATCTTCCGGCCGAGTTTGCGGACGACGCCCAGCCGCTTATCCTGAGCGCGCTTGTGGACGCCCTGCACATGGCCCTCTCAGACCTGCACCCGGCATACCGCGAGCCCGCCCCCGACACCTCCTGATACAAAACTTCCTGCCCGAATTCAGCTCCCCCCACCGGATGGCCCCCGCCATGCCGGGCGAACGTGCTGGGCGTTACGCCATCTCCGCAATCTCATTCCGGAAGTATTCGATTGTGGGCTTCAGACCTTCGGCGAGGCGGATGCCCGGCTCCCAGTCCAGCGTGGTCTTGGCGCGGGTGATGTCCGGGCGGCGCTGGCGCGGATCATCCTGCGGCAGCGGCTTGTGGACGAGTTGGGAGTTTGAGCCGGTCTGCTCGATGATCTGCTCGGCCAGCTGGCGGATGGTGAACTCCCCCGGATTGCCAAGGTTGATCGGTCCGGTGACATCATCTTCGGTGTTCATCAGGCGGATCAGGCCGTCGACAAGATCCGACACATAGCAGAAGCTGCGCGTCTGCTCACCATCGCCATACAGCGTGATGTCTTCCCCGCGCAGGGCCTGGACAATGAAGTTGGAGACGACCCGGCCATCATTCGGATGCATGCGCGGGCCATAAGTATTGAAGATGCGTGCGACCTTGATCTTCACATTGTGCTGGCGGTGATAGTCAAAGAACAGCGTCTCGGCGCAGCGCTTGCCCTCATCATAGCAGGCGCGGGGGCCGAGCGGGTTCACATTGCCCCAATAGTCTTCGGTCTGCGGGTGGATTTCCGGGTCGCCATACACTTCAGAGGTGGAGGCCTGCAGGATCTTCGCGCGTGTCCGCTTGGCCAGGCCCAACATGTTGATCGCGCCATGCACACTGGTCTTGGTCGTCTGCACGGGGTCAAACTGGTAGTGAATGGGGCTGGCCGGGCACGCCATATTGTAGATCTGGTCGACCTCGACAAACAGCGGCACGGTGATGTCGTGGCGCATCACCTCAAACTTCGGATTGTCCAGAAGGTGGGCGACATTGCTGCGCCGGCCGGTGAAGAAATTGTCGACGCAGAGCACTTCCGCGCCGGTTTCCAGAAGCCGCTCGCACAGGAAGGAGCCGATAAAACCGGCACCGCCGGTGACGAGAATTCGCGGGACATAATGCATGGTCAAGCGATCTCCGCTTTTCCCTGCCCGGTCAAGGCTCTTGGACATTTCGCGGTGATGCGACAAGGTAATTTCCGGGAGGACGCCGAACCATGAACACGATGGACCGCATCATCGATTTCGCCGCGAGCCATCATGGCAGCCGCGACGCCGTGCTGGAAATGTCGCGCAATTCGTACGCCGTGAAGGATCTGGCCAAGGTGCCGGATGACCGATACCTCGCTACGATGACGCGGTGCGTCTTCAATGCCGGCTTCAACTGGAAAGTCATCGAGACGAAATGGCCGGGCTTTGAAGCGGCCTTTGAGGGGTTCGACCCGCACAAGCTGGCCTTCTTTGGCGACGAGATGCTGGGCCAGTTGGTCTCTGATGCGCGCATCGTGCGCAATGGCCAGAAGATCAAGGCGACGCTGGAGAATGCCCGCTTTGTGGCAGAGACAGCGACCGAGCATGGCAGCTTTGGCAAATTCCTGAAGGCCTGGCCGCAGGATGACCAGGCAGGCCTGCTGGACCATCTCGGCAAGAAAGGCTCTCGCCTTGGCGGCGCAACGGGGCAGTATTTCCTGCGCTTTTCAGGGCATGATACGTGGATCGCATCCGGCGATGTCTGCCGCGCGCTGGTGCGTGAGGACGTGCTGGAGACGCCGGAAGCCAAGAGCAAATCCGCGATGAAGAAAGTGCAGGCGGCCTTCACTCACTGGCACAGCGAAAGCGCCCTGCCCTATGCGCAGATCAGCCGGCTGCTGGCGCTCAGCGTGGGTTAGACGGACGCCTTCTTGCGGAAGTAGTCCAGCGTGCCTTTGTTGAACAATGCATCTTCCGCAAGGGTCTCGTGAGCCTCAATATCTGGCTGGTCTTTGACCTGTTGGTAGACATTCCCAAAATCCTTGTAGCAGGCGTCCAGCAGCGCATCGAAACTGTCGATGACGAAATAGGTCTGCTGGAAATCGTCGATGATGTATTTTGTACGCATGAGGCGCTGCAGGTCGAAGGCAACACGGTTCGGGCTGTCATCCTCCAGCGCGAAGACGGTTTCCTGCGGGCTGGACAGGATGCCGGCGCCATAGATGCGCAGGCCGCCTGCCTCGCGGATCAGGCCGAACTCCACCGTGTACCAGTAGAGCCGCGCCAGATTGTGCAGCTGGCCCAGCTGCATGGCGCGCTGGCCGCCCTTGCCATAGGCCTCCATGAAGTCCGCAAACACAGGATTGGCCAGCAGCGGGACATGACCGAAAATGTCGTGGAAGATGTCCGGCTCCTGCAGATAGTCGAACTCTGCCTCCGGCCGGATAAAGGCGCCCGCCGGGAAGCGGCGATTGGCCAGATGGTCAAAGAAAACCTCGTCCGGCACCAGCTCTGCGACCGGCACGACGCGCCAGCCGGAGATCTTTTCCAGCTTGTCCGACAGCTCTCCCATATGCGGGATGCCGGAGGCCGAAAGCTCCAGCGCCTCCATCGCCTTCAGGGCCGTCTCACAGGCCCGGCCTTTGGCAATCTCGCGCTGACGGCGGAACAGGCGGTCCCACCGGTCATGCTCTGCGGCGCTATAGGTGTCCCAGGCCTGGTCAATCGTGAAATCGGCCGCGCGCGGGGCATCATGATAGCGATTTTTCAAAGATGTGCTGCTCATGAAAAGGATTATAGCGCAGTCCGAATATTAGTTCCAGATGAAACTAATTTTTCCGAACTGCACTGTCTATCGCACTTGGGTCGACTGGATCAGGGGAACATGCCTATAAGAATGTAGGGGAAGCAGGGTGTAGTTCTGGAACTAGTATGACACGCGTATCAGAAGCTACAGACATCCCGTCGCCCGGGACCGAAGCCAAAGGCCCGGATTATTCCGTCATTATCGTGAACTATAATGGCGGTGCCTATCTGCAGGCAGCTGTTGAGTCCCTGAAGCAGCAGACCTACCAGAATTTCGAGCTGATCGTGATTGATAATGCCTCTCAGGATGGCTCAGCCGATCAGCTGGATCTGTCAGGCCTGACACAGGCGCAGCTGGTGAAAAACACGGACAATACAGGCTTTGCAGCAGCCAATAACCAGGCCGCAAAGCTGGCACGCGGTCGCTGGCTGGCCCTGCTCAATCCCGATGCCACGGCCGCGCCGGACTGGCTGGAACAATTGCATCTGGCTGGACAGCGCTTCCCGGACTGCAGGGTCTTCGCCTGCACGCAGTACAGCCTGGATGAAGAGGGCATTCTGGATGGAACAGGTGACGCCTATCTGGTGCTGGGCGTTCCGTGGAGAGGCGGATTTGGGCATCCGGTCTCACGACTGCCCGACACCGGATTATGTTTCAGCCCCTGCGGCGCCGGCGCCGTCTATGACCGGGAATTGTTCCTCCGCATTGGCGGATTTGATGAGCGGTATTTCTGCTATTGCGAAGACGTGGACATCGGCTTTCGCCTGCAATTGATGGGCGAGCCGTGCGTGTTCCTGAAAGACGCGGCCATCCAGCATGCCGGCAGTGCCATTTCCGGACGGCACAGCGCGTTTTCATCCTATCACGGCACGCGTAACCGTATCTGGACGTATTTCAAGAACATGCCCTTGGCGCTGCTGCTGCTGACCTTGCCAGCGCATTTACTGATCTCTGTCTATCTAATCCTGCGCAGCGCGATGATTGGATGTTTTGTGCCCACCCTGCGTGGCACCTGGCATGGATTTCGGGACGCTTTTGCCATCCGGGCGAATGATCGCTGGAAAACCGGGAAGCGGAAAGTCTCTGTCTGGACGCTTTCCCGCACCATGGCGTGGAACCCTTTCACCATGAACCGGCGGTTGCCCCATGTCAGACCCTTCAGCGCGGATATTGAAAAAAGACCGCAAAAGCAGAGCGCGTCTGTTTCAGCTGAGCGCGTTACTCACTTGAGCGATATCTGACAGACGACACTGAGGCTGCTGGCGGAGGATAAATCTACTTTTTGCCGGCCTTCTCGGCTTGATACGCCTTGAGCACCTCTTTCATGCCGCCATCCTGGCGAACCCTGCCAGCGTCCAGCCAGATCCCGCGTTCGCAATTCTGTAGCAGCATGTCAGGCCCGTGAGACGCGAGCACGAGAATACCCGCCTGCTCCACGAATTCCCGCATCCGCATGGAGGCATTTTTCTTGAATTCCTGGTCACCCGCACTCAACCATTCATCAAGGATCAGGATTTCCGGTGTGAACGCCGTGGCAATCGCAAAGTTGAGGCGCATGCGCATGCCCGCAGAATAGGTTGAAACCGGCAGTTCGAGAAAGTCTCCAAGCTGGCAGAATTGCGCGATCTCCTCGCGTTTGGATTCAATCGTGTCGCGGTCCTGGCCGGCCGCCAGACCGCGAAGCATGATGTTCCGGTGCCCTGTCGCATGCGGCATCAGACCCAGGTGAATATTAATCAGGCTGGTTGGCCGCCCCGTGATGGTCACTCTACCTTTTGTCGGCGGCAGGATACCTGCCAGAACCTGTAACAGGGTCGTCTTTCCGGACCCGTTCGATCCAATCAGCCCGACACGTTCGCCGGACTTGATTGTCAGTGACAGGTCCCTGAGCGCATGGACGCCCTTGATGCGACCATTCTTCATGATCAGTTTGTCGGCATCCTTGGTCGGCGGCACCACCCCACGCTGGTTCTGCATGAGCGCGAGCTTTGCGGTGGAATGAAGCGGGAAGTCCAAGGACACATTTTCGAGTATCACCCGACAATCGGAGCGGTCTGATACTCCGGACATGACGTCAGCCTTCTTCTGCGGGATGGGGGTATGCCTGTTCATAAAAAGAGCCCGATCAGATCCAGAATGGCAGACGCTGGCGCATCAGCGTGCTGATTAGGCCCGCAAAAAGCCACATCAGGATTGTGACGCCAATCACCACCATCCAGCTGAGAGGCCGCGCATCCATGCCCATCAGGGGATTACGGAATATTTCCAGAAAATGAGTCATAGGGTTCAGATCAGCCAGCAGACCCCGTGTCCCATGAGCTTCCTCACGGACCCAAAGAATGGGGGTAATAAATATCAACAAGCGAGTGATGGCATTGATACTATGCTGTATATCATCGTAACGGGCAGAAATCAGACCCAATGCATATTGTAATGGGACCGCACATAGAAGGAACATGACCAAAGCTGGCAATGCCATGAAGGCATGCCAGGAAACTTTGGCGAAAGTTCCAAAATAAAGCATTAGAGCAAAAGCAACCGTCAGCTGCATGACGAATGGCAAAAGTGACCTGAAAAGGCTTTTGAACACATAAATCGAGTAAGGAAGATTTGTACTCTTGATCCATGCACTCGATGTCGAGAAAACGGCACTGCCATCCGCAATGTTGGCCATCAGGAACGTGAAGGTCGCATAGCCCAATGCTACATAAATTGTAAATTCCTGTGCGGACAGGGAAGCGAAACCACTGAAGAAAAGAGAAATTCCGCCCACAAAAAGCGCATAGCTTGCAATGATCCAGAATAGCCCCAGCACACTGCGATGATATCGGAGCTTTGTCTCATCCCACGCAAAAGCACGCCAGACATGGTGGCGCTTCAAGCCATCACATACATCTCGCACAAATACCAGTGGATGAACAAATTGAGCCGCTGAAATGACTTTAGTTTCGCTCAAAACATCTACCGCCCGTACTCTTTACCCAACCACATAGACCCAGTCGTTTAAGGGTGTCACGTGGTTTCATCATTACCGTTTGCGCATCAATATGACGACGCGCCTACCAATCCATATCCTCGGCATATCCCAGATCAATAAGAGCCTGTCCGTAACGTTCCTTGAACATATCCCTCAATTTTGAGGTAAAATGTGCCTGCCAAAGATTACTGTTGTCGCTTCCTCCCCGCTTGCCCAAAGCAATACCAGCAATATCAGCAACCCCCAGGAACTGGGCAATCTGCTGAAGATAGGCCAGGCGATCCTCCTCAAATGCTTCCAGTTTGAATGTAAGGATTCGGTCATCTTCGAGTGATGCCAGGATTTGCGTTTCGATCACCTCCTTGGAAATATTCTCCAGTTCGTAGATCAGACCCTCTTCTTCCGGCAGCTCCCGAAGGATGGGCTGGTCCGTTACAAGCTTGTCCCAAACCCACCCAGCATATTCGGTATTATGATCATGCTTGTGATGGAAATAGTTTGAAACAAGAACCTGGCGGGGATCGCGGATAATACGAACTCCCTTCCAGTCTTCTGTATGTCTCTGAATCTTCGCAAGCGAACGCTCTGTCGCATTGGCCAGCATGACAACATCTTTCCCGGCCTTACCCAGGTCGGTAAAGTCAATATTCGAGAGATCCAGCTCATCCATGCGGGAATGGTGGAAGGGCGGATTATCAATGTGATACCGGCGAATCCTCGCATCCGTCATCTCGGCGATGCGATTGAAGATCTCATCACGGAAATAGCGCGAGGCACATTTATGATGGCCGAACAAGACCAGGGTCTGGGGCGCATCCGGATACTTGATCTCACCTATCTGGCGCTCACCCGTAGATATGCGAGATTCTACCCGATTGAACCGATCCTCCGCCACCTGCGCGAATTTCTCGGATGTCTGGCTGGATTCTGCCTGTTTGCCCTCAATCCCCTGTATTTTCTCTTCCAGCCCTTTCGCCACCACTTGCTCAAACTTATCAATCCTGTTCGCAAGGGTATGTTCAGCGCTTTTCAGACTCTGTTCAAGCGAGTCATGGGCTCGTTTAATCTTTTCATCTGCTTCAACCTTAGTACGTTTGATGTCGCGTGCCAGCTCTTGATCAGTACGTGTGAGCTCCTGGTCAGTGCGTGTCAGCTTTTTATCAATGTCGGCGACCTGAATCACAGTCTTCTGTAATTCAGAATCCATGTCGACATGTCCACGCTTCAACAGATCCATATCTTTCTTCAGCATATTTTCCCGGCCCAGGATTCCGTCCGACCGGACTTTGTCCGCCTGCTGAGCCTTTTTGAGATATTCGATAGACCGACGAAGCGTCTGGATCTCCATCGAAAGCACATTGATATACTGATAGACCCGCAGCGCCAGATATAGAACTGACAACATCGCCACCGAGAAAGCAGCTACTCCCAAAATCCAGGGACGCCATGCTGACAGCCCAAATTGCGGAATGAATGTGAGCCCCACAAGCAAGGCAAGCAGTGCGACAACAGGCAACATCCATTTACGCCGCACAACCCCCATCAGGCCGCGCCGCAAAAAACGTAATGCGGCGAAAGCGCGGGGCGATTTTGCCGCCAGCCGCTCTCCAGCCACGGCATAAAAAGGCCGTTTGACATTTGCTGGCGATGGCAGGGCAGAAGGTGATGCTGTGTTGCCGGAAGGCGGGACGCCCGCCTGGGCCGGCGTGCGTAGTTTCACCAAATCATCAAATGCCTTGCGGACTGCGTCGTATCCCGGGTCTTTCCGAAAAGCGAGTAGATTGCCCCAGCTATCCTTGTCCACCGCTTCTGACTGAGCATAAGGCACGACCGTCTTCCAGTCATGCGCAATCCCGTAACGAACAATAGGATGCCACTCACTGACATATACCGTATATCCGCGATCTATCAGATATCTGGCGATCTCATGCCAGTTGTACCCCATAGAGACGGTTTTCGCATCTTCATATTCACACTCGATAACATCAGGCTTCAGCCTGTGCCACGGCACTCCCTTCAGAACAGAAAAGTCAAACCCTTCTACATCGATCTTGAGAAAATCGATCCGGGTCAGGCCTTTCTCATTAATCACCTCTTCAATTGTAGTGGTCTCCACGGTCAGCGCGGCAACATGTGTCTCGCGGAACTTGTTCAGTCCACTGATTCCAGTGCTTTCCTGCGACGTGTAGAATGGCAAGGTCTCTCCTGCCACATTGCTCACAGCCCGCGTATCAATGGATATGTTGGGAGACTTGCCAAAATGGCCAACCAGTTTCTTACGGTTATCCGGATCTGGTTCGAAGCAATGGATAGTCCAGCCAAGGTTGTGGAAAAATTTCGCAGATGTCCCGAAATGAGCTCCGACATCGATCATGACATGGTCACGACCTTTCAGTCCAGACATCAGTCTGGCCACAACTTGGGTTTCATCGACGCCTGCATGGGCATCACGTGGCAAGGCTGGCTTCATCTGAGGCGGCGGCGGCAGCAATAGCTGGGATGTGTTGAAAGGCACACTCTCACCGGCAGGAGTCTGGTCTGCATACCTGCGAATGCTCAGCCTCTCTCTTAATGACTCCACATTGTCTCCAGCATGCGACACATCCACATGCATCATGTCTGTCGCATCCGTGATTACCTGCTTCCAGCGCTCTCCATTTTCAACAGGAAAGAGAGTGCGATATCCCAACGCATGAGCCACGTCCTCCAAAGGAAGCGGCTTTTGATCACCATGAGCGACAACGATACACACAACCTTACGGCCCAGGCGACCTGAGGCCTGTCGGATTCTGGCAGATGTCAGTTCCTGCTCATCCGTGCAGACAATGAATGCCCATCCATTGGATGTGCCAGCACCATCAGTAAAAACACGGCGGTAGGATCCCTGATTGAAAATGCAGGCTTCCAAGTGATCGAGATTTTCTACGGGGAGAATGAGATCACAGTCCTCAATCAACCTCACGGCTTCATCACTGAAGGAACAGTCAGCAGGCAGAAGAACTGAAATTCTTTGACGCCACACCCCGTTCACAGAATTAATGTCTTCACCATTCTGAATTTTAAGATCGATATCTTCGCCATCATACGACAGACGAATTACTGGTTTCAGCTCAAGGGGCCTCAGAACATCCTCCTGACGGACGCCGAGTTCACTACGTCCACCCCGATACCCAAGAGAGAAACCAAAATGACGCCCGGCGTCATTTATCCAGTCATGGTGCTCAATCAGACGTGACCGAATATTATCCCTCTCGATGGAATCGGATGCCCCATGCCGTCTCCATGCCGCTAACGCCCCCCAAAGGGTCGCCGTCTTACCAAAAAATGGCGCAAGGCGCGTAAGCCGCACGTCCAGCCAGGTGCGGTGAAAGCGGTCAAACCCGAGAAGGAGCGTACTGCAAAGCTCTATGTAACTTCTCCGGAATGCGAGACCACTGGTGGGCTGATAAAAGTTCGCCTGCTGTCTTTCCAGATAATCCCAAGGGCGCACGATGGTCGTCTGCTGAAGCGGGCGCGTATCGCCTAAAAGGGCCCCATCTTCAGTGATGGTTTCCAGCGCATGCTGGACGAGAACGACATCTGGATTATCAAACGTCTCAACCACCTTGCTGACGCGTTCAGGCCGGCAAGCGTCATCCCCATCAAGCAGCAAAATGACGTCGCCTTTTGCCTGTTTGATGGCGTGCATCAAGGCTCGTTGCTGATTGAAGTTTCCGTTCAGACGGCCATGTTCAAGCTTGATCGCGCGAATGCGGTCGCCGAAGCTGTCGATGATACTCAAGGAGTCATCCGTAGACCCATCATCAACGACAATGACCTCATAATCGATGCCATCAATTCCATCTTGGTCAAGAGATGATTCGATCGCCTCCCGCAAGAATTTTTCGTTGTTATAGTTTATAATTATCGTTGAAGCGGATTTCGGCGCATTTGCATGAATACGGCGCTGAAGTTTCTCATCCTTGATCGCATGAAAAAGGCTGAAATTGCCTGACTCGACAAAAGATTGGAGCTGGTCTTCCGAAAGGAATTTCTGGGGACGCCAATGTTCGAACATCCCCGTCACAATAGCGCTGGGTCGCTCCACCAACTCCCATTTGTAGCGGTGAGGGCCAAAGATGATGGTGTCTTTCTGGTCCTCATCATCAACGTCCAGAAGTTTGATATAACCCAGCTCACGCGACAGCCAGACATCGAAGGATACGTCGAGCTCCTTTTCGAGAAAACGTGACCAGTCGACCTTTGCCAGCGCCTTCACATTGTAAAGGGAACACCCGGCAAAGTGATGCTTCCAATGCGGGACCGTCGGCGAAATCGCACCTCCGCCTACGCCAACAATCGGAGCATCCGGATTATCTTCTGCTGCATCAATAAACGCATCAAGCCAATCTGCCCGTGTCGGGACACAGTCAGGTTCCAACCAGAAGAAGTGCGTATAATCTGACTCAGCCAGCAGCTTTACCGTATGCACAAAAGTGAGGTTTGGCCCAGCCGGGTGGGGTAGCTTTGATTCTCGCGGATAGGCCTTGTCGATATCCGCACAAATAACATTTTCAAATGTGACCGGGGGAAGATCTGCGCGAGCATGTTTGAAGAGATGGATGTGGTCTTCAGGCCGCCCGCCAATACGGCGCGTGATACGCCAGTGCCGTTCGGCCATGGCCACATCGCCCTTCCAGAACGGCGTAATGATCGCAATCTTGGGCGAAGTCTCACCGCGCTGTCGTGTCGGGACTGGCTTCACCTGATCTACAGACTTTGGAGGCGCCTTCAATTCCTCAGCCAGATCTCCACGACGCAGTGCCTCAAGCGCTCCGCCTACAGTACAATTGACAAGCTCACGTCCATTTGCCGCGTAAAAGTCACGCGAAATAACATAGGTCTCCTCCATTTTGGAGGTATCAGCAGCCTGCCATGTCTTGCCCTTGAAATAGCTTGGATCAAAATGATTTGGGTCATCCTGCTCCTGCTTGATCATGTCGCCTTCCTTGGAAGACTTGGACTGATTGTAAGAATTATCGAAACCAATCATCAGCACCTTTTTGTAGCCGAGATGGTACAGAATCTGGAGCCAGAAAAAGCTGACCGTAGAGTGCCATGCGATGCGCTTGGTAATATCTTCTGAGAAGAAAAGCTCCCCTCCCTGAGCATCCAGCATGATGGTCTTGTCATCCGGGATTATGGTGTTCCGTAACCAGAAGGGAAAGAACTTCCAGATGTCATCGCGTAGCATGAACTGATACGGTTCCTGCTCTGCGACGAGATAATTCGTTACGGCGACCCCTTTCGCATAACGCGATAGGTCTTCGTGCTTGATGGCATAATTGGAGATAAAGACATCCTGGTCTTCAAGCAGCGACAAATCCGTCTTGTTAAGCGAAGGACCGTTGCCGACAAGAATGGCAATATCTCTGGTTCGGGCAGCTTTCATGTCTTCGAGGCGCTGAGCGGACACGCCAAGAATCTCACGGACCCACGCAATGTCAAAGCCATAAGTCCGCCCAGGAATATAATACGGATAAACGTCCAGACTTGAGCCAGTATGCACAACCGACGGATCGTCCTTGATCATGGCCCTGAGGCGATGAAATTCCTCCCCTGCAAGCTTCGAATACGGCGGAGATGAAATGGCAGGATCGCGGCGCAATAACTTCAAAAGCGCGGTTGCTTCCGCATCTCCGTCCGAGGCAGCCTTCTCAACACTCGCAACAGACAGGTCGCTGCTATTGAATGCACGCAGGGCGTGAGTGAGTTCCCTGCTGGAATTCTTCGCTCCACTTAAAGAGGGAAACCAGCGACGGAGCTCTGCCAGGGTCGCAAACCCCTTTTCCGCCCAAGCATCAGAGATCTCTGAATTGCGATACGTGTTCGGCCACTCCGGCAAAATCATTCAGACTAATCCTTAAAGTTTTGGAGGAAAAAGCGAGACAGGTGAGGTGTCCGCATAAACAATGCAGAAGCTGAAAATTCAAGTCACGAGTACCTGTAAGATGACCTTACCTTTCGCGTCTGTTCCTGGCCCTTCCGTCGCTATGGGCGTACTTAATTTGAATGCCAGAAAAGAATATGAACCATATCACTGGCATTCCCGAAAAGCGGGCGGCTTGTGATAGTGAACATTTCAAATATTTCCTTAAACTAGTCTTATGCGCACAACAATGCTGGCAAAATGACGCCCGCGGCTCTCTGCTATAAGCTCTCCTTACAACTGGAGATTACCTTGCAGCGGTTCACAACTCAATGAAAGGTGCAGACAAGGCATGTGCACACAATAAAATTCCTGCCATCTCGGCCAAGTCATCCTTCCCAGAGCATCACATTGCCTCATGCCTATTTTATTTCGAGAGGATAGATGTTTGAGCTTGAGCCTAATGTATTTCCTTCCGTTTTATAGAGAGACCCTTGCATGTTTGATTTTGTTCGCAAGCCGACGCTGTGGAAAGCCTGGGACGCGGGGCTGGACGAGAAGATCAAGTCTCGGGGGGAGTTCCACCTGAAATCCATTCAGGACCTTGTCGTCTATGACATGCTGAAGGAGGTTCAGGGCCAGACAATCGCAGAGATCGGCGGAGGTGATTCGCGGGTGCTGCCACAACTGGCCAAACAGAATACTTGCTTCAATGTCGATACGTTTGAAGGCGCCGGGAATGGACCGACGAAGAAATCTGTCTTCAAGGGCGTGAAGAACATTCCCGTTTTCCTTGGCGAGTATTCCGAGAAACTGGCACCTCAGTCTTTCGACATCGTTTTCTCCATCTCCGTGATCGAACACGTACCGACAAAGGATCTGGACAATTTCCTGAAAGATGGCCTTCGCGTGCTGAAGCCTGGCGGGCTGTGGCTGCATGCGATTGATATGTATCTGGAAGACAGCCCCGACGCTGGCAGGCAGAGGCTGTTCGAGAGATATCGCAACTGGATGAAGCATCCGGAGCTGACGCCTGTCGGAGACGTCTATGAGGGGCCGCCGAAGTTCAGCTGCGACATGGCCACCAATCCGGATCACATGATGTACCAGTGGGGCAAGATTTCCCCCAAACTGATCGACTTGCGCCAGCGGGCGCAGAGCACATCCATCCTGCTCGCAGCCCGCAAGACCGGCGCGTCACCCCAGTAACGCGCCGATCAGGAACAGCATCAACTCATCATGGCGTAGGCCCTGGCGGGTCTCTCCCGTTGCGCGCAACTTGAGACCCTGCTGCCCCTCGGCGGCGTAAAGGTCATCCTGACACCATAGGCCATAATTGGCCGCATCAAGCCCCTCTGCCGCAAACGCGGCCGCGACTTCCTGCGCCGTGACTCCGACATGTGTGCGGGCCGCCTGCCCCTTGCTTTGTTCGGCGGCCTTCCAGCGATATTTTCCAATACCCGCCAGGATACGCTGAGCGACCCGCCTTTCCTGGGCATCGAGACCACCCAGAAACGACTTCTCACGCGCATCTGACGTACTGATCGTGCCAGACGCGGCATAGATCTGGGTCCATCTTGCTGAAGCACTGCCGAGCGGAAGGCTGTCATCCTGTCCCGGCACAACGCCCACATCCGATACGGTCAGCCTGATCGCTGGAGCCAAGCCCGCCGGGGCTGCCTCATGGCGTACGTGAAAGCCACTTGGGTGCAGTTCAAGGGCTACCCCGACATTGGATCCATTCACGGCGAGGGAGGTCCACCCGCCTGAAGAATTGCGGTAGCCATTGTACCAGAGACCATACCCAAAGCCTCCGTTCGTGCCGACATAGCCATAAGGCTGGAACAATGCAGCGCCCGCCTGATGCACGGTCCAGAAATTCTCTGGCACCGCACAGCCGAGCCCCAGGAAATGATTTAGCCGGGCGCTAAATGTCCCAGGCTCAATCACCAGATAGTCCTCCCAGCTTGCGCCATCCTCGCTGAGCCGGATGCGGAAATTGTCGTCTCCTACCAGACCTATTTCGGCCCGTCCGGAATAGGCATTCTGAAAGATGAGGCTGGCTGTGCCAAGGGCGCTTTGCCGACTCACCTGCAGCCTCATATCCCCCGTGCCTGGCGTAACATCATCATGGCTGAACAGCGCGCTATCGGACTTCACACTGAGACGCGCCCCCGAACTCGCGGCCGTGTTGATGCCAAGCATGCCGAGCGTGTCCGGTACGCCTGCTTCAAGAGCGCTCCAAGCCTCATTGCTGAAGACCTGAAGAGACTGGCTCTGAGCGTTCCAGGCAACCCAGCCAGGTTTGGGTACATACTCTTGCCAAGCCCCATCCTGATAGGCCGCGATGGAGCCCGCATGCATTCCGGACCAATCATCACCTGTCACGCCCACCGGCAGGATGTAGCGCGCCCCCTCCTCCGGTGAGGCTGGTTGTGCAGTGGTCTCATCCGACAGAACAGCCAGCTGTACGACGACATCGAGCTGCCGGAACGTATCGTTCACGGTGACATGTTTCTGCGCCTGGTTAGGCAGCAAATAGGGCAAGGACAGATTGGACGAATACATGCGAAGCCTCCGGTAACGTGACTTCGCCAGTATTCGGGGGCGCGGGATACGACGAATTCCGGAAGGCTTGTCTCGCCCGCAAGCGGATCAGATATCACGCTCGACAGCGCGCAATCGCGTGCGGACGCGCTCCGTCTCTGCCTGCAACCGCGCCAGATGCTGCACCACGACATAGCGCGTGTAGAGCAACAGACTGAAGGCGCCACCCGCGAGCAGGGCTATGCCTGCCAGGGCAAAGTCGGACGAGGTCATTCCGTCGGAGAGCGCCGCAAGCATGCACGCAAGAACAATCAGGCCTATTCCTGCCACCTGCCACCAGGCCTGCCGGACAAATCCTGCCAATCGCCCTTGCTTCACGGCGACGGGCTCGGCCAGGCTGACCTCCTCCTCAGTGGTCACGGCTTCATCTGCGGGATGCGGCACAGCCCCCTCCCCCAAAAACGCCTCTAAGGACACAAATGGAAATACCCTGACCTCGGAATTCGGATTGCCGTTGAAGACGGGAACACCGGCGCGAGAAAGCTTGCGCGCAGCATCACGCCATGCCCCAACGTGCACATCCGGGCGGGGATTGGGAATGTTGTAGCGGTCACCTGGCTGCTGGTAATCTTCGAAGAAATAGTTCGGATTTTCCGCCTGCTTGACGATCTCCAGAACGATGCCGTCGCGCTTCTCGGCGCCGCTGACCAGTTCGACATAGCGCCCATCAATGCCCATCAGAGCGATCTGGCTATAACCCATGCTGGCTGCCCAAAGCGTGGAATGGCTGCCGGTGGTAATGGCCGGCGGATTGAGCAAACTGACCCGTTCGCGAAGCACATCAAAATCAATGACACGCGGATTGGTGCCTAGTTCTCCCAGTGCATCGACCAGATTGGAGCGTAGCAGGAAATTCTGGATGCGCCCCTCGCGGATGAGGTCCGCAATCGCCTCCTTGTGCGACATGCCGACGACCAGATCGAGGCAGGAATAATAGGTCGGCCGCCAATCGATCTGGTGCCAATACCGATACGCCGCATTCATTCCGATCGTCGGGAAGTCGCTCAGCTTGTGAAGATCCACCCCCTTCAGGGACGGACCATTGCCTAGCACGAAAACGGTCGAGCTGTCGGCCTGCACTTTGTCCGAAAACAGGTTTGATTGAATTTCAGTCATGTTAAGCCGTACACATTAGTCGTCGTTCAGACAAATGATCCTTATTCGCCAATCCTGTCATGGCGAGCGAAAAAGTCAGGTACACCATGAAAACCGATCCTCGCATGCTGCTCATCGACATGACCGCGATGACCGGTCCTGCGGCCACCTCTATGCTGAAAGCGTCCTACTTTGCCGATTGGGAAAAAGGCCACCTGCTTCAACTTCAGGGATATGGTGCAACACGACTCGCCGCATCTGCAAACGGGCAACGCTCACAGTTGATACCGGAAGAGGGCCCCGACACCTCTGAACTCGCAGACATCGTGCTGACCCGGTTTCAGCCCGAGATCATTTTCTACCGCCCGGTCACGGACAACTGCCCCCTGCACGATCTGGCGATGGAGATCATCAATCGATCCAAGGCTCCACTCGTCTTGTGGCTGATGGATGACTGGCCCGCCCGGCTTGAGGCGGACAATCCGGAGATGGCCGCGCGCATGAATGCGGATTTGCGCCAGCTCTTCGAACGCTCCAGCCTGAACTATGCCATCTCCGACGGGATGGCGAAGATCTTCGGCCAACGCTATCAAACCGATTTCAGGGTGGCCCATAATGGCGTCCGGCCAGAGGACTGGCCACCGGTCGAGGCTCATGAAAGCAAGACGGTCGTCCTGAGATATGCTGGCTCCCTGGCGCCGGACACCAATGCCAGCGCCGTTTTCGATGTCGCCCAAGCCGTATCAGCGTTGCACCAAGAGGGCCTGCCAATCCGCTTTGAAGGCCACACCCAAGCCAATTGGCTGAAAGACAATGACGAAAAATTCAACGCCCTGCCCGGCGTAAGCCTCTCCGCCGCCCGACAGACAGACCGGGAGTACCGGGACTGGCTGCGCCAAGCGGACCTACTTTTGCTAGCCTATAATTTCGACGAGGCGACCCGTCGATACCTTCAATATTCCTTTGCCAACAAGCTGCCTGAACTGCTCGCCTCCGGCGCGGCGGTGCTGGCCTATGGGCCGGACTATCTGGAGACAATGAAATACCTTGTCCACGCAGACATCACCGCCACTGTGACGACCCCCGGTGTGGAGCCCGCTAAAGAGACCTTGAGGCACCTTGTGGAAGACAAGTCATTACGCCAGCGCCTGGGGAATAAAAGCCGGGATCATGCACTCGAACAGATGAACATGGATGTCTACCGGAGCGTGATGCGACAACGCCTGAGAGATCTGGCAGACGCACAGCCGGGCGGAGCCGGGACGCCTTCGCCTTCTGACCAGACAAGACTTCTGATCGCGCCCGACCCGTCAGCCTATCGTCGGCTGGCCGATTCCGTCGCCCGGCGCGCGCCCTTCCTCTTCCATCTCGCAAGCCCCCTTATCCGCGGAGCCAGAAAGGCGCTGGGGCGCTAACCCTCAATCCCCTCACGCAACCCTGAGTATGACACGCCACAATGTTGCGTAAGGGTTGCCTTAGACTTCTCGCGGCGTCTAAAACCTGCGACGAGTACACACCGATTTTCAGGAGACTCTTTTTTGTCCAAGGTCGCATTTATCACCGGCGTCACCGGTCAGGATGGCGCATATCTGTCGCGCCTGCTTCTCAGCAAGGGATATGAAGTCCACGGCGTAAAGCGCCGGTCATCTTCATTCAATACGGGACGCGTCGATGATATCTATGCCGACCCACATTTCGAATCGACCAATTTCTATCTGCACTATGGTGACCTGACAGATTCGACGAATCTGATTCGCCTTCTGCAAGAAACCAATCCTGACGAAATTTACAATCTTGGCGCACAAAGCCACGTGCAGGTTTCCTTCGAAACTCCGGAATACACAGCCAATTCTGACGCGATCGGCGTGCTGCGCCTGCTGGAGGGCATCCGGATCCTGAAAATGGAAGAGAAGACGCGCTTCTATCAGGCATCCACTTCCGAACTTTACGGCCTGGTTCAGGAAGTGCCGCAACGGGAAACCACCCCCTTCTATCCGCGCTCCCCATATGGCGCTGCAAAGCTTTATGGCTACTGGATCACGGTGAATTATCGCGAAGCATATGGCATGCACGCCTCCAACGGCATCCTGTTCAACCATGAAAGCCCTTTGCGGGGTGAAACCTTCGTGACCCGCAAGATTACCCGCGCTGTCGCAGCCATCCATGCGGGCCAGCAGGACAAGCTCTATCTCGGCAACCTTGATGCCGAACGCGATTGGGGCCATGCGCGCGACTATGTTGAAGGCATGTGGATGATGCTGCAGCAGGATACGCCGGACGACTATGTCCTTGGCACCGGTGAAAAACATTCCGTACGGGAATTCGTTGAACTCGCTTTCAAGGAAATTGGCGTCGAGATTGCCTGGAAAGGCAAGGGCGTCGAGGAAGTTGGTTATGACACCAAGACCGGCGTTGAGCGCGTTCTGATTGATCCGAAATACTTCCGCCCGACCGAAGTGGACCTACTGATCTCAGACCCAACCAAGGCAAGGGAAAAGCTGGGCTGGACCTACACGACACCATTCATGGATCTCGTCCGTGAAATGGTAGCCGAAGACGTCGCGGCCGCAGAAAAAGGCGAGCTCTGAGCATGGCAGAGCAGCGCTATTCCCTTGAAGGCAAGCGTGTCTGGGTAGCGGGCCATCGCGGAATGGTCGGAGCGGCCATTGTGGACCGACTCGCCAGTGAAAATTGCGCGGAGATCCTGACCGCAGGCCGCTCCGAACTTGACCTGACACGCCAGGCAGACGTCGAAGACTGGGTCAAGGCAAACAAGCCTGACGCCGTTTTCGTGGCTGCCGCGAAGGTGGGAGGCATTCTGGCAAATGACACCTACCCCTATGATTTTCTTTATCAAAACGTGATGATCGAGGCGAACATCATCAATGCCGCCTTTCATCAGGGTGTGGAAAAGCTACTCTTCCTCGGTTCCTCCTGCATCTACCCGCGTATGGCGCCGCAACCGATTCATGAAAACAGCCTCCTGACCGGCCCGCTTGAGCCGACCAATGAATGGTATGCGGTCGCCAAAATCGCAGGCATAAAGCTGTGTCAGGCGCTCTATCGTCAGCATGGGGCGGACTTCATCTCTGCCATGCCGACCAATCTCTATGGCCCCAACGATAATTATGACCTGCAGAACAGCCACGTTCTTCCCGCTCTGATTCGCAAGGCGCACGAGGCGAAAGCCCGAGGTGAAGACTCTATCGAAATCTGGGGCACCGGCGAAGTCTGGCGTGAATTCATGCATGTGCGCGACTGCGCAGACGGGCTCGTATTCCTGATGAAAAATTATTCGGGATACGATTTCGTGAATGTAGGCGCAGGCTCAGACGTCACAATCAAACAGCTCGCCGAAACGGTCTGTGACGTTGCCGGACTGACTGGACCGTTACGGCATGACCTCACCAAACCTGACGGCACTCCGAAAAAACTCATGGCGAGTGACCGGATAAATGCCATGGGCTGGAGACCTTCCATCTCTCTCCGCGAAGGCGTGGAAGAGGTGTACAAGAACTTTCCCCAGGAAGCCCGCGCATGATGGAAAAGTAGCAGCGCGAACGCTCAAGACATTCAAACAGGATCGTGCAGGCGGGAGAGGACTCCGCCATCTGCGTAAACGGTCGTACCGGAGAGGAACGCCGACTCCGAAGATGCAAGGTACACGGCCAGTTTGGCGATCTCTTCTGGTAATGCAATCCGGCCGACAGGGTGACACGCTTCGAGCTCTTCGAACGCTTCTGATTTGCCTTCAAATCCAGCCATAAGCATCTCGGTAGCTGTAGCGGCTGGAGCGAGCGTAATGGCACGAACGTTGGGGCCCAGGTCTACTGCCAAAGCACGGGTTGCGCCGTGGAGCGCGGCCTTGGATGTTGCATAGGCGGCAAACTCCGGCTTAGTCGATTGTGCGTGCACGGATCCAATGTTCAAGATCACACCGGAATTTTTCTCAAGCTCAGGCAAAAAAGCACGGGCAAGCAGGAGTGGCGCAGCGACATTCACCGTCAGGCTGTCCAAAATCTGTGATGGAGACAGGCTGTCCAGTCGCCCTATATGCTGAACAGCGGCATTGTTAACCAGCGCGGCAAGCGGATGGGCCCCGCATGCCTGGCGGACCTCTTCGGCAAATCGCTCCATGGCAGCTGGGTCATTTGCCAGCTCGCCGAGGTCAACCGACACATATGCCATGCCGTCAGAATCAGCTGGCGCAGAGGCTTTATCGGTTCCGATCACGTGCCAGCCGGTCTGAGCAAAGCCCGACATGAGCGCCTGCCCGATACCGCCATTGCATCCGGTGATCAGAACCGCGCCGCGCATGTCAGCCTTTGCCTTTCAGGAAGGCTGCAATCTTGTCGATGGCGATGTGGCTAACCCGACGCACTGCATCGGCCGAGTTCGACCCATTATGCGACCCAAATATGCAGCGATCAAACCCACGCAAGGGTGAGTCTTGAGGCAAAGGCTCGACTTCAAAAACATCCAGCGCAGCAGAATGCACAAGGCCACTCTCCAGCGCTTTGATCAGCACGTTTTCCTGAATGACTGGTCCACGTGCGACGTTTACCACCCTGACCCCCTGCTTCAGCTTCGGCAGCAAGTCTGCATTGAACATCCCCTGCGTCTCAGGTGTCAATGGACAGGTGAATACCAGGAAGTCAGCTTCGCTGAGCCGTTCCGGCCACGTTGCAAACTCAACTGGAATGCCCTCTGCAGGTTTGCCATACGGATCATAAGCTACAACATTTGCCCCACAGGCGACCAGGCGCTTCGCGGTCTGACGGCCAATGTCGCCAAAACCAACCAGCGCGACCGTTCGCCCGGCAATGGAAATACCGCTCGGCTTGGGCCATCCGTTCTCAGAGCGGATCTCCCGATCGATTCGATACGTCTCGCGCGCAAGACCCAGCACATAGGTCAGCGCAACATCGGCCACTTCGCCGCCAAAGACGCCGGGGGTATTCTCGACCGGCAGCCCATGGTCTCGGAACGCATCGAAATCGACATTGTCGACTCCGACGCCCCATTTGACAGCGGCCTTCAGCTTGCCTGCCGCCCCGGCCTCAACCACCGTGCGGTTTGCGGGATCATCCCCGATGATCCAGCCATCATATTGCGGCACAAGCTCAACCAGTTCTTCGACACTAAGAACTTGCGTCACCTTCGCGGGCGTAAAATCCAGACCATGCGCCTCAAACGCATCGCCGAATTCATCAATTAGGCCGAGCATGGGCGGACAGGTGACCAATATGTTCATTCTACTCATGGATCAGGACTCCGGAAGGATTTCGCCGGCGGCAACGCGCATCAGCAGGGATTCGGCCATGAACCAGTCAGCCGGTTCATCAATATCAACTGATTCAAGTGCTGGCGTTTCGAACAGGATCGGCTTTTCTCCGATCCGCGCATGCGTCCGTGCGAAGCTGTCAGCAGTGAACAGATAGCAGACGGAGTTTTCTTCCAGATAGGGCGGAAGGTCTTGCGTACGTAACAAATTGGCCGGATCGTGATTGATGGCTGTTCCATCCGGACGGTAGAAGCGTGTCTGGTGGCGCGTCACAGAGAAGAGCGAGTCCGCCTCGCCTGCTTCCAGCCCCTTGTGATAAGCCTCTGCCATGCGGGCTATTGTCTTCGCACTCAGCAACGGGTTCGTTGTGTGCGTCATCAGGTAATGGTCGGACGGGACGTTCGCGATGTCGTCTCCGAGCACGAGGTTCATCGACACGAAATCCCCGCAAATTTCCGGCTTGCGGTCACGGATCACGACACGGCCACCTGCATCGCCATCATTCAATCCGTTTTCTGATAGAATTTCCCGCGCATCCGTATTGATTACCACCTGATCAATAATCGACGTTTCCAGCAACGTATCCAGCACCCAACGGAATAAAGGCTTGCCCGCAATCATGCGGAAATTCTTGGATGTAACGCGTACACTGTTTGCCTTCATCGGCAACAATGCCGTGACACGGCCTAAGGGACCACTCATGGCTGACCCGCCTTATATTCGATCTATGACTATTTTGCTGGTCTGGCGACTTCGGGTGCCGCAGACCGTCTCTCACTCACTTCATCCGTGTGCCGCTTTTTGGGACGCGGATAATAGTAACTCTCCTTTTGCGCACGGGAGAGAACACGGTGCTCATTGTGCCCACGATATGTCCCCCAATACTGCATCATGCGGAAATTGAAAATTCCAGGCAGTTCCTGAAACATGCGTCGTTCCTTCAGGGCGACCGAAAGATCGTGGAGGACGCCCACCGAAAAGAACCGTACGAAATCCAGAAAGTGAAAATGCACTTCCGGCATGATCTCTCTCAAGGTCAGAGCCTCACGGTAATAGCGCCGACGTACCTGGCGATAAGTTTCCTCATGGATATGATACACGGAAGCCCCGGATGCATAAGCAACCTTGCCCCCGGCCGCGACAAGCGCCTTTGACAGAACCAGGTCTTCCAGTCCAGTCACATCCTCATCGAAGCGGATATCAGCCCAGACAGACCGACGTAGCGCAGCGTTCGCGTTGTTGACAAAGCCCCCCTGCTCTTCCGGTGTCACCTCATGGTCAGGGAAGTATTGGGCAAAAACCTGATGCTCTGAAAACTTGGTAACCTGATGTCCTACCTGGCGGCCACAGACATAATCTGCTTCGCCCTCAAAAATCGGATCGACGAGCCTGGCCAGCCAGTTTCCGTCGACCGGAATGCAGTGAGCGGAGATGAACACCAGAACATCCCCAATAGCCGCATCGCAGCCATAGTTCAGAGAGCGCCCGAAAGTGAAATCGCTTTTATTGATGTGAACAATCCGGCAGCCCTTGGCTGCTGCAATCTCGACGGTACGATCCGTTGAGCCGGAATCAACAAGGATAATCTCTACTTTGGCATCAACGTTCTGATTCTGGCAACCCTCGATAGCTTCAGAGATCCACTTTTCCTCATTTAGCGAGCGAATGATGATACTGATGCTACGCGCATGATGACTGGTCATTACGATACTACCCCTTGCTACATCTAGCAGGTTGCAGATGTCAGCGATACACGGCACACCTTCGCGCATCAATAGAATTCACCAGTTTATTTACCCTGAAACGGGTTGCCAATGCAGGCTGGACACCTCTGGCCCCACCAGTCAACAAAGAGCCTTCCTATGGCGTCTCGATACGTATTTTCAGTTCCCATAGGCCCTGGGAAACAGCCCAGACTGCACCAGACCCTTGCCTCGCTGGCAGCCCAGCCAGAGCCTGTCAGGATTGCGATTTGCCATGCAGGGCCGGAAGCTGAAATCGCCGAAACCCTCGTCCCTTATCGGCATATCATCGCCTATGAACGACACGGCCACGACACTGGCCAGTCTGCCGCCATCAATGAGGGCTGGAACGCCCTGGAGGGGGATGTCTATGGCTGGCTGAATGCCGATGATGCACTGGCCCCCGGGGCGCTCGGCGCAGTCAGCGAACTCTTCAGCCAGAATCCCGAGGCAGACATTGTCTGCGGCCAAAGCATAATCCTGAACGAGCACGCCCATTTCACAGGCCTGCACCCCGCGGTTCGCGCGCCGGATCAGGACCTTTTCCGCAGCAATACGATCTCCCAGCCCTCCTGCTTCGTGAAGCGCGACGCCCTGTTTGCCGAGGGCCTTGTCCGGGAAGACCTGCACTATGTGATGGATTGGGATCTCTGGGTGCGGCTGATGTCTTCCAACCGCAAATTTGCCTACACGCCGCAGATTCTGTCCTCGACACTTTGGGACGCTGACACCAAGACAGCAAAGTTCAACACAGCCAGAATCAAGGAGATTCGCCAAGTCGTTTCCCGCCTGAACTCCCCTGTGACAACGGCCAAGACGCTGATCGGGCACTCCCTGAACAAGATAGAAGAGTACAGCGCCCTTTCTTCGACCTTCAAACGTGTGAGAGGGCTGGTCGAGAGTGGAAGTGTGCGCAAGTCGACCTATTGGGGCAAAGAAGCGCAAGAATCAGTCTGGACGCTGGATTTTTTCCATTATGAAGCGCTGGCCAAAGGCATTCGCTTTCATTTTCTGTCGCCAGCAATGCGCAAGATTGGCATTGAGGCCTCTGCACCGACAGAATCCAGCGAAAAAATCGTTGAGGTTTCAGCAAACCTTCCCCCTGCCTGCATTCACAAGATTACGCTTTGCCGGCAGGATGGCAGCGCGCCGGACCTGGATTATGTTGAGCTTATCTGAGCCGCCCGCCGGTCATGGAAACAGATTGTAGCCACCCGTGACTTGCTGTGCAGGCACGTCCGGCTTATCCGCTGAACCGACGATAGTTTCTGACATTCGGAGCACCTAAATGTCCCTTCCCTTCATCGATCTACAGGCCCAACGCAAACGTATTGAGGGGGAAATCAACGCGGCAATCCAAAGCGTCGTGGAGAGCGGTAGATACGTACTCGGCCCTGAAGTGACAGAACTTGAAAAGCAACTGGCAGAATGGTGCGGCGCTTCACACTCCGTCAGCTGCGCGAATGGCACCGATGCGCTCGCCCTTGCCCTGATGGCGTGGGAGCTGAAGCCCGGCGATGCAGTCTTCTGCCCCTCCTTCACCTTTGTGGCGACAGCGCAAGTCGTGCCATGGCTCGGCGCGGCGCCGGTCTTTGTCGACATCCTGCCCGAGACCTACAACATGGATCCGGCCCATCTGCGCAAGCAGATCGAAGCGGTGAAGGCCGAAGGCAAGCTGATCCCGAAAGTTGTGATTGCCGTGGACCTCTTCGGCCAGCCGGCCAACTATCCAGAGATCAAGGCGATCTGTGACGAGTTCGGCCTGAAGCTGATTGCCGACACGGCGCAGGGCTATGGCTGCACGCTGAATGGCAAACACCCGTCCGACTGGGCCGATGTGGCCACGACCAGCTTCTTCCCGGCCAAGCCGCTTGGCTGCTATGGTGATGGCGGCGCAATCATCACCAATGATGCGGCCCTGGCAGAGCGCATCGAGTCGCTGCGTGTCTATGGCAAGGTGACCCCCACTGATGCCGCAGAACGCAACTTCCATCATGACCCGAAATACCTGTCATTGCGCGTCGGCATGAACTCCCGCCTCGACACGATCCAGGCTGCTGTCCTGCTGGAGAAACTGAAAATCTTCGCCGATGAGATCGACAAGCGGCAGCTGGTGGCAGACCGCTATGCTGAAGGCCTCACGGGCCACGTAAAGCGCGTGCCAACCGTTATAGAAGGCGGCAGGAGCGTCTGGGCACAATATGTCATCGAACATGAGAACCGCGACGGCCTGCAGGCGCACCTCTCAAGCCAGGGCGTCCCGACGGCCGTCTACTATCCCGTGCCGATCCACGAGCAGGATTTCTGCGCTGCCTACAAGCCGCCCGCAGGCACCCTGCCGGTGACGGAAACGGCCAGCAAGCACGTCATCGCCCTGCCCATGCACCCCTATCTGGAAGAAGCAGATCAGGCGACAATCATCGATGCAGTCCGGTCCTTCAACGGGTAGTCTCCGGAAAGCTTGTTCCGCCTACTCAGCCATAATAGACATGACTTTCTGATAAAAAGACATGTTCAGTGAACGACACTCATCAAGAGCGTGGGGATAAGCTGATATACTATCCGCATTCGCAAGGGCATTCTTGTGATCTGCCGCTTTCACAAAGGCTGGGGTCCATTTGAAGTGAGCAAACTTGCCACCACCTTCGAGGCAAATGACTTTTCGGCCTAGCAGGGTTGCCCAATACAGCCCGTGATATGAGTTTGTAATTACGACCTTCCCGGATGCGAGAAAATCCAACGTCTCTGTGAAGTCGCCGTAATTGTTCATAGTTGGATAAGCTGCAAACAGGTCCGGCGGATCAATAGGTTTGTTATGATGCAGATAGCAAACCACTTCATGAACGGGAGGCGGGCGTGAAATGTCGAATGCCCTGTTCATGGCACTCGCGCAGGGGCAGAAGACAACTTTTTTGCCCTCAATAGAAGGCCCCTCAAAGTCGCGAGAGCCGATCAAGGCGCACCTCTCCATAAAACCTTCCGGCACCGCGCGCGTAGCCGGTGTGTCGATGCCTACGCCCCATAGAAACAAATTTTTCCTAGGACGGAGACGTTCATAATACATCGGCATCCGCACATAATTTTTCCAAAAGACTCCCCCACCTACAATTATATTGTCGAAGCGATCTTCACCTGAATTTATCGTGGTCCAGAAATCTGCGGCGACACTTTCCCCTCGTAGGGTGAAATACTCAAATGGCGTCGAATACAAATCTCCAACATTGGATGTATTACGCGCATTCAGGAAAAGGTTCGTACACGCCGCAGGTAGATCAAGCTTGTAATTACTCGGCTTGAACGGAATATATTCGGCCTCACTCACACTTTGGTCTGACATTACATGTTTCCTATTCACGCCCAGTATTCGCTGCCAAAAACTTGAAGCCGTCCTGACCAAAGGATTATCCGAAGCAAGGTCTGATCTACGAATACAGTCTTAGCTCTGACGTCCTGACAGGACGCATTCATATTTGCACACAGCAAGGCTTTCCTTGCCTGCAGGCCGCTTGATTTCGCCCCAAACGCGCTCTTCATGGATGATAAATCCCATAGACCGCAACTTCCGCTGCCACCAATCTGGCGTTTCGACAATAATATGCGCATTGCGCCCGTCCGGCATGTAATGATGTGCCTTGTGACACGCGATCAAATGGTAATGCACTTTGCGCGTACGCTGATGAAGATCGTAGAGCGTATACTCCAGTTGATCAGGTTCAACGTGCTCCAGAACATCCTTGGAAAAGGTCATATCAACCTCATCAGGCAAGAACGTGCTCGGATTACTGGGCTCATAGCTAATGACATCCAGCCCCTCGAACCGATCTCTCAGGGACTGACTTACCAGCCCCTTCCCTGCTCCAAAATCGAGCAAGGATCTTACATCATATTTTGCAATGGTCTCAGCCGCCAGGGTGGGAATACCTGTAGATGCCCCCCAGTTCGGATTCTTGTGCATCTCGGCAAGCGTCTGCTTGTAAGTATCGGATGTCATTATGACCTCTCCAGTATGATCGATGGCTGCAGTATCTTCATTTTCGCCAGCTGGGGTCTAGAGGTAAACACCTTGTCCATCAGTTCGTGTTGGACGCGGTGCGCTTTCCACCCAAACATGGCGGGCAGCGAAAACAGGGCAGTAGAAGAGAAACTGTAGGCGGTTCCGTCAGCACTTGAAACATAAGCCTCAATTGGCAACTCGGTGGAGAGCGGCGATACATCGTCCGCTTCGGTCAGGTAGACATCGCCTGCCCGTGGATGGGGCTTGAAGAAAATCGGTCCTTCATGCCGTTCCCTGACCAACTTCGCCAAGTGTTGGTGAAGTGCCTGCTCTTCACTTGCGGAAAGTATGTTGGTGCGGTCAAAGCTCGTTCCCAGGATCACGGCCGCACCAGCTGGCAGAAGGTCCTTTTCTGTCAGGAAGGCATTGCACACAAGCTGCGCACTTCGAGCAAGTACAGAGGGCGCAAGGGACGCCGTGTCAAACGCATGCAAATAAGCGGGAATTCCGAACTCATTTGCGTAGCTGAGATATGCCGCAAACCTCTGGCAATTCGGCAACGTTTCAATCCACCTCTCCATATCGACCTTGTGATCGACATAGCTCGACAGGCCATTGTCATAAAAGATGAACTCGCGGGGCTGAAGCGCAGTGATCAACTCGCGCTGCCGAGGGGATTGCAACTGGTTCGCCACCACCAAGCCGGATCCTGATCCGGCCTTGGCAAACTCACGAATTTTGTCGTCATCTTCCCCCCACCGAAAGGATTGGATGCTTTCCAGATTATACGCAGAGGCAGCAGTTTCGCGAGTCGCCATAATTAGACTGTCTGGCAATGACACACCCTGTCCGATGACGACGGCAGTGACATCCTGGGGAGCCGAAGGCGGCCATTTGCCGTGGTTCATCAAGGCTGCGACCGCCGTAGTGAGATCAGAAATTCCGCTCGCGAGGATGATTACTTTTGCCATTGCGGGAGGTGTCGCCTGTAACCTGAAGAGTTGAGCATGCCAGCAAAGCCCGAGAACTGCATATGCCACTGTGTCGATTTGGTTCTTACGCTGGCCTAGACAGGCTGTCACGGCTGGGCGTGCAAACGCAATCCTTCTTGGACCGCGGGCACCTACGCTTTCAGGCAGAGATATGAGCCAACTATCAGGTAACGCGCACTTCGCGCGTTGCCTTTTGCTGCCTGTCATGTTACCCGCCATACAAACATATAAAGGATTATTGATATGGCTAAAAGCTATCACGTAGCCGACATCTCCCTGGCAGATTATGGCCGCAAGGAAATCGCCATTGCCGAGACGGAAATGCCAGGCCTGATGGCCGCACGCGAAGAGTATGGTCCGTCGCAGCCCTTGAAGGGCGCGAAGATCGCTGGATCGCTGCACATGACCATCCAGACCGCTGTTCTGATCCAGACGCTGGAAGCCCTGGGCGCAGACGTTCAGTGGGTCTCCTGCAATATCTACTCGACCCAAGATCACGCCGCCGCCGCAATCGCCGACAATGGCACGCCGGTCTGGGCCTACAAGGGTGAAACCCTGACCGAGTATTGGGACTACACAGACCGCCTGTTCCACTGGCATGACGGCACTGGCCCAAACCTGATTCTGGATGATGGCGGCGATGCCTCGCTCTACCTCGTCCTCGGGGAGAAGGCTGAAGCCGATCCGTCCATTCTGGACAATCCGAAATCGGAAGAAGAAACTGCGCTCTACGCCCAGATCAAGAAACGCATCCAGGAATCCCCTGGCTGGTTCGCCAAGACCAAGGCCGGCATCAAGGGCGTTTCCGAAGAAACGACGACCGGCGTGAACCGCCTCTACCAGATGGAAAAGCGCGGCGAGCTGCCCTTCCCGGCCATCAACGTCAACGACTCGGTCACGAAATCCAAATTCGACAACAAGTATGGCTGTAAGGAATCCCTGGTCGACGCAATCCGTCGCGGTACGGATGTCATGATGGCCGGCAAGAAAGCTTTCGTTGCTGGTTATGGCGATGTCGGCAAAGGCTCTGCGGCCTCGCTGGCTGGCTCCGGCGCCCGCGTGTCTGTTTCAGAAGTTGATCCGATCTGCGCCCTGCAGGCCGCCATGGACGGCTTCGAAGTCCTGACCCTGGATGACGCCGCGCCGAAATTCGACATCTTCGTCACGGCAACGGGCAACAAGGACATCATCACTGTCGACCATATGCGCGCGATGAAAGACATGGCCATCGTCTGCAATATTGGCCACTTCGACAACGAAATTCAGGTCGAAGGCCTGCGCAATTTCGAATGGACGAACATCAAGCCGCAAGTCGACATGATCACCTTCCCGGATGGCAAGCGCATCATTCTGCTGTCTGAAGGTCGCCTGGTGAACCTCGGCAACGCAACCGGCCACCCGTCCTTCGTGATGTCAGCCTCTTTCACAAACCAGACGCTGGCTCAGATCGAGCTTCATACGCGCGGTGACGAATACGAGAACAAGGTCTACACCCTGCCGAAGCACCTTGATGAGAAAGTGGCCATGCTGCACCTCAACAAGCTGGGTGTTCAGCTGACTGAGCTGTCCGGTGAACAAGCCGACTATATCGGCGTGGATCAGACCGGCCCATTCAAGCCTGAGCATTACCGCTACTAGACATCAAGGCTTTACTTTTGGTGCGCGAACATATCCTCACCCTCTCCTGCCCTGACCGGGTTGGCCTTGTGGCCAGCCTGGCCAGGCTGATGGAACGCCATGATTGCTTCATTGCGTCTTCCAGAACATTCGGAGATCCGGAAACGGGGCGCTTCTTTGCGCGTCTCGTTTTCAACGGGCCTGAGGCAATGGCACCAAAAGACCTTGAAGCAGAACTGGTCAGTCTGGGCGACGAACTGAAAGCAGACTGGGCCATTCATCCGAGTGATGAGAAGGTCAAGGCACTGCTGCTGGTTTCCAAATCGGATCACTGCGCCAACACCCTGCTATATGGCGCACGTCGCAAGGAATTGCCGATTGATGTTGTCGGCATCGTTTCAAACAATGAGATGCTCAAAGACAATTTCGCCCATTGGAACCTGCCCTGGTTCCATGTGCCGGTTACGAAGGATACGAAACCGGAGGCCGAAGCCCGACTGTTCGAGGTCATCGATGAGACGGGGGCAGACCTTGTGGTTCTCGCCCGCTACATGCAGGTCCTCAGCGATGAGGCCTGCCGGCGCCTGGAAGGCCGGTGCATCAATATCCATCACTCCTTCCTGCCGGGCTTCAAAGGCGCAAAGCCCTATCACCAGGCCCATGCCCGCGGCGTGAAGGTCATCGGCGCGACAGCGCACTATGTGACCGGTGATCTGGACGAGGGCCCCATCATCGCTCAGGTCACGGAAGTCATCGATCATACCTACAGTCCTGCCGACATGATCGAGACAGGTCGCCACCTTGAGGGCAACGCCCTGCTCCGCGCCGTCAAGGCACATGCGGAACATCGCATTTTCATCAACTCCGGAAAGACGGTCGTTTTTGCCCGGTAGAAATAATAAGCACAAAGAAAGTCAGCACTCATGAAACTTTCCAGCCACGAATTTACCAGCGAGAGCGTCTCCGAAGGTCACCCGGACAAGGTCTCCGACCAGATCTCTGATGCGATTGTTGACCTGTTCCTGTCACGCGACCCCAGCGCGAAAGTCGCGGTTGAGACGCTGACGACCACCAACCGCGTTGTGCTGGCCGGGGAAGTGCGCACCAATAACGGTTCGACTGTGACGCATGACGAAATGGAGCAAGCTGCCCGCGATGTCGTCAAGCGTATCGGCTACGAGCAGGACGGTTTTCACTGGAAGAACATGAGCGTAGAGAACTATGTTCACGGACAATCTTCTGAGATCGCCCAAGGCGTTGAAGAGGGTCAGGGCCTTTATGGGGAAGAAGGTGCAGGCGACCAAGGCATCATGTTCGGCTATGCGACGAACGAAACCCCGGAACTCATGCCGGCTACGCTGGTCTACTCTCACCAGATCCTGCAGCGCCTTGCAGAACTCCGCCATGACGGCACCCATCCGGAGCTGGAGCCTGACGCAAAAAGCCAGGTCACGCTACAATATGAAGGGTCCAAACCTGTTGGCGTGAACGCACTGGTCGTCTCTCACCAGCACAAGGAGAGCGCATCCCTGGAGCAGCTGCGTGAGATCATCCGCCCTGTGATCAAGGACGTTCTGCCAGAGGGCTGGTTCCCTGACGAAGACAAATTCTATGTGAACCCGACAGGTCGCTTCGTGATTGGCGGCCCGGACGGCGATGCCGGCCTCACCGGCCGCAAGATCATCGTCGACACATATGGTGGGGCCGCGCCGCATGGCGGCGGCGCCTTCTCCGGCAAGGACCCGTCAAAAGTTGACAGATCTGCCGCATATGCCACGCGCTATCTGGCCAAGAATGTTGTCGCGGCCGGCTTGGCCGAACGCTGCACCATCCAGGTCAGCTATGCCATCGGTGTCGCACAACCTCTGTCGATCTATGTCGACACGCACGACACCGGCAATGCGGACGAAACGCGCATCGCAAAGGCGCTGCGTGATCTGTTCGATCTCTCCCCCAAGGGCATCCGCACACATTTGAAACTGAACCAGCCAATTTACGGCCCATCTGCCGCCTATGGCCATTTCGGGCGTACACCAACGGACAATGGCGGCTTCAGCTGGGAAAAGACAGACCTGGTCAGCGAGCTGTCACGTCTGGCGAACTAGGCCTTATAGCTTAAAACGCAGTCATGATCTTTTCAATGGATGCCACGGTTTCGCCGTGGCATTCTATTTTTATCTGCTCCGGCATAGGCGCGCTTTTTTGCTGATAAGCTGCCGTTCCGGACACGGAGGGCCCGCCCGGCGACAGAGACAGGCGCAAGACGCCTGCCTCATCAGACGCGACCGGGCTGAGCATCCATGATTGGTCGTCTGAAACCCGCACAAGAACATGCAGTTTCACGGGCCGGTCATCCGGCCCCGGCATGCGGTTCACCCATGCGGACACTTCCGTAACATCCGGACAGGGTGTCGAGGCATCAGACATGCCTGCGCAGGAGGCCAGAAGCGCCGTCGCCGCAAACAAGGAGGCAAAACCCGACCAACACCTCACCATGGTGTCGACAGGCGCAGCCAGAGCGCCCCCTGCTGCTCCGCGCCCTCGATATGGTTTGGCGATGTCGACATGACGGCCGTGGCCTCCCCGGACCAGCTGTCGCTCAAACCGAATGCGTAGCGGGTTTCGAAGTCGATTTGACGTCCACTCGGGGTCAGGTCCGCATTGATAAATTCGCGCATCAGTCCGCCATTCAGATCCACACCGACTGGCGCATTCAGCCGCAGGGAGCCCGTTTCTGCCCTGCGTGGCTGGGCCATGATGAAGTGCAGACGGCCTTGCCTGACCGGATGGCTTGCGCCGACTGACCAGCGGCTTGTCCACACATCCTGCGTATCGAGCCCAGGCAGTTCCACACTCGCGAGTTCCAGACCGGAAGAAATCATCCAAGCCTCACCTGCCAACATCGCCCCTTCCATAGAATAGGCTGTCATGCTGGTCTGGTCTTCTTCGCCAAAGCGTCGCTGAAGTGTGCCGCCAAGCGCTGTTTCTTCATCCTTCACAAAGGAGGCACCTGCCCGGACGGACCAAGTATAGGCGTCCCGCCCGAACATGAATCCGGATTGGGAGCGGCCTTCCTGCTCAGCCGAGAAGATGTCCATCACAAGGTCAGGTCCGAAAGCATGGCTGAACTTCGCCCAAGTTCCTGAGGTGGAAAATGCATTGCCCATGCCGGGCTCATTCAGCAGCGAGATATCCGGCGCGAGGTGGGTGAGAGACCCGCCCTTGCCCAGTTCGACCTGGCTTTCTCCAAAACTGTAGCGCATCTGGAAAGTGGATTGCGCATCCTCCTGATACGGCGCCGTCGGATCATCCCAGACGCGGGCCTGTGTCCAGTTCAGACTGACATTCCCCGCCCGAACAGAGCGGCTTTCACCATTGGCCCAGTTCGCCCGTGCACCAAAATCCGTCAGGCGTGAGCCAAGAGCATCCTTTGGAATGCGCGCCGTGATCGCGCTGGCATTCACACGGAAGCCGCGCTCGTATTTGTCCTGGAAAATAAGCCCATCAAAGGCCCCTGAATTGGCGGCCCAGTCTCCAAACGCCCCGCCGCTCGGTGCGAAGACCTCAGCCAGGCTGACCCGTTCAATTCCGAAATCAAGGTTCTGCTGACCTTGCGGCTTGAAGGCTTCTTCAAGATTAAGAACGCCGACGCCTGAGACATTGTCGACACCCTCCCCTGCGATCTCGCCCGTAATGGGATCAGGTGAATTGTCGACATAGTCTGTAGCCGTATCAAGAAGAATTTGAAGAGCCACTTCCGGTTTTGACTTCAGGTTCGGAAATGCATCCAGCAACAAGGCGAGCGACCCGGCAACATAAGGCGCGGCAAAGGAGGTACCGGAAATGCGATAATAGTCGCCCTCATCATCCGCGTCATTACAATTATCTGTGACAGTCTGGGAGCAACTCGGAGAATCCGGGAATATAAGATCATCATCCGGTCCAGTGGAAACTATGTCCTCACCAGGGGCAAGAATGTAATAATTTCGCGCCGAAGCCCCTGCCCGATTGGAAAAATCGGATATCCGGCCCGCAGGGTCTATGGCCCCCACAGCAACAACCCGCCCCTGTGAAGAATCTTGGCCTGCAATATAGGCCGGTTCCGTTGGTGAATTGCCAACAGCTTCTGTTGGATTTCCGTTCTCGTCCGTTCCGGCAGGTTCAGCCTCATTACCGGCAGAGATGACCACGAGAACGCCCGCCGCCACCGCGGCTCGCACGGCATTCTCCAGCGTCTGGTCATTATCAACTTCTCCGCCCAGGGACATGTTGATGATGCTTGCACCCTGATCGACCGCGTACTGGATAGCGCGCGCCAGATCCCCATCGCTGAAAACACAGTCTTCATCTTCGCCGCTGCGTCCGCAGCTGCCTGGGGAATCCGCACGAATTCCAAGAATGGATGACTCATAGGCTGCGCCCTGGATCCCGTTGGGAATGTTATTATCCCCACTCATACGATAATCATCCTGGCGGCGCGCAGCGATTACACCGCTGACGAGTGTGCCATGACCTTCTGTATCGATATCACCAGATTGGCGCGTCATCGTGGTAGGGTTACCATTGCTATCAAAGCCTCGACAGGCCGTGTCTGCACAAACATCATATATGTCGACAACGGCGCCCTGCAGGTCAGGATGATCTGAAATAACCCCCGTATCTATTACCGCAATTGTGATGTCCTTGCCTGTCGCGCCAATGGCATACGCTGCAGAAGCCCCGATGAGTGGCAAGCCAACGGTCGCATCATATTCGCGGGTCTCAAAGGCGGATGGGTCAGCAATCTGCTCAGGAAACGGATTGGATGTCGGCGGGGGCGGAGGGGGTGGCGGTGGTGGCGGTGGTAATGGCGTCACCGCAGAAGCGCTCCCACCGCCGCCGCCTGCACATGCGGTCAGTGCCAACACCGAAACGCCCAGCATAGCCGCGGCGCAAAGTGAACGGGGGATATGCCTGCAAGGCGTCTCAAAATGGGGCAGATACATACATGTTTCCTGTCTCACCGGCACTGTTTTCTACGCTTGCCTTACGTCTGGAAACTATAACTCCACAACAAAGATCAAGTAGTGGCAATTAATAACAGCAGTATATCACGAAAACTCTACTCGCTCTTGAGAGAAGTAGAACAGAGAGCGTGTTTCATCATCAATCATGTCACTGCGGGCTTCCAGCAGGCGCTGCATGGCATGCTTGCGGTCCTTCAGGGCATGCTCGAAGTCTGCCTCGATGAGGCGGTCCACGCCTGTGCGAACCATTGCATCGCGTACTTCCATATACAGGGTCAGCGACCCACCGAGGAACATGGACTCATACGCGATCTTGCTGGCAATCTTGTCGTGTATGTCACCGTACTGGAACTGCCGCTCCATGACGGATTTGCGCTTGCAGATAAAGTCAATTTCGTGCCGATACTCAGGGTGGCGCAGGTAATAATTTTTCAGTGCGGTCATTTCAGTATCGATCCGCTCCTGCACATCTTCGGGCAAAGCTTCACTCAGAATAATGATGATATCGATATCAGACCCTTTAACCATCTCTCCTGTCGCCATGTGCTCACGCGGTTCATTATGAGCCAGATAGTAAGCCAGGTCTCCAGCGATGAAGGCACAAAGCTGGCTGCGAATTTCGCGGCCCAGCGTGACAAATACCTGCTTCATGACCGACTGTGCGACAGACAGTTTCTCGCGACTGATCTCGCGGTGCATGTTTGACAAGGTCCCCTGCCGCTCAATCATCTTGTCTCTCTGGCCTGGCAGGCCAAACAGGGTGAAGGACAGGAAATCCCGCAAGATGGACGGGCTGAGCCGGACCTGGTCCTCACGGGTAATGTCAAAGCGCAGATAATAGCTGGCAAAGTGCGACACGTGCAGCTTCCGGCTCTGATAACAGGCTTGCCAAAGGGCCAGTTGAGGCACATCGCGCATGTCCTCCGCCAGTTCCTTTCCAAGACGGGGGCCCTTCTCCGCCAGCATAGCTTCGATACGCACTTCAATGTCTTTCAGATCATATTTGGACAAGTATAAATCCCTCCACAGATCGTACTAAAGCGCTGAAGGTGCGGACTCCAGCAGGCTGACAAGATAGTCCCGATACTCGTTATTGAACGCCTCAGCCAATTTCTGCACATCATCCGAGCTGATATACCCCTTGCGCCAGGCAACTTCTTCCAGACACGCAACCTTCAAACCCTGGCGCTTCTCAACCGTCTGCACAAAATGAGAAGCTTCGAGCATACTGTCGAATGTACCCGCATCAAGCCAGGTAGTGCCCCTTTGCAGCCGTGTGACATACAGCTGCCCGAGCCGAAAGTATGCCTCATTCACACTCGTGATTTCAAGCTCTCCGCGGTCTGACGGCTTGACCTGTCCCGCGATATCCACGACATTCGCGTCATAAAAATAGAGCCCCGGAATGGCCCAGTTGCTACGTGGGCTGATCGGCTTTTCTTGCAGAGACAATGGCCGCCCCTCATTATCAAGCTCTACAATACCAAAGCGTTCGGGATCTTTGACCTGATAGGCCAGTACGGCTGCACCATGTCTCGGCTGCGCAAGCTCCTGTAACTGGCCTGACAAGCCTGCGCCATAGAAGATGTTGTCACCCAGTGCCAAAGCGCATGGTTGGCCATCAATGAAGTCACGTCCAATCAGGAAGGCTTCCGCCAACCCGTTGGGATCAGCCTGAACCGCATAAGAGATATCAATGCCCCACTGTGAACCTTCTCCCAGAAGGCTCTGATAGGCTTGGCTATGCTCGGGCGTGCAGATAACGAGAATTTCCCTGATCCCTGCCAGCATGAGTGTAGAGATGGGGTAGTAGATCAGTGGCTTGTCATAAATCGTCAGCAGATGTTTCGAGACACCACGCGTAACAGGGTGAAGGCGGCTCCCTGTACCGCCAGCAAGAATAATACCCTTCATGACGCTTTCATCTCCTTCACTAAAGCCCGGACTGTCTCATTGAGCCCCTCTTCCCAGTCCGGCAACTCAACCCCAAAAACACGTGTTGTGTCAGACATGTCCAGGCGGGCATTCAATGGCCGCCTCGCGGGAGTAGGATAGTTTTCTGTCGGTATGGATTTGACGTGGGCAATGGGGCCGCCGTGCCGTGCGCTTGCCTGATATATCAGTTGCGCCATAGTGGCCCGGTCTGTCTCTCCCGCCCCAGCCAGGTGATAGGTGCCCCAGGCGTGGTTGCCGGATACGGACACCTGCTCTGCAATCTGGAGAATCGCGCGCGCGAGCGCAGGCGCGTAAGTCGGACAGCCATATTGATCATTCACGACAGACACCTCATCCCGCGTTTCAGCCAGTCGCAGCATAGTCGTGACAAAATTGCTGCCATATTGAGAAAAGATCCACGAAACCCGCACGATTAGACACCGCCCAGCTACTTCGCGGACAGCCCGCTCACCATCCAGCTTGCTTTGCCCATACACACAGAGCGGCGCAGCACGATCCTGAGGCGTATAGGGTGTCGCCTTTTCACCGTCGAACACACAATCCGTAGACAAATGAATAAGCGGAATGCCCCGCGCATCACATAAGCGCGCCAAGCTTCCAGGGCCAGAGACATTCACCGCCCGGCACAAATCCGGCTCGGCTTCGGCCTTATCAACCGCCGTATATGCCCCGGCATTTATGACAAGCTTCGGTGCATTCTGACCCAGGGCACGGTCCAGTGCATCAGGATCACGCAAATCGGCCTCGGTATGGCCTGCACAATATACATCTGCTCCGCCCTCCTGTGCGAGGGCCTGCGCAAGCTGTCCGGATTTTCCGATGACCAGGTATCGTGCCATCAGCCCTTACCCAATCGCTCGCCGCCATAGACACTTTGCTGGACAGGCCTCCACCAAGCCTCATTGTCCAGATACCAATCAATCGTTTCTGCTAGGCCGGTTTCGAAATCTCTGAAAGGAGCCCAGCCTAGAGAGTTGTTGATCTTGCTCGAATCAATTGCGTAGCGGAAATCATGTCCGGGCCGATCCATCACGAATTCGATCAAGCGATTGTGTGGGGCGCTTTCCGGGCATCGGTCATCCATGATTCCACAAATCGCATTCACGATTTCAATGTTGGTCCGCTCCGCTCCACCACCTACGCAATATGTTTCCCCCGGCACGCCATTCTGCGCCATCATCAGAAGTGCACGGGCATGATCTTCCGTATGAAGCCAGTCTCGAACATTCGCGCCGCGGCCATAGACAGGCAGATTTTCACCGGACAGGCACTTCAGTATCATCAGGGGAATGAGCTTTTCGGGAAACTGTCGCGGCCCATAATTGTTTGAACAATTCGAAACGATGACAGGCAGTCCGAAGGTATGAAACCAGGCGCGTGCCAGATGGTCTGATCCCGCCTTGCTGGCCGAATAAGGAGATGACGGGGCGTAAGGCGTAGTCTCGCAAAAGGAGCCCTCCTGCCCCAGAGACCCGAACACTTCATCTGTGGAGATATGAATGAAGCGGAAGGCCCGCTTGTCTTCATCAGGCAACCCGGCGTGAAATGCCCGCGCGGCCTCCAGCATGGAATATGTGCCAGAGACATTTGTGGCAATGAACGCGCCCGGCCCGTCAATTGACCGGTCTACATGCGTTTCTGCAGCCAGGTGGAAGATAGCCTTTGGGGCTGCGTCCCGAACAATCTCTTTCATGCTATCCGCATGGGTGATGTCTTCGACAATCAGCTCCACTCGGCCAGCCTTTTCCAATTCTGCCAGCGAAGCCCGGTTTCCGGCATAGGTCAGCTTGTCGATGACAAGGATCTTGTCATCACTTGCCTCTGCCAGGTGATGGCAAAGCGCCGATCCAATGAATCCTGCGCCGCCTGTTACGAGCCAGGTCATGATGCGCCACCCACAAGTTCAGGCACCTCTGCCAATTCAGCCAGGCGCGGCAACATCTTGTCCTTGTCCGATAAAATACGCTGAGCGGGCTCTATAGGCCAATCGATGCCAATGTCTGGATCATCATGCGCAATACCCCGCTCGCGGGATGGCGCGTAATAAGCATCCGTCTTGTAGGCAACTTCACATGCTTCTTCGAGCGTACAGAAGGCATGCGCAAAGCCACGAGGAATATAAAGCTGCGCCCCGTTTGACGCGCTCAGTTCCACAGACATCGCCTTGCCAAAGCGTGGCGATCCTTTGCGGATATCCACAGCGACATCCAGGATGCGCCCCTTCAGGCACCGCACCAGTTTTGCCTGCGCATGGGGCGCAATCTGGAAGTGCAGGCCGCGTATAGTTCCCTTCTCAGCGGACAAGGAGTGATTGTCCTGCACAAAGGGCTCTGTGATGCCAGCCTCAGCAAAGACATCTGCCCGAAATGTCTCGGCAAACCAGCCACGAGTATCTCCAAATCGCTTTGGTTGCACGTGAATTACTTCTGGCAGGACGCCGTCCGGTTTGAAATCAAATGGCATGAAGGCCCGTCCGTCACAGGTGTTGCAAGTCACGGCCTATACCATGAACCGGCCTGACAGCAATTATTGCTACTCAACCGTAACAGACTTCGCCAGATTGCGTGGCTGATCAACATCCGTGCCTTTCGCAACGGCAACATAATAGGCCAGCAGCTGCAGCGGAACGGCCGCCAGGATCGGCAGGCTGATATCATCCCCTTCCGGAATGGCGATCACATGATCTGCGCGATTGCCGGCCATTTTGATGCCAGCCTCGTCAGAGATCAGGATCACCCGCGCACCACGCGCCCGGATTTCCTCGACATTGGAGATTGTCTTCTCGAAAAGCTCATCCTTTGGCGCCACGACAACGACCGGAAGATCCTTCTCGATCAGCGCAATCGGACCGTGCTTCAGTTCACCCGCAGCGTAGCCCTCAGCATGGATGTAAGATACTTCCTTCAACTTCAGGGCGCCTTCCAGTGCCAACGGGTAGTAACGCCCACGTCCCAAGAACAGGACATCCTTGCTTTGCGTCAGGGTCTGCGCAATCTCGCGGATCTGGTCCTGAGACTTTAAGGCTTCTGTCACCTTGCGTGGAAGCGCCAGCAGCGTCTTCACGGCATTGACCTCATCCCCTGGCAAAAGGTGCCCGCGCGCCTTGGCCGCGCTCAGGGCCAGAACGGCCAGCACAGAGAGCTGGGCCGTGAAAGCCTTGGTAGAGGCGACGCCGATTTCCGGTCCGGCATGTGTCGGCACAATTGCTTCAGCTTCCCGGGCAATCGAGCTTTCCGGCACGTTGACCACAGCCACGGCCGGCGTGCCGTTCTGACGGCAATATCGCAACGCCGCGAGTGTATCTGCCGTCTCACCTGACTGGCTGACGAACATTGCGGGGCCCGTCTGCGGCAGAACCGGCTCACGGTAGCGGAACTCGGACGCAATATCGGTCTCAAAGGCCAGACGCGCCTTCTGCTCGAACCAGTATTTGGCCGTATGGGCCGCATAATAAGCTGTCCCGCAGGCAATCGCGACCGCACGGTCCGCCCTGGTGAACATCTTGTCCGCAACTTCATCCAGATTCAGCGTCTGGGCGGCCTGGTCGATATAAGGAAGGATGGAGCGCGCGAGGGATTCCGGCTGCTCGTGGATCTCCTTCAGCATGAAGTGATCATACTCGCCGCGCTCGATCAGGGCATCATTTACGGCAGACTTCACACGGGGCCGGTTCACGCGCTCGCCTTGAGCATTGCGGATGTCTGTAGTGTCCCGCGTCAGAACCACCCAGTCCCCCTCTTCCAGATAGGTCACATCGCGGGTCAGCGGCGCCAGGGCGATAGCATCTGAGCCGAGATACATCTCTCCAGTGCCATAGCCGAGCACAAGTGGGCTGCCCTTGCGGGCGCCCATCAACAGATCCGGATCATCAGAGAAGATTGCCGCAATCGCGAAAGCGCCGGACAGCTCTTTTAGTGCCGCTTCAAACGCATCTACCGCATCCATGCCATCATCCATATTCTGGGCAATCAGCTGGGCGATAACTTCACTGTCTGTTTCAGATTCGAATGTGCGGCCTTTGGCCTGCAAGTTTTCACGCAGCTCGCGGAAATTCTCGATGATGCCATTATGCACGATAGCGACATTGCCTGAAACATGCGGATGGGCATTCACCTCATTCGGCTGGCCATGGGTTGCCCAGCGTGTGTGGGCGATACCAGTCAGGCCCTCAACAGGCTCTTCTGTAATTGCGGCTTCAAGATTGACAATCTTGCCCTTGGCCCGGCGGCGCTTCAGGCTCTCATGGTCAATCACAGCTATGCCGGCACTGTCATAACCCCGATACTCAAGCCTCTTCAGTCCGTCCACCAGACGTGAAGGAACAGGCTCTTTACCCGCGATCGCCACAATTCCGCACATACTCTACCTCCATGGATTATCGGCAGAGATAGACCCGAAGAATCCGGCAAACCAATGACACTTTATGTACGATTACAACAACACGCGAAGATGTGCCCAAAGTGGCGCCAATCTTGCAGAGTTTAGCAGGTCTGAACCGTGAAGTTATCAACACAACTCAGATTGCCGCCCTCAAAGCCTTTTATACGCTAACAAAAAACAGTACCTGACCAGCGCACGCCGCAAGGAAGAAAGACGTTTTGACCACGACACTTACCCACCTCGACCGCCTCGAAGCAGAAAGCCTGCACATCATGCGGGAAGTTGCTGCCGAATGTGAAAATCCGGTGATGCTGTACTCTGTCGGCAAAGATTCAGCCGTCATGCTGCATCTGGCGATGAAAGCCTTCTATCCCTCACGGCCTCCCTTCCCGTTAATGCATGTCGATACGACATGGAAATTTCGCGAGATGATCGAATTCCGTGATCGCAAAGCAAAGGAAATGGGTTTTGACCTGCTGGTTCACATCAATGAAGAGGGTGTGCGCCAGGGTGTAGGCCCGTTCAGCCATGGCTCTGCTGTCCACACTGATATGATGAAGACCCAGGCCCTGAAGCAGGCACTCGACAAGTACAAATTCGACGCCGCCTTTGGTGGGGCCCGCCGCGACGAGGAAAAATCCCGCGCGAAAGAACGCATCTTCTCATTCCGCTCGGCTGAACATCGCTGGGACCCGAAACGCCAGCGGCCAGAGCCATGGAACGTCTACAATACGCGCATCAATCAAGGCGAAAGCGTCCGCGTCTTCCCGCTGTCCAACTGGACCGAACTCGACATCTGGCAGTATATCCGCCGCGAGAATATCGAGATTGTTCCGCTCTATTTTGCTGCGCCACGCCCGGTTGTGAACTGGAACGGTGTCGACATCATGGTCGATGACGACCGGATGCCGGAAGACCTGGCCAAGACCGCTGTCACCAAATCCGTCCGCTTCCGCACGCTCGGCTGCTACCCCCTGACCGGCGCGGTCGAGAGCACGGCTGACACACTGGAAGCGATCATCCAGGAAATGCTGCTGACGACGACGTCTGAACGTCAGGGGCGCGTCATTGATGTGGACCAGTCCGCATCGATGGAGAAGAAAAAGCAGGAGGGCTATTTCTAATGCGCCTCAATGACGACCTCATCGCCACCGACATTGCCGCCTATCTGGAAAAGCATGAGCACAAATCGCTGCTGCGCTTCATCACCTGTGGCTCAGTTGATGATGGCAAATCCACGCTGATTGGCCGCCTGCTGTACGATTCCAAGATGATCTTCGAGGATCAGCTGGCCTCGCTGGAGAGCGACTCCAAGAAAGTCGGCACACAAGGCGAGAATATTGACTTCGCCCTGCTTGTGGACGGCCTCGCAGCAGAACGCGAACAAGGCATCACGATTGATGTTGCCTATCGCTTCTTCGCCACCGACAAACGCAAATTCATCGTGGCCGACACACCCGGACACGAGCAATATACCCGCAATATGGCGACTGGTGCATCAACGGCCGATGTTGCCATCCTGATGGTCGACGCGCGCAAGGGCATCCTGACCCAAACACGCCGCCACAGCTTCATCACCACCCTGCTCGGCATCCGCAAGCTGGTCGTGGCCGTCAACAAGATGGACCTCGTTGGCTATAGCGAGCAGGTCTACGAAGACATTATCGAAGACTTCTATGCCTTCGCCGATGAGCTGGCGACGGATCTGGAGATCCAGCCGATTCCGATGTCGGCGCTGGAAGGCGTGAACATCACTAGCCGCTCGAATGAGACAGACTGGTATGAAGGCCCCAGCCTGATGGAATATCTGGAAAACGTGCCAGTGGGCGACAAGCGCCTGAACGCCTCCTTCCGGATGCCCGTGCAATGGGTGAACCGTCCGAACCTCGATTTCCGCGGCTTCTCCGGGCAGATCACGGCCGGCACGATCAAGCCGGGTGACCGGGTGAAATCCATGCCATCCGGCAAGCAGTCCACCATCGACCGGATCGTGACCGCCACCGGCGACCTTGAACAAGGCATTGCGGGGCAATCTGTTACACTAACTCTTGCTGATGAGATCGACTGCTCGCGCGGCGATGTGATCGTCTCGGCTGATGACCCGACCGAAGTGTCGGATCAGTTCCAGGCACGTATCCTTTGGATGAGTGAGTCCCCGCTGCTGCCGGGCCGCCGCTATCTTCTGAAGATCGGCTCCAAGACGGTGACCGCGACAGTGAACGCCCCGAAATACGGCATCGACGTCAACACGCTGTCCGATGTACCCGCCAAGACACTGGAACTGAACCAGATCGGCGTGACCACGCTGTCTCTGGATCAGGCCATTCCGTATGATCCCTATGATGTAAACCGTGAAATGGGCGGCTTCATCCTGATCGACCGGATGACGAATGATACGGTCGGCCTCGGCCTGATCGACTTTGCCCTGCGCCGTGCCTCAAACATTCACTGGCAAGCCATGGATATGGACCGCGCAACCCTGGCTGAGCAGAAAGGCCAGAAACCGGCTGTGCTGTGGTTCACCGGCCTGTCCGGTTCCGGCAAGTCCACCATCGCCAACGCTCTGCAGAAGCTGCTGTTTGCTCAAGGCAAGCACACCTTCACGCTGGATGGCGATAATGTGCGTCACGGCCTGAACCGTGATCTGGGCTTCACCGATGCAGACCGTGTGGAAAACATTCGCCGCGTGGCAAATGTGGCGCGCCTCATGTCGGATGCCGGCCTGATCACGCTCGTTTCCTTCATCTCTCCCTTCCGGTCAGAGCGCCAGATGGCGCGTAATCTAATGGCTGAAGGAGAGTTCATCGAAGTCTATGTCGACACGCCTCTGGAAGTGGCAGAGAAACGAGACGTCAAAGGCCTCTATAAGAAGGCCCGCGCTGGCGAGATCAAGAATTTCACCGGCATCGACAGTCCATACGAGCCGCCGAAAGCCCCGGAAATCACGATTGATACCGTCAATCATACCCCCGAAGAGGCAGCCCAGAGCATTCTGGATTACCTCAAGGAAAAGGGCATGCTGGAAATTTGACGCAGGCTTGATATCTGATGCATCCGCTACGTTGGGTCCTTCCCCGACGTAGCGGGTCGATCTGCTTGCTCCAACGCTGTAAATCTCTCCCATAGAAAGACATGAGGGAGAGACACAAATGGCAAAAGGCGACATGCCGGTACTGGTTGGCGTTGGACAAAGCCTCAGCCAATGGGACGGAACTCAAGGCGCTGCTGGCGCCCCCTCCCCCCTCTCCCTGATGGTCGACGCTTCTAAAGCCGCACTGGTAGACAGTGGCGCCGCAGACCTTGCTAAAGCCATCGATACGATCGCGGTTGTCCGCATCTTTGAGGACTCTGTTGGTGGCGCGCCGCACCCGCATGGCCACAACACGAACTTGCCAGGCACGCTCGCGCGCGACATTGGCGCAGCGCCACAGACGCTGATCTATGAAACGGTTGGCGGCCAGAGCCCTCAGGCGCTGGTCAATGAAATGGCCGCGAAGATCCATGCGGGCGATATCAACTGCGCCCTCATTTCAGGCTCCGAGGCCAATCGCGCCTCAAAGGGGGCCCGCCGCAATGGTGTCGAGATCAACTGGGCCGATGGTACAGACGCGGACTATGAAGATCGCGGCCTGGGCCCGATGATGCTGTCGCGTGAGGAGATCAAGCATGGCATTGTGGCGCCTGCCTATTTCTACGCCCTGTTTGAAAATGCCATTGCCGCGCGTGAAGGCGAAAGCCGCAGCCAGCATCGCACCTCAATGGCAAAACTTTTCCAGCCCTTCACGAAAGTCGCCGCCGGAAATCCCTATTCTCAGTTCCCTAAGGAACACTCCGTCGAATTCCTTTCAACACCTTCCAGGGCAAACTATGAATATGCAGACCCGTTCCTGAAATGGTTCATTGCGCAGGACGCAGTGAACCAGGGCGCCGCGGCCATCCTGATGAGCGAGTCAAAGGCAGATGCGCTGGGCATTCCAGCAGACAAACGCGTTTACGTCCATGGAGCAGGCGAAGCGGCCGATGACCTGATTTCTCTCCGCCCACGCCTCGACGGATCATGGGCCATGGAAGAAGCCATCAGCCGGGCACTACATCAGGCCGAAAAGACTACGTCAGACATCAAGCATTTCGACCTCTATTCCTGTTTCCCCTGCGCGGTGTTTTCCTCAACAGCGGCGCTAGGCATTGACTGGAAGAGTGATCCGCGACCGCTGACCCTGACAGGAGGCCTGCCCTTCTTTGGCGGGCCGGGAAACAATTACTCCCTGCACGGCATTGCGGAAATGGCGAAAACCCTTCGCGAGGATACAGGCAGCTATGGCCTTGTCCTGGCAAATGGCGGCTGGATGACCAAGGAAGCCGTCGGCATCTATTCCACGCAGAAGCCGGCCTGCTTCATCGCAGCAGAGCCCTACGCAACGCCGACCGAGCAAGTTGAACTCTGCAAGGAAGATTGCGAAGGCACGCTGGAAACCTTCACGGTGACGCATGGCAAGGAAGGCCCGAACAAGGGCATCGCCTTCATTCGGCTGGAAGATGGCCGCCGTGCGCTGGCCAATGCCTCCCCTGCTGCGCTGAGCGTCCTTCGGGAAGATGCCTCTCCTGTTGGTCGCAAGGTGAGTGTGAAGGTCGAAGGTGAAAAGGGTATTTTCGACTTCGCCTGATGCGAGCTAGAGCAGAATAGGCGCGAGCACAAAAGGCAAGACGCACAGGCCAAGCGCCACCCAGCGCGTCTTGCCCATGGCCCGCCAACCGTCCCGTATCCCCCGGCGCCAGCCAGGACTTGCCCGCTCGCTCTTGACGATCCGCAGGCTGTAGATTGCCACGCCGGTCAGGGAAAGTCCTGTCAGCGCAAGACCGAAGACGAACCAGATCGTCTTCGTCCAGTAGCCGCCAAATGTTCCGAAATGCAGCGGATCTGCCGCCTCGGATATCCGCTGGTGCAGGTTCAGGCTACGCGGATCAATGCCGCCCAGCACGGCGCCTGTTGCGCCGTCCACCCAGACGGAATCCACGCGCGGCCTCACTAGAATGGCGCGTCCCGTATGCCCCTGCACCATGAAGGCAGGGTATTTTTCGCGGGGCCAGATGATGGCCTTCACCTGAAACTCCGGCATGTCTCGCTGAGCCGAAGCGATGCCCGTGTCGAGGGTATCCGCCAGACCCTCTGTATTCTGCAAGCTACCTGCCGGCTGAATCTGAGGACGATCTGGCAGAGGCGCACCCCCGCCCCAGACTTCGATCAGATACCAAAAGCCCGTGCCAATCAGCAGAAGAATGAACCACATGGACCAGAGCCCGGCCAGCCGGTGCACATCGCCCACCATGGCGCGCAGGGTTCGCCCCTTCGGCCAGCGCAGGAAACCGCGCCACCAATTCTTGTAGACAACAAAGGATGTGACGAGGGAAACAAGCAACAGGACTGCGGCCATGGCCACAATGGAAACGCCCCACTTGACGGGCAACATCAAATGGCGATGCGTATTGCGCAGGAATCGTTGAAAGCCGAGCCAACCGCCCGTACCGGTCACCTCCCCTGTACCAGGGTGAACATAGATATGATGTGGCGTCGTCTCATCCGGGGAGCGCACCACCACGTCAATCGCGGCTGCCTTGTTGATGGGGGCATCAATCCTGATAATCTCCGCCTCAGGATCAAATGCCATGACGGCCGCACTGACGCTTCCCCAGCTGACGGGCTGGGTCACCTCACCCGGACTCACCCACATGGCAGGCCGCGATAGCCAGTCAAGTTCGTAGGAAAAGACGGCGAGCGTTCCCGTCAGGAACACAAAGGACAGAAACAAAGAGACCTGCAGGCCCGCCCATTGGTGTATCTTCCACCAGAGGCGGGCCTTGGGTTTCTTTCGTCGGCGTGGGCCTGTTACCATTTACGGGTGACTTCAAGGAACACAGAGCGCGGATCACCTGGGAAGTGCCCAGTCCGGTCAATAAAGCCGCTGGACGCATAGGTCTCATCGAACAGATTGTCGACACGCAACAGGGCTTTCCAGTCCTCAATCTCGTAGATGATCGAGGCATCAAACACCATGTAAGGGCGCACTTTCTGCCCGCTGCGGCTGACGCGCACATCAACATAGTCGCCACCAAAGGCAAAAGCCGTGTTCCAAGCGGGCACCTGATATCGTGTCCAGAAACCCAGTGTATTCTCAGGTGCATTCGGGAATTTGTCACCGACATTGGCATCGATACTGGTCAGGCCGTTCGACTTCGTAATGCGCGCATCATTATAGGCATAGGACACGGTGCCCACCCAGTTCTCTGTAATGTCAGCCGTGATGTCCGCTTCGAAGCCATCGCTGGTCACTTCACCAAAGGCCAGCAGGTCATCCACGCCATCTGCATCCACATCCCCGCGCGGGTCAGCCTGCAAGACATTGTTTTTGACGATGCGATAGATGGAGGCAGATGACTGAACCCGGCCATTCATCAACTCGGTCTTGATGCCCCCTTCGACGATCTCGCCTTCGGTCGGCTCAAACGGCCCGCCTGCCAGCGGCGTCTGGGCACTTATGTCCTGAGGCTCAAAACTGCTCGCCCATTGGCCAAACAGGGAAACATCCTCCCGCACGCGATAGACCAGCCCTGCACGCCAGGTTACGGCGTCATCTTCATAGCCGTCACCCCCGACACGATCTTCATCCTCGAACGTGTCATGACGCACGCCGACGACGGCAAGCACAGGCCCCAAGGTTGCTTCATTGAGGGCATAGAAGCCGTAACGTGTCTGCACCGAATCCGTCACACGTGCCGGAAGGTCATTATATGTGGACGGATCCGTCTCGCCATATACCGGATCTTGCAGGCTGAGCGGCGATGGCAAACCCGGCGTGTCAGTTCTGGTCCCCCGAATGGTGACACCAGAGAAATAGGAATCATTGCGATACCAATCGGCCCCAAGCAGCACGCGATTGTCAATCGCTCCAAACTGGCGAGACCAGACGGCATTGGTCCCCATGGAGACACCTTCATTGCGGCGCTTCTGATCACGGAACTCGCGGATGGACATGTCGACCTCACCATCCCCGTTTGAATCAAACAGGCCGCGCGGCTCATGATACTTCTGCCTTTCGGTACCATCCATGTAGCGGATACCCGCATCCAGAGTGAGGCCCTCCATTGGCTCGGCATACAGTTTTGCCTGGACAACATTTGATGCAAGGTCGAGGAAGTCCGTCGGCTCATTATGGTTCCAGCGACGATCCGCGATGAAGTTCCCCAAATCGTCCGTGGGCACACCGCGCAGGCGGTTGCCGTTCAGCTTCTGCTCATAGCGTGTGGCCTGCACCACCAGATCCGCCAGGCCGAGATCAAAGCTGACGCCTGCATCATAAATATCGGTCTCAGACCCGGTGTTCCAGCGCGGCCCGTGCTGGTCTTCATAGAAAACGCCCAACCGACCGGCCGTACCATCCATGGGCAACGCACCAGTCACTTCAAAAGACGCGCCCTTGCGCCCTTCCGTGCCGTATACGGCAGAGACATTGGCCGCAAAGTCCTGGCTCGGCGTCTTGGTGATATAGTTGAACAGGCCGCCGGGCGCACCAGCGCCATACAACATGCCTGCCGGGCCTTTCAGGAACTCGACACGTTCCACATTGAACAGCTGGGGCACGGAGAACCCGGCATAGGGATCACCGCGCAATCCGTCGAAAAAGTTCTCTTCCTGACGGAAGCCGCGCGCTGTCACACCAGCATAGCTGTACACGGTCACACCGGAAATGTTGCGATAGAGATCCTGCGCATCCCGCGCGCCCTGGTCTTCAATCAGCTGGGAATTGATCACTGTGATCGCCTGCGTGGACAGCAGCGGCTCGGTCGGCAGCTTACCCGAACTTGTCTCCTGCACGCGGTAAAGCTCTTGCGCGCGGGAGGTCACGATCACTGTGTCCTGGCGCAGCTCTTCCCCCTCGTCCTGCTCTGCAATTTGCGCCTGTGAAACCAGAGCAGAAGCGGCAGCGCCGGCAAGAAGAAGGCCTAAGCGCGGAACGGATACTCGCTGAATCATGATGCTTCCCAATGTTCTATATATGGATCAGCGTCCGCCTACCAGCTCTGAGAATAATTCGCAACAAATCTGCGAATGATTTTCACATTCACCTCGTTTCGTGTCCAATGCCTGCGCTTGAGCAAAGGCTGCGAAGCGATGCTTGCCCCTTCCCGTGACATGCCGCAATCTGCAGACATGACGAGACATTTTCACCGGATAGGCGTGATCGGCGGCGGCGCATGGGGCACGGCAATTGCCCAGATGCTAACCCGTGATACACAGGACGTAATGATCTGGTGCCGCGAGGAAGAGGTCGCGGACGCGATCAATACGCGGCACGAGAATACCGTTTTCCTGCCTGGTGTACCGCTGAACCCATCTCTAAAAGCCACCAGCGACCTGACTGAACTGCACCTGATGGATGCGCTGTTCTCTGTTGCCCCGGCTCAGCACACCCGCGCAACGCTGCGTGCCCTGAAAGGCCACATTCGCCCTGACACGCCGGTCGTGCTCTGCTCCAAGGGGATTGAGCTGTCGAGCGCGGAATTCATGACGCAAGTGCTGGCGGATGAATTGCCGGAGGCCATTCCGGCAGTAATGTCAGGCCCTAGCTTTGCGATCGATGTGGCGCGCGGCCTGCCAACGGCTGTGACCTTCGCCATTGAGGATGAAAGCCTCGGGACGGATCTGATCGCGGCGATCTCCACCCCCACCTTCCGCCCCTATCTGGCGCATGATCTGCTCGGGGCCGAGATTGGCGGCGCGGTGAAGAATGTGCTGGCCATTGCCTGCGGCATCGCGCTCGGCAAAGGCCTCGGTCGGTCCGCCCATGCTGCTCTCATCGCACGCGGCAGCGCGGAGATGACCCGGCTGGCCCTCGCGCTCGGCGCAGAGCGGGAGACGATGGCCGGCCTCTCCGGGCTCGGCGACCTTGTGCTCACCTGCTCCTCGGAAACGAGCCGCAATATGAGCTGCGGCATGGCGCTCGGCAAAGGCGAAACGCTGGAAGCCATCCTCGGCGCGCGCAATGCCGTCACCGAAGGAGTCGCCACTGCACCTGTCCTGAAAAAGCTCGCCGCCAGCAAGAATGTCGACATGCCGATTTGTGACGCGGTGGCCGATGTGATTGAGGGGACGATCAATGTGGATGAGGCTATCCACCGCCTGCTGATGCGTCCGAACCGGGCCGAGAGCGTCATCGCCTGATCATGCTGGAAGCGGATGTTGCGGTGATCGGTGCGGGAGTGGTTGGCCTCGCCTGCGCCGCTGAACTCGCCCGCCGCGGACGGGATGTCGTGGTACTCGAACAGGCAAACGCCATCGGAACCGGCATTTCATCCCGCAACAGCGAAGTCATCCATGCGGGTCTTTACTATCCAACCGGCTCGCTGAAACACAGTTTGTGCGTGGAAGGACGGCGCCGGCTCTATGCCTGGCTGGAAAGCCGAAAGATCGCGCATCGCAAATGCGGCAAGCTGGTTGTCGCAACCTCTGAAGAAGACCTCCCTGCCCTGACGGCCATAGAGATGCGGGCCAAGGCCAATGGCGTGGAAGGCATTACCCATCTCACGCGTCAGAGCGCCACTGCGCTTGAGCCAGCCCTTGCTTGCATGGCAGCGCTTCACTCGGCAGAGACAGGTATTCTGGACACGCATGGTTACATGCTGTCCCTGCAAGGCGCGCTGGAAGACCATGGCGGCGTCATCGCCTTTGGCACGCCCGTATCAGGCGGCAAGCTCTTGTCGGATGGGCACATAGCTCTCTCCTTGGGAGGAACTGCCCCACAGACCCTGCGAGCGCGCACCATCATAAATGCGGCGGGGCTCTACGCCATGCCGCTTGCCCGCGCCATTGAAGGTTTCCCATCAGAGGCCCTGCCCGAAATGATCCTGGCGAAAGGCAGTTATTTCAGCTATCAGGCCCCGCCTGCTTTTGAGCGCCTGATCTATCCGGTGCCGACAGATGGCGGCCTCGGTGTACACCTGACGCTGGATCTTGCTGGCCAGATGCGGTTCGGCCCGGACGTCGAATGGCTGGATCAGAATGATCCTGACACGGCTGATTACAGCGTGGCACCGGATCGCGCGACTTCATTTTATTCAGCCATCCGCAAATACTGGCCAGACCTGCCTGATGATAGTCTCACGCCCGCGTATTCCGGCTGCCGCCCGAAACTTGCCCGTGCAGGTGAGCCCGCAGCGGACTTCCGCATTGATGGCCCGGCGCAGCATGGCGTGCCTGGCCTGATCAATCTATTCGGGATCGAATCCCCCGGCCTGACCGCCAGCCTAGCAATTGCCGATCATGTTTCGGAAATGACTGAAGCCTGAAATTCCGTGCTATCTCAGGCCAATTCGAATTGTGAGCGCACGGTCGGGTTCTCGTCAGGGCAATGCACTGTCCCCGCCTTGATCAGAGCAATCATATGCCCCAGCACAGACATAGCGGCCGCAGGATGCAGGCGCGTATCGACATTAGCATACATTACTTTCACCATTTCCGGGATCGCTGTCTCTCCAGAACGCAACTGCTCAACAATAGCAGCCTCACGGGCCCGCCGGTGACTGGCATACTCTGTGATGAACTCGTCCACAAAAGCCTGCCCTTTCACCGGGCCGCCATGGGTCGGCCAGAGCGTTTCGAACTTCATGGCCTGTATCTTGTCCAGGCTGTTCATATAGTCGGCCATGTCACCATCCGGCGGCGCGACGACCGTTGTTGACCAGCCCATGATGTGATCACCAGAGAAGCAAGCATTCTCCTCACGCAAACCAAAACAGAGATGATTGCAGGTATGGCCCGGCGTCTCGATGACATCCAGCGTCCAGCCTGGTCCGGAAATCACGTCACCGTCGCCCACTTTCACATCCGGCATGAAGCCCAGATCGTCCGCACTGCCGAGTTCCCCCTTGGCAGTCGGAATGCCGCAATTCTTCGCATAGGTTTTGCAGCCCGCCCATTCGGCCAGCGGGTGCGCCAGAGGAGAATGATCTGAATGGCCATGGCTAACCAGGACATGAGTAACCGTTTCGCCTTCGAGGGCTTTTTTCAGGGCTTCGAAATGCCCGGCGTCCTCAGGCCCTGGATCCAGCACAGCAACCTCGCCATGCCCGATAATGTAGACACCTGTGCCGACATAGGTGAACGGGCCTGGATTGTTGGCAATGACACGCCGGATCAGCGGTGAGACCTGCTCCACCACGCCATACTCAAACTCAATCTCGCGGATGTAAGGTATGGCCATGGGCGTCTAAATCTCTCGCAGCGTTTTCATAACGTGCCGGAGGAATCAGCGTTTCTTCAGTGCAAAGGCGACGGCAAAGGCTTGCGCCATACGGCGTGTGGCACGAAGCTTCGAGCCAAGCTTCAGGGCCACAGGCGGGCCCATATCCGTCTTGTTTGCATCGACGATGTAGATTCTTCCGGACATCCGATCACGTAAGACGTCTACGCCGCCCCAGTCCAGACCGATTTCGGCAGCAAAGCGCTCAATCACCTGAATTTCATCGGCCGTGTAGCAATTACGTGGCTCATCGAGCAAAACTTCGACATTCTCGTTGAGGAAGCGGCGCTCCAGCGGCCGACGCTTGCGGAATACAACAACCGGCGAGCCTTTCACAATGCAACACCGCAGATCCTCAACCAGGCCGCCTTCAATCTCATTGTCCACAAGGCGCTGATAGGTCTTGCCCGGAACCGGCTCATCCAGCGGGCCTTCCAGGATGCGGCCATCATGGGCAGCGTTCAGCTCTGACTTCTCGACCATGCGCCCGGCATGAGTGGTTGGGTCTACGCTGAGGGAATAGCCGGACGCGCGCTCGAAAGCTGCCGCAACAGTCGACTTGGAGATGTCATCACAGTTGAAATTCACCAGGATGGCACCGTCCCTCACGGCCGGCGTTGAATTATCTGTTTCAGTAGAATCGTCAAATTGCATGACAATGTCCGCCGTGGCGACATCATCGATCAGCTTGGCACCGGAGACATGCATGACCGGCCAAATGAAATACCAGGGCCGCGGCTTGTCAGGATAGAAAGCAATCGTTGGGCGCTTGTGCCCGGTAAGGCGACGCCAAGTGCGCCAAGTTTGAGCAAAGAAGTAGAAGCAAAACCAGGTGAAGACATCATGCAGCAAGGAAAATGTAAGAGGGATGCGATGACCCGTCTTTTTTACAAGCACGGCCCGATCGTCATATTTGAAATCGGTGATCCACAGACGATCGCTCATCTTAATCCACTCCTGTTGCGCCAAAGGCGTTAAGCCCGCGCTCTCCCGCAATTCGCTTGGCACGGTGCCGAACACCTGACAACACTCTTAATGCGGCGACAATGTGAAGAATTGCTCACAACAGCATGTCTGGCAACCCCTATAGCAGGTTTTCAAGGCTCGACAGATCATATCCGGCATCTGCAGCCGCATCGATGATTTCGCGCGAAGTCCCCTGGCCCGCATGCGTCAACGCCCATGCCGTGATGCAGCGGGTGCCGGTGCGGCAATAGGCCAGAACAGGCTGGGGTGCCTCATTCAGGATATTGCTCATCCGCTCGACGATTTCCGGAGTTGGTGCGCCAGAGAAAGGCAATGCGGCAAATGCCAGCCCCAATGATTCGGCCTTTGCGCGAATAGGGCCCATTCTGGGTTGGTCCACGCCCCCTTCCCCATCAGGCCGGTTGACGACAATCGTCTTGAATCCGGCCGCAGCAATCTCTGCGACATCATCCTCTGAAATCTGGGGTGCCACGGCAAAAGCGTCCGTTACGCGGCGAATATCAGCCATATTGAAAGGTCCCTGCCTGAGTCTGCCGTCTTGATCGGCTGTGTCTACAAGCTAAGGATTGTCTCGCGGTCTGCCAAGCTTTGGTATCGGTCGCATCGTGAATTCCCTTCAACAGCAATGGAATAGCAGATAACGTGTCGACACTGCAGAGAGCCCTTAGTCGTATTCCATGGGCCTACACGATCAGGCGGCTCCTGATAGCGATCCCCACAATGCTGGCCATCATCACCATGGCCTTCTTCATGATGCGCGCAGCGCCGGGCGGCCCCTTCGACGGGGAGCGCAAGCTGCCCCCAGCCACAGAAGCGGCCGTGGCCGCCAAGTTCGGCTTCGACAAGCCCCTGCACGAGCAATACCTGAATTATGTCGGCGGCATCCTGACGGGGGATTTCGGCCCCTCCTACAAGACACTTGGCAAAAGTGTGAATGATCTCATCGCCGACGGCCTGCCCCTGTCGCTCACCATTGGTGTTCTGGCGATGATCCTGGGCATCACAGTGGGCACCTTTCTCGGCGTATTTGCGGGGCTCAGGCAAAACACAGCGGCAGACTACAGCGTGATGGGGCTGGCCATGGCCGGGATATCCATCCCCACTTTTGTGACAGGCCCCATTCTGATCCTCATCTTTGCCCTTGGCGCCGGCGTCTTTGCCGTAGGCGGCCTTGGCACCTATCCCAATATCGGCATGAACTGGCACAATATGACGCTGCCGGTCATCACGCTAGCCCTGCCCCAAATCGCGATCATCTCTCGCCTGATGCGCGCTTCCATCATTGAGACAATGCGCTCGAACCATATTCGTACAGCCCGCTCCAAGGGCCTGTCAGAGCGCCAGGTGATCGCACGCCATGCGCTACCGGCCGCTTTGCTGCCACTGATTTCCTATGCTGGCCCGGCCATGGCACGGGTCATGACCGGTTCGGTTGTGATTGAGAAGATCTTCGGCCTGCCGGGGCTGGGCTCATACTTTGTCGATGGCGCGCTGAACCGCGACTATACTCTCGTGATGGGGGCCATCATTGTCTATGCGGGCTTCATCGTCATTCTGAACCTCGTTGCAGACATTCTCTACGCAATGCTCGATCCGAAAGTGAAGTACGACTGATGACAGACGTGGACCCCCTCCTCGACCCGACGGGCCGCATCGAGCCAGTTGAAAAGGCCATTGTCGGCGGACGCTCCCTCTGGGAGGACGCGCGCGGCCGCCTTCTACGCAATCGCGCCGCCGTGATTTCCATGTGGATTCTGGGCGTTCTGGTGATCATTGCCGTGTTTGGTCCCATGGTCTGGGTACATGATTACCGCACGATTTCTGATCTGCGCATGATCACCCCCACACTGGATGGTATGCACCCGCTGGGCACAGATTTGCAGGGGCGTGACCTGCTGGCGCGCCTGATGATCGGTCTGCGAATATCCTTGATGGTCGGCATCGTTGCGACCGCAGTCAGCCTTATCATTGGCGTCAGCTGGGGGGCCACGGCCGGTTATCTTGGCGGACGTATCGACAATTTCATGATGCGCATCGTGGATGTGCTCTACGCTCTGCCCTTCATTTTCTTCGTGATCCTGCTGCTCACCGTGTTCGAACGCAATATCGTGCTGATCTTTGCGGCCATCGGTGCCATCGAATGGCTCACCATGGCGCGGATCGTGCGCGGTCAGACCCTGGCTATCAAGGGCAAGGAATTCATCGAGGCCGCCCGGGCATCCGGTGTGAATCGCCGGGACATTATCATCCGCCACATCCTGCCTAACGTGATTGGTCCTGTGGCTGTCTATGTGACGCTGACCATTCCCGTGGTGATCCTGGCCGAAAGCTTTCTGTCCTTCCTCGGCCTCGGTGTGAACGAACCGCTGACGTCGCTGGGCGTGCTGATCTCTGATGGCGCGGACAGGATGGAAGAAAAACCCTGGATGCTGCTCGCGCCTGCCATCACCATGGCAGTTACCTTGCTCTGCCTGAACTTCATCGGCGATGGCCTGCGCGACGCACTGGACCCGAAAGACCGATAAATTTCGGCCGCAGCGCGAAGATATTCATGCGAACCAATTGCATCACGGTCGATATTTGCTAACCGGGGAGCGCGGCATCTTCCCTGAGTACAAGAGCGACACAGAGGGTTACGGAAAACATGAGTGAGGCGATGAAAGAAAAAATTGTGCCGGTGCTGCTCTGTGGCGGCGCAGGAACGCGCCTCTGGCCCCTGTCGCGCAAGAGCTTTCCAAAGCAATTTGTCCCCTTTGTCGGTCAGGACACCCTTTTCCAGGCCTCAGCCAGACGTCTTAACGGCGACATCTTTGATGCGCCGCTTGTTCTCACAAACGAAGATTTTCGTTTCGTCGTTCAAGAACAGCTGAATGCGTGCGACATACAAAATCAGGGCATCCTGATTGAGCCTGACGCGCGCAACACCGCTCCAGCGATTTTGGCAGCAGCCCTGCATCTGGAAAAAACAAGCCCGGATGCCCTGATGCTGGTGGCCCCGTCTGATCATGTGATTTCCAATGCCATTGCCTTTCAGGACGCCGTCATGGCCGGCTGTCAGGCTGCCCTCAAGGGAGACCTCGTCACCTTCGGAATCAAGCCAACCTATGCGGAAACGGGCTATGGATATCTGGACCTCAGTTCGATTCCCGCAGAGGGAGACCTCACCCCAATCAGTCTGAACCGATTCATTGAAAAGCCTGACGCTGAAAAGGCGGAGAAGCTCGTCGCCTCAGGCAACCATATGTGGAATGCGGGCATCTTCCTGTTTAGTGTAAAAGCGATCCTTAAGGCATATCGTGCCCATGTTCCGGCCATGCTGGAACCGGTGCAAGCCTCTGTTGACGACGCACTGCGCGATCTGGATTTCCTCCGTCTGGAGGGTGAAGCCTGGTCAAAGGTAGAATCGACCTCCATCGACTATGCCATTATGGAGCAGGCCAATAATATCAGCGTTGTTCCCTTCTCTGCGGGATGGTCGGACCTCGGCGGATGGGATGCTGTGCTGCGCGAAACGGGACCAGATGAAAATGGTGTCGCCCTGAGTGGCCACGCAACCGCAATCGACTGCTCTGACACCTTGTTGAGATCAGAAGATGACGGACTGGAGCTTGTCGGCATCGGCCTGAAGAATGTGATTGCAGTTGCAATGCCGGACGCTGTTCTGGTTGCCGATGCGTCACGCGCACAGGATGTCAAAACCGCCGTTGCGGAGTTGAAAAGAAAAGGCGTTCACCAGGCAGAACAATTCCCTCGCGATCACCGCCCTTGGGGGTCATTCGAATGCATCGCTTCAGGGGACCGCTTTCAGGTCAAACGAATTTTCGTGAAGCCGGGGGAATCCCTTTCTCTGCAATCGCATCATCACCGCGCTGAGCACTGGATCGTTGTCGCGGGCACCGCCAAGGTCACCATCGGAGAACAGGTCAAACTCGTAACTGAGAATGAGTCTGTCTACATTCCAATCGGAACCATACATCGTCTTGAAAATCCCGGAAAACAGCCGGTGATCCTGATCGAAGTACAGACCGGCAGCTATCTGGGCGAAGATGACATCGTGCGTTACGAAGACAAATACGCTCGGAACTGAACGTCTCACTGCCTCTGCCTGACGGCTTTTCAAAATGACAAGACGGTAGGATTGTGTCTTCGCGCCTTGCACTCATATGTGTGGCATAACTATCTGCAAAACATACGAAATTCGAGAAGATAGGACGCGTACGATTGGAGCTGTTCGTATTTTTTTGCAGCCTGATCATCTTTGGCGGTTTCGCCATGATGCCTCTGGCCCGCCGTGCCGGGGCTCCCTTCCTCCTCATCGCACTGATCATCGGCATGTTCCTGGGCGAAGACGGCCCGGGCGGTATCCTGTTCAACAATTTTGGACTGGCCTTTGATCTGGGCAGCATCGCGCTCGCCGTTATCTTGTTTGCAGGCGGCCTGGAAGCCAATCGTGCCATTTTCCGCAATGCCGGCGGCCCCGCCACCAGTCTCGCAACCATTGGCGTACTGATCACTGCGGCGATCACGGGAATTGCCAGTTGCGTTCTGTTGGATGTGCCGTGGCTTGTCGGCCTGCTGCTTGGCGCCACGGTCGCTTCGACCGATGCCGCCGCCACCTTCCTGCTGGTACAGCAAAGCGGCATCGCCCTGCGCCAACGGTTGAAAGACACCCTGCTTCTGGAATCCGGGCTGAATGATCCGATGGCGATCTTCCTGACCGTCTCTCTCACCACCCTGGTTGCCTCTGTTCAGAAAGATGTCACCGGAGACCTTCTCTCGCTCAGCTTCTTCCTACTTCAACAAGCAGGCATTGGACTTGTCGGCGGTATTCTCGGCGGACGCGTGCTGGCATGCATTCTGGACAAGCTGTTTCTGCCGCTGGGAACCTATCCCGTCATGTCGCTGACCGGAGCGATGGTGATATTTGCAGGCGTCAGCCTGCTGGGCGGCAGCGGCTTCCTGGCAGCCTATCTTGCGGGCTTTACCCTTAAGGCGCGCCTACATCGCCCGATTGATCGCATTCTGGATTTCAACGAGGCCTTTCAATGGCTATGCCAAATGGTGCTGTTTTTGATGCTGGGGCTTCTGGTGACACCAAGCGCGCTGATACACGGTTTCTGGCCAGCCCTGGGGTGCGCCGCCGTGCTGATGCTGGTGGCCCGCCCCATCGCCGTCTTCGCAAGTGTGGGCTGGATGGGCTTTACCGTGAAGGAAAACATCTTCCTCAGTTGGGTCGGGCTGCGCGGCGCAGTGCCAGTGCTGCTGGCCATCTATCCGGTCATCTCGCCGGGGCCAATATCGGTCGGGTTCTTCAACGTGGTCTTTGTAATCGTTGCTGTGTCGCTGACGGTACAAGGCTGGACCATAGCACCTGCCGCCAGACTGCTCGGCCTGCAACCTGAAACGAAATCGATCCCCGAGAAGAAAGCCGAGGCCGAGAAAACCTCGGCCTAGTGCAGCGCGACCTCAATATCATCCAGCAAGTTACGCACGCGCTTCGCGTTGGCACCGAGGTCTGACAGGCCAACGCGGCTGGTGGAGCGAACATCAATGCGTGTGCCCCCTGCTTCCATCGGAAGCACGCGGATCATCACGTCATCCTTGAAACCGAACCAGAAACTCGTCTCTGTTGCCTCGATCCGGCCCTCGGCGGCGTCTGCCGTTACGATCTTCCAGCCGCGATCTTTCACCAGTTCCACAATCGTGGCGAACGCGTCCGGCTGTGCGACGGGGGCTTCATACGTCGCAAGCTTTGGATAGGGAGCCACTTTTGGGGAGTCCTGCTCTTCCGGGCGAAACTCTGCTTCTTCCTGCAGTTCCGAAACAAGGCGTCCCGGTGTGCCAGGCCAGCGGCCCTCTGCCGCCTCCGGCACTACAGGCGCATCCTCAATTGGGTTCATGGCGCCATCGGCTTTACGTTCGGCTACCAGTCTCTCGCTTGGCTGGATCGGATCAGACCAGTCCGTCTGCACATCATGGATTGGTGGAAGACGTGTCGCCTGCCCGCCAAAGGCTGCGACCCGGCCGAAGCTGAGACCCGCGACCAGCAAAGCCGCCAGGGACAGGATAAAGGCTCGCTTGCGCGGTGCCTTGATCAGGGACAGGACCATGGCGATGACAGACACGCCCAGCGCCAGGAAGATCAGCTTCAGGCCCCAGTTCAGTGTCATTGTGCCAAGGCCGAACTGCCAGCTCCATGCACCAAGCCGTGCACCCACTGCAGCGATGACAAACCAAAGAACGGCAAAGATCGACAGGCCCAGAGAGGCTTTCGCCACGGTGCCGCGCCAACCGGCATCCTGCGTTGTGTCCACTGAACTCATGGCGTCTGCCTTCCCTTCAAACCCTTTGAGGGAAAGACATAGGTCAGTCGCTCGGGCTGGACCAGTCCTGAGCTTCATAAATCGCCGGAACATGAGCCCCGCCCAGACGTTTTATATGTCTGCGCAAGAATGGGAGGCTTTCAACCATGGAAAAAGGATCCTATGGCCGCTTCGGCCTTATGATTTTAACGTCAGCCATCGTGATGTTTGGCCTGATGTATCTGAACACTTACGCTTTTTCACATGTCCACTGGAGCGAAACGCGTTTCTACATGACCCTGATCATGGCAGCAGCCATGGCGGTGATCATGCTGTCCTTTATGCTGAATATGTATCGCAGCACCAAACTGAATTGGGCGATTTATGCGGGCAGCGTTGTGTTGTTTGTCGCGGCGCTGGCACTTGTGCGGAGTCAGGCAACGGTCAGCGACAAATCCTATATGAAAGCCATGATCCCGCACCACTCCATTGCCATTCTCACCAGTGAGCGAGCAAATATTCAGGACCAGCGTGTACGCGAACTGGCTGACGGCATCATCCGCGCCCAGCGCAAGGAAATTGCCGAAATGGAGTGGCTGATTGACGACATCGCCAAAAATGGAAAGGCGACGACTCCCGAAGAAGCCGCCGCCCGTCCTGTGCCTGATTTCAGCGGCAAGTAAGGACTAGGCCTTACGCCGTTGGCAGCTTGTAATCCTTGAACTGCTCACGTAGGGCCAGCTTGTTGATCTTGCCCGTCGCGCCCAGCGGAATTTCGCTGACAAAGACAACATCATCCGGCGTCCACCATTTCGCGATCTTGCCGTCCAGCTGAGCCAGCACTTCTTCCTTGGTCGGATTTTCACCCTGGGCAGGCTGAACCACCAGCAGCGGACGCTCATCCCATTTCGGGTGATAGATGCCAATCGCGGCAGCATTCGCCACTTTTGGGTGGCCTACAGCAATGTTCTCGATATCGATGGAGGAGATCCACTCACCGCCTGACTTGATCACATCTTTCGCGCGGTCGGTGATCGTCATGGTGCCGTATTCATCAAGGTGGGCCACATCGCCTGTGTCGAAGAAGCCATTAGGGTCCAGCACATTGCCGCCGACGCCTTTGAAGTAGCCCGCCGCAATCGCCGCACCGCGCACCATCAGGCGTCCTGTCGTCTCGCCATCATTCGGCAGATCATTGCCTTCATCGTCAACGATCTTCAGTTCGACGCCAAACGGCGGACGGCCCTGCTTCAGCTTCTGTTCCAGACGCTTTTCAATCGGCGCATCCAGCATGTGTGGCGGCAGCGTACCTAGCGTGCCGAGCGGCGAGGTCTCGGTCATGCCCCAGGCATGGACCACGTCCACTTCATAGTCTTCCTCGAACGCGCGAAGGATTTTCTCCGGCACGGCAGACCCGCCAATGATCACCTTGTTCAGGTGCGGCAGCTTCAGATTGTTCTCCTGCAGGTGATTGAGCAGCATCAGCCAAACGGTCGGCACGGCGGCGGTGATGGTAACCTTCTCGGTGTCCAGCAGCTCATAGATGGAGGCGCCATCCATTTGCGCGCCAGGCATCACCATATTTGCGCCGGTTGCCGGGCAGGACAGGGCCAGCCCCCAGGCATTGGCGTGGAACATCGGCACCACCGGCAGCACGACATCATTCGCGCCCATGCCGATGGCATCTTTCTGCATCGTGATCATGGTGTGCAGCACGTTGGAGCGGTGGGAGTAGAGCACGCCCTTCGGATTGCCTGTCGTGCCGGATGTGTAGCACAGGCCACAGGCGGTATCTTCCGGGAAGTCCCCCCAGCGGCACTCGTCCGAGCGGCCATCAATCCAGATGTCGAATGGAACTGCGCCAAGAGAATTCTCAGGCATCGTGTCGGCATCAGCATAGATGACGAACGTTTTTACTGTTTCGAGATGGTCTTTGATCGCTTCGACGACAGGAAGGAAGGTCTTGTCAAAAATCAGCACCTTGTCTTCGGCGTGATTGGCAATCCAGGCGATTTGCTCAGGGTGCAGCCGAGGATTGATAGTATGAAGCACGGCGCCGATGCCCATTGCGCCATACCAAGAGGCCATGTGGCGCTCAGAGTTCCAGCCCAGGGTCGCGACCCGGTCACCTAAGCCAATGCCATGATCCTTCAGGGCATTGGAGACCTGTTTGGACATGGTGAACAGCTCTGCATAAGTCGTTCTGGAAATATTCCCTTCCACACGGCGCGTAATGATCTCGCGCGTTGGATTGATCCGATTGGCGTGTTCAAGAACCTTGTTAACCGTCAGCGGCCAATCCTGCATGATGCCTAGCATCGCTGTCCTCCCGTAGACAAAAAGATTTCAGGCAATAAGAGCCTGAATTAGAACCGGTTTATTCGCGCCACTGCTGCAGTGCAAGAACAGGAACTGCTTGTATGAAACATTTTGCAATCCCATTCATGGCACTTCTGCTGCTGGCAGGCTGCAATCCCACAGAAACGACACCTGGCACTGCCCCTTCTGAAAGCACAGAGCGCGCGCAGGTCCGGCGGATGCCCCTGCCCGCCTATTTTGATTGCCTGCGAGAGAATAAGGGCATCGTGATTGCCGCCCATCGCGGCGGGCCGGCATCAGGCTATCCTGAGAACGCGATTGAGACGATGCAATACAATTTCGATCATGGGGTACGTGTGTTCGAGATCGACATCGCCGAGACACGCGATGGTGTGTTAACCCTGATGCATGATGACCGGCTGAACCGCACGAGCACAGGGCGTGGCTATGTCTCCAATATCAGCTGGAGTGACATGTCCGGCCTCAAACTGGTCGACAATGATGACCAGCAGACAGACTTCTCCCCGCCCAAGCTGACCGATGCCCTGCTCTGGGCAAAGGAAACCGGCGCGATTCTGGAACTGGACCGCAAGAAGACCACCAGCTTCCGCAACATTGCCGAGGCGGTATATGCCGCCGATGCAGAAGAGAATGTGATCTTCATCTCATACACTGATGACGAAGCCGCCGAGATCGCGTCCATTGATCCAGAACTCATGATGACCGCTTCGGTACGTGGGGGACGCGACATCGCCGCTCTCGAGGCCCGCGGGGTGGCCCCTGAACACCTGATCGGCTGGACGGGCACGGACCGGCCAGATGAAGCCGCATGGCACCGCAACGCCCTCAATGAGGTCGAATCCGCTTTCGGAACCCTTGGCCGCGCCGGCGAGCGGCTGGATGACCAGTACATGGCAGACGGCAATGGCTCAGAATATCAGGACCTCGCCGATATGGGTCTTGTTATGCTGGCTACAGACCGCCCGCTCGACGCCGCCGAGGCGATGACGTCTGACGATATTGGTCGCACCGCCTGCGAACATTGACCCTTGCGGTATTCAAGCGTATTTAGCGCGCAGGTTTGAGACACCTGCCGCTCGCCGGGATGTCCCGTCGGTGAAGCTCTCACAGCCGCCCGAAACGGCTGTTCAACAAGGATGCTGACGCTTTCTCCATGGCGGTCCAGCGGCAAGGCGAGCCCCGCAGAACAAGACCGCGATTGGATGAAGACGAAAGGATCCTCACCATGTCGCTACGCATTATGACACGAGACGGGGCCAAAGCCCGCGCCAAGCAATTGCGTGCGGAAGCCGCTGCTAACGGCGCCTCCCTGTCCCACTCGAAAGCCCTGGAGCAGGTCGCGGCCGAACTCGGCTATCGGGACTGGAACACCGCCTCGGCGCGACTTTCAAACCGACCTGAAGCCCCTTGTCAGTTGGGAGACAGGGTGCGCGGGCTCTATCTCAAACAAACCTTTGAAGGACGTGTCCACGCCATCCGCGAACTGGCTGGCGGTATGGGCTATGAAGTTACCCTGCACTTCGACACGCCTGTCGATGTTGTTGAGTTCGACAGCTTTTCGGCCCTGCGCCAGCGCGTGACAGCTACAGTGGATGCCAATGGTGTCTCATGGGCAAAGACCAGTGACGGACAGCAACATCTTGTCTTGCAGGATGTGCTGAATGGCATTGTTTGACAGAGGCAGCCCTTTTGGGGGGCAGGATCAGGGGTAGAGCCTGCCCTTGGTCCAGCCTTCCCCATCTCGGGTAAACTTCAGACGATCATGCATGCGAAAGGCCTGATCCTGCCAGAACTCAATCTCGATTGGGGTCACACGGAAGCCACCCCAGAATTCCGGACGCGGGATATCAGGCCCATCCCCATAGATTTCTGACAGCTCGGCGACACGCTGTTCAAACTCTGCGCGGTCTTCCAGAGGACGGGACTGGTCAGAGGCAATCGCGCTGATCCGGCTCTGGGCCGCGCGGGTGGCAAAATACTCGTCCGCTTCTGCCTCGGTTACCTGTTCCACTGTGCCCCGGACTCGCACTTGGCGGCGCAGGCTCTTCCAGTGGAAACCCAGCGCAGCCTTGGCCGTTTTGGCAAGCTGCTGGCCCTTGGCGCTTTCTAGATTGGTAAAGAACACAAAGCCAGCCGGTGTCACTTCCTTCAGCAGTACGATGCGTACATCCGGCATGCCGGAAGCATCCACAGTGGCAAGTGACATCGCATTGGAATCGTTCAGCTCCTTTTCACGCGCTTCGGCCATCCAAGCCTGAAACAAGGCAATCGGGTCCTGCGTATCAGGGATCAGGGGCTTTCCTGTCGGGTCCGTCGCATACTCTGCGGCGCTGGGGCTGGGCGGTATAACAGATGAACTCATCCGGATGGTCTCCTGCTTGCAAACACGGCGTACCTATCAGGCCTGTTTGGCCCCTGACATACGTGCCTCTCCTGACCCCGTCCACACCTTCCGGCTGGCAGACTTATCGCTTCCCCGCTAAGAATGAGGAAATCACCCTCGATATGACTTGTGATGGGGATATGGAGTTCGAAATGAAATACCTGACAGTGCTGGCATTCGTTGCCGCAATGAGTGCAATACCAGCTGTAGCTCAAGAAATTTCAGACACGACGAGCAAAATTGTAGATTGCAGAGAAATCGAGGCCACAGAAGCTCGCCTTGCCTGTTATGATAAGGCAACCGTCGCGCTGGAAAAGCAGGTAGAAGCTGTAAAAGCCGCGGAAGCCGCCCTTGCTGCAGATCCAGAACGCGCCTTGCCGCAATGGGCACGCATTGATCCAAGCGCAGACAAAAAGCAGGTAAAGCGCGAGAAGAAAAAGAAAAAGGAAGACAAGCGCGACGAAGAAATGGAAGTCACTGTCGTGAAAGTCTTCCAGAACAATGCCGGCCGCTATTTCATACGACTAGATAATGGCCAGCTTTGGAGCCAGGTCGTTATCGAGCGCATTGACCAACCCGATAACCTGCCCGCCAAAGGCCGCATATGGAAATCCTTCTATGGGTCTCCATGGTTTGAATTCGAAGACAAGTCCTATCAGGACTTCAAGATCAAGCGCGTCAAATAAGCCTTTGTAACGATTTGACATCGGCACGGGAAAGTCAGGGCTGTTCAAAGCGCGGCATTTGCGCTTGAAGGCATGTCATGTCTCATAACACGATCGGTCATCTCTTCCGCGTCACCACTTGGGGTGAAAGTCATGGGCCCGCGCTTGGCTGTATCGTTGACGGCTGCCCTCCGGGCTTGCCACTCGACGCGGCCTTCATTCAGCAATACCTGGACAAGCGCCGCCCCGGCACATCCCGCTTTGTCACGCAGAGGCAGGAACCCGATCAGGTGAAAATCCTGTCCGGGGTATTCGAGGATGACCGTACGGATGGGCCTGTCACAACCGGCACGCCCATCTCGCTTCTGATCGAAAACACTGATCAGCGCTCCAAGGATTATCGCGAAATCCGCGACCGGTATCGCCCCGGCCATGCCGATTATACCTATGACCAGAAATATGGTGTCCGCGACTATCGCGGCGGCGGACGTTCCTCTGCGCGGGAAACGGCTGCTCGCGTAGCGGCGGGCGCCGTGGCTCGCAGGGTTGTTGGTAAAGACATCCAGATCCGCGGCGCCGTCGTTCAGATCGGCCCCCACGCTGTTGACCGCACGCGCCTTGACTGGAGCACAACGGAATCAAACCCCTTCTGGTGCCCGGACCCGGACATGGTGCCTGTCTGGGAAGACTTTCTGGATACAACCCGCAAGGCAGGCAGCTCTACCGGCGCTATTGTCGAGATCCAGGCGAGCGGGCTTCCGGCAGGCTGGGGCGCACCTATCTACGGAAAGCTGGATTCGGAACTTGCCGGTGCCATGATGGGAATCAATGCCGCAAAAGGCGTGGAAATTGGCGCAGGCTTTGCCGCCGCGGCCATGTCTGGCGAGGAAAATGCAGACCGGATGCGCATGGGTGAAGACGGCAAACCCGTCTTTGGAGCCAATAATAATGGCGGTGTCGCAGGCGGCCTGTCGACCGGCCAGCCGCTGGTCGTGCGGGTGGCCATCAAGCCGACTTCTTCAATTCTCACACCAGTTCAAAGCATTACCCGCGACGGGGAAGAAGTGGACGTCCGCACGATTGGGCGGCATGATCCCTGTGTGGGCATTCGCGCGGTGCCTGTGGCGGAAGCCATGATGGCGTGCGTGCTGGCGGATGCGAAGCTAAGGCACAGGGGGCAAACCGGCCGATGAGCAAGACTGTGGGTGTCACAGTATCTTCACATACCTGCTATCGGCAACTCAGACCGAACCTGCTAACGGGGTTCGGAATTGAAGGAATAGCGGGTGACTGGCATGGGTGGCGTTGAAATTTTCGGGGTCATAGGCTTCGCACTGGCGTCTTACGCCGTCGTCGCAAATGACTCGATCCAGACCCTCGGGACTTTTCTGTCATCAAACTCCAAGCGCCCCTGGTGGATGCTCTGGCTGTTTGCCAGTGCCATTCTGCTGGTTGTTGTCTTCTATGGTTATTTCCACGGTCAGGGCGATGTCGCCTATGACCGCCTGGACAAGCTGTCTATTCTGCCTGGCGAGGGTGATCGCAGCGGCCCGCTGATGCCAAACATCCAGTGGTGGCATGCCCTGCCCCCTCTGGTTCTGCTAGTGCTAACCCGCTTCGGCATTCCGGTTTCGACCACTTTCCTCGTACTTACCCTGTTTGCCCTGTCCGGCGGCTCAGCCAGTGACGGCATCCTTGAAAAGATGATCATCAAGTCCGCGATGGGCTATGTGGTCGCCTTCGGATGCGGCATCGCGTTGTGGGTTATCATCTCCCGCACATTCGAGCGCTGGGTCTATCATACGCGGGATGAAATGCCTTGGCCGTACTGGGTGACCTTCCAGTGGCTGACGACGACCTTTCTGTGGTCGCAATGGCTGATGCAGGATCTGGCGAACATCTTTGTTTACCTGCCGCGTGAAGTCACCATCGTGAACGGTGAAACCCATGTCAGCTTTGCCCTCGGCTATGTGATCTTCGGCGCCATCCTTCTGGTCGCCATCCAAGCCTATATCTTCGCCACCAAGGGCGGCCAGATCCAGCGCATCGTTGAGCGCAAGATCAATACCGTGGACGTGCGCGCCGCCACGATTGTGGACCTGATTTACGGGATTATTCTGTTTATCTTCAAGGAAGTCAGCAATGTGCCTATGAGCACGACTTGGGTATTCCTGGGCCTGCTGGCCGGCCGCGAACTGGCGATTTCGTATGTAGCGCATCTGCGCGAAAAGAATGAGGCCGTGAAAGACGTTCTCGGCGATGCCGGACGTGCCTTCCTCGGCCTCATTATTTCGATAATCCTAGCCTTCGCCATGCCGCTGCTCGGCACAGGGAAACTACCCAGTTTCTAGACTTACGCAGCTTATGCGAAAATGTTGACGATCGGGTCGAGCGCGATTGAAAGGCTCACACCGACGACGCCAGCCAAAACCAACATGGTTCCCCGCAACACACTGAGCATCGCCTCATTGTTGGTGATATCCCTGTGCGCCAGCCAGGAAACATGATTATCATTGTGATCTAGGACAGCCATGATAGCCTCCTTCCTTTCCTGGGTGAAAATTACTGTCATACGACTGTAACCTAACTGTCATATTACTGTCATGTTCCGCGCTTGCAAATCAATTTTTTTTCATCGGGGCTTAACCCTGATGGTGCGGATCTCTCAAATCCCTGAAAAATAAGGATTTATACCTATTTCCGAAAGGTGCTGACTTTTGTGAGGAATGCCAGCGCCTGTCTTTCAGGCACGAGACCGACAGTTTCGCACGCCTTTGGGGCGTCCCAAGAGAGGTATTCCGGATAATACGGTTCATGGAAGCCGTGCGGGAAGTATTCCAGCAAGCCATCCATCTCCGGATAATCTCCAAACTGGACGCTATCAGCCAGGATGAAGAGCCCGCCAGGCTTCAGAATGCGCGCCACTTGCGCCAGAACCTTCGGCCGCACATCCGCCGGCAATTCGTGAAACAGGAAGATCGACACCACCATGTCGAGACTATCGTCTTCCAAAGGCATCGCCTCAGCGGCCTCATGCAGGATATCCACATGCGGCCAGCGGTTCAGCCGCTCCCGCGCCGCCTCTGTGTAGCTCGGCGACAAGTCGAGACCCGACGCCCTGAGACGCGGATAAACCTGCATGACCTGCGACAGGAACCGGCCATTGCCGCACGCCATATCCAGCAAGCTGACACCGCGCTGGTCCCTGCCCTTCAGTTCCCGCGAAATCTCCGCCAGTGCCGCGCGCCGCATCGCATCGGCAGTTCCTGTGAACAGCGCCTCAACCTGAGTGTCATAGAGGTCGGCGCTATCTTCGGTGAACCAACCGCCGGACTGGTAGTGGAAGTTCTGGAGGTAATAATCGGGATAGCGATTATGGCCGTCCGTCACCTGCCGGCGAATTTCGGTGCCATCACGCACCACACGGCGGCGGTCAACCTCACTGGAATCTTCCCGGAAGGCACGGGCTGATTGCAAGGCATTGGGAAGATCCTTCAGGCGCACGTCTTTCGGCGCGGGATACAGCCCTTTCTCCACATTCAGCCGATCCTGCAGGAATAATTGGAAATAGGCCCGGCGCAACGCCGCCATGTCCGGCGTGCCTCGGCTTGGCTCAAAAGCCGGCTCGCCAGGGCGGCTCAGTCCGCCAGTCTGCTGACGTACTGCCCGCATCTGCGCGCCATACCAAGCAGAGCGCAGCCCCTGCGCAGCGGCATATCGCGCGCGTCCGGCCGTTCTTGTTGCAAGATCAAACAGGCTCATGTCCCTGAATATGTGGCTCGGCGAGGCCTGCGTCCAGCCTTCAGGTCTCGTTCACCTTGGCTCTGTCACATTGCATAAGAGAGACTCGCGGCAATACGACCGCGGCAAGGAGTAATGCGATGAAGAAACATTCGCTGGTGATTGGCGCGCTTGGGTTGTTAACCCTCGCCATACCTGCAACAGCAGCGGCGCAAGGTGCCTACGGGTATGGCTATAACGCCCCCGTCCGCAACACGGCCTGCGAGCAACAGCGCAAGGATGACAAGGTCGCCGGCACGGTGATCGGGGTCATTGGCGGCGCTCTGATTGGCGGGGCCATCGGCAACAATATTGAAGACGGTGACAAGCATTGGCATCGCGGACGCCATGGGTATCGGGGACATAGAGGTCATCGCGGCTATTATCATGGCAATGGCAATTCTGATGAGGTCGCCACAGGCGCCATTCTCGGCGCAGTGATTGGCGGCATTGCCGGAAACTCCATGGCTGGCAGCACCAGCAGGCCATGCGCTGTAGCCACCCCCTACAACTATCAAACAGGCGGCTACTCCCAAGGCGCGATCCCCCGCACGACGGATGGCCTTTATGGCGGTCCGGAGAGCGCAAGCAGCTATCCTGCCTATCCGAACACCCCGCCGCCGAGCCGCACCTATCCGGCCTCAACCCGGCCAGGCCCCGCCTATCCGTCCTATCCTCAGCCGCAGGCAGATGCCCGCCAGTGCCGGACAATCGAACGGGAAACCCGGCTGCCGGATGGGCGTGTCATCCGTGATCCGGTCACCACCTGTCGTGACCCCTATGACGGCACCTGGGTGATCGAAGACGGATCAGCGGGATATGATGACTATGGCTATTGAGCGCCAGGCGCTCTGACTGCATGGAACAAACGTTCGGCATTGCCGTCGCCACCTGAAATCGGGCTGGCCGTCCACCCCTGGATAGGCCAGCCTTTTTCTTTCATCCAATCGGCAAAGGTCTGGGCCGCCTGATCCGCGGCATTGGTGTCCGTTACCAGACCGCCCTTGCCGATATTCTCCCGGCCGACCTGAAATTGCGGTTTGAAAAGGCCAACAAACTCTGCTTCCGGCGCGGCGAGTGACAAGGGCACCTCCAGCAGTTTCTCCAGCGAGATAAAACTCGCATCGCACACCAGAAGTGAAGGAGCACTGCCCAGCATCTCAGATGTCAGTGTCCGGGCGTCCTGCGCTTCAAGGCTTGTGACACGGGCATCTCCGGCCAGGGACGGATGAAACTGATCGCGCCCGACATCCACCGCAACGACATGCCGCGCCCCACGCCGCAACAGCACATCCGTAAAGCCTCCGGTCGATGCGCCAATATCGAGACAAAGCCTCCCGGACGGGTCTACGCTGAACACATCCAGCCCGTGCGCCAGCTTCAAACCACCCCGCGACACGTAGGGGTGGGCCGCAGATGCCTCGATCCGCTCCTCACCTGAGAGCATTTGCGACGGCTTGGCCACTGGCAGTCCATTGGCGGTAACACGACCCGCCTCAATAGCGGCGCGCGCGCTTGCCCGGCTTTCAAAAAAGCCCAGACTAACGAGGATTTTATCCGCTCGGTCCTTCACCCTTTGGAGCCTTCCTGCAACATTCGCGTTATGCCCTATATCAGAGGCAAGCAAACAGGAGACTCTTTTATGATCACCCGTACAGCGATTGCGACCGCCGCACTTGTGCTGGCAGCCGCCTGCGGACAGGAAAGCGCCGAGCCGCAGGAAATTCCAGAAACAGGGGCCCCTCTGCCCTCTCCCTCGGAACTGCCCGGACCGGATGACGGCGTCTACCCCTCCATGATGCGCGCAACAGCCTCAATCATTGGCGCAGAAGGCACAGAGATCGGCACCGCCAACTTCCTGGACGGTCCGAACGGAGAATTGATCCGCGTCGAACTCTCAGAAGGCGCGCTTGAGCCCGGCTGGCATGGCATCCACCTGCACGCCGTAGGTACCTGCGAAGACGTTGGTGCGTTCAAGGAATCCGGTGGGCACCAGGGAAAGCATGATGGCGGCCACGGCCTGCTGAACCCCAAAGGTCCTGAAGCGGGCGACCTGCCGAATATCTGGGTCGCAGCAGATGGCGCGGCCGGGTACGAAACGTTCACACGCCTTACAGGCCTTGACGCCCTGCTGGATGATGATGGCGCGGCCATTATCATTCACGAAAGCGAAGACGACCACATGACCCAGCCCATTGGTGGCGCGGGTGCCCGCGTCGCGTGCGGCGTCATCAAATAGGGCCATCCCGTCCACACTATAATAAAAGCTGCAGTCGGCCACGTTTTGCGACGTGGCCGGTTTCATATGTACTTGCGAAAATCATCGGCGCGATACAGGCTGGCGCCACAGAAAAATACGGGAGGGTTCCGACTATGACGAGATTGACACGGCGCGTCGCGCTATTGGGTGGCGCAGCCATCACAACACTTGCAGCCTGCGGGCAGAAAACAGGCTCAGCGCTGCCCCCACCAACAGGGCCGGCAGCCGCCAAGGCTATGCCGCCGGAAGGCTGGGAAAGCGGCCTGACCATTGCGCAGCGCATTGCCACCGGGGACACCACCTCTCTGGAAGAAGTGAATGCTGCCATTACCCGCGCCGAAGCCGTAAATGGTCAAATCAACGCCATCGCGACAGAAAGCTTCAATCAGGCCCGCATTGATGCAGGTGATCTGGTGCCAGGCCCATTCAGCGGCGTGCCAACCTTCATCAAGGACCTGATGAACTGGAAAGGCACGCAAACCCTGATGGGAAGCCGCGCCTTTATTGGCTATATTCCGCAAGAAGACGCACCATTCGCCGCCGCTTGGCGCAAGGCGGGTGTGGTGTCGCTCGGCAAATCCACAAGCCCTGAAGATGGCCTCATCTCTACTACGGAACCTCTGGTCACAGGGCCTACCCGCAACCCGTGGGATCTCTCACGCATGACCGGCGGGTCCTCCGGTGGCGCAGCCGCGCTGGTTGCCGCACGCGTCGTTCCATTTGCCCATGCCAGCGATGGTGGCGGTTCCATCCGTATCCCGGCTTCCACATGCGGCATCTTCGGCCTGAAGCCCTCGCGCGGCCGCCTGCAAGCCGGCCGCAATGGCCCAACTCCGCCCGTGGACATCTCGGTGAACCACGCTGTGACCATTTCTGTTCAGGATTCCATTGAACTATTCCGCGTCGCTGAAACCAATGATGGCACCTATGCGCCGCTGGGAGAGATCCGCTCCATTCGCCGCCCGCTCAAGATCGGGTTTGCGCCAGATACGATCAGCGGCAAAACCGTTGCCCCGGAAACCACAGCTGAACTTGAGAAAACAGCGCAGCTTTGCCGCGACCTTGGCCATGAGGTCAGAGATTTCAAAGTGCCCCTGAACGGCGAAGAGTTTACCGATAAATTTCTGATGTACTGGTCTGCAGGCGCAGCCGCCTTTGCGCAGCAAGCCAGCGAGTTTACCGGCAAGCCGATCAGCCCTGAAATTGTCGAGCCCTGGACGCTGGGCCTCGCCGCCCGTTTTCAGTCCCGCCAGGCGGAAATGCCGGAAATCATCAAATACCTGCAAGACTTTGAAGCTGTCTATGATGAGTGGTTCAAGGATATCGACATCCTGCTGACGCCGGTCACAGGCAGCCCCGCACGGCCGATTGGCGAGCAGGCTCCGGATGGCAATTTCAACGACGTGATGGACAGCGTGCTGAACTTCGCGGCCTTCACAGCTCCAATGAATGTTGCCGGTGCCGCCTCCATGAGTGTGCCCCTGGGCTGGTCCCCTTCCGGCCTGCCGATCGGGTCCATGTTCTCCGGCAAACGCGGAGATGACGGCCTGCTGTTCGAACTGGCCATGCAACTGGAACAGGTCCGCCCCTGGATTGGAAAAGTTCCCCCCGTTTCCGCATTCTAGGCCCTCATGACGCCCCCTGCCCCCTCTCATACACCCACCCAGATCCATCCCCTGGTCTTTGGATATGGGTTTGCCAATGACGGCACGCCCACGCCTTTGAGCTGGGAGGATGTCACATCTGGCAAACTGGCCGAGTTCCGCCGTTACTGGCTGCACTTGAACCGGCTGTCGGAGGCGGCGCAGGAATGGCTCAGCAATTCGAGCGGCGTGGATGAACTCGCCGCCGATGCCCTGCTACAGGAAGATACGCGCCCCCGGGCGGTGCGCCACGGCAAGGGCTTTCTGATCAATCTTCGCGGGATGAACCTGAATGAAGGGGAAGCCCGCGAAGACATGCTGGCCCTGCGTATGTGGGCCAGTGAAACCTCTCTCATCACCCTGCGCGCAAAGCGCATTCAGGCTGCCCGCGATGTCGAAGCCTCCATGCGAGAAGGCGATGTGCCCAATTCCACGGGCGGCCTGGTCGCGTCACTCGCCGAGGCGCTGACGAACCGGATGGAGCCTGAAATCGCGCAATTTGATGAGCAGGCTGATGAATTCGAAGACCAGCTGCTGGATGCAGATAACCGCCTCCCCCGCAGCGCTCTGTCGGAATTCCGCCGGCGTGTGCTGCAGGTGCGCCGCTATATCATGCCTCAGCGTGACGCCCTGGCCCAACTGGTACGGGAGGGCGCGCAAGCCGGTCTGTTCAGCGATTATGACATGATGTACCTGCGAGAGTCTGCTGATCGCGTGACCCGCCTGTCAGAAGAGCTGGAAACCATACGCGACCGCTCGACCGTGTTGCAGGAACAGGTGATCGAAGCACGCGGCGAGATCATGAACCAGCGCCTGTTTGTGCTCTCCATCCTGTCTGCCGTCTTCCTGCCGATCAGCTTCGTGACAGGGCTGTTTGGCGTTAATATCGGCGGCATGCCGGGCGTGCACAGCCCGACGGCCTTTGCCATCCTTGTCGGTGCGCTGGCAGCTGCGACTCTGCTGATGCTGGCCATATTCCGCTGGCGGCGTTGGATCTGAGGGTCAGTCTGCACCGCTCAGATATTAACCATCACTTTCGCATCCTTCAGAAATTCGTCCTGAAGCTTTGCATGTTCGCAATGTAGTTCTGCTAGTCGGAACATGCTGCAGCGCGAAAATTCGCGACGCGCACCCTATATGTGCTGGTACACAGGCCTTACGAAAGCGGTAAACCGTGAACAAATCTGTCAAAATTGCCATTGCGATCTTTGTTGTCCTGCTGGTCTGGTTTGCAGGGCGCAGTCTGCTGCGCGGATCGATCAGCACGCAAAAGGAATCCGTCGCCATGACGACGGAAAAGCCTGTTCCCGAAGCCGTCACCATCCAGGTCAGCTCCAGTCTCCACCCCGTTAAGGTCGAGGCCAAGGGCCGCACGGCCCCTGACAAAACTGTTACCGTCAAGGCCGGCACAACCGGCACCGTCATCTCCACCCCCGTTGCAGAAGGCACCTTCGTCAAAAAAGGCACGCTGCTCTGCGGACTGGACGTGGAATCGCGCGCGGCGCGCCTGAAAGAGGCTGAAGCCAATCGTGACGCCGCCCGCGTCGATTATGAAGCGGCAGCACAACTGGCAGAAAAAGGTCTGGGACCCAAGAATCGCGTGACGGCCACGCAGGCCAGCCTGGATGCGGCCGAGGCCGCCGTGAATGCAGCCCGTGTGGAACTCTCTAAAACCCAGATCCGCGCACCTTTTGACGGTATTTTCGAAACGCGCCTGGCCGAAGCCGGGGATTTCCTATCTCCCGGACAGGCTTGTGGCGAGCTTGTGGACATGTCTCCGGTCATCGTGGCGGTTCAGGTATCGGAAGAACATGCCGGCAAATTGACCACGGGTATGGACGCCCTGGTTCGCTTGGCTGGCGGCAATGAATATCCTGCAAAACTGCGCTATGTCTCCCGTACCGCGAATGACAGCACACGCACTTTCCGCGTTGAGGCCGCCATGGATGCAGGTGAAGCGCCCGTGCCCGCAGGGGTTACCGCCGAACTGCTCATCCCGATTGGTGAAGTCGAAGCCACCCGCATCTCTCCCGGTCTACTCACACTGTCTGATTCAGGCGAAATGGGCCTCAGATACATTCAGGCGGACAACACGGTTGGCTTTGCTCCGGTAACGATCATTGATGAAAGCCCGCAGGGTGCATGGGTAACAGGCCTGCCGGAAACAGCACAACTGATCTCTCTGGGGCAGGACTATCTGGCCGAAGGCGTGAAGGTGAAACCTGTGCCGAAAGGTGGAGCCCAGCCATGACAGGTTTGATCGATGGTGCCATTGGCCGCGCAAGGATGGTGCTCGCCATCCTTTTTTGCGCGATCATTGCCGGCACCGCCACCTATGTCGGCCTGCCGAAGGAAGCCAATCCAGACATTCCCGTTCCCTTCGTGGGCATCACCGTTCCGCTGGCCGGCGTGACGCCAGAAGATGCCGAACGCCTTCTGGTCAAACCGATTGAACAGGAAATCCAGTCGCTGGAAGGCCTGAAGACCTATTCCGGCTACGGCATGGAAGGCGCCGGACAATTGGTGCTGGAATTCGAGATTGACACCAATATCGATCAGGCGGTCCTGGACGTGAAGGACAAGGTAGACCTGGCCAAACGTTTCTTCCCGGAAGATGCCCGCGAGCCAATCATCACAGAGGTCAATGCCTCCCAATTCCCGATCATGGTGGTCAACCTGTTCGGCCAGGCGCCGGAGCGCGGCCTGAACCGGATTGCGGAAAACTTGCAGGATGCCCTGGAACGCGACCCTGGCGTGCTGGAAGCGCGCATCATCGGCAAGCGCGAAGATGTGCTTGAGATTGTCGTCGATCCGGTCAAACTCGAAACCTACAATCTGTCCTATCAGGACATCTATTCCGTCGTGTCCTCCAACAACCAACTCGTGCCTGCGGGCCAGATCGATACCGGCGAAGGCAGTTTTGCCGTCAAGGTGCCGGGCCTGATCCGCACCGCGAAGGATGCGCTGGACCTGCCGGTCAAACGGGCGCAGAATGCCACCATCACCCTGTCCGATGTGGCCGACATTCGCCGCACATACAAGGATGCCTCCGGCTTTGCCACCTTCAATGCCGAGCCTTCCCTGCAATTGCAGATCGTGAAACGCTCTGGCGCGAACATTCTCGACACGGCCAATTTTGTGCGCGATGTCGTCAAGGAGCAAAAGAAAGCCTGGCCGAGCACGGTTCAGGTTCGCATCACATCTGACGAATCCGAAATGATCGGCGATCAGCTGGGACAGCTGCAAAGCTCCATCGTTACGGCTGTTATACTCGTGATGATCATCTGTGTTGCCGCCCTTGGCTGGCGCTCTGCGCTGCTGGTCGGTATCTCGATCCCCTCCTCCTTTGTGATGGCCTTCCTGCTGCTTGGCGCGTTTGGCTATACCATCAACATGATGGTCATGTTCGGCATGGTGATCGCCGTCGGCATTCTGGTCGATGGGGCAATCGTTGTTACGGAATATGCCGACCGAAAAATGGCGGAAGGGCTGGACCGCAAGGAAGCCTATGCCATGGCCGGCAAGCGCATGTTCTGGCCGGTCATCGCCTCCACGGCCACGACACTTGCGGCTTTTGTGCCATTCCTGTTCTGGAATTCGATGCCGGGCAAGTTCATGGCATATCTGCCGATCACGCTGATCTTTGTTCTGACCGCGTCTCTCGTGATGGCGCTGATCTTCCTGCCTGTGCTTGGCTCCGTCATCGGCGCGCGTCCTGAAGGCACGGATGAGAGTCTTGCCGCACTGGCCGCAGATGCAGACCCGAAAGATGCCACAGGGTTTCTTGGCGGCTATGTCAGAACCGTTCAGGCTTTGATCGACCGCCCCCTGATGGTTACGGCGGTCGCCATTTCCGCAGTCATAGCCATTTTCATCTGGTTTGCTTCTACCCCCCACAAATCCGAACTGTTTCTGGATGTGGAACCTGAACAGGCCTTCGTCTTCGTGCAGGCACAGGGCAGCCTCTCGGCACGGGAACAGCTGGAACTGGTCAAACACGCCGAAGCGGCCATTCGCGGCATGGACGGTATTGAAGACATCTCCACCCAGACCGGCAGCGGCGGGGAATCAACTTTCTCTCCAGATGGAGCCAGCGCGCCCATTGACACAATCGGACAGCTGCTGCTGGATCTTGCCACCGCCGACGGTGTTCATGATGGGCGCAGGACGCTAGTGAAAGTGCGCGAGCGCCTGTCGGAAGTGCCAGGCCTGCGCTTTGAAATCACGCAGCGCGAAGATGGTCCGCCTACGGGCAAGGATGTGCAGATCGCATTGCTGTCAGAGGATGAGGCTGCACTCAACCAGACCGCAGCCAAGGTCCGCACCTATCTCGACAGCCGCTCAGACCTGCGCGAAGTCGATGATACCCGCCCCCTGCCGGGCATCGAATACCAGTTGGAAGTCGACCGTGAGGAGGCCGGCAAATATGGTCTCGACATCAGCCAGGTTGGCGCCGCTGTGCAACTCGTCACGAATGGTGTGCTCGTGGGGCGCTACCGTCCGGATGATGCCTCCGATGAGGTTGATATCCGTGTCCGCTTCCCGAAAGCTGACCGCAGCGCCAGTGCTATTGACGATCTGCGCATTGCGACACCCCAAGGCAACGTGCCGCTCTCCCTGTTTGTAGATCGGGTACCCGCCCCGCGTGTCAGCAAGATTGAGCGCCGCGACGGCAAACGCGTCGTCGATGTACGTGCCAATGCCCGCGAACAGGGCCAGGGCGCGGCCATTGTCGATGAAATCAAGGCCTGGGTTGCAACCCAGGATTTCCCGGCCTCGGTCGAAGTCCGCTTTGAAGGGGCGGATGAAGACAGCGCCGATGCGGCCGCCTTTTTCCAGGGCGCGCTAATGGCCATGCTGTTCATGATGGCCGTTATTCTGCTGTGGGAGTTCAACAATTTCTGGCAAGTATTCCTGACATTGACAGCTGTGATCATGTCGACCGCCGGGGTGGTGATCGGCATTCAATTGGTCCTGCCCTATCTTTCACAGCTGATGCTGGGAACCGGGATCGTGGCCCTCGCAGGGATCGTGGTGAACAACAACATCGTTCTCATCGATACTTATAATCGTCTGCGGAGCGATGGGCGTACACCTGAAGAGGCCGCTATCTCAACAGCAGCCCAGCGTATCCGCCCGATCCTGCTGACAACAGGTACAACCATCTGCGGCCTGCTGCCCATGATCATCCAGATGAATGTGGATTTCGGCGCAGGCGCCATCAATTTTGGCGGGGCCAGTTCTGAATGGTGGGTCCAGCTGGCGACAGCGGTCGTGTTCGGCCTTGGCTTTTCGACCATGATGATCCTGCTCGTCACACCTGTCTGGCTGCTCGCGCCTCACCGCATCGGCAATTGGGCAAAGCGCCAGTACAAACGCCTGCGCGGTCACCATAATACGTCCGATGTCAAACTTCTGAGCGCATCGGCAAACGAGAACGAGTCCAAGGATTCTTCCCTGCCCGCCGCGGAATAGAGTTAAAGATGACCGGCAGATGAACGCGCCATTCGGGTTGCGTTCCAAGCGGCCGTGCAAAACAGGGTCAGCAGCGCCGGGCAGCTCCTCCTCCCAGAGGCAAGCGTCTTCACCCATCACGCCTGAATGCTGACCTGGTAGTTCCCAAACCCTCCCCCCCTGAGACAGGTCAACCGGCGCTGCTTCTTCCCTCTGGAAGAGGCTAGCCTGCTAGCGAACCGCCAGGGGCGATGGCCGCCTGCTTGGACCGTTCGGCCTCAGCCCGGAAGGCTTGCGGGTGCGCCATATTCGGGAAACGGATATGCGTCTCCCCGCGCCCATTGATGGACAGGCGCCCATAATCAAATATCCGGCCAAAGATGCTTTGCTTCAGGGAACTGCCCTCAATCGCATCCAGCGTAATCTCTTCCACATCGGCTGACCACAGCCCTGTCTTCAGCACGACGCGCCGGTCTGTCACGACAAATTCTGTCGTGTTCACGCGCACCATTTCCATGATGAAGTACACGATGCCAAACACCAGAACACCCAGCAGAATCAACACCGCCCAGGCCCGCGCATGCACGATCCAGTGGAATTGCCCGCGATAGCGCAGGACCTCACCTTCATACAGCCGCTTCTCGATATATCCTGCCATGTCTGCCTCTCCCCCTGTCCCCAGTTCATCCAAGTCGGAAGGCGGCAGTCCGTCAAGCAATCGGTCAGGCGGGTTGAACGAAAGTAGCGATCACCTTCTTGCGGCCGGTCTTCTCGAAGTCGACGGTCAGCTTGTTGCCTTCCGAATGCGCGATCCGGCCATAGCCGAACTTGTCATGAAAGATACGCTGGCCTTTGCGAAAGGTTTCAGGCCCACCACTGGTGGCTGACAAATTCGTGGCATCCTTTGGCGGACGCGTATCGAAACGGCCAGCATTTTCCTTCAGGCGTTTCCAGCCAGGGCTTTTGTAGTTCGAGCGCTCACCCAGATCCTCGACGGACCCGGTAAAGCCGGTGTCGCCACCAGGCATACCGGAATATCCGGTTTCGGAGACCGCCTCGACATGATCATGCGGCAGTTCGTCGACGAAAAGTGACGGCAGCACGCTCTGCCAGCGGCCATAGATCTGACGGTTGGCGACGAAGGAGATATAGGCCCGCTCCCGTGCCCGCGTGATGCCGACATAGGCGAGGCGCCGCTCCTCCTCCAGGCCCTTGAGGCCGCTTTCGTCCAGGCTGCGGCGGGAGGGGAAAACCTCCTCCTCCCAGCCCGGCAGGAAGACGACCGGCCATTCGAGGCCCTTGGCAGCATGAAGCGTCAGGATCTGCACCTGGTCCTCGTCCGCCCCGCCGCTGGAGGCGTCCATCACCAGTTCGACATGTTCCAGAAAGCCTGCCAGCGTGTCGAACTCGCCCATCGCGCGGACGAGTTCCTTGAGGTTGTCCAGCCGCGTCTGCGCCTGCGGGCTGCGGTCCTTCTGCAGCATGTCGGTATAGCCGGACTCTTCGAGGATCACCTCGGCCAGCTCCGTATGCGGCATACCGTTCGCCAGCTTGTCGCGCCAGAGATTGATCTGGTCGATGAACAGGGTCAGGCCGCGCTTCGCCCCGCCCTTGATCTCGTCAGTCTGCAGCACCATCGGCGTCAGCGTGAACAGACTTCGCCCGTCGCCGCGCGCATAGGCCTGCAGCTTGGCCAGCGTTGTGTTGCCCACGCCGCGCTTCGGCTGGTTCACCACGCGCTCGAACGCCAGATCATCATCCGGCGACCGCACAAGCCGCAAGTAGGCCAGCGCATCACGAATCTCTGCGCGCTCGAAGAAGCGCGGCCCGCCGATCACACGATACGGAATACCCAGCATGATGAAGCGTTCTTCAAAGGCGCGCATCTGCCAGGAGGCCCGCACCAGCACGGCGCAATCATCATGCTTGCCGCCCTTGGAGACCCAGCTTTCAATATCATCCGCAATCAGGCGACTTTCCGCTTCGCCATCCCACAGGCCGCGCACCTTCACCTTGGCCGCGTCAATCTCGTCAATCGCATTGTCGTCGCCGACATAGAGCGTCTTGCCAAGGCGGCCCTTATTGTTGGCGATCACCGCAGACGCCGCCGCCAGGATGTGCTTGGTAGAGCGGTAATTCTTCTCTAGACGGATCACCTTCGCGCCGGGGAAGTCCTTTTCGAAGCGCAGGATGTTGTCCACTTCCGCGCCGCGCCAGCCATAGATGGACTGGTCATCGTCGCCCACACAGCAGATATTCTGGGAGCCTTGCGCCAGAAGGCGCAGCCACAGATACTGCGCCACATTGGTATCCTGATACTCATCGACCAGAATGTAGCGGAACTTGTCGTGATATTCCTTCAGCAGATCAGGGTTCTTCTGAAAGATCGTGATGTTATGGATCAGCAGATCGCCAAAGTCGCAGGCGTTCAGAACCTTCAACCGAGCCTGATAGATCTGGTAGCAGGTGATGCCCTTGCCATCGGCGAACTGGTGGGCCTCTTCCGGCGGCACCCTGTCCGGTGTCAGCGCCCGGTTTTTCCAGCCATCAATCAGGCTGGCCAGGAAACGCGGCGTCCAGCGCTTGGGGTCAATGTTTTCGGCCAGGATGATCTGCTTGCACAGGCGCACCTGGTCATCTGTATCCAGAATGGTGAAGGTGGATTTCAGGCCCGCCAGTTCGGCATGCTTGCGCAGGATCTGCGCGCTGATGGAGTGAAACGTACCCAGCCAGCGCAGGCCCTCTCCCGCTTCGCCCAGCATTGACAGCGCACGCTCGCGCATTTCCCTCGCGGCCTTGTTGGTGAAGGTCACCGTCAGCGTCTGCGACGGCCAGGCCAGCCGCGTGCCAATGATGTGCGCCAGACGCGTCGTCAGAACGCGCGTCTTGCCCGTGCCCGCTCCTGCCAGCACCAGCAATGGGCCTTCCGTCGTCAGCACGGCCTCGCGCTGCTCAGGGTTCAGGCCTTCAAGATACGCCTCATTGCCTGCGGCCGCGGGGGCTTTCGCCGCCGCCATCTGGGAAATGGACAGTCGATTCGGATTGGAACTCATAGCGAACATATAGCAGGGATTGGCCCGATGGGCAGGGTCCGTTGCACCCGGTGAACCAATCTCTCATCCAGGCGTTGAAGCACCATGCCGGATATCCACCTCCCCCGCAGTGTCGAAATCGTCTTCGATATTGCCTGCGCTCTGCTGGTGGCCTTCGCCATCTTTCTGATCCTGATGGTGTTCCCGGCTGTGGCAACGCCGGTGACCAATTGGTCGCTTAGGCAATGGGGCCCGAAAGATGCCTCCGTCAGCCGCGCGCACCTTCGCTTTCCCGCCGTGAATGAAATGACGCTTGAGAATTTCCAGGCCCCCGGCACCGCTGAAGCGGATTCCGGCGAATTGCGCGTCAATTTCTTCGGCTTCCTGCCCGGCCTCAGCTGGGTGTCCCGCGCTGAAGCTCGCAATGGTTACATCGTTGTGCGCATGGACGAGCCGGAGGGCGGAAATGAGGGCATGACGCTGAAAGACTGGCGCGCCCTGATTGATGAGGTGCGCGCGAAAGATATCGAAGTCCGCTTTGTGCGCGATCAAGGCACAGAGCCGATCATGGTCCAGACCGCAACAGGCTCCCTTCGCACCGGAGACCTGTCTGTAACCGCATCCAGCAGCGGCTTGGATTTGGACTTTGAGGGCCGGGCCCGTCCGTCTGACCTCTCTGTTCTGTCCGGCAAACTGAAAATGTCCGGCGACAATTTTGCGGACTTTGCAAACCTTGCCGGCTTCGCCTCACCGGACACGCCGCCCTATGATGCGGTCGCGTATCTGACCTTCTCCCGCCAGAAAATTGCACTGGACTTCGCCCCGGAAACCCGCATTGGCGACAGCGACCTCAGCGGCCCGCTGAAGATCACCTTTGGCGAAGGCACTCCGCTGTTGGAGGCAGATCTTCAATCTGCCAATCTGGACTTTGACGATCTCGGCATACTGTTCGGCATCCCGGTCGGAACGGGAGAAAATGAAACCACCAATACGGTTCAGAAGAAAACCCGCGAAGCCTATGACGCGAGTGGCCGGCTGATCCCGAATGCTGTGATCGACTTTACCCGTCTCGATGCTGTGGATGGCCATGTCCTCTATCATGCCAATCGGGTGACCAATGCCATTTTCGACATTCGCGGCATCAAGCTGGAATTCAATATTGAAGGTCGCGTCGTGCGGGCCCCCACCCTCCAGCTCGATTTCGAGGAAGGCCACCTTGTTTCCTATGTCACGCTGGACGGCAGCCAGTCTCCCGCAAAAACAGATGCGCAGGGTGAGCTAACCAATGTGCCGTTCAGCAATCTCTCGCTGACGCCCTTTGTACGCGGCAACGCCAATGGACGCTTCCAGATCGAAGCGATGGGCGATGGCTTCCAGGAAGCCGCTGCAACACTGGATGGCCGTGTGTCGGTCTGGTCGGAAACGGCCGAACTATGGGCCCTCGCCGCAGAAGGCGCTGCCCTCGATCTGGGGGAGGCGATCACCTTGCTGGGAGAAGCGCCGGAAGATCGCACCTACACGCCTGCCCGCTGCGCAGCGCTTTCCATCCGGTTCGATCAGGGGATTGGAGAACTTGATCCGGCAATCGTCGACACAGCCGACAGCCTCGTGATCGTGGATGGCAAGCTGAACATGCGGCATGAAATGATGGATCTGAAAGTCCGCTCGGATGCCAAGGATGCCTCATTCGGCTCACTGATCGGCAATGTCAGCATCATGGGCACATTCCGGGATCCGCAAATCTCTGCCCTGAGCGGAGAGACCATCTTGCAGCTCGGCATTTCTGCCCTGCTGGGAAGTGTCAGCGGCGGCCTGGCCGCCCTGCCCTTCATTGAGCCAGGCATGGCGGAAGATGCACCCTGCGGGACCATCATGGCGCGGACCAAGGGCGCGCAGCCCTGAGCCACCACACATAGAATAAGCTGATAGAAAAAGTCCCGCGGAGGATGTACCGGGTGTGAGCAATACACCCTCCGCAAGGACGGAGACGGGATGCTGGTGTGATGGCATCTCGTCTCAAAATGCGGGACTAGCCCGCTAAGAGGGGAAAATCAGACCAACCGCGCAGTGCCGCATCAGACCGGGTCAAGCATCTGAAGCGGAGCCAAGGCACACGCATAGGTCCCCCGTGCGCCTTCGCCATGTCACTTTGCCGGGGAGGTCTGCCAATCGTCCCCACCACCATTATGAAGCCTGACACGTCCCTGTCAGCACTCCACTCAGGCATATGAAAACCACGGACAAACTCACCTGACAAGCGAATTAACCAATTAATAAAGCTTGGCGAGGCTCGCTGCATCATAATCGGTCAGCTCTGCATGACGGCCTTCATGCACCTTGCGCGCCCATTCCGGATCCTGAAGCAGGGCACGGCCGACACCGACCAGATCGAATTCACCGCGCGACAGGCGTTCTTCCAGATCGTCCAGCTTGCGTGTTCCGGCACCTTGGCCCTGGAAGGCATGGATGAAATCACCCGACAGGCCGACAGAGCCAACCGTAATCGTCGGCAGGCCAGTCAGTTTCTTCGCCCAGCCAGCACCATTCAGGCCAGCCTCACCATCTATCTCAGGGAATTCCGGTTCCCAGTAACGACGTTGGGACACGTGTAGAATGTCGACACCTGCATCCACGAAGACTTTCAGGAAAGCTTCCAGATCATCCGGCGTCGTGGCAAGCCGCGCGCCATAATCCTGCTGTTTCCATTGCGAATAGCGCAGGATGACGGGGAAGTCCTTGGACACCCGCTTGCGCACTTCGCGAATGATGTCGCCGGCAAAGCTCGCCCGCTCGACCAGGCTGGTGCCGCCGAACCGGTCGTCGCGCTTGTTCATAACATCCCAGAAGAACTGGTCGATCAGATAACCGTGCGCGCCATGGATCTCGACACAGTCAAAGCCCAACTCTTCGGCTTTGGCCGCCGCATCGGCATAGGCCTGCACCATGTCATCCACTTCGGCATCGGTTGGTGCATCGACCACCTGCTTCCCCGTATGGGTCATGCCGGAGGGACTGTCAGTCGGCGCATCCGGCTCCGGGCCGCTGCCTGCCTTGCGCACCATGCCCATGTGCCAGATCTGCGGCGCAATCTTGCCGCCCTTCTCATGCACCTTGTTGACGACATTCTGCCAACCGGCCAGCGAGTCCGGCTTGTGGAAGTTCGGGACGCTTGGATCATTGGACGCCCCACCCCGGCGGATGGTCGTACCCTCAGTGACAATCAGGCCCACCTCATTCTCGGCGCGTCGGGCATAATAGTCGGCAACATTCTCGCCAGGTACGCCATTCGGGGATTGCGACCGTGTCATCGGCGCCATCACGATCCGGTTGGGAAGGGTCAGGGATTTCAGTTTGAAAGGCGTAAATAGCGGGCTTGTCATCAGGAGCTCCTCATAAGTGTGGCAAACAGGTGGCGGCACCGACCCCGCAGGTCAAGAATGCCCCTGCGCGAATAATCATGCGGTAAGGTTCATGCAGCATTCAGTATATCTGAAGGCTAATGGGCTGAAATCACTGGACCAAACACTTATGAGACGACTGCTTTTCCTCGCTGTTTCCGCTTTGGCAACGGCCTGCGCCACCCCCGGATATGACTATCAGGCCCGCATGGCCCCCAACATTCCGGACGCCGCCAGTTATCGCGATGTTGAGGTCGGGCGGTTCCGTGGCCCGGCCGGCGAGGTCGCTGAGGCCGAGTTTGCCAACATGCTCGATCAGGTCGTTCTGGATGGTACCTACTGGTTCACGCAGACGAGCCCAGTGCCGCAAGGCGTCTATGAGGGCCGCGTAGACATCGACTCCTGGGAAGAGGAGTTACGGTTTGAGCGCGAGAAGCGCTGCGTGGAATATGACGGCCTGTTTGACTGCGAACACCGCGCCATTGTTGAAACCGAGTGCCGCGAGGAAACGGTCGAAGTCGTCGTCACCACGAACCTTGTGGATTATGATACGGGGCGTGCTGTCTTCACACAGAAGCAAATTGGCGGCGCCAATCGTGAGACTTGCCGCGACATTGCCGAATATGAAGACCACGGCCAGGAACTGGGCACATGGCGCGATCCCGTCCATTCCAGCTACAATCCCTATAATGCTCCGATCGGCATGATCGAGGATGCAACGGTCGAGGCCGTGCGCCGCTTCCGCAATGATGTCGCGCCCTATTACAAGACCATGCGGGCCGAGATCCTCACCGAGGGTCTGACGCCTGAAGCGCAGAATGACCCACGCTTTGCAGCCGCGGTCGAAGCGACCAAACGCGGCGAGATCATGGGCGCCTGCGCGCAATGGGATGCCCTTGGCCGCGAATGGCCACGTGCCCCCGCAGTAATCCACAATATCGGGGCTTGCGCCGAAGCCCGCGGAGACATGTCCACGGCCCAGCTGCGCTATGCCCGCGCCGCCGAGATCGCGCAGACCATTCCCCTGCTGAAAGACAAGAAAGCCCAGCCAATCTTCTCGGCTCTGGAACGTGTCTCCGGCCGCCGCATGGATGATGCCCTGATCAACTCGATCCTCCACCCGGAAGAGCCAGACGCAACGACTGGAAAGACACCGGGCAGTTAAAACCCTTTCAGCATGCCCATTTCGGCGGCGTCGGCGAGGATCCCCCAGGTCATGCCGGCGCCAAAAGCGAAGGCGGCAAGGCTGAGTTTTGCCAGAATGCGACGCATGGCCTGAATCTCCCGCTTTGAAACAAGGTCGGGAGAAACTCTGCAAGGCCGGTGCCCCGGTGTTCAGATCTGATTAACCACGATCTTCCGGGTTATCCTTCAGGCGGTGCCCGTCCGTCAGGCGGATCACCTTGTCGGCGCGGGCCTTGTCGAGCGTCTTGTCGGCTTTCGTACGGCCGAACTTGGCGCGGTTTTCCACTGCGCGCTGCTCTTTCTCGGCCTTGGCTTTCGCCTTGCGAAACTTGTTGAGATTGATCGGATCGCTCATCCGTCCTGCTCCTCAAACCGGGCAAGGCGCGCCTCCAGCCCGGCTTTCACACCGGGCCATTCTCGCGCCAGGATGGAGAACACCACGGTCGAGCGGACAAATCCATCCGGCAGGATACGATTGTCGCGCAGAATGCCTTCCTGCACACCGCCGAGCTTTCTGACCGCCGCCTGAGACCGCTTGTTGCGCTCGTCCACATTGAAGAAAACGCGAATAGCCCCTTGATTGAAGGCATGGGCCAACAGCAGATGCTTGCAGGCAGGATTGACCTCCCTGCCCTGGAATTCCGGGGCATAGATCGTCATCCCGACTTCGACATGTTTCGATGTGGCATCCGGACTCAGATACGCCGTCATGCCGGCAAATCTCCCATCCGGCAGGATCACCGCAAACGGAATCAGCGTACCCGCTTCAGCCCGCTTGCGGATGGTCGCCACCCAGGGCGTGATCCAGTCGCCAGGGGGATTGAAATAGGGCCAGGTCGCCAGCCGCTCACCTGAGCGCTCCGCCATGTCGCGCAGATCTGCAGCATGCCGCTCCAGATCAAACGGAACGAGCCATACGAAACGGTTTTCGAGCGTAACCGGAGCGAGCTGCACCTGCGGCGGTTCCTATTCCTCGTGGCTTTCGCGCCATTGCTCCATGGCCAGCGAAATCGCGAAGGTTTCACGGTATTTCGGGCTGGAAGCCGGGCGCGGAGCTTTAGCAGAGGTCAGGGCCATGATCTCGGCCAGCTTGTTGTGAGCCGCGCCTGCCTGACCGGCACCGATATAGGCGTGCAGTTCCACCAGCGCGGAAGACAGCGGATCATGCGCACGAATGACGAAGTAAGGCTCATCCGGCGCGAGCTTTTCCAGCACATCGAATTCGGACGGATTGGATTTGGATCCGACAGGAGCTTTTGCCATGAGCGGGGCCTTTCTGGGCAAGGGGTGATTCTATGTACGGTCAGTCTAAACTGCGTCGCAATATCTGCCATCCCCTGCCCGCAGGCATTCCGGCTGCCACAGCCCCGCCATTCACAAGACAGCAGGGCTTAGACAGTGTGCAACCTTAGCTGCCGGAAACGATGCCGCCATCACACGGAATGGTATGCCCGGTGATGTAGGCGGATGCCTTGGAAGCCAGGAAGATGGACAGGCCTGCCACATCGCTCGGCGCGCCGACGCGGCCCATCGGCGTGCGGCTGCCAATCGCATCCCAGTCGACGCCCTCGGTTTCGCCTTTGTAGCCAACACCGGTCGACAGCATGTAGGTCGGGAACGGGCCCGGCGCGATGCCGTTGACGAGGATATTTTCCTTGGCCAGCTGAGAGCCCATAAAGCGCGTCAGGTGAATGACCGCCGCCTTGGACGTGCCATAGATATAGCCACTCATCGGAGAGGTGTGCATGCCATCGACGGAGGCGATGTTGATGACGCGGGCCGGATTGTCCTTGCTGGCGGCCTTGCGCAGCAGCGGCATCATTTTCTGCGTCAGGAAGAAAACGCCTTTGACGTTCACATCCATCACCTTGTCATAGCCGTGCTCCGGAAACTCATCGAGCGAGGCACCCCAGGCCACGCCGGCATTGTTGACCAGCACGTCGACCTTGTCTTCCTTCTTCTCCAGCTCTCTCACCAGATGGTTCACGCCGTCCAGGCTGCCGACATCTGAAGGGATGGCATAGATCTCGCCGCCATACTCCGCTTTCAGGCGCTCGACCGTTTCCTCGCAGGCCTGCGCCTTGCGGGACGAAATGATCACTTTCGCACCGTTCGACAGAAAGCCAGCCGCGATCATTTCACCAATGCCGCGAGAGCCGCCGGTGATGACAACTGTCTTGCCAGCGACCGAAAACATATTGCTGAAATCCATTTCCATCGTGTTTCCTCCAAGTATCTGAGTGGCCTACCTAGTGGCGGAACAAGCAGGTACGAGCAAGGAGATTTACAGAAATCGCGACAGACTGACCGGTTAGTGAGCCCCGCCAAACGCGCCGGTCCGCACGGAATAGTCCACCGCCAGCGCGTAATCCGGGTCATCATCGGAATCGATCATCAGCTGCCCCGCCTTGCTGAGCAGGCGGTGGCAATCGCGCGACAAGTGGCGCAGCTGCAGCGTCTTGCCTTGCGCCTCATAGCGCCGGGCAAGGTCTTCAATGGCCTGAAGGGCAGACTGGTCCACAACGCGGGAGCGCATGAAGTCAACGATCACCACATCGGGATCGGTTTCCGGGTGGAACAATTCGGCAAAGGCATCGGTGGAGCCGAAGAAGAGCGGGCCTTCAATCTCATACACATGGGCGCCTGGTGTGCGCACGCTGTCGCGCTCGATGACGTGAATGCGGCGCGCATTGTTCCAGGCATAGGCAAGCGCCGAGACAATCACGCCCACGACAACTGCTGTCGCGAGATCGTAGAATACGGTCACAACCGTCACCAGTACGATCACTGCGGCGTCTATCAGCGGAATGCGCGTCATGATGCGCAAACTGTTCCAGGCAAAGGTGCCGATCACGACCATGAACATCACGCCGACCAAAGCCGCCAGCGGGATCTGCTCGATCAGGCTGGAGCCAACGAGGATAAAGGCCAGCAGGAACAGCGCCGCCGCAATGCCAGCAAGACGCGTGCGTCCGCCGGATTTCACATTGATCATGGACTGGCCAATCATGGCGCAACCGCCCATACCGCCGAAGAACCCCGTGATCACATTGGCTGCGCCCTGCGCGACGCATTCCTGGCTCGCGCCGCCGCGTTTTCCCGTGATTTCCCCGACAAGGTTCAGCGTCAGCAGGCTTTCAATCAGGCCAATGGCCGCCAGAATGACGGCGTAAGGCAGGATGATTTCCAGCGTCTCCCAGGTCATCGGTACGCTCGGAACGTGGAATGGCGGCAACCCGCCCTGAATGGAGGCCAGGTCGCCGACGCGCGGCACATCCAGGCCAAAACCAATGACAACTGCGGCAACAATGCCGATGCCTGCCAGCGGCGCTGGAATGATCTTTGTGACCTTCGGCAAGCCCCAGATGATCAGCATGGTCAGCGCGACAAGGCCCAGCATAAGAATCAGCGGCCAGCCGCTCATCCATTCCCCACCGGATAGGCCATGGCCAGAAGCCTCTGCCGTGCCGGGTACCTTGAACTGTGTCAGCTGCGCCATGAAGATGACGATGGCCAGGCCATTCACAAAACCCAGCATCACGGGATGCGGCACCAGCCGGATGAACTTCCCGAACCGGAATATCCCCGCCGCCAGCTGCAGAATGCCCATCAGCACAACTGTCGCGAACAGATATTCCACCCCATGCGTGCTCACCAGAGAGACCATCACGACCGCCAGCGCGCCCGTTGCGCCGGAAATCATACCCGGCCGACCGCCGATCAATGCCGTCACTAGCCCCACGATGAACGCGGCATACAGCCCGACCAGCGGGTGCACATGCGCGACAAACGCAAAGGCCACAGCCTCCGGCACAAGCGCCAGCGCCACGGTCAGGCCGGACAGCAATTCAATCTTGATCCGGTTCGGGGTGAACTGGGTGAAGCTGGCCTGCGACAGGCCTTGCGCGCTGAGCCGGTCAGCGAACGCTGCGAAAGTCGATTTTACCACGGGCTTAAACTCTTCGGTCTTGAGGGAAGGAAGGGAGTTTGCCCGCCCTATGACGGTCTTCCACCCATGGCGCAACCCGAAGGCCTGAGAAAAGCCCCCTGCGGGGCTTAGCCTGCCGCCTTTCTATACAGTGAAACATGCATGCGGCTGTCGGCAGTAAAGAGCTCACGAGCCCAGCCGCCCCAGCGTTGTTCCAACTGCAGTCCAGCCAGCTCTGCCATCAGGTCAATTTCCTGCGGCCAGGCATAGCGCATCACCAGAGGCACAAGTCTTACCCCCTGCTCCGTAATCCGCACACGCTGATATTCGATCACCTGCCGGGTCGGATCGTGCAGCGTTGCCTCAAACCATAGAGACTTGAAACCGATCTTGCGGGTTCGCAGGCTCTGATGGCCCTGATAGGCTGTAAAGTCCGGCACAAAGGTCTCGATCAGGAAGGCACCGCCGGGCGCGAGCCTGTCGGCAACATTGCGAAAGCAGCGCACCTGATCGGCTTGGCTCGTCAGATTAAACAGCGTGTTGAACACGAGAAAGGCGAAATCGAACGTGCCGTCTATCGCGCAATCCGCCATGTCACCAATCACGACCGGAATGTCCGCCCCGCCCGGCTTCTCGCGTAGCTTCTCCACCATGGCAGCTGAGCCTTCGATGCCTGAAATATCGAACCCACGCGCCTTCAGCGGCAGAGCCATGCGGCCTGTGCCGATGGCCAGCTCCAAGAGCCGCCCCTGCCCCGCCAGCTCCGCGATCAGCGCGACAGACTCCTCCGTCGTGCCCGGATCGTGCAGGGCGTCATAATTGTCCGCGTTCAGCGTGCCGAAGGTATCGGGATCAAAGTCCATCATGCACGTCCTTTACCGCATGATCCGATCCCGATCACCCTTCAATCTATCCGAGTTGACACCGTTCCGGACACAGCGAATAAGGCGCCCATGAATATCGAACAGATTTCGGGAATACCTGTCGCATTCGTCGATACGAACGGTCCGCCTCTGAAACAAGAGGCCGATGCCCTGACGCTGCTCGGTGACATGTATGGCAGCGAGGCCGACTGTATCGCCATTCCGGCAGAGCGCCTTCATGCCGACATGCTGGACCTTTCAACACGCCAGTTCGGCCTCTTCCTCCAGAAGTTCATGAACTACCATGCCCGGGTCGCCATCCTCGGCGATACCGGGGCCATGGCGGCATCGAGCAAACCCATGGCGGATTTCATCCGCGAGTCGAACCGCGGGCAGCACGTGCTGTTCGTGCCCGACCGGGCCGCGCTGGCGGCGCGACTGGCCGGGACATAGCCTGAAATCAGCCCGGCGAAATCATCTTGGACGGATCGACGATATTGTCGAAATCCTCGCCCGGGATGCCATCCTTGATAGCTTCCTCGCGCAACGTCGTCCCGTTCTTGTGGGCCGTTTTGGCGATCTTGGCGGCGCGGTCGTAACCATATTTCTCTTTCAACGGTGTCACCAGCATGAGCGAGTTCTTGAGCCCACGCTCGATATTGTCGAGGCGCGGCTCAATACCGACAACACAATTCTCTGTGAAGCTCACAGCTGCATCTGCCAGCAAACGCACGGATTGCAGGAAGTTATAGGCCATCATCGGGTTGAAGACGTTCAGCTCGAAATGGCCCTGGCTGCCGGCAAAACCGATTGCAGCATTGTTGCCGTGAATGTGTGCGCAGACCTGGGTCAGCGCTTCACACTGCGTCGGGTTAACCTTGCCCGGCATGATGGAGCTGCCCGGCTCGTTCTCCGGCAGGGCCAGCTCGCCCAAGCCGGAACGTGGGCCGGAGCCGAGGAAGCGGATGTCATTGGCAATCTTGAAGCAGGACATCGCCACCGTTGTGATGGCGCCATGCGTAAACACCATCGCGTCGTGCGCGGCCAGCGCTTCGAACTTGTTCGGTGCGGTCGTGAATTTCAGACCGGTGATACCGGCAATCTTCTCGGCCACTTTCTCGGCAAAGCCGACCGGAGAGGCGAGGCCCGTGCCGACCGCCGTGCCACCTTGCGCCAATTCCATCAGTTTCGGCAGAGTCAGCTCTATACGCTCGATGCCATTGCTCAGCTGCTGGGCATAACCGGAGAATTCCTGGCCCAGCGTGACAGGCGTTGCATCCTGCGTGTGTGTGCGGCCGATCTTGATGATGTCCTTCCACTCGGCAGCTTTTGCGGCCAGTGCGCTTTGCAGCACGCTCAGCGCCGGAATCAGCCGGTGGACGACTTCCTCGGCGCAGGCAATGTGCATCGCCGTCGGGAACGTGTCGTTGGAGGATTGGGACATGTTCACATGATCGTTCGGGTGAACCGGCTTCTTGGAACCCTTCTCCCCGCCCAGTATCTCGATGGAGCGGTTGGAGATCACCTCATTGGCATTCATGTTGGATTGCGTGCCGGAGCCCGTCTGCCAGACGACCAACGGGAAATGCTCATTCAGCTTGCCGTCGATGACTTCCTCTGCGGCCTGGATGATCACCTTGCCCAGATCCGGATCCATCTTGCCGAGGTCCATGTTCGCTTCGGCGGCGGCTTTCTTGACGATGCCAAGGGCGCGGATGATCGGCTCAGGCTGTTTTTCCCAGCCAATCTTGAAATTGCCGAGGCTGCGCTGAGCCTGCGCGCCCCAATAGGCGTCATTGGAGACCTCAATCGGGCCCATTGTGTCGGTTTCGGTACGGGTATTGCTCATCTGATCTCTCCGCTTGGCGGTCATTAGCCGGGTCGCGCTGCGGTGTAGCATGCTGTAGAAGGACTGCAACACTGTGGCGATTGCCGCACCAGACACAGCCGGACCAGAATGAGGCCCATAAGGGACATGATCGCCAGTTTCCTGCATATCGAAGTCGCCATCGCACTCGTCATCGCCTTTGCGCTCGGCTATCTCGTGCGCGGCAGCGGCCGCCAGAAATCGCACGGCCTGTCCCATCACAGCCAGGAAGAGATCGACGCGGCCCTGTCCCGCGTACCAGAAGCCAAATGGACCGAGATCAATCAGGCCATTGAAGGCCGGCACAAGCTGCACGCCATCAAACTTCTGCGTGACGCCACAGGCCTCGGCCTGAGGGAGTCCAAGGAAGCCATCGAAGCGCACATGCAGTCACGCCACCGGATGCGCGGATGAGCGTAGACTGGATTTCCGCTGGCAAGGTCCGCGCGCGCATCACGGATGAGGGCGCGCTGGAAGTGCGTTGCACCGGCCTCACCACGCAGACGAAATACTACAAGACGCTGCTGAAGGAATTCTTCCGCAAGGAGTTCCCGCCGCTACGGCCCGGCTATGGCGACTATTCCGTGCACATCATGATGGAATATACCGGGGATGCCCCCTGGATGGATCTCGACAATCTGGCAAAGGCTCTGCTGGACAGCCTGACCGGCAATGTCTTCGAGGATGACCATCAGGTAGCCCGCCTGCTGGTGGAGCGCCGGGTGGGAGAGCGCGAAGGCATCTGGCTGAAGGCCGAGGCCATGGATTAGAGGCCCTACCAGGGCCACCTTAGAACGGGTTTAGCGTATAGCCTTCCTGCTGCAATTGCGCATGCACCGTCATCGCAGACAGCGCAATCTCGACGCCGGGCAGAAGATCACTCTGGCGGATGTCCTTGTACATTGCTGTCTGGCCGCACAGGATGATACGTACACGATGCTTTTGCAGCGCAGCGATCAGCGGGGCATTGGCATTGCCCTCCACATCCAGCAGATCCTCTGATGCGGGTCCATGGATAACAATGGCCAGCTTGATGTTCGATGCCGGAATGCCGACAGCCTCATGCATGTTCAGGAACCGCGCCGCACCTTCCAGGGTCCGGTTCAGCTTGCCGGGCTGGGCGGCAAGCGAGGTATCGAACGCCACCTTGAACACGCTATCCTTCGACAAGCGCGTCGCGTCAGGCACCTGCGCAACCGGGCCATAACCTTCAATCGCCGGCCCCGTCGTGAAATCCTCGGGCCCGGCAAGCGCCGGAAGGGCCAGCGCACAGGCGGCAAACAAGCAGGCAGAAAGGCGTGTCATCGGCAAGCTCCCATTGGTTTCAACTGAAACGGTAACGGGCCGACACACGCCTGTCGAGCAAACTCTCGCCGCCTAGGCTTCCAGCGCCCGCGCATGGTGCGCGATATGCTCGTCCATATAAGTGGCGATGAAATAATAGTCGTGCCCATAGCCATCGCGCATATTGTAATCCAGCCGCTGGCCATGCTTGCGGCAGGCTTCGGTAAAGATTTCCGGCTTCAACTCGCGCTCAAGGAAGCTATCCGCCGTGCCGGTATCGACCAGGATGGTCGCCCTGGTCTGGCGCTCCTTCACCAGTTCGGTCGCATCATATTGCTCCCACGCGACAGAGGCATCACCCAGATAGGCGGTAAAGGCCTTCTGGCCCCACGGCACCTGGCACGGGCTGGTGATCGGGCTGAAGGCGGAACAGCTTTTGTATACATCCGGATGCTTCAGGTGCAGCGTGATCGCGCCATGCCCACCCATGGAGTGGCCGAAAATCCCCTGGCGGCTCATATCCGCCGCCGGGAAATGCTCTGCGATCACCTTGGGCAGCTCATCGGTGATGTACTGGTCCATCTTGTAATGCTTCGCCCAAGGCTCCTGCGTCGCGGTCAGGTAAAAGCCGGCGCCCTGCCCCAGATCATAACCCTCATCATCGGGCACATCCTCACCGCGCGGGCTGGTATCCGGGGCGATGATCATGATGCCATGCTTTGACGCAGCGCGCTGCAGGCCGGATTTCTCCATCACATTCGCCCAGCTGCAGGTCAGGCCGGAGAGATACCACAGCACCGGCACCGTCTCCGGGTCTGCCTGCGGCGGCGTATAGACCGCAAAACGCATCGTGCAGTTCTGCAGTGCGCTTTCATGATCATGCACAGACAGCGTACCGCCAAAGGATTGCCACGAAGAAACTTGCGTAAGGGTCATGTCATGTCCTGCATCTAGGGGGATTTGATCTCAGACTGATCTGGTCTGACTTGCACTGAAGCACAAGGGCGCGGCATTCGCCAAGCTGCCGACCGGTGCCGCATGTTGGCATGACTTGCTTGCCAGCGGCCGCTGGCGCATCACATCATGAAAGAGAAACAGACAATACTCCGAGGAGGAAACGTGGCAGATTACATCCTGTATGGCGCAGAGGTCAGCTATTTCACCGGAAAGGCCCGGGCCTATTTCAGCTGGCGCGGCGTGCCCTTTCACGAGGAAGGCGCAACACAGGACGTCTATCGCGACATCATCCTGCCGCATGTCGGCTGGCCGGTCATCCCGGTCATGAAAACGCCTGCGGGCGGGATCGTACAGGACACGGCCGAAATCATCGCCCATGTCGAAGCCGCCGAACAGGCAGAGCCCCCCGTCATGCCGCACGGCCCTGTGCAGCGTTTCGTCAGCCAGCTGTTGCAGCTTTACGCGGATGAGTGGCTGGTCATTCCCGCGATGCACTATCGCTGGACCTATAATGAGGACTTTGCCTATCAGGAATTTGGCGCACTTTCCGCGCCGGACCTGTCAAAGCCCGAACAATATGACGTCGGCCGCAAGAATGGCCAGCGCTTCAAGGGCGCCCTGCCCCCGCTCGGCGTGTCCGCCACCACGATTCCCGGCATCGAGAAAAGCTATGAAGCCTTTCTGAAGGAATTCTCCACGCATCTGGAAGTGCATCCCTACGCGCTGGGAGACCGCGCGAGCTTTGCTGACTTTGCTCTCTATGGCCCGCTATATGCGCACCTCTACCGCGACCCGGCGTCGGGTGAGATCATGCACCGCATCGCCCCGAAAGTGGCAGACTGGGTAGAGCGCGTTCAGGCAAGCTCCCCCTCGACAGGCGATCTGCCTACGGATGACAGTATCCCCGTCACCCTGACGCCGATCCTGGCGCGGCAAATGCGGGAACAATTCCCCGCGCTGCTTCAGACGGCGCATTTTCTGCAAGACTGGGCGAAAGAGGCAGAGCCCGGGGCCTTCCTGCCGCGTGCCCTTGGCCAGATCGAGATCAATATCGAAAACAGTATCGGGCCAGCCGCCGCGCGCACCTTCCCACTATGGCGCCTGCAGGCCGTGCTGGACGCTTATGATGCGCTGGACAATGAAGCCCGTTCACGCGCCGATGCCCTTCTGGGCCGCATTGGCGGCGCCCCTCTGAAAGAATTCGAACTGCCCGCACGCCTTACCCGCAAGCAGAACCGGCTGGCCCTCGCCTGAGGCATCAGCCTGCCACCCTGGGCCGGGGAAACGAAATCGCAAACCCGCCATCGATGAAGCCTTCATCAGGCGGATTATGCGGAGATCCCTCCTCCCGATAATATTCAAGGCCGGGATACTGCGCGCAAATTTCGGCCTTCAGCGTCTCTGACAGACTATACGCCATGTGCACAACCAACGCTTTGGACCATGGCGCGATGCCTGACACCTGATTGCCTTGCTGCATGGCGCGCCCGGCAATTTCCCGAATGGCAGCGGACTCAACAGACTGAAGCGACACATGATCCGCCATGGTCAGCCCACGCCGTCAGTGAATGGTTGGGCGGTCGTCATCAAGGCTTGCATCCGCCTCGGCCTCTTCATCCGTATACGCGGTAAACTGCACATCATAGCCGAATGGCTCGTCCTTCATCGGCGCTTCGGGTTCCGTCACGAACACCTGCAGTTCGCCATCCGGATGAAAGCCCAGGCGCGGGCCGATATCGGCAATCATATCGGCGGCCTGCTCGGCATCGCGCGCCCACACTTTCATGCCCATGATGCAAGGCCCCGGTTCGGTGTCGAACTCATCATTGGCTTCCACGATGCGCCCATCGCACAGCAATGTGTAATGTGTAAGGTCCGTCATCAGAGCAGACTCCTTGTACGTTATTCAAATCACAACATACACGGCATGGCGCATGCGCGAAACCGTTCACCAGTCCGGCGGATCTATATCCAGAATGTCCGCGCGTCGGAAGGTCACCCCTACCCCCCATTCCAGCTGCGGCATGTCATCGGCATCATCCACCACGCGGCCAATCAGCTGATCGCCGTCGACGGCGATCAGTTCGACACGCAGGATTTCCCAGTAATAGATACGCCCGCGCGGCCAGCCCTTGAAGGCGAGGCTCACGATATCGCCCGGCTTCAGCGCGGCAAGCCCCTCGGCGGAGGGCGGGTCCCACGTGTCGGAGGACTCCGGTTCACTCAGCGGGTCGACGACCCACCAGCGGCCGAAGCGGCGCCGGAATGCATCATAAAGGTCTTCCCTCCATGCCATTCCGGTGCCTTTCGTTCAGTTTAGCCGCGGCACATCGCGCAGATCTTGTTGCCGTCCGGATCGCGCAGATAAGCGAGGTACAGCTTCATGCCGCCGCCTTCGCGCCAGCCCGGCGGGTCTTCGATGGCCTTGCCGCCTGCTTCTAGGCCCGCCTTGTGCCAGGCATCGGCCTGTTCCGGGTTCTCAGCCGCAAAGCCGATCGTGCCGCCATTGGCGAAGGTCGCCGCATTGCCATCAATCGGCTTGGTGACCAGGAAGGTGCCGCCATTGTGCAAATAGATCAGACGCCCCTTCGGATCCGTGATCGCCTCACGCCCGCCCAGCGCCTTGAACAGCGCATCATAGAATGTCTTAGAGCGGTCAATGTCATCCGACCCGACCATTACGTGACTGAACATGTAGTCTCCCTTCTGGTTTGAATTCTATTATTCGTGCGTACTTCAAATGCCGTGAAGCCATTATTTGCGCAATCCCTTTGAGCCAAAAGAATTGCGACATCGGCGTTACGCCACGCTGAGTCCCGGCTCTCCCGCCGGACTTGGTCCGGCATCCAGCCGGGATGACAGGATGAGATTTCTGTCATCCCGGAAAGCGCAAAGCGCTTATCCGGGACGCGAAGAGGGGGCCTAGTCGTACACCACCACGCTACGGATGCTTTCGCCTGCATGCATCAGGTCGAAGGCGTCGTTGATCTTGTCCAGCTTCATGACGTGGGTGATCATCGGGTCGATCTGGATCTTGCCGTTCATGTACCAGTCGACAATCTTCGGAACGTCCGTGCGCCCTTTTGCGCCGCCAAAGGCCGTGCCGCGCCAGTTGCGGCCTGTCACCAGCTGGAACGGCCGTGTGCTGATTTCCTTGCCGGCTTCCGCCACGCCGATGATCACAGACGTGCCCCAACCGCGATGGCAGCATTCCAGCGCCTGACGCATCACATCCGTATTGCCCGTGCAGTCAAAGGAATAGTCTGCGCCGCCGCCGGTCAGCTCCACAAGATGGGCCACGACGTCAGCCGTGTTCTTCGGATTGACGAAATGCGTCATGCCGAATTTCTCGCCCCATTCCTTCTTGGAATCATTGATGTCCACGCCGATAATCATGTCCGCACCGGCCATTTTGGCGCCCTGGATCACGTTGAGGCCGATGCCGCCAAGGCCGAAGACAACCACATTGTCGCCCACCTGAACCCTCGCCGTGTTCACAACGGCGCCCACGCCCGTCGTCACGCCGCAGCCGACATAGCAGGCTTTGTCAAACGGTGCGTCCTCGCGGATTTTCGCGACGGCGATCTCCGGCAGAACGGTAAAGTTCGAGAAGGTCGAGCAACCCATATAGTGGTAGATCGTCTGGCCCTTGTAGGAGAAGCGGCTGGTGCCGTCCGGCATCAGGCCCTTGCCCTGCGTTGCGCGGATCGCGGTGCAGAGATTCGTCTTGCCCGAGAGACAGCTTTTGCACTGGCGGCATTCCGGCGTGTAGAGCGGGATTACATGATCGCCCGGCTTCACGCTGGTCACGCCCGCACCGACTTCGCGAACAATGCCCGCGCCTTCATGGCCCAAAACGCTCGGGAAGATGCCTTCACTGTCCAGCCCGTCCAGCGTGTAGGCATCCGTGTGGCAGATACCCGTCGCCATGATCTCGACCAGAACCTCGCCCTCCTTCGGGCCTTCCAGGTCCAGTTCGACGATTTCGAGCGGTTTCTTGGCCTCAAAGGCCACAGCGGCGCGTGTCTTCATAAGGGAACTCCATAATCTGTTGATGCCATACTACTCTTGCGCCCACAGCGTTAAAGTGGGTAATTCGCAATTCATTATTGCAAGGCAGGGATAATGCGGACGGATTGGGATGGAATTGAAGAATTCGTCGCTGTGGCGACCAATCTGGGCTTCAAGCCGGCGGCGCAAGCACTGAATGTCTCCACCTCCCATGTCAGCCGCGCGGTCACGCGGCTCGAAAATGCCATTGGCGCGCCCCTCTTCTACCGAACGACGCGCAAGGTATCGCTCACCGATACAGGCCGCACCGTTTTAGCCCATTGCCGCCAATTGATCCAATCGCGGGACGAATTGTTCGCCGCTGTCGGCGGAGACAATGACCCCCAGGGCGAGATCAAGATCACCTGCTCTACCCTGCTGGGAGAGCGCTACATCTCTCCCATCGTGCGACGCTTCTGTCAGGAATATCCCAAGGTTGAGGTCACGATGGATCTGTCGAACCGGCTGGTGGACTTGATCGCGGAAGGGTTTGACCTCGCCATCCGCACGGGGCGACTGGAGGATTCCCGGCTGATCAGTTCGCGTGTCGCCACGCGGCAATTTCTGGTCTGCGCCTCCCCCGCCTATCTGGAAGCCCATGGCACGCCGCAGCGACTGGATGATCTGAAGGCGCACAATTGCCTGATTGGTTCGTCCAACAGCTGGCGCTTCAAAATCGGCAACAAGCATGAAACCCTCCGCCCACGGGGCAATTGGCGCTGCAATTCCGCGGCCTCCGTTCTGGACGGTCTGCTCGCCGGCACAGGCATCGGCCAGCTGCCGCTATTCTATGTCCTGCCCTATCTGCAAAGCGGCGCATTGGTGGAGTTGTTTGAAGACTCCCGGCCAGAGCCGGAACCGATCTGGGCGGTCTATCCACAGGCCCGGCACCTGCAGCCCAAAGTCCATTTGCTGGTGGACCGCATCCGCGCCCAGCTGCAACCCGGTTTTGAGGCAGCGCCCCTGAACCAGTTGCAGCCCTGATCGCCGCCCTCAATCGCTGCGTTCAAAGTGCGCGTCGAACCGGCCCATGCCGGTTTCGGTCATCTGTCCGTCGATCAGGTCACACCGGGAAATATCAATCTGATCATTCTCCAGACGGATCATGTTGAAGGAAGGCGGCTCAGCCCTCAACCGCGTGGACAGTGTGCCGGATGACACCGCCAGATAGGCGCCATTGGCGCGCTGGCGCAGTACGGCGGATGGCGTGTGCACGTGCCCTGTCAGCACCATCTGGATATGGCTCGCCGCCACCTTGTCACAGGCCCGCCTGCCCCGACGCGTGCGCACCCGCAAAGGTGCATGGGGCAGAGACCGGAACGGATGGTGACAGGCCAGCAGTTTCATATCGGCCTTCTGCTCTCCGGCGCGCACAATGGCCTCGTCCAGATCTTCCAGATCGACAGAGCCTTCGGCCCAGTTACGCCGCACCTGCCAGCCCCGCGCCGTGTTCAGGCCCACCGCCACAATGCCTTTGACCCGCACTTCATCCTGGCACGCTTCGAAGTGGCGCTTGAAGCGCGCAAACGGGTCCAGCGCCCGGCTCGCCAAGTCAAACATCGGCGTGTCATGATTTCCGGGCACGATCAGTTTCGGCATGTCAAAGCCGGACAGCCACTCCGCCGCCGCATCAAACTCCCGCCGGCGCCCTCTCTGGGTCAGGTCTCCGCAGATCACCAGCAGGTCCGGCGCGGCCTCCTTGATGTGGGCCTCACACCGGGCAATCGCGTCCGCATCTTCGGATCCGAAGTGAATATCTGAAAGTTGGACAATCAGGCTCATGAAGGCATGTCAGGCACAAAGATGCGGGCCGCAGCATCTATCCGCCGGAAACGGACAGGCGGCTCCATCTCTGTCAGTTCTCCGTCCAGGGTCAGGCTGATCAGGCGCTTATTGGTCACAGACACATCTACTTCCGGCATATTGCGCACATCTACGCTTTCCGCATCGCGCCAGCCGGCACTCAGCATCTGAAATCCGGTTCTGGCCAGATCAATCAGATTGGCAGGATTGATCGTGGCGACCTCCAGCATGCCCGGCGTGTCGGCATTGATGTTCACAGTCACCGCCGTTGCCGTTTCAGACGCCTTGCCGGGCTCACCCCATTCGATGTTGGATTCGAGAGATAGCGCAGTATCATCATGCACGATCTGCGCAGCCTCCAGGATATGGCCTTCCCGCAGCGCTTCGCGCGACTGGGTCAGGCGCGTCATGTCGCCAATCATCGCGGCAACAAAGAAGCGGTCTCCACCGACAACTTCGCCGCAAGGCATGTTGCGAATCTCGCCGCCCTCAAGGGCGCGGTCCAGAATCTCGTTCCAGTCGTCAATCTCGCCAATCGCGCGATGCGGCAGCATGTTCATCGTCCCGCCCGGCAGCGGCAGCACGGCCGGACCATCCGCTCCGGCATGTGACAAGGCGCACGCAATCGTGCCATCTCCGCCCCATACGATCAGCACATCCGGCTCATCAGCCAGCGCAGCCTTTACAATGTCGAGAATGTCCCCTTCCCCGGCTTCGTGGATCTTTGCCTCATCCGGCAGGCCCGACAGTTTCTCGCGCACAAGATCTGCCGCATTCACCGGAGTGCTCCCGGAGAGCGGATTGATCACACAGGACACACGGCCAAGCCGCGTCAGGGATTTTGTTGTCATGTCGCCTAAACGCGAAACCTTGCGCGCGGTTCCTGCCAAATTGCAGTCAGGCCGCCGCCTTCGCCTCGTCAGCGCGCGGCGCTGAAATGGTGCGCCAGCGTGACCAGATACTGCCGCACGCGGGCACTGACATCGCCTTCTGCGACAAGCGCCTCCAGCGACTCAAGCGTCCAGCCATCCTCCGGCACCAATTCGGCCTGCAGCGCCTCAAGGGCTTCGCGCTCATGTGCCGTCAGCAGCATCTGCCCGGCCTGGTCCAGCAGCACCAGCAGGTCATGCACCTTCCGCATCGCCAGGAAGGCGCGCGACATGGGCACCATCAGGCTGGCATCATCCCGCCATGAGCGGCCGCCGAACATGCCCTGCGTAACGGCCTGGCCTGCGCCATGGCAATCATAGCTGATGCAGCCCGCATAGCCCTCTTCCAGGCGCCGCGCATGAATAGCGCAGCGATTGTCCGCGCCCAGATGCTTGCACGGTGTATTGGCGGGCTTGGCGTGGCCAAACTCAGGCGACTTGTCGAATGGTGGGGCAACACAGCACAATCCGGCGCACCGGGCGCAATCTGCTTTCAGGGAAACGGGCTGGGACATCGCTGGCAGTCTGGTCTTCCGGAGGGGCGCGCGAGGGCTATCGCTTAGGCGATCCTGCCCCGCTTCACAACCGGCCCGGACACGTCGCACCGCCTTGGGGGCTCCCACCCCGCAAAATTATGTCTATATGTGCCCGATGACTGATTCTGCGGGCACCCAATCCTTTTCCGTTGCCGTTGCTGGCGTAGCAGGCCGCATGGGCCGGCAACTCGTCGGCGCGGCGCTTGATTCCGGCCTTGATGTCACCGGCGGCAGCGAAGCCCCGGCCTCTGAGCATCTCGGCAGCGACATTGGCGAACTGGCAGGCCGCCGCCTGCTGCACCTGAGACCCGCGACAGATCCTGTGTCTGCTGCCAGCAATGCAGATGTCTGGATTGATTTCACCCGCCCGGCCGCCACACTCGCCGCTTTGGACTCCCTGAAGCATACCCGTGTGCGCGCCGCCATTATCGGCACGACAGGCTTCACCCCGGCAGAAGAGGCAGAAATCGCCCGCGCCGCGAATGGCCTGGCCATCGTCAAGGCGGGCAATTTCTCGGTCGGCATCAATCTGCTACAGGCCCTGACCCGCATGGCCGCAGAGCGCCTCGGCCCGGATTGGGATATCGAGATCTACGAAACTCACCACCGCCGCAAGGTGGACGCGCCCTCCGGCACGGCGCTGATGCTGGGCGAGGCCGCCGCTGAAGGCCGGGGCAAGAAGCTGTCAGATCTGCGCGCGCCTCCCTATGATGGCCCGGATGCCAAGCGCCGCGCAGGCAATATCGGCTTCGCCGTGCGCCGTACGGGCGGTGTAATCGGAGAGCATGAAGTCAGTTTTGGCTCCGATATGGAGCTGCTGACCCTCAGCCACACAGCGCTGGATCGCGCCGTCTTTGCGCATGGCGCCTTAAGCGCTGCTGCATGGGCCGTTCAGCAGGACCCGGGCCTCTATAATATGAACGATGTGCTGGGGCTTTCCGGCAACTAGGGCGATTCCTCGCACGCCCAGCAGATGAATCAGGGTTGACGCCCCCGCGTGCAATGGCAGCATGACAAGTTCGTTATGTTTTTGCCACAGGATGGGCGATGATCGGTATAGTAGTTGTCAGCCACGGAAAGCTCGCGCGCGAACTGGTCGCCGCCACGGAGCATGTGGTTGGAGAGCAGGAACGCTTCCGCTCGATCTCGATTGAGGTCGAGGATGATATTGAGGCCCGGCGGGATCAGATCCGCGAAACGGCCAAATCCTGCGACACCGGCAAGGGCGTCATCATCCTGACAGACATGTTCGGCGGCACCCCGTCCAATCTGGCCATGTCGGTGATGAGCGCGGGCCATATCGAGGTACTCTCCGGCGTGAACCTGCCCATGCTGATCAAGCTGGCTGAAGTGCGCGGAGAGCTGGCCCTGAAGGAAGCGGCCAAGATCGCCGCAGAAGCAGGCCGCAAATACATCAATATCGCGTCTGAATTGCTGGCGAAGTCCAGCTGATGACAGACACGCAGACCACCGCCAGCCAGCGCGCCATGATCGTCAACCGGAAGGGCCTGCATGCCAGGGCCTCCGCCAAGCTGTCGCGTCTGGCCGGGGAGTTCAACTCCCGCATCATCGTGACCCATGAGGGCGAAACGGCCGATGCCCGCTCGATCATGGATCTCATGATGTTGGTGGCGCATATGGGCTGCGAAGTGGACATCCGCGCAGAGGGCCCGGACGCCGCTGAGGCCGTCACCGCCGTCGCCAGCCTGATTGCAGACGGCTTCGGCGAACAGGGCGACGCCGACGCGGTTTGCTGAAGCCGCCCCTTCCAACGCGCCCAAATCATCCCTATATTGGTCATGTCTTCGGACTATGGCGATAAACGCGCGTGTAATAAGCGGTTCGGACCCGGGGGCGGTACCCGGCGGCTCCACCAAAAGCAGGTTCAGGCGGATTCACCTACGCCTGTTTCTGACGGGGCCGAAATAGGATCGACGGACGTGTAAAGACGATGCCTTCGCCGGATTGGGCCCCCTCAGAAGCCCATATCACATAGTTGCAAACGACAACTTTGCTGAAGGTGAACTGCTCGCAGCGTAAGCTGTGCGCGGATTACCGCTTTAACTCCTAGGGATTCAGCTCTCTAGGCGGGGCCCGGAGGCGCCTGGCAACAGAAGCCTCCACCTTACCCTCCCTTTCTACCTGCAGACACTACGCTTCTCTCTACCAAGAGGCGTTTCGCATACTACCGGTACGTTTAATTCCACCTGCAGATTATTTATTCCCTTAAACCTTTTGCTTCACTCCCTGAAGCATATGCATCGCGATACGCTCATCTCACGCGTGAGGCTCTCGGCCAGACATCGCCTGCCCAAGACCTCAACGCTGTTCATCGCGTGGCTTCTGGCCGGACCGATGAACCCTTTATGGTACGCGCTGGGTTTTGTCGGTCTTATCCCAACGGTCGACGAGCTGTCGGACCTCTATCACTGGTCATCCCCCTTCGTGAGCGGCACAATCGCATTCATCCTTGTCGTGATGTTTCGTACTGGTCCGCCCGCCCGCCTGCCCCGCATCTGGATGACGTGCCTGAAAGTCTACATGCTGCTCGGCCTGCCAGTCCTGCTCGCCTACACCTTCTTTGACATGTCGCGGACCAACCTGTTCATAATGGCGGTTGTCCCCGCCATTGCGATTGCCATGGTCATCATCGTGATCGGGGCCACCGTCTCCTCCCCCGGCACGCTCCACCACCAGGGCGATAACGCCCCATAAAAGGGCACCCCCCGTCTGAGACATGCTGGATTCCCGATTGGCCATATTCAATCTGGCCAATCGGGAATCCGGCAGTTAGGCTTGAACCAACACAAGGGGGCTCACCATGAAACGCACTCTACTGGCGGCAGCATCCATCCTGCTTCTGACGGCCTGCTCAGCTGAGCCCCCTGCGCCAGACACGAGAGACCGCGCCATGCCGAAACAGGATACGCTCACCGCGCCCGCCTATGCCGCCCGTGGCTGGACGGCAAAGTCCCTGCCTGAACTGGCCGAGTCCCTGAAAGCGGGTGACATCAGCGCCGAAGCGCTCACCCTGGCCTATATCGAACGCATTCAGGCCGTCGATCAGTCCGGCCCGACACTGCAGGCCGTGCTCAGCCTGAACCCGGACGCCATGGATCAGGCCCGCGCCCTGGATGCCAAGCTGATGGCCGGTGAACCGGTCGGCCTGTTGCACGGCGTGCCGATCCTCGTGAAAGACAATATCGAGACGCGGGACCAGATGCCGACCACGGCCGGATCGCTCGCACTGGAAAGCAATTTCAGTGAGCGCGATGCGCCCCTGATTGCAGCCTTGCGCGCCGAGGGCGCGATCATCCTTGGAAAGACCAATCTCAGCGAATGGGCGAATTTTCGCTCCAATACGTCCATGAGTGGCTGGTCAGCCCTCGGCGGACAGGTGCGCAATCCACATATGCTCGACCGCAATCCCTGTGGCTCCAGCTCCGGCTCGGGCGTTGCGGCGGCGGCGTCACTGGCGGCCGGCACGATCGGTACGGAAACCAATGGCTCAATCATTTGCCCGTCCACGGTCAATGGCGTCGTCGGGTTCAAGCCGACGGTCGGTCTTGTCTCACAGGAACATATCGTGCCGATCTCTTCGTCGCAGGATACGGCCGGTCCGATCACCAAGACCGTCGAAGGCGCCGCCCTGATGCTTACCGCCATGGCCACCGGCGAAGCAAAGACAGACTATGTCGGGGCCCTCGATATGCAGGCTCTACAAGGCAAGCGCATCGGTGTTCTGCGAGACGCCGAAGGCGACAATCCGCACATCCGCGCCCTGTTCGAAGATGCCCTGAGCGAGATGGAAAAGGCTGGCGCAACCCTGATCGACATCAAGGGTCCTGACATGCCGGGGGAGTTCTGGGGCAAATCCTACACTGTGCTGCTTTACGAATTCAAGGCTACGCTGAACGCCTATCTCGCGACCACACCGAACACTGTGACCCACCGCACCCTGAAGGATATCATCGCCTTCAATACGGAAAATGCCGTCACCGAACTTGCCCTGTTCGACCAGAGCATTTTTGACGCCGCAGAGGCAAAAGGCGGGCTCGACTCCGAAGACTATATCGCCGCGCGCGATTTCGTTCAGGCCGCCACGCGGGAAAACGGCATTGACCGCATGCTGACCGACAACAATGTCGACGCGCTGGTTGCCCCTAGCGGCCCCTTTGCCCCGCGCGTGGACCCGGTAAATGGCGATGTCTGGCCGGACTGGCCAGGCGCGGGCTTCATGGCGGCGGTAGCCGGCTATCCGCACCTCACGGTTCCCATGGGCACATATCGCGGCATACCCACCGGCATATCCTTCATCGGCGGCAAGGATGATGATGCAAAGATCCTCTCCCTCGGCTATGCCTATGAACAGCTCAGCCAGAAACGCGCAGAACCACAATATTATCAGACTGCAGAAGACCTGCCCGAAATCTCCACCGCGATGAACCGGCACTGACCGACTAAGCTGATGGCCCACACCTGGCCCGCCTGCGCGCGAGACACAATTAGAGGAGGATTGTGCCCTTGCCGTCCTTTTCCAGCGCGCGGATATAGGACGGGTATTCCCGCATCTGCTTCAGGAAGCGGTGAGCATTCGGATAGCGCTCCGCATCCATCCCGGCCCGGTGCGCGCACAGTTCCATGGAATAGCCCATCACGATGTCCGCCGCCGTCAGGCTGTCACCGGCGAACCATTTGTGCTCCCCCAGCGCGCGCTCGATTTCGCTCATCAGGGCTTTCAGGCGAGGCCCGAAAAAAGCCTTGTCCAGCCCGCCGACCAGCATCTTCGCCGCCGGCTTCAGAAAGAAGGGCGCACGCCCCGTCATCGCCATCATGACGAATTTGTTCGTCAGCAAGGGCTGCAGACTGCCTTGAGAGGTGTGGAACCAGAACAGATAACGCGACCGGTCCGGCGTGCCCGGCGCGGGGCGCAGGCGGCCATCATCATGCTTGTCACAGATATAGTCGACAATGGCATTGGTCTCAGCCAGGTTCAGCCCGTCATCGGAAATGCACGGCGCCGTGCCCAGCGGAGAGATGGCCTTGTACTCTGCCGGGGCCAACCGCGTCTGCGGATCGCGGTCATACAGCTTCACCTCATACGGCACACCCAATTCCTCCAGCAGCCACAGAATGCGAATGGACTGGGATTTCTCCAGATGGTGCAGCGTGATCATGTGTTTCCCCTCATCAAACAGGCGCTAGTCAGCAAGTTAGGGCAGCCCAGCACCGCCGCCCAGCCTGTCGCGGGGGAAAAGCCGTAAATAATGTCAAATCCTGCACCTTTCGACGCAGTCTGCGCGCCGCACCTTCACATCCACGCAACAATCGGCCTTTACCGAAACCGAGACTGTTTGCCCCCCTGCCACCCATCGGGATGAGACCTTATGAGACACTCCCTTCGCTTGATCCTGGCTGCGGCCAGCCTGCTGCTTGCCGCCACCTGCGCCACCCAGCCAAAACAAGCTTCCCTTGCCCCGCAGGGCCAGCCGCGCGTGCTGATGATCGGACTGGATGGTCTGCGTGCAGATTTGCCCGGCCGTTCCGACGCGCCAAACCTTAAGGCCCTTGCGGCGCGCGGTGTGCAGGCCGAGGCGATGTATCCCGTCATGCCCAGCAAGACCTTTGTGAACTTCTACTCTCTCGCAACGGGGCTCTATCCCGAACATCACGGCATGGTGGCCAACGCCCCCTATGACCGCGAACTGGATGAGACCTTCGCCAATGATACAGGCCCGCAGGACAGCCGCTGGTGGGGCGGAGAGCCGATCTGGATCACCGCCGAAAAGCACGGCCTGAAGACAGCCATCATGTTCTGGCTCGGCTCCGAAGCAGAGATTGACGGCATGCATGCCAGCCGCTGGAGCCCCTATGAACATGAAAAACCGTATCAGGAGCGCGTCGACGAAGTGCTTTCCTGGTTCGATGGAGACCCGGCAGACTGGCCCCGTTTCGCCGCCGTCTATTTTGACCGGGTCGACACCGCCGCCCACTATTTCGGTCCGGACTCACCGGAAGCGGCAGAGGCCGTGAAGGAAGTAGACGGCTATGTTGGCCAGTTGGTCGACGGCCTGAAAGCGCGCGGCCTGCTCGATACCACCACCATCATCGTGGTCGCCGATCATGGCATGTCGCTCGCCACGGAAGACAAGGTGATCGACATTGGCGCGATGCTGGATATGGACGCCCTGATCATTCCGCAATTCAGCGGTAAATATGGCGGCTCACCCCAGCCTTTCATTCAGGTCTATGGCGATGAAGCCGCCATCGAGACAGCCTATCAGCAACTGAAAGACTACAGCCCGCACATCAAGGCATGGAAGCGCGGCGAGATGCCGGACTATTACCATTTCGACCACCCAGCCCGCGGGCCGGACCTGTTCGTTCTGGCAGAGCCGGGCTGGAATGTCCGTGCCGTGAAGTTCGGCAGCGGCGGCATGTTCATGAAGGGCGTGCACGGCTATGACAATCACGCGCCGGACATGGCCGCCACCTTCATTGGCGCCGGTCCGATCTTTCCGAAAGGCGAGATCACCAGGCCCTTCGAGAATGTGAATGTCTACATGATGGCCGCCTGCGCCCTCGGCATTCCCCCTGCCCTGACGGATGGAGACCCGAACGTCGTCGCAGAGATTACCGGCAATCGCTGCCCCGCAAACTAGTCCTCTCGCGGCGGGGTGTCCGGCAATACCTTGACGCCCCGCCCGTCACAGCCTACTCAGTGGTCTGTGCAATATGCCTCTCGGAGGCCTCAATCCTGAAAGGAGTTTCCCCATGCCTATGCCTGTCGTCTCTCTTTTCACCCTGTTGAGGTCTCATGAAACAACATACTTCGCTGGCACAGCTTGCCGCCAGACTCTGGCCGTTTGGCCGAACACGGAAAACTGATTCCAATCCCCAGAAAGACCGGGCCATTGCAGCGCGGACTTTAGAATCCCGTCTGTCACCCCATTTGCGCAAGGATGTCGGCGCGGATGATGGCTAGACGTGCGTTCCGCACCGGAGGCGGAGTCTCAGGCCGCGTCCAGCACCGCGCGTACATTCAGATGGTCTGAACAGATCTCGGTCCCGTGATGGTAATGGCTCAAATCCAGCGCGGGGCCGGCCAGGATATGGTCATAGGCCTGCTGCGGCTTCCAGGCCGGGTAGGTCGGCACGGCCTGATGGGTCAGTTCTGTCCGCATACGGTCCAGGAACCCTTCAATGGCGCTGGCATGCAGGCCGCAATTGAAATCTCCCATCACGACCCAGCGGCCATGACGGGGCAGATTATCTGCAATGAAGTCCAGCTGGCGTTCCTGGTCCTTGCGCCCAAGGCTGAGGTGCACGCACACCACATCAAAGCTGATCTCGGCCTCCACGGTCGCAATCAGACAGCCCCGCCCCGGCACACGGCCCGGCAATTTCAAATCGCGTATGTCCTGCAGCGGATAGTGGCTGAGAATGGCATTGCCATGGCGCGAGATGCCCCGCACCACCCGGTTTTCCTGAATCGCCAGATGCTTATGCTCTGACAGTTCGGCAATCGCGTTCGCCTGACAGCGATAGCCCGAGCGCCGCCCGCCCAGATCCACTTCCTGCAGGCAGACAATGTCTGTGGAACGGATCGTCTCGGCGATGGTTTCCAGTATGCTCGCCTTGGATCTGGTATGGAAAACCTGCCGATGCGCGCGCGTAATATACTGGGAATAGCCAGCGGTCGCGATCGCAGCCTGAATGTTCCAGGTCATCAGTTTCAAGGGCGCGGGCTTCCTTTGGCAGTTCGGGCAAGTCAGGGTAAGGGCACAGAGTTGCGTATTATTGGGGTGAACACATGATTCCGCTGCTGAGTTCCATACCCTTCCTGGTTCACTTCACGCTGTCGGTTCTGGCAGCGATCCGCCTGCTTTACCGCAAACGCGCCGTGAACACGACCCTGGCCTGGCTGTTCCTGCTGTTCGGCCTGCCGATCATCGGCGTCGTGCTTTACCTGCTGTTCGGCGATCACCGCCTTGGCCGCCGCCGGATGCAGATGGGCGAACGCCTGCGCAGCTTCTTCCTGCGCGTCTTCAACATTGAGGAGGCGACCGTGCCGCTGAACGCTGCCGGCTCGCCCCGCTATGAGGGCCTGGCGCGCGCCATTCAGGCCGATACCGGTTTCCCCGTCCTGCCCGGCTTCGGAACGCACTTCTTCACTGATGCCGGCGCGCTGTATGAGTCCATGCAGGCAGACATTGATGCCGCTGAGGACAGCGTGTTCCTGGAATTCTACATTCTGGACCCGTCCGGCCGTGTGGCCGATGTGCTCTCCGCTGTGGAGCGGGCCGCAAAGCGCGGCGTGGAGTGCCGCATCCTGGCCGATGATTTCGGCTCGAAAGCCTTTTTCCGCTCTGTCTGGCCGCACAATCTGGAGCGCGCCGGCGTGCACATCGTGCGCTCCCTGCCGGTTAATTTGCTAACCTCCTTTTCCCGCCGGTCAGACCTGCGCAATCACCGCAAAATCCTGGTCTGCGACCAGAGCGCCGCCTATGTCGGCAGTTACAACCTCGCAGACCCGAAACTGTTCAAGACCGATCGCGGGGTTGGCCAGTGGATCGACATGATGATGCGCGTCGAGGGGCCGGTCGTGGATGCCATCACGTCTGTCTTCCTGTCAGACTTCCTGTTCGACAGTGTCGGCCACGCAAATATCGGCCGCGCAGACCTGAACGCCCTGCCGATCGAAGCGCGCGAAACCACGCATGAAGGCACGTCGGTCAGCATGCAGGTGCTGCCGTCGGGCCCGGAAATGCGCAATCCGACAATCTATGAAGTGCTGGTCGCGATCATCTACAGCGCGCAGGAGAGGCTGCGTATCGTCTCCCCCTATTTCATCCCGGACCCGGCCGTACAGCTGGCCCTCGTCTCAGCCGCCAAGCGCGGCGTGGATGTTGAGGTCATCGTGCCCGAACGGCTCGACTCCCGCCTCGCCCAGTTTGCCAGCCAGTCCGCCTACCGTGAATTGCTGCAGGCAGGCGTACGCCTGCTCCGCTATCGCGGCGGGCTGCTGCATACAAAGATTGTCCTCGCGGATGACGAGATCGCCCTCTTCGGCACACTCAACGTCGACATGCGCAGCTTCTATTTGAATCTGGAGCTGACGCTGGTCATCTATGATTCCGCCACCAGCGCCAAACTGTGGCAGGAGACCGACAGCTATCTGCCGGACAGTCAGTCGCTGGACCTTGGCACGTGGGAGAAACGCCCGGAATGGCACAAGCTGACGGAGAATATTCTCCGCCTTGCCAGCCCCATTCTCTAAAGCCCTGTCCCCTACAGCTTGATCTCGCGCCCCTCGGCGGCGGATCTATAGATCGCCTCCATCAGGCGCACATCGCGCAGGCCCATCTCGCCGGGCGTCAGGATGGTCGTCCCCTCCCGGACGGCCTGCCCGAAATGATCGCACATGCGTGCAAATTGCACATTCGGGTCACCCGGCACCAAGTCCTCCGACACACCATTGCGCGTCAGAGTCATCTTCTGCCCGCCATAGCTCGTCGCCGGGCTCATATGCAGCGTGCCGGTCTCGCCCTCGATATGGATCATGTTCTTGCCCTGCGGCGCATTATAGGACGTCGCCAGCTGCGTCACCGCCCCGGACGGGAAGGTCAGCTGCGCTGTCACGGTGGAGAATATCTGCTCAAAGCGCGGATCATTGGCCGGCTGCTTCGTCGCCGCCTTCAGGCTGGCCGGCATTTCTCCCGTCAGGTACAGCGCCGCCTGCAGCGAATAGAGGCCATAATCCTCCAGCGGACCGCCCCCGGCCAGGGCGCGCACAACGCGCCAGTTCTCTGACACATTTGTCGGCCCCATCATGTACTGGTGCGCCGTGTCGATCATCCGTATCGGGCCGATCGCACCATCCCGCATCAGCTCCATGGCGCGCAGATTGAACGGTTCGAAGTGACAGCGATAGCCGATCATCAGCTTCTTGCCAGCCGCTTCAGAGGCCGCGATCATCCGCTCGCACTCTTCAGACGACAGCGCCATCGGCTTTTCGCACATCACATGCTTGCCTGCGGCAAAGGCCTTCTCGGTCCAGTCCGCATGCAGGCCTGAGGGAAGCACGATATAGACCGCCTCGATCCGGTCATCCCCGGCAATCTGGTCGAAATTGTCATAAGAATAGATCGCGTCTTCCGGCAGGCCATAGGCGGCGGCCACTTTCGCGGCCTTGTCCGGATTGCCTGAAACGACTGCCGCGACATGGCAGCGGTCAGACGCGGCCAGCGCCGGCATCACCTTGCCGATGGCATAGCCCCCCAGCGCCACGACAGCGACGCCGACACTGCCCTCTTTCGGGGCTGGCGGCGGGCTGTCTGGCAGTTCGCCCCAATCCGGCCATGGCCGGCCGATGGCTTTGGCAGGAAGTGCCGCGCCTTCGGCCGTGGCACATCCGGCCACCCACGGCGCAGCGGCAAGGCCTGCCCCGGTCATGACCATGAAATGTCTGCGTGACTGAATGAAATGCGTCATGTCTTACCTCCCGGATGCGCTGGCGTTTGTTAGCGCTATCTCAAGGCAGGAAAACTCAGTCCGCTGCAGCGGTCAAGAAAAAAGCCGGGGCGCAGCCCAAACGGCCCGCCCCGACTCTTGCAGGCAATTGCCTATTTGATTTTGTTCAGTTCATCGCCTAGCACATCCATCAGTTCGGGATGCTCGGTCTGGATGCGCATGATCTCTTTCATCATGCGGCCCTGCACTTCGGCCAGTTCGCCAGCCCGGCTCGCCAGAACCTGCATCGCCTTCGTGCTGCCGGCCTCATTGTCCAGCTCTTCCTGCATGGCGTTGAGGCCTTCGGCGGCCTTGTTCAGTGTCTTGGCGGCTTTCTCGGCGCTCTTCTCGTCTTTCACCGTTTCCAGTGCGTCAGCGATACGGGTCATCTCGTTGACATAGGCCTCGCCAATATCCTCTGCAGAGGATTTGGCCGTGATGTCCGTGCCGGTCTTGCCCTTCACATCATTCTGACCACAGCCGGTCAGCATCAGCGCGGTTGCGAGCCCTGCGGCCGCGAAAATTCCTGTCTTCATGAGGATGTCCCCTTTGTCGTGCCTTCAGAATGGGCACCACTTAGCTCGCAGGATGCGGCAAGACTATGACACACCTTTACCTTAGCTATAACGCGCTTCCACCTCAGGACCGGACGTGCCCCCCGTCACCGCCTTCAGGCTCGCCTCAAGATCGGAGAGATAAGCCTCCACCACATCGGCATGTTTTGGCGAGAGCATGAGGTGCAGGCTCGGCGGTTCCTTCGTCACAGACGTGAACCAGCCGCGCCGGTAAATCTCCCCATAAACCGCGAAGGCATGGGCATCCGGATGGTAAAAAGCCATCAGGCCCAGCATCGGATTGCCGACAATTTCAAAGCCGAGGCGTTTCACCCCCTCTTCGATCTTCTCGCGCGTCGCGCAGACCTGCCCCTGCAGGCGCTTGTAGCCTTCCACGCCCAGCGTGTTCATCACGCCCCAGGCAGCAGAGATCGCCCCGCCCGGCCGTGTACCCGCCAGCGTCGGCGTCTTCATCGGCGCACCGCTCCAGCCCGCCATGTCGAACGGCATGTAATTGTAAAGCTCTTCGGAGCGGAACAGCACAGTCGAGGCGCCCTTCGCGCAATAGCCATATTTGTGCAGGTCCGCGCTCATTGAGTGCACAGCCGGCACCTCGAAATCGAAAGGCGGCACCGGCACGCCATTCATCCGCGCGAACGGCGCGAAATATCCGCCGACACAGGCATCGACATGCAGCCAGACGCCCTTCTTCGCGGCCACCTGCCCCAACGCCTCGATCGGATCGATGATGCCATGCGGGAAGTTCGGCGCAGAGCCGACCATCATCACCGTCGCCGCGTCCACCGCCTCACCCATCGCATCGGGGTCGGCTTCATAGCTGCCATCTGTATTCAACGGCACGCGGCGGATTTCGATGTCCATCAGATGCGCCGCCTTGTCGAAGGCCAGATGCGCCGATTGCGCCAGCACGACATTTTGCCCCTCACGCGGCTTGCCTTGGGTACGGGCATAATCGCGGGCCGTCTTCATCGCCATGGTAATCGAATCCGTGCCGCCCGACGTCATCGCCCCGGTCGCCCCCTCCGGCCCATGCAGCAAGGAGAGACCCATACCGATGACCTCCTTTTCCATCTGCGCGAGACTCGGGAAAGCCAGCGGCCCGAGGCCATTCTCTGCCATGTACAACCCATAGGCCTCATGCTGGACGGCCGAGATCTCCGGCCCCGCATTGAAGACATAAACCGCCGTCTTCCCGTCACGCCATTGGGCGTCCCCGCCGCCGCGCTGGACCATCTCGGCACGCACCTCGCTCCAGTCGCGTCCCTTTTCCGGCATCCTGATCATGTGGTCTCCTCCCGCTCGCGTATATTTTTGTGCACAAAGCTGGGGATAGCCTAGGCCACGGCCCGCAGGCTGACCAGCCTTGCCGCCGCCAAATAGGCCCCACGAAACAAGGCGCCAATTCCTTAATGACGATTTCATGGGCTTCCCGATTGCGGCGCGCGAGCCATTATTTTTTCCTCGCCCATTGTGCGAAGGCCGTTGCGGGTCCGGCCGTGCGGGCTTACTGTAGGGTCATCGCGACGAATATTAACGAACCGGGGAAACTGCGCGCCTATGACGGACTATATCGGCTACGAAGCGCTCACCCAGGCAGCCATGCGCGGCGTTGTGCGCGAGGCGCTGAAGCAGGGCCGCAGCAGCGGCGGCCTGCCGGGAGAGCATCACTTCTATCTCACCTTCCGCACCAAGGCGCCGGGCGTAAAGATTGCCGACTATCTGGTCGAGCGCTTTCCGGAAGACATGACCGTTGTCATCCAGCACCAGTATTGGGATCTGGAAGTGCATGACGGCCATTTCGAAATCATCCTGAAATTCTCCGGCGTGCCCCAGCACCTGTTCATTCCCTATTCGGCGATCACGCGCTTTGTGGACCCGTCCGTGAATTTCGGCCTTACGTTTGAATCCGCAAACAAGGATGACTCGGTCATCTCCCCCGCTGCTGAGGTTGAAGCCCAGCATCAGGCCGCCGATTCCGATGAGGAGACACCGGGTACGGTCGTCAATCTGGACGCCTTCCGCCGCAAGTAACGGGGCAACCCCATGTCAGACACGGAAAAGCCCCGCGTCTCGGACGCCGAGATGCTCGCACGCTTTCAGAATTCCAAGAAGCGTCCGCCCTGTTCGGATACGCTGGGCATGCGCCTGGCCGAGGTCGAGCAGGACAAGATGCGCATACGGATGGACTTTGACGTCCCCCCCAGCTTCGCCAACCCGACCGGCGCGGTACAGGGCGGCTTCATCTCCGCCATGCTGGATGAAGCGATGAGCACCTGTGTCATCATCGCCTCCAATATCACGATGACCGCGCCGACCCTGGAAATGAAGACCAGCTTCCTGCGCCGCCTGATGCCTGGCAAGGCCAGTGTCGAGGCCCGCATCCTGCGCCTCGGCAAGTCTGCCGCCTTCATGGAAGCTGAATGTTTTGACCCGGATGGCAAGCTGGTCGCCAAGGCCACCGCGACGGCCATCCCGATGCTGTTCAAAAGGCTCAGTTGATGAGTTTCGACAAACGCGCCTTCTGGCTCGACATGCTGACCAAAAGGGAGCTGCCGAAAGCTGCCGCCTTTGTCGGCTTCGAATTGATCGAGTTCAACGAGGACGAAGCCTGGATCAAGGCCGCCTTCTTCCTGCCGCCCGAAGCCACCAATCCCGGCGGCGACGCACAGGGCGGCTTCATCTCCGCCATGCTGGACGAGGTGATGAGCATTGCAGGCTCCATCGCGCAGGATGGCCCGGCCATGGCCCCTACTCTGCAGATGACGACCTCCTATATCCGCCCTGTTCCGGTGGGCGTGCGCCTGATCGGGCGCGGCGAATGCGTGCGGCGCGGCCGATCAGGCATCTTCACGCGCGGGGAACTGACCAGCGCAGACGGCAAACTCCTCGCCCAGGCCACCGCCAGCTGCATCCCCCGCCCAATGGATTGGTAAGGCTTTCCAGGGCTGAATCGCGCCTGTGCCATAAACATGGCGCTCATCCCAAAAACGTGTCATAGGGCGCGGGAACACTCCTGCGCCGCGCGTCTGCTACGCGCCTGCGCCCCAGAAAGCCCTATACATGACGACTGCCCCTTCCATCCCGTCGGCGCTCGCCGAGGCCCTTGCCGAGCGTGGCTATGACACGCTGACCCAGGTCCAGACCGCCGTAATCCAGCCAGACCTCGCCGGAAAGGATCTGCTCGTCTCTGCGCAGACAGGCTCCGGCAAGACGGTCGGCTTTGGCCTGGCCATGGCAGACGATCTGTTCGAAGGCGCTGACCGGTTTGCCCCCGCTGAGGCGCCGCTCGCCATCATCGTCGCCCCAACCCGCGAACTGGCCCAGCAGGTCGCCCGCGAACTGCAATGGCTTTACGGCCCTTCCGGCGCGCGCCTCGCCACCTGTGTCGGCGGCATGGACATGCGCGATGAACGCCGCGCGCTTGGCCGCGGGGCCCACATCGTTGTCGGCACGCCCGGACGCCTCGCAGACCACATCCGCCGCGGCTCGCTCGACACGTCCGGCATCCGCGTCGTCGTACTGGACGAGGCTGACGAGATGCTCGACATGGGCTTCCGCGAGGAGCTGGAATTCATTCTTCAGGGTACGCCCGAAACGCGCCGCACCCTGATGTTTTCCGCCACCGTACCGAAAGGCATCGCTGCCCTGGCTGGCCGCTATCAGCGCGATGCCCAGCGCATCACGACCGCGGCGGAAAAGGAACAGCACGTCGATATTGACTACAAGGCCCTGCTCGTTGCCCCCGGTGATGAAGAGAACGCCATCGTCAACATTGTGCGCCATTCCGACAGCGAGACCGCCCTCGTCTTCTGCACGACGCGCGCGGCCGTGAACAAGCTGATGAGCCGCATGGGCAATCGCGGCTTCCCGGTCGTCGCCCTGTCGGGGGAACTGAGCCAGAAGGAACGCGGCAACGCGCTGCAGGCCCTGCGCGATGGCCGCGCCCGTGTCTGCATCGCGACCGATGTTGCCGCCCGCGGGCTGGACCTGAAAAATCTCGGCCTTGTCATCCATGCAGACCTGCCGCGCGATCCGGCGACCCTTCTGCACCGGTCCGGCCGTACGGGCCGCGCCGGCCGCAAGGGCACCAGCGTTCTCTTGGTCACGCCGCGTGCCCGCCGCCGGGTTGAGCGCCTGCTGAAGGATGCCCGCATCGAAGCAAGCTTTGGCAAACCGCCGTCTGCGGAGGAAATCAGCGCGCAGGATGATGCCCGCCTGATGGCCGATCCGATCTTCACCGAAGACGCGACCAGCGAAGACGCAAACCTCGCCCGCATCCTGATCGACACCTATGGCGCCGAACAGGTTGCCGCCGCCTTTGTCCGCCGTCACCGCTCGGAACGGACCGCGCCGGAAGATCTGCGCGAAGTGGATGATCGTCCGCCTGCGCGCGATCGCAAGGAACGCAGCGAGCGCGGAGACCGCCGCGAGCGCTCCGACCGCAGCTGGGAAGACCGCCCGCCACGCGAGGCGCGCGAGCCACGTGAACGCCGCCCCCGCGAGCCTCAGCCCGGCTTTGAAAACGCCACCTGGATCGGCCTCAATGTTGGCCGCCGCAAGAATGCCGAGGCCCGCTGGCTGCTGCCCATGCTGTGCAAGGCGGGCGGCCTGTCACGCGAAGACATTGGCGCGATCCGCATCAACCCCGCCGACACGCATGTCGAGCTGAAGCCGGACGCCGCCAAGCGCCTGTTCGACACGATCAAGCCGGATGGCACTTTGGAAAAAGGCCTGCGCGCCTTCTCTCTGGACGGGGCCCCTGCCCCGCATGGCGGCCATCCGGATACGCCGGAAGACGAAGCGCCCCGCCGCCCGAAGCCCCGTATCCAGAAGAAACCTGCCGAAGCCCCCGGCAAGCCGGTCATGGACCCGCTCGCCGCCTTTGACGGAGACGCCCCGCCGCGCCGCAAGCCGAAGAAGCCTTTCGACAAGGCCAAGAGCGGCGGCAAGCCCTTCAAGCCCGGCGGCAAACCCGCCGGCGCACACAAGAGCGCCCGCCCGGCCCATGCCAAGTCCAAACCCGGCTTTGCCAAATCCGGCCCCAAGACGGGTCCGAAAACCGGCCCAAAAACCGGCAAGGTCCACCGCAAGGGCCCCAAAAAACCCCAGCAGGACTAAGGCCTAATTCCTCTTGCCACCTCAGTATATGGTTTGTATATAATTCATATATGAACCATATTGAGAGACCGGAATGGGCATCGTAAACATAGAAGATGAGCTGCACGATCAGCTGCGCCGCGCCAGCAAGGTATCCTGCCGCTCGATCAATGCGCAGGCGGCCTACTGGATCAGGATTGGCATGCTGTGCGAGACCAATCCGACCCTCAGCTTCACGGACATCCTGACGCGCGAACTGGAGGCGGCCGGCGTATCGGCCCCGCCGCTCATGCCGGAACCGGCCGATAGCGACGCATGACCAAGACGCCGCAGGAACTCGCCCTGATGGCCGAATCCGGCCGTCTGCTCGCATCCGTGTTCGAACATCTGGACCGCATCTCCCTCGCCGGGAAATCCACGCTGCAGATCAATGACCTTGTAGAGCGCTTCATTGAGGATGAGCTGCAGGCCCGCCCTGCCAGCAAAGGGCAATACGGTTTTGAATTCGTTCTGAACGCCTCCATCAATCAGGTCGTCTGTCATGGTGTTCCGTCGCCTGCGGACATCTTGCGTGATGGCGACATCGTGAATTTCGACATCACGCTTGAGAAGAATGGCTATATCGCCGATTCCTCCAAAACCTATCTGGTTGGCGATGTCAGCCTCGCGGCCCGGCGTCTGGTTCAGGCGACCTATGCTGCCATGTGGAAAGGCATCCAGGCGGTTCGGCCTGGCGCCCGGCTGGGCGACATCGGATATGCGATTGAGCGCCATGCCAAGCGCACCGGCTATTCCGTGGTGCGGGATTATTGCGGCCATGGCATCGGGCGGGAGATGCATGAAGACCCGCAAATCCTGCATTTCGGCAAGCCCGGCACCGGCCTTACCCTGCGCGAAGGCATGGTCTTCACGATCGAACCGATGCTCAATCGCGGTCGCCGTACGGTGCGGACTGAAGAGGATGGCTGGACGGTTGTCACCGCCGATGGCTCCCTCTCGGCCCAGTTCGAGCATACTGTTGCCGTCACCGCCAAGGGCGTCGAGGTGCTGACTCTGAGGCCGGAAGAACGTGCGCCCGGTTACAAAGCGGCCTGATCCCGGCAGGCCCGCCTTGCCCTAGCGCACCCCATTGACGGGTCTCACACCAGCCCGCAAACCACTGTCATTATCCTTTCTGACAGTGGAGCGCCCCTATGAGCGAGCATATTAACCAGAGCCTTGAAAACCGCGTCCTGACGCTGACCCTGAACCGTCCTGAGCGCAAAAATGCGCTGACCCAGGCCATGTATGCCGCGCTGGCGGATGCCATCAATGGCGCGAATGACGACAAGGGCGTCCGCGCCATCATTATCACCGGCGCGGGCGAGATGTTCACCGCCGGCAATGATCTGACAGACTTTGCCGGCAACATGAATGAGGGCGAGCCGCCGGTGGCGCGCTTCCTCGCGGCCATCCGTGACGCGCAAAAGCCGATGATCGTCACCGTGAACGGTCCGGCCATCGGCGTGGGCCTCACCATGCTGCTGCATTGCGACATCGCCTACGCCGCCGACACGGCCAATTTCCGCGCGCCCTTCACGGCGCTCGGCCTGGTGCCGGAGGCAGGCTCTTCCCTGTTGCTGCCGCTGACTGTGGGCAATTCCATGGCGAATGAGATCCTGCTGGCAGGCCGCATCCTGACCGCTGAAGAAGCGCTCGCCAGCGGGCTTGTGTCGCGCGTCCTGCCTGCCGCTGAGCTGCTCGCCGCCGCGCAGAAGACCGCCGCCGCCATTGCCGCCTCCGCGCCGACCGCCATGCGCCGCTCCAAGGGCCTGATCCGCGCCAATCGCGACGCCGTGAAGGCCCGCATGGACGCCGAAGGCAAGATCTTCGCAGAACAGCTAAAATCCCCCGAATTCGCCGAAGCCGCCGCCGCCTTCGCCCAGAAGCGCAAACCGGTCTTCGAAGACTAGGATTTCCTGGGCCCCGGATATTTGCGTCAGCAGATATCCGGGGCCCAGAACTTAAAAAAAACACCCCTCACCAGCCCCTTCCACCCCTCCAAACACCCCGAATTCCAGCCCGAAATCAGCGGAATTTCACCCGTTTTTGCCCCCATATTCCGCAGGCGGACGCACAGCGGACGAAATACTGCCGCAGCGCGTTGATTTCATTGCCATTTCTACGCTGCAAAAAGCCCCTCTCAGCTGTGGCCTTTGCACCCCAAACCCCCTATAAATAAAGGCGAATCTGACGAATCGATGAGGAGGCCTGAATGGCCGAAGAGACGCAAGCTGAGACCCCCGAATATGGCGCCGGCTCGATCAAGGTCCTGAAGGGCCTGGAAGCCGTCCGCAAACGCCCTGGCATGTATATCGGTGACACCGATGACGGCTCGGGCCTGCACCACATGATCTATGAGGTCGTGGACAATGCCATTGACGAGGCGCTTGCCGGCCATGCCGACCGGGTCACCGTCACGCTCTTCCCCGATGGGTCGGCGGAAATCACCGATAATGGCCGCGGCATTCCGGTCGAGATGCACCCGACCGAGGGCGTCTCTGCGGCCGAAGTGATCATGACCCAGCTGCACGCCGGCGGGAAGTTCGACCAGAACTCCTACAAGGTGTCCGGCGGTCTGCACGGCGTCGGTGTGTCGGTTGTGAACGCGCTGTCTGACTGGCTGGAGCTGACCATCCACCGCGAAGGTCATGAGCACTGGGTGCGCTTTGTTGATGGCGGCCGCGTGGAAAACCCGCTGGTCACGCGTGGCGAGTCCCCGAAGACCGAGTCCGGCAAGCCCTTTACCGGCACGGCCGTGCGCTTCCTTGCCGCCTCCAGCACCTTCACGATGACGGATTATGACCGCAAGACGCTGGAACACCGCCTGCGCGAACTCGCCTTCCTGAACTCCGGCGTGCACATCATCTTCCGCGACGAGCGTGAGGCCGAGCCTTACGAGATCGACCTGATGTATGAAGGCGGCGTGAAGGCCTTTGTCGAACACCTCGACAAGACCAAGACCAAGCTGATCCCGGAGCCTGTCTATGCCATGGGCGAGAAAGACGGCATCACGGTCGAGGCCGCACTGGAATGGACAGACAGCTATCATGAAAGCGTGCTCTGCTTCACCAACAACATCCCCCAACGTGATGGCGGCACCCACCTTGCCGGCTTCCGCGGGGCGCTGACACGGATCATCAACAAATACGCCAACGAGACCGGCGTTGCGAAGAAATCCAAGGTCGACATTTCCGGCGATGATGCGCGCGAAGGCCTGACCTGCGTGCTCAGCGTGAAAGTGCCTGATCCGAAATTCAGTTCCCAGACGAAAGACAAGCTCGTCTCATCCGAAGTGCGCCCTGTCGTGGAAAGCCTGATGGGCGAGAAACTCTCTGAATGGTTCGAGGAGCATCCCAAGGAAGCTCACGAGATCATGATGAAGATCGTCGAGGCGGCTGCCGCACGTGAAGCGGCCCGCAAGGCGCGGGAGCTGACACGCCGCAAGTCTGCGCTCGACATCACCTCCCTGCCCGGCAAGTTGGCCGACTGTCAGGAGAAAGACCCGGCGAAATCCGAAATCTTCATCGTCGAGGGTGACTCCGCTGGTGGCTCTGCCAAGCAGGGCCGGTCCCGTGACAATCAGGCCATCCTGCCCCTGCGCGGCAAGATCCTGAACGTGGAACGCGCGCGCTTTGACAAGATGCTGTCCTCCGATCAGGTTGGTACCCTGATCATGGCGCTTGGCGCCGGCATTGGGCGCGATGAGTTCGACATCAAAAAGCTGCGCTATCACAAGATCATCATCATGACCGATGCTGACGTGGACGGCGCGCACATCCGTACGCTGCTGCTCACCTTCTTCTATCGTCAGATGCCGGAGATTATCGAGAAGGGCTATCTCTACATTGCCCAGCCGCCGCTTTACAAAGTGTCACGCGGCAAGTCCGAACGCTATGTCAAGGACGTGCCGGAGCTGGACGCCTATCTGATCGAGGAAGGCACGACCGGCGAAGCGCTGATCATGCCGGATGGCACCCAGATTGCGGGCGAAGACCTGCGCGAGCGGGTGCGCCAGGCCTCGAACTTCAAGGCAAACCTGGCCCGCCTCGCCCTGCGCGCTCCGGCGGATCTGATCGAACAGGCCGCCATGGCCGGGGCGATGGCCGCAGGGGCCGGAGACGCCGAAGCCAAGCTGACGGCAGAGCGCATGAACCGCTTTGCCGAAGAGGGCGAAGACACTTGGGAAGGCCGCTTTGTCGAAGGCGCGCTGGTGCTGCAACGCACCGTGCGCGGCGTGGACGAAACGGCCGTGCTGCCGGCGGCCCTGCTCGCCAGCCAGGACGCCATCCGCCTCGCTGAGCGCGCCAACACACTGCGTGAAATGTATGAAAAGCCGCTGATCCTGCGCCGCGACAAGGGCGGCGAAATCACCGTGCACGGACCCTGCGCCCTGTTCGCCGCCGTGCTCGAAGCCGGCCGCGACGGCATCAAGATCCAGCGCTATAAGGGTCTCGGGGAAATGAATGCGGACCAGCTCTGGGAAACCACGCTCGACGCCAATGCCCGCACCCTGCTGCAGGTCCGCGTCGACCATGCGGACGAGGCCGACGAAATGTTCACCAAACTGATGGGCGACATCGTCGAACCCCGCCGCGAATTCATCGAAGAATTCGCCCTCGAAGCGGAGGTGGATGTCTAGCATCCACCTGCCAAGAGACTCCGGCCTTCGCCGGAGATACGGATTGAGGGGAGCGATACCCACCGCTCGGAATCGCTGATGTCCCCACACGCGTCACCCCCGGCCGCGGAGCGGTCTGGGGGCCCAGCTCTGGACGATGCGAGCGGGCGCATCATGTCCGGTTGCTGGCCATCGTGCGCCGCAGCGCATGACGTACTATGCTGAGGCGTTCGGAGATGGGTCCCCAGACGGCTGCACCGTCGGGGATGACGCGAGAGGAGAGATCGCCCTCTATCCCACACACGTCTCCCTGTCATCCCGGAAAGCCCGCAGGGCTTATCCGGGACCCAGACCCACCGGAACCCAAACTCATCCCGAGCCGCGCCCCGCCCCCACACGCCGCGGGAACCCCTGCCCGTCCGCCACGTTCCTTTCCCTGAGACGAAAGGAACACCGCCATGAAAGCCAAGTCCGAAGCCCAGCAGAAAGCCGCCGGCGCGGCGCTGGCCGCCAAGCGGGGGGACATGCCGAAATCGAAACTCCAGGGCGCCTCCAAGGAGATGTACGAGACCATGACCGAGGACGAGCTCGACGACATGGCCTCCACCTCTCACGACGATCTGCCCGAAAAGAAGGAGGACTAGCCCATGGACCGCAAGCAAGTCTGGGAAACCGAAAAAAGCTTCTGGCTCGAAGGGCCGGATTTCTACCGTGACCGGATGGTTTCCGATGCCTTCATGGTCTATCCCGCGCCGACCGGCATCCTGATCGGGGCCGACATCCTCCATGCCCTGGAGCAAGCACCGCGCTGGGACAGTATCGACATGTCAGATCTGCAACAACTTGATACAGGCGACACAACCGTTCTGGCCTACAGCGCCACGGCCAGCGTCGATGGCGGCGATCCGTATCAGGCGCTCTGCTCCAGCACCTATGTGTGCATTGATGGCCGCTGGAAGCTGATGTCTCATCAGCAAACACCTGTCTCTTAAGCCGCGCGCACGCCCTCCATAAGCGTCTGAAACAGGCGCTCCTGTCCAAGGGATAAGCGGCTGCCCCGGCACGGCAAGATCCCTGCTGCAACGCCGCCTTCCGCCCTGCGCGCCATGGGGAAAGCCCCAGCCCAATCCTGCGCAATGTGATGCGTGACAGAGTGGGCGCATGACGTACAAGAGCCCCGATTTCCTTGTCTATGCCGGCCGGTTCACCGTGCAATGGCTGGACCATGCCACCGCCGGCTTCCGGCGTGCGCTGGGGCTCACCCTTCTGCCCGCCCTGCCCTTTCTGCCGCGCTGGCAATTGCAGGAATTGACGCGCTTTCTGGCGCATGCCGAGCCGGTGATGCGCCGCATCCTCTATCTGATGGCGGTTGAGCTGGGCACCCTTCCCGTCCGGGAGCGGACGTCCTACCCCACTGCACCAGCCGCTACACGGGCGCCCGCCAAGCCGCCCAAAACCAGCCGCCCCCTTTTCCCTCAGCCGCGCTTCCGCCTGACCGAACCGGAAGAACGCCCGCAGGCCGCGCGCACCCCGCCGCCAAAACGTTTCCGCACCGGCCCGCGTATCCGCCGCCTTGATGTAGAGACCCCCGTCGATCTGTCGGAATATCCGGCCGGGCCGGATGACATTCTGCCCTCGGCGCGGCATGTGCGCCGCTTGCTGGCGCTGGAAGACGTGTTCGAGAACATGTCCCGCTATGTCACCGCCATGCGCCGCCTTATCGGCAAGGCAAAGCCCCTTTTGCGGCAGGCTCTGCCGCCTGCCTTCCGGCGCAGGCCTCTGACACCTGCGCAGCAGCAGAATGCCTGCGACCTGCACGCAGAGGCAACACGTCTCGCCTACAACACATCCTGATACAGACTTGATCGCCAGGTAAAAACCGGACGGGCCCAGCCCCGCACCGGCCCTTTGTGCTGCGTGGAACGCTAGTCCAGCAGGCTCAGCCCCACGCCCGCAAAGCGGATCTCAAATCCATCCACGTCCAACCCCATATCCTGCGCGCGCGCCAGCACGGCCTCTCTATCGTCCACATGAATGCCAAAGGCGGCCAGACGCTCGACCGGCCCCTCCCGGAAAATCACCGCGCCATCCTTCACATATAGTGTGCGGCCATCCACGATCAGGCCGAGCGCCAGCGCCCAACGACTGGCCAGGCCGTCCGGGTCCGGCGTCTCGATGGCCATGCTGACCAGCCCTCCGGGAACAGAGCGCTCGCGCCAGTCCGGCCCGCCCCAGCGCCAACTGCCAAGAGGACGCGCTTCGTCGACAGAGACAATTGTCCCGCCCATATCGGCCGGGTGCAGATGGCTTGCGGAAATGTCCGGCAGGTCAATATTCCACACGCGGCGAATGCCCAGACTGTCCACACGAGACCGGAAGGCGTCCAGCTGGGTGGTCTGGAAGATGGCCATGTATCCGCCCTCCCCGCAGCGCGTGATGAAACGCTGCGCGGGCGCATCGTCTTTCATGGGCACGACAACTTCCAGAAACTGGTCGCCCATCGCATAGACGCGGTTTTCAAGGCCGAACTCCTTAACGCCCGGATCAATGAACGGCTCGCCCAGGCCCAGCAACTCGCCTAGCTGGTCTGCCGTCTCCAGACTTTTCGCGGCGATCACCAATTGGCGTATGCGCGGTACCGGCATGTCATCCTCCCAATATTTTTATCTGTGTTAGCGGACACAATATCATAACAAACGCAACGCTATCACACCTGAATTGACCCTGGAGCGAAGACACGCCACCAAGGCCCCATGAACGATCACACGCACGATTCCTCCGACCACGATCATGAACACGGCGACCATGGCCATTCCCACGGGCACAGCCACGCGCATGGCTATGGCCACAGCCATTCCCATGATGCGGACATGACGACTGCGGATTCGCGCCGCCGCGTCGCCCTGGCGGCCATGCTGACAGCGGCCTTCATGGGGGCAGAGATCGCCGGCGGCATCATCTCCGGCTCCCTCGCCCTCTTGGCAGATGCCGCGCACATGCTGACCGATGCCGGCTCGCTCGCCCTCGCCTGGGTCGGCTACAAGCTGGCCGAGCGCCCGGCAGACCCGCAGCGTTCCTATGGCTTTGCGCGGATGAAGATCCTCGCCGCCTTCACCAATGGCATCCTGCTGGTGCTGCTGTCGCTGTGGATCGTGTGGGAGGCCATACAACGCCTGCTGCAGCCGGTGGAGGTGATGGGCGATGTGCTGATGGCCGTCGCGGTGGGCGGCCTTCTGGTCAACATCATCGCCTTTGCCATCCTGCATGGCGGCAGCAAGGAAGACCTGAATTTGCAGGGCGCACTGTGGCATGTACTGGGCGATTTGCTCGGCTCCGTCGCGGCGATTGGCGCGGCGATCATCATCATGACGACCGGCTGGATGGCGGCGGACCCGATTCTCTCTGTTCTGGTGGCGATTCTGGTTCTGGTGGCCGGGGTGCGCATTGCCCGCCAGTCGGGCCACATCCTGCTGGAAGGCACGCCGGATGGCCTCTCCCCTGCCGAAATCCGCGCGGATCTGGTGGCAGAGATTCCAGGCGTTGCGGAAATTACCCACATCCATGCCTGGGCGCTGACAGAGCACAAACCCCTGATTACGCTGGAGGTTTCGGCCGCGCCCGGCACGGATCTGGACCTTCTGCGCCAACAGGTCAAAGCCCGCCTGGCTGACCGGTTTGACGTCTCCCATGCCACGGTGGAAGTCGTCTCCGCCGCCGCCGAGCCCAGCGGGCAGTGTTCACATTGATATGAGCGCGATAGCGCTTTAAGGCTCATGGGGCAGCCCCTATATGCGGGGCCGAGAGAACACGAAAACAAGATGGCGGAGCCTTCGCATGGCTGAGACGAAACATACCGAAATCCTCATCATCGGCTCCGGCCCGGCGGGCTGGACCGCAGCCGTTTACGGCGCGCGTGCCATGCGAGAGGTAACGGTGGTGACCGGTATCCAGCCCGGCGGCCAGCTGACCATCACGACCGAAGTGGAAAACTATCCCGGCTTCACTGAGATTCAGGGCCCGGACCTGATGGTGAAGATGCAGGAACATGCCGAAGCCATGGGGGCCAAAGTGATCAATGATCACGTCGCAGAGGTCGATTTCGACTCCCGCCCCTTCCGCGCAATTGGCGAGAGCGGCACGGTCTACACTGCCGATTCCGTCATCATCGCGACCGGCGCACAGGCCAAATGGCTCGGCCTGCCCAGCGAGGAGAAGTACAAAGGCTTTGGCGTCTCCGCCTGTGCCACCTGTGACGGCTTCTTTTATCGCGGCAAGGAGGTTCTGGTTGTCGGCGGCGGCAATACCGCCGTTGAAGAAGCGCTGTTCCTGACCAATTTCGCCTCCAAGGTTACCGTCGTGCACCGCCGCGACAGCTTCCGCGCCGAGAAGATCCTGCAGGACCGTCTGTTCAAGAATCCCAAGGTCGAGATCATCTGGAACAATGTTCTGGATGAAGTGCTGGGCGAAGGCGACCCGCCCGGCGTCACTGGCGCGCGCATCAAGAATGTCGAGACCGGCGAGACGACCGACATTCCGGTCCACGGCGTGTTCATCGCCATCGGCCATGCCCCGTCGACAGAGCTGTTCAAGGGCAAGTTGGAAATGAAAGACAATGGCTATCTGATCACCGCGCCGGATTCGACCGCCACCGCCATTCCGGGCGTCTTCGCGGCAGGCGATGTGACGGACGAGACCTATCGCCAGGCTGTCACCGCCGCCGGCATGGGCTGCATGGCCGCGCTGGAAGCCGAACGCTTCATGACCGAACAGGAAGCGCACGCAGAGTCTGTCGCTGCGGAATAAGCCAGCGGCCGGGGCCGGCTACAGCATACGAGCCGCCAGCGCCTCGGCCTCTGCATCTCCCCGCTGCAACTCTGCCTTCAGCGTTGCGGCGCGGGCCTGCATCACTTTCTGAAGTGCGCTATGCGTGGGCACGCTTAGCGCCGCCTCCAGTGCGGCGGTGATCTCGTCATGATATTTGCGGCAATCGAGCGCCGCCAGGGCCCGGGCCCATTGCCAGTGCAGCGCGGCATCTTCCGGGTCGGCAGCAATCGCGGCCTGATAATGTGCCCGGCCATCGCTGATGCTGGCGCCCATCATCATCGCGCCGATCCGCCCGCCCCGGCGCACCACTTCGAGATTCCAGACAGACAAAAAGCCATTGGCGTAGATATTGCCGGGGTCATCTTCCAGCACGCTGCGCGCCAGATCCCGCGCCTCCTCGCCCCAGCCGGTCTTGCGGGCAGCACCGTTCGACATGGGCCGAATGATCAGCGACAGGGCGATCGCCCGCTGCAGGCGGCCTTCCAGATGTTGCTTGTCTATGGCGAGCGCAGCATCGGCCTTGTCCAGCGCGGCGTGCAACAGGGCCTCCGGCGGGTCAGCCGGGCCGGACATCGCCTCCGCCAACAGGGCTCGCGCGCTGAAGGCCAGCTCGTCGGGATTGCTCTTGTCAGACGCCGCTGCCAGTGCGGCCTGATACTCCCCCGCCTGAAACGCCGCCTCCGCTACCCCAGGCTCAGCCCCCGCCGCCCCGGCAAGCATCACCGCCCCCGCCAGAAATGCCACAAGCTTGTGTCTCATAAGGGAGAGGATAAGCCGATCAGCGCCAATCCGCCAGCAGTTGGTGGAATTTCTGAAAATTAGAGGAAAATGGTGGTTCGGGGGAGACTTGAACTCCCGACCTCGCGATTATGAGTCGCGCGCTCTAACCAGCTGAGCTACCGAACCGATCGCTGATGCGAAGGGCGCCTCATACACGCGGTTTCGCCGCCCTGCAAGCACCTCGCCTGCACTCGATGCAGACAATTGTGTGCAGATTGCCGGGGCCGGCCCGCCCTGCCCCATCGCCTTGTCCTGCGCCCTGGCCCGCTCAGTCGCGATTGCTGACCAGCAGCACCGCAATCACCAGCGCCTTGATCCGCGGCAGCCAGGCCAGAACCGCGCCGATCACCATGGCCGCCGACAGCGGCAGCGTCACCCACATCGGCCAGCCGGACATTGAAATGAACAGGGTGAGCGCCACCAGAACAGGCCCGAGACTGAGCACGGTCAGCCAGGCCGGGCCGTCCTCGGCCGGGATCTCTCCGATTGGCTCTCCGCAGACGGCACAGGTGTCGACCTGTTTGAGATAGGCGCGGAAGATGGCCCCCTTGCCGCAGACCGGGCAGCGAAAGCGCAGGCCGCGCCAGATGGCGGTACGCAGGCCGGGCGTAGGATAGACATGGGGCTGCTGAGTCATGCGGCCAGCTGTGCGCCTGCCCGCGGGCCAAGGCAAGACGGTGTAAGCGCGCAGCTGTCAGGGCGGCGCGCCAGCAGGGCTCAGGCGAGCTGGCGAACGTCCAGCCCGGCTTCGGCCTCGGCTTCCTTGTCGGCGATCAGGATGTCGGCCAGCGTGGCGACGAGCGCCCGCGGACGGATCGGCTTTTCGATCATCGTGGTAAAGCCCGCGCGCTGGCACGCGACCCGCCGCTCAGGGCTGACATCGGCCGTCACGGCGATGATCGGCGCAGTGGCGTTCGGCCCGGCTGAGGCGCGCAGGGTTTTCAGCACCTCCTCCCCTTCCGTACCGGGCAGGTGAATGTCTGTCAGAATGGCCTGATAGGACGTGACCAGAGCGCGGTCGATGGCATCCTCGCCGGTCTTTACCGCATCGACTTCCCAGCCCGCCGCAGACAGGGCCCGTGTGATGACCAGCGCGCTGACGGCGTGATCCTCTGCCAGCAGGATGCGGCCCAGATCGAAGGCGCGCATGCGGGGCTTTGCGGGAAGGCTGGACACGGCCAGGCGCGGCCCGGCCTTCTGAACCGGCAGCGTGACCGTGAAGATGGAACCGCCCTGCGGATTGTCCGCCAGCGTGATCTCTCCGCCAAGGCGGCGGGCCAGGCCCTTGGCGATGGAGAGGCCGAGACCTGAGCCGCCATGCGTCTTCGCGGTCGACGGCGCGGCCTGTTCAAAGGCCTCGAAGAGGCGGGCCTTGTCGGCGTCGCTGATGCCGCAGCCGGTGTCTTCCACCGTCATGCGCAGCTTGAGACTGCCGGCGGCCTCAAAGGTGGACAGCTCCACGCCGATATAGCCGCGCTCTGTGAATTTCAGCGCATTGCTCATCAGATTGAACAATATCTGGCGAATGCGCATGGCGTCGGATTCAAGACGTGGCGCTGCATCGCTCGCCACCTTGATACGCAGATCCAGCCGCTTGCCCGCCATGCGCGACTGCCACAGATCACGCGCATCATTGGCAAAGTCGCGCAGGTCAAACGGTGCCTGGCTGATTGACAGTTTTCCGGCCTCAAGGCGGGAAAGGTCCAAGAGGTCATTCAGCAGGCGGTCCAGATGGCTGCCGCTTTCGGAAATGGTGCGCGCCAGGCGCTTGGCTTCTCCGCTGGCCTGGTCCTGCAACAGGTCTGCCACGCCCAGAATGCCGGTCAATGGCGTGCGGATTTCATGGCCGACAAAAGCCAGAAAGCGGGATTTCTCAAGCGCGACATCTTCGGATTCGCGGCGGGCCTTGATCAGCTTTTTCTGGGCGGATTGCATGGCCCGGGCGCGCATGGCGTTTTCCTGCGCGACGGTGGACAGCAGCGCCTGGGGGCTGATCAGGCCAAGATACCGCCCGCCTGAAAGCACGATGAGTCCGGCGGTCAGCGCGCTGGTCGAGCCATCGGCAGCGAGCTTTGCCACAAGACCGATCGGGGTGCCCTCTTCCGCCATGACGGGGGCGGGCAACATGTACTCGGTCACCGGCAGCGCCGCGATCTGCTGGCGCAGATCCGGACGTGACATGGCCTCTGTAATCGCCTGGCGGGTCACCATGCCCAGCGCGGCGCCACTGCGCACGACCGGCAGGGCAAACAGGGACGGATCGGAGAGAAACTGGCCCAGTACGGCGGACACTGTGGCAGCTGGCGGAACAGGCCGCACAGCGACCGCGATATCTTCTACACGTACCGGCATTACAGCGAGGCAGCCCCTTGAATGGTTAAGGACACCACCTTGCGCCATAAACCTTTACGCGCCGCAAACACATCCCTAACCAAAAATGAACGCCCGAACCTGTAACAGGCCGGGCGTTCATGATTTCAAAATGACTTGAAACGTCTGGGGTGCGCAGACCGCGCTATTTCACATCGCTGCGATGGTTCACGATCTTGCCGACAAGGCCATATTCGACGGCTTCTTTCGCGCTCATCCAGAAGTCACGGTCTGTGTCTTCCTTGATCTGGGCCAGCGTTTTGCCGGTGGCTTCAGCGAAGATGTTGTTGAGACGTTCGCGCATCTTGATGATCTCGCGGGCCTGAATTTCAACATCGGTCGCCTGGCCGCCAACGCCGCCGCGCGGTTCATGAAGCAGAAAGCGCGTATTCGGCAGGGCGTAGCGGTTTTCCTTTTGCGCGGCAGCATAGATCAGCGCACCAGCGGAAGCGACCCAGCCCGTGCCGAGGATCTTCACCGGGGCTTCGACGAACTTGATCATGTCGTGGATCATGTCGCCGCTTTCGACGTGGCCGCCCGGCGAGGAGAGCACCAGGAGGATCGGCTCCTTGCTTTCGGACGAAAGTGCCAGAAGGCGTTCTGACACGCGGCGGGCCTGCATGAAATCAATCCCGCCGGTCAGCAGGATGGTACGGGCCTTGAACAGCGCTTCTTCGAGAAACGCGTTCGGCTCTGTGGTTTTCTTGTCCTCATTCTCGTCGTCGAGACGGGGCTCTCGGGCATCAAAGGTCATGGTCTCTCCGGTCACGGGATTCTGTCCCTCTCATAGGTGCGGTGCCACGCGCGCCGGGTCAAGACCGGTCATGCCAAAGGAGGCTGGCTGTCCCCGCTTTATTGCCTCGCGCGCAGGGCGAAATGAAAGAGTCTTGTTTCCCCCTGAATTATGTAGCTTGATGGAGGCTTGTGAGGGGACACATCATGACAGATCATCTTGATCCACAGGCAGGCAGATCGCCTGCGCTTTCCTTGTCGCCAAAGCAGCTGGCTTGGGCACTGGTCGGGATCGGCCTGTTTCTGCTGATGGCCCATGCCGCTGTGCTGTTCCTGAAATACAGGCTTGGCTATGATTATGTGATGGGGCTGGCCCCCATGTTCAGCCTGGATGAGGAGGCGAATGTGCCGACCCTGGTCTCGGCGCTGGTTCTACTGTCCTGCAGTGTCGCGTTGGCGCTGACGGCCTGCAGCGCCGCAGGAACACGCATGGCGCGGGGCTGGTGGGTGCTCAGCGCAGCCTTTCTGTTCCTCGCATTTGATGAAAACGCCCAGATTCACGAAACCCTCAGCGTCATCACCAGGATTGTGGTGCAGACCTCGTGGATGCCGGCCTTTCCGTGGATCCTGCTCTATGGGCTTGCCGTTGTGGCGCTCGGCATTGTCCTCCTGCCCTGGTTCCTGAAGCTCGACCGGGGAACACAGATCCGCTTTGCCATCGCCGGCACAATCTATGTTGGCGGCGCGCTGGGCATGGAAGTGATGGAAAGCGCCCTCTACCAAATGACCGACCCGACGCTGTCGGCTGAAGGCTGGGAGCGGCTGAACAGCTCCCTCGGCTTCACTTTGATGACCTCCCTGCAGGAATGTCTCGAATATGGCGGGGCAGCCTATTTCCTCTATGTTCTGGTCAAACGCCTCGGCGCAATTCGCCTTCAGGCTGCATAGCGCGCAGACAAAATCTCACGCAAATGAGCGGTTAACTCTTGAGAAACTACGAAAATATGTAATTTTTTGATGAGTTTGGAGTGGGATATGTAACATGACCGATAATGCGATGCCCTTGGGGGGGCAGGATGAGGGCGCGCACAGTGCTGTAATTACACCTAAAGGGGTTGCCTGGACGCTGACAGGAATCGGCCTTTTGGCCCTGCTGCCGCATATTGGCGTCCTGGTGATGAAGCATGTCTTCGGCAAGCCTTATCTGGGCGGCATGGCCAACATGTTCCACCTGAATGAGGAACATAATGTCCCGACGCTGATTGCCGTCTTCCTGCTGATGACGTGTGCGGCAGCGTTGGCCTATACGGCCTCCACCCTGCCAGCCAAAAGCCGTGACCGGGCAGGCTGGCTTGTGATGGCGCTGGTCTTTGCGTTCATGGCCTTTGACGAGAGCGTGCAGATCCATGAACTGACTTCCCAGCCGATCAATGACATGTTCAATGCGGAGATTCTGCAACCCTTCGGCTGGGTATTGCCCTATGGCTTTGCGCTGATCGTGCTGGGCTTGGTGCTGGCGCCCTGGTTCTTCCGGCTGGACCGCGCGAGCCAGATCCGGTTCATCATTGCCGGGACGATCTTCGTGGGCGGCGCGCTGGGCATTGAGATCATCGAGGGCGCGCATTACCGCTCCCTCGGGGAAGAACTGAACCCCGAACTCTATACCAAGGTCAACCAGACACTGGCGCACGACCTTCTATGGACGCTGCAGGAAAGCATGGAATATATCGGCGCGGGCTATTTCCTGTATGCGATCATCAAACGGCTGGGCGGCATACAGATGGCCCCGGCGATTCGCTAGGCGGCCTGGGCGATAATCCGGGAAACGTCTTCGGCATAGCGCTGGGCCTTTTTCTCACCCACCCCGCTGATCAGGCGCAGCTCGTCTGCGTCTGTCGGGCGCTCGCGCGCGATCTCTGCCAGCGTGCGGTCATGGAAAATAACATAGGGCGGCACGCCGCGCGTCTTGGCGATCTCCGTGCGCCAGGCCCGCAGGGAATCGAACAGCGCCTGATCGCGGACTGAAAGGTCCGCCAGCGCCTGTGTCGCCGCAGCGCTGCGGCCCTTGCTGCGCCGACGGGTGGCTGCCGGGTCTGCGCGCAGCATGATGGTTTTTTCCCCCCGGAAAAAGGCGCGCGCCGCCTCCGCATCCGGCACCACCACGGCCGGACGATTGGCCTCTCCCCCTTCTGCCAGAAGGCCATCATAGAGCAGCGCATCAAAGACGCGCGTCCAGCCTTGCTTGGGCAATTCCTTGCCGATGCCAAAGGTGGAGAGCGCCGCCATTTCCTGATCGAAATCATCGCGCGCCTGCCCCAGCAAATGATTGACCAATCGTCCGCGTCCGATCTTCTGACCACAGCGCAAGACGGCAGAGACGGCCATCTGCGCCCAGCGCGTCGCATCATAGGGCTCGCCGCTTTCACCGCGGCAGATGTCACACGCTCCGCAGGGCTGGACATTCTCTTCCCCGAAATAGCGCCGCACAGAGGCACGTCGGCATTCATCACCGTCAAAGAAGGCAAACAGCTGGCGTGTCTTGGTGATCTGTACACGTTTGATCGTGTCCGGCGCATCGCTCTCATAGGTCCAGCTCAGCGAGCGGCGCATGTCGGCAGGGCCATACAGGGCGATGCCCTCGGCAGGCTCCCCGTCACGCCCGGCCCGGCCGACTTCCTGCCAATAGGCCTCAAGCGTCTTGGGTGGATCTGCATGGATCACAAAGCGCACATCCGGCTTGTCGACCCCCATGCCGAAGGCGACCGTGGCGCACATGACGAGGCCATCCTCCAGCAGGAAGCGGCGCTGACGCTCGGCCCGCACGTCGGCGTCGAGCCCGGCATGATAGGCCAGTGCAGGCATGCCGGATCGCTCCAGCGCCTCGGCCAGGTCTTCGGTTGCGTTGCGGGTTGCGGCATAGACAACGCCGGAGAGGCCCTTGCGCGCCTTGACGAGAGAGACGACGCGCTGCGTGCGGTTGCCTTCCTTCGGCTCCGCAGCGAGGGCCAGATTGGGACGATCAAAGCTCGCGACATGCTGAGCCGGTCTGGTCAGGTCCAGCTGGGCAAGAATGTCTTCGCGGGTCCGCGCGTCTGCCGTCGCGGTTACCGCAAGGCGCGGCACGCCGGGGAACAGGCCCTTCAGGCGGCCAAGGGCACGATAGTCCGGACGGAAATCATGTCCCCACTGGCTGACGCAGTGTGCCTCGTCCACCGCGATCAGCGAGACCTGCATCTGCGACAGGCGCTGGGCGAGGCCATTGCCGATGCCTTCGGGCGAGACATAGAGCATGTCCATTTCGCCGCGCGCGGCCGCCTCCAGCGCCTCGGTGCGGGCATTGAAATCCATCGAGGAATCGAGTCGCTCGGCCCGCACGCCGACCTGTTTCAGCGCGTCCACCTGATCGGCCATCAGCGCGATCAGCGGCGAGACAACAATGCCGACGCCGCCCCGCAGAATGGCCGGGATCTGGTAGCAGAGAGACTTGCCGCCGCCGGTCGGCAGAACGGCCAGCGCATCGCGGCCTGCCAGCACATCCTCGATCACATGCTCCTGCAGGCCCCGGAACGCATCATAGCCATAGATACGCTTCAGCAGCGCACGGGCGTCATCAAGTGTGGGGCTGGCAGACATGGCGCCAGTTGTGGCGGGCGAAGTGAGTCGGGGCAAGAGGCTGTGTGTGCCGTGATGCCCCTCACCTCCCACGTCCTGCAACTCCGATCCGTCGCTATTGTGGGATGGGCGGGACAACGAAACGGGCCAGACAGTTAAGGCGTGACCAGACGTTTGCAGAACGGCTGGTCTGGGCGCGCCTTCGCAATCGCCAGCTCAATGGTTGGAAGTTTCGCCGCCAGCATCCCATAGGCCCATATTATGCAGACTTTGCCTGCCTTGACCTGATGCTTGTCGTGGAACTGGATGGCGATAGCCACGGTACGCAAGCGGACATATCCAGGGACACGCAGCGCACGGCTTTTCTTGAAGCACAAGGATGGACCGTGGTCCGGTTCTGGAATGTGGAGGTGCTGGACAGTCTGGATGGTGTGCTCCGCCAGATTCACGATGCAGGACAATTTCTGGCGGCCCGACCGGCCTGCCCCCCCTCCCACCGGGAGAGGAGGGGCCCATCGCGTCAGCGATGGGAGGTGAGGGCTTCGCCGAACGCCTCCACCAGGAACGTATGGCGGCGGGCGACGGCGAGGGCGTCGCGGGCATAGCCACCGCCGAGGACGCCGCAGACGGGAACCCCGGCTGATCGGCAGGCGCGGGCGACATAGGCATCGCGGGCCTTCAAGCCGTCATCACTGAGAGACAAGAGCCCCAGCCGGTCCTCCTCATGCGGATCGACGCCGGCATTGTAGAAGACAATATCCGGCGAAGTGCCCAGCGCAGCCTCGACCAACTCTTTCAGCGCAGACAAATAGGCCGCATCGCCCGTGCCCTTGGGTACGCCGATGTCGAGATCAGACGGCGGCTTGTCACGCGGCCAGTTCTGCTCGCAATGGAGCGAGGCGGTAAAGACGCGCGGATCATAGCGGAAGATCAATGCCGTGCCATCGCCCTGATGGACATCGCAATCAATGACCGCGACGCGCTGCACCGTGTGGTCATCCAGCAACAGCTTTCCCGCTACGCCGACATCATTGAACACGCAGAAGCCTGCCCCACCCTCCGGCCCGGCATGGTGGCTGCCGCCTGCCAGGTTTACCGCGGCCCCCTGCTCCAGCGCGTAGCGCGCGGCGAGGATGGTGCCTGCGACAGAGGCTGACGAGCGCCGCGCAATCGCGGGCGTGATCTCGAAGCCGACCTTGCGGGCAGCTTTGGCGTCCAGCGTCTGCGTCAGGATGGCGGTGACATAGGCTTCGTCATGGGCGAGCTGCAACTCATCCGCGCTGGCATAGCCGGGCAGGATGAAGTCATGGCCGTCTTCGCGCAGCAGCTCTGCCACGAGCGCATATTTGCGCATCGGGAAGCGATGGTCATCGGCCACGGTCTTGGCGTCATAATCAGGGTGGTGGACAATCGGCAGGCGCATCAAGCCGGGAACCTAAAGGGTTTTTCGCCCATTTCCACTTATGCAAAGCAGGCATAAGTGAATTCAGGCCAGCCCGCCTACTGCCCTTGCCAAAGCCTGCGCATATTCGCTTCAACAGACGCGAAAGGAGATCGACATGATCGATTTCAGACCCTTCAACAAGCTTGGCCGGTTCCGAAATGACTGGCTGAACGCCAATTACCATTTTTCCTTCTCTGGCTATCACGATCCCAGCCGCATGGGCGAAGGCGCCCTGCGCGTATGGAATGATGACACGATCCAGCCGCATACGGGCTTTCCGCCCCATGGCCACCAGTCGATGGAGATCATCACCTATGTCCGCAAAGGCGCGATCACGCACAAGGATTCCATGGGCAATACCGGCCGCACGGAAGCGGGCGATGTTCAGGTGATGAGCGCCGGCAGCGGCATCCAGCATTCGGAATGGAATGCCGAGGATGAAGAAACGACGCTGTTCCAGATCTGGATCCTGCCCCGCACGCAAGGCGGCCAGCCCGGCTGGGGCGCGCGAAAATTCCCGAAAGGCGACCGGTCCGGCAAATGGGCGGTGCTGGCCTCCGGCACAGGCGATCAGGACAGCCTGGTGATCAATCAGGACGCCAATGTGCTGGGCGCAACGCTGAAAGCCGGCGAAAGCCTGACATATGAGGTCAAAGCTGGCCGCCATGGCTACCTCGTGCTGGCGGAAGGCTCTGTCCGTCTGAATGGTCAGGCGATGACGGCCCGCGACGGCGCGGCCATTACCGGCGCGGAAAGCCTGACGCTGGAAGGCATCGAGGACGCGGAAATCGTGTTCGTGGACACGATTTAAGCCCCCTCACGCGGCTGTGACTTTGGGTGAGCGGGGGCAGCGTGATATGCTGCAAGCAGAACAGATCAGGAGATACTCCGATGAAAAAGCTAGCCCCCCTTGCCGCCCTTGCCCTGCTGGCCGCCCCTGTAGCGCTCGCCGGGGAAATCAATGTCAGCTATGACCCGGAATTCGCCGAGAAACTGCAGGATGAATATGGCGCGCGCGAAGGCGAATACCTGACGCATGAAATCCAGGAAGACCTGACGCGCCAGCTGTCCAAGGCGAAACTGGATATCCCGCGCATCGACGTCACCATTCTGGACGCCCAGCCCAACAAACCGACCTTCAAACAGCTCGGCGATACGCCTGGACTTGATTACAGCGCGTCCAAAAGCATCGGCGGCATGAAGCTTTCCGCCGTGGCCTATGATGCGGATGGAAACCCGACCGGCGATCTGACCTATAAATGGTATGAGACAGATATTCGTCTTGCCGGCATCAGCACCTGGCACGATGCTCAGCGGGCGTCTGACAAATTCTCACGGAAATTCGTGAAAGAACTCACCGCAGACAAAGGCGGCAGCTAAACCCCCCTTTGTCTGAGCCTTCCAAGAGCCCCCGGATGCTACGCATTCGGGGGGCCTTTCAGGATCAGAGTACCAGTTCGCAGCGCTCATTCAGGCTGGGCCGTGCCAGCGCCACGCGCTTAAGCCCCGGCAGGCCGTCCGTCAGATCTGCCGCCGCCCAGAGGCAAATACGCTCCAGCGTCGGCACGTCGAGGCCCGGAATCTCGTTCAGCAGGGTATGGTCCAGCTTGGCCGCCGTGGCCTGCAGGCACGCCGTCAGATGGGAAAAATCCTCCACCCACTGCTCGCCCGGCTTCACAACACCCGCAACGGTCGCTTCCAGCTGGAAGGAATGGCCGTGCATGTTGCGGTAAGGATGGCCTTCCGGCTTGCCACCCATGAAATGCGCTGCCTCGAAATTCACCGATTTGGTGATCTCGAAAACGCGGCCTTCCGGGGAAAGCGTCGTGTGCGCGGCGCTGGATGTTTCAAGCTTCGTGGTCATGGCGGTGTGGTTCAATGTCCGGTATCTGGCGGGCCTGAACAGGTGGCCCGCACGAATTTTGCCCCCAAATGATGGAAAACGGGCAAAAAGTCCAGTTTTTAAGGCTGTTTCGGCTGCGAGAGGCCCGGCGTGCCGTCAGCGGCTGGCAGCCCATTTCTCCCAGCCCTTAGCGCGCAGCTCGCAGGCCGGACAAGTGCCGCAGCCATGCCCCCACTCATGCAGCTCTCCGCGCTCGCCCAGATAACAGGTATGGGTATCCTTCACGATCAGCTGCACCAGCGCATCCCCACCCAGTTGCTGCGCCAGCGCCCAGGTTTCAGCCTTGTCGATATACATCAGTGGGGTGTCTATCCGTATGGGAACATCGAGGCCGAGACGCAGCGTTTCGGCCTGCGCGGCCATCGTGTCAGCCCGGCAGTCGGGATACCCGGAATAGTCCGTCTCGCACATGCCGCCGACCAGAACGCCGAGGCCCCGGCGGCTGGCCAGCGCGCCAGCGAGCGTCAGGAACAGCAGATTGCGGCCCGGAACAAAAGTTGACGGCAAGCCGGCCTCGGTCATCTCGATGCTGACCTCATGCGTCATGGCCGTCTCGCCCAGGCTTTTCAGCACAGTGGCATCCAGCATGTGATCCTCACCCAGACGCTCGCCCCACAGGGGATTCATCGCGGCGATCCCCTGCCGGACGGTCTCCCGGCATGTCAGCTCGATCCTGTGGCGCTGACCATAGTCGAAGCCCACGGTCTCCACTCGCTCAAAGCGGGAAAGCGCCGAGGCCAGGCAGGTCGTCGAATCCTGTCCGCCGGAGAACAAAACCAATGCAGAAGAAGAAGGATCAGTCATGTCTTCGCCTGTATCAGGCCGGACAGTCACGGCCAAGCTGGGCGTAACATTTTTAACACCCCCTATTTTTTCCCTATGTCTTACGCTTCGGCAATGTTGACAGACCCGTCATCCATGCAGTCTGATACAAAGCGAAGCAGGCCCGCCAAGAGGCTCGCTCGGTACAAATTGCTCGAGGCCAGCAATCAAGCGGCCCGAGGGGAGGAAAAAAATGCGATTTAAACGACACTCGAAGTGCGTCTGGCTGGCAGGTGCGTCCGCCATGGTGATCGGTCTGGCCGCTCCCGCAGCGGTTGCACAAGAGGACACCGGTGAAACGCAACGCACCCTGTCCACCGTGACGGTCACGACGCAAAAAACGGAAGAATCCATCCAGGATGTTCCGATCGCAGTCTCGGCTTTCGATGAAGACGCTTTGGCAAAGATGCAGCTCGCCGGCGGGCCGGATCTGGTCAAATCCATACCGAACGTCAACTTCACCAAAGGCAACTTCACAGGCTACAACTTCCGTATCCGGGGTATTGGCGTTGATGCCGTGTCAACGTCTGCCGATAATGGTGTGGGTGTGCACCAGAATGATATTCCGCTTACCTCAAACAACCTTTTTGAAGCGGAGTTCTACGATATTGAGCGTATCGAGGTGCTGCGTGGCCCACAGGGCACACTCTACGGCCGGAACGCTACAGGTGGTGTGTTCAACCTGATCACGGCAAAGCCTGTACTGGGAGAATACCAGGCCAATATTGATCTGACATACGGAAACTATGACACCTTCAAGGCCAAAGGTATGGTCAACGTGCCGATCGGCGAAAGCCTTGCCTTCCGTCTGGCCGGCTCTCTTTTGCAGCGTGGCGGGTATGTCGACAACATCACGACCGGAAACGAAATCGATGACCGGGACCTTTTCAGTGTACGGGCGACCCTTGCCTGGGAGCCGACAGACCGGTTGAGAGGCTGGGTGAGCTATGAGCATTTCGAGGAAGACGACAACCGCCTTCGTTCCGGCAAGCAATTCTGTAAGAAGGATGCCAACCTCACTACCTTTGCCGGCATTGCCATTGAGCCAGACGACCAGAACATCACCTCTCTTGGCTGTGAGGATGCGCCGCTTTCAGAGTCTAAAGACCGTGTGAACTCCACAGGTACGCTGGCTGGCTCCTGGGGTGTCGTGGCAGGTCTCTCAGACGGTGACGTCTACCTTCGACCGGCCCTCAGCGATGAACGCACCATCGAATCCGTCATCGACCCACGCTATCAGGCCGAGACGGATTTCTTCTCCTGGAAGGCCGAGTTTGACCTGACAGACTCGCTGCTTCTGACATATCTGGGCAGCTACAATGAATCCGAACGGTATTCCGAGGAAGACTATAACAAGAGTGTTCCGGACATTCCCTTCAATGATCTGTCAGCCATCCCGCCAGGGCTCAGCACGCAGGCAGACCTTTACAATGCCCTCTTCCCGGGTGGGTTCGTCAGCGACCCGCAGCTGGGCACCTTCAACCAGTTGACCACTTATGACCTGTCAGGTGGACAGTCGGAGCAAACCACTCACGAAATTCGTCTGCAGTCTGATTTTTCGGGCCGCTTCAATTTCAACCTTGGTGCCATCTCGGTCAACTATGAGACAGGCGGAGCTGATGACATCGGCGAAAGCTATTACGTGATGTCCAACACACTGACGGCCATCACGCAGTTCAACAATGCTGTCTATCAGGCAACCTATGATGCCGTGATCGGCGGAGGCGGCACGGCAGACCAAGCCGCTGCAGCGGCAGCTGCCCAGGCCCCGTTCGGCGGGCTCACACCTGTTGACACCAGTGGCGACGGCGAAGGCTCGCTACGGGGCAACATCAATAATCTGGGCCGAAACTATTTCCGCTCTGTTACACCCTACAAGCTGGATTCCTTCGCGGTCTTCGGTGAGGGATATTATGATCTCACAGATGATTTGCAGCTCACTGTCGGCCTGCGCTACACCAGCGATGACAAAACGGTTCAAAACATCCCGACTTATCTGTTCACACCGGTCTCCGTACGCCCGGATCCGCTGGTTCCGGTTCCGTCAGCCACGTCAGCAAACGGTATCGTGAATAAAAAGTTTGAGGAAGTTACCGGCCGGATCGGCTTCGACTGGTCACCAGATCTCAGCTTCAGCGAAGACACGTTGATCTACGCCTTCTATTCCAAGGGCTATAAGGGCGGTGGCATCAACCCGCCGCAACCGCAAGGCACGCCCAGCATAGTGCCCGAAACCTTTGAGCCGGAATTCATCAATGCGTTCGAAGTCGGTACCAAGAACACATTGGCGAACGGCGCACTGCAACTGAATGCCACGGCATTCTACTATGACTATGAAGGTTATCAGGTCTCCCAGATCGTCAACCGCACCTCTGCCAACATCAACGTGGATGCAGAAATCAAGGGTCTGGAACTCGAAACGATCTGGAATCCGGCATCAACCTTTGTGGTCAACGCCAATCTCGGTCTGCTGGATGCCAAGGTAAAAGACACCGAAGCTATCGATGTTTTAGACCGTACGGCAGGTGACCCAAACTATATTGCTTTGAAGAATCCATTCGATGCTTCAAACTGTGTGATTTCCTCGCAAGCCTATGCAACGGTTCTGGGGGCGATCCAGGGCGGCCTTCTCGCTGAGGGCTCAACGCTCGGGCTTTGCACCGGCGCTTTCGCAGGTCAGGAATCCACCTTCGGCCTGCCGGAAGGCTCTTTCACGCCGGGCCAGGGCTTCGCCAAGGATCTGGACGGCAACAAGCTGCCGGGTACACCGGATATGACTCTCAGCGTGGGGGCGGAATACACTTGGGAAGCCGTGTCCAACTCTAATTGGGATGTTCGTATTCGTGCGGACTATTACTACCAGGCAGAGAGCTACAGCCGCATGTGGAACACCGCACGTGACAAGCTGGACAGCTGGGAAAACCTGAACTTGTCCCTGCAATTCTACAATGATCCATCTCAAATTCAGGTCGAGCTTTTCGGCAAGAATGTCATGGACCAGGACAACATCACCGGTGCGTACCTGACGGACGATTCCTCAGGTCTCTTCACGAACGCCTACTATAATGAGCCCAGAACCTACGGGATCCGCGTCAGCAAGACCTGGTAGACCCGGGATCTGACCACACTCATGGGGGCGGCCTTTGCGGGCCGCCCCCATTTTATTTGGCCTTAGACGCCCGCTGCCCTATTGTTCCCGACAAACAAGCCATCTTTACAGGAGACCTGCCCCATGCGCATCGCCAACCTGATTTCCCTCACCGCCTTGCTCGCGGCCTGCGGCGGGTCAGCCGACCAGAAGAGCCCGGCCGCAACAAGCGATTTCGACGTGAAACTCACTCCCATCGTCACCGACACGGAATGGCCATGGGGCATGGCATTCCTGCCAAATGGAGACCTGCTTTTCACAGAGAAGGAACGCGGCCTGCGATATGTCGCTGGCGGTGAAGGCGCACCCGCGCCGGTCCGCGGCCTGCCGGATGCCTATACTGAAGGCCAGGCTGGCTATCTGGGCATCACTCTGGACCCGGACTTTGATACCAACCGCCTCGTCTACATTTCCTATTCCAAGGGTGATGACGCCGCCAATGCCGCCGCCGTGATCAAGGGCCGCCTGAGCAATGACAACACCGTGCTTGAGGATGTGACGGAAATCTTCTGGGCCGACCCGCGCGACACGGCCTATCATTATGGCTCGCGCCTGCAATTTGCCAATGACGGCACGCTGTACGTCTCTCTCGGGGAGGGCTTCAAATACATGAAGGATGCCCAGGACCCAAAGATCACACATGGCTCCATCGTCCGCATCAATACAGATGGCAGCATCCCGCCGGATAATCCGTTTGCAGACGGCAAGGATGGCAATCCGGCCGTTTGGTCCTATGGTCATCGCAATGTCCAGGGCCTCTATTATGATAAAGACACCGGCACACTCTATGAAACAGAGCATGGTCCCAAGGGCGGCGATGAGCTTAATATCATCAAGCCCGGCGCCAATTATGGCTGGCCCGTCATCACCTATGGCGTAAACTATGATGGCACGGTGATCACCGAGAAAACCGAAATGGCGGGCATGGAACAACCCCTGACCTATTGGGTGCCGTCGATTGCACCGGCGGGCCTCACCATGCTGACCAGCGATGTCTATCCCGGCTGGAAGGGCGATCTCTTCACAGGCGGCATGAACGGCCCGGCCGGGCTGGAGCTGACTCGTATCGACATGGAAGACGGCCAGGTGGTCGGCAAGGAATCCCTGTTCGATGGCGAATATCCGATCCGCGATGTCATTCAGGGCCCAGATGGTCACCTCTATGTTGCGACAAAGAATTTTGACGGCATCTACCGCGTGGATGTCATTGAGGCCGCTGCCGACGGCGAGGCCGACACGGAATAATCCGGCGCAGCCTGCGCTGCGCGCAGGTCAGACGCCCCGGCGGGACCGGAGCGCGGCGGCGAGTGTTCCATCATCCAGATGGTCTAGTTCGCCGCCCACCGGAACGCCGTGGGCCAGGCGCGTCACGCTGGCGCCTTTCCCTTCCAGCAAGTCTGCCACATAATGGGCTGTGGTCTGGCCATCGACCGTGGCATTCAGGGCCAGGATCACTTCGCGAATGTCGCCCGCCTCAACCCGGCTGATCAGGCTCGCAATGTTGAGATCTTCCGGCGTGATGCCGTCAATCGCTGACAAGACACCGCCCAGAACATGATAGCGCCCGCGAAAGGCCCCGCCCCGCTCCAGCGCCCACAGATCCGGCACGTCTTCCACAACACAGATCAGGCTGTCATCGCGGCCGTCGGCCTGACACACCGCACAGGGCTGTATCGTGTCGAAGTTTCCGCAGATCTGGCAGCGGTCAATTTTCTCACCCGCCTCTGCCAGCGCATCGGCCAGCGGCTTCAGCAGCGTGTCGCGGCGCTTCAGCAGAAACAGCGCCACGCGCCGCGCAGACCGGGGGCCAAGCCCCGGCAGGCGAGAGATCAACTCGATCAGACGAAGAATTTCCGGGCCGGCAGAACGTTGTGACATATGCCCAATGTCAGTTATTTGCCCGCTCTTGCAAGCGGGCATCTGAAAAGAAGACCCCCCGGCCAGGGGGACCGGGGGGTCTGGAGGACTCTTAAGTCAAGGCAGCCTTTCAGGCGGCTTCCTCAATCTCGTTTGTTTTCGAGCTCGGGCGCGGGTCACGGAGCACATAGCCGCGGCCCCAGACGGTTTCGATATAATGGTTACCACCGGTCGCCTGCTGCAGCTTCTTGCGCAGCTTACAAATGAACACGTCGATGATCTTCAGTTCCGGCTCATCCATCCCGCCATAGAGGTGGTTGAGGAACATTTCCTTGGTCAGCGTCGTGCCCTTGCGCAGCGAGAGCAGTTCGAACATCTGGTATTCCTTGCCGGTCAGGTGAACGCGCTCGTCGTCTACTTCCACCGTCTTGGCATCCAGGTTGACGATGATTTCGCCTGTGCGGATCACGCTCTCGGCATGGCCTTTGGAGCGGCGCACAATGGCTGTGATACGGGCAATCAGCTCGTCTTTGTTAAACGGTTTGGTCAGGTAATCGTCTGCGCCGTAGCCGAGTGTCTTAACCTTGGCTTCGATGTCAGGGTTACCGGACAGGATCATGACCGGCGTGTTCACACGGCCCATCCGCAGCTGTTTGAGCACCTCATACCCGGAGATATCCGGCAGGGAGAGGTCCAGCACGATCATGTCGTATTCGTAGACTTTTCCGAGGTCGACGCCTTCTTCGCCAAGGTCGGTCGTATAGATGTTGAAGCCCGCAGCTTTCAGCATCAGCTCGATTGAACGCGCGACAGCGCTATCGTCTTCAATAAGCAGGACGCGCATTATCTCGTCTCCCGAATCAACTTACGACCAAACTAGTCGCATTTCCTATTAAAGTGAATCCTACGGACTGATCCTTTAACGAAGGTTAACGAGCCGTGCGATTTGCCTCAAAAAAGTTCTACTTTCTTCACACAGATTAATAGCCAAGCTCCGCGGAGGAACCCGCGCCGATCAGCATCTGTGAAATTGCGATGGCATCCTGGATCGGTTGCGCCTGCTGATCCGTAGAGATCAGCGTTTTCTGGCAACGGATCGCATCGCGCACTTTCGGGTCCCGCATAACGGTGCCTGCAAGATGTGGACGGAAGCCAAGGAAGGTCTGGCAAGCCCGCGCAATCGCCTCATAGGTTCTTTGCCCTGCAGCGCGTGATTCGGCCTGGTTAATACAGATCACGGGTTCCACGTTCGGCGCATAACCTCTCAGAACCTTGATGAACGCATAGGCATCCGTCATCGAGGTCGGCTCGTCCGTGATAACCATCAATGCCTTGTCGGCGGCACGCGCCAGGCGCATGCAGTTGGCCTCAATGCCGGCGCCAAGGTCCACGACCACCTGGTCATATTGCAGGGCCAGCGCAGAGAGACCCGCGGCAAGGCGGGCAACTTCTTCTGGCGGAAGCTCAGCGAGAGCGCCTGAGCCTGACCGGCCCGGCAGCACATCAAAACCACCTCCTGCAGCGCCGCCATCAACGGGCGTAACCGCATCATCCAGCTCAACCCAGCCTGCAATCACGGCGGCGAGGTCTGTTTCCGGTGCGATGCCCAGCTGTACGTCAACATTGGCAAGGCCAAGATCACCATCCACCAGCAGCGTGCGCTTGCCAGCCTGCGCGAAGGCAGAAGCCAGCGTGATGGCCATGAAGGTCTTGCCCACCCCGCCCTTGCCACTGGCAACAGCGATGATCGAGGCCGGAGCAACGCGCGGAGCCGGGCGCTGTTGCGGCCGATCCTGGGATTTTCGAAGCATGAAGCTCATGAGATTACGCAGCTCCTTTCAGGGCGATCACATCGCCCGGGGCATCTTCCATCAACAAGGCAGCCAGCCGGGAGGGCGCTGCCGGCACCAGCCCACCGCCGATAAACGGCGTCACGGCGAGATGCGAGAAGGCAATGCCAGCTGATGACAGGGCCGATATGGCCCCTCCCCGCCGGCGGGCAATGTCGAGTTTGGTAAGGATCGCGCGGCGAATGCCGGCGCGGGCAAAGGCACGGGCCGAATCGGCCTGATCTTCCGGATGTCCCTCGGCAGACATGACGAGCACAGGCTCGGCGCGCACAACGGCGATCAAATCCTGCAGGCTGGCCATATCATCCTGATCGAATGGATTGATGGCCGGCAGGTCGATAATGCAGCGATTGCCGGTCTCGCGCAGCCTGCGCAGCACGTTGAACAGGGCGTCGGGCGTCTCGGCAATGCGGATCTGGCCGCGTTCCTGCTCAAGATAAGCGGCCAGCTGCTCGCCTCCGGCCGTGCCGTCGAGATCTGCGGCAACCGGCATGATCTGGGTGCGTGCCACGGCGGCGCGACGGGTCAGCTTTGCAGCTGTCGCGGTGCGGCCATGCCCCGGAGGTCCAACGAGAATGATATCCTTTTCCAGGCGCGCCGGAATCGGGTCGCAGGTAACGATACGCTCCAGACCGGCGGCGATGGAATCTTCAGGGGCGGAGCTTGGCGTGCTGTGGCGGCCAGCCCCCTCATTTGCCACACGGTCTGCAAAGCGCTGGGGTGCGCCATGCCAGAGCAGCGCGTCGCGGACGCGGCTGTAGAGCGGGTTTTCAGAGCCACGGCCGTGACCGCCGCGCGATTCACGCAGGAAGAGCGGCTCGCTCGGCACCACTCCTCCGCCAAGCTTGTCTGTAGCTGCGCGGACCTCGACTCCCCCGTCGATTTCGCGCTCTGACAGGATCACCGCATCGGCGCCCATCTCGGCAAAAATCATCGCCTTGGCAGCTTCGAAAGTCTCCGCAGCGAACATCTTCATGCGCATGTCTGCATGTTTCCCTTGTTACACCCCATCGCACACCACCCCATTGGTGCAACAGGACATGCTTATCCTCGGAAAACAGTTAACACAGCTAAAGGTTAACAGTTTCCTGCCCTGCGTTAGGAATTGTGAAGCATGTATGGGATTTAATGTTGGCTGCCGGAATCTCAGGCAGCTGCACGTTCATCAACGATTTCGGACAGGGTGACCCCCAATTGTCCATCGGCGATGACCAGCTTGCCGCGCGCCATCAGGCGGTCGGAAAGGTAAATATCCACCGGTTCGTCGGTCTTGCGCTGAAGGGCGATGATGTCCCCTTCCGACATGGCCATCAATTCCTCGATCGGCATGCGCACCTCGCCCAGCACCACATCCACGCGGACGGGTACATCCATCAGGCTCTTCTTCAGGGCGGGGTTTTCGGAATCAGTCATGATCGTCCTTCCGGCTATCCTCTGAATGGGTCGGATTTAAGGGATTGCTGCGCGGCGAACAGGTCCCCCTGCCCGTCTATGATGGTGCGGGCTGTCGCCCTTATTAGCTGAGTGGCCCGCTCACTGAAACCCTCCTCCAGCGCGCAGGCCTCCAGATGGCTTGTCAGGGCCACGAGACTTGCCAAAGCCTCGTTGAGCGCATTCGTGACCGCCTGCAAGCGCTCCGCCTCGTCACGCGCCTGTTCCGCGCGCACAGTTGCAGCGCCTTCAGCCCGCGCTTCTGCCAGCAATTGCACCAGTTCCGGGGTTGTCAGGCGGACCGGCGGGTCTTCTTCGAGCACGGCAGGCGGGGCTGCCGCAACACTGAAATCGCTGCGGAAGTCAAAAGGCGTGAGGGATTTGACAGCGCGCTGCATTATTCGACCAGTTCGTCCTCATCTTCCGGCAGACCACCGCGAATATCGCCCTGATTAATCAGGGCGCGCGCCAGCCGGACTAGTTCACGGCGGGCCGCTTCCACTTCGCTGCGGCGCACAGGGCCCAGCATGGCGATTTCCTCGCGCAGCAGGCTGCCCGCACGTTGCGTCATGTTGCGGAAGAAGGCCGTCGCCGTTTCCGGCTTTGCACCCTTCAGCGCCAGGGTCAGCATAGCGCGGTCTGACGATGACAGTAGGGTCTGCAGGCCTGCCGTGTCCATTTTCGCGAGATCATCAAAAGTGAACATGAGCGCGCGGACACGGTCACCCACACCCGGCTCAGCGCTGTCCAGTGCCGCGAGCAGGTTCTGCTCTGCCTGGCTGTCCAACTGGTCAAAGATGCGGGCAATACGCTCATGCCCGCTGGCAATGGAGGGCCGCAGACTGTTGTCCAGCCAGCCGGAGACGGCCGCCTCCAGCCCTTTCAGCGCAATCGGGTTTACCGGACCGATATGCAGAAGGCGCTGCATGATATCGACGGCGTGTCTGGTGCGGATAACTTTCAGCAGCCGTGCGGCGGCTTCACCCTCCATGCGCGACAGGATCAGCGCGATGGTTTGGGGGTGCTGCCCGCCCAGCAGCTGCAGGAGGTCCGCCGTTTCCATGGCAGAGAGACGCGCCCAGACGCTGCTGCCGGCTGCGGGTTTGGGCGTGTAATGCGTGTGCGCCTTCACATAGGTCTGCACGGCTTCGGCCTCATGGCCGTAATCATCGTCCAGCGCATCCATGGCGGCAGACAGCGCATGGGCCTCTTCACTGGACAGCTCTCCCCAGACCGGGGCAGCATCCGGGCCAAGCGCACGCATTAGACGAGCAGATCTAGCAAGGCCTTCCGGCGGGCGCGCGGATGGCCCAGCCTGTTTCAGGGCAAGCGCGGTCATGCGGCCCCCCCTTCCCCATGCATCCAGCTACGCAGGATGGAGGCCGTGCGGGCCGGATCTTTCTGGACGAGTTTTGCAGCGGCGCCGGGCTCCGCGGTCAGGGCCGGTTTGGCTTTCAGGCGGGTCTCTTGCAGGGCGGGCTCAAGTGCAGCTTCAACCGGCTCTGCGGCTTTGACCCGCTTTGCATCCGCCGCTGGTGCATCGGACGGCTTCAGTCCAATCCAGGCGAGCATCGCCAGCAATGCGCCATACAGGCCGAGTTCCGTCCAGCCTGAAGCAGACGGACGGCCCGGCACACCGCGCGCAAAGGCGGCCTGCTCGATCACCAATTGATCGCCCTCTTCCGGATTCATCATCAGCGCGGATGTCGTCAGACGCTCCAGCGTAGGTGCGGCTTCACTGACGCGGCTCGCCAGCAGGATCAGGACGGAGTGAGACGTGCCCTCACCTGTCACCGACAGCCGGATATTTCCCTTGCCTGCGACAGGCTCAAGAATACCCATGAGAGAGGCTTCGACCTTGGAGCCAGGCACCCACTCATCGGCAGGCTGGGTAAACAGACTTGTTCCCCGCCAGCAACCGAGCAGGATTACGATCAGACATGCAAACAGCGCGATGGCCTGTGTGGAGGGCCCCGCGCTGCGCTGCGATTTTGCGAACCGAAAATCCATCAAACACTCCTGACGCCGGAAGCAGATTCCGGCGTTCAGGACTATTCATAGGTCTCGGCGCGTAAATTTGTGTTTAACAGACAGGAGCTTGTTAACCCTAACCCCGACTAGCTGCGATATTGCTGCAGGCGGGTTGTACGCAGGCCTTTGGTGCCGTGACGGTTGTAGAGCTTTTCCCAGGTCTCGTATTCCTCGTCGCTCAGGCTGTAGCGGTCACAGGCTGCCTTGCGGCTAAGAAGGCCACCAGAGACTGCTGCAACGACTTCAGCTTTGCGGCGCGTCACCCAGCGGGAGATATTAGGGGACGGCAGGTCTGCCAGGGTCAGCGTCTGGCCGTCGGGGCCGGGGACGCCTTGATTACGTGCATTATGTTTTTCCATGTCCACACCATTCTGGTTGCATAGTCGAAAACAGCCCGGCTTCTCCGGGAACTGTGGACAGGAAGATACACTGAGGGGTTTAAGCCTAGGCGTAAGGCAGTATGTCACTTTTACAGCTTCGGTTAGGAGGATGTTCGTAAAGCTGTACCGCCCCGGTACAAGAGGTGAGAATCTCCCGCATTCATTACAGAAATGACAACATTATGGCGAATTATGGCAGCAATTCCAAAGCGCCATTATCCCGTGCCTGGGCCGCATGACGGCGCAACATGGTCAGGAACATTTCGTCTCCGCGCTTGGTCTGTTTAACAAGCATCGCCGCGCCGAACGCAACCGACATACCGTAAAAACTAAACCACTGGTAGTGCCGATAGAGGTCTTCAAACGCATAATCAGTGATGCCCTGATCCTGCAGGCAGGAATGGTAATAGCGGAGCAAGGCCTGCTCATATCTGGGCCGGTCATCCCGCGTCAGACCCGCACCAATGAAATAGGCCACATCACCCGCCGGGGCGCCTTTGCCGACCGTTTGCCAGTCTACAATCGCCAGTGGCTTGGGCGCGCTGCCCTTGCCAAACAGCATGTTGTCCAGCCGGAAATCATTATGCGTCAGGGCATGCGGGCCCTCATAGCCCTCACTCCAGGCCGGCAGCGCTGTAGCATAGGCATCGCCGACTTCAATGTCTTCCGCACTCAGCCGCTCGCCATAGCGATCCTTGAATCCGTACCACAGCCCGACAACCTGCTCCGGCGGCAAGGCGGGTGGCGGTGCCAGCTCACTTCCCTGCAGCCAGGCATAGGTATCGAGCGCCGGATCATTCCAGTGCGCCGCATGCAGCACAGCCGCAGAGGCAAGCGCCTTTTCAGCCTCTTTCACAGTGCAGCCGCGCAATTGGTCCCCCTGCTCTGACGGGGCCATATCTTCCATGATCAGGGCAAACCGGTTCGTATTGGAGTCGTAATCTGTATAGAAGGCTTTCGGCGTGATGACCCCCGCCACTTTCGGAAAGGTGCGATAGAAGTGCACTTCGCGCTCATAATGACCGAGCAGTTTCGCCGTCATCAGGCTGTCTTCACTGCCGGAGGGAAATTTGCCGACCAGTGTATCCGGGGCGTTCGATCCCTTGCGGTTATAATCGAACACAAAGCGGACATTTTCACCGATCTGGCCTGTTCCGATTGATTTTGCGGTGAGGCCTTTTACCTCTGCATCAATGCCAATTTCTTCGAATAGAGCATTAAACCAGTCCGCCCCCAAGGTGAGCGGGTCTGCATCGAGGCCAGGTCGACTCATTCATGTTTCCTCCACTTTGGTGCTTTTATCGGCAGGATTTTCCTGCTCTTTATCTTGTCCTGAGCGCGCCTCTTCCGCGCGGCGGCTGCGGCCCCAGCCGGTCATCCGCTGGAATTGCTGCATGCGGTCTTCTGCATCACGCAAGCCCCGGTCGAGCGCAGCCATGGTGAGAGCAAAATCTCCGCTGGTTTCCTTGCGCCAGGCCCGCTCTGCCTTGCCGATGACATAGGCGACACCGACGGCCTTGAGAGGCACCGGCGCGCCGGACCGTCTGTCGAGCCCTGCCGAGACAAGCGCCCAGTCCGCAGAGCGCTTGCGCGCCGCTGCCAGTTTCAGAAGCAGGGATGGCACACGGTCACGATAGGTCATCAGAGAGATCAGACCGGCGCGATGGTCTTCCATCGCCTCAAAGCGCAGCATGATGACATCAAACAGACGCTCGCGCGGCGTTTCATCATGCGAGACGCCCTCTTCCGACATGAACCCGTCGAAATAGGTCTCCGCATACGCGGCCAGTTCATCTTTACCGGCAACGCCATGAAAGTCTGACAGGCTGAGGCCTGCTGTATCCGCAATCTCTGAAAGTGTCAGGTCAGCCCAGGCGGTTTCGGCAGCCAGCTCCAATGCAGCGAGCAGGCCTTTTCCAAGTATGCCTGCCGTATCGCTCATCACTGGCTCCTCTAATCCATGTCTCTGGACAGCTCCCGGTCGCGGGTTATGGCGGCCCGGAGTGCCTTGCGCATCAATAGGGGCATCCCACCGTCATCCATGAGGATGTCAAGGGCTGCCTGGGTGATGCCGCCGGGTGAAGTGACCGCTTTTCTCAACGCCCCTGGCGTTTCATCCGATGCTGCCATCAGGGCAGCCGAGCCCGTAAGGGTTTCGACCGCCAGCCGCATGGCCATGTCGCGTGGCACACCTTCGGCCTCTGCGGCTTCTGCCATCACTTCGGCCAGCAGAAAGACATAGGCCGGTCCGCAGCCGGAAATACCGGTCGCCACTGTCAGCATTTTTTCGTCCATCGGGCCTTCGACACGGCCCAGAGATTTCAAAAGGCGTTGAACGACCTCAATATCGGTTTTCGTCACAGAGGGCGCAGGGGCCATCAGTGCAACACCCTTGCCGATCGCACCCGGCGTATTCGGCATGACGCGAATGATACGCGGCGTTTCCAGCCTGTCCGTCAATTGGCCCAGCCGAATGCCGCCCATGACGGATACAACGAGTGTTTTCGGGCCGATCCAGACCTTCACACTTTCCACGATGCGCGGAAAGATTTGCGGTTTGACACACAGTACGACTATGCCTGCCGGGGACGGATCAGGATTGAGCACCAATTTTCCGGCATCGGCCCAGTTCTGGACCTGTTCAGACGGCGCAGGATCGACAATCGACAGGTCCGGAGAGGCCTTGCCGGACAGCCAGCCTGTCGCCAGCGCCGAGCCCATTCTCCCGGCCCCAATCAGGACAATCGATTTTGCGCTGCTCATCTTTTACAGGGTTTCCGGGGCCTCAGGCTTCGCCATGCGTTTCAAACATGACGGCATCAATGGATTCACGGGGCGATTTGCCTGCCCAGATCAGGAAGTTGAACGCCGGCACGAACCGGTCCACGGCGCTGACCGAAGCCGCGACAGCAGAGCGGATCTCGCCCAGAGACACTTCATCCCGGTCCGTCATCGGGAAAGTATAGCGGAAAATGACCACGCCTTCATCCGCCCAATAGTCGAAATGGCCCAGCCACAGACGCTCATTCGCCATTATGATCAGCTCTGAGAGCTGCGCGCGCTTGGCGGCAACTGGCTTGATGTCCAGTGTGACAGAAAAATGGATAGCTGCCGGTTCAGGGCGGAATGCGAACAAGGCGCCCATATCGCCCCAGCGGGTTTCCGCTACAGCCTGAATGGTTCCTTCTTCATCGCGCTCATGCTGCCAGCCAGCGATTTCGAGGGCTTCCTCAACACGGTCCAGTGGATCTGCCGCAGCAAACTCATCGCGTGAAAGATCAAGGCTCATGAAAGTCTCCCCTTCTTTCAGAGTTTATGGGTGCGCGGATTCGCGCAACATGGCCAATGTCTGTTGAAACGCGCGCGAGGCGCCGCGTCCAGTGTGATTAACAGACAGGCAAGATTAGCCTGCAGTAAAGGCTTAATTGGAATTCACCTTCGCCTCGAGGTCTTCAAGGCGCTTTTCAAGTGTTTCGACCCGCTCCAGGGCCGCTGTTGCGAGGGCTTTCAGTGCCTCAACCTCATCCCGGCCGGCCAGGTCCATATCGGCGATCATGGCCTTCACACGGGCCTGCGCGGCCGTCTTGGCCTCTTCGCCTGCAGCCCGCGCTGCCCCCATCGCTCCGGTCATCAGACCTGCAATGTCATCAAGCAGTGGATTTGTTGCGGCCATGAGGCTACTCCTTCGCGGGGTCGGGCGGACAGGTTCACTCCTAACAGATAGGCCCGAGGCAAGACAGGGAAAAGACGCCGCATGCTGGATATGATGAGTTTTGCTGCAATGGTGATGCCTGCAGCCGCGCTGACCTTTCCGGATGTCAGCCCGGCGCTACTGTCGATTGACCTCGGTTTCCTGGGGCTCGGACAGTTTCATCTGCGCTGGTACGCGCTCGGCTATATGGCCGGAATCGGCCTCGCCTGGTGGTATGCCACCGCGATGGTAAAGCGCCCAGCCCTGTTTGGTGGCACCTCGCCGCTGACCAAGGACCAGCTCGACGACATCATGTTCTGGATTATTGTCGGCATCATTCTGGGCGGACGCTTTGGATATGTACTCTTCTATATGGTGCCCTACCAGTTTGATGTGATCGCGAATGACCCGTTGACCATCTTCAAGATCTGGGATGGCGGTATGGCCTTCCATGGCGGCATTTTAGGGGTCACGATTGCGCTTTGCCTGTTTGCCTATCTCAAAAAGGTATCGCTTTATTCCATCGGAGACATTGCCGGCGTCGTCGCGCCGATCGGCATCGGCCTCGTCCGCCTCGCCAATTTCGTGAATGCCGAGCTTTATGGCCGCCATACGGACGCCCCTGTCGGCATGGTCTTCCCGGAGGGCTATGTGCCGGGCTCTACCCCGCCCGCCTATAATTGGGCGACCGGCGAATGGGTCTATTCGGGCCTCGAAACCGCGCGCCACCCCAGCCAGATCTATGAAAGCGTGCTGGAAGGCTGGGTGCCGCTGATCATACTGTCCATCCTGATCTGGCGCTTTGGCGCGTTGAAGCGGCCCGGACTGGTGGCCGGACTGTTCCTGCTGATGTATGCAACGGGCCGCACGATTGTTGAGAATTTCCGCATGCCCGACAGCTTTGTCGACGGCCTGCCGGACTGGATCACGATGGGGCAATTGCTCTCCATCCCGATGTGGATCGGCGGCATCTGGCTGGTGTGGAACGCATTTAAAAAGCCCGCCGCCAAAGCAGACTGATGGCTGACATGACCCTCAAGGACCGCATCATCCGCCTGATCGAGACGGACGGGCCGATCCCGGTATCGACCTATATGCAGTTGGCCCTGCATGATACAGCGCAAGGCTATTACGCCACACGTCCCGGTCTCGGCACGGATTTCATCACCGCCCCGGAAGTCAGCCAGATCTTCGGGGAGCTGCTTGGACTGTGGGCCGTTCATGAGTGGAAGGCGCTGGGCGAACCCGGCACATTCCAGCTGGTCGAGATCGGCCCCGGACGGGGCACACTTATGGCTGATGCGCTGCGCCTGGCCTATGTCGCGGGCGGTCGCAAATTTGCCGATGCGGCGCAGCTGAGACTGGTGGAGCCGAGCCCGGAGCTGCGCAAGGTTCAAACCGAGCGCCTGAAGGATTATGAACCCGCCTTTTCCGACACGCTGTCCGAGGTGCCTGCCGGGCCGATGATCCTGCTCGCAAATGAATATCTCGACTGCCTGCCCGCCCGACAATTCCGCAAGGATGGCGGGACTTGGCGCGAATGCGTGATCGGCCTCGACGATGATGGAAACCTCGCCTTTGGCCTCGCCGCAGATGAGGCCCGCGCCCCGGAACGCAGCGCAGACACCGCCCAATGTGTTGAAGTGCAGACCGGCTTTGACCTGCTGATCGCAGACCTTGTCACCCGCGCTGACCCGTTCCGCGCGCTGTTCCTCGATTATGGCCCCGCAGACGCCACACCGGGCGACAGCCTTCGGGCCTTCAAGCTGGGCGAGCAGGTCTCCCCGCTGGCCTTCCCCGGAGACGCCGACCTGACCGTAGATGTGGATTTTGGCCGTCTGAAGCGCCTGGCCACAAAGATCGGCCTCGACGTCACCGGCCCCACCCCGCAGGGCATGTTCCTGATGGGCCTTGGCGCGCAGGCACGCCTGAACCAGTTGGTAGAGGCCAATCCAGACCATGCCGAGGCGATCTACAACAACGCCCAGCGCCTGATTGACCCGAAAGACATGGGCAGCCGCTTCAAGGCCATCTGCCTCTCCAGCAAAGCCCTCCCCCACCCTGCCGGCTTCTAGCGGCGCACCTGCCGCAGCGTCTCTGACCCTTGGCTTTTGGCAGCCTACCCCCATCTGAACGATGGTAAGCCGATCAGGGAGCAGACACTTGGCAAATCTTTCCATTCTGGAATTGGGGCGCGTGCGAGAAGGCTTTACGCGGGCGGACGCGCTGAATGATGCGCGCCGCGTGGCGCAACAGGCCGAGGGGTTTGGCTATAAGCGTTTCTGGGTGGCAGAGCATCACAACATGCCCGCCGTCACGACGGCTGCGACCTCGATCGTGATTTCCCATATTGCTGCCGGCACAAAGACACTCCGCGTCGGCGCAGGCGGCATCATGCTGCCAAACCACGCACCTTACATCATTGCCGAACAATTCGGCACACTGGAGGCGCTCTATCCAGGCCGGATCGATCTGGGCCTTGGCCGCGCACCAGGAACGGACCAGTTGACCCTACGCGCGCTGCGCCGCGACCCGATGAGTGCGGACCGTTTTCCGCAGGATGTTCTGGAACTGCAAGCCTATCTCGGCCCCGTTGAAGAGGGTCAGCGAATTGAAGCCGTCCCCGGATCAAATTCCAATGTGCCGATCTGGATTCTCGGCTCCAGCCTGTTTGGCGCGCAAATGGCCGCCGCCTACGGCTTCCCTTACGGCTTTGCCTCTCACTTTGCGCCGCAGGCACTGGATGATGCACTGGCAGTCTATCGCCGCCAGTTCAAGCCTTCAGAGCACCAAGCAAAGCCCTATGCCCTGATCGGTGTCAACATCATTGCGGCGGACACGGATGAAGAGGCGAAATATCTCGCGACTTCGCAGCAGATGTCGTTCGCGAATCTGGTGCGCGGGCAGCGCAAGCTGACCCAGCCGCCGATTGACGACATCAACGCCTATTGGACAGAAGCAGAAAAGCTGCGCGCCAGTCATATGCTGGCGGTCAGCATCATTGGCGGGCCGGACAAGGTGCGCACCGGCATTCAGAACCTGCTCGCCCGCACGGAGGCGGACGAACTGATGGTGGTGTCTGATATGTATGATGTCGACAAGCGCATCCGCTCATTCGAGATCATTGCCGATGTGATGAAATCCATAAACGGAGCCTGATCACTCGCCGATATATTGGTCCACAAAGTCCGACATGGCCTTCAGCGTCTCAATCCGCGTCTCGCCCTGTGACAGCCAGTGGTCCTCATCTTTCAGTTCAACGAACGTAACGTCCTTGCCTGCACGCTCCAGCGCGCGCTCCATGATGCGGCCCTGTGTGAAATCAACAACTGTGTCATCCTTGCCGTGAATCAGCAGAACCGGCGCGGTGAAATTTTCGGCCTCGTTTACAGGTGAAATCTCCTCCAACTTTTCCTTCTCAGCCCGGGGGTCGCCTGCAACGCGCTTCCAGTAGTCAATCACCCAATGGCGTCTTCCATAAGTGGAGGATGCGGGACTTCTGCGCTCGCAATGCGCCCTGTGCAGGCGAGGATCAATGCCATCATCATGGCCGCAACAAAACGCATACTTAACCTCCCCTGATATGAGGAAAGGCTATTTTAGATGGAAAACACGGCAACCATGAAGTCACCTGAAAGAGTGACTTTTCGGCTCTGGGTCAGGCGGGCTGCTTGATCTCGTTATTGTCGCCAAGCAGGACGACCGTCGGCGCGTGCTGGCGGGCCTTTTCGGCTTCCACACCGGCAAATGCTGCGATGATCACCGTGTCGCCTACGGCAAAATGACGGGCCGCAGCGCCGTTCACACCGATCGTTTTGGAGCCGCGCGGAGCTTCCAGCGCATAGGTCTGGATGCGGGCCCCATTGGTGACATTCCAGATATCCACGCGCTCGTTCGGCAGGATGCCGGACGCATCAAGCAGATCCTGATCTATCGAGACCGAGCCCTCATAGTGCAGGTCACACTGCGTAACGGTGGCAGAGTGAAGCTTGGATTTCAGCATGTTGAGCAGCAAGGACGAGCCCTCCTGAAAGTGTTTGCGCGGCATTATGCTCACAATGAGCATATAAGGGTGCCCTCCCCGTTGGGCAAGGGGCTTATTGCATTGCACCATAATGGAGTAAAGACTGTTATAGGCCTTGCAGAGAGAGGCTACGCCCTACTGCGAAGCATCGCACAAGCCTCCAGATCTGGTGACGCACTATGCGGCCTGAGTTCCGCGCATCGCCACGCCGGAACCAATGCCCCTGGCCAGCGTCAATTAAGGGAACCTAAAAGAAGTGAGCTCTCATCATGGCGAATAAAGTCCGCATCCTGCATACGGAACCTGTCACCCATAATGTCCGCGCCTATCGCGTGGAAAAGCCCGAAGGTTATGAGTTCCAGCCCGGCCAGGCGACTGAAGTTTCCCTAGACAAGGATGGCTGGCGCGATGAGAAACGCCCCTTCACATTCACGGCGCTGGAAGAATGGGGTGATCTGCAGTTCACGATCAAATCCTATCACGACCATGATGGTGTAACACACAAGCTCTGGTCGATGGAGCCGGGCGATAGCCTGCTGATTGACGATGCGTGGGGCACGATCACCTATAAGGGCCCCGGGGTCTTCATCGCGGGCGGCGCAGGCGTAACGCCCTTCATCGCCATTCTGCGCCGGCTTGCAGCAGACGGAAAACTGGACGGCCACACGTTGATCGCCTCACACAAGACGGAGAAAGACATCATCCTGCGCGATGAATTCGAAAGCATGAAAGGCCTCACCTGTATCTGGACCGTCACAGGACAGGACGGGTCAGAGTTCGACAGAGGGAAGATCGACGCGGCCTTTTTGGAAAGATATGTCGATAACTATGACCAGAAATTCTATGTCTGCGGGCCGGACAAGATGGTGGACGACATCAAGGCGGACCTGAAGAATCTCGGTGCAAATACCGACGGCATCACATTCGAGGAATAGCCCGCTTAGTCAGCCCTCAAAAAATGCGCTACCACGCGCCGTGTGTGAGGAGCGTCGCGATGCTCGAACAGGTAAATCCCCTGCCAGGTCCCGAGCGCCATGCGCCCACCTGAAACCGGGATCGACAGCGAGGTTTGCGTCAGCGCCGCCTTGATGTGCGCGGGCATGTCGTCTGGTCCCTCTGTGCGATGCACCAGATAGTTCATGGATGGGTCATCCGCTGGCGGAGCAAGCCGTTGAAAGAAGGCCTGCAAATCCCGCTGCACATCCGGGTCGGCATTTTCCTGAATGATTAAGGAGCAGGATGTATGCTGGCAGAACAGCGTCAGCAGGCCATTCCCCTGCCCGTGCGTGAAGGCCTCCACCTCGCGGGTGAACTCATAAAGACCCGGGCCATGCGTCGAAAGCGTGATTGTCGTCTGCATGGCCCCGGAATATCGCAAATAGGTCGGAAGCTAAAGACCCCGCCCTATTCTTCCTCGTCCAGCAGGGCCTCAATCCGGTCCATGATATTATTCATGCGCCGCACGACGGCCTGATAGGCATCCGGCTTGGTCATATCGAGGCCGGCTTCATTCATCAAAATATTGTGCGGATAGTCAGAACCGCCGGCTTTCAGCACATTGATGAAATTGTCGCGTACACCCTCATCTCCGGCCAGGAACTGTTCGGAGAACCAGGCCGCCCCGGACACAGAGGTCGCATACTGGTAAACATAGAACTCGTAATAGAAGTGCGGGATATAGGCCCACTCCACCGCATACGTATCATCAATCTTCATGACGCCTTCAGCCTCGCCATGATATTTGCGCAAGAGGTCTCCATAAATCTGCGTCAGCTTCGCGCCGGTCAGTGGCTCACCGCGCTCGGCCGCCTCATGGATCGCCAGTTCGAACTCGCCAAACATGGTCTGGCGGTAGAATGTGCCGCGCAAACTCTCCAGTGCATAGCCCAGATAATAGAGCTTTTCTTCCTTCGTCTCGGCATGGGCGATCATGTATTCTTCAAGCAGGATCTCGTTGATGGTGGAAGCCATCTCCGCAATGAAGGTGGAATAGCCCGCCGTTTCAAAAGGCTGCGCACTCTTGGCCAATTGTGTGTGTACGGCGTGCCCCCATTCATGCGCAAAGGTTGAGAGGGAGTCGTAATCATCATTATGGTTCAGCAGCACATAAGGGTGCACATCATAGGCAGAGCCGGACATGTAGGCTCCGGTCTCCTTGCCCTCCTGAGGATAGGCATGCATCCAGCGCTCGCTGAGACCCTGACGCAGCAGGCCCAGATATTCCTCGCCAAACGGTTCCAGCGCCGCAAAGGTCAGCTCCTTTGACCGTTCCATGTCGAACGTGCCCGTATCGGCCTTGATGATCGGTGGATAGATATCGTAATAGCGCAGATTTTCCACGCCCAGCATGCGCCCGCGCAACTTCAGATAGCGGTGGAACACCGGCAGCGCCTCATTCACCTGTGTGACCAACTGGGTATAAATCTCATCCGGCAACGCATCATCGAACATGTTGCGTTCCAAAACGCTGTCGAAATCGCGCGCCTTGGCCTGGAACACGGCAGACAGAACCTGCGCATTCAGCGTGGCACCCATGCCATTCTCATAGGTTTTCCACGCGCTCCAGAATGTGTCGAATACGGCCTTGCGGTCTTCCCGGTTTTCCGCGCCACGATAGCGGGAATAGCCAGATTGGTTCAGCTTGACTTCCATGCCGTCTGACAGGGTCAGGCTGGGCCATGGAATGGAGGCATTGGCGTACAGGGAATAAATCTGCCCTGGCTGTGACAGCGCCTGGCCGGACAGGGCCAGTAGCGCCTCTCCCTTCTCGTCCAGCGTATGCGGAGCCTGACGCAGTGTATTTTCCAGCGTAAAGCGGAACGGCTCCAACGCAGGTTCTTCTGCCAGATAGGCCTCGACGGTTTCCTTGCCCACGCTGAGCACTTCCGGGTCCATCCAGCTGGTCGCTTCTCCGAAAGTCTGGAACAGGCCCTGCGCCTTGCCGAACCGTTCCTGGGATTCGGGCGCACGCTGGTCTTCATCATGAGAGAGGGACGCATAGGTGTAGAGGCGCACCATGTCTTTCGCCGTGTCGGATGTCGCCCGGAAGGCTTTTGCCATCGCCTCGGCGCTTTGTCCCAACGTGCCTTTGTAATCTGACAGCGTAGCGGTGCGCGCCTTGATGTCATCATAGGCCGCATCCCATGCCTCCGGCGAAGCATACAGCTCCGTCAGGTCCCAAACATAAGCCTCGGAGATCGGTTCGGGCGTGGCAGGGGCCGTGACCGGCAGCTCCACCGTCAGATTTGGCTCCTGACCCAATTGCGCCTCCGACATCATGGCACAACCAGACATCGCCATAAGGGCCAAACCACTCATCCCTACCTTGAACATATTGCGGATCTTGATCATGCCAACTTCCCCAAACTTATTGTTTATCGAGAAATACAGAAACCATGCAGCCGATCGCCTGACAAGCGAAATCAGGCTGGGCCTAAACCCAGATGTCAAACATTCTAGGGTGACGGCCCGGGCCCGACGCGCTATCCCGGATATTCGCCCAATGAGTAGGCAGGATGGAGTGAAGCATGCGCTGGCAAGGTGGACGCAGAGGCGGAAATGTAGAAGACAGACGCGGGCTTGGCCCCGGCAAGGCGGTCGGTGGCGGCAGCCTTATTGTCGTAGTGATCGCCCTGGTCGGCTATTTCGTTTTCGGCATGGAACCTAAAGACGTTGAACGCCTGATCGAAAGCACGAGCACGCAAACCTCTTCTCAGCAGAGTGGCGAAGTCGGCACACCGGAAGACCAGGCTGGCCAGTTCGTTGATGTCGTCGGCGCCAACATCAATGATGTCTGGAACGGCATGCTGCCGGACTATCGCGAGCCGACCGTCGTGCTCTATACGCAAGGCACCTCCACAGGCTGCGGCTATGGCCAGGCCGCCATGGGCCCGTTCTATTGTCCGAATGACCAGACGGTCTATCTAGACCTCTCCTTCTGGCAGCAGATGGAAGACCAACTCGGCGCGTCCGGCGCGGAATTTGCTCGCGCCTATGTCATCGCACATGAATTCGGCCACCATGTGCAAACGCTGACCGGCACATCCCAGCAGGTCCGCCAGGCCCAGCAGAAGGCAGGCAGCCAGGCCGAAGCGAACAAGTATTCTGTGGCGTTGGAACTGCAGGCCGATTGCTATGCCGGCGTCTGGGCGGCCAATGCAGCCAAGGCCTCCAATGGCACCGTGGCGCTGGAACCGGGCGATATGCGGGAAGGTCTGAAAACCGCCAATGCGATTGGTGACGACATGCTGCAAAAGCGCTCTCAGGGCCGAGTCACACCGGAAGCCTTCACCCATGGCAGCGCCGAACAGCGTATGACCTGGCTAAACCGCGGTTACGAAACTGGCGACCCGCGCCAGTGCGATACATTCAACTGACCCCCCCTGCCCCAGCAGGACCATACACACAATAAAGGGAGATCGCCGACATGACGGACGGCAAGCCGATGGGCTTTGAGACTTTGCAAATTCACGCCGGAGCCACTCCGGACCCGGCCACCGGCGCTCGCCAGGTGCCCATCTATCAGACCACGGCCTATGTTTTCCGCGACGCAGACCACGCCGCCGCATTGTTTGGCCTGCAGGAAGTCGGCTATATTTATTCCCGTCTGACCAACCCGACGGTGGCTGCGCTGGGAGACCGCATCGCGGCCCTTGAAGGCGGCGCAGGGGCGGTCTGCTGTTCCTCCGGCCATGCGGCCCAGATCATGGCCCTCTTCCCGCTGATGGCACCAGGCCGCAACATCGTTGCCTCAACCCGCCTTTATGGCGGTACGATCACCCAGTTCAGCCAGACCTTCAAACGCTTTGGCTGGTCATGCATCTTTGTCGACTTCGACGACCTGGACGCCGTCAAAGCCGCGATTGATGAAGACACCCGGGCCATCTTCTGCGAGACGATCGCCAATCCTGGTGGCTATATCACCGATCTCGACGCCATCGCCAAGATTGCGGATGAGGCTGGCCTGCCGCTGATCGTCGACAATACGACGGCCACGCCCTATCTCTGTCGCCCCATCGAACATGGCGCGACACTGGTCGTCCACTCGCTGACAAAATACATGACCGGCAATGGTACGGTCACCGGCGGAGCTATCGTGGATTCCGGCAAGTTTGACTGGTCTGCCTCTGACAAGTTCCCGTCGCTGTCTCAGCCGGAACCGGCCTATCACGGCCTGAAATTCCATGAGACCTTCGGCCCGGCCGCCTTCATGTTCCATGGCATTGCCGTTGGCCTGCGCGATCTTGGCATGACGCTGAACCCGCAAGCGGCACACTATACGCTGATGGGCATTGAAACGCTCTCCATGCGGATGGATAGACATGTTGCAAACGCCGAGAAGATTGCCAAATGGCTGGAAGGCCATGACGCGGTCGCAGGCGTCACCTATGCCGGCCTCGACTCCTCACCTTACAAGGGCCGGATCGCGAAGATCTGTCCGAAGGGGGCCGGCGCGCTGTTCACCATCCAGCTGAAAGGCGGCTATGAGGCCTGCGTCAAATTCGTGGACGGGCTAAACCTGTTCAGCCATGTCGCAAACCTTGGCGACGCCCGCAGCCTGGTCATTCACCCGGCCTCCACGACGCACCGTCAGCTAACGGAAGAGCAACAAGTAGCCGCTGGTGCTGCGCCGAACACGGTCCGCCTCTCCATTGGCATCGAAGACGCCGATGATTTGATCGCAGACCTGGATCAGGCTCTAAACGCTGCGGGCTGAACCTCTTTCCGGTCCCATCAGAAAAGGTGGTCCTTACGGGCCGCCTTTTTTGTGTGCAGTCACATCCAGCCTGCGACGGCATAAGCCTTTCGCGCCTCAAAGATTTCACCCTACCGGTCTTTCGCCCAGCCGAGACACTGCACATCAGCTAGCCAGCAACACTGTCTTCCACCGTCACGGCATCCACGCTCTGACGCTTCAGCTCTGCCGACCCAAAGATTGTCATGAAGCTGATATCAGTTGCATCGCGCCCGGCGGCAATACGCACCAGATTACGCTCATCGGCCAGTTTGGTCGCGTCGATGAGCCGCCAAGCATCGTTCAGCCAGACTTCCGCCACGGCATGAAAATCCGGTGGCTTAATGCCTGGCGCATAGGCCGAGACCATGCGGGCCGGAATACCGGCTGAGCGTGCAAAGCTGATCAGCACATGGGCATAGTCCCGGCAGACGCCCTGACGCATCATGAAACTGTCTGCGGCTGTCGTCTCACCATCGCTGGCGCCGGGCACATAGTCGAAGTGCTCATAAATCCAGTCAGCCATGGCCAGCACCTGGTCCCCGCCCTGCTGGCCAGCAAAGGTGCGCTGGACGAACGTCATCATACGGTCGGATTCGCAGTACCGACTCGGGAATAGATATGAGGTCACATCAGATGGCAATTCATGATGCGGCGGCACAGACAGGCCAGCCAGCTCGACCGGCCCGCGCGTCACATCCACCAGCGCCTCATATGTGATCATGACATCACCGCGTGCCTTCATCCATTGCCGCACGCCCTTGTCATCCGGGCCATCCGCGACACTCAGATCGCAAGGAGGGTTCACTGTCAGGGCATCTGCAATCACGCGCTGGTCTGGCGCGCGCGCCGCCTCCAGGGCCAGCAAGACATCCGCGGGTTGGGGGAAACTATATTCCAGGAAAGCCTTGATACTGACGCGCATGAGTGGGGTATCCTGAAAGGTCAGAGAGGATCGCCCAGATGACGATATGAGGATAATGCCCTGCAAGAGGTTTCGTTGCCGCCCCGCAAAAAGATTTCAGGCGGCCACTCTACCCGCCGCGGTAACAGCTCAACCCGGCGTGAACAATCCCTGAAAACCGACAATGATCGCGATCACGCCAAATACGGCAATTGCTGTGGTGAACGGATCAGCCCCCTTGGCAACCGGATCCTGCGTAAGCCGCCCTGCCCGAACCCGATCTGTCATCAACAGCGCGCCTGTGATCAGGCCGACCACTTCGAAGTGGAAAAGATGCGGTCCCGTCGTCAGGTGAACGATAAGATAATATCCGCCCGTCACCAGCGCGACAATTCCGATCAGCCATCCAAGCTGAGCCACCTTTGCAGCGCCTCCGGCCAGATCGTCCCCGACATTAGGGATTTTTACCAGCAGACCTATGGCGAGTAGGAAGCCGCCAAAAATATTGGCTAGGTCAAGAAGAAGTGAAATCATGATGCGTTACCCCTATCAGCTGTCACCGCATCAACCGCGCGAGAGACGCATCCGTTCCCTACAGGCGCTGGATCAGTGCCTGCGCTGCAGCCGGATTGGTTTCTTTCGCGCCTGAGATAAAGAAGGCAAACACCTCCCGTTCATCCGCCCAGCCACGCAGCGTTTTCGCCCACTGATCAAGCTGCACAGGCCTATATCCCGTCTCGACCCCGGCCTGACTGTTTTGCAGGCGCGCATAGGTAAAGCTGGCTGTATTCATGTCCGGCATCGGCCAGTCAGCATCATCGGCAAAGACGAGCGCGCAGCCATGTTTGCGCAGCATGTCTTCAAAGGCTGGCGTGTTGAAACTTTCATGGCGCACTTCAATAGCATGACGCAGCGCGACGCCATCGTGCTCTTTCGGCAGAGTGGACAGGAAGGTGTCGAAGTAGTCCGTGTCAAAGGTCTTGCTGGCGGCGAACTGCCAGTTGATCGCGCCCAGCTTGTCACCTAGCGCCGTTACCCCTCCGCCGACGAACCAGGTTATGGCCTCCTCAATGGCAGAGGGCGTATTACGGCTGGTCGTCATGCGCTGCGCCTTCACCGTGAAGCGAAACTCGTCCGGGGTCTCCCCTGCCCAGCGGGCGAAAACATGCTCTGGCTGGTTACGGTAAAAGGTGGAATTGATCTCGATGGCCGTCAGGCGGCGGCTGGCATATTCCAGCTCCCGCGTCTTCGGCAGATCCTTCGGATAGAAGCGCCCCCGCCAGTCGTCAAAGCTCCAGCCGCCAATTCCGACATGAATGTCGTGTCCCATGACACATCTCCCCCAGCCACAAACAAAAAGGGCGACCCGCAGGCCGCCCTTTGAAATTGGATCAGGTATCCAGGAAGCTACGCAGCTTCCGGCTGCGGCTTGGATGTTTCAGCTTGCGGAGCGCTTTCGCCTCGATCTGGCGGATACGTTCGCGTGTCACGCTGAACTGCTGGCCGACTTCTTCCAGCGTGTGGTCCGTGTTCATCCCGATACCGAAGCGCATGCGCAGCACGCGTTCTTCCCGCGGGGTGAGAGAGGCGAGCACACGCGTCGTCGTTTCGCGAAGGTTCGACTGGATCGCGGCATCGACGGGCAGAAGCGCCATCTTGTCCTCGATGAAGTCGCCAAGGTTTGAATCCTCGTCGTCGCCAATCGGCGTCTCCAGAGAGATCGGCTCTTTCGCGATCTTCAGCACCTTGCGGATCTTCTCCAGCGGCAGGCCCAGCTTCTCGGCCAGTTCTTCCGGAGTCGGCTCGCGGCCAATCTCGTGCAGCATCTGGCGCTGGGTGCGGATGATCTTGTTAATCGTCTCTATCATGTGCACCGGAATACGGATCGTCCGGGCCTGATCCGCGATGGAGCGGGTAATGGCCTGACGAATCCACCAGGTGGCATAGGTCGAGAATTTATAACCACGGCGGTATTCAAATTTATCGACCGCCTTCATCAGGCCGATATTGCCTTCCTGGATCAGATCCAGGAATTGCAAGCCACGGTTTGTGTATTTCTTGGCGATGGAGATCACGAGGCGAAGGTTGGCTTCCACCATTTCCTTCTTCGCGATGCGGGCTTCGCGTTCACCCTTCTGCACCGTCTGCACGATGCGGCGGAAATCGTCGATCGGAATGCCGATCTCTTGCGCGATTTCGGAAATCTCGTCACGCGTGCCGTTGACTTCGTCTGCCTTGCCTTCAACGAACCGTTTCCACTTGGCAGACAGGGCCTGCACGCGGCCGGTCCAGTCCGGCTCCAACTCGCGGCCAAAATAGTTCTCCAAGAAGTCCTTGCGCGGCACGCCATAGGCGTCGGCCATGCGCATCAGCTTGCCTTCCAGGCCCATCAGCTTCTTGTTGATGGCGTAGAGCTGTTCGACCAGCGCCTCGATCCTGGCATTGTTGATGTGGATCGTCTTCAGATTCTCGACGATGGAGTTGGATAGTGCGTCATACTCTTCCTGCGCCTTCGGCGTCAGGTCCTTGCCTTCAAGGCGGCGATTGACCAGCTTGTCCTGTAGCTTGCGGTACTTGGAAAAGTCCTCGGCAATCTCGTTCAGCTTGGCCAGAACGCCGTCGCGCAGTTCCGCTTCCATGGCGGACATGGACATTGCCGCGGCATCATCCTCGTCCTCATCATCCTCGTCTTCGGACTCTTCGCCATCGGCCTTGGCCTCATCGGCCTCGTCGTCCTCATCCTTGGGTTTGGGTTCGGGCGGCGGGTTTTCCGCGCCATAGGTCGCTTCCAGATCAATCAGGTCGCGCAGCAGGATGCGTTCATTCACCAGCTCGTCGCGCCACACCATCATGGCTTCGAAGGTAAGCGGGCTCTCGCACAGGCCGCGGATCATCGCGTCCCGGCCGGCCTCGATGCGCTTCGCAATCGCGATCTCGCCCTCGCGGGAGAGCAGCTCGACGGCGCCCATCTCGCGCAGATACATGCGGACCGGGTCATCCGTGCGGTCAGAGCCGCGCGCATTGCCTTTCTTGGCAACAACCTTCTTGTCCTCGATCTTGGTGAGGGCCTTGCCCTCTGCCTCGGCCTCTTCCTCGCTTTCAACGACGGCAATGCCCATTTCCGAGATCTGGGACATAACGTCCTCGATCTGGTCTGAGGTCATCTCGTCATTGGGAAGAAGGGCGTTGATCTCTTCGTGGGTAATGAAGCCGCGCTTCTGAGCGCGTTTCAGAACCTTCTTTACGTCCGTGGCGTTGAAATCGACCAAGGCATTTTCATTGTCCTTGTCGTCATCACCGTCGCCATCGCCGGAAAGGTTCTTTTTCTTCGTGGCTGTTGCCATTCAATTCTCTCCCGTGAGGTTCCCGACCACGCCCGTCGGATACCCTCGCAAAACTGCCTGCCTTGTAGCTTTCGCTGACTGTACCTGCTGCCTTCAAAATTCATGCGGGCGCTGTATGCCCATCGTTCTGTAACGCGTCAAAAGCCCTGCTGCCATCTCATGGCAACAGCACCAGACCCCAACTTACAGCACCTTTCGTGCCACAGGTCAGGATCAGACTCGTCTGAACGTCCGGCTGCCGTGTTTTGCTCGGGGGCTTAAAGCCAATCCCTTGCCTCGGGTTCTTTGACCGCGATTGAGGCGTCTCGGGGTAGTCGTTGAGCAAGCTGGCAGCGCGCATGTTCCCTGCTTGCTGTAAATGGGCACTGATTCCTCTGCGGTCAATAGGTTTTCCTGAGTTTGAGCCGCAGGAATCAGGAACTGCCGGAGGCATCCCCCTTAAACCAGGGGTTCTGCTCTTCAAACTTCTTCCAGAAATCGCCAATATTGGCCTTGCCCATGGCCTTCTCCTGCTGGTCCAGCAACACACGCTCTTCGAATGCCTTGCGCCGTTCTGCCACCAGACGGCGTTTCAGTTTGAGACGGCGCACCTCGTCATCCGCCGTCGGTGTCGTGTCGACGGGAATGAATGCTTCGACCGCCGCCTTCCACGAGCGATAGGCTGGATCATTCAGGCGAATATTGGAAATGTTCTTCAAATCAATCTGCGCAATTTCCTTCTCATGACCCTGCCGCGCGAGGCTTTGCAGAACGGCGTCCAGGGTCAGATCCTGATCCTCGATCAGGAAGTCCACGATCAGGTCACGCAGGCCGTTGGAAATCTCGTTGCGAAAATCCGCCGCGATCAGCAACTCTTCCATGCCGGACAGGATCGACGGGTTCAGCACGGCCTGCAGCAATAGCAGAACACCGGGGCGCGTCCGGCCTGCAGCCTGCACCTGGGCGACCGCCGCCGGCCCAGCCGAGCCCGTATCCCCCCCTCTGCCCTTGCCCGGGGTAAAATTACTTTTGCGCTTGGACTGGCGGATCTGCCAGAAATGGTCCCTCATGCGGGCCTTCAGGTCTCGCTCATAGGCCGCCTTCACGCCGGGATGCTTGATCTGGGCCGCGGCCCCCATCAGTCGCGCTTCAAGGCCCGCCTGACGTTCAGGCGTGTCGAGTGGCTCGGCATCCCGCTCGCGCTGCCATAAGAGTTCCGACAGGGCGATCTTGCCATCCAGCGCTTCGCCCATGGCGGCAGGCCCGCGCTCGCGGATCAGATCGTCCGGGTCCATGCCATCCGGCAGCAGCACGAAGAACAGGGACCGCCCGGGCTCGACATGTGGCAACGCCCGGTCAATCGCGCGATAGGCGGCGCCGAGGCCCGCCCGGTCCCCGTCAAAACACAGCACCGGTTCCGGCCCTGCGCGCCACAGCAGATTGATCTGGTCTTCCGTCAGCGCCGTCCCAAGCGGCGCGACCGCTTGGCCAAAGCCCGCCTCCGTCAGCGCGATGGCATCCATATAGCCTTCGCAGACAATCAGGCCGCCGCCCTCGCCATGGCCCAGCGCTTCCCGCGCCGCCTTGTAGCGATAGAGCACACGCGATTTGTGAAAAAGCGGTGTATCGCCTGAATTCAGATATTTCGGCTTGGCATCCGGCGTCAGGCCCCGGCCGCCAAAGGCAATGATGCCTCCCCGGCTGTCCGGAATCGGGAACATGAGACGCCCACGGAACGCATCGTACGGCTCTCCACCACGATCACTGGTCTTGGCGAGGCCCGCCTCCAGGATCTCGTCCGAGGTGAAGCCCAGCTGCTTCAGATGGACGCCGGTCTTGTGCCAATCATCCGGGGCAAAGCCCAGCCGGTGGCGCTTCCAAGCCATGGGCTTCAGGCCGCGCCCTTCCAGATATTCCCGCGCCGCAGCTCCCTCGGAAGATTGCAGCCGATCCTCATAATAGGCTGCAGCCGCTTCACAGACCTCCTGCAGGCGCTTGCGATGGTCATAAACTTCAGCGGCTTGCGGATCTGCTTTGGGCAGCTCCATACCCGCCTCTTCGGCCAGCTTGTCAACGGCTTCCATGAAAGAGAGCCGTTCGGTCTCCATCACAAAACTGATGACATCGCCACCCATACCGGAAGAGAAGCATTTGAAGATGCGCTTCTGGTCGTTGACGTAGAAACTCGGCGTCTTCTCGTTCGTGAAGGGGGACAGGCCGACCCATTCCTTGCCCTTCTTGGTCAGCTTCACCTTGCGACCAATCACATCCGAAGGCCGGATACGGGCCTTCAGCTCATCAAGGAAACCATCAGGGATGCGGACTGCGGAGGACATGGTCTGCCAATGTAGCGCTTAACCCTCTTTGGTGAAACATGAGACTGCCATCCTTCCCCGTTCAAACGCAGACAAAAAAAGACCCTGCCGAAGCAGGGTCTTTTCCAGGTGACGGATCTCTCCGGCATTAGTCCTCTGTCAGTTCAATGCCTGGGGCGTCGGCATATTCCTCAGACGTGATGTCCAGGACGATCTCGCCATCACTGTCACCTTGGGCAATCATGATTGCGTCCGGATTGATCAGGTAACGATCAGAGGTCAGGGCATCGACCACTCCATCTGCAACGACGGCGTATTTGACGGTACCGTCCTTGGCCATGATGAAGTCCGTGATGCGGGCATCGCTGTCATTGAAGGCCAGCGAGGCGTTCGTCCCCATCAACTCGGAGGCGAGACGATAGTCGTTCAGGCCTTCCTGTTCGAATTCCGGCATCGAATCGAGGGTTCCGTCCGTGACCGTCAGCGTCGCGACAGGCTCCTTTTCCTCGTCCCAAGTGATCGTAGCCTGGTCGAAAGTGACCGGGTGAAGGGCGCCAGCGATGCCATCACGGATGATCAGGGTCGGCTGAGTGCCATCGCGGGAAATCATGACGTCAGCAATCTCGCCAATTTCGTCGCCATTGGCATCATAGACGCCTTCATCGATCAGATCAGATGCCATCATCTCGCCCGTTGTCGGAACGTAGGCAATCCGGGTGATCTCTTTCTTGGTGTCCATGTCATCGGCGGAAGCATCAACGATCTCGCCGCCATACATGCCTTCACCGGAATTGGAATCTGCGGTTTCTGCAGCAGACGTGTCAGCCGTCTGCGCATTTGTTTCGGTTTTGGAACACGCAGCGGCACCGAGCATCAGGGCAGCTGCACTGGCAGTAATCAAAAGCCGTTTCATTTGGTGGTCCTTTCTAGGTGACTAACACCCCATTAACGGACCCCATGCCTGCTTTGTTCCTCAACCTTTCGGCGATTTAACTGTTCTGGCCTGCCCCGCTGGTCAGGGCCTTGCGCATGGCCTTGCCGGCCGCGGCGGACTCGATCATGTCCGGATATCGCTGTTTCAGGGCGCTCATGCAGCGGCCCAGATCCTTCAGCTTGGAAGCGCCCAATTCCTCGACAACTTCCTCGACCGCCTGGTCCAGTGCCTTGCCGGCCAACGGCACTGGCAGGAACTGCTCTATGACCTCAATCTCTTCGCGTTCGCGAATCGCATCCTCGATGCGGCCCGCATCATCATATTCCCGTGCGGCCACTTCGCGCTGGGCCACCATGGTCTCCAGCACCTTGCGCACATCCGCCTCGGGACAGCCTTCGCCGTCGCCACGCCCACGTGCGCAGACATCGCGGTCCCGGATCGCACAATCGATCAGGCGCAGCGTCGCCAGACGCACCGAATTGTCGGGCTTTTCGCTCTCGACTTTCAGCGCGTGCGCCACCCGCTTTTTCAGCGTCATCTTACAAGATTTGTCTTCACGGCCCATTCTAAATACGCCTTTCACACCAGCGCAGCGGCACACCGCTTGACGCCAAGGGGACTCGGCCCCATTAACCGGGCAAACTGTCGGGCGATAGAGTTAAAGGTCCGACAACAGGCCCGGAAGGGAAGCGAAATATGTCCGACACACAAAAAAAGCAAGACAAGACAACTGCCACGGGAGCTATCGCCTTGGCAGACGGGACAATTTTCCTCGGCGCAGGCGCCGGGGCCGAAGGAATCCGCGTCGGTGAGCTGTGTTTCAACACGGCAATTACCGGCTATCAGGAAATCCTGACTGACCCGTCCTACTCCTCCCAGATCGTCCTGTTTACATTCCCGCACATCGGAAATGTTGGCGCGAATGATGAAGATCACGAAGAATCGTCGGCCCCTGCAACAGATGCAGCGCGCGGCACGATTTTCCGCGAGCCGATCACGGCGGCCTCCAACTGGCGCGCAGGCGAAGGCTTTGACGCCTGGCTCGCCAAACGCGGCATTGTTGCGCTGTCTGGCGTAGATACCCGCGCAATCACTCGCCTGATACGCGAAAACGGTATGCAGAAAGCTGCCATCTGCAACAAGCCGGATGGCAATATCGACCTCGACGCCTTGATCGAAACCGCGCGCAGCTGGAACGGCCTGGAAGCCGCTGATCTGGCCGCAATAGTCGACACGGACGCCTCATTCGAAAACACCGAGCAATTGTGGACAATCGAGCATGGCTACGGCCAGCTGGAAGACGCCCGCTATCATGTCGTGCTGGTGGATTTTGGCGTGAAGAAAAACATCCTGCGCAACCTCGCCCAGGTCGGCATTCGCGCGACGGTCGTGAACGGCGATGCGAGCGCTGAGGAGATCTTCGCGCTGAAGCCTGACGGCGTCGTCTTCTCCAATGGTCCGGGTGACCCGGCCGCCACCATTCAGCGCTCCGGCGACATGATCCGCGCGGTCATCGATAGCGGCCTGCCGATCCTTGGCATCTGCCTCGGCCACCAGCTGCTGGCCCTGGCACTGGGCGCGCAGACGATGAAGATGGCGCAGGGCCACCATGGCGCAAACCATCCGGTCAAGGATCTGGCCACCGGCAAGGTGGAGATCGTGTCCATGAACCATGGCTTTACGGTTGACCCAAAAACGCTACCGGCGGGCGTGGAAGAGAGCCACCGCTCCCTGTTTGACGGCACCAATTCCGGCCTCGCGGTGAAAGATCGCCCGATCATTTCCGTGCAGCACCATCCGGAAGCCAGCCCCGGACCGCAGGACAGTTTCTACCTGTTCCAGCGTTTCGCGGACCTGATGGCAGCGGCCGGGAAATAGTCCCGCCAGAGCGCCCCGAAAACCCAGCCCCCGCATGACCGCGCCCCTCCCCCTGCCAGGCGACAACCGTCTCGGCTGCGTGATTGAAGACCTGGCCAGCAAGGGCTGGTCCTGGCAGCCGGGTTTTTTGCCAGATGCCCTGCTGATCGCGCTACGTGACGAGATTCACGCGCTGGAGGCAGAAGCCGCGCTGGCCCCTGCAGGGATCGGCCGCGAAGATGCCTTTCAGGTCGATCACTCCATCCGCAAGACGCGCATCACCTGGCTGAACGATTCCAGCCCGGCGCAGCTGGCCTTTTCCGACTGGGCCGAGCATTTGCGCGAAGCCCTCAACCGTTCGCTGCTGCTGGGCCTGTTCGAATTCGAGGCCTGTTATGCTGTCTATCCGGAAGGCGGCTTCTATGATCGCCATCTCGACAGTTTCGAAGGTGCGAAGAACCGCATCGTCTCACTCGTCGTCTACCTCAATGATGAATGGAGCGCAGAAGATGGCGGCGCCTTGGTCGTGTGGCCGGAAGGCGCGAGCGAAGACGACACCCCTGTCGCGACTTTGGTGCCGGAAGGCGGCGGTGTGGTGCTGATGCTGTCAGAAACCATTCCGCACGCGGTGCAGCCGACCGCGAAACAACGCTACGGCATTGCCGGCTGGTGGCGTGTGAACCAGGCGATTGACGGACAGGTCATCCCGATCAGCTAAGCCTAGCGCAGGCTCCTCAGCATAATCTCGAACACTTCAAGCACACGCTCGACGGTGGCACCATTTCTACCGCGTGCGAGGGCAAAGCCTGAGCCGTTCAGCGCGCCCTGCACGATCAGCGCACATGCATCAGCCCGTTCCGGGGCAATTATGCCCTCTTCGACCAGAAACTGAATTCCGGCCCGCACATTCTGCTGACCGAGATCATGATCGGCCTCATACCATTCCAGCAGGCCCAGAGCCCGCGGACCGTCCAGAAGCACAATGCGCTGATAGTCTGTCCGCATGACCCAACTGAAATAGACACGCGCACCAGCCAAGAACGCGGCATACGGGTCTTCGACAGACATGGCCTCTATCGCCGCGATGCGGGTTTCCTTGTCCATCGTGACCTGCAGATCGCGCCAGACTTCATAATAGAGCTGCTGCTTGTTCTCGAAATGATGAAACAGCGCGCCCTTGGTGATGCCCGCCTCGACGACAATACTGGCAATGCTTGCCTCAAACCCCTCCTCCGAGAACCGGTTTCGAGCAGCTTTCAGGATCGCTGTGCGCGTTTCGCGGGCTTTTCTGGCACGTGGCTTAGGCATGGCGGCTTTTCAGTTGTCCATTTAACATACCAGTGGTATGTAAAATCACCAATGTGGACTTTTCCGGGTCTGCAAAGACCGGAACGGCATCACCATGACGACAACAGGCTGGGTGGCTTTCCGAAACCGCATTGCCATAGTGGGACGCGGGACGACCGCGCGAACAGGTGTCGAGCCCGTACGCGCGGTCGTCTTGATTCAGGAATGAATAGCCAAACAGGCCATAGCCGTCACAGCGCATAGCAGACACGATCAGATGCCCTCCTAACCTGTAATATCAGTTACAGGTTAGGCGCAAAATGACAAGTCGATAGAAGCGCCTTATCGGAAAGATGTGACCCTGCCCGCGCTATGGGAAGCGGACAGGGTCACAAGCCTAGTTTTCCGGCGTGAACCGTACCGTGGCAGAGGCGCCTGCCGTCTCTGCGATATAACCTGGCTGGCCCCCGCCCAGAGAGATCACCGCCTCTCCGCGGGTCGGCGTCACGAAGGTGCCGTCCGTATCATAATAGCCAAGCCGATCCGGAGACAGTTCGAACGTCACTGTCCGCGTCTCACCCGGTGCCAGCTCCACGACATCAAATGCGATCAGCTCCACCTTCGGTACGGAGGGGTTTGCGCGTTCCTTGTGCTGAATATAGGCCTGCACCACTTCGCGCCCGGCCATGTCGCCCGTATTGGTCACCGTCACACTGACCGGCAATGGTTGGCTCGCATCATGGCTTTCCGGCACGGACAGGCCATCATAGCCGAAGCTGGTATAGGAAAGCCCATAACCGAACGGATAAAGCGGCTCGCCCTCATAATATTTATAGGTGCGGTTCTGCATCGAATAATCACCAAAGTCCGGCAAATCATCGACCGATTTGTAGAACGTTACTGGCAGGCGGCCGGACGGGCTGTACTCGCCCCACAGCAGGTCTGCGATGGCATTGCCTGCCTTCTCCCCCGGATAGAAGGCCTGGACAATGGCCGGCAAATTCTCGCTTTCCCAGTTCAGCCCCATGGCAGAGCCGGAGAAGTTCACCATCACGACCGGCTTTCCGGTCGCATACAGATCTTTCAACAGGCTCTCCTGGCTTTCAGGCAGCTTGATGTTCGTACGGTCTCCGCCCAGGAAGCCGTCCAGCTCGACGCCCATTTCCTCGCCTTCGAGATTGGCATCAATGCCGCCAAAGAACAGGATGACATCGGCGTCTTCCACTGCCGCCATGGCCTCCGCCTTCAGGTCTCGCGAGACATCGGTCCAGTTCAGATAGGCATATTTGTCCAGCTGGTCGCGCGGCCATCCGCTGTCGAATTTCAGCGTCATCTTCACGCTATAGGGCTCACCCGCTGTCATCGCGATGCCGTCGCGTTCGCCCACTTCCTTGCCGTTGATCTCGACCGTGGACCAGCGCGAGGGCTGGAACCGGTAGACCCCGTCCGCCTCCGGAACAATCACGCCGTCCCAGATGGCGCCGAACTCATCATTCAGCCCGCCCGTGCTCGGCGTTCGGTCCCAGTAGAAATCGATCTTGTCTTCCACTGTCTCGACTGCCGGGTCACCGGAGAGATCCTTCTCGACATAATAGGCCGCCTTCACGCCGGGCACCAATTCGCCTGTCTCATCCTCATGGAACAGGACAGAGGCCGGCACCGGCTTGTAGTCGGAATAATTGTCGCCTGCGATGGTGGATCCGACCGCGTAGGTCACATTCTCTGCGCCCACTTTCGCGGTCACGCCTTCCAGCGCCGTGACGGGCTGTGTCGGGCGGCCATAATAATTCGCCACCAGCGTCCACCAATTGTCGGCATTCGGACCGATCACGGCCACCTTGGTTTCCGGCGCCAGTGGCAGGATGCCATCATTCTTCAGCAGTACCAGAGACTGCCGCGCCGTCTTTTCGGACAGCGCAATATGTTCGTCATTCGCCACAATATCCAGCGGCAGATTGGCCCATGGCACCATGGCCGGGTCATCATACATGCCCAGCCTGAACAACGCCGTGTAGAGACGGATGACCGCCTGGTCGATGGTCGCCTCATCGATCAGCCCTTGCGCGACAGCGTCCGGCAGCGCGTCCATCTTGTTGCCGAACCCGTCTCCGCAATTCAGATCGGTGCCCATCTTCACAGACAGGGCCGCCGCCTCTGCGCGCGTGTCGACATAATCATGCGCCACATAGGGCGCTTCGCCGGCTTCCTGCTTCGCCTCATCATAATAGAAGTCACCAATCGCGCCGCAATCGGAGACGACATAGCCGTCAAAGCCGAGTTCGCCGCGCAAGAGGTCAACCATAAGCCGCTCACTGCCACAGGCCGGCGCGCCCCAGACGGCATTATAGGCGCACATGACAGAGCCGACATCGGTCTCGTCAAACGCCATCTTGAAGGCGGGCAGATAGGTCTCCCACAGATCTGCGTCGCTCGCATGATAGTCATCACGGTGGCGGGACGGTTCCGGTCCGGAATGGACGGCATAATGCTTTACCGTCGCGACGGCTTTGAGATACTTGTCGTCATCGCCCTGGATACCATTGACGAAATTCACCGCCATGCGGCCCGTCAGGAACGGATCCTCGCCATAGGTTTCCTGCCCCCTGCCCCAGCGCGGATCACGGAAGATGTTGATATTGGGCGACCAGAAGGTCAGCCCGCCATACATGGCGTAGACATCCTCAGACGCATAATAATGATGCTTGGCGCGGCCCTCGTCTGAAATCGTCGTGGCGACGTCCAGCATCAGGTCTTCATCCCAGGTCGCCGCCAGGCCGATCGCCTGCGGGAACACCGTGGCATGGCCCGCGCGGGCGACGCCATGCAGGGCCTCGTTCCACCAATTGTATTCATGGATGCCAAGCCGCGGAATGCCAGCGGCCTTGTCATACATCTGGGCCGCTTTCTCCTCCAGCGTCATGCGGCTGACCAGATCCCTTGCCCGTTCCTCCGGGCTGAGGGAGGCGTCCATATAGGGCAGAATCGCAGGCTCTGTCGCTTCTGGCGCATCCAGCGCGGCAACAGGTGCCTCGGCAGGCTCTGTGCTGGTACAGGCCGCCATCAATGCAAGCGATGCAACCGCCCCCATAAGGCTGAATTTATTGAATAATTTCCGGTTCAACATGGCTATTTCCTGCTCCCTCTGGATTATAAGGAGGGCACAGAAACAGCCGGGCACCCTCCACATTTGAGAGCATTGTTGCACGCTAACATTTTTAAGGCCAGACGCTTTTTGGCCTTTTTCGCGGGGATCGCAATCCGGGCCCTAGACCGGCTTCAAAGTCTTCGGATTGATTCCACCCATGCGGCAGACTTCCGTCCACTCATCGGCCTTCACCGGCTGAACGGACAGGCGGAAAGACGTCACCAGGCTCATCTCCTCCAGCTTCGGATTGGCCTTTACCTCTTTCAGCTTCACCGGTTTTGGCATGTCGGCCAGCGCCCGCACATGCACGCAGTCCCAGCGTTCATCATCGGTCGTGGAATCCGGCGCGCTCTCGGCGGATATCTCGACAATGCCAACCACTTCGAGCCCCTTATTGGAGTGGTAGAAAAAGCCCCGGTCGCCGACTTTCATGTCACGCATGAAATTGCGCGCCTGATAGTTGCGGATGCCGGACCATTCCTCGCCCTCATCGCCCTTGGCCTTTTGCTGTTCCCAGCTCCAGGCGTCCGGTTCGGATTTGAACAGCCAGTATTTCATGATGTGCCTCTTCGCATTTCACTTTGTCAGACCTAATCGGATTCCGGGCCACGTCCACCCGGCCCCCGATGCAAGCCCAGCTGCACGCCCCTTCGGACATAAGCGTTCAGCCCTTGCGCTGCCCCGGCGGCTGGCTAAAACGCTCTGCCCTGCACATGCCGAGACAGATCGCCATGCCTAACTACATCTCCCTGACAGAGGCCGCCGCAAAGCTGCAGACGGCGTACCGTGTTCTCATTATCGGCTGCAGCGGTTCAGGCAAGACGACGCTTGGCCGCGCCATCTCCGACGCATTCGGCCTGCGCTGTATACCACTTGACCAGGAAGTCCTCTGGCAGTCGGGCTGGGTCGAGCGCAGCGACGCAGAACAATATAGTATGATCGCCAAACTGGTTCAGGAAGACCGCTGGGTGATGGACGGCACGAATCCGAAAACATTTGACCTGCGCCTGCCACGCGCAGACCTTGTCCTCTGGCCGCGCCTGCCGCGTCTCGCATGCATCAGCGGCGTAACCAGACGGTGGCTGAAATATCGCGGGCAAACCCGGCCTGGCATGGCGCAAGGGTGCCCGGAGAAACTCGATGCGGAGTTCCTGCATTTCATCTGGACGTTCGAGCAGACCGTCTCCCCCCGTATCATCGAAGGGCTCGACACGCATGGGCCGGACGTGCCCGTTCTCGTATTCCGCTCCCGGAAAGAAATGACCGATTTGCTCGCTCTCTCAGGCGCGCCTGCCTAACTGTCTTAGCGCTGCGCGGACGAGACCGTCATATGCCGCCCAGCCCTTATAGTCTGCCATCTCCGGTGTGATGCCCTGCCAGGCGGCCCTGAACGCCTCCGCCGCCTCTTCCCCGGCAAGTGCCGCGCGCAGCGGGTCCATCACGATACGGATGGTGAACAGCACCGCGCCTGTCTCGGGCAGCTTGGTGATCGTCTGGCGTTCCACGCGCAGATACAGCATGTCCAGCGCAGCATCTTCCGGTGTCTCTGCAGCCAGCGCCTTCAGCGGCGATGAGCTGGGCGTGAAGCGCGCCTCGCCCGCCTGAACGGTCCAGTTGAAGCGCTCCAGAATGAGGCCCGGCTGCAGGCCATCAAAGATGCGGGAAATCCGCCGCACCAGATCCGGGTCAGCGCCCGGCACAGGCGCATGCAGCCCGCCCAGCGGTTCCCCCATCTTGTCAGACAATCGCCAGAAGGTCGGCGCGCACAGGCTCGCCGCCTGCAATCGCCACAGCCCGTCTTCTCCCCGCACCATCAGACAGAGATCATCGAACACCTCCGCGGCAGCGGCCTCCAACGGCGTCGGCCATTCGCCTTCGCAAATCCCCTGTCCCAGCGCGCTAAGCACCAGCACCGCCGCCTCCGCCATCTCGGCCTCTGCTCCGTGGGCGGCAAATACCTCGGCGCGGCGGTCCCGCATCAAGTCGCGTTTCGGCCCCAGCCAGGCCTCTGCTTCACTGTCGGGGGTCAGCCAGCCTTGCCATGCAATCGGCTTCAGTCCGGGCGCAAGCCCCGGCGGACCGCTCAGAAAAGGCAGATAGGGCGGCGCGCGCATTCCGCGTCTCAGACGGGCACTGCCGCGCCCCAGCTGACAAAGCCTGCAATTTTGGGCGTGGACGGAAGATACATCGTCTCCGCTCCGTCCAGACGAAAGCCCGCCGCCGCAAACATCGCCTCGGTGTCGCGCGTCAGATGGCACCCACCACCGAGAGGTTTCCACACGGGCTCTATGCGGCGCTGCCATTTCGCAACGCCCTCATCGGGCGCCAGGCCATGCTCGGAAAACAGGATCTTGCCATCCGGCTTCAGCACACGGCGCACCTCGCGCAGGCTCGCCTCCCAGTCCGGTATTGTGCACAATACAAACGTGATTATCGCCGTGTCGATGCTGTCATCTTCCAGCGGAATGGCTTCGGCGCCGGTCTGCAGGAATTCGATACGATTGCCGATGCCCAGCGCGCCAGCCTCCCGGCGCGCCTTCTTAAGCATCACTTCCGACGGTTCCAAAGCATAGAGATGCTCTACCTTGCTGGCGTCATAATAGCGGAAATTCGTGCCGGAGCCACAGCCCACCTCCAGCACTTGGCCTTCCGCCCGCGGAACAATCTTTTCCCGCTGCTTCATGATCGGCTTCGTGCTGCATGCACAGGAGACGATATGCGGAACGACGTAACGCTCCCACGGGTTCACTGGCCACCCTCCAGATCACCGGCAGGCATCTCCGTATCCGGCGTCTCGGCAGGCGTTGAGGCCGGACTATAGCCGGGATATTTCTGGCGCTGGATCAGCGTCTTCGTGCCCTCGGTCGGGCGGGCGATCAGGGCATCCTGGGAAATATTGACGACATATTCGAACTTGTCGCCCATCGGCTGATAGGTGGCAGAGCCATAATCGGCATCAATGCCAAACCGTCCGCCCTGCTTCTCGGCCAGCGTATAGACATCCAGACCTGGATTTTCCGCCAGAGCGATGCCATTCGTCGTGGCCTCGGTCACTTCCGTCGTCGTGAAGCGGCGCGACATGCGGCCCTCGATATAGTCCAGCCGGTAGATGGAATCATAACCCAGCATATTGGCCATCGGCTTGAACTTGATGACCTGCGCGCCGACTTCGAACTGGTTGCCGCGCAGCACAGGCTGTGTGCCATCGGCCTGAACCAGCTTGGTGCCATCCGACAGCGTCATGTCCAAGGCATAGGCATTGTCCTCGCCCGGCACGGCGGCAAATTTGATATTGGCGGCGTAGCGTTCCTTGGTCAGGCGCTTATAGGTCTGCAGATTGAGGCCAGCAAAGGCAACCACGCCCGCCAAGCCCAGAAAGCCGACGCCAAAGACGAGCCGGAAAAAGCCTGATCCCGCTTTCAGCTTGGCCAGCTTCCCGAAGCCCGCAAACAGCAGCATCAGGCCAATGACCGCAGCAATTGCCGGCAGGATCCACCAAATCAGTCCCATCAAATCATGTCTCCTGTTTGCACCACGCCCGCCAGTCTCTCCCGGCAAGGCCTCCCAAGCCCGTTATAACACCTTATTAACACTTGTTTAGCGCGTCAGATACCGCGCAGTTCCGGCGCAATTAGGGCAGACCCTTCCTCCCCCCTGCGCTGCGAGGAAATCTACACACGCGCCTGAAAAGTGAAAGCGCGCTTTTCTCTGCCCAGTTTGCTCAAATCCTGCTAACGCCACTGGCATGAACTTTCGTGACTTCATGCTGCTCTTCGCCGTCTGCCTCGTCTGGGGGCTGAACCTGGTCATCACACGTTGGGTGGTGGCCGATATTGGCGTGCCGCCGATCTTCTTTGCCGCGACCCGCTTTGCCGGTGTCGCGCTGTTCCTGCTCGTCTTCCTCAGGCCAAAGCCGGAAGATTTGCGGATGCTGTTCCTGATCGCGATGTTCATCGGCGCGGTGCATTTCGCCCTGCTCTTCCTGGGCCTGCAGAATGCGGAGGCGTCCGCAGCCTCGATCACCGGACAGCTCGGCGCGCCCTTCTCCACGCTGATGAGCATGGCCTTCCTGGGCGAGACCATTGGCTGGCGGCGCGGCCTCGGCATCATGCTGTCTTTTGCGGGGGTCGTGCTGATCGCGTTTGACCCCGGCAGCTTCACCATCTCCATCGGCCTCGTCTACATCACCATCGCCGCCTTTATCGGCTCGATCGGGGGCATCCTGATGAAGCGCATGGCCCCCATCAAGGCACTGCAGCTGCAGGCCTGGGTCGGCCTGTTCAGCTTCGCGCCGCTCTTCATCACGTCCGGCCTTCTGGAAACCGGCCAGATCGAGTCTCTCATGCGCGGCGGGTGGCAACTCGGCCTGGCCTGGCTGTTCGCAGTGGCAGGCGTGTCGATCTTCGGCCATGGCGCCTTCTATTCCCTGATCAAGAAATACGACATTTCGCTGCTCTCCCCGCTGACGCTGATGACCCCGGTCTGGGGCGTCATCTTCGGCATCATCCTGCTGAACGAGCCGATCACGGCGCGGCTGGTGCTGGGCTCTGTCATCTCCCTGTCCGGCGTCTTCGTCATCGCCGTGCGCCAGAACAAGCGCTTGCCGGAAGCGTCCATCGTGGAGAAAATGAGTTCAGGAGGCAGCTGATGCAGACAGACCGCGTGGAGAGCCCGAACTTCAACGCCCGCCGTCACGCGCTGGATATGCTGGTGCTGCACTATACCGGCATGGAGTCCGGCGAGGCCGCCCTGCAGCGCATGTGCGATCCCGCCGCCGAAGTCTCGGCCCACTACATGGTCTGGGAAGATGGCCGCATCACCCAGCTGGTCCAGGAAGACCAGCGCGCCTGGCATGCCGGGGTCTCCCGCTGGCAGGATGATGATGATCTGAACTCCCGCTCCATCGGCATCGAGATCGTCAATGGCGGGCACGATGTCCCGCTGCCCGATGGCCGCCTGCCGCCCTATCCGGACGCGCAGATCGCCGCCGTCATCGCGTTGTCGAAAGACATTCTCACGCGCCACGCCATTCGCCCGTCCCGCATTGTCGGGCATTCGGATATCGCCCCGGCGCGCAAGATTGATCCGGGCGAGCATTTCCCGTGGGATCGTCTCGCTGCAGAGGGCGTCGGCTACTGGCCTGACTTGCCCGCCATGTCAGGCCGCGATGGTGGCAGCCTGCTACCCGGCGACACGGGAAAGCATGTCGAGCGCCTGCAAAATGCCCTGAACGGCATCGGCTATGAACTGGCCGTGGACGGCATCTATTCGGATGAAACGGCCAGCATCGTGCGCGCCTTTCAGCGCCGCTGGCTACCCATGCGCCTGACCGGACATGCCGGCGCGGGCACGCTGGCCCGCATCGCACAGATTCATGCGGGGCTGGAGGCACCCTCCGTATCGCTGTCATCCTGAACCGATATATCCTCTTCCTCGTCATCTTCGGCGATGACGTCTTCCTTCTGCATCCGCGCCGCCCACTCGACCGCCAGCGCTGCGCCGAACAACAGCGATGAGACGGACACGGACAGCCAGATAAAGCCCAGGATCACAGAGGCCAGCGCACCATAGAACGTGTCCAGCGCGGTGAATTTCAGATAGAGGTGATAGCCCCAGGTCGCGACCAGCCAGGCCAGCGATCCCGCTGCCGCCCCCAGCGCCTTCGCCTTGTGCCCGCTGACCCGCCCGCTCAGCGACAGGGCAATGATCAGATAGAAGATCACAAAGCACGCAATCCCCTTCCCCAGCCACAATTGCGCGGCAATGTCGGAAATCGTCTGCGCCAGATCGAACGCGATGAAGCCGTCGCGCTCTGTCACGACAGACATGATCAGCTGCAGCGCGCCCAGAATCCAAACTGACAGGATCAGCAGCGCCGTCATCAGGATGGACACGCCCTGGAAACGGATGATCTTTGTGCGCCGTTCACTGCCCGCCACCATGCGGATGCCGGTAATCGCCGCCTTCGCCCCCGAACTCGCCGTATAGAACACGACGATGACAGCGATCAGCGCCTGAAAGGTGATCACCTGCGGCGTCGATTCATGGATCGTGTCGAGGTCTGCCTTGCTGAGCGGAGCCACGGCGGAAACCAGAACCTGGTCCACCGTATCGGCCAGATGCTGGCTGATCTCGCGCGGCAACAGCGTGAACAGCAGGGTCAGCGTCAGATAGACAATCGGGAAGATGGAAAACAGCGCATAGAAGCTGATCCCCCCCGTCACAATCCGCACTTCCGGCTTGGACAGCCTGACCATCGCGCACCAGAGTGGTCCGATCAGCCAATATTTCACCGGCTCCGGGACAGGCAGCTTTCGAAGATGTTTCAGCATGCGGGGCGCTCCGGCAAGTCTGCAATATATGGAGCAATTCCGGCCTCACTCCCACCCCTGAAACGTTAACGCGGGAGTTGAACATTCCCCGCGCCTGAGATATATGCGCCCCACATTCCCGTGTTGCCGCGGCTGCTGACCCCACGACAGCATGAGGAATTCACCATGTCACACCCCGCAAACCGGGCGGCGCGCCGTGCGGCTGCCCGCAATCACAATGGCGACCGCAAGGTAGAGCCAACCTATCGCGGCTTTGCAGAAAAGAAGTGGCGCCTGGTCTATCTGCGTCATAACAAGCTTCACAGGGCGCGTCAGATCGGCAAGATCTGGCCGTACCGGGAGTGGGAGAAACTGATGGCAGATGCCGTGCCTGTAAAAGTCCTGTTCGTCTGCAGCCACAACAAATGGCGCAGCCCGACCGGCGAAGCCGTGTTTGCGAATGTCGCAGGCGTCTCCGCCCGGTCTGCCGGAACGGCGCGTAGCGCACGTCACCAGATCAGTGTGGCCGACATTCGCTGGGCTGACCTGATTTTGGTGATGGAGGACAAGCATGCTTCCCGCCTGCGCGCAGACTTCCGGCAGGAAGTCGCGTACAAGGACGTGCATGTCTTGGATATTCCGGACGACTACCAGTTCATGGACGAGGATCTTGTGGACATCCTGCGCGCCAAGTGCGAGCCACTGATTTTCGGGGCGGAGTAAGCGCCCCTCACTCTCGGCTTACGGCCCGCAGGTCCAGACTCCCTGATAGGTCCGCTCGGCGCCGTCGCCGCGCTGGACCAGCAGTTTTGCGCTCTGGCTGACTGTCTCTGTGCCGTCATTCACACGCTGCTCTACCGGCGTCAGAGTCAGGGTCATCCCCTTGCCGCCAAACCTGCCGCCATCGGCCTCCAGCGTGCTGAAACCGCCTGTCTCGGTGCCGGTCAGGGTTTCGGCATAGCCATTATTGTTGATCCCGCCGCGCGGGCGGAACTCATCGCCCACATTGGCCTTTGCGATGAACAGCAAGGCATTGTCTGGCTCGGTCTGGAAGCTGCAGCCTAGCTCTCCTTCCAGATCAAGCCCGGTGTCGGCGGTGATCGGCTGGAGCTGGATGTCCGATCCATCTCCTCCGATGGTTTCAGACGGTGTCGCGGAGGGGGCTGCCTCTGCCGTCTTGTCCGCCTGCTCGTCCGTCTGGGTGGGGGCCAGCGCAGGCGCAGCATCAGGGTCAGCAGGAGAAATACTTTCCTGCGAACACGCTGCGACCAGCACAAGAGACAGGACGAGAACGGAAATTGTTGCTTTTATCATTGCCTGAAAACGAACTGCACCGCATTGGGTTCCCGCCCGGTGAAAACTTATTCTGCCGCCAGCGCCACTTTGCGACTCGCGGCGTTCGCATCGGCAACAGATTGCAACATCGCGTCCAGGTCTGCCCGGTCGAACACACGGGTGCCCAGCATCACCATCTCGATCTCCCGCGTGGCGGAAATGTCCTCCAGCGGATTATCCCTCAGCAGCACCAGATGGGCCTTACGCCCTGCGCTGATCTCTCCGGTATTGCTATCCATCAAGGTGGCCGGCTTCATCGTGGCAGAAGCCAGCACTTCTGCGGGACTCATGCCGGCCGCATTCATGGCTTCCAGTTCGTCATGCAGGGAAAAGCCCGGCACCATGACCGGTACATTTGCATCCGTGCCCGCCAGAATGTCCACGCCATGCGCCAGCATCGCATCGAGCAGGATATGCTGCGCCTCGGCATAGGCCTTCCAGTAGACAAGGCTACGGGCCTGTCGACGCGCGTCCATCCCTTCCGGCCAGCGATAGATATTCACCTCCGGCAGCCAACCCATGCCGCGCGATGTAATCACCGTGCCCTCGGCAATGCCCGGGTTTTCGTATGCCAGTTCAACGGCCTGCAGCTCTTCCTTAAGCTGGGATTTCTGGCGGTGAAAGCTGTCGACCAGGTCCAGCGTGGACGTCACCATGATGCCCTCGCGCACCAGATTCTGTGCCACATCATCACTCCGCTCCCGAACGAATTCCAGAAACGCCTCTGCCTCGTCCGGGCCATAGCCGCCAAACTCCTTGTCCAGCTGTTTGACCAGTTCCTCGATATGCGCAATCTCGGAAGCACTGCCACGCCACACCGCGTCCAGATCCGTCGCCACCGGAATATGCCCCACCAGCGGCATCCCGGCCTCGGCGGCCACCTCGCTCAACTGGTCATAATTTTCGCGGCTCAGAAAGCTGCTGGACTTCAGCGCGTCATAGCCTGCCGCCTTGAAGTCCGCGACGGCCTTCTCGATCTCCTTCCGGTTACGCACAATCGTCTTGCGCTGGGTCCAGCCGACCATGACGCCTTCAAACCCCACAAAGGTCGCAAATTGCGGCGCCACCACAAAAATCTCCGGCCCGATCCGGCCTTCTTCGATCTCGCGCTTCCAGGCCAGATTGTTCGGCTGGCCGTTCATCTCGCGCACCTGCGTCACACCATTGGCAACATAAAGCAGCAGATCATTGGCGCTCTCCCACAAATGCACATGCGAGTCGGTAAACCCCGGCACCAGATACATGCCCTGTCCGTCCACGGCGCGAATGCCTTCCGGCACGTCCCCTGCCCCGACGGTCCGTATCAGGCCATCCTCGACGATTACGGACTGGTCAGGAATGAACCGGTCTGCTTCCGGCGCCAGTACATTCACATTGGCCAGCGCATAGGTCTCCGCTGTCTCTGCCTCAAGCTCCGGCTCGGCCACCTCGACAAAGGCGCCATACATCCGGTTCAGTTCGCGATCGACGAACAGATAGCTCGACACCGTCCCCAATACCGCAATCACCCCTACGGCCAGCAGCCCCCTGATTACCCATTTCATCATGATTTTTCGCCTATCTAGTCACTGTCTAGATTTAGCCCTACAGACACATCTAGACAGTGTCAAGTTACGCGCTATGATACGCCTCATGACAGCTTCATCCCCTTCCGCTTCGCACGCCGCGTCAAAACGCTACCATCATGGAGACCTTGGCCCGGCGCTGCTCAAGGCGGCGGAAGAAGAACTTGCTGAAAACGGCACGGAATCCTTCTCCCTGCGCGCCGTTGCCAAACGTGCAGGTGTCAGCCATGGCGCGCCCGCCCATCATTTCGGGGATGCCAAGGGCCTGCTCACCGCGCTCGCCGCCATCGGCTATGACCGCCTGATCGCCGCGCAGGAGGCCCGCCAGGCCGCTGCCGCGCCGGACAAGACCTCCCAGCTGATCGCCATCGGCCTTGGCTATGTCGATTTCGGCATTGCCAACCCGGCCCTCTTTCGCCTGATGTTTTCCTCCGAGAAACCTGACCGCAGCGATGAGGCCTTCGCGGCCAGTTCCCTCGCCGCCTTCGGCAAGCTGGTAGAGCTGGTTCAGGCCGAAGTCGGCGCGGACCCGTATTCAGACGCCGAAGCCATGAAGGATGTCGTCGCCTCCTGGGCCATGGTGCATGGCCTGGCAGATCTCATCCTGTCCGGCCGCATTGAGCGTCTCATGGGCCTCAGCCAACTCCCGCAGGATGAAACCGATGCCATCCTCATAGACATTTTGCTCCGCCCCATCTCGCGATAGAGCCTTCAGCGCCCGCCATCTGGCGCGGCCCGCTGCTTTCCCCTATATAGCCTCCAGACCAGACGGCCGGGCAGCCGCTGGCATGCTGGTAACGGCATGCTGGAGGAAAGTCCGGGCTCCAGGGAAACAGGGCGACGGCTAACGGCCGCCCGGCGCGAGCCGAGGGAAAGTGCCACAGAAAGCAAACCGCCCCTTCTCGAAGGGGTAAGGGTGAAAGGGTGGGGTAAGAGCCCACCGCAGGCCTGGCGACAGGACTGGCACGGTAAACCCCGCCCGGAGCAAGACCGAATAGGGGGCGCATATGGGCCGTTTTCCGCCCGCGCCCCGGGTGTGTCGCGTGAGGTGCCTGGCAACAGGCATCCCAGAGGAATGGCTGCCAGATCTCCGCAAGGGGACGAACAGAACCCGGCTTACAGGCCGTCTGGTCTTATTTACCGCGCGCTCCTTCACGCGTGGCGTGCCCCGGAATTACCTTGTTTGTCGGGCCAGAAGTGTGTTGCGACGCCACTCAACCAAAAGTATAAGTCCGGCAAGCGCCCTGCCATCTGCTGCGGGTCATACGGAAGACAGCTATCTCGAAGGAGTATGGGGTGAAGAAATCTGGATTGGCGATGATTTGGGTGTCTGTTGTCGTGGTCGCAGCGGGGCTTTTTCTTTTCTCTCGGATCGGACAATACCAAGAGGCAAAGCTCGATTTCGACAAGGCCGCCGCCCAGCTTGAGCTATGCATGAAAGTCGTTCAGTCCTGCGACACGCCGCGGGACAATTTCGAGGCGGCCTATGCGCGTTACAGCGATACGGCTCCAGATCCGGTCTATAGTTATTTTGCGCTTGGCGCGGGCGGCGTTCTACTCCTGCTTGGTACAATCCTCTTCGCCGCTGGGCGCATTGAAGAGTCAAACAGACTCGCGGCCGGATAATCAGACCATTGCACAGCGCTGCCGCCCACCCGGTCAGGCATCCAGTACGACGTCAAACCCGCCAAAGATCATCCGGGAGCCATCGAATGGCATCTCCATGCCGGCCATGCGCTCATCCGCCATCAGCTTTTCCCAGGCTGCATCGCGCGCATCCTTGGACGGCCAGCTGATCCAGGACAGCACGACCGTCTCCCCCTCTTCCAGCTTCACAGCCATTGGCATGGAGGTCAGCTTGCCTTCCGGCACATCGGCGCCCCAGCATTCAACAACAGACAACGCGCCAGCTTCCTTGAACAGTTCCGCTGTCTTTTTGGCATGGTCCAGATAGGCCGCCTTATTGGCCTCTGGCACCGCCGCAACCATTCCATCCACATAGGTCATATTCGTGTCTCCTGCCTGCGTTGTTGTCCTTCTCCCAATCCTATCCTCAAGCCAAAGAGTAGACCATGAACCATTTTATCATCCTCTCCGGCTGCTCCGGCGGCGGAAAATCCACGCTGCTTTCGGCGCTGTCAGACCTCGGCTATGCGACGATCAATGAACCCGGCCGGCGCGTGGTGGAGGCCGAACAGGCCAGCGGCGGCACCGCCCTGCCCTGGCAGGATTTGCGCGCCTTTCTCATCCGCGTGATCAGCCTTGCCCGCGAAGATCATGAGGCGGCCCGCGCGCATACGGGCCCGGTCTTCTTTGACCGCAGCCTGATTGACGCCCTTACCGCCTGGCAGCACCTGACCGGCTCTGCCGAGCTTGCCCCGTTGGCGGAGCAATACCGCTATGCCCGCACAGTCTTTCTCACGCCGCCCTGGCCGGAGATCTACGAAACAGATGCTGGCCGCCAGCATGGCCTTGAAGAGGCCATGGCCGAGTATGACCGCCTGCTGACGGCCTATCCTGCCCATGGTTATGAGACAATCCTGCTGCCGAAAGTGCCGGTGGCAGAGCGTGTCGACTTTCTGCTCGGTCAGCTTGGCCTGCCAAATGGCGGGGATTGAGACGGTCCTGTGCTACGCCTTTTGGCGCGGAACCTGTCGCCGTCATTGGCGTGGCACAATCTGAATTCGTGGGAGAGGCGGCTGGCGCACACTTGCGCCATGGATCGCCTTTTCGCCCCTCCCTGCAAGCTGCTGCCGGAACTGGAGCAATATCGCTTCTGGATCTGGATGCAGCTCGTCATGATCCGGCTCTATGTCCGGACCGTGAAAGGTGAGCAGGCGAATTTCCTCTATGGCATCGCCCCGAACGGACGCGTCGTGCTGGTCCGCATCTCCGACACGCAAGCCGAGCGCGACGCAGCGCTGGCAAAGCAGAAACGGCAGGATCAATTCAAGTGGGAGCCGTCGAAGGCCTACCGCGATGCCCTCTGCGAAATTGAAACGCTCACGCCTCTTGTCCGCTCACCCCGGCGAAAGCCGGGGTCCAGTGCGGCAGGCTCTGCACGCACGCCCCTGGATACCGGCGTGCGCCGGCATGAGCGGATGTGGGAAAGTGTCCCCCCACCCGACACCTGACCCGTCTCTCTACGGATAAAAACTCACCCCACCCACAAAGCGCCTTCACGGGCGTCGCATGTGCAGCTGGAATCCTAGCCTGTCTTGCGCTTCACGAATTTCAGCCCGGACCAGTCATCCGTCACGGCACAGACTTTCACATCCACCCAGCCCATGGGCAGGATCACATCCCGCAAATCCTGCTCGGTCAGGTCGGCATAAAGGCGGGAGGATTTCTTTGGCCAGGAGACCCACAACATGCCGCCCGGGTTCACCTGCGCCATGGCCGCTGAAACAGCGCCCTCGAATTCCGCGCGATTATGGCAAAACAGGTGGACCAGATCTGCCGGGCCATTCTGCGTATACTGCACGCCCTCGGCCCCATCGACGAGGCTGGTATAGGTCATCGGCGGATTGACCGGCAGACAGCGCATGCCGGGCTTCAGGCCCAGCTTCTGCCAGAGCGGCTTTCCGGAATATCCGGGCGTCTGCGCCATGCCTACACTCCGCCTGCGGTCATCTCCTGAATGAAGGCGTCTGCCTCGGCAATCGAGCGCTCCATCTCCGCAATCAGCTCCGCCACATCGGTCTCGATGTCGCGCGTCTCATTGCTCAGCGCCGCAATCGCCCGCGCATTCAGATTATGCTTCAGGAACAATACGCGGTCATGGAACACGGCCAGAACCGGGTCCATGGATTCCGCGGCCCGGTCCATCTTCTGCACAAGAACGCCATAGCGCTCCCGCGTATCTTCCAGCTGCTGGGCCGAGACGCGGCGCAGCTCGGGATCGGAATACTCTTCCAGCTCCTTGCGCCATTCCACGAACAGGTCACGGGAGACGCCCTTCATGCTCTTGATACGGTCGCGCACCTTCTGGGCCTTGTCCTCGGCCTGATCATAGGTTTTCGACAGGCGGTCATAGGAGGCTTCCAGCTCTCCCCCATCCAGCGCGACGACGGAGCGGAAGGCTTCCAGCGCGTCATTGAATTCCACCTTTGCCTCTTCCTGCGCGGCGGCGGCCTCATTCACGCGCGAGACCAGCAGGTCGCGCTTTTGATAGCCGAACTGCTCCATCGCGCCATAATAGGCCGTGGAACATCCCGCGACACTTGATGTGGCAAGAAACGCTGCAAGCATTGCAGCACGCAAGCGAATGGTCATGACGTCACCCCTTCCCGTGAAGACTGCTAGCCCTTCTCTGCCGTGCGCCGCCGTCACAGTCCAGCAATCAGACGCAAAAACCTTGTCGCACCCTGGAAACCGCGCCATCCGCGCTCGGCCAGCCCCCCACAGGCCGCCGCATTGCGCTAGGCTTTCAGCACTTTCAGCAGAGCGTCGACCTCTTCGACCCGCGTGCTCCAGCTGCAGACCAGCCGCTGGCTGCCGCCCATCCAGGGATAGAACACGGCCCCGGCAGCATGCAGGCGCGCCACCTGATCCTCAGACAAAAGCGCGAACACTTCATTGCCCTCCGGCGCAAAGGCCAGCTTCACGCCCTTACGCTGCAGGCCTTCGGCCAGGCGCCGGGCGGCCTCATTGGCCTGCGCCGCCAGCTCCAGCCACAGATTGCCCTCCAGCATCGCCTCGGCTTGCGCCGCCATGAACCGCATCTTGGGCGGCATATGGCCAGCGCGTTTCGCCCGCACTTCCAGTTCCCGCTTCTTCTCACGCGCCTTGCCGAACAGAAGGATGATCTCGCAACCGATCGCGCCAGTCTTGGTCAGGCCGAAGGTCAGCACATCGACGCCCGCTTTCCAGGTCATCTCCGTCGGGGTCGCGCTTGTGGCGACCAGCGCATTGCCAAGCCGCGCGCCATCCATATGCACGATCAGGCCTTTGGCATGGGCGCGTGCCGCATAGTCCGTTACCTGAGCAACACTATAGGCCGTGCCATTCTCGGTAAGGTTCGTCAGCGACAGCACATGCGCAGGCGTCTCGTGCACGAAATCATGATTGATCCCCGCCAGCGCCTCGTCCAGTTGCTCGCTGCCGATCTTGCCATCCGGCCCGCGCAACAGCTGCAGCTTGCCACCGCCGGAGAAGAATTCCGGCGCGCCGCGTTCATCCACCGCAATGTGTGCGCCCGCATGGCACAGCACAGCGCCGGTCGGCGGGCAAAAGCATGACAGCGCCAGCGCGTTTGATGCCGTGCCGGAGGCCGTCAGCCAGTAATCGAAATCCGCCGTGCCGAACACATCGCCCAGACGCTGGCGCAGGCGGCGCGTAACCGTGTCATTGCCATAGCTTGCCTCCAGCCCTGTATTGGCTGCGACCATTGCCTCCAGCACCGAAGGATGCGCCGGGGCGGACGTATCGGAAGAGAAATTCATTAGACCTGCGTATCCGGAGTTTGCCACATCAGATGCTGCCCGCCATCGCTGGCAATCATCTGTCCCGTCACGCTGCGCGCAGAGATCAGATACCGCATGGCGCTCACAATCTCTTCGGGGCTGGACCCCTCCCCCATCAGGGTCGCGCGCCTCTCGGCGGCGAACTCTTCCTCACTCTGATGTTTTGAGCGCAGCGTCGGCCCCGGTCCGATGGCATTGACGCGCACCTGCGGCGCCAGCGCCTGGGCCAGTGTCTGCGTCGCCTGCCAGAGGGCGGCCTTGGACAGCGTATAGGTGAAGAATTGCGGGGTCAGCTTCCAGACACGCTGGTCCAGCATGTTGATGACCAGGCCGCTTTCGCCTTTCGGCAGGGCATCGGCCAGGCTTTGCGCCAGATGCACCGGCGCGCGCAGATTGGCGTTCATGTGCGCGTCCCATCCCTCGCGGGTATGGGTCAGCGCCGTGTCATCCTCGAACAGGGACGCAGAATTGACCAGCAGAGTCACCGGCCGGCCCAGCTTTTCGGCCGCCCTCAGGATCAGGTCTCCGGTCTCGGCCTCATCGGTCAGATCCGCCTGCAGGGTGATCGCCTCACCGCCCGCTTCGCGGATCGCGGCAGCGGTCTCTTCGGCCCCGTCAGCAGAGCTGTTGTAATGCACGATCACATGCCAGCCATCGGCGCCCAGCGCTTCGGCCATGGCGCGGCCCAGCCGCTTCCCGGCCCCGGTGACAAGCGCCGCGCCCGGTTTCATGCCGCAGAGGGCTGGACCAGGCCCAGCAAATTGAACCCGCTGATCAGACCGTAAATGTAGACTGCATAGATCAGCAGCATCAGAACTCCCATCAGGCGGCCAAGGCGCGCATGGGTCATGATGAAGACACCGATCAGCAGTGCGGCAAAAGCCATGACCCAATGGTCATACTGCGTGAAAGTGGGCGCAATCTCAATCGGCCCGAAGAAGGAGATAATGCCGCCCGCCCCCAGAATATTGAAAATGTTGGAGCCGAGCACATTGCCGATAGCCACTTCGCCATGCCGACGCAGGGCCGCAGCAATGGCTGCGCCAATCTCCGGCAAGGAGGTGCCGATGGCCAGCAAAGTCAGCCCGATCCATTCCTGGGGCACATCGTAGAAGGTCGCGATGCCGACACCGCCAGCGATGATGAGATGGGCGCCCAGCACCAGGCCGCCAATGCCCAGCGGCACATAGGCCAGCGCGCGAGCGACGCTGATATGCGGGGTCTCTTCCAGTTCCACGCCGGGGTCTTCCCCGCTCGCCACCGCGCGGCGGGCCTGGATCAGCGTCACACCGCAATAGCCAAGCAGGATAATCAGGAACAATATGCCCGTCAGCGGCGTCAGCTCGGAAAACCCGGTCATGCCCATCCAAACGGCTGTCGCCACCAGCATGGCGATCAGGGCCCGGCCCTGCCCCCGTCCGCCTGCGGCAAACGGCATGATCAGCGCAGGCACGCCCAGCACGAGGAAGATGTTCGCAATGTTGGAGCCGACAATATTGCCAATCGCGAGGCCTGCGCGGTCTTCCAGCGCAGCGTTCAGCGACACGATCATCTCCGGCGCGGAGGTGCCGAAGCCGACAATGAATATGCCGGCGATCAGGGGGGAAACACCAAGACGCCTGGCAATGGCCACCGCGCCGTTTACAAGGAAATCCCCTGCAAACGCCATGATGGCTAGCCCCCCGATCAGGGCGGCGATCAGGGTAAGATCAGGCATTTACCAGGAAAACTCCTAGTCCAGGCGCTTGTATTCAATGAAATTCAGGATGCCGAACACGATCACAATCGCGGCAATGGCAATCAGGGAAGGATGGATCATGGTGCCGTCTCGCTGCTGTTCTCTCTAGCATTTCCATGCTTTGGCCCTCCCATAGCGCGCGTTGCGCAGCTTGGCGAGCCTTAAACGACAGGAAAATTTTACATCCTGCCGGGAAATATACCCACTCCGCACAATAATTTACCCTATGAGGGGAGTCCCATGCCGTCCTTGAGAACCCGCCTCTTCCATGTCTATGCCCGCCTGATGCGCCCGATGACGCTGGGCGTGCGCGCGCTTGTAGAGAATGAAAAGGGCGACATTCTTCTGGTGCGTCACACCTATATTGGCGGCTGGCACATGCCGGGCGGCGGGGTTGAGCGGGCCGAACCCTGCGAAGAGGCCCTGCGCCGGGAAATCCTGGAAGAAGGCGGCATCATCCTGACCGGGGCCCCGCGCCTGATCGGCGCCTATTCCAATCATGTCTCCTTCCCCAATGATCATGTGCTGCTCTACCATGTCACGCCGGATATCTGGCAGACAGGCAAGGCCACCGCCCATGCCGAAATTGCCGAAGCGCGCTGGTGTTCGCCCGCTGACCTGCCGGACGGCACGACACCCGGCACAAGGCTGCGTCTGGAAGAAGTCTATCACGGCGCGGCCCCCTCCCCCTATTGGGGCGGGCAGAAGCCCTGAGATCAGGCCCCGGCCATTGCCAGGAAGGCCGGCAGGCACAGGAACAGCAACCCTGCCAGCAGCACGGTCACAAGTTTCGTCGTGGGGCTCGTTCGTGATCTCATGACTCCCTTGTCGCCCGCGATTGAGTCCGAACGCGGGCCGACTTCCGGAGAAATCATGGAAATGCAGCCTCAATGCCGCCGCAAAATTTCGCGGGAACCTTTGCACGCGCCGGGCATTTCGAATCGCGGTGGTGGGACAGTTCTTCTCTCCTGGCCCAATCATCAGACGCCTGTTCCGCGGGCCTGTTACCCCTTATCGGGCTCCCGGAAGTGACAGCCTGGAGCGCTGGTTGCCTCACCCCTTGGGCCTCCAGCGTTCCTTTTTATCTGGGGGGCTGAAAGTCCCTCAGCCCTGCGGGCGCAGCGCAGCCTTCATATATTGCCAGGCCGTCTGCCAGGACAGGATCGCCGCCACCCAGAGCAGGCCCACAAGGGCAAACACGATGGCCAGAACAGCCAGCGACAATTCTTCACCCTGAAGGCGCTGCGGGTCTGGCGCAAAGATGGCCAGCGGCAGCATCATGCCGATGATGGCCGCCATTTCGAACCCGGTTTTCCACTTCGCCATATTGGACGGCACGATTACGGCCTTGCCCTTGGGCGTCGCCCGGAACCAGGTGATGAACACGTCCCGCGCAATGATCATCGCGGCCGGAATATAGATCAGCCAGCTGCGGAACTGGATCGACAGACAGATCAGCGCCGCCGCAATCAACAGCTTGTCGGCAATCGGGTCCAGCCAGACACCGAACCGGCTGTGCGCGTTCAGCTGCCGCGCCAGCCAGCCATCCAGAAAGTCCGTCAACGCACCGGACAGAAAGGCCAGAAAGGCAAACTGGTACCAGAGCTGTTGCAGCGTCGCGCGCACGGCGGAGTCATCCGCGCTGAGGCCCGCCTCGGCCGGGTCGAGGCTCAGCGCCTGCCAGAAGCCGAGCAGCAACAAGCCGGCAAAAACGCAGCGCGCTATCGTCAGCGCATTGGGAAGCCATTTGAGATTCATGACTCCCCCTCTGCCAGCGCCCGCACCAACGCGCAATGACCTACATTTACAGCAGGCACTCTGGCCGACGGCACGTCTGATCGTAAAGCTTGTTGTTGCTTTTTGTTAATGTTGCAGTTCGTATGCATGTTCATGGGCCGGGTGTCTGACCGGTTCTCATCGCGTTTGAATGGGTCACGGGTCTTCCCAATAAACAGGGGCCGCGACCGGAAATTTGAAAATGGGGGAGGCATCCAAATGAAATCAGCCATCCGTCTGACCATTGCCGCCGCAACACTCGCATTTGCAACACAAGCAGGCGCTCACGCGCAAGCCAAACATCTGGACGATAATGAAAGCCAGTTTATCAAGTTCGTGCTGCAAAGAGATTTTGAAAAAGCGAATTTCTACATTGGCCAGGGCCTTGTTGACCCCGAAAACCTGTCAACCGGGAAGCCCTTGCCCTATTACCTCTACGGGCCAGGTACGATCACCTACACACGCTGCAATATACCTTCCTATTCCCAGTCCAGTGATGGCGATTGCAATCCCGACGTTTACGTTACCGAGTATCTTCTGAGTGGCAATTTCGACTTGAATGCCGAAACCGAGAATGGCCGCCGTCCCATCTCCTATGTATGCTGGGGCACCGATATCGGATTTATGACCACTCAAAAGCTGGTTGTGGAGGAAGGTGTCGATGTCAACTTCTATGATGATTATGGATTTACCCCACTGCATCACTGCGCCTGGCGCGGAGCTCATCGCCACAGAGAACAGACCCTCGAGAAATATCTCAACATCATGGCCACCCTGATTGCCTATGGCACAGATGTGGATGCCCCCCTCAAAATTGAGAGAACTCTTGCACCTCATAAAGAAAAACCGGTCAATCCAGGCGCGACCCCACTTATGCTGGCCCTATCGGCATGGGGAGGAGACCGGGAAGAAATGGTAGGAATCAAACTTTTGATTGCCCTCGGCGCAGATACGAAAGCCAAGGATGACACCGGCGCAAGCCTGATGAACTATGTCTCCTATCCTTCAAGCAGCCGCCATTACGAGCCGACTCTGAAGCTGCTGACCATGCTCCACAATAATGGCGCAGATATCATGGAGCCGCGCGGCAAGGACAAGAAGACTTTCTTCGAAACCGCCATGGCCAAGGGCGATGTGGATTTCGCCATGCAGATCATGGCCCTGACACAAGGCGAGTAAGCAAAGCCGGCAAGCGCCTGACGCCAGCCACAAAGAAAAGCCCCTCACCTTTTCAAGGGTGAGGGGCTTTTCATATCAGTCCTAATTCGGATTGCCAGTCACATCGCTGATCGGGATGGAATAATGCCGGTTGCAGAACTGGCAGTCGATGGCCAGCGTGCCGTCCGGCTCAACCATTTCCTGCAGGGACTCGTCCGGCATCTGGCGCAGCGTCTCCATCAGCCGTTCCTGATTGCAGGTGCAGCGGTCATCAAGCGCCTGCGGAGTCTCCATTGTCACGCCGCGTTCGTGGAACAGGCGAAACAGCAGATCCTGCATCGGCAGATCCGGATCTGCCAGTTCGGCGTCCGTCAGCGTGGCGAACAAGGCCTCGGCTTCACGCCAGGCATCATCGGTATCGCCGCGGGCGTCATCATTGGCAATCTTCTGCACCATCATGCCGCCGGACACCCAGACGCCAGGCTCGCCCTTGCGGTCCAGTTCGGCCACCGACAGCTTGATCCGGGTCGGCACCTGTTCGGACATCGCGAAATAGTCTTCCGCACATTCCGACAGCGTGCCTTTTTCCAGCGGCACGATGCCCTGATAGGGCTGGACCGCCGGATTGTCCTGAATGATGATCAGGCCAAGGCGACCATTCGGGCCGAACAGCTGGGGCATGTGCGGGGCCGCGCCCTTGTTCACCTTGTCCAGATGCGCCCAGGCTTCGGGATCAAAGCGCGCATAGCCGCGCACGCCGCCATCGGTGCGATACTCGCCGACCAGCATGGAGACCGGACCATCACCCTCGGCCTGCACCAGAAGGCGGCCATTGAATTTCAGGGACGCGCCGACCAGCGTGGCGAGCGTCACCGCCTCGCCCAGGATACGGGCCAGATTGGTCGGGTAGTCGTGGCGGCGCAGAATGCCCGACAGGCTGCCCTGCCCCATGCGCACGGCCCGCCCGCGAACGGGACGGTCCACGATCTGGAAGTTCGTGACGAAATCGGTGACGGCATAGGCTGCGTCGGACATGGCAAATACCTCGAATTGGTGCCCCCATGTGGCAGCGCCCCGGCCCTATCGCAAGAGGCGGGTGTGTCAGACCTCACGAGCCTTGCAGGAAGGGGGCATTTCCCAATCCAGAGAATTGACATCGTTTCTCGTCGCCGCCTTAATAGGCGAAGCAGGAATGGCCGGGGGGCTTCATGCAAATTGGTGATGTCGAGTTTGATGTTCCTGAGGAACTGCGCCCGTCCGCCATGCGCCGGATGGGACTGCGCCCTGCCATGGACCAGACCATCGACCGCTTGCCACGCCCGCGCATAACAAGTGCCGCCTTCCTGCCCGTCGCGTTGCTGAGGCTGTATCGCCGTCTGCGTCCGGAAGTCATCGGCAATCGGTGCGGCTATGAGCCAAGCTGTTCGCGTTACAGCGAGCTGGCCTTCCGCACCAAGCCGCCCCTCACCGCATTTCGCCTCACCTATCAACGTCTTTGCCGCTGCAAGCCCGGCAAGGGGGGAACGGATCTAACAGAGCTGGAGCTGCCATCATGAAATACCGCGTTCAGGCCATCGGGAAGGAGTTTTCCGATCAGGCCATCAAGACCCTGGAGACCAAGCTGAACAACGCCCATGAAAAGGGCTATCGCTTTCACAGCGTGATGGAGGTCCAGCAGCCGGGCTGCGGTGGTCTTGGAGCACCAACCATTACCTATCTGGCCATCTTCGAGCAGGTTGATGAGAATAGCCCGCCGCTGACTTAAGCGGAGCAGCTGCCGCCGCCGAGGACGCAGAAGCTGGCGCACCAGGGATGGTTCAGCTTGACCGGATCGGCTGTCGCCTCGGCCAAAGTCTCACCCAGTTCAAAGGCTGGATCATCCACCAACAGCGTGCAGGCGGTGACCGTGGCCCGGCCCGCGCCCTTGCGGCGGATCACCATGCGCTGATTGGCGCACATGATGTCGTCCGGGGACTTGCCCAGAATGCCCCAGCAAGCGGTGGTAATCTCCGGCGGGTCATCGCGGGCGATCATTTCCGGAAACAGGACCAGCTGTTTCGTGTCGGCGGGGTTCAGCTTCAGGCCCAGTGAAGCGGCCAGCGCGCCATAGGCGGTGCGGGCGGCGGAATCATCCTCGTTCAGGGCCTGACGGCCTGCCAGTGCAACCTGTACGCCGCGTTCCCCCAGCCAGCGGAGGCCCTTGCAGGCCTCTTCAAAGGCCCCTGCTCCACGCTCGGCATCATGGATCGCCGGGTCATGCGAATCGAGCGAGACGCGCAGCACCATGCGGTCGCCATGCTGAGCAGCCAGCTGCTCCAGACCTTCCTGCAGGCGCGGGCGCATCATCGGGCGCATCGCATTGGTCAGCAATAAGAGGCTGTGCCCGCGTGACAGCACATCCTCCATAATGCCCAGGATTTCGGGGCACATGAAAGGCTCGCCGCCAGTGATTCCGATCTCGACCGTACCGTCGATCTCTTCCAGGAAGGGGCGCACATCATCGCGCGTCAGATAGACCAGGCGGTCATTGGTGGGCGAGCTTTCGATATAGCAGTTCGCGCACTCAATGTTGCAAAGCGTGCCGGTGTTCAGCCACAGCGTCTTCAGCCCGGTCCAGCCAACGCTGGCACGGGTCTCTCCCTTGGCGGTCACATCGGGATCGGAAAACTTCGCGGGGACAAAATTCGTGTCAGCCATAAACACAAGGTCTAGCGCATTCGCAAAGCGCTTCCAGCGCTTTTGCCTGCCAGACACCCAATCGTGAACATTGCCGATTTCGCCCGCTACGCTATTTAGCCCGTCATGCCTGAAAATACGCGCAAGACCGTTATGCAAATGCTCACCTCCGGCGATGAGGGCCGGGTGTGCAAGGATATCCCCGAAAGCGCATGCCATGAGGAATCCGGCAATTTCCTGAAACACATTACCAGCCTCTCTGCGAGCAAGATCTCCGACGGGCTGATTGACCCGAAACTGGTGCTGAGCTGGCTGCTGACAACGCTCGGCGCGCCAGCCTTCATCATCGGCCTGCTGGTCCCTGTGCGGGAGGCAGGTGCCCTGTTGCCGCAACTCTTCACGGCGGCGGCGCTGCGCAAGCTGCCCCAGCGCAAATGGGCCTGGGCCGTCGGCTCTGCCGTGCAGGGGCTGTCGGCTGCCTGCATGGCCCTTGCGGCCCTGACGCTGGAGGGACGCGCGGCGGGCCTTGCCGTACTGGGTGCGCTCGCCGTGCTGGCGATTGCGCGCTCTGTCTGCTCGGTCACCTATAAGGATGTGCTGGGCAAGACGGTTTCCAAATCGCGCCGGGGCACGGCAACAGGAACGGCCAGCACGATTGGGGCGGCCGCCGTGCTCACCTATGGCGGCCTGCTCAGCCTCGGCCTGATTGACCGGATGAGCATTGTCACCACCGGCCTGTTCCTGGCGGGCGGGCTCTGGGTCGCAGCGGCCCTCCTGTTTACCACGCTGAAGGAAGAGCCCGGCTCCACCGAAGGCGGCGGCAATCCGATCCAGTCCTTCAAGGACAATTTTTCCCTGCTGGCAGAGGACAAGCAGCTGCGCCGGTTCATCCTGACACGCGGCCTGCTGATCTCCACCGCCCTCGCCCCGCCCTTCATGGTGGCACTCGGCACGGACAAGGATCAGGCCGGGCGGATGTTTGGCGGGCTGGGCCTGCTCGTCATCGCCTCTGCCGGGGCGGGCCTTGTCAGCTCCTATGTCTGGGGACGGCTGGCGGACCGGTCGAGCCGGAAAGTGCTGATCCTGACAGCAGCAGCCGCCACGATTGCGCTGGCGGCGACACTGGGCCTGCATCTGACGGGCCTGCTGGAACAGATCTGGGCGCTGCCGCTGGTCCTGTTCGGGCTGATGATTGCCTATCAGGGCGTGCGCCTTGGCCGCTCAACACACCTCGTGGACATGGCCAGCCAGGAGACCCGCGCCGCCTATACCGCCCTTTCCAACACGATCATTGGCGGTCTGCTCGTGCTCGGCGGGGGCTTCAGCCTGGTCGCCGAATATGCGGGCAATGCCACCGTCATCGGCCTGCTGGCGGTCATGAGCGCGCTGGCCATCCCCGCCGCCTTCGGCTTGGCTGAAGTGCAGCAGGACAGCGACTAGACGCTACTTATTGAGACACCAGCGCAGCACGGCCTTCTGGGCGTGCAGGCGATTTTCGGCTTCATCAAAGACGAGGCTCTGCGGGCCGTCGATCACTTCGGCGTCCACCTCCTCGCCCCGGTGGGCCGGCAGGCAGTGCAGGAATTTCGCGCCGCCATTCGCCAGCTCCATCAGCTCTTCCGTCACCGCATAGGGCTCCAGAATCTCCAGCCGGCGCTCGGCATCGGCATCGCCCATGGAGACGAATGTGTCCGCGATCACGACATCAGCACCAGCAACCGCCTCTTCCGCCGTGTCATAGAGGTCGATCCGGGCCTGCAGCTCACGGGCGATGTCGAGATCTTCATCGTCCGGCGCGAACCGGGCGGGCGTACCAACCGCAAGCGAGAAGCCGAACTTCGCCGCCGCATGAATGAAGCTGGCGCAAACATTGTTGCCATCCCCCACCCAGGCGAGGCGCGCGCCGCGCAGCTCCAGCCCGCTCTCTTCCAGCGTCTGCAGGTCTGCCATGATCTGGCAGGGATGGGAGCGATCCGTCAGGCCATTGATGACCGGCACGCTCGCATTGGCGGCAAAGGCCTCGACATCGGAATGGTCGTTCGCGCGGATCATCACCACATCGACAAAACGCGACAGAACGCGGGCGGTATCTTCCACCGTCTCGCCCCGGCCGAGCTGCATGTCGCTGGACGTCGCCGTGATGGACGAGCCGCCAAGCTGGCGCATGGCCATGTCAAAGGAGAAACGCGTCCGGGTAGAGGATTTCTCGAAGATCATCGCCATCGTATGCCCTTCCAGCGGCGCGCCCGTATCAACGCGGCCCTTCGGCCAGCCTGCACGTGCTTTCTTCATGGCATGGGCCATATCCAGAATCTCTCGCAACTCAGCGGATTCCAGATGCCAGATGTCAATGAAATGGCGCGGGCTCGTCTTCTCGGTCATCCAGTCTCACTCCCTTCAGGGGCTTCGCGAAGCCCGGGGGCATAGCGCGTTTTCGCCTGCAGCACCAGTGATAGGAGAAATCGGGCCGAAAACAGCCTCGAACAGGACACGCGGAGAAAATGACAAAAAACTAATTGAGAATGACTTGCAAACTCACGGAGGCTGTGAGACACATGTTTTGAGAATGACTCGCAAATCAAATGGAGAGCCCCATGTGCCTGCCAATGGATGACACTGCCATGCTTTGCTGGCTGAAAAATCAGGTCACCGTGCTGGAAGCCTGGCGCGAAGAGCTGACCTGCCGGCCGGAAACGTCGATCAGCATGATCGCCCGGCTGGAACAGCATCGCACCTGGCTGCGCGAGGAAATCAGCCGCCTTGATCCGGGCCTGAAAGCCGCCTGATCCCCGAATTGTCGCGGCGCAGGACGTGTGCCCACCGTTTCCTCCCCGAAACACGCTTCCTGCGTCGCGGCATGTCTCATCTCCAGACTGGCGAACCGGCCGCGATTGCCCTATGTCACGGGGCAGAACAGCCGCCCAGACAGTCAGGGAGACTAAAGACATATGGACAACGTCCTCATCATTGGTGCCGGTGCCGCCGGATCCGTCGTCGCACAGAAATGCGCGATGGACCGCGACACTTTCAAACACATCCACCTCGCCTCTCGCCGCATCGAAAGTTGCGAGAAGGTCGCCGCGCTCTGCAAGACGCCGATCGAGATCAGCCAGGTGGATGCCGACAATGTCGAGGAGGTTGTCGCCCTCATCAACAAGGTAAAGCCGGACCTGTTGATCAACATGGCCCTGCCCTATCAGGATCTGCCGATCATGGATGCCTGCCTGGAAGCGGGCTGCAACTATATGGACACGGCAAACTATGAGCCGCGCGATGTCGCGAAGTTCGAATATAGCTGGCAGTGGGCCTATCAGGACAAGTTCAAGCAAGCCGGCCTGACCGCCATTCTGGGCTGCGGATTTGATCCGGGCGTGACGAACATCTTCTGCGCCTATGCCCAGGAATTTCTGTTCGACGAGATCGAATATATCGACATCGTGGACTGTAATGCTGGCGATCATGGCAAGACGTTCGCGACGAACTTCAATCCGGAGATCAACCTGCGTGAAGTGACGCAGGACGGCAAATACTGGAAAGACGGCGAGTGGATCGAGATCCCCGCCCTCTCCATCAAGACGATGATCGACTATCCGGAAGTCGGCCCGAAAGCCTCCTACCTGATCTATCACGAGGAAGAGGAAAGTCTGGTCAAGCACATCAAGGGCCTGAAGCAGATCCGCTTCTGGATGACCTTTGGTGCCGAATACATCAAGCATCTGGAAGTGTTCAAATCCATCGGCCTGATCGGTCTGGAGCCGATCAAGCACAAGGGCATGGACATTATCCCGATGGAATTCCTGAAGGATCTGCTGCCGCCGCCAAGCTCGCTGGCGGAAGGCTATACCGGCAAGACCTCCATCGGCATCATCGCGCGCGGCACCAAGGATGGCGAGCCGGTGGCGAAGATGATCTACAATGTCTGCGACCATGCCGAGACCAACAAGGAAGTCTCCGCACAGGCCGTTTCCTACACGACGGGCGTGCCGCCGGTTTCCGGCGCGGCGATGTTCTTCCGCGGAGAATGGTCCGGACACGGCGTTTTCAATGTCGAGCAATTCCCGGCCAAGCCGTTCCTGGAAGATGTCGCCAAACGCGGCCTGCCCTGGCACATCATCGATGTCGATGGCGGCGACCAGGAAGACCTGTTTGCGGTAGAAACGTAAGTCATGATCTTGCGGGGGCACGGATCAATCCGCGCACCCCGCAAGACTTGCTACAGACAACAGGACCCCCATGACAGAGACAAACACACCACCCGGCATGGAACTGACGCTGCGAACGCTGGCCATGCCCGCGGACGCGAATGCCTCCGGGGACATTTTCGGCGGCTGGGTGATGTCTCAAATGGACCTTGCCGCCGCTGTGCGCGCCAATGAGCGCTGCAATGGACGCACCGTGACGGTCGCGGCGAACGAGATCATCTTCAAACAGCCGGTACATGTCGGTGACACGCTATGCGTTTACACCGAAGTTGAAAAAGTGGGCCGCACATCTATCGTCATACGTCTGGAGACCTGGGCCCGGCGCGCCTTGTCCTCTCAGCGTGACAAGGTGACCGAAGCGCGCTTTACCATGGTCGCCGTCGACAGCGATGGCCGCCCGCGGCCCGTGGATGACCCCGCGGCCTGATATACTTCAAGGCCAGATACCTCAAGGACTGATCCCTCATGACCCCGCCCCCTCTGCCAGATCACATCCCCACTCCCTGCTTCGTGCTGGACGTGGCCCGCTTGCGGAAGAATCTGGAGACGGCGCAGCGCGTTCGGGAGGAAGCCGATTGCAAGATCCTGCTGGCGACCAAGGCCTTCTCCCTGCCGGCGGCGTTTCCGATGATGACGGACTATCTGGACGGCACCACGGCCAGCGGCGAGCATGAAGCCATTATGGGCCATGAGAGCTTTGGCAAGGAAGTACATGTCTATTCCCCGGCCTATACCGAAGATGAAGTCCGCCGTCTGACGGAGGTGGCGCAGCACATCTATTTCAACTCCAATGAACAGCTGCAGCGCTTTGGCGACATTGCCCGCGATGCGGGTGCGAAAGTGGGCCTGCGTGTCAATCCCGGCTATTCCAATGCTACGCTGGGGGGAGACCTCTATAACCCTTGCGCCCCCGGCAGCCGGTTTGGCGAAGTGGCGTCAAAGCTGGACGAGGTTGACTGGTCCGGCGTCGATATCTTCCATGTGCACGCCCTGTGCGAGAGCCTGCATGAAGGCTCTGTTGGCCTGATCAATCATGTCGCGGACAATTTCGGCCAGTATATCGAGCAGGTGAATGCCGTGAATTTCGGCGGCGGCCACTTCCTGAACAAGGACGGCTATGATGTCAGCCAGCTGATCAATGCGATCAAGGCTTTCAAGGCGCGGTTTGGCGTCGAGGTCGTGCTGGAGCCTGGCGCGGGCCTCGTCGTGAATACGGGTGAGCTCTATGCCAGCGTGCTGGCCCTGCACTGGAACGAAATGGACCTGGCCATTCTGGATGCGTCTGCCTCCACCCATATGCCGGATGTTCTGGAAGTGCCTTACCGCCCGGACATTATCGGCGCCGGCCAGCCAGGGCAGAAGGCACACACCTATCGGCTTGGCGGGAAAACCTGCATGACCGGCGATGTGATTGGCGACTATTCCTTCGATGCCCCGCTGAAGCCAGGTGATACGCTGATCTTTACCGACCAGATGCACTATTCCTTCGTCAAGACGAACACGTTCAACGGCACACCGCTTGCCAATCTGGCCGTGCGCTGGGAAGACGGCATTGTCGAGATGCTGTCAGACTTCGGCTACGAAGACTTCCGCCACCGCCTGGGGCGCTAATCCGGACAGGGAAATTCACGCTCCGATCTTAACCGGTCCTTGCACCAGCCGAGCTATTCTCCGCTTTCGGAGGAAATGGCCCATGCGCAGACCATCCGCGGCAATCCTGTTGATATTCCTGCTGAATGCGGGACCAGCCCTTGCCCATGGGGGCGGTCTGAATGCGCAGGGCTGCCACACAAACCGCAAGACCGGTGACTATCATTGTCACCGTAGTTCATCCTCAGCCTCCCCTGCCCCAAGGCCCCAACGTACCAGCCCGGCAGATCGCATCCAGCCTTTGACCTCGCCTGTTTCACCCACCCGCACCTTCCGAAATTGCACAGAGGCCCGCGCAGCGGGTGCCGCCCCGGTCCGCAGGGGCGAACCCGGCTATGGCCCCCACCTCGACCGCGACAATGACGGCCTAGGCTGCGAGTGAAGCCATCCGTACCCGGTTCGGGTCTGCTGGGAAAACCTAAATCAAAATGTCCCGCTCATTGCCGAGGGAGGGAATGCGGGTGCGGGCTTTGGCGATGGCGTCAAGGTCGAGATCCGCCAGAAGGATGCCAGGCATGTCATCGGCTTTCTCGGCCAGTACTTCACCCCAGGGCGAGATGATCAGCGAGTGGCCGAAGGTTTCGCGGCCATCCTCATGCGTGCCGCCCTGGGCTGGCGCGATGACGAAGCTGCCGGTCTCGATGGCCCGCGCCCGGACGAGAACATGCCAGTGCGCCTGCCCCGTCACACGGGTGAAAGCGGCGGGAATGGTCAGGATACCGGCCCCGGCCTGGGCTAGCTTTCGGTAAAGATGCGGGAAGCGCACATCATAGCAGATGCTGAGGCCCAGCGTGGCAAAGTCTGTCTCGGCCAGCACGGCGCGCTCCCCCGGCCGGTAAGCGCGGCTTTCGCGATAGCTCTGCCCGTCACCAACTTCGACATCGAACATGTGGATCTTGTCATACCGTGCACGGATGCTGCCGTCTGGCGCGATCAGGATGGAGCGATTGGCAAAGCGATCTTCCCCCTCCACCGTGACGGCGATCGACCCGATCAACAGCCAGACGGCCAGCTCCTCCGCCAGTGCGCGCAATGCGGCGAGAGCCGGGTCATCCACTTCTGCCATCAGCTTCGGGCGAGCCATGCCGGGGCGGATATCCAGCAGATTGGTCATCTCCGGCGTCGCAATGAGCTGAGCCCCCTGCCCTGCCGCCTCGCGGATCATCTGGCTGGCATGGGCAATGTTCGGCGCGACTTCCACACCGGAACGCATCTGAATACAGGCGGCACGTAATTGGGTCATGGCAGGCACCCTATCGGATCTGCGGCAAGGCGATAGCCCCGTTCAACTTGACGCCGCCCTGTCTGTTCCGTCAGTCTGTACGCGGGATGGACAAATCGGGGGGCATCATGCCGGAATGGAACACGGAACTTGTCGGCATCGCCGTGGATATATCGGGCCTCGCAATCACGCTGGCCGGGTTCATTTTCATCGTTATACAGATCCGCCGTCTGGGCCAGTCGATCCGCACGACAGCCCATGCCGCCATCTATTCGCAGGCCGCAGACTTCCGAACGCATCTGATGGCCTATCCTGAGCTGCGCAAATACTTCTTTGATGGTGTGGACATAGAGCGAGGTCATCCGGACTTTGAGCGCGCCATCACGCTGTCGGAATGCTTCCTGAACTATCTGGAACATCTGGCTGTCCAGAAAAGCCACTTCGCCGGAGCGGACGGAGATGCCTGGACCGAGTTCGCCTCAAGATCACTTGAGCGCAGCCCGATCACAAAGCGCCGTCTGAAGAACAATGACGCGAATTATTCACCCAAGCTGCTGGCCCTGTTGAGAGACGACAGCGCGGTCGCCGCTTGAGGATCAGGTGCCTGTGCCGGGCAGCAGGTCTTCCAGGAAATAGGCTGACAGGGCATTGCGACCCGCCAACTGGCTTTTACGGTACACGGCCCGGGCCTGTTCGCGCACCGTGCGTTCGCTGGTCTCTCTCAGATCGGCGATCTCCTGCAGGGACAGCCCCTTCAGCAGCAACAGGCCAACATCGGATTCCGCATCTGTCAGACCCCAGGCCGAAAACTGCCGTGCGATGGCAAGGCCCAGGCCCTGAACCAGCGCGCGGTTCTCTTCCTGCCAGCGGCCTGCATCCTGACGCGCATCGGCCAGCGCCCGGCGCAACCGGCCGACACGCCACAGCATGGCCCCAAGCCCAAAGGAGGCCGCGACCAGCACGATCATCTCTGCCGCAAGATGCGCCGCGCCGACGCCCTCCCCGCGATCGGTAAGAAGGTCTACGCCAATGAACAGCGCGATCGCGCCAAACAGCGCGGCTATGCCCAGAAGGCCCCTGCGGCCGGATACGTCATCTGACATAAACGCATCTTGCCCAAAGCTGCCGGAATGGGAATGCGTCATGTGGCGGGTAGCCGGACGCAGGCCCGCTGCGCACTTTCACGCCCATGCCAATTCTGCAGCATGGAGCCCATAATATGAGCCAAACATCTTCGCACCAGACCGTCTGGGACCCGCTTGTGCGGATCGGCCACTGGACCCTCGTCATCGCCTTTTTTACCGCCTATTTCGCGGGCGATGACCTGTTCAGTATCCACACATGGGCGGGCTATGTCGTGGCGTCCTATGTGGTGGTCCGCATCGTCTGGGGCCTCATCGGCACGCGGCACGCGCGGTTTGCGGATTTTGTACGCGGTCCGGGCGCAGTGTTCGGCTATCTGCGCGGTCTCTTCACGGGCAAGGTTCCGGACTATGCCGGGCACAATCCAGCCGGAGGCGCCATGGTGGTCGCCCTGCTGTTCAGCCTGGCAATGACCACATCTGCAGGCATGGCGCTGTATGCCGTTGAGGACAATGCCGGGCCGCTCGCCGGGATTGTGACCGAAGCGACGTTCGCGCCGCTTGCGGCAAGTTTCGGCGAAAACGAAGAGGAAGAGGAACATGAGCGTGACGGTGACCATGAGGAATCCGGCGCCGAGGAATTGCTCGAAGGCGTGCACAAGACTTTCGTCTACATCACGCTGGCTCTGGTCGGCCTGCACCTCGCCGGCGTGGTCGCCTCAAGCCTTGCCCACAAGGAGAATCTTGCCCGCGCCATGGTGACCGGCCGCAAGAAGGTGCATGACGCAGAGCATGGCGACGCCTGAGGCAGGCACCGCCAGAGCCGGAACTACATGCTGAACTCGCCCAGCCAGTCGAGCGCGGCCTGAAGGGCAAGGTCCGGCCCATCGCCATTGTCAGCAATCACCTGATGTGGCGGCGTCCATTCATGCCGCGGTGTGCCGTAGACATGGGCAAGGCTGTAGGCGGGCAGACGAATGGGAATGCCGGTGCGGCTGAGCGTGTAGTCTTCGACGCCGCCGGCAAGGCGTGCCATGTCGCTGCCAAAGACGTCGCCGCGCCGGGCCCCGTCGAAGCCGATGGCCAGCCCCTCGCCCATGCTGCCGGTCCAGCGACCTACCAGCACGACAACCGGCCCCTCTGCCGTCCAGCGGCCGTGGGGCGCCGCCTGTTTGATCCAGGCTGGTTCATCCATGGGCAGGATACGCTGATAGTTTGCCGGCTCACTCAGGAAGTGACCGAGGATCGGCTCGGCGACATCCGTATTGCCGCCGCCGGGCGTGTCTCGAAGGTCGAGCACCCAGCCGCGAGCGCCTTTCAGCTGGGCCATGGCCGCGTCAAAGGCCGCGACCGTGTCGCTGTCGCCCAGGGAATTGTTGAGGCGGATATAGCCGATCCGGCCAGGCAGCATTTCAGCCGACACGAATTCCTGCGGTGCGGGTGTTTCATTATTTTCAAGTGAGAGCGTATCCGGCCCGCCCTCTCGTGCGACGGTGACAGAGCGCGGCTCATTCCGGTAGCCTGCGGCGGCGGCGTTCAGGGCCCAGGCTTTCTGGGCCGGGCCATACGCAACACCTTTCGGCTGCAGGCGCGTCTCCATTGCTTCTTCCAGCGAGCGGCCATTGATGGCGATGACACGTTCACCAACTTTCAGGCCGGCCTGCGCTGCCGCGCTGCCGGGCCGAACGGCGACGACCTGATCCCCTGTGAGCCAATAATCTGCCCCTGACGGAACAAGGCGCGGGGAGAGTCCGGAATTCGTGCCAAAGCTGGCATGTGGATCATGAAGCGCGTCCAGCAAGGTCTCCAGAACCTGCAATTGCTCCGCCTTGCTGGCGACGGAGCCGACCTTGTCCGGAATGTCTGCGCAGGCAGCCTCCCAAGTGTCGCGGCGGGACTCATAGAAAGCGTATTCGGTGCGCACCAAGGCGCACAGCTCCTCAGCGTCGGCGAGCGTAGCGGGACGCATATCCGACTGAGTAATAGTGGCCGTGTGCGACAGGGGCGCCGTCTGGGCGCACCCTGCCAGAAAGAGACTGGCCAGCAGCAGGCCGGGTCTTAGATGTCCCATTCGCTGAGCGCCGCATCGATGATGCCCGTCGCTTCTCGGACATTCTCGTCGTTAATGATCAGCGGCGGCGCAAGACGCAGCACATTGTTGCCCGCCACTCCGACCAGAAGGTTCTTGTCACGGCAGACGCCCTGAAGGCCTTTCGGATCAGCCTTCATCTTGAGGCCGGTCAGCAGGCCCTTGCCGGTGACCCCTTCCACCTTGTCCGGATGGCTGTCAGCTAGGCTCTTCAGGCCCTGTGCCAGCGTGCCGGACACACGGCGCACATTGGCCAGGAAATCTTCATCAGAAATGATGTCCCACACAACATTGCCAACCGCCATGGCCAGCGGGTTGCCGCCATAGGTGGAGCCGTGGCTACCGGGTTGCATATGCTCGCCGACAGCTTCGGTGGTCAGGCAGGCGCCGAACGGGAAGCCGCCGCCAATGCCCTTGGCCGAACAGAGAATGTCAGGCTGAAGCCCGTCCACCCATTGATAGGCAAACAGCTGGCCGGTACGGCCCATACCGCACTGGACTTCATCCAGCATCATCAACACGCCATGCTCGTCACACAGTTCGCGCATCCGCTTCAGCTTGTCGTCCGGCAGAGCACGCACACCGCCCTCGCCCTGCACGGGCTCGATCAGGATGGCCGCAGCGCTCGGGCGGCTGATCGCCTCTTCCAGCGCGTCCATGTCACCCCATTCCAGATGCACGAAGCCAGGAAGGGCCGGGCCGAAGCCTTCAAGGTATTTCGGATTGCCGCCAGCATTGATCGCCCCAATTGAGCGGCCGTGGAAGGCGCCCGTGAAGGTGATGATGTCGATGCGCTCCTCGCGGCCATTGGCCCAGTGATATTTCCGCGCGGACTTGATCGCACACTCGATCGCCTCGGTACCGGAATTGGTGAAGAAGACGCGGTCCGCGAACGTGTCGCGGCAGATCTTGTCAGCCAGTTCTTCCGCCCCGCGCACGCGGAACATGTTGGACGTGTGCCACAGCTTGTCAGCCTGATCGCGCAGGGCGTCGACCATAGCCGGGTGGGCATGACCAAGGGCGTTCACGGCGATGCCGGCGATAAAGTCCAGGTATCGCGTGCCATCCTCGGTGAAGAGGCAGACGCCCTCCCCCTTTTCGAAGACTTCTTCCGGTGGCCGGTAGACTGGCATGATGTGCTGGCGCGGATCGCTCATGATGGCTCCCTAGGATCTGCAAGAATTACATTTGATCAGACGCATGGCCGGGCGCTGACTCGGAGTCAACACATCAGCCTGCCCCGGCAGGGCATTTTAATGACCCGCACGAGACATCAGGATATCTCATCGCCCTCATTAAAAAACATTAATCGAAAATCGATAATAATGATTGACGTTTATCGATAATCGTTTATTGATATTCATGAAGCCAAGGCGGACCGGGGTGATGTTCAAAACGCCCCCTACCTCACCTGAGCCGTTGTCCCGGACTGCCTTGGCCTACCCACTTTCCCTGAGTGCAACAAAAAAGGCGCGAAAGCCTCATTCGAGCTTTCGCGCCTTCCACCGTTTGCAGCGTTTCCTCCCAGAAACTTGCTGTGTCATATGGCCGCGCGTTTAGAGTTATGTCAAGATTATGAATTCAAGTTTTTCAACAAATCTGGTCAAGAATCTTTGCTGCACTGCGCAATAAAGACAAGGAGTTCAGCGCTTGCGGGGTCCATTCGGCACCTGTGGAGACTGCAAGAACGGCCTGACTTTTCAGAATAACCCCGTCCGACAACACTTTAAGACCGTTAGCTTTAAGGGTTGCCCCTGTTGACGTGATGTCGACGATCACATCAGCCGCCCCGGTGGCAGGTGCAGCTTCAGTCGCCCCCGCGCTTTCGGCAAGGCGATATTCCCCGACAGATTTGGCCGCGAAGAATCGGCGTGTGAGTCGCATATATTTGGTTGCGACTCGCAGGCGGCGATGATGCGCCTTGCGGAAGGCGGCACCAGCGGCTTCCAGGTCCGACATCGTGTCGACATCCAGCCAGGCCTGCGGCACGGCAACGATGACGTCTGCACCGCCAAAGCCAAGCCGCTCGGCGACCCGAAACTCGGCATCGCCGGTGGGTGACAGGTCCTGCAGCAGGTCTTCGCCGGTCACGCCGGCATGTATGGTGCCATCGATCAGGCCCTGTGCGATCTCACGCGCGGAGAGGAGACGCATGTCGACCTCTCCCAGCCCATCGATCTCTGCCTGGTAGCCACGCTCCCCGCCGATCTGGCGAATGGGAAAGCCCTGCTCACGGAACCAGTCTTCTGTCTTTTCCTTCAGCCGCCCTTTTGACGGGATGGCGAGTGACAGGATGCTCATACCGTCTCTCCCTTTGCACGCAGGATACGATCCGGGCGGACAATACCGCCAATGCCCGACGCAGAGGCGCGCGAGCGGGACAAACCTTCGATCAGACCATCATACCGCCCGCCGGACGCTAGAGGCTGGCGGGAGGTGAGGTTCTGGCCAAATGTCTCAAAAACGAAGCCGTCATAATAGGTGAAGCGCCGCCCGAAGCCGGAGCGAAACCGCGCCTCGCCAGCAATGGAGGGCATGGCGGAGAGGATCGTTTCCATGCGGCGGGCAATCCGTTCGATGACGGATGACACGGCGCTAAGGCCATGCTTGTCGGCAATCTTCTGTAGTACGTCTGCGGCCTCAGCCGCCGGGCAGTTGACCTCAGACAGGTCTGACAGCGCGGCGCGCGCGGCTTCCGGCACGCCGCCCGCATCATGCACCGCCGCCTTCCCGCGCAGGCCGGCAATGATCTCAGCCTCGCTGCGCGTACCGATCATGGGAATGCCGCGCGCCTCAAGCACTTTGCGGAACTCGGTCTCGGCTGCCTTGGCACCATTGGCGTCCAGCGTGGCCTGCAGGTCTGAATCAACGGCCTGCGGCGCGGCCATGAGCAATTCGCGTACACCGCCCTCCTGACGGAAGGCGCGCTTGAGCAAATCCGTTGTGATACGAGCAAGCCCCAAAGCATCGACGAAAGCAGGGAACACGGAAAGGTCGCCCATCTCGGTTGCCGTGGGGGTGACATCACAGGCGGCCACGGCTTCGCGCACCAGCGTGAAGGCCTCGGCATCCGCCTCCGGCGTGCTGTCGCGGCCAAACCATTCGAAGCCGACTTGTGTGAACTCCATCGGATCATGATCCGTAGCCGGAAGGCGGAAGGCGCGCGCGGCATAGGTGTAGGCTTTCGCGCCATCGCCGCCAGAGGCCCGGCGCTCTGCCTCCTGCCCCGCCACTGGCAGGGTCAGGTCTGGCCGCATGACCATTTCTGTTCCGCGATGATCAGAGAACACGCACAGGCGGGCGCGCACGGCCTCACCCGACAGCTCAAGCGGAATGTCCGACGGCAGAACATAGGCCGGATCGATGCGCTCTGCGCCCGTTGCCTCGAAGACACCGCGCGCTGCGGCTACCAGCGCGTCCTGTGTCATGCCTGAGCCTCAACGATCTTGCGCACGGCCTCAACCATTTCGGCGCGTGCCACTTCGATCTGGCCGGGGCGGGCTTCACGGTATTCTTCATTGGACTTGATGGCCTTCGCCTTCAGCGCGCCCATTTCAAGATCCTTGATCGTGACGGTGCCCTTGGCGATCTCGTCCTCGCCCACCATGACGACGACCGGAGAGCCGCGGCGGTCAGCATATTTCATCTGCTTACCCATATTGTTCGCGCCGCCCATATAGGCCTCCGCACGCAGACCGGCCGCGCGCAGTTCTGCCGCCGTGGAGAGCGCGACAGACGGGTCATCCCGGTCCAGACTGAGCACGACGACCGGTCCATCCAGCTTCGGCGTCTCATCCATGATCGCCAAAGCGGCGGCGAGACGGGAAATGCCGATGGAAAAGCCGGTTGCCGGAACGCTCTGCCCCGTGAAGCGGGCGACGAGATCATCATACCGGCCGCCACCGCCAATGGAGCCGATACGATAGGTCTTGCCGTCCTCGCCGGTGACTTCGCGCAGCAGCTCTGCCTCATAGACCGGACCGGTATAGTATTCGAGGCCGCGCACGACCGACGGATCGATCACGACATCCCCTTCCGGCGCGCCGAGCGCTTCGAGGGCTTTGGCGATGGCTTCCAGCTCAACGAGGCCAGCCTTGCCTTCTTCGGTATCCCCGGTGGCTTTGGTCAAATTGGCAAGGGTTTCGGCGCGAGTGTCTGCGCCTGCCTGCGCAAAGGCCAGCACACGCTTTACCTCATCCGCGCCAAGGCCTGCCCCTTTTGTATAGTCTCCGCTTTCATCCATGCGGCCTTCGCCGAGCAGATCTGCTACGCCGTCAATGCCGAGACGGTCCAGCTTGTCCAGCGCACGCAGGATGGCGAGGCGGGTCTCGGGATTGGAGGCCCCTACCCCGTCCAGCACACCGTTCAGCAGGCGGCGCGTATTAACGCGGATGACGAACTCTCCGGTTTCCATACCGACGGCCCGCAGCGCTTCGGCGCCCATGGCGATCATCTCGGCATCGGCGTGATAACCCGGCGCGCCAATCGTATCGGCATCGCACTGCCAGAATTCGCGGAACCGGCCAGGGCCCGGCTTCTCATTGCGCCAGACAGGCCCGGCAGCATAGCGGCGGAACGGACGACCAAGCGACTGGCCAGCCTCTGCCACGAAGCGGGCAAGCGGCGCGGTCAGGTCATAGCGCAGCGCCATCCATTGCTCGTCATCATCCTGAATCGCGAAGACACCTGCATTCGGGCGGTCGGCATCGGGCAGGAATTTGCCCAGCGCGTCAGCATATTCGAACGCGCCGGTCTCCAGCGCCTCGAAGCCCCATTTGCGATAGACGCCGGTGATCGTCTCAACCAGCTTCGCCTGAGAATGGATCAGGGCCTCACGCTTGTCGGGGAAGCCGCGCGGCTTGCGGGCAAGTTGCTTGCCGGTGAGGGGCTTTGGTTCCTTGTCACTCATGTCTCTTCAGGTCCTGGTTGCCGACGCGCCCCGCATAGACGGAGACGGCCGTATTGGGAAGACAACACACCGAAGAAGCCCGAAGCCGGAGCAGCTCGCCTGATCTTTTCTGGTTCTGGAGAATGAACACTTTGAAAAAGGCGCAGCCGGACCGGTTCGCGCCTCTTCGGCGCGTCACGCGTGGTGATGATGGTGGTGCAGCATCGTGTTCATTGCGCTGGCGGATACTGAGCGCAGCCCGGAAAGTCAACCGGCTGGGCCGGATCAGGCACCCTTTTCTGGCCGGGTGAACGGCTTTTCCTGGCCTTCCCGACGCTCGATCACCTTGAAGATGCCCGTGCCCCGCATCAGCAGCTTGTCGCCGGTATATATACGCCCCTCGACCGTGAAGACATCATCCTGACGACCAACGACAATACCATGCCCCTCAACAAAGCTGCCGAGTGGCGCGCCAGAGAGGAAGTCGCACATCAGGCGGACGGTGACCCACCAGGTGTCCTCGTCCTTTTCGACCGCTGCACCCCAGGCCATGTCCGCGAAGGTCATCAACATACCGCCATGCGCATTCATCATGCCATTGGTGTGATGTTCCTCGACGCGGAACGCGCGCCGCAGCACACCATTCTCATCCCGCTTTTCGAACAGGGGGCCCACCTGGCGGCCAAAACCGCGATGCCATGGCAGCGTCGTATAGCCTGCCGGCAAATCATCCGTCTGATTTCTGGTAAGATCGTCACTCATATAAAGCGGATTAGCGCCGAGGCGCCACAAAGGCCAGAGGCCAGCCCTTTATTTATGTGCAGGCTGAAGCCCGACAGCCGCCGTGGCCTCAGCCTGGCGGGCCGCAACTTTCTCGATATCAAAGCCGTCGAGGCTTTCATTGAATAGCTGGTAGAAGTTCAGCTCCGCCCCGAGCCGCAGATAGGCTGCGCCGAGGCCGATTGCGGCGCGGTCCATGAAGACGAATTCGCGCGGCACCTTGACCGGACCCTTCTCCTTCAACAGGCGGCGAACCTCGAACGCCTCGCGCCGGCCATACTCACCCGCCGTCACCCCATCGGCGACACTGCGCACGCGGTCATCCAGCAGTGGGCCATAGATGAAGCGCGCCCAGATATTGAGAACTTCGACCAACTCCTTGGACAGGCCCTCAAAGCCCCATTTCTCATAGGCGGCAAATGTCGCGTCGAAATCATCGTTTGAGAGCGCACGGTAGAGATCCACTACGCCGCTGACGAATTCCGGCGGGAAGACACGGATACAGCCAAAGTCCAACAGGTTCAGGCCGGTCCCCTCCCCTGTCACCTGATAATTGCCCAGATGCGGATCGCCATGGATCACGGCGTGGGAGTTGAATGGCCCCCACCAGGTCCAGAACAGCATTTCGGCGATGCGGTTGCGGGTTTCCTGGGGCGCATCCTCAAACGCGGTGAGGCGCTGGCCGTCCATCCAGGTCATGGTGAGGAGGCGATCTGTCGAGAGGTCCAGCACGGGGTCCGGCACGGTGACAAAATCATGCTGCCTCAGCATAAGCTCATAGAGAGCCATATGTTTGGCCTCCCGCGCATAATCGAGTTCCTCGCGCAGGCGGTCTGTAATCTCGTCGACCATGGCGGTCGGGTCGATGGAGCCATCCATGCGCTTGAACAGGCCGAGCACGGTTTTCAGCTGGCCGACATCGGATTCCACAGCGCTGGCCATGTCGGGATATTGCAGCTTGCACGCCACACGGCGGCCATCATGCATGGTCGCCATATGTACCTGGCCGAGCGAGGCGGCATGGGCAGCCTCCTTTTCAAAGTCGGCAAAGCTCTCCTGCCAGCCTGCCCCGAGCTCTGCCCGCATGCGGCGTTTGACGAAGGGCCAGCCCATGGCCGGGGCCTCTGCCTGCAGCTGGCTCAGTTCGGTGGCATATTCCGGTGGCAGGAAATCCGGGATGGTGGAGACCATCTGGGCGACCTTCATCAGGGGGCCCTTGGACTTGCCCAGCGCGGCGGCAAGTGCCCGCGCGATCCTTTCATCTCCCTTGTCCCCGCCAAACAGCGATTGCGCTGCGAATGTCAGGCCTGCACCGGAGAGATTTGCCCCGACCTTGGCCGTGCGGGCAAGACGTCCGGTCAGGCGATTGCGTTCGGGATCCTGGGAGGCGGGAGCATCATCTGTCATGCACGGGATATAGGCAGCCTGAGGGCAAAGAACCAATACGTGATAGTATGGCCTTGCCAGTCAGGTGACTCGAACCAGATGACAGGTATGTCATGTTTGCGGTATATGGCGCGCCTTCGCGTCAGAGAGGCGCTGCAAATCCTAATGCCCACGACAGTTTCCCCGGATCGGGCACCGGGGTGTAGATTGAACCGGACTATACAGGCCGCGACACATTGAAAGTCAGCGCCACACCGTGATCAGCAGGAATTTCTTTTATGGCTTATAAAACACTCCTCACCGAGGTCGACGAAGATGCGGGCGTCGCCCTCATCACCCTCAACCGCCCAGAGAGCCTGAATGCCCTCTGCGAAGAGATGATGAATGAATTGAGCAATGCCCTCGACCGGTTTGAAGCCGACGAGGAAATTGGCTGCATTATCCTGACCGGCGGCAAGAAGGCCTTCTCCGGCGGCGCAGACATCAAGGAGATCCAGGACAAGACCTTCCCGGAATCCTATTATGAAGACTTCATCAGCCGGAACTGGGAGCGCGCAGCCCACATGCGCAAGCCCGTCATTGCTGCTGTATCCGGCTACGCCATTGGCGGCGGGTGCGAACTGGCCCTGATGTGCGACATCATCCTGGCAGCAGACACGGCCCGTTTCGGTCAACCGGAAGTGCGCCTCGGCGTGATCCCCGGTGCGGGCGGCACACAGCGCCTGGCCCGCATGATCGGCAAGTCGAAAACCATGGAATTGTGCCTGACAGGCCGCATGATGGAAGCCAAGGAAGCGGAGATGTGCGGCCTGGTCAGCCGGGTTGTACCGGCAGATGACCTGCTGGACGCCGCCCGCGAGCTGGCGCGCACCATCGCCTCCATGCCGCTGGCCTCTGCGCTGATGATCAAGGAAGCGGTCAATATCGCCTACGAAACCCCGCTGAGCCAGGGTATTCAGTTCGAACGCCGCCTGTTCCAGTCCCTGTTCTCTACAGATGACCAGAAAGAAGGCATGGCCGCCTATATCGAAAAGCGCTCGGCGCACTTTAAGGACAAGTAGGGCCTGCAAAGGCCGAAAGAGTGCAGCCAGGCCTGCATTTTCCTGCCTTTGTCCCCATATGCGCTGTTGACGCCAACCCGCCCTTTATGTATTTCCGCGCCTTCAGTCTGAAGGGAAGCCTTCGGGCCACAGGAGTTTAATATGGCTAATACCCGTTCTGCCAAGAAAATGGTCCGCAAGATTGCGCGCCGCACCGAAGTGAACAAAGCCCGCCGTTCGCGCGTGCGTACTTTCGTTCGCAAGGTTGAGGAAGCGATCGCATCTGGCGACAAGTCTGCTGCACAGGATGCCCTGCGCAGTGCACAACCCGAACTGATGCGTGCTGTCACCAAAGGCGTCATGCACAAGAACACATCGGCTCGTAAGGTGTCTCGCCTGTCTGCCCGCGTAAAGGCAATGAGCTGATCACCGGATAAACCGGACCTGATCTTGAAAAAACCCGCCGGTCACCCGGCGGGTTTTTTCTTGCGTGAAGTCTCCTACGAATTTCTGTACCCTACCTGTTCAAGAGCTACAGACTCACGGATTCTCAAAGGTGGAATTGCGAAATTGAAGCGTCTCGACATCCCAGCCCTGCAGGAATGTACTGACTTAATTTTAGGCGGCCAGACAGTAACGATTTCGAGGCGAATTTCACAGCCTATTGCGGCCTTCCCCTGTTGACAGAACAGTTGCGAACAAAAGTGTCGAACGACTCACTCACAAAAAAATTCCACTGCCCAAGCGACTGATTTGATTGCGATTTGACACAGGGGGAAAAGAGTCAAGCAGCCAAAACCCGCTGTCAAAAAAAAGTTGCACTTGTCAGAAAAATCCCTGTTCGGTACTTTGAATACACCAACGAAAAGCTCTCTCTACACGGAGTATCGCGGGGCCAGATTCATGTTCTGGTTAGAGAGGCTGTGTGCCAGTTGGACAGAGTGTAACGATAACTAGAAAATGGGGCTCGGCATGGACGGGAACAGACTCTTTGATTCAAAAACTGGCGTAGAGTTCAACACTTCTGACAAGGCGCGCAATACGCCCGGCCAGGAAATCTGGCTGACCGTCAAGGCACACCTGGCGACCATTCTCAACGCAGCGGACTATGACCGCTGGATTGATGATCTTCGTCTTGTGGCGGAAGTGGATGGCGAGATGGTCATCGCGGCACGTGACCCTCTCTCCTTTGATCGCGTGAATGGCGCCCATCGCCATGCGATCCAGCGCATCTGGCGTGAGCATGATCATGCGCGCCGGGCGATCCGACTAGTCTGCTGGCGCAACGCGCCGCAGGACCTGCTGGAGATTGTGAAAGACCCGTGGGAAGCAGCAGCTCCCGTGCTGGAGCCCAAGGAACAGGCGGCCCCTGCCGAACAGAAAACGGCCTCCACAGGCGCGCCGCTGATGACGTTCGACACCCTCGTCACGGGCGAGGCAAATGAGTTGGCCTTCGAGATGGCGCGGCGTATTGCGAGCGGCCTGCCAGTTGGTACACTGACAACCCTGTTCTACGGATTGCAAGGCACCGGCAAGACGCACCTGCTGCACGCCCTTAAGGCTGAGGCAGAGCGTCGTGATGCCGACTGCCACATCGTCTATCTGACGGCGGAAGAATTTCTCTCCTCCTACACCGATGGCGTTAAGGTGAAGGATACGAGCCAGCTGAAGAAGCGCCTTCGCGCGGCCAGCATCCTGATGATCGATGACCTGCACCGCATCAGCGGTAAGCCGGGAACCGAGAACGAGCTGTTCCAGAACATCCGCGAAGTCACGGCAAATGGTGGCCATGTCATCCTGGCGGGCGACAAGGCCCCTGGCGATGTGACCGGGTTCAGCCCGCGCATGGTCAGCGAGCTGAAAGGCGCAACAACTGTAGAAGTTGGCACACCGGACGCCAGCATGCGTCATGAGATCATGCGTCGTCTGGCTGACCATATTCAGGCCGGTCATCCGGACTTCATCGTCACCGACGAGATGATTTCGGAGTTCAATGCAGGCATTCGCGGCCAGGCCCGTGAGATGACAGGCGCGATCTGGAACCTCTACACAGAGGCTTCCTTCGGGGCCCGCACGCCGACCATGGACATGGTGCGCAAGATTATCCGCCGAACCGAAGGCGATGTGCGCCAGCCCTCTATCGAACTGGTCAAGAAAGCGGCGATGAAAGTGTTCGACATTTCGAAAACGGACATCGAAAGCCCCAGCAAGGCCCGCAATGTGGTCTATCCGCGCCAGATTGCCATGTATCTCTGCCGCGAACTGACCGGGAAATCCTTCCCCCAGATCGGCCGCAGCTTCGGCAAGCGGGACCATACGACCATCCTGTACGCCCACCGCAAGGTGGCTGAGGCCCTGGCAGAGGATCGTGAACTCGCGGCACATGTGAAGCAAGTCAATGAAACGATCCTGGAGCTTCAGGCCGCTGGCATGAACTAGGCGATTTCGAGAAAGCCAGCCGAAATCACTATCAGCGCTTGGCTTTTTTGACTCTTTGAGTAAGTGTGCTCGGCCCGCTCTTCTAGGAGAGCGGGCTGATTCCACTCCGGGGCCATCTTTTCCGGGCGGGAGCAGCCGACTGATGAAGAATTCCGGGCGCCCTTTCGGGTGTCCCCCGATGAACGGAACGGACGATGAAACTGACGATTGAACGTGGCGACCTGCTGAACGCACTCTCTCATGTGCAGAATGTGGTGGAGCGCCGGAACACGATCCCGATCCTCTCCAACGTGTTGCTCGAAGCGGGCAATGGTGAACTGAAGCTGACTGCGACGGATCTCGACATTGAAGCGGTCGACAGCGCCGATGCCTCCGTAGAACGCGAAGGCGCGGTGACGGCACCGGCCGGCACGCTGTTCGACGTGGTGCGTAAGCTGCCCGCAGGGTCTGAGGTCGTGCTTGAGGTTCAGCCCTCCAGCTCGCGCCTGCAGATCACGGCGGGACGCTCCCATTTCGAACTGCCAACGCTACCCGCTGCTGACTTCCAGACGATGAGTTCTGATGATGGCGCGACGAAGTTCGCGCTGGACGCAAAAGACTTTGCCCGCCTGATCGACAAGACGCGCTTTGCGATCTCGACCGAGGAGACCCGTTACTATCTGAATGGGGTCTATCTGCATGGCGCAAAGACAGATGAGGGCGACGCAGTGCTGCGCACGGTTGCCACGGATGGTCACCGCTTGGCGCTGGCCGAAGTACCCGCCCCTGCTGGATCGGAAGATCTGGAAGGCGTGATCGTGCCGCGTAAGACCGTCGCTGAAGCCCGCCGCCTGGTCGACACTGTCGATGGCGACGTGGAAATCGAAGTGTCCGACACGAAGATTGTCGTGCGCGCAGGCCGCGCCGTGCTGACCTCGAAACTGATCGATGGCTCGTTCCCGGATTATGGCCGCGTGATCCCGAAAGGGAATGACAAGAAGCTGACCCTGGACAACAAATCTTTCGAAGCCGCTGTAGACCGCGTGTCCACCGTTTCGGCAGAACGGTCTCGCTCCGTGAAGCTGTCGCTGTCCGAGGGCAAGCTGGTGCTGGCCGTGAACCATGCTGAAACCGGCGCAGGTAATGAAGAGCTGGAAGCTGAATATGCGTCCGATCCGATGGAAATCGGCTTCAACGCAAAATACCTGCTGGATATTGCCGGTCAGATCGAAGCGGTGGATGTGGAGTTCATGTTCAATGATCCCGCCTCCCCTGCCCTGGTGCTGGACCCGTCGGATGACAGCGCGCGCTATGTGCTGATGCCGCTGCGGGTATAATGACCTGCGGGACAGCCCGCTGAAGAGATGACTGCGCTAACCCGGCTGACCCTGACGGATTTCCGCAATTATGCGTCGCTGGCCCTGCCGCTGGATGGGCGCCATGTCTGCCTGTATGGCGCGAACGGCGCGGGCAAGACCAATCTTCTGGAAGCCGTCAGCCAGCTTGGCCCTGGGCGTGGCCTGCGCTCTGCCACCTTGCAGGAAATGACGCGCAAGGATGCGCCCGGCGGCTGGGCCGTCTCGGCCACAATGCTCAGCGAGCAGAAGATTGGCGTAGGCCTCGACAGCGGCCCGAGCGCCAAGCGCAATGTACGGATTGATGGCGCTCCGGCCACAGCATCTGACTTGGCGGAGCTGATCCGCATCGTGTGGTTGACCCCTTCCATGGACGGTGTGTTTCGCGGCAGTGCCTCGGACCGGCGGCGTTTCTTCGACCGGCAGGTCATGTCTCACATGCCGACGCATGGCACCGCCGCCAGCCGCTATGAAAAGGCGATGCGCGAGCGCAATGCCCTGCTGGAGCGCGGCCATGTCGACCCCGCCTGGGCCGACGCCATCGAGGCCCGCATGGCCGAGGCGGGCGCGGAGATGGCGATCAACCGCGCCTATGTGCTGGAAGCCTTGCAGGCCGCAATCGAGACACGGCCTGAAGGTCATTTTCCAAAGGCTGATCTCTCACTGGAAGGCAGCGCGGAAACCGCTGCCATGCGCGGCGATGATTTCAAGAGCATCTTTGAAAGCCTGACCGAAACCTTCCGCACAACGCGGCGGCGCGACATTGCTGCCGGCCGCACAATCGATGGCCCGCACAGAACGGATCTGGCCGTGATCCACCGCCCGACGGGCGCGCCCGCAAAGGACGCCTCCACAGGACAGCAGAAAGCCCTGCTGATTGGCCTGATCCTGGCCAGCGCCTCAGCCCTGCGCGCCGGAGGGGAAGGCCCCTCTCCTCTGCTCTTGCTGGACGAGGCCGCGGCGCATCTGGACTCAAACCGTCGCGCAGCCCTGTTCGACGAGCTTACCGCGCTGGGCGGCCAGGCCTGGCTGACGGGCACGGAGGCGTTCCTGTTTGAAGCCTTTGGAGACCGTGCGCAAAGGGTGCGCGTGGAAGACGGCAAGGCCGTTACGGAAGGCTAGTTCTTGATCCGCAAATCCGAGATCGACTGGGCGATCTTCTTGTAGACATCCTTCAGCTCATCCCCGTTTGACGCGTCAAACGCATAGGACGCGCTGCTGGCGCAGTATTGCAGGATGGTGCGCCCATCTGATGTCTTTTGCACATAGGTCGGCACCTGAAAGCCGACTGTATAGATTTCGACATTATAGGGCTCAGCCTTCATGGCGTCGCATAAATCCATCGCCTGCTGGAAAGAGCTCTTGCCTGCGGTCGGGTGGTTTGCATTGAAATCACCATCCGTCATCAGGATGACCACTTTGGTGGCATTCACCTCATCATACTTCCAGGGCTTAGACTCGAGCGGCCAGACGGAGTCCCAATTGGGCGAAATGAGATACCAACCCCAAGCAACGCCCAGATGGCCAGCTGTACCGCCATTTGCCGTCATGCTCTGTACATGCGCCTTCAGGGCGTCCTTGTTCTCTGTCAGGGGCACAGGGCCGGTATTACGGCACTCGGCGTAATAGAAATCGAGCGCGCCGGTGGAACCATTCGCGCCGCCATTCTCAATCTCGTTTTCCCCCCGATACTTGTCACGGTCGCTGTCATAGAAATTCCAGCGCGGATTACCCGCGCCAACCCAGGCAGACACGCCAGGCGGCACATCGCTGGCCGCATAGGCGCCGGTGCGCTCATAGACACATGTGTCGGTGGCTGAAGAGTTTTCCCAATACCAGCGCGCAACATCCCAGTCATAATCGCCATTCTGGTCACAGTTTGATGGATAGTATTCCAGGCAGGTACCAGTCTCGTAATACATGAAGCGCTTGCCTGTCGCCTGATCGTACATGCGTGCGCCATTGTAATTGTTGTAATTGCTCAACCCGTTGCTGTTGGATGTGTCCGCCGGGATAGTCACGCTGCGAGTGACGGTATTGAAATACGAGCCAGCATTGACCGCGTTGTTATAGGTCACGATGCCAAGACGCACTGTGCCATCGCGCACTTGGTCATCCGGCAGCAATTCATCAAACGCGACCTCGGCGGCGGATTTGAGCAGGCTGAGCCGGTTGTCGCTGTTCATAGAGCCGGACACGTCGAAGACAAAGGCAACATCCACCTTGCCAACAGAGAAGGTAGAGGTGGATGAGACGCTGAACGACATATCGTCCTGTCCCATGATCTGAGAAATGAATGTGGGCTGGGTGCAGACCGTCTGGCCGTGAATGTCTTCACTGGCCTCATCAAAGGTAACGACGAGCGGCGTACAGCTGAGCCCGCCGCCGGCCGTATCGATCAGGCTGGCCGCGTATTTACGGACATCCGCGATGACAAGATCATCCGCCTCCCCGCGCTGACGGGAGAGCGCCCCTGCCAGCACGGCAGAGTCTACCGAATGCTGGACGCGTTCTTTCTGGCGGATGGTGAACTCGAAATCGACCGCCAGACCAACGACCGACATGATGGCTATGATCACAAATGCCCCGAGGAGGGCCAGATTTCCGTCCGCATTCGCGGCAAACCGCCTGAACAGATGTCCGGTTGATTTTATCACGCTTTTCAAGCCCCTGCCGGTATCAGCACCGGGCCTGATTGTCCGTCAGATGGCTTTCTGCAGACTTCATATGTACAGGCGAAATGGCTTGCCGGAAGCAATGCCCTGTTTACCATAGGGCCGATTACCTGCTGTCTTCCTTGTCCCATCAGCGGGCTTTCGTGATATTCTGACGCATAGAATCAATTCCCTGACCGAGGCCGACATGAAGCAATATCTGGATCTCCTGAGAGACATCCTTGAGAATGGTCACGAACGGTCTGACCGGACCGGTACAGGAACCCGTGCAGTGTTCGGCCGCCAGATGCGATTTGACCTTGCAAACGGCTTTCCAATGGTAACGACCAAGAAGCTGCACCTGCGCTCGATCATCATCGAGCTGCTGTGGTTCCTGAAGGGCGATACCAACATCAAATACCTGAAGGACAACAAGGTCTCGATCTGGGATGAATGGGCCGACGAGAATGGCGACCTTGGCCCCGTCTATGGCAAGCAATGGCGCAGCTGGGCCGCGCCGGACGGGCGGGTGATAGACCAGATCCAGTGGGTGCTGGACGAGATCCGCACCAATCCGAATTCCCGCCGCCTGGTCGTATCGGCCTGGAACCCGGCCGACGTGAACGAGATGGCCCTGCCGCCATGCCACTGCCTGTTCCAGTTCAATGTCATGGATGGCAAGCTGAACTGCCAGCTTTATCAGCGCTCAGCCGATATTTTCCTCGGCGTGCCTTTCAATATTGCGTCCTATGCGCTGCTGACCATGATGATGGCTCGCGCGACCGGACTGGAGCCGGGCGAGTTCGTACACACATTCGGTGATGCGCACCTTTATCTGAACCATGTCGAGCAGGCAGAACTGCAACTCAGCCGGGAGCCTCGCCCCCTGCCCCGCATGGTGATGAATCCGGACAAGACGGATCTGTTCGGCTGGGAGTATGAAGACTTCACGGTCGAGGGCTATGAGCCACATGCCCATATCAAGGCCCCGGTCGCGGTTTAGGCGTTAGCCCTAGCTGTCTTTCAGCGCCTGCCAAGCCGTCCAGGTATCGCCCGCATACATCAGCGACGGGCCGCCGCCCATATAGACCGCCATGCCCAAGGTTTCGGCGACTTCCTCGTCGCTCGCCCCGAGACGCTTCAGCGCTTTGGTATGAAAGCCGATACATCCATCGCACTGTTTTGCGACTCCGATGGCCAGGGCAATCAGTTCCTTCGTCTTGGTGTCCAGAGCACCGTCTGCCAGTGCCGCCTTGGCCATGGTGTTGAACTGGTTCAGTGTCTCTTTCGCGCCAGTACCCCGAAGGCCCGAAATGCCTTCACTTATGGCACTCGTGATCGCCGCATAATCCTTCTTGCCGTCTGCCATGCTTAGCCTCCTCTTATGATTGATCAGATGATCGCACAGATCCGCACAAACAATAAGGATGTCACCGGATAGGCAGACGTCAGGCCTCCACCGGATTTGTCAGGCCAAGATCCTCACGCCGCCTGATGATGACTGAGACAATGACCGCGCCCACCATCTTCCCGATCACAAAAACGATCCAGTTCCAAATGTGCAGCGAGTTGCCCGGCGCAGCCCCCAACTCGATCTGCTTGGCCAGATCCGCACCGTACAGGAAGACGGTCGTATCAACCGGTGCAGCGAGCGCGCTGGACAGCAAGATACGCGTGGACAAGCGATATTTCGAGAATGTGAAGAGCAACCAGTCCACACCTTCGGAAATCGCAAAGGCGATGCCGCTGGCCAGCGCGATGACTGGCCACGCATAATAAAACGACCACGCAACGGCCATCGCCATGACCAGCAGGACGCGGTGGCCCATCTCTCGCTGCACGAAATCCCGGACGACAAAAACCATTCCGGTGACCATGGTCATGGGATGCAGTGAGACACCGCTGCCAAACATGCCCTGGCCTGTCGGCTGGACCACCTGGAATTCCGGAATGACCCCGAACGACCAGTTCAGGAACGGGATCAACGCAACATAGACCAGCGCCCAGCCCCGCCCGTGCAACATCCAGATCGCCACGAACGTCAAGGCCAGCGCAACAAGCGCCAGCGGGAACTGTCCTGGGTTCCCATTGGTCAGGATGTTTACCAATTCGCCCATCACGTGTTCCCCCGACAAGACTGTCTTTTTTGGTCGTAGAAATGTTGCATACCGGTTGCAATAAACCGCGAAACCCGGCTCAGCATATGCGGAACAAAGTTGAAGGGAATGCATACCCTTCTTCACTGACGACGCAAGAAGACTGGAAGTTATATGCCCCGCTCCGTGAAGCTTTGCCTGATTGCTGCGCGCGCACAGAATGGTGTTATCGGCTCAGACGGCCAGCTACCATGGCGGCTGAAATCCGATCTCGCTTTCTTCAAGAAAGTCACGCTTGGCTGCCCCATCCTGATGGGTCGCAAGACGTGGGAAAGCCTGCCCTTCAAGCCACTGAAAGGCCGCGAGAACATCGTGATGACCCGCGACTGGGCATATGCAGCCGAGGGCGCGCGTGTCTATTCCAGCTTTCCGGCGGCGGTGAACTCTGCCCGCGCGGTTGCATCCCGCGAAGGAGCCGACAAGGTGTTCCTGATTGGTGGAGAAGCGATCTATCGGCTGGGCCTACCATTGGCAGACCGGCTGTATCTTACAGATGTCGAGGCAAAGCCTGAAGGCGACGCCCATTTTCCGCCGCTCGATGCTGCTCAATGGGAAGAAACATCCGCTGAGCGTTTTGATGCAGGTGATGGCAACGATTTTGCCTTCACGATCCGTCAGATGGACCGCGTACACTCCTACGCCTCACGCTAAGACACGCATTGCTGCATTTTGTCGGCGGGCCTACCCTTCTGAAAAATATCAGGAGGAGCTCCCATTATGGAATATGAAGTCGTCGCAAGCGGTCTGCGGTTTCCCGAAGGTCCTGTCGTCATGGAAGACGGTAGCATCATCGTGGTCGAGATCGAGAAGAAATGCATCACGCGCTGCTGGGGCGATGACAAGAAGGAAGTGATTGCGACACCCGGCGGCGGCCCGAACGGCCTCGCCCTCGGACCCGATGGGGCTCTCTGGGTCTGTAATAATGGCGGCTTCATCTATCATGAAATGGATGGCCTGCTAATCCCGGGCAATTGCCCAGAGGATTATGATGGTGGCCGGATCGAACGGGTTGATCTCGCCACCGGCAAGGTCGAGCGCGTGCTGGACACGGTAGAAGGCCATTCGCTGAAAGGTCCGAACGATCTGGTCTTCGACAAGAACGGAAATCTCTACTTCACCGACCATGGCAAGACCTATAATCGGCATCGCGATTTTGGCGGCCTGTTCTACCTGGCCAAAGGCGCGTCAGAAGCCAAGGAACTGGACTTTCACTATACCAGCCCGAATGGCGTCGGCCTCTCGCCTGACGAAAAGACCGTCTATATGGCCGACACACTGACCGGTCGCATGTGGGCATTCGACCTGGAAAGCCCCGGCGTCATCACACCCGCCTCTCCCTTCAATGGCGGGCGCGTCGTCGCAACAATGCCGGGCTTGCAGTATTTTGACAGCCTGGCCATCACGGCCGCTGGCAATGTCTGCGTGGCGACCATTTTCAATGGCGGCATCACGACGATTACGCCAAGCGGCGAGCACAGCCACACCGCCTTCCCGGATCTGGTCGTCACCAATATCGCCTTTGGCGGCGAGGACATGCGCGATGCCTATCTCACCCTTTCCAGCACAGGGCACCTGGTGAAATGCCGCTGGCCGGAGCCCGGCCTGAAGCTGAACTTCAATGCCTGATGTGGCGAAACGGTCAGTCCTCGAAGACGATTTCGGGGGCTGGCTTTGAGACCAGCGCGTCCAGCTCCACAGCGACGCGGCGCGCGAGTTCGTGGAAGAGCTGGCCTGTTGTGTCATCTGAAAGCGCGGCGGGCTTTCCATTGTCCCCGCCTTCACGAATGGCCTGCAACATGGGCACTTCAGCCAGCAATGGCAGGCCGAGCGCGGACGCTGTTGCCGCGCCGCCGCCCTGCCCCATCAGATAGTGACGGTTGCCAGCGGGGTCTTCGAACCAGCTCATCGTCTCAACCAGGCCTAATACCGGCACAGCCGTCTTTGTGAACATGGCCGCGCCGCGGCGCACATCTGCCAAGGCCACTTCTTGCGGCGTGGTCACGATCAAAGCGGCAGTGACCGGCACTTTCTGCGCGATGGTCAGCTGGGCGTCGCCTGTACCGGGCGGGGTATCAATGATCAGCACATCGAGCGGGTCTTCCGGCGTGCCCCAATCGGCATCATTCAACATCTGCGTGATCGCCGACATGACAATCGGGCCGCGCCAGATCATCGGGGCATCGGGGTCTGACAGATATCCGATGGAGAGCGTCTTCATGCCATGCGCCTCAACAGGCTGCAGGCGGCCTGTCTTCGGGTCTGTTTCCGGCTCAGCGTCCTGGGTACCCAGCATGGTGGGAATGGAAGGTCCGTAAATGTCGGCATCCATCAGGCCGACCTTCATGCCCACCCTGGCCATCGCAGCTGCCAGATTGACCGATATGGTCGATTTGCCCACTCCGCCCTTGGCACTGGCCACGACAAGGATGCGGGAAATACCCGGAATGGAGCTTTTTGCAGCAACAGCAGAGGGTTGGCCCTGCTGCATGGCTTCATCGGAGAGGCGCGCGCCTTTGCGCACACGCTTGGGCGCAGGCGTCAGGCCAATCTCCTTGTTATTTGCAGGCGGAGGCGTGTTTGTGCGCTCTGCTGTAAGAACTGTGGTGACTGACTTCACCCCGGAAACCAGCTCTGCCTTGCCCTCTGCCTCAATGCGGCGCGCCTCGGCCGCCTCAGGGGTAGCCGGGTCTGCCAGAATAACCAGTATGGCCCGGCCATCCGCGTCCACTGAAACCGATTCCAGCCAGGCCGGATTACCCAAGCTTTCAGCCACTTTATCTACCAGTTTCCGCCGGGCTTTTTCCTTAGATCCAAACACCTTCTGCGACCCCATAGCTCTTGATGCCCATGAACAGGCATGCACTTATCATCAAAGCACCTATATAGAACCCATCCAAAGTAACACAGGGAGGGCACATGCCCTGGGATGACAAAACTAAATCCAGCGGCCCATGGGGCGGCGGGGACGGAGAGAATGGCGGAGGCGGCAAAGATGGCGGTTCCCCCTGGAACCGTCCTGGTGGCTCTGGCAATGGGGGCGGCAAGGATCTGGAAGAACAGATGCGCCGCATGCAGGAGCGTTTCCGCAAGCGTGGCGGAGGCGGGGGTCGCCGACGTGGCGGCGGAGGAGGCGGAGGCGCTAATTTTGGCCCGCTCGGCTTCCTCGTCATTGGCGGCATTGCCCTTCTGGCCTGGCTTTCCACCAGCGTGGTCATGGTTGACCCGGGCCAGCAGGCCTCGGTTTTCCGCTTCGGCAAATGGCAGACGAATTTCGGGCCGGGCCTGCACTTCCACCTGCCTGCGCCGTTCGAAGAGCACCAATTGGTCAATACCGAACGCCGGGAAGAAACCCGGATCGGTCAGACCATGGAAGAAAGCTTGATGCTGACTCAGGACGAAAACATCGTCGACATCCAGTTCTCGGTCTTCTGGAAAGTAAAATCCAACGCGCCACAGAACTACATTCTGAACGTCAAGGACCCGCGCAAGGCGGTCGAGATGGTCTCTGAATCGGTGATGCGTGAAGTGGTTGGTAAATCGCTGCTTCAGAACGTGATCACGACGGAGCGTGATGTCGTGCAACAGGAAGTGAAAGAGCAGACCCAGAGCCTGCTGGACTTCTACAATGCCGGCATTGATATCCTGAACGTCCAGATCGACAAGTCTGATCCGCCGCAACAGGTGATTGAGGCCTTCAACGATGTGAACGTGGCCGAACAGGACGCCGAGACCAACATCAACCAGGCAACGCAATACGCCAATGAAGTGGTGCCCCAGGCCCGCGGTACGGCGCAACGCCTGCTGCAGGAAGCTGAAGGTTATCGTGATCAGATCGTCGCCGATGCGCAGGGTGAGGCATCCCGCTTCGAGCAGATCTATGAAGAGTATCGCAAGGCACCGCGCGTGACGCGGGAACGTATGTACCTTGAAACCATGGAACGTGTGCTGGAGCGGTCAGACAAGCTGATCCTGGACAATGAGTCCGGTGCAGTTCCCTATCTTCCGCTCGACTCCATTCAATCCAGCAATCGCGGAGGGCAGAACTGATGCGTTCATTTGGATGGCTTACGCTAATCATTGCCGGGATCGTGATCCTGGTCGCCGTGAACTCGTTCTATGTTGTCCGTCAGGATGAGCAGGCCCTTGTCCTGCAGGTTGGCGAACCGAAAGAGGTCCGCAACGCGCCTGGCACGGATGAAGCCGGTCTTTATCTCAAGATTCCTGTGATCCAGCAGGTCGAGATTCTCGACAAGAAGAACCTTGGCCTCGATATCGAGAATATTGAGGTTCTGGCCTCTGACCAGCGCCGTCTGACGGTGGATGCCTTTGTCCGCTGGCGGATCAGTGATCCTCTGAAATTCTATCAGCGCTTCCGGACAGAAACCGCGGCCAGCGCCCAGTTGATGCGGATTACCACCTCCACGATCCGCGAAGAGCTTGGTGACGTTCGGGTTCCGGAAATCATTTCCGGCCAACGCGCCCAGCTGATGGATCGTATCCGCGAGAAGGTGAATACCGGCCTTGTCGATGACGGCATCGACATCATTGATGTGCGCATCCGTCAGGCTGACCTGCCGCATGAAGTGGCCGATGGCGTCTACAGCCGGATGCAGACGGCCCGTAAGCAGGAAGCTCAGCGTATCCGCGCCGAGGGCGAAGAACGGGCCCGACTGATCCGCGCGCAGGCGGAACGGGAAAAGACCGTTCTCGAAGCCCAGGCTCGTGAGCAGGCAGAAAAGATCCGCGGTGAAGGCGATGCCAAATCCACTGAGATCTACGCCCAGGCCTATAATCGCGACCCGGAATTCTTCCGATTCCAGAGGGCCCTGATCGCCTGTGAGAAATCCATCCAGAAGGGTACGCGCCTGGTCGTGGGTCCTAATGGGCTGGACATTTGTGATGAGTTCATCAAAAGCGCCCGCGAGAATGGCGGTTAAGTCCGGAGCGGGCCAGCCATGACCCTCAAACTGATCCTCATCGGGATTGGCATGTGGTTCTTCATAGAGGGGGCGATCTATGCGGTCGCCCCCGAATTCATGCGCAGGATGGCAGACTATCTGTCACGCATGCCTGGCCGGGAGATAGCTCTTGCCGGCATAGGCTCGGCAGCAATTGGCGCAATCCTTATCGTCATTACAGTTCGGTGGCTGTGAAGCGGTTGCAACACGCCCGCAAAGCGCCATAGTTTGTTACGACAATTCTATCACGCGCTTCGAAAGGAGGCTCGGCAGCCCATGCGAATACCGGCCCTTGCTGCCATTATCCTGATCTCTTCGGTAACGATGACCATGCCCGTTGCTGCGCAGGAGAGCCTTTCAGAGGCTGTGGACGGGATTGACCAGAAGGTTCAGCCGCAAAGTTTCCGAGATCTGTCGCGTCGCCTGATGCCAGCCGTCGTCAATATCTCGACCTCGCAGACCATTGCCCCGGAAGGCATGCCGAGCTTTCCGGAAGGCTCTCCCATGGAGCGCTTCAATGAGTTCTTTGGCCGGGACGAAGACGGCTTTCGCCGCGAAGGCTCGCTTGGCTCCGGCTTTGTGATTTCATCGGACGGCTACATCATCACCAATAACCACGTCATCGAAAACGCCGACGAGATCGACATCAATTTCTCGGATGGCCGCGTTCTGAAAGCAGAGCTTGTCGGCCGGGATCGGGATACAGACCTGGCCGTGCTGAAGGTCAAATCCTCCACGCCCCTGCCCTATGTCGATCTGGCAGACAGCGACAAGGCGGAAGTGGGTGATTGGGTGATCGCCATCGGCAACCCGTTTGGCTTTGGCGGCTCTGTTTCCGCCGGTATCATCTCTGCCCGCAACCGCGACCTCAATGCCGGACGCTCTGATGACTTTATCCAGACCGACGCCGCCATCAACCGTGGCAACTCTGGCGGCCCGCTGTTTAATCTGGGCGGCGAAGTGGTCGGCGTGAACACGGCAATCATCTCTCCGACCGGCGGGTCCGTCGGCATCGGCTTTTCCGTACCCTCCAATCTTGTGAAGCGCATATCAGACCAGTTGATCAAGGAAGGCCGCGTGCGCCGTGCGTGGCTGGGCGTGAATGTGCAGGATGCGGACGAAAACCTGGTCAAGGCCTACAAGGCGACCGGCAAGGGCGGTGTCATCATCACCCGCATCACCGATGAGGGCCCGGCCGCCAAGGCAGACATTGAGGTTGGCGACCTCGTGCTGCGCTTTGGGGGCAAGCCTGTTACCAGCGTGCGCGAACTGACCCGCCTGATCAACGAAACCACGATCGGCAAGACAGTGCCTGTCTCGCTGGTGCGTGATGGCAAGGCCCGCACGGTCAATGTCACACTGGGCGAGTTGGAAGATGAAGAAACACCCGCAGAGGCCAATGCGGCTCTGGACGCCCCTGCCAGCTCAAATGATCTCGGCGCAGAACTTTCCAGCCTGGATGATGATGTCCGCCGCCGCTATGGCATCCCGAAGGATGTCGAGGGAGTGGTGGTGACCACTGTTTCCGCGCGGGGACGTTCCTTTGGCAAGCTGCACAGAGGTGATGTCCTGGTCGAAGTCAATTTCGAACGTGTTGCGACCGTGACGGATACGATCGAAAAGGTGGAACAGGCCATGACGACGCCGCGCCAGCCCTTGCTGCTGCGCGTAAAGCGCCGCGGCGATGCCGGCTGGTTCGATCAGTTCATCTCGATCGACCTCACCAATTCCTGATATTGCAAAGCTCACAAGAGCAGATGCGCTCAATCTATTCCTCGACGAACTCGCTGGCCTTGTAGCCCTGGAAGAAGAGTGCGGCCCGCAGATCGGTATGGGCAATCGCGGCATGGGCCTCAGACGCAACAATCGGCTTTGCCTTGTAAGCGATGCCGAGGCCTGCAGCCTTGATCATGGCGAGGTCATTCGCCCCGTCGCCGAGTGCGAGGGCGTCACCCCGCTGCAACCCGGCCCCCGCTGCAAACTCATCCAGCGCGGAAAGTTTCGCTTCCCGCCCGAGAATGGGATAGCCCACCTCCCCTGTCAGCGCGCTGCCATCATCTATCAGCGTATTTCCCCTATGCGCGGAAAAACCTGCTGCCTTTGCCACGCGCTCTGTGAAGAACGTGAACCCGCCAGAAACGAGCACCGTCATGGCCCCATGCGTCTTCATCGTGTGCACTAGAGCCTTCGCGCCGGGGTTCAGCGTAATGCGCGCCTCATAGGCCTGCTGCAGGGCCGTGAGGGCAAGTCCTTTGAGCATGCCAACCCGCGTGGTCAGCGCCCCTTCGAAATCCAGCTCGCCACGCATGGCCCGTTCGGTGATGGCAGAGACTTCCGCTTTCAGGCCGGCAAAATCAGCCAACTCATCCAGACATTCCTGCCCGATAATGGTGGAATCCATGTCCGAGATCAGAAGCCGCTTGCGGCGGTTATCTGCGGGGACCAAAGCGGCATCGATGCCCTGCCCGGCCAGATTGGCAAGGATAGCGGCTTCTATTTCTGCACCTACAAGCCCGAGTGGAATTTCTGCGCCGGCTATGTCTTCCGCCTCGCCAAGCGAGCGCACGATATTCGGAGGGACTTCAAGGCCGGACGCCCCTGCCGCTGCAGCCAGCATGACGCCAATCTCTTGCGGAGAGGCCTTGGCCGCGCCAACAAGTATCATCGAGGTTTCCAATTTCTCAGTCATTCCCGCCTCATCACGGGTTTCCTCTCCCATGACAAGCCCTTACGTCTAGTATCATGAAACCAGCCATCCTCATTCACGGCCCGACAGCCAGCGGCAAGACCGCCCTAGCCATCGAAGTGGCAAAGCGTCTGGGCGGTGAAGTCATCAATGCCGACTCCATGCAGGTCTACCGGGACCTGCAGGTTATCTCCGCACGCCCCACGGAAGAAGAGATGGACGGCGTTGAGCATCATTTGTTCGGTCATGTTGATGCGGCAGAGCGCTATTCCACCGGCGAATGGCTTGAAGAGGCACGCGCCACGATTCGCAAACTGGAACTCCGCGGCAAGCGAGCGATCCTTGTGGGGGGCACAGGCCTTTACCTGCTGGCCCTGACGCAGGGCCTGTCCAACATCCCCCCCGTTCCGGAAGACGTGCGCGCGGATGTCCGCATGATTGCTGAGACAGAAGGCGCTGAAGGCCTGCGCGAAAGACTGGCTCCCGTGGATGCCGAGACCGCCGAGCGCCTGGGAACAGGAGACCGCCAGCGCCTGGGCCGGGCCTATGAAGTCTATCTCGCCACAGGCAGGCCCATCACGGATTTCCAGCAGGAACGCCAGCCACCTGTCTTGCAGGATGGCGAATGGATCGGCTTTGCCCTGACCCCGCCTCGCGCAAAACTCTACCAGAAGATCGACCGCCGCTTTGAAGGCATGCTGATGCAGGGTGCCATGGAAGAGGCCCGGCAGCTGATCGAGCGCGACCTTGACCCAGAGCTTCCTGCAATGAAAGCACATGGAATGCCATGGCTTGCAGCCTTCGCCCGCGGTGAGATAACGGCAGAATTTGCCGCAGAAAACGCCAAACGCGACACAAGACGCTACGCGAAGCGCCAGTTTACGTGGATTGGGCGTCAATTTCCCTTCTGGCCGCGCATACCCTCACCTGAACTGGAGGAGCGCATGAGGGTTATTCTTGCCCTCTACAGAGAGATTGACAGGCCGGTTGAGGCAGATTATTCCTAGGCTCCAACGTTGGAGGAAACGTTACGTGCGCATCGCAGAGGTACTCGTTATTAGGCACCCGTGACTGGCTTGAGAAAGCCAGTTGCGGGTGCGCGCACATAAGGGTCTCCACCGGGGGCCCTTTTTCTTTTCCGCTACAGACCAGAAATCGCCCCCAACAGAGACCAGAGACATGACCACAGAGACACAGACCAAGCCCGAAGCTGACGCCCGCACCATGACAGGTGCAGAGATCGTCATTGAAGCCCTTCGCGAGCAAGGTGTGGAAGTCATGTTCGGCTATCCCGGCGGGGCGGTCCTACCGATTTATGATGCGCTTTATTCGGCGAAAGACATCCGCCACGTTCTGGTGCGCCACGAGCAAGGCGCTGGCCACGCCGCAGAAGGCTATGCCCGCACCACCGGAAAGCCGGGCGTGTGTCTGGTGACGTCCGGCCCCGGCGCGACCAATATGGTGACACCGATTGCGGACGCGATGCTGGATTCCATCCCCATGGTCGTAATCACCGGCCAGGTGCCGACACATCTGATCGGTACCGATGCCTTTCAGGAATGCGATACAACCGGCATCACACGCGCCTGTTCAAAGCACAACTACCTCGTGACGGATGTCGATGAGCTGGCCCATACAATCCATGAGGCCTTCCTGATCGCACGCTCCGGCCGGCCCGGCCCCGTGGTGATCGACATTCCAAAGGATGTTCAGTTCGCAACGGGCATCTATGTCGGCAAGGAAGGCATTCACAAACCGACCTATCATCCGCGGACTTCGCCCAATCCAGACGCGATTGCAGCAACTGTGGACCTGATGCTGCAAGCGCGGCGGCCTGTCTTCTATACAGGCGGCGGCGTGATCAATTCCGGACCGGAAGCATCCAGATTGCTGCGCGAGCTGCAGGAGCTGACGGGTATCCCCGTAACCTCAACCCTGATGGGACTGGGCGCCTTCCCGGCGTCTCACCCGGACTGGCTGGGCATGGTGGGCATGCATGGCAGCTTTGAAGCAAATAATGCGATGCATGATTGCGACCTGATGCTGTGCGTCGGTGCGCGCTTTGACGACCGCGTGACAGGCCGCGTGGACGCCTTCTCTCCAACCTCGAAAAAGGTGCATATCGATATCGACCCCTCCTCCGTTAACAAGATTGTTCGCGTGGACATTCCGATTATCTCTGACTGCGCCGAGGCGCTGGCCGCAATCATCAAGGAACTGAAAGCGCGCAAAGCAAAACTGCAGGACATGTCGGGCTGGAAGCAGGAAATCGACATCTGGCGCGCGCGGCAATGCTTTGCCTATACGAACTCGGATGAGGTGATCAAACCGCAACATGCGGTCGAGCGCCTGTATGAGCTGACCAAGGATCGTGAAACCTACATCACGACCGAAGTGGGCCAACACCAGATGTGGGCCGCGCAATTCTATCATTTTGAAGAGCCGCATCACTGGATGACCTCTGGCGGCCTCGGCACAATGGGCTATGGCCTGCCGGCAGCGGTTGGCGTTCAGGCAGCGCACCCGAACGGCCTCGTGATCGACATTGCCGGGGAGGCCTCCATCCAGATGGTAATGCAGGAGTTCTCGACCGCCGTTCAACACAAACTGCCGGTTAAGGTGTTCATCCTGAACAATGAGTGGATGGGCATGGTGCGCCAATGGCAGGAATTGTTGCACGGCGAGCGCTATTCGCATTCCTATTCGGAAAGCCTGCCGGACTTCGTGAAACTTGCTGAAGCGCTGGGCGGTCATGGCATCCGTTGCGACAATCCAGCCGAACTCGACGACAAGATCCGCGAGATGATTGACCATCCGGGCCCGGTCCTGTTCGATTGCTGTGTGGAAAAGGCCGAAAACTGCCTACCCATGATTCCGTCGGGCTCTGCGCATAATGAGATGATCCTCGGCGAAATTCTGGGTAACGAGATCGGAGAGGCTGGCAAAAAGCTGGTCTAGGGCACCAAAGAGTGCCGTTTGGGTATGGAAGTTGGGTAAGGACCGCTATGGGCCTAGATGACATCTTCATTGGGCAGCACGCAGGCCGCGGGCAGGTCTTCGCGGCCTCGCGCGCCGTACTGGCGAGCCCCCTGCCCTTGGCCGGCCAACAGACAAACGCCCTCCGCCACACGTGCTGGCAGACGGCAAAACCACTTTCCCGCCAGCCCGGCCCTTCTATGGAAGGGCGCCAGGCAATACAGGCACAGGAGACACGCCAATGAGCGACGGATCAGCAGGCAACGCGCCCCAAGGCAATCCGAAATCGGCCTATTTCCTCTCTCATGCAGATGAGGCAATCGAGCGCCGTACACTGGCCGTGATGGTCGACAACGAACCGGGCGTCCTGGCACGCGTGGTGGGTCTGTTCTCTGGCCGAGGCTACAACATTGACAGCCTGACCGTCGCCGAGGTGGACGCCAACCAGCATCAATCCCGCATCACCATCGTGACCCAAGGCACGCCGCACATTCTGGAACAGATTGAGGCCCAGTTGCTGCGTCTTGTCCCGGTGGGTGAAGTGATCGACATCACCAAGTCAAAGCGCGGCATCGAACGCGAACTGGCCTTGGTAAAAGTCGCCGGAAAAGGGGAAGCCCGGGTGGAAGCCCTGCGCATCTCTCAGATTTTCCGCGCAAATGTGATAGATACAACGAATGAAAGCTTCATTTTCGAGCTGACGGGCGCGTCTGACAAGATTACGCAATTTGTTGACCTGATGCGCCCGCTGGGCCTTGTGGAAGTCAGCCGCACAGGTGTTCTGTCCATCAAGCGCGGGAAGGAGAAAGGATGAAACTCGCCTCCCTCTTTGCGATCAGTTTTACGCTGACGGCCGGCACTGCACAGGCTCTTGAGGAGCAGCCTGAAAGCTGCCGCCTGATCTCTTCCGGCAATGGCGCAATAGCTGTGCCTTACACTGACGCTGATGCGCAGCTTCAGTGCGATATTGACCGGGCACAGCTGGTCTCTGAACGCGCGAGAGACATTTTCGGCGATTCGCCCTCCCCCATCATCACCATTGTCGACACCAAGTCCCCTAGCGGGACAGCTTATGTCTATGATATTTCTGATGTCAGCGGCACGATGATGCTGGATGCACGTTCCGTTCCCGGCATGCAAAACACCGCAAGCCCTGTACCGCCCTGCCGCTTGCAAACCCAGTTACCGGAGAATGTTGCCAACAAGGCAGCGCTGTCCCTTCTGTTTGCGGCCGAACCGGATATCCCGGCCTATGGCACACGGCAAAAAATGGTCGTCAACACAGATGGATCGCGCAGCTATGAGCTGCTGCTCTCTTCGCATGACATCATCACTCATATCGAAACGGTTGAAGGCCAACGCGACTTCTCGCGTCACGCCGACGCCACGGACAAAATTGCCGATCTCAATCGCAGCGTAATCGGCGTCGCCAATTTTTCAGATGGTTGGGTGTGCAACACCAACTGACTTGGAAAACCTCCCCCCACAAATAAATTCTCTAGCGGAGCAATGATAGGCCCATGAAAATCTATTACGAACAGGATGCGGATCTCTCCCTCATCCAGAGCAAGAAAGTCGCCGTCATCGGTTATGGCAGCCAGGGCCACGCCCACATTCTGAACATGCGCGACAGCGGCGTGAAGAATGTGAAAGTGGGTCTCTATGAAGGTTCGCCAAGCCGCAAGAAAGCTGAAGCCGAAGGCCTGGAAGTTGTGACGCCTGCAGAAGCCGCACAATGGGCCGACGTGATCATGATCCTGATCCCGGACGAGAAACAAGCTGTTTTGTACGCCAACGAGATCGAACCGCACCTGCGCGCCGGTCAGCACCTTATGTTCGGTCATGGCTTCAATGTACACTACAACCTCATCCGCCCACGCGCCGATGTTGACGTGTCCCTGTCTGCCCCCAAAGGCCCTGGCCACACGCTGCGCGCGCAATATCAGATGGGCTTTGGCCTACCGGGCCTCGTCGCGATCCATCAGGATGCAACCGGCACCGCAAAAGAAGTTGCCCTGTCCTACTCCAAGGCCATCGGCAACACACGCGCCGGTGTGATCGAAACGTCCTTCCGTGAAGAGACTGAAACCGATCTTTTCGGCGAGCAGGCCGTTCTTTGCGGAGGCATCGTCGAATTGATCAAGGCCGGTTACGAGACGCTGGTCGAAGCAGGCTATGCCCCTGAAATGGCGTATTTCGAGTGTCTGCATGAAACCAAGCTGATCGTGGACCTGATTTATGAAGGCGGCATCGCCAACATGAACTATTCGATCTCCAACACGGCCGAGTATGGCGAATATGTTTCCGGCCCACGTGTTGTGAACTCCGAAGCCAAGGCAAACATGAAGAAGGTTCTGGAAGACATCCAGAACGGTACCTTCGCCCGTAACTGGGTTCTGGAAAATCAGGCTGGTGCACCGGGCTTCAACGCCATGCGTCAGCGCATGAACAGCCACCCGATTGAAGAAGTCGGCGAAAAACTGCGCGGCATGATGCACTGGGCCCAGAACGACCGTCTGGTCGACAAGTCCCGCAACTAATCACGCCTTTATTGTATTCCATGCGAAAGCCCCGGCCATAAGGTCCGGGGCTTTTTTCATAAACATCAGCACACTTACTTATTATCGGCACGAACACCCGGTACCCTGTTCATGTCGACCTTGCCCTCTATGCCAGGCACACGAGCGGACATCGTATATTGCCAGATGTCGGCCTGGCGATGATCGCGTGTTTCTGGAACTTCGTCTCCCAGCGCCCGCAGCCAGAGCGGATAGGTATCATACCGCCCAGCCAACCAGTCTGCATGGAACTGCTTGGTCGTATATAGAACAGGGCGCATGCCATATTCCGCCTCCAGGGTGAGTAGAAACTGGTCCAGATCCGCCAGGGTCTCCTGCGTTGAGCCATAGGACTCGCAATTGTGCGCGTATTCAAGGTCCACGGCAGGCGGCAGTGTGCCGTGTCTCACTTCCACGGTCTGGATGAAGTTTTGCGCCTGCTCTTCGCCTGGGCGGCACAGGCGATAGAAGTGATAGGCGCCGACCAGCCATCCGCGCATCTTTGCTTCACGCCAATGCGCCAGGAAGCGCGGATCTTTCCAGTCGCTGCCCTCTGTCGCCTTCAGATAGATAAAATCAATCGGGGCCGCTTCCAGCTGGTCCCAATCGATACGTCCATTGTGATGAGACAAATCCACCCCGACATAGCCTGGCGGCAAGACAGTCGACGACCTCTCCGATACTCTGGGAGAGCGCCCGCACCCCATCAGGGGCACCGACAGACAGAGCAGAAGGCAAATCCATTTCATGCCTTGTTTCAACACTGAATTATGGCATGGACGCGAGCAAAAATTGCCCGAAACTTGCATTATGTGACTGGGATATGTGCCCAGCACTTATACGCCGGGCACAATAAAAACAATGAAATCAAGCGCCTGACCTGTCATCCAATCAAGTGATGCGGTATACTAATGGTCTAGGCCGAGACAAGAAAAGAACGTGTGATGGCTAAAATCGAGAAAGACAGGGCTGAGAGCAGCCGTCAAATGCGTTCCGGAGACGGCAGCTTTATTGCCGCCGAGTGCCATCTGGAAGGAGATTTCAAATTCTCCGGTCCGCTGACCGTTGCCGGCAGCCTCAAAGGACGCATCAAATCCGATGGCATGGTGATCATCGAAGCACAGGGCATGATCGACGGTGTGATTGATGCGGCCATCGTGATCGTGCACGGCAAGCTGAACGGCAATGTGCTGGCGACAGATTCCATGGAAATCTGGTCAGGTTCCAGCGTGCGCGGCAATGTCCATGCGCGCAGTATACGTGTCGATGAAGGATCCCTGCTGACGGCGGACCTTACAATCTCGGAAGTTCTTCCGGAGCAGCGGCTGGATTTGTCACCAGACACGCCCTCCCCTGATCAGGAAGCCCCTAAGCAGAACCTTGCGCCGCAGCGCTCTTCCAGCCCGCTGCCGGGATCCAACCTCGCCCGCAGGCTGGCTGCAATGAACGAAAATCAGTAGCGGGACTTTGCGTCTTTAAGACGCTCCCAGGTATCATCGTCTGGCTGGTAGGCGCCGAGGCCGGTAAGCCGGTCGCAGGCCCATTTATAGTCCTGATCACAGGCATCTTGCAGCAGACGCTGGCCTTTGGCGACATTCTTGCTGCCACCCTGCCCTGTGTAAAGCATGTTGCCGTAAGCAGCGCAGCCGCTCAGCTCACCATAGTCGCAGGACTTTTCATACAGGATGCGCGCCTTGGCCGGGTCTGCATCCATACCGCGCCCATGTGTGGTGAGATAAGCCAGCCCGGCACATCCTTCGCCATTCTTGCCATTACAGGATTTGCGATAGGCCTCAGCGGCCTTTTCATAATCTTGCAGGCCGCCCATGCCACGCCGGTACATGTCTCCCAAGCGGAAGCAGGCGTCATAGTCGCGGGCGGCGCATGCCGTGACAGCATCACTGCGCGCGGCCCGATTGCCTTCAAGACTCGCCGTGGCCTCTTCCAGCGCAATTTCTGCCTGGGTTCTCTCTACGTCTCCGTATTGGGCAGCCGCCGGTAAGGCCGCACCAGCCAGAACCAGAATGGACAACGCAGTTGCTGCAATACGCATGGATTATCTCCCTTGATATGCATTTGATATAAGTTGCGCGCAGGAGCCCGTCCATGGAACAACAGACTTACCTTTCAGTAAGGTGGAACTTGCGGGCTTGTCGTGTGAGGGGCACACTCGGATTATTGAAAGCTGTGAGCAGTGAAGGGGATGGAGATGGCACAGGAAGACCAGAAACCAATCGGATCAGGCTTTCACGCCAAATCCACGGCGGCCGAAGTACTTGAGAGTATTGACCTTTCCGGAAAGAACGCCATCGTCACAGGCGGCTATTCCGGCATCGGCCTGGAAACCGTAAGAGCCCTCGCAGCCGCGGGCGCGCGTGTCACGGTACCAGCCAGACGAATGGACGCCGCCCAAGAGGCCCTCGCTGACATTGCAGGCGACATTGAAATCGCCGCCATGGACCTTGAAGATATTGCGAGCGTCGACAAGTTCACCGCCGACTATGAGGAAACGGGCCGCGCGCTCGACATTCTCATCAACAATGCTGGCATCATGGCCTGCCCAGAGGCCCGGGTCGGTCCAGGTTGGGAGCGCCAGTTTGGCGTGAACCATCTGGCCCATATGAAGATGAGCATGGCCCTGGCCCCGGCCCTTGAACGCGCCGAATCGGGACGGCTCGTGGCCCTCTCCTCAACCGCACATGTTCGTTCTGATGTGATCTGGGACGACCCGAATTATGAATCGCACCCCTATGACAAATGGGAAGCCTACGGACAGTCAAAGTCTGCGTGCGCCCTGTTTGCGCTGGGTGTTGACCGACGCGGACGCGACATCGGCATTCGCGCATTCTCCGTCCACCCCGGCGGGATTTTCACGCCGCTGCAACGCCATCTCAGCGATGAGGAAATGGCGGCCCTGGGCTGGAAGAATCCTGATGGCACCATCCCGCCGCAAGTGCAGGCCATGTTCAAGACCCCTGAACAAGGTGCCTCGACCAGCGTGTGGGCAGCTACCTCCCCCAAGCTGGAAGGCAAAGGCGGCGTCTATTGTGAAGATTGCGACATCGCGCAGCTGGCAACGGAAGACAGTCAGCGCTGGGAGCATGCACGCCCATGGATCTGTGATGATGAAAAAGCCGAGCGTCTCTGGGAGATGAGCGAGAAAATGCTGCAGAGCCTGTAGAGCTCTAAAAACGGGAGTTAAAACAATGAAACAAATCGCCTTTCTGGCCTTATCTGCTGCAATGCTAGCAGGATGCGGCCATGACGCAACAACTCAGGATTCTGCGGCTTTGGAAGTCGTGACGCCAGCCTATGATTATTCATCCGTATTTGTGAAGGATGACCGTCCGGAAGGCGATTATGAGCAATACGAAATCCGAAAATCGCGTGAGGTTCTGAAATTCACGGGCGTACAGCCCGGCATGACTGTGGTAGACTTGGAAGCAGGCGGCGGCGTGTATACGGAGCTTTTCTCGCGCGTCGTTGGCGAGGAAGGCCGTGTTTTCCTACAAAACCCGCCCGCTTTTGATGCTTTCTTGGGCGACTCTGTGGAAAAGCGCATGGATGGGCGGCTAATGAACGTCACCCATATCAAGGTGCCGTTTGATGATCTTGAACCCGTAGGTGACCAGCAAGCAGATCTTGTCACCTGGCTTCTGGGCCCACACGAGCTGTGGTATACGCCGGAGGGTTCAGAGCCAGGCACACTGGGAGACCCGGAAACAGCCTTCTCAGAAATTGCCCGCGTGCTGAAACCCGGCGGACACTTTGTCGTTATTGATCACGATGCGCCGGAAGGAGCACCGGCAACGACGGGGGGAGAAACGCACCGCCTGGCCAAGGCGATCCTTATTCAGATGGCAGAAAACGCTGGCCTCAAACTGGTTGAGGAAAGTGATATGTTGGCCAATCCGGCGGATGACCGGACCCTGAACGTGTTCGATCCTTCCATCCGCCGGCATACTGACCGTTATGTGCTGAAATTCGAAAAACCCTGATACGGACTCGTCGAAGGATTACCCTACCAGCTTGTCTTGGGTCTTTGTGTCAAAGTCACTCGCATCATGGCGCTCGCGCAGCTGCGATGAGGGCTCACCATATGTGCGGTTGACCATACGGCCACGCTTGACCGGCTCACGCTGGGCAAGCTGGTCCGTCCAGCGGATAACGTTCTGGTATTCCTGAACCTGCAAAAACTCGCCTGCATCATAGACAACGCCCTTAACCAGCGCGCCATACCAGGGCCAGATCGCCATGTCGGCAATGGTGTATTCATCCCCGGCCATGAATTCGCGATCAGCCAGGTTGCGATCCAGAACGTCCAACTGGCGTTTCACTTCCATGGCGAAGCGGTTGATCGGGTATTCGTACTTCTCTGGCGCATAGGCGTAGAAGTGGCCAAAGCCGCCGCCAAGATAAGGCGCTGAGCCCATTTGCCAGAACAGCCAGTTCAAGGCCTCTGTACGCTTGTTGGGATCGGCTGGCAGAAAGGCGCCAAACTTCTCAGCGAGATAGAGCAGGATCGATCCACTCTCGAACACTCGCGTCTTGGTCGTCGTATCGAACATGACCGGGATCTTGGAGTTGGGGTTCAGCTCGACATAGCCAGACCCAAATTGGTCCCCTTCCCCGATATTGATCAGCCAGGCATCATATTCCGCGCCTTCATGCCCCGCTGCCAGCAGCTCTTCCAGCATGATGGTGACCTTCACCCCATTAGGCGTTCCCAGCGAATAGAGCTGAAGTGGATGCTTGCCGACAGGAAGTTCCTTTTCGTGGGTCGGTCCAGCAATGGGGCGGTTGATATTGGCAAACCGCCCGCCGCTGCCCTTGTCCCAGGTCCAGACCTTTGGAGGCGTGTAAGTGTCATCGGCCATGTGGAGCGTCCTTCCTTTTGCATTTACTGCAAACATGTAGGAAGTGATGGCGGATTGTCAGCAAACTTCTTTGTGAGAATTCCTAAACAGCAGACTGCAGCGGACGCCCGCCTCCCCTCAGGCTGGCACACCTTCGGTGAGCAAAAGCTCCTGATTGTGGACATTGCGGGCCGCCTGAACAGGCAACCAGCAAGTCACCTCAAGACCGCCGCCATCAACCGGGCGCATGCCCACTGTGCCGCCATGCAGGTCCACAAAGTGCTTCACAAGTGCCAGCCCAAGTCCTGCACCGCGCTGGTCTCCGGAGACGAAGCTGTCAAAGCTGGTCGCACGTTTATCAGCCTCAAGGCCGCGTCCATTATCGCGCACAGACAGGGTGACCATATCGCCGACGCGCTGGGCAGAAACGGTGATCTCTCCGCCGGAATCGGTAAAGCGCAGGGAATTGGAGATCAGATTGAACAATACCTGACGTATACGTCGCTCGTCTGCGCGGATAACGCCAAGAGAGCCCTTCACGTCTGCGCGCACGGCAATCTCGGTATCTTCCGCCTTGGACACGACCATGTCGATGCTTTCATCAATCACGCGGTGGAGATCGACATCCTTGAGGTCCAGATCCATGCGTCCGGCTTCAATCATCGCCAAGTCTAGGATGTTCTCGATCAGCTTGGAGAGGTGGTCGGAGGCAGACAGGATTGCGCTGACATAATCCGCCTGACGCTCGGTCAGGTCACCATTGCGCTGTGTTTCCAGCAACTCCGCATAGCCAAAGATCACCGTCAGCGGAGAACGCAGCTGGTAGGATACATTGCGCACAAACTCCGTCTTCAGCCGGTCAGCGGCTTCAAAGGCCTCCGCGCGGTCGCGCAGGGCAGATTCCACCCGGCGGGTTGCGGTGACGTCCGCGAAGGCAATAAGCGTATTACCATCCGGCAGCGGATGCGTCAGGTAAGTCAGAATGGAACCATCTGACCGGCGCATCTCCCCCGTCGTGGACTGGCGCGCACGTGCGGAAGGGTCCGTGATGTGTCCCTTGATGCTGTCCCAGATTTCCAGATCATGGAACAATGGCACGCATTCCTCAATTACATCCGCATAGTCAGGCTGGTCCTTCAAGCGGTCATGATCAAGATTCCAGAGCTTCTCGAACGCCTTATTGAACAACTTGAGACGCCCGTCGCCACCGAACACGGCAACCGCCTCATGCAGATTGTCCAGCGTAGACGCCTGCGTTTTCACGATGGCGTTGAACTTGGTCTTGAGGTCCAACTCGCCGGTAATGTCCTTGAACAGAAGAAGCAGGCCGCCCATTGGGTGGCGTTGGCGCGTAACGGACAGGGTCCGGTCATCTGGCAGAGACCAGGTGTCTTCCTTCACGCCATCAATATCCAGATAGTAGGACAACTCTTCCGCACGCCATTCGGCATAGTTCGTCCGGGCCGGCAGTTTGCGGCGCTCACGCAGACGGTCCAGCAGCTGGCCGTGATTTGGACGATCCAGCAGGAAGCTTTCATCCAGATCCCACATGTCGCGGAAGGCCTTGTTGTAGAAGGTCAGCTTCCGGTCTGCGCCAAAGATGGCGACGGCATCCGCCACATGGTTCAGCGTCTCGTCATGCGCGCGCACGTGGCGGTTCAGTTCCTCGCGGGCATTCTCCTGTTCGGTGACATCAAAGGCCATGGCCCCTGCCCCGCCAGACAGCGGGAATGTCAGCACACGCATCGCACGGCGCTCGCCATCAATGATCATGTGGCGGGTTTCATCAATGTCCGCACCTTCGGAAATGGTCTTACGGGCCTGATCGGCAGAAGCCTGGTCCAGCATCAACTGGCGGTCCAGAACGCGATCAAGGTTCACACCGTCAACGGCTTCAATATAGGACGGGTTGACCCATTGAAGCTTGCCCATGCCTGATACGCGCCAGGCCGGGAATGGCGCCTTGCCCAGCATGTCGAGGAAGGCTGTGGGGTCTCGCGCGATAACTTGGCGGGCTTCTTCCAGCTTGCCGCGGGCAGAGCTTTCCTCCAGCCCCTTGATGGTCGTGTCGGTGACCCAGACCACCGCGCGGGCGCCGGCCGTGCGTCCGTCAGCCTCAAGAAAGCGGCCGGATGGTCCGATGATCGTCAGCGAGAAAGCCTGTCCGGTTTCGCGCAGCTCCCGCAAGCGGATTCGCAGCGTTGTGTCCTGTCCGGAGCTGTCGCGCGCTTCGAGGTCTGCCAGCCCCTCAATGATGCGCACAGCCGGATCCGGCGAAATCGCGTCATCGGTAAAACTGAGCAGGCCCGCAAGAGCGACGGGTGAGCCATAAAGTTCTGGCGGCGTGATCTCCACATCATCGGCTTCCAGCGCATCGCCCTGCCAGACCAGGATCACGCCCGGATGCGCGCCCAGAATGGAGCGATGCTCGGCCAAAGTCGTTTCAAGATCGGAAGACCGGTCCTTGTACTTTCGCGCCGCGCCGCGCGCGCCATCTGACACACGCATGGCCCACAAAAGCGCAGCCAAGCCCAGCGCCGTCGCGCCGGCTGACATGATGATAGGTACCTGGTCCGCCGTAATCGCCATAGCGTTTTCAATCCAACTCGTGCGAATCAGCCACCTGTTCGGCGGCCGCAACTGGTTAACGGATTGCTCCCTTTGCGTTAAGGCGGCGTTAACAAGAGGCTAATGCCACAGGGCTGTCCACACAAGATAACTGAAACGTCATGTTGCCAAAACGACACACAGGCATACTCTATCGTCTCTAATGACGATGGAGTCAGTCATGCGAAATCGGGTTTTAGCCTTTGCCGTGTCGGCGTTTCTCTGCCTTCCAGCCCCGATCTATGCTCAGGCCAGCGAAGACCCGGATGAAATCGTGCGCCTTCCCGGTCAGGGCCTGATGCGCACCAGTGGTGAGCAGGCTGGTAAGACCAAGCGCAAAAAGGCCGAAAGATTGGTCCCCGGCGGCAGCCTGTTTGTCAGCTTCGACAAGGATGAGGATGGGATCATCACACCTGAAGAAGTGACATCCGGCGCGGAAGCAGCATTCTTGGCTGCCGACACGAATGGCGATGGGTCTCTCAGCGCGCTTGAGCAGATCTCTTGGGCCGAAACCCTGCCCATTCGCGACAATACGCTCAGCAATCCGGCCTACTTTGACCCAAACTTGGACCGTATGGTCAGCCATGAAGAGTTCATGCACGTCATCAGCGTACTGGCTGCAGACTACGCCGAAGAGACCGGCGAAATCCTTGTCACATCGCTGCATGCCCCGAAGCGGGACCGCGAAAGGCGGGAAATGTCTCGCCTGATGCCTGACGAGACGCTCGGCAACTGATCAGACGAGACCGTCGTAAAGATCTGTCCGGCGGTCGCGGAAGAATCCCCAAGCGGCACGTTCGCGATCAATCTCATCCAGATCGAATTCCGCCAGCAGGACGCCCTGCTCTGCGCGGTCGAAATCTGTCACGATCTCACCTGTCTGGTCCGCTATGAAGCTGGTGCCATAGAAGATCTGGCCCTCTTCATTCCCGACACGATTGGCAGCCACCACCGGAATTGTATTGGAAACAGCGTGCCCTTGCATTGCGCGGCGCCAGCGGGCCGCGGTATCCAGACTCGTATCCTGCGGCTCTGAGCCGATCGCCGTGGGATAGAGAAGTGCATCCGCCCCCATCAGGGCCATGGAGCGGGCCGCTTCTGGGAACCATTGGTCCCAGCAAATCCCGACGCCTATGCGGCCTTTCATCGTGTCCCACACGCGAAAGCCCGTATCGCCCGGCCGGAAATAATACTTCTCCTGATAACCTGGACCATCAGGGATGTGGCTCTTGCGATAGACCCCAAGAGCTGTGCCATCGGCATCCAGCATAACCAACGAATTGTAGTAGAGCGGGCCATCCTTCTCATAGATCGATACCGGGATGACGATGCCCAGTTCAGCGGCCAGCTCTGCCAATTGCGTCACAGCCGGATGCTGATTCCAAGGGTATGCCCGAGCAAAATGCTGTTCTTCCTGCGTCTTGCAGAAATAATAGCCGCAGAACAATTCGGGCGGCAGAACAACATCCGCGCCCTTGCCAGCAGCGTCGCGTATATAGTCGGCAACACGGTCGATATTCTCCTGCACATCATCAGATGGCGTGAACTGGATGGCTGCGAGGGTGAGTTTACGCATGTCAGGCTCCTGCTGCAGGGATCAGGCGGGAATTTCTCGTGTCATGCAGTGGAAGCTTCCGCCCCCATTCAGAATGTGACGCGCGGGCAGCCCGATCACTTTCCGTCCCTCGAACAGAGCCTGAAGCTCAGCCAGGGCCACAAGACTGTAATGATCCTCATAGACCGGAACCAATACGGCCCCGTTCGTGATCGTGAAGTTCATATGGCTCGCCGGAACGGGATTTCCATCCTCACCCCTGATCAAACCCGGCGAAGGTATTGTGGAGACTTCCAGTCCGGCACGGCGCAGGCTGGTCTCGATCTCGGCCAAAATTTCTGAATTCGGATCATCATCGCCTGACGGATGCTGGCAGAGCGCATGCCCCGGCGCAATGAAGCGGGCGATATTGTCGACATGTCCATCGGTATGGTCGTTCAGCAGGCCATCTCCCAGCCAGATGAAATCTGAAACACCGAGGGCCAAGCGGATTGCCGCTTCGATCGCATCCTGATCCAGATCAGGATTGCGGTTTGGGTTGAGCAGGCATTGGCGCGTGGTCAGCAACCGGCCGGTCCCGTCGGCATCAATGCCGCCACCTTCCAGGATCAGGTCATGCCGGATGGCAGACAGGCCTTCATGTGCAGCCACAGCTGCGGCCGTCTCTGTATCGCCGGGCATCAGGTATTTCCCGCCCCAGCCATTGAAGCGGAAGGCCTGCGCTTGTCTCTGCGCCCCCTTCCCTGTCACAATAGGGCCGGTGTCCCGCAGCCAAATGTCACCTGTCGGGATGCGAACGATCTCGCCCACCCCCTGAAGGGCATCAGCCGCTGAAGCCGCTGCCTCATCCGAGCCTGCCGCGACACGCACGGGCACATAGTCTGCCGCCGCCTTGATAAAGGCCGCAATTTCGGCGCGCGGACCCGTCAGATCACCGCCCCACTCCTCCGCAAGGCGAGGCCAGCCCACCCACAGGGCAGCATGCGGAGTCCATTCGGGCAAAAGATGTGTCGTCTCTTCAATCATTTGCGCGCCATGCCATAGCTTTCAATAAAGGAAAAGGGCGGCCTTTCCCAAGACCGCCCTACCCGAATGTGCATTCTGTCTGAAAGACTAGAACTTGTACTTCACACCGAAGTGTACCTGCCAGAGTGACGGGTTTGCCACGACGGCGTCGTTGTCGGCACCGCTGTTGAAGCTGGTGATGACATACTGACCATTGTCGATGCCGCTGACGTTATAGAGCTGGGCGTTGGCCGGGAAGCCATGCTCGCGCAGGATGCCCCACTCATCATTCAGCAGGTTGCCGAAGTTCTCGATGATCATGAACGCTTCAGCGCGGTCATCGGGACGGAAGCCAGGCAGTTCCTGAGCCAGACGCAGGTCGAACTTCGTCCACCAGTCATCCGCAGCGGAGTTCCGCGGAACGATGCTGCCACGATAGCCTCTCAGACGATCATTGCTTTCAATGTAAGCGTTCAGGTCTGCAACAGCCTGAGCGTCAGACAGTGGCGAGATCAGCGGATCATTCACACCCGTCGGGATGTACGCCAGTTCACGTCTGCTGCGTGTGTATGGCGAGAACAGGGAGTTCGAACCGAAGGTGTAGCTGTAAGGCGCGCCTTCGTTGGCCGTGCCGAACACAGACAGTTTTGTCGGCAGGTCTTTGAGGAACTCTTTTTCCCAGTTGAAGGTGAAGTTGATACGGTGAGCGATCTCGTAATCGCTGGTGCCCAGAGCCGGGCTGACGGCATCATATGTAGTGAAGTTCGAGAAGTTCGAGAACGCCACAGAAGATGTCATTGGGTTCACATCGTCTGCATCCGTGTAGGCGTAGCCCAAGGACCAGTCGATACCGTTTTCGTAAGACTTCGAAACACCGACGGAAAGAACAAGTGCATCGCCCTTCTCTTCCGTGTTGGTCAGCACGAAGTCGTTCGTGTTGCCCGCGCCGTAGATCGGACGACCATCAGGTGCGAGGTCAGTCTGTACCCAGCTGACCGGCACGACAATCGCCGCTTCGTTCACCTTGGAGTACAGGATATCTGCCATCAGGTGCCAGTCATCGCCGAGGTAAGGATTGTTTGTGTCGAAGTCGACCGTGGTGCCCAGAGCAAACTTCCACTCGGACGGAATTTCGAAGTTCGGGTCAAGAGCGTTGACCGGGCCGCTACCAACGCCGGCAGCAACTTCGGCAATGCTCTCATCCGGTACGTCGATGAATGGTGAACCAGACCCACCACCATAAGTGAAGTCATAGATGTTACCACCGCGAACGCGAGACTCGTAGAGTGTCACACCATTGTTGGAGTAGTTGTTGGAGATCCAGACGTTCGGGTTACCACCGGAGTACAGACCTGCGCCACCGTGGAAACTGATGTCGTCATTGAACTCGTAGGTGAAGCCAAGACGCGGCTGCAGAAGATCGCGACCGTCCATGGTTTCATCGTTGCGGAAACCGTAATTGGCTTCAAAGTCGGCATTGTAGCTCGGCTTGTCGTCGGATGTGTAGAAGTCGTAGCGAAGACCTGCAACAATATCGAGCTTGTCCGTAACCTGCCAATCGTCCTGAATGTATATGGTGTTGACTTCGTAGCCGAAGTTCGCAGCACCATCATTCTGGTCGTTGGAGCCAGCAGCGTTCTCATAACGGAAGTCAGAGAAGTCACCTGCAGCGAAGTCTTCAATGGAGTCAAAGGCCCACTCGCCCAGAACTTCCTGGATAAACAGGTTGAAGACTTCAAACTCTTCACGCTCTGCACCGAAAGTGATGGTGTGATCGCCAACCGTCCAGTCGGCCTTACCTTTGTAGTTCAGCGTTGTGTAGTTCAACTGGTTGGCATGACGGCTGTCGTCTGCACCGAGGTATACAGTGGAACCGCCAACGTCGACCTGGACTTCACCGAAATTCTCAAAGCCGAGAACCGGGTTCTGACGGTTGTCGAGATCAACATAGGTGACGCGGAATTCTGTAGAAAAATTCTCGGTCCAGTCAGAGTACAGAGCGCCAGCATAGTTCTGAAGTTTTGCACCACGCTCGTAGTAGTGGTTGCCATCAGCAAGACGGCTGGAACCGCTGTCAGACGGGCTCAGGTTGAAGCCGTCATTGTAGTTGTACGAGAAGGCAGCACGGTGATTGTTGTTGATGTTCCAGTCCAGCTTGACGAAAATTTTCTCGTCTTCAACCGGGATAGAGCTCGGCAGACCGCCGGAAATGTAGCCATAGCCTTCTGCGATTGAGATGATCTCATCGTATTCAGCTTGCGTGATGCCAGCGCTTTCCGGCGTATAGCCGAAGATGTTTGCGCCTTCGAATTTCTCATAGGAACCGAAGAGGAACAGCTTGTCCTTGATGATCGGCATGCCAACGTTGAAGCCGTAGCGCTTCTCGTCGAAATCGCCGAGATCAATGTCATCACCGTCGATACTGTCGCCCGTCAGGGAGTCGCTGGTGTAGTCGAAGAACACGCCGCCGTGGATTTCGTTACCGCCGGACTTCGTCACAGCGTTCACGTTACAAGCGGTAAACTGACCGTACTCAACATCGAAAGGTGCAAGCTCGACAGAGACCTGCTCGATGGAGTCATAAGAGAACGGAATACGCTCGGTCGGATAGCCGTTGGAGTTCAGACCGAAATTGTCTGACAGGCGAGCACCATCAACAGTCAGAGAGTTGTAGCGCGGGTTGGCACCGGCACAGTTGATGGAGTCGTTGAATGCTTCATCGACATAGACGCGCGGGTCGAGACGCACAACGTCCTTGATGTCTCGGTTCATGGCCGGAGCATTTTCCAGCGTGGCCAGATTGTAGACCGAAGACGGGCCAGTCGCGACTTGTGCAACCTGCATTGCAGAACCGGTGATGACGACCGTTTCCATGCGAGCTGTATCATCAGAGCGGCTGATCACGAGGTTCACGTCGGTATCGTTGCCGAGGTTTGCGTAAACGTCTTCAGCGCGTGCCGGAACGAAGCCCGTGCCTGTGATAGTAAGGCTGTAAGGTCCGCCTACGCGCAGGTTCTGACCGACGAACTGGCCAGATGCGTTGGTGGTTGCCATTGTTACTGTGCCGCTCGGCTCGTGCAGGATGGTGACGGTAGCGCCAGGAACGGCTGCACCGCTCTCATCCGTAACGGTTCCGCGGATAACGGAAGTTGTAACCTGCGCCATTGCGACGCCGGCCATGCTCAGCGCGATGGCAGAAACTGCCGATCCACGCGCAAAATTGGTCCAATTGATCATGATATTCCCCTGGTCGAGAAGCCCCAGCCACGCCCTTGCATGCGACTGGTTTCCGGGTCGCATAACGACTCCGGATGACAGATTAGTGACAAGAACTTGAAGGTTCAGCAGTTAATTCCGTGTTTGATGGTGATCATATTGTTGCGATGCAAAAAAGACACGGTTCTGGGCACGACGATTACCAGGAATTATGTAGTCAGGGGTATATTCTACCTAGGCTGAGCGGCATAAGTCTCAGGATAATAGGGAATCGCCTGCCAATGACTGCTCGACCTGCTGATTCGCCAGATAAATGGCGGACGTTCACCTTCATCGCCTTGATCATGCTGCTGGTGGTGCGGGTCGCCTTCAATGCGGCGTCCCCGCTTAATCTCTACGCCGATGAAGCCCAGTATTGGCGCTGGAGCGATACGTTGGACTGGGGCTATTATTCTAAACCCCCGATGATTGCGTGGGTTATCCATGCGGTCACATCCGTATTTGGAAGCGCAGAATGGGCCGTTCGTCTGCCCGCCGCCTTCCTGCACACGGCCGGCGCCTTCATCATATACTTCCTCGGGCGCGACATGTACGGCGCACGCACCGGCATGTTTGCCAGCCTTGGCTATGCCCTGATGCCGGCAGTTGTTCTCTCATCTGCAATCATCTCTACAGATGGCGTCTTGATGCCCTTTTGGTGCGCCGCCTTGTGGGCCCTGTGGCGCCTACGCAGCGGCGTCGGCAGCTGGACCAGCGCGATTGGCCTGGGCGCTGCGGTGGGGCTCGGCTTCCTGTCCAAATATGCGATGGTCTATTTCCTGATCGGTACGGCCCTGGTTGTCATCATCGATGCGGACAGCCGCCGCGCCCTGCTGAGCTGGAAAGGCCTTGCGGCGTTGCTGACGGGGCTCGCCATTTTCACACCGCACCTTGCCTGGAATGCCGCCAATGACTTCAAGACGGTCAGCCACACGGTCGATAACGCCAATCTGGGCGGAGACCTGCTGAACCCGGAACATGCTCTCACCTTTCTGGTGGACCAATTGGGCGTCTTCGGGCCAATCAGCTTCCTGGCCCTGATATTTGGCATGTTCGTTATGCGCACGCAGGATCAGGGCATCATGGGCCGGGATCGCTGGCTTCTGTGCTTTATCCTGCCGGTTCTTCTGATCATTCTCGGCCAAGCCATCCTATCACGCGCCAACGCCAACTGGGCCGCAACAGCATATCCTGCTGCCAGCGTACTGGTGGCCGCATGGCTGACACGCGCCCGGCCAAATCGCGGCCTATGGTACTGGATTGCCGGGATATGCTTCACCGCCTTTCTGTTCGCACCGGACATGTCGCTGGTCGCCCGCCTGACAATCGGCACATTCATCGCCCTCTCCATTCTGGGCTTTGGACATATTGTGAAGCACGCCCCTTCCGGCCTGCTCTGGACCAGTCTGGGACTTCACACCGTGCTGGCTGTATCGTTCATGACCATCGCCTTGTTGCCCGCCTCAACGTCTACGGCGCTTGGCTTTGACAACGCCCTCAAACGAACGCGCGGATGGGAGCAGGCCGCCGAAGAAGTCTTCTCCCGCGCGCAAGAGGTTGGAGCGACTTCTGTACTGGTCGATGAGCGCGAGGTCTGGCACGGGCTGGATTATTATGCGCGCGAGCGTGCCATCCCGCTGATCTCCTGGCGGCGCTATGCCGGGCCGAAAAGCTTTTCCGAAAGTGTGCCATTGGAAGGACCGATGGCCGAACGTGTTCTGGTCGTCTCCAAGCATGCTGGCATGCGTCCGCGCCTGCGCGGAGATTTCCAGACCTTCGAGTCATTGGGAGATATCACCATTCCGCTCGGCACGCGCAGCAATGGATGCCAGATTGTCAGACGCTTCCAGCTGTATCTGGGCACAGGCTATCAGCCTGAGGCGCGGACACAGGAATGGGAAGACCGCTATGACGGGCAATCAGAGTTTATAACCGCGCCCTGCCCGGCAAAAGACGATTAGTGGTTTTCGGCTTTCGCCCAGACATCCCGAACCGTATCGTCCCGGCCGCACGTGGTGCGGTAGAAGCGATATTTCAGCGGGTTCTTCTTGTAATAGTCCTGATGATATTCTTCGGCGGGCCAGAAGGTTTCCGCTTTCAGCACCTTGGTTACAACAGGTGCCTTCAGCACGCCTGACTCGTCAATCTCGTGGATTTCCGTTTCGGCGGTTTCGCGCTCCTCATCCGTGTTGACGAAGATGGCCGTGCGATAGCTGTCACCCTTGTCGCAGAACTGACCGTTCGGATCTGTCGGATCGACATGACGGAAGAAGTAGCTGACGAGCGTATCATAGCTCACCAAATCCGGATCATAGGTCACGCGGACAGCCTCATAATGGCCGGTGCCCTTGTGAGACACTTGCTCATAGGTCGGGTTGGACACATGGCCGCCAGTGTATCCGGAAACTGTATCAACGACGCCGTCCAGCTTGTCGAAATCTGCCTCGACACACCAAAAACAACCTCCCGCGAAGACGGCCTGGGACAAGCGCTTGCTCGCGGCATCCTGATGTGGGGAATCCTGCTGGGCGCCTGCGCTTGAAAGGAAGGCAAGCGCCATGGCTGAAATACCGGCTATAGCGGCAATGGTGGGGGCAGAAGGTGTACGCATGACAACTCGATACTCGGATTACACAGGCAAAAAACAACACGCCTGTACTCTCCATATGGCGTAGCGGCCCCTCAGGAGAAGTCACAAAGCGCAGACCTAACATAAATGTGTACAGTGCGTGTTGCCGAAATGTGTCAGCTGGCGCAGCTTACTGAAATGTCATGCCGGCCCCGTCAGCACACGAACCTTGACGGTGCTTGACCGACCAGCATCATCCACGGCGGTCACAGAATAAAAGCCGGGCCTTTGCGGCGTCCAGACCGGCGAGCCCGCATCATCGACATCGCAGGCCTGGCCATCGACATACCAGCTGAGCGCCCCTTCTCCCCTGCCCGCCAGTACAAAACCGCGCGTTGGTTTGCCATTGACCTCACCGGCCCAAAGTTCAGCATTCATTGGCGGAAAAAGGATTTCCGGGGGGGCTTCAGGCGTGAAGGTCCGAAGGGCGCCCTTTGTGTCCAGTCTTCGGCTGGTGGTGAGCCGCGTGCGGGCCTCTCCTTCATCCTGCAGATGGTGGGCTGTGCGATCAGCAATCTCGAACAAGATGGGCAGCGCCACTTCACGGCCTGTCTTTCCAGGGCGCGGTGCGCCATCTGCACGGCCAACCCAAACAACAATTGCATGTTCGCCTGACACAGCAGCTGCCCAGCTGTCACGAAAGCCGTAGGATGTTCCCGTCTTGAAGGCGACCTGCGGCGCATTCGCCGTTAGGCGGCCGGGCATGCGTCCTTCCGGCATCGGTGCATTTTGCAGGATACGGATGATCTCGTCCGAGCTTTGCGAGCTGATCAGGCGGTGACCCATGCGTTCATAACTTGCGGCTTCTTCCTCTGCGCGCCAGACAAGCGGCTTGGCCACCCCCCCATCTCCCAGCGCAGCATAAAGGATTGCCAGTTCCCGTGCTGTCAAGCCAGCGCCACCAAGCGCCAGGGCAAGACCCGCCTGATGACTGGCACCGCCACTGATACGTGGACGTGCGCCAGCCAGGGCTAACTGTGCCGCAAACCGTTCCGGGCCAACCCGGTCCAGCATCAAGACCGCGGGCACGTTCAGAGAGTGCTGCAACGCGTCGGAGACCCTGACATCCCCGCGGAACATGCGATCAAAATTCTCCGGCTGATATGACGCAAACCTTTTGGGCAAATCGGCAATGCGGGTGTCCGGGGCGGCCTGCCCATCATCAAAAGCCATAGCATAGATAAAGGGCTTCAGCGTAGAGCCCGGCGAACGCGCCTGCGCTGTCAGATCCAGCCAGCCGCCCGCCCGGCCACGTGATGCCGAACCAACAAGGCCACGCACAGCCCGCGTCGGAATGTGCACAACGATTGCAGAAACCTGTACATCATGCCCTTCCTGTTCCGCGCGGCGCAAGGCGATCGCTTCAAGTTCGGCCTGAAGGCCTGCATCCAGTGTGGAGCGCACGTCCATATAGGGCCCGCTGGCCAATGCCTTTTCGGTGCCATGCCAGGCGCGCATCGGAAAATCACGCCGCCGTCCGGGAACGGATGATGCCACCACATCCGCGACATCCTCTTCGCTAAAGACGCCATACCAGTTCAGTTTGGTCGCTACCCAGTTGCGGGCTCGCTCCGCCTGTTCAGGGTGGCGGTCGGGGCGGCGCACTTCTGGTGATTGCGGCAGTGCGATCAGAAGTGCGATCTCATCATCGGAGAGTCGATCCGCCTCATGGCCAAAATAGCTCCAGCTGGCAGCGCGGACGCCTTCCAGATTTCCGCCATAGGGCGTTAGCGTCAGATAGAGCTCAAGAATCTCTTCCTTGGATAGTCGGCGCTCGATTTGCCAGGCACGCGCAATCTCGATCAGTTTTGAGCCAATATTCCTGTCACGCGGCTCCAGCATGCGGGCGGCTTGCATCGTGATGGTAGAGCCGCCTGAGACAACGTGCCCGGCCTTCGCAGAGTCGAATGCCGCGCGCACCAGCCCGCCCCAGTCCGTTCCACGATGGGAATAGAAATTCTTGTCCTCGACCCTGACCAGCGCCTCAATGAATTCCGGATCAATCTTGTCCAGATCGCCATGGAAGCGCCAGCGGCCATCCCGGATTGGGAACGCCCTGAGCGGCTTTCCTTCACGGTCGGTGACGAGGGCGGAGATTTCCCCTGCCCTTTCGATGGGAGGCGGAAGCAACCAGTCGACAAGGATCACCGTACAGAAAAGTACGGCCACCCCCGCCAAAAGGCGCCTGGGCGTAAGCATGGCTTACTGCCCTCCCCCCATGGAGCCCGGCGCAGCACTGATGGTGACGCGGCCCGCCTTGGAACGTGCAAACACTTCCGGACGGTACATGTCTTCAGCCACAACACCCGGCATCGCAAAGTCACCTGGCGTTACGGCCCGCACGACATAAGCCAGTGTCACAGGGTCACCATAGACATCCACTGCAGCCACATAGCGATCATCCTGGGCCTGGGCCGTCTGTGCATGGGCCAAGCGGCCGAGATAGGCAAAGGCCCCGGAGTTTCCATATTCCTGCTCGCCATCCGCCGGGCGCAGCACTGTCTCGATCTCGAAACCAGCCGGCAGAAGGTCTGCCACGATAACAGGATTCAGACGGCGTTCCTGCGGCGTAACCCGCATGCGAACCACCAGTTGGTCACCCTGCTGTACCCGTGACAAGTCCACCTTCCCGCCCGTCAGCGTGGAATAGGTCTTGTCGACCCGCAAGTTGGACGAGGCCGCAGGCGGAGCCGATTTCGGCGCGCCCGTCACCAGCACAGTGCGGAACATCGGTGCCTTGCCTTCCAGCGTGAAGGTAACGTCTTCGCTTGCCTGGGCTTCGGTCAAAGCGTATTGGCGCTCGTTATTGTTGCCGCGGCCAAGACCTTTCACATCAAGCTTGAAGCCTTCTGCACCCTTGTTCAGAGCATTGACGGCCAGCAGGGCAAACGCCTTCTCCTGGGTCGTCATCCGGCTCGGATCCGGAGCATCCTCACCCAGTTTCTCGGCCAGACTCTGGACGGCATCCAGCATACCCGCCTCGGAAGCGAGCGCCAAAATGGCGGCCTCATCGCGCAGCGGCGTCTGGTAATAGTCGCCTGTATTGTCATAGCCGATGCCATCCATGGCAGCCTTGAAGGCGGACGAAGCGCGGGCACGGTCCCCCAGCATGGCCAGAGCCGCGCCGATATGGGCCCGTGCGAGCGGGCTGTCGATATTGGACAGCTCACGATCATGCAGGTAGCGCAGACGGGAAATGTCCGCCTTGCCTGCCTTGGCCAGCACATAAAGCGCGTAGGCCGAAGAGCGCTGCATCATCTTTTCGGTCGTATCGTTGGAATACCGACTCTCATAGACATCCGTGTCATAACCATAGACGCGCCATGCATCGCCTGTGGAAACAGCTCGCAGGGCACCATAGGCACGGTCCAGTGCTTCATTCGGCACTGCATACCCTGCCTGCTGCGCCCGATAAACAAAGTCCGTCACATAGGCGCCAAGCCATGGGGAGGCGTAGCCATCCCCTTCCCGCCACAGGCCAAAGGCACCATCCGAGCTCTGACGGTTCAGCACCGTGTTTACAGCTTCCTGGATACGTGTTGTTGCATCATCCTTTGAGCCCTTTGCCCCCATGGCCACCAATTGTTCTGAATAGAGCAGCGGCAAGGCGCGGCTGGTGGTCTGCTCGGTACAACCATAGGGATACCGGTCAAGAGACGCATAGAGCGTGGCCGGGTCCATTGGCAGCGTTGAGAAGCCAACACTGATGCTGGATGAACCGGGTACATAGCCCTGCAGCAGATCTGCACTCACCGTATACGTATCACCGGGCTGCATCAGCTGCTTGGTGACCCGCGTTTCCGGCAGATAGGGAGACCGCGTCTGGATCTGGTAACTGCGTTCCGTCGAGTATTTGTCAGGCCCGCTTACAGCTAGCATCAGCGTAGAGATACCCTCGCTCTCTGCTTCGATGCGGACTGGCACGTCAGCACGCTTGCCTGTTTCAATGCTACGCGTCAGGCGGCCATCCGCTATTTTGACAGTGCCTTCCTCTGTAATCGTCGCAGAGAATTCGCCGCTGTCCAGCTCCACATTGTCGATGCTGGCCGTCATCAGCGCCTCATCCCCCGGCGCAAGGAAGCGCGGCATGATCAGGTCTGATGGCGCCTCATCGCGCACCACCATGCTGGACTCGGCCGAGCCCAGACCGGATTTCGACCAAGCGACCGCCATCAGGCGCAATTCGCCATTGAATTCCGGCAGGTCAAACCGTACGCGTGCCTTGCCGGAGCGGCCTATATCCACAAGACCAGAGAACAAAGCGACAGATTTCACCGGTACGACGGAAAGGCCTTCGCCGCCCAATTGGTCACCGCCCGAGCGGACCTCGGCCGGCAGCCCCATATTCGGGTCCAGCAGACGCCCATAGTCGTCATACATTTCAACGCCCAGCGCCTTCTTGCCATAATAATAGCTGACAGGATCAGGACTCTTGAACTTGGTGAGACGCAGTATGCCCTCATCGACTGCAGCTAGGGTGAGATAGACAGGCTCACGCGGCCCGCCTTCAAATTCCACCTCGACCACTTGCTCACCCACAGGACGCACGACATCCGGAGCCTTGATGGTCATGCCGAACGTGCGCGACTCCATATTAACGGGAATATGGGTGACACCCACTGCGCGGCGCGGCTTGGCCTGAAGGATGGGATCACGCTCTGTATAAACAGACACCATCACATAAGCGCCTTCTCCCCATTCCTCCGTCACAGGCAGGGTCACATTTATACCCTGATCGCTGACAGCCAGGTTCTGTACGGACAGTACACGGTCCGTGGCGACCACAATTTGGGCCTGACCGGCATACGGCGGAATGATCGTGATGTCGGCACTCTTGCCCGGGCCGGGCGCCTTGTCAGGGCCAAGCACACGGACACGGTCCGGGGCCTCTATGCCGTCTTCCGACACGCGGCCACCCCAGCCGACATAGAAATCATCGCTGGCAGCAACATTGGAATGCGCCTCAGTGCCTTCCACGACCAGTTCGTGGCTGCCCCAGTCGAGCCCGCTGACACGGATCTCTGCAGAGCCACCCTCCGGCGTCGTCAAGATGCCTTCATTGACTTTCGTCACGGTACGCGACCGGCGCCAGCGCCAGCGATCTCCGTCCCGATACCAGTCATAGTGATAATCAACCGCCAGCAGTTTCCAAGTCAGCCGCTGGGCAATCGCCTTGCCTGCTTCATTGATGGCGACCACTTCATAAGACGCGTCCTTGCCCTCTTCGACGGAATACTCAAAGCCGGGCTTCATGCCGACATAAAGTCGTTCCGGTCGGTACGGTATCCGCACGCTTTCCGTGACCGCCCGCCCACCGGGTTCCAGCACGCTGACAACAGCATTGATGCGCAGCGGACGTCCGGCATTGCTGCCGGCATTACCGGGCGCGATCTGGACATTTGCCACCCCTGCCCCGTCCGTCGTCGTATCATCCATTTCGAGGATACGCTCATGGAAGCTCTGGTCATGGCGGCCAAAGCTGAAATCCTTGAAATCGGGGAACGGATTTGGCGCGGTTTCCACACGGGCTTCAGACTTGACCGTCAGGCCTGCGCCAGGTGCGCCATAGAGGAAGCGTGAAGACACTTCCACAGTGCGCGTCTGGCCAAGCTTCAGCGGCGTATCCGTGTCTGTCTCCAGATCAACGGCAATGCGCTGCGGGACGAAATCCTCTACCGAAAAATTGACAGAGCCGGACGCGCCCGAAACGCCGTCCACTTCCACCGTTGCGCGCCACTGGCCACGGGATGCCCCCTTGTCGAGCTCATAGCTGTGCAGCACAGCGGACGCTTCCGGATCATCGAACCGGAACTTGTCTGCAACCAGGCCATTCGGACGATAGATCACCAGATAGCCAGAGCGGTCTTCAATCGCCTTACCGGTGCGGTCACGCAACAGTCCTGTCAGTTGAACCGTCTCACCCGGGCGGTAGATGCCGCGCTCGGTATACAGATACGCGTCAATCAGGCCCGGTGTCCGGCGCCCGCCAACCGCATATTCTGAGAGGTCCACAGGGGCGCGGGTGAGATCCAGCACGGCCAACTCACCCTTGGCGCTATAGGCCATGACGAGTTTGGGAGCCATATTGCCCTGCCCGTTCGTGATCGGAGCATCAAAGGTGACGTGGCCCATCTCATCACTGCGGGCCTCTGCCAGAATATCATTATTCATGGCGACCAACTGCACCGTCGTATCTGGAACGGGGCGACCATCCTTCAGGGAACGCAGCGTCAGGTCCAGGCCATTGCCCCCCTGATAGGCAGTAATGGCCAGATCCGTCATCATGATCCAGCGGCTCGAAGAAGCTGGCGGCCCTTCTGCGCTGCTCAGATCGGCAGCGTCTTCCACATGCACATAATAGACGCCAGGCTCCAGCGTGCCGATCACATCCTGCAGGGGGAAGACTGTCACAACCGGGGCGTTCTGCTCATTCGCAATCTGCATCGTGCCGTTGAACAATTCGTCTTCGACATCACTGGGGTCATCCTCGCCCCAAGTATAGGCGTAGCGGCCTTGCGCCGTTGTCTCGCCTTCAGAGATGTTCTTGAAAGCCAGGGCACGGTCATTAATGCGGGATACAGTGACCTTCACCTCATCCACATTCACCGTTTCAATGGGCAGGCCATCGGCGTCTTCGCGGGGCAGGATGATACCCGCGCCCTTGAAACCGACATAAGGCGGCCGATCCGCAAAATCGATCGGGACCGTTTCGTCCCGCTTCAGGGTGCGCCCGTCAGCTGCTGGCAGGCCGGAGAGAAGCTTGGCCGTACGCTCGCTACCAAAGGTCAGGCCGCCTACACACAGTTCACGTCCTTCTACACTCAGCGCCGGGCGGAACGCCGGACGGAATTCGACATAAGGAGAATAGTCAGCCTCCGGATCAAGAGGTGCGGAGAAGACAAAGCATGCCAGGGGCTGCTCTGTCGAAGTATCGATCCGATATCTGAAATAGGTGAATTCCTGCTCTGCTGCGTCCCGGGCTTTCTGACGTCGGGCTTCACGCTGGCGCGCGGCGACATTGTCTGCCGCTGAGCGCGTAACGATGCTGCCTTCATCAGACTGGGCCAAGTCAGGAGCCGATTTGTCCTTGCCGCCTCCACACGCAGCAAGCATAGCGATCATGAAAGCGGCCACCACCGCTCGGCCCGAACCCCACTTGCCCGATTGTTTATGCGACATGAAACCCTCTCCTTTGAGCTTTCTTACAGTTCTTACACATCTTCCGGGGGGCGCGAACAGGGCGCGATTGAGACAAATCAAAGAAAAACGCCTAAATTCGAGCCTCAATTGGTTTGCAGACATGGTCAGGCACTTGCCAGGCGTCATGGGACAGGGAATGGATCACTCATGTGGCTCTGGCGAACAGTCGGGATAATTGCTTTCGCACTGGGTGCCATTGGACTGGTTTTGCCCGTCTGGCCAACAACCGTTTTCTGGATTGTCGCTGCCCTGGCGTTCGCGAAGTCAAATCCCAACTGGGCAGAATGGATCTATCGCCAGCCGGGTATCGGGCCGCCCATCAAGACGTTTCTGGAAACAGGCGCGCTGGCGCGCGAGGCTAAAATTGCCGCGCTGAGCGGAATGGCAATTGCAGCAGGCCTTATCGTCGGATTCGGCCATGATAACAGATGGCTTATGGCATGCGGCCTCAGCTTGATCGGCATTGGCGCGCTTTACGTCATCACGCGTAAACCAGTCCGCCCGGAATAACCCCTCCCCTCTTTCTGGGAACTCGGCATGCCTTGGTGCAGCACCGCGTATAATTGAGCAAAATCCTGCAAAACTCAGCAATTTATAAAAATAAGTGACTGATTGATCACTCGCCAAATTTCCGCCTCATTTTGTGAGCAATCATTCGCTCAATAACAAGACAAATGCCTATCAAAAGAACATGCAAGAAGGAGGCGGTCCTATGCCCGTCACAATCACGCTGACTATCGCCAAATCACTGGCTTCCATATTGGGGGGCCTGTTCTTTGCAGACCTGATTTCAGGTCTCATCCACTGGTTTGAGGACCGCTATGGCAACCCGGAATGGCCTATTCTTGGCCATACGATCCGGGCCAATCAGGAACACCACTTCAAACCTCGCGCCTTTCTTCAGGGCACATTCTTCACGCGCAACCGGGAAGTGGTCATCCTGGGCATGATCTTCCTCGCCCTGTTCTGGGGGACCGGCACATTGAACCTGTTTACAGGCTCGGCGGTGTTCTTCGGTGTATTCGCCAACGAATTTCACCGTGCCGCCCATCGAAGTCCGAAGGAGAATGGCCGTCTCATTACGCTGTTACAGAAGACAGGCCTCGCCCAGTCCTTCAAGCATCACGCCGCGCACCACCGCCAGGGCAAGGATACGCATTATTGCGTCATCACGAATTACACGAACCCTGTGCTGGAACGCATTGGCCTCTTCCCGGCGCTTGAGCGCGTAATCAAGACCCTCACCGGCAAGGTGCCTCGCCTCGATGAAAGCGTGAACCCGCGCTATCGCAAAGCTGCCTGACCTCCCACCCCACCCTTCCCTGAGGGCGGGGATGTTCTTCGCGCGCAAAGACCTTAGTGTCCGCGCGACATAAAAAGAGGAAACGCACTATGGATTTGGGACTGACCGGGAAAATCATCTTCGTCGCGGGCGCAAGCCGGGGCATCGGACTGGGGATCGTTGAGGCCTGCCTTGCGGAAGGCGCACGCGTTGCCATGGCGGCCCGTGGACAGGAGAAGCTTGAGCAGGAAGCAAGCCGTCTGGCAGAAACCTATGGCAAAGATGCCGTCTGGACCCGTGCAGGCGATCTGCGTGATCCGGATGTCGTCGAAGACATGATTGCCGCCATAGAAGAGGAAATGGGTCCACTCTGGGGCGCGGTCGCCAATGTCGGCCTGCACCCCTGCCCACCCGGTTTTGAAGTGGACGATGAAACTTGGGACGCAGGCCTGTCGCAAAACCTCAACTCAGCCTTCTATTTGGCCCGCTCTTCGTTGCGCCGGATGGACCCGCGCGGCGAAGGCTCTGTCCTGATGATTTCATCCATTGCGGGCCTGACTGGCCTGGGCACACCGCTCACTTATGGCACGTCAAAAGCCGCCATGAACCATTTGACTAAGGAACTTGCCCGCATCGCCGGACCAAACGGCGTGCGCATCAACGCCATAGCACCCGGCAATATCATCTTCCCGGATGGCGAGTGGGAAGAGCGCGTCAATGGAGAGCGCGGCGACGCCTGGAAACGCTGGATCAAGCGTGAAGTGCCGTTGCGCCGCTTTGGCAAGCCTGAAGAGATCGGCAGCGCCGCCGCCTTCCTCCTCAGCCCTGTTGCAAGCTTTATCACCGGCACGGTCATGCCGGTGGATGGCGGCCAGACCCGCTGATCAGGATCCAATCAGCGTAACGCGCTTGGCCGGGGCTTCCATCTCGCTCCGGCCGGCGGCTTCCATCCCCATCTGACCCATCAGGGCTTCATCCTCGTCAATTTCGGGATTGTCGGTCGTCAACAACCGGTCCCCAACGAAGATGGAATTGGCCCCGGCGAGCAGACACAGCGCCTGCCCCTCTTCCGTCATGCCCTCGCGGCCGGCCGACAGACGCACCCAGCTTTTCGGAAACACGATGCGACAGGCCGCAATTGCCCGCGCCATTTCAATCACGGAAATTGCGGGACTTTGCCCCAGCGGGGTGCCTTCAATCGGCACCAGCATATTGACCGGCACACTCTCCGGGTGCGGTGTCAGTTTGGACAATTCATGGATCAGACCGATACGATCTTCCCGGCTTTCACCCATTCCGAGAATCCCGCCGCAGCAGAGTTTGAGGCCAGCTCCCCGTGCCTTGCCGAGAGTTTCCAAGCGGTCATCATAGGTTCGCGTCGTGACGACGGAACCATAATATTCCGGAGACGTGTCGAGGTTGTGATTATAATAATCGAGCCCCGCTGCTTTCAGGGCCTCCGCCTGCCCCTCTTCCAGCATGCCAAGCGTGACGCAGGTTTCTAGGCCTTCGGCTTTCACCGCCTCGATCATCGCGGCTACCTTGGGCACATCCCGCTCCTTCAAGCTGCGCCAGGCCGCGCCCATGCAGAAACGGTCCGCGCCATTTTCCTTTGCGCGCCGCGCGGCGCTCACCACCTCATCCAGCGGCATCAGCTTTGAGGCTTCAAGTCCCGTATCGAAATGCGCCGACTGGCTGCAATAACCGCAATTCTCGGCACACCCGCCCGTCTTGATCGAGAGGAGCTGCGACTTCTGAACTTTTCCATCCGGCCAGTTCGCCTGCTTCACGCTCAGTGCCTTGCCCATAAGGCTGTCGAACGGCAAAGTGTAGAGATCGGCAATCTCGTCACGTGTCCAGTTGTGGCGGGGGGAAAGCTCAGTCATCCGGAGATCCTTGTTCACATACTATGTAGCTGAGGCTTGGTATCGGCGTGATCCCTGCGGATCAACTACTGTAGAAATTAACTTTGCGGCATATGCCGGTATGACGTAAGTCAGCTGCGGACCCTCCAGAGCGCCCACATGGACACACAGCCCGCCCCCCGGAAAGTCATTGATGCGAACGCAAAGCGTGGCGCAGTCATCGGCCTGATTGCCTTGCTGGTGATCATAGGGCTGTTTGTAATCGGAAAGATGGCGAACATTGTCGATGTAACAGCCTTGCAGACCTTCATGGATAATGTGGCGAGCAGCCCATGGGCCTTGCCTGCCATTATCCTGCTCTTTGTGATCGGCGCATTTGTCGGCGTACCGCAATTTGCGCTGGTTGCAATTGCCGTCGCAGCTTTCGGTCCATGGCTGGGCGCGTTCATGGCATGGATTGCCAATATGGTCTCTGGCGCGGTGACCTTTTATGCAGGCCGGCTGGCTGGCGAAAAGGCCTTCAGGCGCTATGCCGGCGAGACAGCGAACCGGCTGTCCGGATTCGTGGGGCGCAATGCCATGATGACAAGCGCTATAGTGCGCAATGTTCCCGCGGGTCCTGCGCTGATCGTCAATATGGCTTTCGGCGTCAGCCATGCGAAATTCCTGCATTACTGGGCCGGCATGGCCGTCGGGATCATTCCGAAGATCGCTCTGATTGCCTTTGCAGGACAAAGCCTGTTCGCCGCCTTCAAAGGCAACCCGCTTAGCGCTATTGCAGCGGCTGCCGCAGCTATCGGCGTTTACATCGCCATTGCCACATATGCCCGCGCCCGAATGCGCAAAAACAGGCAATCTGTTGCATTGATAGGGCAGAATGAGGTTGACACCGGCGCACAGGCAGACGATGTAACCCCTCATGTGGAATAATTTGCCCCTTCAGCTACTGCTTACCGGCCCCTGGCCGGAGACGACTGCCTAAGGTCAGCTGGGGCAGTCGCGCGGTCAGGGGTTCAAATTAGCCTGATTTTTCATCCCCAGATCGGTCCCGCAGAAAATGTCCACGTCTTCAAATCCTCATATCCGTATTTTCGACACCACTTTGCGCGATGGCGAACAATCGCCCGGCGCCTCCATGACCCACAATGAAAAGCTCGAACTGGCTGAGCTGATGGAAACCATGGGCGTGGATGTCATCGAAGCCGGCTTTCCCGCCGCCTCGGAAGGTGATTTCGCCGCCGTCAGCGCGATTGCCGAGCAATCAAAATCCGCCATCATTTGCGGCCTCGCCCGCTCGACGCCGAACGATATCGAGCGTTGCGCAGAAGCCGTCCGCAAGGCAGCGCGTCCGCGCATCCATACCTTCATTTCCACCAGCCCGGTGCATATGAAGCACAAGCTGAAAATGGGCCCCAACGCCGTTTTGGAAGCGGTCGGCCGCTCTGTCGCCCAGGCCCGCAACCACACCGATGACGTGGAATGGAGCGCGGAAGATGCGACACGCACCGAATTCGACTTTCTGTGCAAATGCATCGACGTGGCAATCGCCAGCGGCGCGACCACCATCAACATCCCGGATACGGTCGGCTATTCCCATCCGGATGAGTATGGCGCTCTGTTCCGCCGCCTGATCGAGAATGTCCCGAACTCCGACAAGGTGATCTGGTCGGCGCACTGCCACAATGATCTCGGCCTGGCCGTAGCTAACTCCATCAACGCCGTTGCCAATGGCGCTCGCCAGGTGGAATGCGCCATTAACGGTCTGGGCGAACGAGCCGGCAATGCGGCGCTGGAAGAAGTCGTCATGGCCATGAAGGTGCGCGGTGATACCCTGCCCTTCGAAACCAATATCCAGCCCGCCTATCTTTCCAAGGCCTCAGCCATGGTCAGCCGCATCACCGGCTTTCCGGTGCAGTACAACAAGGCGATCGTCGGCAAAAATGCCTTCGCACATGAAAGCGGCATCCACCAGGATGGCATGCTGAAGAATGCCGAAACTTATGAGATCATGCGCCCGGAAGATGTCGGCGTGGCCAAAACATCTCTGGTCATGGGCAAGCATTCCGGTCGCCATGCCTTCCGCGACAAGCTGGAAGCGCTCGGCTATGTGCTGGAAGGTGACGCCTTGAACGATGCGTTCAAACGCTTCAAGGCGCTGGCCGACCGCAAGAAACACGTCTTCGATGATGACATCATTGCCTTGGTCGATGACCAGTTGGCCGCAGAGGGCGAGCGAATTGTCTTCAAGCGTCTGCGTGTTGTCGCCGGTACGGATGGCCCGCAAACCGCTGAGATCGATCTGGTAGTCGATGGCGACGAAAAGTTCGCGATCGCCCGCGGCAATGGACCGGTCGATGCCGTGTTCAATGCCATCCGCGAGATCGTCCCGCATGATGGCAAGCTGGAACTCTATCAGGTGCACGCTGTCACCGGTGGAACAGACGCGCAGGCGACTGTATCCGTGCGCCTGAACTGTGAGGGCATCATGTCGACGGGGCGCTCGTCTGATCCGGACACGCTGGTCGCCAGTGCAAAAGCCTACCTCCATGCCGTGAACAAGCTGGAAGCGCGCAAAGCCAAGCGCACCCACGCCGCCTGATCACGCTTTTAGCCCTCAGGGCTTGAAACATGGATTTGTGGATCCCCATCACGTTGGCAGCTGCGTTCTGCCAGAACCTTCGCTCTGCGTTGCAGAAACAGCTGAAGGGGCAGCTCAGCACATGGGGCGCAACAGCATCGCGCTTCGTGTTCGCTGCTCCGCTCGCTGTGCTGTTTACGTATGGTCTGATGCTGGCGCAGGGCGATGCCCTGCCCGGCATTCCCGGTCTGTTTTATCTCTATGGTGCGCTGGGCGGCCTCTGCCAGATCGTTGCGACAGGCCTTCTGATCTATTTGTTCAGCCGGGCAAACTTTTCCGCAGCAACGGCCTTCACCAAGACAGAGCCAGTCCAGACTGCACTGTTCGGTATCATCCTCTTAGGAGACCATCCCTCCGTGCTGATGACGCTTGCCATCATGATCAGCCTGGCAGGTGTCATGATGATTTCCATTCCCAAAGCGGCAGCCTCGAAATGGAAACCGGATAGGGCCCTCTGGATCGGCATACTGTCTGGCGGTCTGTTCGGCCTCTCTGCGGTGGCATTTCGGGGGGCCTCTCTTTCCCTCTCTGACGGGGACGCCCTGCTCCGCGCGGCGATCACGGTGAGCTATGTCACCTTCTTTCAGGCCGTGACCATTCTGCTCTGGATGTGGCTGCGCGAGCCGGGCCAGATCACGAAGCTGTTCAAGGCCTGGCGCATGGCTGGCCTTGTCGGGCTGGTGGGTCTGCTGGGCTCTCTGGGATGGGTTACGGCTTTCACGCTCCAGAATGCCGCCTATGTGCGGGCACTCGGCCAGATCGACATCGTATTCACCCTGTGTGCGTCACTTCTGGTCTTTAAGGAAACACTCACCGCACGCGAAATCACAGGCGTACTGCTAGTGACGCTGGGTGTTGTGGTTCTTGTACTGGCAGCAGGTTAGAGAGCGGCGTCGATCAGGAGGTAGGCGGCGAGACGAGGGCTGGCATTACGGCCTGTCTTCTGCGTTTGCTCCAGAGCAGCCAGAGCATCCTCTTCTTCAAGCGAGATGAACTCTCGCGCCAGCTGCAACAATTCGCGATCATTGCGCAGGCGCTGTGTCACACGGTCCACCTGACGGCCGGCCTGAGCAATAATGGCTGTCTTGCGCTCGCGATCTCCCCGGCGGGCCGCTTCGGCAATTTTGCGCTTGGCCTTGGGACGGAACGTCTCCGGCAGCATGATGCCCGTGCTCTGCAGGCGTTCGAGCAGCTCTTCTGCCACTTCCTCACGATCACGATGCGGGGAATCTTCCCGGCTCATGTCAGAGATAATGTCGCGCCATCCCATTTCTGGTCCGGGCGAATGCGTTGACGGTCGCGCCGGCACAAGGGCCCCGCTCGTATGGGAGGCCTCTTGGGTAGGCGGCGGCGAGGGCCGTTCCGGCTGCGGCACGTAGGGCGGAGGGGAAACCTGCGGTGTAGCTGGCGGCTGCTGCCTTGCAACCGGCGGAGTTTGCGTCGGTTGACTTTGCGGGAAATCCGTTGCCCGGCGCCTCGGCGTTTCAGCCGGCATTTCCTCGGAAGGCTGCGGATCATCAAACCGGCGGCGCAGCAGCATCGGATTACGGGCCGCCGGGCGTTCCGGCTCCCATGAACCGCCATCATCCTCACTCGTCTCATGCTGCGGAGTGGGAGCTGGCTTCTCCGGCTCGGTCTCTGTCAGAGCAGCATTGGCCAGCGCATCTGCCGCTGCATCAAACAATTCGTCTTCCATGCTGGGGCGACGACCGGAAGGGGCGGGCGCAGGCGCGCGGGGCGCCTCCGGCGTGTGGCCGTTGCGTTCGTCAGGATGAAAGCCGTTTCGCTGGCCGTTGCCATGCGAGACAGGCTCCCGGGCAGACGGATCAGTCTGGGAGGCACGCGCTGGCGAGCGAAGAGGTGGCGTTTGCGTCGCCGCGGAATATGGCTGAGCCTCAGAGGCAGGAGGCGCCATTGGCCGGCTCGCTTCCACACGCGGTTCAGCAGGACTCTCGGCTGGCTGTGCAACATAGTCCTGCTGGGAGGCAGCAGATTGAGACGCGGGAGTATGAGGTTGTTTGGCTTTTTGCTCGAGGCGCACGGTATCGGCGCGCGCAGCATATTCTGCCGAGCGGATGGCGGACGCGGCTTGTTCGCCTGCCTCTTTCAATTGCGCCAAGGCTTTGGCGGCCTGTTCAGCCGCTTCGCGTGTGGACTGGTTAATCTCCCGGTTGGCAAGACGCGCAGCTTCAAGAGCAGATGAGACAGCATCGTTCAAGGTATCGCCCGTTGTCATGGCCGCTGCTGCCGCAATCTCCCCTGCCCTTACGGCGGCATCAACCGTGCGGCGAGACTGGTCCAGCTTCTCTTCAATACGGCTGACCGCAAAGGTTAGCGTTTCGGTGCGGGTGGCCGCATCGCTGGCTAGGCCATCCAGCTCGACCAGTTTCTCAGACAGAGAGCGACCGGCCATCTGCATGTCCTGCAGGCGGGTTTCCAGCGCGTGATCAGCGCGGGAGACTTCCTCACTCGCCTCGCGGGCGGCCTGCACCATCATCTGGGCCTGACGCGGGATCGCTTCGTTCAGGGATTGCATTTGCGCACGCAGATCGCGTGCCAGTCCTTCCAGGGCCTGACGTTCAGCCCCAAGCCGCTCGGTCAGTTCGCGGGCATTGTCAGCGCTGGCATAAGCCACAGATTCCAGGCGCAAACGCTCATCACCGATCTCTCCGGCCATGGCCTTCATCGCGGTAAGCGCATGTGCCATTGCACGGTCCACCTCAGCGGCGGCCTGCTTCATCTGTTCGGCAAAGGTGATGCCTTCCGTACCTGCTTCGCGCGCTGGCGCCATCAAACGGACGGCAGCCTCCATCACCAAGGCATTCGACGCGGCAGCCCGGCGATTTGTGCGGCCCATATAGCCCGCCATGATCATCAGTAGGGCCGGAACAAGCCCCGCCAGTCCGCCGCCAACCAGGGCAAGGGTCGGCAATTCCTTGAGACCATCAACGCCCCACAGACCAAGCGCGATGCCCGCAGCACCAAAAATCCAGCAAAATGCTACAATAAATCCGGTCACAACCATCCAGCTGCCGCCATGGCGGGCGAGCTCGAAGTTGTGCGACGCCTCTTGCCTGACGAGCAGATCGCGGCCAGACGGGCGAGCGGCAGGCGTTTCTGTCATGAGGAGACTATACCGTGACATTTCGCCCGGCGCGAGACCAGAATAAGGCCAATCTGGGCTTTTATCGCAGTCGGCTTAGCGCCCGAGCGCGAGGATGGAAACCGTGCTGGTATCAGCTTGGTCAGATGCATCCTTCTGATCCGGCGCAAACTCCAAGCCCAGCCATGCAAGAATGGCAGCGATGGCAAGATTGCGAACGAGCGCGATGAAGCTCATCATCGGATTTCCCCAGTAAGTCTTTGGCGCATTTTCTCTAAGACGCACGAGCGCATATTACTCGATATTCACATTTTCGACAATCGATAAAAGCATCCATATTTTCCGGGCTGTTGGCTTGGTGATTAACAAATGCACAGGGCTATGCATGCCAGTATGGTCACACGTTCAGGAGTCTGCGCCCATGACTGATCCCCTCGCTTTGCTGGATCGCGAACATCTGAAATCGATGACGGGCAATGACCCGGAGCTTGCGATAGAGATCATTGAGATCTTCCAGCATCAGGCTGAAATCTGGTCGCGTATGCTGGACCCGAAAACAGACCCGAAGCAGTGGGCAGACGCCGCACACACCCTCAAAGGCTCAGCCTTGGGCATTGGTGCCATTCGCTTGGCTGCCAAATGCGAGAAGGCAGAGAAAGCGGGCCGCGCGGAAACCCCTCCCAGCCTTACAGCCGCGGCAGTTTTGTTGGGAGACGTCAAGGATGTGCTTGGCGACACTCTGGAAGAGGCCGCAAAAGTGCTTTACGAACTGGCGTCTTCGGGAGCCTTCAAGGCGTCATAACTCGCAAATTCGTAAGCAATACAGCGGTCTATCAGGGTCCGCCAAACCGGCTCGGCGATTGCTGGAGACAGCCCAGCACCAGCACAGGCGGCTTTCACCTTGTCGACAACATCCTCAATACGCGGACGGTCATGCACGATGTTCCGATCCCCCTTGATGCGGGCAGCCGCATCCATGAAGGATTGGCGTTCAGCCAGAATTTCCACCAGCAAACGATCAATACGGTCAATCTCGTAGCGAACCTGCTCCATACTTTCACATGTCTCTGCAGTGTGATGGCGCTGGTCTGAAGTATAAGTCGTCATGCTTGGTATGCCCTGTTGCCAGTCGTTCGCGAATATATGAGCGCGGCGGTCTCGGCAATAAAGCAGCTGCGACGAACAGCCCGCAATGCTTCGGTGAAACCTCTTGCGTTTGCCCTGACAGGTAGCTAAACACAACAATGAGTTATAATATAACATTATGGTGTCTGCATGTCCCCCTCGCTGCCGAGTAATATCCTGGACGCTTTCGGCCCGGAGCAAGCCGCGACCTATGATGAGCGCTTCAGCAAGCTGTCAGCCATCAACAGCCTGCTGCATCTTGTCATACAATCGCAATTCGCCCACCTGCCGGACAATGCCCACGTCCTTATCGCCGGAGCTGGCACAGGAGCAGACGTCCGCCATCTCGCCCCCCTCTTCCCGTCCTGGCATTTTACGCTGGCCGACCCGGCAGGCGCGATGCTTGAAATCGCCTGGCAGCACGCGAACCAAGAAGGCTTTGCCGACAGGTGCACATTTCATGCGGGTTATGTCTCAAGCCTGCCAGAGACGCAGTTTGACGCCGCAACCAGCCTGCTTGTCTCGCATTTCCTGAACGAGGAGGAAGACCGCACAGCTTATTATCGCTCGATCGCCGAACGCTTGCAGCCTGGCGCACCGTTGTTCGAGGCCGCCCTTTGCGGAAATCGTTACGATGCGATCTTCGAAACGGAAATGGATGTCTGGCTTGGACTGATGAACTTGGCTGGCATGACGGACGAAAGCCGGCAGAACTATCGGCAATCGTTTGGGACGCTCTTTGCCGCTCACGCCCCTTCAGAGGTCGAAAAAATGATCGGGGCGGCCAAATTTGACCGCCCCGTGCAATGCTTTCAGGCTGGATTGATCCGTGGCTGGATCACTCACAGGCTTTAGACTTCGAGCAGCATCCGTTCCGGATCTTCCAGAGCTTCCTTGACGCGCACCAGGAACGTCACGGCTTCCTTGCCGTCGACGATCCGGTGGTCATAGGACAGCGCCAGATACATCATCGGGCGGATCTTAACTTCGCCGTTCACGGCGACCGGCCGCTGCTCGATGCGGTGCATGCCCAGAACCCCGGATTGTGGGGGGTTCAGGATTGGCGTAGACATCAGCGAGCCATAGATGCCACCATTCGAGATGGTGAACGTACCGCCCTGCATGTCTCCAATGGTGAGTTCACCGTCACGTGCCTTCTTACCGAGATTGGCAATCGCCTTCTCGATGCCTGCCAGCGACAGGTCGTCAGAGTCCCGCACGACCGGCACCACCAGGCCCTTCTCGGTGCCGACAGCAACGCCAATATCGTAGAAGTTCTTGTAGATGATGTCCTGGCCGTCGATCTCTGCGTTCACAGCCGGCACTTCTTTCAGCGCATTCACACACGCTTTCACGAAGAAGCTCATGAAGCCCAGCTTGATGCCGTGCTTGGCCACGAAAGCGTCCTGATGCTTTTTGCGCAGATCCATGATGGCGCCCATGTCGACGTCGTTGAACGTCGTCAGCATGGCGGCCGTGTCCTGGGCCTCTTTCAGGCGACGCGCGATGGTCTGGCGCAGACGCGTCATGCGCACACGCTCTTCGCGTGGGCCAATGTCGCGAGGCTCCTTTGCCTGGGCCGGAGCGGACGACGACGCGGACTTGGCCGCAGAGTTCACATACTCCATTGCATCGGCCTTGGTGGCGCGGCCATCCTTGCCGGTACCCGGAATGTCTGACGGGTTCACGCCAGCTTCCGAAGAGATACGGCGTACGGACGGCGCAACCGGGCGATCTCCGGTGGCCGCTGGCGCAGACCCGCTGGTAGACGGTGCAGAAGCGGCTGGCGCGGCCTTTGCCGGAGCGGAAGCGCCCGCATTGATACGCGCAATGACAGAGCCTGGTGTCACGGAATCGCCTTCGGCGACAAGGAGTTCAGCCAGAACGCCATCTGCCGGGGACGGCACTTCCAGTGCCACCTTGTCGGTTTCGATCTCAGCGATCGTTTCGTCTTTCTTCACGGCATCGCCTGGAGCCTTGAGGAAAGTGGAGAGCGTGCCCTCTGCAACGCTCTCTCCCATTGTTGGAACTTCAACGTCCATCAGTTCGCCCTTGTCTTCCTTACCGGGTACGCCGCCCTTCTCTTTCGGGCCGCCATGTTCTGGCAGCGCGTCGGCTGCCGTGTCAGATTTGCTGCCTGTCGCGCCTGCGCCGGAGCCTGCGCCAAGCTTGCCGAGGACAGCGCCGATCTCAACCGTGTCGCCTTCCTTCGCAATGATCTCGGAAAGCACACCGTCTTCCGTTGCAGAAACTTCCACAGACACTTTGTCCGTTTCCAGCTCTACAAGCACGTCATCCTTTTTCACCTGATCGCCCTTGGCTTTCAGCCATTGGCCAACGGTGGCTTCCGTGATGCTCTCGCCAAGTGTTGGCACTGTGATATCGGTCATGAAATCAGTCCGTTCATTAGAATCAGTAATCAGGTTGCGACGATATTATCGTCGACCGGGTTTGCACCAAGGGCTGTGGAAATGAGAGCATCCTGTTCAGCCTTGTGCTTTGAAAGAAGGCCGGTGGCCGTAGCCGCAGACGGCGGACGGCCCGCATAGTGCGGACGCGAAGACTTGCTGCCTGCCTGGTTGGCACACCATTCAATCTCGTCACGGATGAAAGTCCAACCGCCCATATTGCGCGGCTCTTCCTGACACCAGACCAGTTCTGCCTGCGGGAAGCGCTTCAGCTCGGCAATCAGCGACTTGCGTGGCACCGGATAGAATTGCTCCATACGCAGCAGGTAGACATCATCCTGGCCGCCTTCCTCACGTGCTTCGAAGAGGTCGTAATAGACTTTGCCCGAGCACATCACGACGCGGCGGATCTTATTGTCCTTCACCAGCTTCACCTTGCCTTCACGGCCAGGCGTCTCGGCATCATCCCAGAGAACGCGGTGGAAAGAAGACTTCGTCCCCAGATCATCCAGGGCAGATGTCGCCAGCTTGTGACGCAGCAGAGACTTCGGCGTCATGATGACCAGCGGCTTGCGGAAGTCGCGGTGGATCTGGCGGCGCAGTGCGTGGAAATAGTTTGCCGGCGTTGTCAGGTTACAGACCTGCATATTGTCTTCAGCACACATCTGAAGGAAGCGCTCAAGGCGAGCAGACGAGTGCTCAGGCCCCTGACCTTCATAGCCATGCGGCAGAAGAACAACGAGGCCTGACATGCGCAGCCATTTGCGCTCTGCCGAGGAAATGAACTGATCGAAGAAGACCTGCGCACCATTGGCGAAGTCACCGAACTGGGCTTCCCACAGGGTCAGCGTGTTCGGGTCTGCCAGCGAATAGCCATACTCATAGCCAAGCACGGCTTCTTCAGAGAGAAGCGAGTCGATTACTTCATAATGTGCCTGCTCGTCACTCAGATGGTTCAGCGGCGTGTAGCGATCGCCATTCGTCTGGTCGACAATGTGGCTGTGACGCTGCGAGAACGTGCCCCGACCACAATCCTGACCGGACAGGCGCACCGGGAAGCCTTCATCCAGAAGCGTAGCAAAAGCCAGATGCTCCGCAGTCGCCCAATCCAGCCCCTGACCCTTTGAAATGGCCGTCGCCCGCGCATCAATGACGCGTGACAGGGTCTTGTGAATGTCGATGCCTTCCGGAACCGTGGTGATTTTCTCACCCAGCGCCTGGAGACGCTTCTTGGAAACGCCGGTCTTGCCGCGGCGCTCATCATCATCCGGCAGGCCAAGGCCTTTCCATTCGCCATCCAGCCAGTCGGCTTTCTTGGCCTTGAAGGTTTTGCCGGCCTCAAATTCGCGGTCGAGATAGGCTTCGAAATCAGAAACCTGCTGCTCCACCTGCTCCGCCGTCAGAATGCCTTCCTTGACTAGACGCTCCGCATAGATTTCGCGCGTGGACGGATGGCCCTTGATTTCCTTGTACATCACCGGCTGGGTAAACATCGGCTCATCGCCTTCGTTGTGCCCGAAGCGGCGATAGCAGAACATGTCGATGACAACGTCCTTATGGAACTTCTGGCGGTATTCCGTCGCCACCTTGGCAGCATAGGTCACTGCTTCCGGATCATCCCCATTGACGTGGAAGATCGGGGCCTGAACCATCAGCGCCACATCGGACGGGTACGGAGAAGACCGCGAATAGATCGGGCTGGTCGTGAAGCCGATCTGGTTGTTCACGATGAAATGGATGGTGCCGCCCGTGCGATAGCCTGTCAGGCCTGACAGGGCGAAACACTCGGACACAACCCCCTGCCCTGCGAACGCGGCGTCGCCGTGCAGCAGCAGAGGCAGAACCGTTGCGCGGTTCAGCGTACCGCTTTCACGGTGACGCATTTCCTGCTTGGAACGGGACTTGCCCAGAACAACCGGGTCAACCGCCTCAAGGTGAGACGGGTTGGCGTTCATCGACAGGTGAACCTTGTTACCGTCAAATTCGCGGTCGGAAGAGGCTCCGAGGTGGTACTTCACATCGCCCGATCCGAACTCGCCCGCGCCTTGTGTGTTACCGCCCTGGAATTCGTGGAAGATTTGCTCGTAAGGCTTGCCCATCACGGCAGCCAGCATGTTCAGGCGACCGCGGTGCGGCATGCCGACCACGATTTCCTTCACGCCGAGCGCGCCACCGCGCTTGATGATCTGCTCCAGCGCCGGAACCGCCGCCTCGCCGCCATCCAGACCGAAACGCTTCGTGCCCGGATAACGCTTGTGCAGGAAGCGCTCAAAGGTTTCCGCTTCGATCAGCTTGGCCAGAATGGCTTTCTTGCCCTGCTGGGTGAAAGCAACACCCTTGTCCGGGCCCTCGATGCGTTCTTGCAGCCAGGCTTTTTCTTCCGGATCGGAAATATGCATGAACTCGATGCCGAGCGTGGAGCAATATGTCCGCTTAAGGATGTCCAACATCTCGATAACGGAAGCATAATCAAGGCCGAGATAGCCATCAATGAAGATCTTGCGATCCATGTCTTCCTTGGAGAAGCCATAGGTTGCCGGGTCAAGTTCAGGTTGTTTCTCCGGAGTGTCGAGGGACAACGGATCCAGCTGCGCAGCAAGGTGACCGCGCATCCGATAGGCGCGGATCATCATGATCGCGCGAATCGAATCCTTCACGTTCTGGGCAATTTCCGCCTCGGACGCGCCAGGCTTTGCCTGCTTCAGTTTTTTCTCGATTTTCGGCTCGACCAGAGCCCAGTTGCCATCAAAAGCGGCAACCTGTTCGTCGCTTAGCGGGCGTGGCCAGTCACCACGCTTCCAGCTGGCGCCGTCAGCATTGCGCTCTGCATCGCTCGAATCATCACCAAGTTCAGCAAAGAAGTCGCGCCAGCTCTCGGGAACTGACGCGGGATTCTTTGCATAGGCCGCCTGCATCTGCTCAAGCCACATCGCTGAGCCACCGTACAGGAAGGCTGTTTCCAGCATCGCGCTATTACCTGAACTGCGCGAACCTTTTACCGGGCTGCCGTCGTCTGCCATCTCAATTTCCGTCCTCTAGGACCCAAACCCCATACAATAGGGATAAAATACTTGCCCGGTTCCTACCGGGGCTGATGATCTATAGGACGGCCTGAACGGGGACAGATGCTGGCCTCGCCAGACTGGCCCGCCAAGGCCGCCCTGGCTTATATGTTGTGCGGACTGCTAGCCCTTCAATACCTCGACCATGGTCGTACCCAGACGCGCAGGTGACGGAGACACGCGAATGCCCGCTTCTTCCATCGCCGCGATCTTACTCTCGGCATCGCCCTGACCGCCGGAAACGATAGCACCGGCATGGCCCATCGTACGCCCTTTTGGTGCAGTCCGGCCTGCAATAAAGCCAACCATCGGCTTCTTGCGGCCTTTCTTGGCCTCGTCGATCAGGAATTGAGCAGCTTCCTCTTCGGCGGTGCCGCCGATTTCGCCGATCATGATGATGGACTTGGTTTCTTCGTCAGCCAGGTACATTTCCAGCACGTCGATGAACTCAGTGCCTTTGACCGGGTCGCCGCCGATACCGACAGCTGAAGTCTGGCCGAGGCCAGCCTGAGAGGTCTGGTACACGGCTTCATAGGTCAGCGTACCGGAGCGGGATACAACGCCCACTGAGCCCTTCTGGAAGATCTTGCCCGGCATGATGCCGATCTTGCACTCTTCCGGGGTCAGCAGACCCGGGCAGTTCGGACCGATCAGGCGGGATTTGGATTTCTCCAGTTTCGCCTTCACACGCACCATGTCGAGCACCGGAACGCCCTCGGTGATGCAGACGATCAGCGGGATCTCTGCGTCGATGGCTTCCTCAATGGCGGCCGCAGCGCCGGCTGGCGGCACATAGATCACGGAGGCGTTAGCGCCTGTGGCTTCGGCGGCTTCACCGGCCGTCGCGAAGATCGGCAGTTCGGTGCCATTGTCGGCAACCCATTTCTGGCCAGCCTTCTTCGGGTGCGTACCGGCGACCATCTTGGTGCCGTAATATTCCAGCGCCTGGTTGGTGTGGAACGAGCCCGTATTACCGGTCAGGCCCTGGACGATAACTTTGGTATTCTTGTCGATGAGAATGGACATGATTTCAGCTTTATTCCTCAGGCGCCCTTAACGGCGTTCACAATTTTCTGGGCGGCGTCGTCGAGATCGTCGGCGGGGATGACGTTCAGGCCGGATTCGGCAATGATCTTCTTGCCCATCTCGACATTCGTGCCTTCGAGGCGTACGACCAGCGGCACAGCCAGGTTGGTTTCTTTCACGGCGGCGATCACACCTTCCGCGATGACGTCACACTTCATGATGCCGCCGAAGATGTTCACCAGAATGCCCTTCACGTTCGGGTCTTTCATGATGATCTTGAAGGCAGCAGCCACTTTCTCCTTGTTGGCACCGCCGCCAACGTCACAGAAGTTTGCCGGCTCTTCGCCATACAGCTTGATGATATCCATCGTCGCCATGGCGAGGCCTGCGCCGTTGACCATGCAGCCGATGGTGCCGTCGAGGGCGATGTAGGCGAGGTCCCATTCAGAGGCTTCGATTTCCTTCTCGTCTTCCTCGGTCGTGTCGCGCAGCTCCACGATGTCCGGGTGGCGGAAAAGGGCGTTGCCGTCAAAGCTGACCTTCGCATCCAGCACACGCAGATGGCCATTTTCCATGACGATCAGCGGGTTGATCTCCAGCATCGACATGTCCTTCTCGGTGAAGGCCTTGTAGAGGATGGGGAAGAGTTTCATGCCGTCCGTGCGGGCATCACCTTCCAGCTTCAGCGCATCGCAAAGCTTTGCGGCGTCAGCGTCCGTCACGCCCGTGGTCGGGTCGATCGGAAGGGTCAGGATTTTTTCCGGCGTCTCGTGAGCGACTTCCTCAATGTCCATGCCGCCTTCGGTAGATGCGACAAAAGCCGGACGGCCCGTGGCACGATCAACCAGCAGGGAGAGATAGAGTTCGCGGTCGATGTCTGCACCGTCTTCGATGTAGAGGCGATTGACCTGTTTGCCTTCAGCGCTGGTTTGCGCCGTGACCAGGTGGTGACCCAGCATGGCCTTGGCATGTTCCAGAACTTCCTCTTTGGAGAAAGCCAGGCGGACACCGCCCTTTTCACCAGCCTCGGCTTCCACGAACTTGCCTTTACCGCGGCCACCAGCGTGGATCTGGGATTTCACGACCCAGAGCGGGCCCGGCAGGGTATCAACTGCCTTCTGCACATCGTCGAGCGAAAGAACGGGTACGCCTTCTGCCACAGGTGCGCCGAAGGATTTCAGCACGGCCTTGGCCTGGTATTCGTGAATGTTCATGTAAACTGCCTTGTTTGCCCTGGCTTGGTGGAGGGGTCAGCATGCCAGCCACCCCGGTTTGATTGTGGTGGCTATATATCAGTCTCAGCAGCAGTCGCAACCAGCTGGGTATCGATTTAGAGACTCAGGCTTCAGCATCCCGTTCGGGATTACGCGGGTCCAGCTCCACACTGGCCAGCGGTGTTGGCAGGATCGGGCTCCAGTCTTCCTGCTGCCCCTCCTCCGGTGCAGCCCGTTTGCTGACCCGCCAAACCATTATCATGGCCAGAATCACAAGCAGGATTCCCGCCAGTCCGAAGAGGCCCATCCGCCCTGCCCCGCGCATTGCAAAACCGGACAGAAGCGGACCGATAATCGAGCCGCCAGCCCAGACGAACAGAAGCCCGGACATGACCTGCGGAATGGCGCCCTTCGGCGTGCGGTCAATCGCGTGGGCAACACATAGGCCATAGAAAGACAGCGACCCGGCCCCCCAGACGCCGAGAACAATAATCACACCTGTCTCACCCAAACTGCGGCCGAACACCGCAATGCCAAGCGCAGCTAGACCAGAGATCGCGCACATGACCGCGATGACCAATCGGCGCTCCACTCGGTCTGACAGGCGCCCGGCAGGCCATTGTACAATGAGACCGCCCATCCAGGCGGCCGCACCAGCAATCGCCGCTGCGGTTGTGCCACCTCCGCCCATCGAGAAGCCTTCAAAATAAATCGGGATAAGCGCCGTCATGCCGGTATTGATGACTCCGGAGAGCGCCACACCAATCACGGCGGCAGGTGCGAGCGTATAGAGCCGCCCAAGCGGCATGGCAGAGCGTCCCGGCGGCGCGGGCTGCTCCTGCCGGGTCAGGCAGACCGGCACCAATGCCAGCGTCAGGAACAATGCGGCCCAGCTATAGGCGCGGCTATCCAGCGGAGACAGGCCGGCCACAAAGAATGGACCAATCATCAGCGAAAGCTTCGCACCGGTATGATAGATCCCCATGACATTGCCTCGCGCCTTGTCAGGCACAGCAACCCCGAGCCAGCTTTCCACACTGGTAAACATGTACGCAAAGCTTACGCCCTGTATGACACGTACGACAGCCCAGAAGCCCTCATTGTACCAGAGCGACAGGGACAACGCCCCGGCAGAGGTAACCGCCGCGGCAGCAGCAAACAGGCGAATATTGCCAAAGGTGGCCAGGGCGCGCGGCGCAGTCCACGCCCCCAGCATGAAGCCGGACGCGTAAAGGGCTGCAATCATACCGATTGTCTGAGGCTGCGTGCCGAGGGCCTCAAGGCCAAGAGGTGTCAGCACGCTCATCAGCCCACCTGCGATCTGCAGGATCATCACAGCAATAATGAGTGCAAGTACGTTACGCGTTTCAGTCATGTCTACCGGCAGCCTTTTCAGTGCCGTGGCTTAGCTACCTGAATTTGGCGGTTGTATGACGAACCGTCTCTCCTGCCTTGTCCTTAACTTCAAGGTCTAAAGACCCGGTTTCCCAATCGATGTTGATTGCACCGAAATTCTCAGGCGGATATCCCGCGCCGATCTGGGCGCTGTCTTTCTCTGGTGTGTCTTCCGCCCATGCCTTGTTGAGGGAAGAGGCCGTCAGCTCATAGACCGGATAAGGTAGGATCCCATCCTTGCGATAGAGGAATGCGGTGTGGCGATCGCCTGAGACAAAGACGACACCATTTGCATCAGTTTCGGTGATCAGATCATACAAGCGCTGCTGTTCTGCCGGCAGACGAGACCATGCCTCCCAGCCATGCCCGTCCGTCGGCAGCACCTGAATGGAAGACACGATCAGGCGCAAATCTGCAGGCTTCTGCAGCTGGTTTTCCAGCCAGGTCCACTGATCATTGCCCAGCATATCCTGATTGGGATCGGTTGATGGAACATGGCGCTCCTTACCCACAGCGCCTGGTTCATCCGTAGGCGTCAGCGGAGAGCGGAAGAACCGCGTGTCCAGCATGATGATCTGCGTGCGCTGACCTTCCGGTCCGAACATACGCGCATAATAGGTGCCGGGCCATGCGCCGACATCCTTGCTGTCCAGCCCCCAGAAGCGCTCATGAATACGCTCTGACAGGCGGCGGAAGGGAAACTCCCGCCCCGCATCATTCGCGCCATAATCATGATCATCCCAGGCCACCATCATCGGCAGGTTGGCGCGCACGGCGCGGAAATCATCGCGTGCTGCCAGATCGGCAAAACTCTCGCGCAGCTCATCGAGCGTCGCCTCATTCACAGCATAGGCCGGACCATCCCTGTCGCCATAGACATTGTCCCCGATCATCAGGAACAGGTCTGCATCTTCCTTGGCAATGCTGCGCAGCGCCGGCGTGTCGCCAAGTTCCTCATCATGACAGGACGCCACCAGAATGCGGGAGAGAACCGTATCTTCTTGTGGCAGCGGCAGCCCCGCTGGCGCAACGGGATAAAAATCATCCGGCAGGGTTCTGTAATAGGCTTCCAGGGCTTCTTCTGCGCTTTGCGGCGCGCGCGTAATACCTGGAATGGAAATCGGCCCTGGCGCCTGACACGCCGCGAGCCCCGCCACAATTCCCAAAGCTATGATCCGTTTCATGACTGCCCTCCTCCAAAGCTCACCACCTGTGCAATCTGTAGCGGTCTTTGGGGAGGGCAGTAAGGGTAATACCGCTCAGGTGGTAAAGAAAATGGACCACATCATCCGACCGGGCAGGAACGTGAATAATCCGGCCACCAGCATCGCGCCAACGAACATGCCGGTCATCTGTTTGCGGTGAGACACGATATTCTTCCTGCGCGCTGCAGCAATCCCCATCGGCAGACCAATCACCGTCCAGGCGGAGATACCGTGGATCCAGCTGAAATGATTGCCATTGAGCCCGACCACGAAGAATGAGCTGATCGCCGTAACCAGCATGGCAACCACCCAGCCATAGCCGAGTATCTTGTGCATACCCCTGCCCTTTACACCCAGCATCAGCGTGGTGCCGATGACAAAAGCACTGAGGGCCCCGGCGACATGCACCTTGATGGCCATGGAAGCATCAACCAGACGGCTGGCATCAAGATGGAAGCGGACTGGCGGATTGCCGTTTGCCTTCAGGATCATCCAGCTGATCACCAGATAGGCCAAGACTGCCACACCAATAACAATGCGATTGGATGGGCGGTCAAGACGAATACGCGGAAGGCGAGGTCTAAAGCTCAGTTCAGGGCTATGCATGTCGTGTCTCCTCTGTCTTGATCTAGCGGAGTGTGATGGTCTGAACGGCGCCGTCTTCGGGCACCTCGAACGCGGCACTGTCAAAGTCAGGTGGGCCGAAGCGCACTGGCGCGTCATTGGAAAAGCCATAGGGCTCCACTGGAATGCCAATCATACTGCGCTTCAGTTCGCCATCCCCATCCACATCATGAAACATTTTGATGCCGTACCGGCCCGGTTGCAGGCCTTCGAAGACGAACGTCACATCATCTCCCGTTGAAGGTATTACCTTGGTCTGGGTGGCCTGATTGTCTCCCCAGCCGGCTTCTTCAAACAGCGCGACATGCAGCTCACCTTCAGCCTTGTGGACGCCTTTGATGTCTAAAGACAGGTCAGCAGCCGCAGCCGTCGCTGGCAGAAGGCATGAGGCAAACAGGGTGGAAATCAGTGTGTTGCGGATCATGTTAGGTCTCCATAAAATCGAGGGCCAATGCCCCGTGTGGGTTGATGGAGATGAGCTTTGCCCGGCCGGTTCAGGGCCGCCACATGGATTGCGCGGAGAGGGTGGAAACCTTCGCCAAATGCGGCCAGTGTCATTCGCGAAGCGTGAAATACATAGAGATTCCGTATGCCTGTAGCCCTCAGGGAGACACTGAAGACACTCGCCATTGTGACGCTGCTGGCCGCCGGCTTCACCTGGTTCGGCGTCTACGGCAGCGGGGGCAATGTCTGGCTACGATTCCTGATGTGGTTCATCACCATGCTGGTCGGCGCCGTCTCTTCGCTCTTTGTCGTGCCGTTCGTCTTTCACGCCAAGATGAAGAATGCGCGCCCTGCCCTGATGATCATCGTGGCCTCGGCTCTCTTGTCTGTGCCGGTTACGATCACACTAATGCTTTTCATGCTGGTGCTAGGTAACCCGCTTCCCCTTGCCTTGGTGCCAATACAATTCGGCTATGTCTTTGCCGTCAGCCTTGTCATCACTGTCGGCGGCTTCCTGCTTGATCGCGCGCGCCGGCTGGCGGAACTGGAGGGCGCCGAACCGGAAGACCGCATCGCAGGCTTTCTGCAACGCCTGCCGGTGCGGTTCCGCGGCGCTAACCTTTGGGCGGTTTCTTCAGAAGATCATTATCTGCGCGTGCACACAGACCGCGGCGAGGAACTCATTCTAATGCGCCTGGCCGACGCGATCCGCGAATTGGGAGAGGACAATGGCCTGCAAACCCATCGCTCATGGTGGGTGGCAAAACAGGGCGTGGCCGATTCCCGGCGTGAGAATGGCAAATTGTACCTGGTGCTCAAATCCGGAAAGGAAGCGCCGGTCTCACGCACCTATCAGTCGAATGTCCGCGCGGCAGGGCTTACTTAGCCCATGCCCTTTCGCTTGTTGCAGATGGCATGAGCCAGCTGCAGATTGCTTGCTTGGTCCGGCCCGCCGCGTGCCAGCGCGATGATGTGATCATAGGTCGGCCGCCACTTCTTCCACAGCGTGGCATGATCCATTTCTGCGCGGCTGCCGGGCATTGGTTTTCCGCACAAGGCACACAAGCCTTCCTGCGCCTCCCACAACCGCCGGAATTGCGGCGTATCAGGCGGTAGAAAGGACTGGCTCACAGTCCTTCCGGAACGTTCCAGCCGCGACGGGCGCAAGCCGCCAGAACCGTGTTGCGCAACAGGCAGGCAATGGTCATCGGGCCGACACCGCCCGGCACAGGCGTGATGTGGCCCGCCACTTCTGCACAACCGGCATAGTCTGCATCGCCCACCAGCCTGGTCTTGCCCTCACCCTTCTCAGGCGCATCCACGCGGTTGATGCCGACATCGATGATCGCCGCGCCGGGCTTCACCCAGTCCGCCTTGACCATCTCCGGACGGCCCACAGCCGGCACCAGAATATCGGCCTCACGGCACACCGCCGGCAGATCTTTCGTGCGGCTGTGCGCGATCGTCACCGTGCAATTCTCGGCCAGGAAAAGCAGCGCCGCCGGCTTGCCGACCAGAATGGAGCGTCCGATCACAACGACATGCTTGCCGGAGAGGTCCGCCCCCAGCGCACGTTTTGCAAGAATGACGCATCCCGTCGGCGTGCAGGCTACCAAGCCCGGCTTGCCAAGGGTCAAACGCCCGGCGGACACTTCCGTCAGGCCGTCAACATCCTTGTCGGGGGCGATCTTCTCAATCGCAGCATCCGCATCCAGCCCTTTGGGCAACGGCAGCTGCAGCAGGATACCATCTACGCTGTCATCCGCGTTCAATTCGGTGATCAGGCTCTCGACATCCTGCTGGCTGGCCGTTTCAGGCAGGCGGTGATGAACCGACACCATGCCCGCCTCTTCTGTCTGGCGTACCTTGTTACGGACATAGACCTGGCTGGCCGGGTCTTCGCCAACCAGTACAACAGCCAGAGAAGGCTGGCCCGGCAACTGGCTGACGGCCTTCGCCACACTGGCGCGGACATCTGCCGCAATCGCTTTTCCATCAATCACGCTGGCGCTCATGGCTCTGCATCCCCGGCAAGTTTCGCCGCCAGATCGGGCGGCCCGTCTATCTCGAGGCCTTTTAACCGGTTCTTCGTGCCCGTCACCACCTTGACCGCAGACTTTGGGACGCCCAACCATTTCGCGACCACTTTTTCCACGGCGGCATTGGCCTTGCCCCCTTCGGGCACGGCACGCACGCGGACTTTGAGATAGGTTCGCCCGGCCGCATCGGTTTCCCAGGTCTCGACCCGGTCAGCCGACGCATTTGGCTGCACGCGAACGGTCAGCCGATGCATGGTCTACAGCGGAACGACAGAATAGCCGTACCGGATGATCACGCGTTCCAGGAAGAAAATGATGAGCAGCACAACCATCGGCGTCAGATCCAGCCCGCCCATCGGCGGCAGGATGTTCCGAATGGGCCGGTAAACCGGCTCCGTGATTCTCTCCAGACCGCTCCAGATGTTGCGGATGGTCGGATTCTGGATGCTCAGCACATTGAACGCGACCAGCCAGGACAGCACGGCCTGAACAATAATAATAAAGGTAACAATCCGAAGGATCAGCAGAACCAGATCAAGAATGGCGGCCATAGGGCGACGCTCCAATAGTTTCTTTCATTACCTTCACTTAGGGTGATGCCCCTACCGTGCGCAAGAGATTGGCCTGTCCTTTCCCTTGAACAGGGGTAAGGTTTGACATTCAGCTCAACGCCAAACACACAGGCGATCTGCAGCAAGGGGCATTCAAGGCATGACAGACACCGACAAGCCTCTTCTGCCGCTCAGCGCCTTCCAGCAAGCAATTATCGGCATGGCCATGGTCGCCATGGGCGCCGGCATGACGATCAATTTTGTGGTTGTCGCACCGCTCGCGCGCAAGGCTGGCCTGACCGAGATTGAAGTTGCCGGCATCCTTACCCTGTCTGCTGCACTTTATGCCCTGCTCATCCCCACCTGGGGCCGTCTGGCAGACCGGTTTGGCCGCAAGCGGGTGATGGTCTTTTCCATGTTCGCCATGGGTCTGACGAACATGGTATTCGTGCTGGCCCTGAAGGCGGCGCTGGCAGGACTCGTAACCGGCCTGTCCACCTTCTTCCTGCTCGCCTTTGTGCGCCTATGGTTCGGCCTGCTTGCGCCGGGCCTACAGCCTGCCGCCATGGCCGCGATGACAGATGCAACGACGCCCCTCACCCGGGCCGGGGGCCTTGGCATGCTGGGTGCCTGTATGAGTGTCGGCTCCATCATCGGGCCAGCTGGGGCGACAGTGCTTGCGCCCTATGGGGCGCTGATGCCGATCTGGGGCTCGATCATCTTCAATCTGTCTGCCGGACTACTGCTGGCCTTTGCCTTGCCGCCGACACGCAAGCGTCCGAAATCCAGTTTGCGCCCCGAACCACTGGCCGTGCGGGACCCACGCGTCTTCCCGCATCTGGCATTCCTGTTCTGCTATTTTTTCGCGATCGGCATGGTGCAGCAGACCATGAGCTGGTTCATTGAGGACCGCTACAGATTCGTGGATACCGCCGCCCGCAGTGCTGAAGAGTCCGTGGTTCTGCATACGGGCATCGCTTTTGCCTGCCTCGCCGCAGGCATGATCATCATGCAGTTTGGCTTTGTGCAACCGCGCAGACCGGACCCGCGCAAGATCCTGCCGGTGGGACTGGCTTTTGTTGCCACTGGCTATGTCTGTGCGGACTTCTTCTTTCCCTTCTGGAGCCTTGCGCTCAGTTTCTTCACGATTGGCTGCGGCGCCGCACTCGCTGTGCCGGCCGCCAATGCACTAGGCAGCCTCTCCGTGGAACGTCATGAACAGGGATCAGCCGCAGCCCTTCTGGCCGCCGCGCCGCCATCCGGATTTATTTTCGGCCCGCTGGTAGGCGCGACTCTGTATTCCTTGATGCCATCCCTGCCACTATACAGCGCGGCAGGCGTGCTGAGCCTTTTGACCGTCTACGCCCTTCTGGTAACTGCTCGCCGTCCCCTGAAACTTCTCTGACCGTCAAGAGTGGGAGGAGCAGGTGGCAAGGGCACCTTTCTGCGACTGAAAAATTGGTTACGCAGGATACATATTTTGGAGATTTCCCATGTCTGGACTTCGTCTTGCCGCCGCCTGCCTGATAGCCCTCTCTCTTCTGGCCGCCTGCGGCCAGCAGGCGCCGACAGCGACCAACCCCGAGTCGGCTGAAACAGCCCCTCCGCAATCGCAGATACGTCAGCAGGATGCATCCGCACCTTCAGAAGAGACCACCCCGGCACCAGGCCAGCCAGAGCTGGAAGCTCTGGCTGGCCGCTGGGTTTCCGATGATGATCCGCGAGCGGGCATGATCATCACCGGAGACCAACTCGAAATGACCTACAACGGCGACATTCTGAGCACAGATCATCTTGATGTCGTCGAGACATGCGGCGCGGCAACTGCCGCAAAAAACATCCCGTTGATCAAAACCACCTCGGAAGATGACGAGGCACTGTGTTACAGCGTGCTGGAGGCCAGCGACACCAAACTCGTGCTCAGCTACCTCGCCCGTGGCAACACGCTCAGCTATTCACGCGCCGGGCAAGCCCAATAAAACGAGCCAGCCATATACAGCCTATGCCATAGTGAAGGCATTCAGCTTGTTGCCATCCGGATCACGGAAATAGGCCGCATAGAAACCGCCCTCCCCGCGCGGGCCGGGCGCACCTTCATCCGTTCCACCATTGGCAAGGGCGATGTCATACAGACGTTGAACCTGATCCTGGTCCTTTGCCTCCAGCGCAACCATGGTGCCATTACCGACACTGGCAGGCTGGCCATCATAGGGCAGCGTTGCGGCAACACCGGCTGCGCCGCCCGGTGTGCCCCAGGCGATGTAGGTATCTGTTTCCATCATCCGGCCTGTTCCCATTTCCTTCGCGATAGCATCGTAGAACTTGGCCGAGCGGGCCATGTCTGTTGTGCCAAGCGTTACATATCCAATCATGTATCGTCCCTCCTTGCTGCGGACACAAAGGAACATACCATGAACATGTTTTACGACAAGTCTGGCGGTTAAATTACCTGTTGAATTCCGCCCGGCAGCTTTCCTCAGAAAAAAACGCACTGGAACCTGATACGGCGTGTCCATGCTCCGCCCGCCGGACATGCCCTGTTGCACCCGGAACCGGCACCCGTTTCACGGATTAATTGAACATAGTCATATGGAGGAAGGACCCATGACCAATCGTTCGGCAATATCCCTGCTCATTTACGGGATGGTACAGGGCGTGCTGTTTGGCGCGATCCTGCTGGCTGTTCTGTACATTCCCGTTCTGAAAGCAAACGCAGCCATCTTTATTCCGCTGGCAGTCCTGCTCAGCGTGATCGTGGCAATCCCCCTTGCCTGGAAGATTGCCCCGAAGCTGAGGGCCCGCCATCAACGCCGTATGGCGCGGAAGCATAATCTGGCCTAGGATCAGGCATTACATCGCGCTGATGCCGCCATCCACCTTCAGCTCGATCCCGGTAACGAGTTTCGATTCATCCGAGGCCAGATAAAGAACGGCATAGGCAATATCATCCGGCTCACCGACACGACCGAGCGGGATCTGACGGCCCAGCTTGGCGAGCGCCTCTTCCTCACCGAACATTTCCTTCGTCCGGTCAAGGATCGGCGTATTGATGAATACAGGGTGTACGGAGTTACAACGGATTTGACCGCCCGTCTTGGCGCAATGTAGTGCAATCGATTTTGAAATATGGCGCACAGCCGCCTTTGCCGTGTTGTAGGACACATAATTTCCGCTGGCGATGATACCGGCAATCGACGAGATGTTGATGATCGAGCCTAGGCCGTGATCACGCATCAGGGGGATGCCGTATTTGCAACCCAGGAAAATGGAATCCACATCCACCGTCTGAACGTGCTTGAATGTCTCGTAATTCTCGTCCTCGACAGAACCAAGAGATCCGATCCCGGCATTGTTGACCAGCACGTTCAGACCGCCCATCGCGTCATGAGCGGCTTTCAAAACTTCCTGCCAGCGGGCCTCGTCGGTCACATCATGCTGCCACGCAAAGGCCGTGCCCTCTCCATGGGCTTCATTGATGGAGGTAGCGACGGCTTCCGCCCCTGCCCCGTTCACATCGGTAACGGTGACCTTGGCGCCTTCACGCGCGAACATGCGCGCCGTGGCTTCGCCCAACCCCTGGGCTCCGCCCGTAATGAACGCCATTTTTCCTGATACACGACCCATATGCGGCTCCTCCAACTGATATCTGATAGTTATGCCTACCCGTATCAGCGCGTTAGCAAGCCGCCTAGACTGCCCCTAGGGGAAGTTTGCCGCAGGTCCCCCACACTCAGGTCAACTTGCCTGCCAGATCGTCCATGAACTGGCCAAGCTCAACATCCTTGGGCGAGACGCCATCCACATCATGCGTGGTCAGCGTAACCTCCACCTTGTTGTAGACATTGAACCATTCCGGATGATGATCCATCTGCTCGGCCTTCAGGGCGACAGAAGACATAAATCCCCAAGCCGTCTTGAAGTCATCGAACTTGAACGTCTTGGTGATCTCGTCACGCTCGCCTTCACCTTTCGTCCAGCCTGTCAGCTTTGCGAGGGCGGCGTCTGCGCCAATCTTGTCTGTCATGGTCTAATCCTCTTCATCCTGTCCCAGGACGTAGTAAACCCAGCGCCCATTACCAGCGATGGCTGTGCGCATGCCGGGATATCCTTCGCCCCTGCGTATCTTCTCAATCCCGTCATCCCCGATCAGTTCCCTCAAACGCCGCCTTTCCTGGAAGGTCAGCTTCTCCGGAATCAGATCATGCGCGTCGCGCGCGGCCAGATCCGGCCAGACAAACCATATCTCGCCATCGATCTGCCTCATGCCGACCGGCAGGTCGAACAGCGCCCGCAATCTCAAATTCGGGTCTACTCCCGTCCGGCGCATCAGATCCCAGAATTCGCGGTGCGGTGTCCCGCCGAAATTCGAGACAAAGTCCTCATATTCATTCGCCTTTCGAGACAATCGTGTCAGAGAGCCCGCCGTCGCATAGGACAGCAATTCATCCCGCGTCTCTTCGGCTGCCTCGGTCAGCACAACCGGCTGACGCTCGTGAGGGGGGTGTGTCAGGCTGTCTTCCGGCAGGACAGGTTGCGGCCCGCCCTCCTTCGGGGAACATGCCCCCAGCAGCACCAGCCCCACCCCGGCCAGTGCGACGGCTGCAGCCCTAGACCACGTCATAACCTGTGGCGGCCTGCAGGTCTGCCAGCAACTGGTCTTCGCTGAGCACCTTGATGGTTGTCATGCCCATATCCCTGGCAGGTTTCAGATTGTGTCCGATATCATCCAGATAGACGCACTCTGCCGGATCGACATCGAGCGCCTCACACATCAGAGCATAAATCCGCGGGTCCGGTTTGCGGATTCCCAGTTTCGAGCTTTCAATCACATGATCGAACATTGTGAAGACTTTCGCCACCTGCTCGGCCTTTGCCTCATCATTGGTCATGGAAGCGCCCTTCCCGACCGGGGCATTGTTGGTGATGCAGCCCACTTTGCCATGCTGCTTGCAGACTTCCAGCGCCTTGACCACGCGCGGGCGCAAACTTCCGGAGAGCAGTTTCAGCACTTCTCCGCCTGGCACCTCGTGTCCCATCGCCTTTGATTCCTCGCGGAACATGGCATCGAACTCTGCCGCCGTGACCAGACTCTGCTCCAGCTTGGCCCAGGCATTGTCCAGCGGATTGGTGGCATTAACGGTGCGGATGAAATCCTTCGGCAGTCCGCGCTCAGCCTCGTAAACATTGAAGGCGTCGAAGGGCGAGGAGGTAAAAACGCCCCCGAAATCCCAGATAATGGCTTTATATGTCTTGCTCATGCATGTCCTGTAACCGGCCCGGCGGCGTTTTCAAACCTTGAACATTGCGAGCCCGCATCTAGGGTGGCGACGATTGCAACAAATTACAGGGAGTTTCGTCCATGGGCGTTCTGGAAGGCAAAGTGGTCCTCGTTACCGGCGGGGGCAATGGCATTGGCAAGGAAACAGCCCTGCTGGCCGCGCGCGAAGGCGCAAAAGTCGTCGTCAACGATCTGGGCAGCAGCCTGACCGGCGCCGATGAAGGCAGCGCAGGGCCGGCTGAAACGGTCGCGAAGGAAATTCGTGATGCCGGTGGCGAAGCTGTTTCCAATTCTGACAGCGTCACCGACATGAAAGCCGTCGAAGGCATGATCGAGCAGGCCAAGGACACATTCGGAGATCTGCACTCGATCATCAATCCGGCCGGTATCCTGCGGGACGGCATGTTCCACAAGATGAGCGAAGATGACTGGGACAGCGTAATCGACGTACACCTTCGCGGCACGTTCAACGTGACCCGCGCCGCCATCGAAATGTTCCGCGAGAAGGAGGATGGCAACTTCGTGCTGTTTACCTCCACGTCCGGCCTGATCGGCAATATCGGCCAGGCAAACTATGCCGCGGCCAAGATGGGCATTGTTGGCCTGTCGCGTATCATCGCCATGGAAGGTGCGCGCAAGAATGTCCGTTCCAATGTGATCGCGCCCTTCGCCTGGACGCGCATGATTGCCTCCATCCCGGTGAAGGATGAAGCCGGGGCCGAGCGTGTTGAGCGGATGAAGAATGGCATGCGCGCAGACCAGGTCGCCCAATTGGCCGTTGCCCTCTGCGCCGACAAGGCGAAAGAAACCTCCGGCCAGATCTTTGCCGTGCGCGGCAATGAAGTGGTGCTGTTCGACCAGCCCCGCCCGGTAAAGTCCCTGGCCCGCCTCGAAGGCTGGACACCGGAAAGCCTGCTCGATCAAGCCCTGCCGGCCATGAAGGCCAGTTTCTTCGACATGGGCGCTTCGGCCAGCGTCTTCCCTTACGATCCAGTCTGATAGGCGGAGACCTGCTTGGAAGAAGATGGTGTCATCTATCAGAAGTGCGTCACCGGCGGCGATGGAGAACTCTATTGCCGTCCGGTCGAGGCCGTGGAAGCAACGGATCAGGTCACCGCGCCTGCCGAAGATATACTTCCGCCCGTAGAGGACATCGTCAATCCAATCCTCAAATGGCTTGAGCCAGTTCGCCCGTTTCTGGATGATCCGGCGAGCTGGCTCCAGACCAAGGCGCAACAGCCTGAAATTCTCTACCCCATAGCCATCCAACTCGCCTGCATCATTGCGGCGCTGTCGCTGGGCGCGCTGCTGACCCCTCTGGTCAAGCGCGCGGTGACCGTCACCCTGCGCCGCTTCGTGGAGCCGCCACGCCGGGAAGGCCTGGACGTTCTGCAAAAGGCCGTGCGGCCGGCCATGTGGTCCATCATGCTGGCCTTGGCAGTATCTCTGCTGGGAACCATTGATCACCCGCTCATCCTTGTCCGGACGGCCCTGTCGCTTTCCATTGCCTGGCTCGTGATCCGCGTCTCCCTGAGTTTCCTGCCGGAAGAACTGCGCGGCTTTGCCTCTGTCCTGACCTGGACCTTTGCGATCTTCTTTGCCTTGGGCGTCTTGCCGGATGTTATCAACTGGCTGTCCGGCATCGGCCCGCCCTTTGGCGAGCGGCGGATCAGCCCGGTCTTCATTTTTCAGGCCATCATGACTGCAGCCGTGCTGCTATTCGTGGCCAACCGCGCCGCCAAGTCGATGAAGAAACGGGTCAATCACCTGCCCAAGGTGGAACCCTCCATCCGCATCCTGATCGGCAATGCCATCCAGATTGTGTTCCTCGTCGCGGCTGTGCTGCTGACGCTGGCCGGGCTCGGCATCCCCCTCGGCGCGCTGACGGTCATCTCCGGTGCCATCGGTCTCGGCTTTGCCTTCGGCATGCAGAAAGTCGTCTCGAACTTCGTCTCGGGCATCGTGCTTTTGTCGGAACGCTCCATCAAGCCGCAGGACGTGATCGAAGTGGGCGAGACATTTGGCGTCGTGGAGTCGCTTGGCCTTCGCTACACCTCCATCACCACTCAGGAAGGCAAGGAATTCCTGATCCCGAACGAAAAGCTGATGACCGATACGGTGATCAATTGGAGCTTTTCGAACAAGCGCGTGCGCATCCATAAGGAGTTGCGCATCGACTATACGTCAGACCTTGAGGAAGCGATCAATATCGTCATCGAGGCGGCCAAATCGACAGACCGCGTAATCAGCTGGCCCAGCCCGAATTGTCTCGTGAAGGATTTCACCGATGAGTGCATCGTGCTGGAAATGCGCTTCTGGATTGTGGACCCGCAAAACGGCACCGCCAATGTCGCCTCGAACATTCTGCGGGAAGTCTGGAAGCGCTTTACCGAGAATGGCATGTCCGTGCCGCTGCGCCGCAAGGAGCTGTATATCGAGCCGGACTCATCTCTGAAGGTGGAGATCGCGAGGCCGAAACGCACCGCCTCACAACAGCCTGATCCCGAACCTGCGACCGAACCAGGCACAGAGACCGACCAGGAAGAAGACGACAAGGCTTGAAGCCTCTGCCCCTACGGACGCCTCAGAATTCCGGCGTGTCGTCATCCGGTTCCGGCTCAGTCAGGCCTTCCCCTTCGATGTCGCGGGGGCGTAGCTCAACCGGGCCGCCATCCATGGCTTCCGATTGCGCCGCTTCTGCTTCTGGTGACAGGGGCTCTGGCTCTTCATCCGTAACAACCGGCTCATCGGACGCTTCGCCAAACCGCTCCTGCGCACCTTCCAGGAAGGTGTCGAAGTCATCTCCGCCAGCGGCATCACGCTCCGGCACCATATCCGCCGGCTGATCGGAGATTTCATCAGATTCCGGACCGGTTTCCGGTGCCGCTGGCAAATCGGGTAAAGGCTCCGGCTCAGGAGCTGGCTGGTTCTGGGGCGGTTGCGACGGTGCGGGCTGAGGCTCTGAAGCGCCCAGCACACAGGCGGCGAGGCCCTGACTGCGCACCACGCGCATGCGCGCCTGCAGCGTGCCGGCCCGGCGGCTCACATATGGCCCCGGCGGATCGACCCGCCATTTGTTCGGGCTCGGCAGAACGGCTGCCAGCAAGGCTGCCTCACGCTCGGTCAGGTCCGCTGCGGATTTGCCAAAGCGTGCCTGCGCGGCTGCTTCAGCGCCAAACAGGCCATCGCCCCATTCGGCAACATTCAGATAGACTTCCATGACCCGCGCCTTGCCCCAGAACTGGTCAATGAAAACGCCCATCCACATGTCGCCCAGCTTGCGCGGCACACCGCCACCATTCCATAGGAAGACATTCTTCGCCGTCTGCTGCGTGATCGTGGAGGCTCCGCGCGTGCCCTTACCTTCGCGGCGCTCTTCAAGAGCTTTCTCGATGGCTTCCATATCGATGCCGTCGTGCCCGCAAAATCGCGTATCTTCTGCGGCGATCACGGCACGGACAAGATGCGGCGAAATCCGGCTGAGCGGTACGGCATCCCGCCGCACTGTCTCTCCGCCTGCGGCACGCTGCATCATCAGCACAGTTCCCGGCACCGGCAACCAGATCAGCGCGAGGGCATAGACGTGGAACGCAACGAAAATGCCCGCCAATATGCGCGCGGTCCATTTCAGAAAGGTCAGAAACCCGCTCATCAATCCATCATCCATTCGGCCAGAACGCCTGGATCGGTCTCCCGATCCATCCAGGCCGCCTTTTCTTCAGCAAATCGGGCGGCATCAAGGCGCGCCAGCGCCCACACCGCCGCCCCACGCACAACAGGCGCCTCATCCTGCAGCAGGGGCAACAGGCTGGAGATCAGCCGCCCCTCCCCCGAATTGCCGATCGCGATGCAGACATTGCGCACAAACCTGTCGCGCCCGATCCGCTTGATCGGGCTGCCAGAAAACACTTCCCGAAAATCCGTATCCTCCAGCGCGGCCAGTTCATCTAGTCCCGGCACTTTCAGTTCGGCGCGCGCATGAAACGCCGCTTCACTGGCTGCCTCGGCGAACTTGTTCCACGGACAGATGGCCAGGCAGTCATCGCAGCCATAGATGCGATTGCCCATAGCCGCACGAAACTCCTGCGGAATGGGCCCGGAATGCTCAATCGTGAGATATGAAATGCATCGCCGCGCATCCAGCGTGTAAGGCGCAGGAAACGCGTTTGTCGGGCAGATATCCTGACAGGCCCGACAGCTGCCACAATGGTCCGTCTCCGGCGTATCCGGCTCCAGCTTGGCCGCCGTCAGCATCACGCCCAGAAAAAACCAGGAGCCCAGCTCGCGGCTGACCAGATTGGTATGCTTGCCCTGCCAGCCAAGCCCGGCCTTGTGTGCCAGCGGCTTTTCCATCAGCGGCGCAGTATCGACAAATACTTTAACCTCCGCGCCGCTCTCAGCCACGAATTCACGGGCGAGCTGCTTCAGGCGCTTCTTCAGCGTGTCATGATAGTCCCGACCCCGTGCGTATACGGATATATTGCCCAGCGTCTTGTGTTGCAGCGTGTCCAGCGGATCATGATCCGGCCCGTAATTCAGCGCGACAACGACGGCTGACTTGGCATCCGGCCACATTGCAGTGGGTGCCTTGCGCCGCTCCAGCGTGGTTTCCATCCACTCCATGGAGCCGTGATGACCCGCCCCAACAAAGGCTTCCAGCCGTTCCCCTGCCTGCCACGGCTCATCCGCGCGGGTGATCGCCACCGCATCGAAGCCAAGGGACCGGGCCAGGTCCTTGACGCGTATGTGCAGGGGATCGGGCAAAACTCAAAAATCCAAATCTGCGTAATGGGCGACCGGGCGCACCGCTTTCAGCCGGTCTGTCAATAGAGGACGGAAACTTGGCCGCGATTTCAGGCGCGCATACCATTCCTTGAGGTCAGGCACAGCGTCCCATTCCACATCGCCAAAATAGTCATAGGCCGACAAGTGCGCCGCCGCAGCCAGATCTGCCAGAGAGACCTGCCGTCCAGCCAGATAGCCATTGATCTCGACCATCCCGTTCAGGAAAGTCAGCCGCCCGCGCAGAGCGTGCGCGCCCCGCCGCAGACGCGCCGAGTCCGGCTGGCGGTCCCGCCTCACCCATTGCATCACGCGCTCAGTCAGCAGCGTGTCAGTAACTTCCTCACACGCTGCCTCTACCCAGGCCCACAGCCGTCTGGCTTCAGCGCGATCCGCTGCACTTTCTGGCAAAAGCGTCGTCCCGTCGCCTGTTTCCGCCAAATGCTCACAGATGGCCCGTGTGCCGCAGGCGAACATGCGCGGCTCTGTATTCAGGTCCACAATTGCAGGTGCCACTGCGCCATGCGCAAGCCTGGAAATGTCCGGATGCGGTGACCAGGGTGGGGATTCCAATGTCTCAAACGCCTCTCCCCTTTCGCCAAGAGCGAGGCGGACCAGCCGGCCAGCCGGATCAAGAGGCCAATGGTAAAGCCGTTTCATATTCGGACCATCTCATAACAGGCCTGAAGACGCTGTTAAATTCATATGTGCCGGGTACTTTTGGTTTTTTCCGTCTTGTGTTTCAACTGAAAGAATATTCCAGAGACAACAGGATTCTTGATATGAAATTTTCTCGATTTGGCGCTACTCTGCTAGGCGCTGCCTCGGTTATTGCCCTTGCTGCCTGCGGAAATGATACGAGCGGTGCCAAGGCCAGCCTGACGCCCACACCGGTCGTTCAGCCTGTCAGCCAGCAGACACCGCCTGCCGGCCAGCTGCCGGAGGGTGTCACCCCGACAGCTTACCGCCTGGATCTGAAGACAGACCCACGGAAAATAGGCTTCTCCGGGACGGTAGAGATTGATGTTGACCTCAATGCTCCACACAGCCGGATCTGGCTGCACTCTGTTGATCAGGACATTCTGCTTGCGCAGGCTGTTCTGGCTGATGGCACAATCATTCCAGCGACCTTTACAGGGGATCAAGCCCCGGGCGGTGTCTCGCGCCTGGACTTTGAAAACCCCCTGCCAGCTGGCAGGGTGACGCTGGAGCTGGATTATACCGCGCCTTACAATATGGGCCTGGCCGGTCTCTACAAAGCTGTTCAGTCAGACACGGATTATCTGGCGACCCAGATGGAACCCATCGACGCGCGCCGTATGCTACCCTCTTTTGACGAGCCGCGCTTCAAGACTCCCTGGACCGTAACCGTCACTGTACCGACCGGCATGGCCGTGGTTGCCAACGGGGCCGAGACAGAAACCGAAGAACTAGGCGACGGCTGGACGCGCCACGCCTTTGCCACCACCCGCCCGATCCAGAGCTATCTGCTGGCGCTTGCCGTCGGCCCCTATGAGATGGTGACCGGCAATCCTATTCCAGCCACGAAATTGCGCAGCGAGCCTGTCCCGCTTCGCGCCTTCGCGCCAATTGGTAAAAGCGCAAAGCTGGCAGGCGCCGTCGATATCACCGATGAGATGGTGCTGTGGCAGGAATCCTATTTCGATTACCCCTACCCCTATGGGAAACTGGATCTGATCGCCGTTCCGGATTTTGCCTATGGCGCCATGGAAAATGCGGGCGCCATCATCTATCGCGAAGCGGCCCTGCTCATTGATGACCAGACCAGCCTCAGCCATCGCCGCGGCATCTATACCACGCATGCACACGAATTGGGCCACCAATGGTTCGGGAACCTCGTCACGCCGAAATGGTGGAACGACATCTGGCTGAATGAAGCCTTCGCGACATGGATCAGCCTGAAAACCATGAATGGCGTTGACCCGGAAGGCGGTTGGGAACTCGCCCCTATCATGACGGGCCTGACCGCCATGGGGACAGACAGCCTGATTACCGCCCGCCAGATCCGCAACCCGATCAATGCCAATGGCGATATTCTGGACGCGTTTGATGCCATCACCTATCGCAAAGGCGGTAGCGTGCTGAACATGTTCGAGACCTATCTTGGGCAAGACGCCTTCCGGGATGGTATCCGCCTCCACATGCAGCGGTTTGCAGACAGTGTCGCCGATGCGGATGACTTCATGCAAAGCCTGGCAGACGGCTCCGGCCAGCCCGGCGTGGTTGATGCATTCACCAGCTATATCAACCAGCCAGGCATTCCTGCACTAGACGTGCAAGTGACTTGTGAAGCTCCTGACGCCGGGCTCATCACGGTCACGCAGAAACGCTATGCACCGCTCGGCTCGCAAATCGAGGCAGATGCTCAGACCTGGAACATACCCTTCGCGGCACGTGTCAGCAGCCCATCAGGCGATGGCATTGTGAGGCAAATGCTGGTCGGTCAGGCCACGGAGATCCCGCTGGATGGCGCTTGTGCAGACTGGGTCATGCCCAATGCCGGCGGCACCGGCTATTGGCGGTTCGACACCAACCCTGAAAACCTCGCTGCCCTGACGGAAAACCTCACCACGCTGTCTGGCGGCGAGCAGATCATGTTCGCAGACGCCCTCGCCTCTGGTTTCAAGGCTGGCAAGATCAGCACACAAAACCTTCTGGATGGGATCGAGGCCACGGTTGACGGACACCCCTATGCCGTCGCCACAGCAACGGAAATCATTCCCACACTGGACAGCCTACTGGCGGAAGAAGACAAAGCTGGCCTGCATGCTTGGGTACAGAGCGTCTTCGGCCCTCTGGCAGACCGTCTGGAATCCCAGCCCGCAACGGCAATGGATCCGAAGGAAATCCTGCTTCGCGATGAGCTGTACAGCCTGCTGCTGACTTATGGTGATCGCCCGGAGGAGCGGGCTGTTCTGCTGGAACGCGCCAAAGCCTATGTTGGAGTGGACGGAGCGCCGGACCCGAAGGCCATCGCGCCGGAAGACCTCTCTGCGGCAATGAAGGTTGGCGTGCAGGAAGGCGGACAGGAATTCTATGACGCCGCTCTGGCCTATATGCAAAACTCCACCAACCAGACCGAACGCGCGACCATCCTGCGCGCCATCGCAAGCGAGAGCGATGAACGCGGCCTGGCAGACATCATGAAAGCCGTTCAGGGCAATGGCTTTTCAGGAAACGAGGTCTACACCGTCATGACCAGCGCGATGTATAATGGAGAGCATCGCGCGACGGCCTGGGGCCTGTTCCAGGCCAGCTTTGACAATATACTTCCGCTGATTCCGGAAATCCGTAAGCCTCAGATTGCGGGTATTGTCGGCAGCTTCTGCACAGCAGAGGAAACCGAAGCGGCCCGCGCTTTCTTCGAATCCCATGCCGCCCAGATCCCCGGCTATGAGCGGTCCCTGGCCCAGGGCGTTGAGCGCAGCCAACTGTGTAGCGCACTGAAGGCAGAGAAAGCCAAAGACGTAAGAGCCGCTTTCGAAGACAACTGATTTTACGCCCTCTGCCCTTCACCGGGCAGGGGCAACCCAACAGAGAACGGCGCCCGTCACGAGACAGGCGCCGTTTTTTGTTTGTGAACTGAGCCTCTGGTTTAGCCGCGCATGAACTGGCGCACCGCATCAGCTGCCAGCGCGAAGCGGGCGAAGGTCCAGGTCCGGTCCTTGCCGAGCGCGGCCAGCTCCTGCAACAACACCTTACGGGCCTCATTGCGCTCTTCCAGCCACTGATGGGCACCGCCCATATCTAGCGCCTTCTCGGCCGCTTCAGCCTGCATGCGGACAAGTTCGGAGATCTGCCGACGCCCGGCCACGCGATCCCAATAGCCGCCCTTCTTCAAACCCTCACGCGCGGAAGACCGAAGACGGTCAATGCGCAGCTGGTCTCCAATGATGTAGAAGGCTTCGCCTGCTTCTTTCACGCCATAGGGCTTGCCCTCAGCCATATCGACCACAAGCAGACCTTGCGCAAAATGCCCCATGGCCGATGCCCAGCGCGCCAGATCTTCCGGCGCACCACGCTTCATCAACCCACGGGCTGTCCGCTCGATACGCGCTGCCGGAAATGGCGAATGAATGGAGGCGAGCGCTGCCTTGAACTCGTTCAGCGGCGTCTCCGTCTTGGCAACCATCTCGCCGACACGCAGCGTCGGATAGGTACGTGCAAACCAGACAGCAGCTTCCATCATGGCGCTGGAGGCAAGCAGCCGCAGATCCGTCTGCACCTCAGCCGGGACGGCATTGTCCAGCGCGTCCACTTCCTTCTGGAAGCTGTCGAAATGCAGGACAGCATGGGCTGCCGCAAGGCCGCGCGTCACGGCGACATTGTCCGCATTCGACACTTCCCTCAGGCGCAGCAACGCAACGGGGCCAGCCATGTCGATTACGCGGTTGGCAATGATCGTCGCGATGATCTCCCGCTTCAGTCGGTGATTCTGCATCGCCTCGTCATAGCCATCGATCGGGCTTGGAAAGTATCCCTTGAGCACCTGCTCGAAATACGGATCATCCGGAATGTCCGAAGCGACGATATCGTCAAACAGCGTAATCTTGGACCAGGCGAGCAGCACGGCCAGTTCCGGCCGTGTCAGGGCCTGGCCGTTCTCGGCGCGGACTTTCATCTCTCCCGTATCCGGAAGAACCTCCAGCTCGCGGTTCAGAACGCCCCGCCCTTCCAGATAGACCATCAGGCGCTCCAACGCGTCGTGGTCATACGTGGCCGTTGCCTCTGCCAGCGTCAGCGCAAAGGTCTGGTTGTAATTGTGGCGTAGCACCAGCGCCGCCACATCATCCGTCATCTCGGCCAGCAGCGCATTGCGGTCTTCTGACTTCAGCTGTCCCAGACGAATAGCCTCAGCGGCCAGGATCTTGATGTTCACTTCGTGGTCAGAGGAATCGACCCCGGCGGAGTTGTCGATCGCGTCCGTATTCACCCGGCCTCCGGACAGCGCAAACTCGATCCGGGCGGCTTGGGTCATGCCCAGATTGGCACCTTCCCCGATGACTTTGACTTTCAAATCATTGGCATCGACACGAATGGCATCATTGGAGCGATCGCCCGCATGGGCATGGCTCTCATGTGCCGCCTTCACATAGGTGCCGATCCCGCCAAACCAGAGTAGGTCTGCCTGAGACTTCAACAGCGCATGGATCAGTTCATCCGGTGTCACGGCATCCTTGGCGAGCCCAGTCAGCGCCTTTATCTGGTCTGTCAGGTGGATCGACTTCGCACTCCGCTCGAAGACACCACCGCCTTCAGAGATAAGCGACATATCATAATCGGCCCAGCTGGAGCCCTGCTTGTTGAACAGGCGCTCGCGCTCAGAAAGGTTCCGCGCCGCATCATCCGGCTCCGGATCAATGAATATATGCATGTGGTTGAACGCGGCCACCAGACGGATCTCCGGCGATAGCAACATGCCATTACCGAACACGTCTCCACTCATGTCTCCCACTCCGATCACCGTGAACGGCTCGGTCTGGATATCGCGGCCCACCTCGCGGAAGTGGCGCTTGACCGCCTCCCAACCGCCGCGGGCCGTGATGCCCATCTTCTTGTGGTCATAGCCTGCAGAGCCACCTGAGGCGAAGGCATCGCCCAGCCAATGGCCCATCTCTTCGCTGATCGCATTGGCAGTGTCAGAGAAGGTCGCCGTGCCCTTGTCAGCCGCCACGACCAGATACGGGTCTTCCCCGTCCCAAATCACGGTATTAGCCGGGTGCACCACATCGCCGTGCACCAGATTATCCGTCAGCCCCAGCAGGGAGCGGATGAATTCCTTGTACGCATCGCGCCCGCTTTCGAACCAGGCATTGCGGTCCGACCGGTCGGCCAGCTGTTTGGGATAAAACCCACCCTTGGATCCGACCGGCACGATCACGGCATTCTTCACCTGCTGGGCCTTCACGAGGCCCAGAACTTCGGTGCGATAATCAGACGCCCGGTCAGACCAGCGCAGGCCACCGCGAGCAACCGGTCCGAAGCGAAGGTGCACACCTTCCACTTGCGGACTGGACATGAAGATTTCGCGGTACGGCTTCGGCTCTGGTAAATCCTCCACCTCACGGCTGGCAATCTTCAAGCTGATGAAATCATGCGCCGCGCCATCTTCCCGCGTCTGATAGTAATTCGTCCGCTGCACGGCCGGGATCAGATCGGCGAGACGGCGCAGAACCTGGTCATCCGCCAAGGCAGAGACGCTGCGCAGGGCATCTTCAATATCCCCTCTCAGCGCTTTTGCCTTCTCGGCGCGCGCCTCAAGCGTCAGGTCCAGAGACGGGTCAAACCGGACATCGAACATATCCAGCAACAAGCGCGCAATCTCAGGATGGCTGGCAAGCGCCGTCTCCTGAACATCCTGTGGCTGCTCCATGCCGCTCTGGCGGCGATAGCCTGCCAGTGTGCGGATCAGCGCCGCTTCGCGCCAGTTCATTCCGGCAGACAAGACCAGACGGTTGAACCCATCATTCTCCGCACGTCCCCCCCAGACCGAGACAAAGGCATCTTCCAGCGCGTTGCGAATATCCTCGATCAGCAAGGGTGCGCCAGAGGCCGTCCGCATGGACAGATCATGGATCCAATAGGTATCAGGTGCATCCTTTACCGGTTTCTCTACCGGTCGCACCGGATAGCCCGTCTCGAAATCGACATACAGCCCCATCTTTTCAAAGATCGGAACACAGGCTGACAGTGGAATAGAGCCATTGCGGGCATAAATCTTGATACGGACCGTATCTTTTTCAGCATCTTCCCCGCGGAAAGCCCGTGCCAGGATAGGCTGCTCTGCTGTCAGGTCTGCCATGGCGGCAATGTCCAGCACCGCCTCTTCCGGACTGAAGGCCTCGCGATAGGCCGCATTGAAAGCCCCAATAAAAGTTCGTGCTCCCTTGTGAACCTCCTCTGGAAGAGACGCCCCCATCAGGGCGGTTCGAAAGCCTTGGTCCCAGGTGCGCGCAAGATTGGCGATGCGCTGCTCCAAGCCTTCAGTATCCGGCTCCGGATGGCCCTGATTCAACCAAATCTCGAAATGCACCCGCACCAGCGTCTCGGAATCAAAATACGGACGGAACCGTGTGATGCGACCTTTGTAGGATTTCACCAACTCGTCCGTAATGCGCTGGCGCAGGGCCGTATCATAGGCTTCCCGCGCAACATAAACGATGGCCGTGACATAGCGGTCGAACTGGTCACGGCGAATGAACACGCGCGTGCGCGGACGGCCAATCAGGTGCAGCGCTCCCATGATGATCGGCCCCAGTACGCGCGATTGCGTCTGGAACAGTTCATCGCGCGGCCAGGTCTCCAGCAGATTGGCAAGAGCCTTTTCTGTGTGGCCGCCCGGCGTGGCGCCAGAGGCCTGGATAATCTTGGCGACGCGGCGCCGGATGAACGGAATGGCGCGGGCCGGCTCATCATAGGCTTCTGCGGTAAACAGGCCCAGAAAGCGCACTTCGCCATTTACCCGTCCTTGTGCGTCATATTTCTTGACGCCCACATAGTCGCACGCCACGCGGCGGTGCACGCGGCTCATCAGCGTAGACTTTGCAACAATCAGCGGGAACGGCTCGGCCAGCAAGGCGCCAATCTCCGGCGTCAACACTAGAGGCTCAGCCTCACGCGACAGGACGTTCAGATCCTCATCGCGCAGAAGGCCCAGATTGGAGCCCTCAACCATGATCGGTTCTTCGGGCAGAACATGACCGTCCTGATCCGTCTCGAATTCATATTCGCGGCAGCCCAGGAAGACGAAATGTTCCTTGGACAGCCATTTCAGGAAGGCAACGGCCTCTTCGCGGTCTGCCGGTTTGAGATGGTCAAGCTCTGCCACGCGCTCCACTTCGGATTTCATGCGCTGGCGCATCGCTTCGAAATCAGCCACCACGAGCGCGTTGTCAGTCAGCGCCCGGCGGGCACCGGCCTCAAGGCGCTTGGCCTCGTCGGCGGTCAGCATCGGCAGGTGCACCTGGATGACCGAAATCATCTGCCCTTCCCCTGTCCGCACAATCGGGTGGAACAAGGTGCGCACTTCAAAGCCCTGCGCCGCACATTCACCGAGCAGGGAGTCGACGAGGAAAGGCATGTCCGGCCCGACAGCTTCCAGGATGGAGCGCGACAGGCTGCCCTCTGCGCCCTGTGCATCCAGCAGGATGCGGACATCCTGTTTGCCAGGCTCAGACTGCTCTGCCCAGGCCCACAACTCACGCGCCAAGACGTTCAAGTCCTGGCCGGTCAGGCCGCTCAGGTCTTCATGACCTGACTCCCTGTGAATCTGCTCTGATACCTGCTCGACAGGAGCGGCTGGGGCGGTTGTGACTGTCATGGGAAAATGTGCTCGCAAGAGATCTAAACGATGCCCCCTCCCTTACCCCGCTAAACCCGCAAGGACAACCGAGAGGTTACAAATGAAACCGGTTTAGACCGAAGGAAAGGCGCTTGACTGATAGTCCTATCAGATTAGTAAGGGCACTCAGACCTTACCCCCGAAATAAGCGGACCCGCCGAACGGGGACGTGTCCGGCGGGCCCTACAGGCCGATTCCGCAGGCTGGGTGGGGGGACGCACGCGGAGGGCCTGATTGGATAATGTGGTGTCGCGGCAAGGAAGAGCAAGCCCTTGGCCCGGCCGCAAGGATTACATTTCAGTGATGTCTGAGTCCCAATCCGAAACTCTTGATCATGAGTCGAGTTTCAATTGCCACGAAACGGCAAAATCCTCCACTCTATAACGCAGCTTCACTGCTATCTTCGACGTCTGGCTTAACGCCTTTTCCCTGTGGGTTGCCGTCCGCTGAAAGCAGAATCGCGATCCAGCGCGTACTCGGTGATTGCGCAAACAGTATCATCATCAACACAGTCAGCGGGGCCGACAAGAACATTCCGGGGATGCCCCACAGCGCGCCCCATATGGCCAGCGACAGCAGTACGACGAGTGCAGAAAGATTGAGGGATTCGCCCATCATGCGCGGCTGGATGAAGTTTCCGATCGAGAATTGCCAGAAACTCACCATCGCAAACACAATCGCGGCGTAGATATAGCTGTCCTGCGGCGGCGTTCCCGGCACCCAGCCTGGAAGATCTGGCTGCACCAGAGCAAACAGAGGCGGCACAAGGGCGGCGACGATTGAGCCAACAGTCGGAATGTAATTCAGCACGAAGATCAGCGCCGACAGGAACAGCGCATTCTTCACGCCCAGCGCCAGAAGCGAGACATATGTCAGCACCGTGATCAGTGCAGAAATCACGGTCTGGGTCCACAAATAGACCTCAATGCTCTGGCGCGCCTCATCGCCGATCTCGCGCACCTGATGGCGGGTCTCAAAGCCGGGGAAGATATTGTCCAGTTTCCGCGTCCATGACGGCTGGGCGAAAAACAGGAAGGCGACATAGATCAGGATCAACACCAGATCGCCGGAAAGGTCTCCCGTCGCATTGGCAATCGTCGCAAAGAAGCGCTGGCCGGTCTCATTGAACAACAGCTCCTGTAGGGTCGGAGCGTTCGCCATGTGCAACAGGCCGTACACATCCCCGATCATGTCATTGATCCGGGTTTCATACTCGCCCCCGTCTCGCCCGAACTCGGCAATGCCATTGGCCATCAGCGCGAGGAATCCGAAAAATCCACCCAGCACGCTGAGAATGGCGATGGCCCGTGCCAGGCCGATCTTGATTGTGCGGGACCAGTTGTCGATGACAGAGGCAAAGCCCTCGATCACCAGAAACAGGAAAACCGCTAGAGCAAACGGGGCGAGTATGCCGCGCCCATAATACAGGAGGGTGATGATCACGCCCGTGGCGACAATCCAGATTCCCACTTTGGATGCTCTGTCCATACCCGCTCCCATATCTTCAGGTGCACGGTGATCGCAGCCTTATCCTCCGTCAAGGTCCGGCTGCGCAATGCACAGCCGGACTCTTGCCGAATCCGCTGAATTCACTAGCGTTCGCAGGCGAATGAACTGAAGGGGCAAGCATGACGGACTCCATCTTTATCGGCGGGGCAGATGCAGAGGGCACAGGCACGCCGAATGTGGCGCAGGAATTGTTGCTGAAGATCGCCAACCGGCACGGCATCGTCGCTGGCGCGACCGGCACCGGCAAGACTGTTACGCTGCAAATCCTGGCGCAGGGCTTTTCCGATGCGGGCGTCCCGGTCTTCTGCGCCGATGTGAAGGGAGACCTGTCCGGCATCTGTGTCCCCGGCAGCAAGGATCACAAGCTGCACGACAAGCTGGTCTCCCGAGCCGAAAAGATCGGCCTTGAGAATTATGAATACAAAAGTTCGCCCACCGTGTTCTGGGATCTGTTCGGGGAGAACGGTCACCCGGTCCGCACGACAATCTCCGAAATGGGCCCCCTACTCCTCTCCCGCCTGATGGGTCTGACCGAGGCGCAGGAAGGCGTGCTGACAATTGCCTTCGAATATGCCGACGACAACAATCTGCTGCTGCTGGACCTGAAAGACCTGCGCAAGCTGCTCGTCCATATGAGCGACAAGGAAATCCGCGCGGAACTGAGCCAGCAATATGGCAATATCGCCTCCTCTTCTCTCGGCGCGGTGCAGCGCAATCTGCTTGTACTGGAACGCGAGGGCGCAGACTTCTTCTTCGGCGAACCGGCGCTTGAGCTGTCAGACATGATGCGCACCACGACGGATGGCCTCGGCATCGTCAATGTGCTGGACGCCACGCGCCTCATCAACAGCCCGAAACTCTATTCCACCTTCCTGCTCTGGCTCCTGTCGGAACTGTTCGAACAGCTGCCGGAAGTGGGCGATCCGGAAAAACCGAAGCTCGTCTTCTTCTTCGACGAGGCTCATCTCCTGTTCGATGACGCGCCGGACGCGCTGTTGCAAAAGATCGAACAGGTTGTGCGCCTGATCCGCTCCAAAGGCGTCGGCGTTTTCTTTGTCACACAGAACCCGCGCGACCTGCCGGAAAGCGTGCTGGCGCAGCTCGGCAACCGTATCCAGCACGCCTTGCGCGCCTACACGCCGTCGGAGCGCAAGGGCGTGCGCGCGGCAGCGGACTCTTTCCGCACAAACGAGTCCTTCGACACAGAGGAAGTGATCACCCAGCTCGGTGTCGGCGAGGCCCTCGTCTCGACGCTGGATGCCAAGGGCGCGCCGAGCATCGTTCAGTGGACGGTTGTTCGCCCGCCTGCCTCCCGTCTCGGTCCGGCGACAGAGACAGAACGCCGCCAGGTTCAGGCCGCCAGCCCCGTCGCCGGCAAGTATGACACATCCATTGACCGCGAGTCCGCCTATGAAGTGCTTGAGGCCAAAGAGGCCAAGGCCGCCAAGCAGGCAGAAGAGCTCGCCAAGAAGGAAGCCAAAGCCAAGGCCGAACTTGAGAAGAAGAAAAAACGCACGACCAGCACCCGCAGCCGCTCACGCCGGATGAGTTCACTGGAAAAGGCCGGCAACCAGGCCGCCCGCACAGCCAGCCGCGAAATCGTCCGCTACGTTCTGCGCGGTATCTTCGGCAATCTGAAACGCTGAGGCGCTGAAACGCAGGATGAAGCGGGCTGCCGCCTAGTTCGGCAGGCGGCCATTCCCGTTGGGGCTGTCCTCGTCCTCATCGTCGGCATAGGCGAGGTCGTCCTCCAAACCCTTGTCTTCCGGCAAATCCACCTCGTCTTCCATCTCGCTTTCGATTGCCCGTTCTTCTTCGGCGTAGGATTCAGCCTCGTCGGCGATGTCTTCATCGTGCAGGTCCTCGACCTCATCCTCGGCGTCCAGCTCCATGACCTCCGGCTTAGGCTTGCGCCGCTTCCAGAATGGCGCATGGGGGTCAGCCTTTCGGTCATACTGCATGCTGTAATATTCATGGGCCGTATGGGTCAGTGGCCGTGGCGTCAGGTGCAGGCCATACTGGCGCAGGCGTTCTACCACTTCATCGCGCAGATGCATGCCGGGCAGCAGGTTTGCGGCAAAGCCATGCCCCTTCATCCAGTCCCGCACATGCCAGCTGCGCACCGTGCCCGCTTCCGACGGGCGCGCACCACCATGTTCTTCCCACATATAAAGCGTCGCGATGCCATTGATCGTCGCGTCCATGGCATCGTCCAGCGCATAGGTCAGGTCCCGCTTCTGGGCGAGCGCCGCCCGCAGCGCCATCTTGCGCGCTTCGAGCTCCTGATAGGTCGCGCCGATCACAGCAATCGCATTGCGGTTCGTACGGATCAGGGAGGCGTTTACGCCGTCCAGCTGTGGGTGGCGCACGGGCAACAACACATCCGGGCCGGCTTCCTGCGTTTCAGAAATCTGGGCAATCTCATTGACCATGCGCTGCAGATTAATGCGCATCTCGTGGCTTACACCATCCAGCGCCGAAATCGCGCCATCGCGCTCTTCTTCCCGAAGGCGCCACAATTGCCAGGCAATCAGCAACGCCGCCGCGATCAGCAGCATCAGGCCGCCGGTGAAAAAACCGTAGAATTGCGTTTCACTCATTCTGAGATCCCCTGAACGCATTTCCGGCGTTGCGCCACCCCCGCGCGACAACCGGTTAACTGAAGATAAACCTTACCCTCAGAGCGCCCGGCCTGCAATCACCTGCAATTTTTCCACAAAATCAGGGTCGCGCGCATCCGGAGCCGTGATCAGGGCGTAGTCCAGGCACGTATCGGTGCCATTCGGATCGGGTGTACGCTCCGTTCCGGACAGTCTTTCTGCCAGCTTCACAACGGCCTTGCGCGCAATTGCGCTGTTCTGGCGCATGATCTCCAGCACATTGGTGACAGACACAGCTTCGGTCTCTTCCCGCCAGCAATCATAATCCGTCACCATGCACAGGATGGCGTAGGGTAGCTCAGCTTCACGGGCCAGCTTAGCCTCCGGCATCGCCGTCATACCAATCACATCACAGCCCCATTGCCGATAGAGCCTGGATTCCGCCAGAGATGAGAATTGCGGGCCTTCCATGGCAATATAGGTACCGCCCCGATGCAGCGTCGCACCGGAGGCTTCCACGGCCTCTGCGGCCAGTTCCGACAGGCGCGGACACACGGGATGCGCCATCGAGACATGCGCCACCATGCCAGCGCCAAAGAAGGTCTTGTCTCGCGCAAAAGTGCGGTCAATGAACTGGTCGGCCGCCACGAAATGGCCGGGCGCATAGTCCTCCTTCAGGCTGCCACAGGCAGAGATGGAGAGAATGTCCGTCACACCAGCGGCTTTCAGCGCGGCGATGTTTGCCCGGTATGGCACTTCGGTCGGCGTCAGGCGGTGGCCCTTGCCATGGCGCGGCAGGAAGACCAGCTCCACCTCCCCTATCCGGCCGCGCACCAGCGCATCGGACGGCGCGCCCCAGGGCGTCTCCACCTTCTCCTCGCGGCGGTCTTCCAGACCATCAATTTCGTACAGGCCGGATCCGCCAATGATGCCGAGGGTCCATTTGCTCATGCGTGACTCCCAAAACTGAAAACCCCGCCCTTGGATCAGCCAGGAGCGGGGTCGTCAATTCAAAGAGATGTCAGAAGCCTAGTGCTCTACATTCCGCCAGATGCGCTTGTAGGAGAACCAGAGCAGAATGGTCAGAATGCCCAGATAGACCATGACGGCCAGGCCCAGGGATTTGCGCTTGGTCTGCTTCGGTTCACCGGCCCAGGCCAGGAACTGCGCCACATCATGCGCCATCTGCTCAACTGTTGCCGGTGTTCCGTCAGTGAACTCTACACGGCCTTCGATCAGCTGCGGCGGCATTGCCAGGAAGCCACCCGGAGGGGCGTGACGCGGATCACCCAAATAGTTCGGCGTCGTGTCGCCAGCCATGTACGGGTTGTAGTACTGGCCCGGATTGACCTTCAGCAGGCCTTCGGCGTGCTCTTCACCATGACCGCCCAGTTTGGACATGTCGATATAGCTGACCGTTTCACCATCGACTTCGCGCTCAACAAACGCGTCCTGATCCGGATAGCCTGATAGCAGGCTGTAGATATAGGAAGCGCCGCCATGGCGAGCCTTCGTGATGACGGATAGGTCCGGCGGGGCCGCACCATTGTTCGCGGCGCGTGCTGCGTTGACGTTCGGATACGGGCTGCGGAACGTGTCCGCAGGCGTGGCCGGACGATAGTCAAACTCACCAATATCGTTCGGCGTCGGGCTCAGAATCTCGTTCTGGGCAGCCAGCGCCTTCACATAAGGGTTGTCGTTCGGGTTCGGATACTCCGGATCGTAGAACGGACCACCCGGCTCACCCAGATTGCGGTAGCTCATCAGCTTCATGGAGTGACAGGAAGAACAGACTTCCTTGTACACCTGATAGCCACGTTGCAGCGATGCCTGGTCAAACTGGCCCGTGACGCCTTCGAACGGCCAGCCGTCCTCCGGTGCATGCGGGTGCTTGGCATCGCCAGCAGCATGCGCCGATGCGGCGAGCACGAGACCGGCAAGACCGGCGGTGAAGATACGGAACGCTTTCATGATTTCCCCAAAGCTCCCTATTCAGCCGGTGTGGCAGCAGCATCAGCATCTTTGTGACGCTTCAGCACGGATTTATGGATCGATTCCGGCAGCTCTTTTGGTTTCTCGGTCAGGCCGAGGAAGAACAGAAGAACGAAGAAACCGAAATAGCAGAATGTCAGGATCAGTGACAGGTGACGAAACGCGAAGGTCGGCGCCGGGACGGCCGAGATGGAGGCGTTGGCGTCTTCCGGAAGCCCCTCCATGAAGCGGCGGGCGTCGACATAGGCTTCGCTTCCGCCCTTGTACTCGCTCGTGGCTTCACCGCCATTGCCGTCATTATAGCTGACCACCAGCTTGGCTTCACCCTGCAGCGCCGGGATCACGGCATCGTCAGGGTTGGCGGCACCGCACCAGCCGAGCAACAGGCAGACTGCGACAAAGCCGAAGAAGAACTGCTTGGCCACCGGACGATAGCGCATGGACTTGACCTTGGACGTGTCCAGCCATGGCAGGATGAACAGCACGGCGATGGCTGCGAACATGAAGATCACGCCCAGCAGCTTGGCCGGGATCGGGCCAAGGTCGAAAGTGATGGCGCGCAGGATGGCGTAGAATGGCAGCAGGTACCATTCCGGTACGATGTGCGACGGCGTCACCAGCGGGTTGGCTTCGACATAGTTGTCAGCATGGCCCAGAACGTTCGGAGCGTAGAAGACGAAGACGGCAAACATGATCAGGAAGATCACAATCGCGAAGGCGTCTTTCACCGTATAGTACGGGTGGAACGGCACAGTGTCTTTCTTCACATCCTGAACTTCAACACCGGTCGGGTTGTTGTTGCCCGGCACGTGCAGGGCCCAGACGTGCAGCACAACCGCGCCGGCAATCATGAAGGGCAGCAGATAGTGCAGCGCGAAGAAGCGTTGCAGCGTCTGGTTCCCGATGGACGGTCCGCCCATCAGCCAGGTCTGAATGCTCTCACCCACCAGCGGGATCGCGCCGAACAGGCCGGTGATCACGTTGGAGCCGTGATAGGACATCTGGCCCCAGGGCAGCATATAGCCGAGGAAGGCGGTACCCATCATCAGCAGGTAGATGACACAGCCAAGGATCCAGAGGATCTCGCGCGGCGCCTTGTACGAGCCATAATACAGGCCGCGGAACATGTGGATATAGACCGCCAGGAAGAACATCGACGCGCCATTGGCGTGGATGTAGCGCAGCAGCCAGCCAAACGGCACGTCGCGCATGATGCGCTCGACCGAGGCAAAGGCGCCATCGACGCTGGCTTCATAGTGCATCGCGAGGATCACACCGGTCACAATCTGGATGACAAGACAGACCGCCAGAATGCCGCCGAACGTGTACCAGTAGTTCAGGTTCTTCGGCGTCGGAAAATTGATTGCGGTGTCTTGGGCGAAACGCACCAGCGGCAGACGCGAGTCCAGCCACTTCGTAAAGGCGTTGGTCGGGGTGTAGGAGGATTCGTGGCCACTCATCTACGGTATCCTTCCCTTAAAGCGAAATGTTGATCACGGTGTCGGACACATATTTGTAGTCCGGTACCGGGAGGTTTCTGGGGGCCGGACCTTTGCGGATGCGACCGGACGTATCGTAGTGCGACCCGTGGCACGGGCAGTACCAGCCACCAAAGTCACCTGTGTTGCCCTGGGCGGGACCAACCGGAACACAGCCAAGGTGCGTACAGGAGCCGGACGTGACCAGAATGGCGCGGTTCAGCGTGCCATCGGGCTTGGCGTGCAGACGCTCGTCATCGGTTTGCGGATCGCGCAAGGTGGAGACATTCACAGCCTCGGCTGCGGATATCTCGGCCGGTGTGCGGTGGCGCACGAAGAACGGCTTGCCGCCGATCAGGACGCGGATCTCGCCGCCCAGCGGAATTTTGGAGATATCGACATCAAGTGCCGAAGCCGCCTTGGTGTCTGCAGCCGGGTTCCACTGGTCAACAGCAACCCAGGCAAACATGGCCGCGCCGCCGAAGGCAGCCGCACCCGTGGCGATATGGATGAAATTGCGGCGATCTTCGTCGATAAGCTCGCCATGGTCGTGTGCAGGTGTATCAGTCACGCTTTTCCCGTCCCTTGAAGGCAGAAATCTGGGCCCGTCATACAGGAGGCCGCCCGCTTGCACATTGCGGCAAGTGGGCGCGGGTGTCCCCCCGTAAAACACTTTGTGCAGGCCGTTATCCTGACTTGGCGCCTGTGACAACAGGGGGCTTGCAAGTGTCGCACTCCTGGCGGCATGTGTCGCGCCATGACAGATACCGACCTTACCCCCCGAAAAAACCGCGCCCGAGACTGGTTCCGCAGCCTTCAGGAAGACATCTGCGCGCGCTTTGAAGCGCTGGAACTGGCCGCCGATCGCCCCCTTTACAGCGGAGATGCCGGCCAATTCGAGCTGACCGAGTGGAAACGCGGCGATGGCAGCGAAGATCTGGGCGGCGGCCGCATGGGCCTGATGCGTGGCAAGGTGTTCGAGAAGGTCGGCGTGCATTTCTCTGAAGTCTACGGAACCTTCTCAGAAGCGTTCGCTGCGCAGATTCCGGGCGCCGATGCTTCAGACGGGCGCTTCTGGGCCTCTGGCATCTCCCTGATCGCCCATCCCCGCAATCCGCGCGTCCCGGCCGCGCACATGAATACGCGTATGCTGGTCACCAGCCAGAGCTGGTTCGGCGGCGGCGGAGACCTTAACCCCCTGCTCGCCTATCAGCGCGACCAGGAATTTGAGGATTCGGTCGATTTTCACGCCGCCATGAAAGCGGCCTGCGAAACGCATCCCGGCGCCGACTATCCGCACATGAAAGAGCATTGCGACACCTATTTCCACCTCGCCCACCGCGACGAGCCGCGCGGCACCGGCGGCATCTTCTATGACCGCTTCAATACCGGCGACTGGGATCAGGACTTTGCCTTCACCCAGGAAGTCGGGCGGCAATTTGCTGACATCTACCCCAAGATCGTCGCGCGCCGCATGAATGAGGCCTGGAGCGAGGCCGAGCGCGAGGAACAGCTGATCCAGCGCGGGCGCTATGTGGAATTCAATCTGCTTTATGACCGCGGCACCACGTTCGGCCTGAAAACCGGGGGCAATGTGACGAGCATTCTCTCCTCCATGCCGCCTGTGGTGAAGTGGCCATAACGCTCTTTTATTCCGCGTCAGGCTCCAAACGGGCCTGACGCCCCCCTGCCCCGCCGAGTCATTCCGGAACACACACGGCCGAAATTGTCCTGTTTTTGGGCACTCTCCCGAAAAATCGCCGCGCAACAGGGCATTGCCGGGGTTTGATTCGCTTACTGAATGACGGTCTCTCCATCTCCGGATATAAGCTGGATAGATGATCGCGGCTGAAAGAAAACCTTTTCCCTGGGGGGCAGGGATACTGCTCCTGCTGGCGACGGTGGCCGCTGTCGCTGCAGGAGCAGTAATATCCTCCAGCCGGAATGACGCTTGGTACACCGCGCTCAGCAAGCCGGCCCTGACCCCTCCCGACTTCCTCTTCTCACTCGTCTGGCCCGTCCTGTTTGTGCTGATGGCCGCTGGCGCGCTGATGGTACTGGAACGCGCCGGCAATTTCGAACGCGCGCTCAGCCCGCTGGGCATCTATTACACCATGCTCGCCGTGAATGCGTTCTGGAGCCTGGCTTTCTTTGGAATGCAGGATGTCGCGCTGGCGCTCGGCGTAATCACCGCGCTGTGGCTGCTGATTGTCGCGATGATGCAGGATTTTGCGCGCTATTCGCGGCCGGCCGCCCTGCTCCAGTTTCCCTATCTCATCTGGGTCAGCTTCGCGATCTATCTGAACCTGTCTATTCTGGTGATGAATTCAGATAGCTGAGCAGGTCTGCCCGCCCCAGCTTGAAGCCGGACGTGATCCACGCCTCTTCCGCGGCGCGCAGAGCTGCGCCGATCTCGGCCCCTTTCAGGCCTGCTGACAGCGCATCAGCTCCGCCCAGTGGAAATTCAGGCCGCGACCAGTCTGCTACCGTATCCAGCAAAGCCTTGAGCCGGTCCGGCGTCGCATGCTGCGCCGCCTCAATCACTGCGCGGTCGATAATCGTTTCAGCCCCATGGCGATAGAAGGCTTCCGACCAGCTCTCCTGCCCCTCTTCCAGCACATGGCCGAGCGCTGGCGCCGCCCAGCCTGTCAGGCGGTCCGCCTCCGCATTGGAGAGGCGCAAATGATGCGCAAGCTGAGACACTTCCCGCACGCGGCGCGGCACCAGAGCCATCAGGCGCTGCATCGGGTCCGGTGACAGTCCGGTCTCTGCCTCCACACCGACAAGGGAGGGTATCTCCGACGCGGTCGCGCCGGGCAGAATGGCCGCCAGCACACCGCTGTCTTCCATGGCCAGCAAGGCATCCGACGGGTCCGGCGCCTGTAACAGACGTTTCAGCTCCTTCCAGATGCGCTCGGCGGCAATCTGCGCGAGGCCCTCTTTCTGACGCGCGCAGGCGGCCAGCCCCGCCTCATCAATCCCCGCGCCATACCAGGCATTGAAGCGGAAGAAGCGCAGGATGCGCAGATAATCTTCCCGCAGGCGCTGATCGGCCTCGCCAATGAAGATGACCTGGCCATCAATTGCATCCTGGATAGATCCAGGCACGACTTCATGCAGCGTTCCGTCGGCGCTCGCATAGATGGCATTCAGCCGGAAATCCCGCCGCTGGGCATCTTCTTCCCAATCCTGCGTGAACGCGACCACGGCGCGGCGGCCATCGGTTTCGACATCCCGGCGAAGGCTGGTAATCTCGAAAGGCCGTGAGTTCATGATCGCAGTGATCGTGCCATGCTCAATCCCGGTCGGGATGGCGCGAATGTCTGCCGCCTTCAGCGCGGCCAGCGTCTCCTCGGGCGTCAATTGCGTGGCGATATCAATGTCATCCACCGGCGCGCCGCGCAGCGTGTTGCGCACGCAGCCGCCGACAAAACGCGCGGTGTCTGGCCGGGCAGCATTCAGCGCCGCCATAACCGCGACAGTTTCCGGCAGGCTCAGCCAGCTGGCCTCAAGGCGCTCAGTTGCCGTCATCATCCGGCTGCATCGCTTCCGGCAGCTCCACTTCCGCACCGGGATCATCACCGGGCGCACGAGCGCCAATCTCGCTGGCATCATGCGTGCCGGTCGTCTCTCCCGTAGCGCCGGTTGCAGGCCGCACACCCGAACGCTCTCCCGGCAAGCCGACATTCTCGACATGCGGATCACAGGGATAGTCGCGCGCCGGAATGATCTTGCCATTCTCAAAGCGGGCCGGCTCGTGACAGACATCGCGTTCCTTCGGCTCCATCAGGATCAGCACGAACCAGGTAATCGTCGCCAGGGCGATACCGATCAGGAACAGAATATTGATCGGCCATTTGCGCCGGCCTTCCTGTTCCGCGCTGGAGGTCGCCAGCAGATACAGTCCGAACACGATGAACGGGATCGAGAAGATGAAGATTTCAAAGATTATCCGTCCGGCCAAGACTGTACGTCCTCCACTGCCTAATTCCTTAGATAAGGGTTTGAACCTGTGTGCAAAACCCTAAAAGGCCTGCAAGCGGCTTGAGCCTCAGTCATCATAGAGGGTCTGATAGAGCTGGCGGATGATCCCGGCGGTCACACCCCAGATGCGAAATCCGCCATGCGGCATCTCGTAATAGCGCCGCGTCTTGCCCTTGTAGACAGCCTCGCCAACCTGATGATTGGCAATATTCATCAGGAAATCGAGCGGCGTTTCAAACACATCCGCCACTTCGGTCGGGTCCGGGATAGGCTTGAAGTCTGCGGGCAGCAGGCCCACGACTGGCGTGATGCGAAAGCGCGTGCCGGTCACATAGGGCGCGCTGCGGGCCAGCACCTCCACCTCTTCCGGGCGCACGCCGACTTCTTCTTCCGCTTCGCGCAGGGCAGCGGCCACTTCGTCCACATCAACAGGGTCCACCTTGCCGCCCGGAAAGGCGACCTGACCCGCATGAGTCTTCATCGTGTCCGGCCGCAGCGTCAGCAGAGCGGTTGGCCCGGCCTTGCGCGGAATCACGCCGATCAAGACCGCCGCCGGTCGGATCATTGCCATCTCTTCCGGCGTCAGGAAATCCAGGTCGCCATATTCCTTCAGCCGCCCCGGCCCGTGCGGCGGGTCGAGGCGAGAGGTCACGCGCAACAGGAAGTCATCAAGTCCGGCCCAGCCCAGCACGCTCATGAATCCTGCATCAGGGGAAAAAACACGCCCTGACTCCACACGCCCAGCGTCTCGTCCCCGTCCGGGCCGGGCTCTGCCATATTGGCCAGCTCATAGAAAACAGGCCGCGCCAGTTTCGCCTCCAGCCCGCCGCGCACTTCGACATAGGGCGCAGGCTCACCGGTCTCGTCATCAAAGGCCACGCGGATCGGCGCATCCGGGCCCGCCAGCGTCACATCGCCAAGATTGGTGAGGAAGGCCAGCGTCTGCTCGCGGCCCGGTTCGCCCGCCCGGTCCACCCGCACGGCCACGAATGGCGCATCTTCGACATGCACGATCACTTTTTCGTAAGGCGTCACCAGCCAGATCCGGCCGTCTTCCTCCCGCTTCAGGATGCGCGAGAACAGCTTCACCAGCGCTTCGCGATTGATGCGCCCGCCCTCATGCCACCAGCTGCCATCAGCATGGATCTCCATATTGATGTCAGCCGAGCGCTCCGGATTCCACAGATGGACTGGCGGCAATTTGCCGTTGACCTTGCCATCGGGAAGGATCGCTTTAAGCGTCTCCTCAAGACTGATTATGGGCTTGTGACTGGAATTCACGTTTTGCTCCGCCATGATCCGGCCTTAGACATAGGTTTGTTTATTAAAGACGAAAACCCGGAGGCGCCCTTTTGATGGCCGATACTGACCAGGTAGATGATGCAATCGTGGCTGAAGCCGAAGCGGCTGCCGAGGTGCTGGCACAGGTAAAGGCGGAAATCGCCAAGGCCGTGTTCGGTCAGGAACGCGTGGTGGAGCTTGCCCTCGCCGCGATCCTGGCGGGCGGTCACGCGCTGCTGATCGGCGCGCCGGGCCTTGCCAAGACGCGCCTTGTGGAAAGCATGGGCACGGCGCTTGGCCTGTCGAACCAGCGCATCCAGTTCACGCCGGATTTGATGCCGTCAGACATCATCGGATCCGAAGTGCTCGACGAAAGCCCGACCGGCCAGCGCAGCTTCCGCTTCCTGAAGGGCCCGATCTTTACCCAGCTGCTGATGGCAGACGAGATCAACCGCGCCTCGCCGCGCACCCAGTCCGCCCTGCTGCAGGCGATGCAGGAGCGTCACGTCACCGTCGCCGGTGTGCGTCATGACCTGCCCCTGCCCTTCCATGTGCTGGCCACGCAGAACCCGATCGAGCAGGAAGGCACCTATCCGCTGCCCGAAGCCCAGCTCGACCGTTTCCTGCTGAAAGTGGATGTAAATTATCCGGACCTAGACACAGAGCGCCGCATCCTGATTGAGACGACCAGCGGCGCAGACACAATCGTCCGCCCGGCCCTGGATGCCAGCCGCCTGGCCAGCCTGCAAAGCCTGGTGCGCCGCATGCCGGTGGGCGAGAAGATCGTCGCCGCCATCCTGTCGCTGGTGCGTGATGCCCGGCCGGAGCAGACCAGTGACGAGCGCGTGCGCCGCCTGGTCGATTGGGGCCCGTCGCCGCGGGCCGGTCAGGCGCTGATGCTGGCCGCCCGCTCCCGCGCCTTGCTGCGCGGACGCCTCGCCCCGAGCATCGAGGATGTCGAAGCGCTGGCAGAGCCCTGCCTCGGCCACCGCATGGCCATGCGCTATGACCCGACCGGAGACGCGCCAAGCCTGGCTGATTTGATCAATGACCTCGCCCGGAAAGCAGGTTAGCGCAGACTGAATGACTCCCTCTGCCGATCTTCGTGCCGAGGCCGAGAGCCTTGCCCGCCAATTGCCCGGCCTGAACTTCAAGGCCGAGGCCAGCGAAGCTGCGCATATCGGCTCCGCCGGCCGCCGCCGCGCGGGCACGGGCGAGCATTTCTGGCAGTATCGCCGCTATGCCCAGGAAGACGCCGCAGAGCGGGTTGACTGGCGCCGCTCTGCCAAGGGCAATGACTTGTTCGTCCGCGAAACAGAGCTGGAAACCGCGCGCACCGTCTTGTTCTGGTGCGATGACTCTGCCGGCTTCCGCTGGAAGGGAGAGCACGATCTGCGCACCAAGGCCGAAGAGGCCCGCCTCCTGATGCTGACCATGGGCATCATGATGTCCAAGGATGGAGAGCGCGTCGGCATGCTGGGCGCGGGCCGCTCTGCCAGTTTCGGCAAGAAGGCCATTGCGCGCCTGTCTGAAGATCTGGAACGTGGCACCGGCGGGAATTTCCCTCCGCCCCCGCGCGCCGCCGCCACACTGATCATCGCGTCAGACTTCTATGATCCGTTGCCGGACTGGCGGGCCCGTCTCGCGCCGATTGCCGCCAAATGCCCGGAAGGCATCCTGCTCGCCATCTCTGCGCCCATCGAGGAAAGCTTTCCCTTTGAAGGCCGCGTGAAGCTGCGCCGCCCCGGCACAACGGCAGACCGCATTCTCGGCCGCGCCGAAACCCTGCGCGAGGACTACCTCCGCCGTTTCGCAGAGCAGCGCGCGGGCCTGAAGACACTCGCCCATCAGATGGGCTGGCGCCTCGTCACCCAGACGGTCGGCCAGCCAAGCCTTGAGGCTGCCGCGCGGCTAAAGGCGCAGATCGAAAGCTTCGGGGCCAGACTATGACATCGCTTGGCCCCTTCCTGCTCGGCGCGCCCTGGGCGCTGGCCGCCCTGATCGCCTTGCCGGTGATCTGGTGGGTGCTGCGCGCAACGCCGCCTGCCCCGAAAGATATCGAGCTGCCTTCGCTTCGCCTGCTGGATGGTGTCGAGCCGCGCGAGGAAACCCCGGCGCGCACGCCCTGGTGGGTCTGGCTGATCCGTACACTGGCGGTCGCCGCAGCGATCATCGGCCTGTCGCAGCCCGTCTATGCGCCCGGTGCGCGCATGGAAACCGCAGAAGGCACGGGCAGCCTCCTGATTGTTGTCGACAATGGCTGGGCCTCTGCGCCGCGCTGGCCGGAACTGATCAATGCCGCAAGCGCCACGCTGGACACTGGAAGCCGCGATGCGCCGGTCCACCTGCTGCTCACCGCGCCGCAGCAATTCAATCCGGACCCGGCCGAACGCGTTTCCCGCGCAGACATGGACAAGCGCCTGTCTTCCCTGCGCCCGCAGGCCTGGGCACCGGATCGTCAGGATGCGCTGAAGCGCCTGAAAGACTCCGGCTTCAAACCCGACCGTATCTTCTGGGCCAGTGACGGCCTGGAAAGCGATGGCGGACAGGCCTTTGCGACAGAGCTGGCCAATATGGCGCCACTGACCGTCTTTGCTGGGCCGCCACCCGGCGTCGCGGTGATTTCCAGCATCCGCGCACAGACCGATTCCGTCTCCGTCACAGCTCGTCGCGCGTCCCCTCGCGGGGACTCTACAGGCTTTGTCTCCGCGCTCACGCTGGATGGTTCAGCGCTCGCAACGGCTCCGCTCAGCTTTGCGGATGGCGAGACTGAGGCCGTTGCAGAGTTCAAGATTCCAGCCGCAGCCCTCGCCCGCATTTCCCGCTTCAACGTGACTGGCCAGCAGGGCGCAGGCACCGTCTGGCTCTGGGATTCGTCTGATCGCTCCCGCCGGGTCGGCCTTGTCGATGCGGGCAGCGCGTCTCAGCCGCTCTTGTCTGATATGCATTATATCCGCAAGGCGCTGGAGCCTTTTGCGACGATCTCCGAAGGCTCGATCGAAAACCTCGTTGCGGCCTCTCCCGATGCGATCATCATGAGCGATATCGGCCAGGTCCTGCCGCATGATGCAGAGCTGCTGCACAAATGGGTCGAAGATGGCGGCGCGCTGATCCGCTTTGCCGGCCCGCGCCTTGCCGCGCAGGGTGATGACCTTCTGCCCGTTGCGCTGCGTCGCTCATCCCGCGCGCTGGGTGGCGCGCTCGCCTGGGACGAACCGCAGGCCATGGCCCCCTTCCCGGAGGCGTCTCCCTTTGCAGGCCTGAAAGTGCCGCCGGAAGTTCGCATCCGCCAGCAGGTTCTCGCCCGTCCGGGGCCGGAGCTTGCCTCCAAGACCTGGGCGCGCCTCGCCGATGGCTCTCCCCTTGTCACTGCAGACCAGCGCGGCAAGGGCACGCTGATCCTGTTCCACATCACCGCCGGGCCGGACTGGGCAGACCTTGCCTATTCCGGAACCTTCTCTCAGATGCTGCGTCGCTCGATTGCCGCGGGCCGGGGCGAGGCCGTCAATGATGCCGAGGGGTCCTACACGCCGACGCTGACGCTGGATGGCTATGGCCGCCTGTCTGCCGCCGGGCCGAATGCCGCGCCGATGAAGGCTGCAGATTTTGGCACGGTCAACCCCTCCGAAGCGCATCCGCCGGGGTTGTATCAGGGCCCTGCAGGAACCCGCGCACTGAATGCCGGCGCGGGAGAGCGCCCTGCCCTGATCGTGAACTGGCCGGTCTCTGCCCGCCTGCTGGGCGATGCCGAGGCGCGGTCCCTGCGCCTTGCCGGACCGCTGCTGGGCTTTGCCGCGCTGTTGCTGGCGCTGGACCTGTTCATCGCGCTTTCCGTGTCAGGACGGCTTCCCCGCTTTGGCCGAAAGGCCGCGAGCGCGGGCGTTCTGCTGGCCGCAGGCTTTCTCGTGCTCACCGCGCCGCAACAGGCAGACGCGCAGGCCATTCAATATGAATTGATGCCGGACGGCACCTATCGCCGGATCACCATGGACTCTCGCACCATTCGCCTGCCCAACACGCCCGGCACCACGCAAAAGGAAATCAATGCCGCGCTGGACATGCGCCTCGCCTATGTCGAAACGCCTGACCGCGCGCTTAATGAGCGCACCCGCGCCGGCCTGTTCGGCCTGTCCAACATTCTTCGTCTACGGACCTCTGTTGAACCAGCAGAGCCGGACGGCGTGAATCTTGAGACGGATTCGCTGGAACTCTATCCCCTTATCTATTTCAACATACCGGACTCCATGCCGCCCCTGTCAGAGGCTGCCATCACCAATCTGAACACCTATCTGCGCTCTGGCGGCGCGCTGGTGATTGATACGCGCGCTGGCGGAACGATTGGCACAGAGACGGATGTGACACGGCTTGAAACCCTGCTCGAAGGGCTCGACGCGCCGCCGCTTCAGCCGGTGGCCGAAAACCATGTCCTGACGCGCAGCTTCTACCTGCTCGACGATTTCCCCGGCCGCTATGCCCATCGCCGCCTCTGGATCGAACAGGCTGGCGATGCCTCCGCGCCGCGCGGTGATGGCGTCTCCCGCCTCTTTATCGGCGATGCGGACTGGGCGTCCGCCTGGGCCATTGATGAGCGTGGGCGGGATCTTTACTCCGTAGACGGCGGTGAGCAGCAGCGGGAAATGTCGCGCCGGTTTGGCGTCAATCTCGTCATGTATGTGCTGACCGGAAACTACAAGGATGATCAGGTTCACCTGCCTGCCCTGCTGGAACGGCTGGGCGAAGGCGAGGAAGAGACCGGGCCGGATGCGCCGACCAATATCTTTGATGGGGAACCGCAATGATTGATGCGACCCGTCTGGGCTTTGACCCCTTCCTCGGCTGGCCGGTCCTGTGGATCGTCGTGGCGCTCGCTGCGCTGGCCTGGCTCGGCTATCTGTTCCTGCGCGGCAAGGCCTGGGCGACCAGAGGTCTGGCGCTGACGCTTCTGGCGGCGGCGCTGTCCAATCCATCTTTAGTGCAGGAAGAGCGCGAGCCCCTTCCCTCTGTCGCAGCGGTCATCCTGGACCGTTCCGAAAGCATGGAATTCGGCGACCGCGAAACCGCCGCCTCCGCCGCTTTCGCAAATCTCAAGGCGCAGCTGGATGCAGACCCGTCCCTTGAGGTGCGCGTGCTGGAGAGCGATCCCGGCGATGACGGCACACATCTCTATGGCGCGCTGGAAGGTCTGATGGCGGATGTTCCGCGGGACCGGATTGCCGGGGCCATCTTCATTACCGATGGCCAGATCCATGACCTGCCCAAGCCGGAAGATGACGACCGCCACATCGGCCCGCTTCATGGCCTGATCGTCGGCGACCCAAATCGCGGCGACCGCCGAGTGACGATTGTAGACGCGCCGGATTTCGGCATCGTCGGCGAGACCGCAAATCTGGTGATCCGCGTCGATGACCCCGAAGGCGACGATGTGGATGTCACCGTTTCCGTGAATGGCGAAATGACGGAGAGACTGCGCATCACACCGGGCGAGAATACCAGCCTGCCGATTGAGATTGAGCGGCGCGGCGAGAATGTAATCGTCGTCGAGACTCCGCCTGGACGTCAGGAGCTGACGCTGGCGAACAATCGCACGGCGACGACGCTTTCCGGTGTGCGAGACCGTTTGCGCGTCCTGCTGGTGACCGGCAAACCGAACCAGGCTGGCCGGGTCTGGCGGGATCTGCTCAAGTCAGATCCGTCTGTCGATCTGGTCCACTTCACCATTCTGCGCCCGCCTTACAAGACCGATTACACGCCGACGGAAGAACTCGCGCTGATCGCTTTCCCGACCGAGGAATTGTTCGAGGACAAGCTGAAGGAATTCGACCTCATCATCTTCGACCAGTATGAGCGGCGCGGTGTGATCACCCAGTCTTACCTGGCCAATATGGCGCGTTATGTGGCCGATGGCGGCGCGCTGCTGATTGCGGCGGGCGAGCCGTTTGCCGGGCCGGGCAGTCTGGCGCGCTCTCCGCTGGCATCTGTTCTTCCGGCCGCGCCGACGGGGAATGTCTATACCGGCAATTTCACGCCCGAGCTGACCGAAGCGGGCAAGCGCCACACAGTGACCTTGCCGCTGGAAGGACGCAAATGGGGCGGCTGGATGCGCTATATCGAGGCCACGGCCAAGGCGGGTGATGTTCTGATGAGCGGGCCGGAGGGCAAGCCGCTGCTCATTGTGGACCGCGTCGACAAGGGCCGGGTTGGCATGCTGATGTCAGACCAGATCTGGCTGTGGGCGCGCGGGCATGATGGCGGCGGTCCGTTTGCGGAGCTGATCCGCCGGGTTGTTCACTGGATGATGAAAGAGCCCGAATTGGAGGAGCGCAAGCTGAGCCTTGTGGCCGAGGGCGACACGGCGCGCGTGGAGCTGCGCACCCTGCTGGATACCGCGCCGCCGCTGACCATCGAGACGCCGGAAGGCAGCCTGATGGAGCCGGAATGGCGTGAGCAGGCCCCGGGCCAGTTCGTGGCCGAAGCGCCGATTGACCAGCTGGGCCTTTACCGCGCCGAGGCGGGCGGCCTGGAGGCTGTGGCGCTGAACGGACCGGCCAATCCGAAGGAATATGCCGATCTTCAGTCCACGACCGAGGTGCTGGCGCCGCTGGCGCGCGAGACGGGCGGCAATGTCTTCCGCCTGAATGAGGCCGGCACGAATCTGCCGGACATTCGCCGCGTGGGAAATCGCGGCACGGCCTCTGGCGGCACCTGGCTGGGCCTGAGGGAGCGCGGCGCTTATGCGGTACGGTCTTCCTCCAGCCAGCCTTTGCTGCCGGGAATTCTGGCGGCGATCGGCCTGGTGGCGCTGTTGCTGCTGGCCTGGCGGCGCGAGGGGAAATAGCGCAGCACGCCCGGCCGGACCCCGCATGGGCGGGCCGGCAACAGGCGCTGAAATTTCAGGCAGGCCTCAGGATGTGTTGGCCGGCTCTGGCCAGTCAGACAGGGCGCGGCTGACAAAGCCCGGCAGGGATGTGGCGACAAGGCCCAGTTCCGGCCCGAGGCGGAAGGCGCTTTGCGCAGGCGGGCAGATCGGCCTTGGCTCCCCACCCTGTTTCAGTTTCTGAAGCTGGCGCGCGACGCGCTTTGCGGCGGCCTGCGGCTTTTTCAGCACACGGTGCAGCGCGATGATGTGCGCCAGCAAGGGCGCGGCGGGCACCGGACCGCTGGGCACGAGACGCCCGGCCCCCTGCCCGGCAAACGCATCTTTCCAGTCTTCGACATAGGGCGTGCGCGCGCCGATCAGGCGCAGGCGGTATTCCGGCGGCGCGAGGGCGCGAAAGCTCTGCGTTACATCTTCTGCCCCATCTGGCAGGGCAGACTGACCCGAAACAGCCCCAAAACTATCCCGTTTCTGTCCCATGGCACAGGCGGGTAAATCCAGCCCCAGCGCCATCAGCAGGATCAGACGGCGGACGATCACTTCAATAGCTTTCAGCCGCCCGCGCACTTTGGCGCGCAGGCTTTTCGTCACGGTTTTGGGTTCCAGGTGAAGGTTCGCGTCCCCGCGCACGGAAAACAGCGCCTTGCGCGCCGCCTCCAACCCCTGCTCGATAAACCCGCTCAACTCACTCATGCCGCAGAGTCTATGAGCGCGGGTTTTCAGACGGATTGGGCGATGCGCATATTCAAATTAGGCTATATAATCTACTCATGAACGAATCACAGGGAATAGGCTATATTGGCGAGAACGCATTTGCAGACTTCTGCACGCGTGAAGGTCTACACTGGTCAAAACCAGAGCCAGATACGACCGGGAAAGACTTCATCGTAGAGTGGCCTCACGAGTCAGATTATACTCTTGATACGAGGCCTCTGAAGTATCGTTGCTATTGCCAAGTTAAGACGACAACTGTTGACAGCAAATCGGTCAAAGTAAAGCTCAGCGCACTTGAATGGCTTGTAAAAGATTTTCTGCCGACATTTGTTATCACGCCCGTCTTAGATCGTAATAAGAAATTTGAGCACTTCGTGGGTTTTCATATTTCATCTGAACTTCTCTCGAGATCACTTAAGAAGCTGCGCAAAGCTGATTATGAGAACAAAGACCCCAACAAATCTTGGATGACGCTCAGCCTTTCAAAAGGAAAAGTATTACGCACAGATAAAGATATGCGAACCTACTTAGAAAGCTGCATAGGCCCGAGCTTGAGTGATTACATTCAGCACAAAGAGGAACAACTCAGAACACTGGGGTATGATGATGAGGGACCGGAATTCCAAGTAACGTTCACTATGGAAGACCCCCGTGAGTTTGTTGAGTGCCTTATGGGCGAAAGAACCCTACAGGCTGAGTTCAGTGAAGCCCAAAGGACAAGGTTCGGCATCAAGGCCAAGGACGCATTCTATTCCAACCTTGCGGGCAAAGGAAAACTCTCGGTCTTAGCAGAGTACGATCAGACGCTTCACTTACACACCGTAAATGAAAACCATGATCGCATATCATCCATCAGCCTACCCGCGAAAAGAGTAGCTCTACCAGACATACCGCCGAAATACTGGAGAGCAGAAGCAAATAATGGACTTATAAAACTTACAATATCGACATCAAGTTGCGAGATAACACTCCTAAATAATTCTCTGAACACCGATTCATTTGAATTAGAGGATATTATCCGTTCCCTGTCATTCTGGAATGATTTCTTACGAGGCAGAAAACTGGAGATGGTATTTGAGGGGAGTAGTGTTTCCCAATACCTAGAAATAAACGATGATCAAGGTGCCGAGTTCAATTGGCTAACAAATGCAATAGACTTGGCAGAAAAAGCAAAGCTGATCCTAGACTATTGCGAGGTAAAAAATGCAAAAGTTAGATTCCAGGAATTATTCAATAGGCGTTTAGACATATTGAAGGCAGCCCAATATATAGACGCAAAATCACTTTGCGATCTCAACTTTATTCTGCACATTCCTAGTGCCGGTTTGAACAGTACATTTAAAGAGCTATCTGAGAACAGCACAATCCTGGTAACGTTACCAGCCATTATTGGGAACATCGTTGTGTGTTTTGGCATTGCGTACACAACACATATTGAACAGCAGGAGGATGGCATTAAACTCACGCCAAAAAGTAGGTTTCCTATAGGGGGAAAAGCTCTTTCTACCGACAATTCTCGCGAAGAGTACGATATATTCGCAGAGGATCTTTATAATAAGATCATGCCCACCAAAATCCTCAAGACCCCCTTTGGAACTCCCTAAAACCCCCGGAACACAGCTGCTTCGTCTACGGATTTTCTTTTTGAGACCACGGCATTGGCGGGGAAGCTGTCGTCGGGCCAGCCCATGGCGATGCAGGTCTGGATCACCTGATCCTCCGGGATGCCCGCATGTTCGCGCACGACGGGGCTTTGCATGATGCCCTGAGAATTGATCACACAGCCGAGCCCGCGCGACCAGGCCGTGTTGACAATGCAATTGACAACGCCGCCACAATCAAAGGGCGGAATATCCCCGCCGGCCAGCGCCTTGTCATAGGTGATGACGATGGAGACCGGGGCGTCAAACTGGCGGAAGCCGCGCAGCACCCAGTCCGTGCGTTTCTCCTTGTCGTGACGTTCTATGCCCATCGCCTCGAACAGCTGCACGGCAATCTCAATCTGGCGCTGGCGGTGCACGCCCTCATAGGCCGGGCCCATGCGAAATTCGCGGCTGTCGGGCACGCCGGCCACGTTCCGCTCCACATTCCCTTCGCGGATCTTGTCCAGCACGTCGCCCGCGACAACGTAGAAATTCCAGGGCTGGGAATTCAGCGAGGTGGGCGCGCGCATGGCCAGCTCCAGAATCTCGCGGATCAGCTGTTTCGGGACAGGCTTGTCCAGATAGCCGCGAATGCTGCGCCGTGTCTTGATGACTTCATCATATTCCATGGGGTGGGCCCTTCCCTGCTGTATTATCTTGTTATCCGCGCATTGCGCTTGCGGCGCCACGATAGCCCCCTGCCCCAGCGTCACAAAAGCGGTTTTGGCAAGGGGGCATTTTTCCGGCTGCATTCTGCGCGGCGCGCGCTAGACTGGCCGCCGATCACGGGACGATCCAAGGGAGGGATTCACGATGACAGCCATGGCAGCCGCAACACTCTATGTGGGCCTGTTCGCCCTGTTGATGCTGGTTCTGAAGGCCAATGTCGCCCGCGTGCGGGCGAAGGAAAAGGTGATGTTCGGCGATGGCGACAATGACGCCATGCTGCGCGCCATCCGCGTGCAGGGCAATGCGGTGGAAGATGTGCCCATCGTGCTGATCGGCCTGGTGGCGCTGGGCGCGATGGCCGCGCCGGTGTGGACGGTGCACGCGCTGGGCGCGGCGTTCCTGCTGGGGCGGATTCTGCACGCGGTGGGGCTGGGCGGCTCTTCCGGGGGCAGCCCGGGGCGGATGGTCGGCACGCTGCTCAGCCTGGTGGTACTGCTGCTGACGGCGGGCATCTGCGTCGGCATGGCGGTGGCGCAGGTGATCTAGGGCGCGCGAAGCGGCCCTAGAGCGCGGTGACGAGGCCGGAGAGCTGGCTGGCATCCCCGGCGAGGCTTTTGACCATGACACGCGCCTGGTCCTGCGGGCCGGGAAAGGTCAATTGGTGCTTAGGGGTGACGGTGAAGCCGATCTCGGTGAAATAGCTGGGCGCGCCGATCAGGATGGCGGCGGGCCAGCCGGCGGCCTTGCCGGCCTCCAGGGCGGCGGCGGTGACGGCCTGGCCCAGGCGGCTGCCCCGATGGCTGGGCGCAACGGCGACCGGGCCGTAGAACAGCGCGCGGTCAGCGGCCTTGCCCACTTTCAGCGGCCAGACCCGGCAAACGGCAATCACCTTGCCCTCCAGCACGGCCACGCGGTTGATCTCTGGCAGGGAGCGCGAATATTCGCGCAGGCGCTCTGCCGTCTTGGCAAAGTGACCAGGACCAAAGGTGCGGTCGAACAGGTCTTCGATCGCTTCGGCGTGCAGTTCGGGTGTTTCAGGGACAATCTGGGGCATGGCGAGCGCGTTTAGGGCGCATTGGCCTGCTGTTCAAGCAACAGTTTCCTGAAGGCTGCTATGCATCAATACTTGATGGAGCAGCCATAGGGCTGGGTGTTTGCCGTCTCGACCGGCTCTCCCGCTGCGAGGCTGTCCATCGCCGCGCGGACATAATTGGTGGCGGTCTCAAGGTCTGCCACCCGGGCGGAGGGCTTGTCGTCAATCGCGCCCTGATAGGCAATCGCGCCTTCGGGTGTGATGAGGAACATGTGCGGCGTGGTCTTGGCGCCATAGGCGCGGCCAATCTCTCCGCTGGCATCGAGGATGACATGGGCAGGTGTGGCGCCGCGGGCCGTGTTCATGTCCAGCACTTCCGCGCCTGTACGATGCCCCTGCTTGCCGGGCGCCGACGAAATCACCGACAGCCAGACCACATCGCTTTCGGCCGCATCCGTCTGCAGGCCCTGCATGCTGGCAGGCGGAACAGCATAGTGTTTCTGCACGAAGGGACAGCCATCATTGGTCCATTCCAGGATCACGGTCTTGCCGGCAAAGTCAGCCAGCGAGACGGTCTCCCCTGTCGCGGTGACGCCCGTAAAGTCCGGCGCGAGTTCTCCCGGCTCTGTCGCCGACGAGGTCTGCACGGTGGACGCGATCAGGGCCCCGGCCGTCAGAGCGACCGCTGCGGCCATACCGGCAGCGATGGAGAAATTGCGTCGGCTCATGAACATTCCGGATCTTCCTTTCGCAAGGGCTCGGCCAGTGAGGGGCATCCTGCCTTATTCCTGGCTGACGAGTCCAATGACAAGATTTTTGGAGAGGATCTCCGGCAGGATTTGCGGCTCCGTGCTGCCCGCCGGATACCAGAGATACATCGGCACGCCGGCGCGCTGGCGGCGTTTCAGCTCATCCGCGATGACGGGGTCCTTGCGGGTGAAGTCCGCAACCAGGAAGGCCACATCATTGTCATGGAAGGCCTTCTGTACGGCGGCCGTCTTCAGCGTCGTCATCTTGTTGAGCTGGCAGGTGGCACACCAAGTGGCGGTGAAGTCTACAAAGACGGGACGGCCTTCTGCGGTCAGCTCAGCGACGCGCTCCGGGCTCCAGGCTTCGGTTTCATATTTCTCCGCATAGAGACTTGATCCGCCCGCAGTCTCCCCTGCTGTTCCGGCAGCATGCACAGCCGGATAGACGAGGCCCGTGACCAGCACCACCGCGGCGAGCGCCTTCAGCAGCGGACGCGTGCTGCGCTTGCCGAGCCAGATGCCAAACGCGATCAGGGTTGCGCCCGCCACAGCCCAGGCCACAGTGCCGGGGCCAGAAACCGCGCCCAGCGTCCACAAGAGCAGCGCCGCCGTCAGGAACATCGGGAAGGCAAAGAACTGCTTCAGCGTTTCCATCCAGCGGCCCGGCTTGGGCAGCAGGCGGGACAGGCCGGGCACGAAGCTGAGGATCAGATAGGGCAATGCCAGACCAAAGCCCATGGCAAGGAACACCGCCATCACGGCAATGGCGGGCTTGTCCAGCACCGCGCCAAGCGCTGCACCCAGGAATGGCCCGACACAGGGCGCGCCAACGACCGCTGCCAGCACGCCGGTGAAGAAAGCGCCCATCGCGCCGCTGCGCGCGGCCAGGCCGCTGCCGGTATTCTGAATGGAACCGCCCAGCTCAAACATGCCGAGCAGCCATAGTCCGATCACGAACATGACCAGGGCCAGAATGGCAACCGTCGGCCCGTTTTGCAGCTGGAAGCCCAGCGTGGCCGTGCCAGTCGCCTGACGGATCAGGATGATGGCGAGCGCCAGCGCGGCAAAGGAGACCAGCACGCCCGCCGTATACCAGAGGCCATGGCTGCGTACTTCGTCCTCATGACCGGACGAGACCGCATGCACCATTCCCATCGCCTTGATGGACAGGACAGGCAGCACGCACGGCATCAGGTTCAGGATCAAGCCGCCCAGCAATGCGGCGAGAACCAGCCCGACAAGGCCCGCCCCGCTTCCGCCGCCGGATGTGCGCGAGCGCTTCGCCGGTGTGCCAGACGTATTGGCAAAAGCCTCCCCCTGCGCTGCCGAAAACTCATAGCCGGTCCGCTCGCCATTTTCGGCTTCCACGACGATGATGCCGTCCAGCGTGCCATCCAGCGCCTCTGCATCCGGCACCAGTTCCAGCGTCGCGCCTTCACTGCCAAAGCTGAGAGGCTGGTCGGCCGGATGGCTGATCTCGTGATTGAAGGGATAGAAGCGAATGTCGGAAGACGGATCAAACCCGAAAGACGGCTTCAGGCTGAGCTTCCAGGGCGTGGCAGAGGTATCAATACGCGCCGCACCATCATATTCCAACGGGGCCTGCGCGACCCATTCGCCGATCAATGTGCCGTTTTCCGTATCAGGTTCGCTGACGCCGACCGGCAGGGACAGGCTGACCTCTGCCGTTTCCGGCACGCAGATCTCTTCGCAGATCAGATAGTCTGCCAGCAGATTGATACGTACCGTACGCTCGGCATCCGCCGGGATGGTGACCGGGAATGGCAGGACCAGGCGCTCATCATAGCCATAATCCATGATCTCCCCTTCCACGACGGGAAGGAGATGCGGGATCGGCCAGACAAAGTCTCCCAGCGCGCCGTCCGGGATCGTGCTGCCCTCCAGAAGATCGATCCGCGGCGGCAGGCCGGCATCCCCGGCATTGCGCCAATAGACGTGCCAGCCTTCATCCAGATCCATCTTCAGGGCGACATAGAAGGTTTCGCCCGGCAGAACGGCATGGCGCTCTGAAATCAGTTCCACCATGGCATGCCCGCCATCGACCGGCTCGGCATGGGCAGCAGGGAAAACAGACAGTAAGGCCAGCGTCAGGCTGGTCAGGAGGGCACGGAGCATGGAGCGTCCTTCGCGTGGAAACGGCGTTTCTTCAGATTTGACGACCATATGCCCGTTCTGGCCAGCATATTGAAGGGCCTCGCTTATTCGTGATCGCCGCAGGGGGTGCGTACAGCCGGCATGAAAAAAGGGCGGCTCCACTGGGCCGCCCTCGTCTCAGATCTGTATATTTCAGGCCGGATCAGGCCTCGGCAGGGGCAGCCGCCGGCTGCTGCACACGCAGGGCACGCTGGATCACGGTCTGCCAGTTCAGCAGGCCCAGCAGGTGCGCATAGATCGCGCCGATCGCGCCATTATTGCGCAGTTCCAGGTACTTCTCCTGCGGCAGGGCGTTCAGCTTCTCTTCGGAGATGGCCCAATAGTCAGCGATCTTCTGCGGCTGACCTGAAGGATTGCCGTCTGCATCGCGCGGCTGGAAGGAGATCGTCTTCTGCTCGAAGAGGTCTGCGTTGCGGATCAGCTTGACGAACTCACCTGTTGCCTGACGCTGGCGCTCGAATTCCTTGCAGAATTCGATGGCATCATTGGTGAATTTGCTTGGCTGACCGTTTTCGAAGAACGCAATTTCCGGCTGGTTGGTGACCATCGGGGCCTGACGGTCCACGCAGAGCACAAGACGGTCGGATTTCTCGTCAGACGCGAACACGAACGGATAGCGGCGCACGAAGGCCGGGACGTAATACTCGTCTGCAACCATGCCCTCATCGGTGACGAAGAGGTTCTGGCCCTGACGCACACCCATGACAGCCACCGGTGTACGATCATCACCGACAAAAATGATCGGATACGAGCCTGCCGCCATTCCGAATTCGGTAACGGTTATCGGCACAGCATGGGCTTCACGAAGAAAGGCGAAAGGCTGATCGATCTTTTTGATGCCAAGTCCGGCATGGGCTTCCGCATTCAGCGGTTGCGGCTGCTTGTAAAACATGACTTGACCAGCAAGCGGGGCTTGCCCGCCGGACTGCGGCGTTGCAGGTGTTGTGTTCACGGTTAAGACTCCCGAAATTGTTGGCAAACCGATACCGGAATTAGGCAGAGGCTACAACAGTCGATACGGCCAGAACTGCAGTCAGGAAAAGGCGATATTTCAGACATGTTTGCATCCTTGATCGGTAAGTCCGGCAAAGCGCTCCGTCCCCTGCTTGTCGGTCTGTCTGCCCTGCCCCTGCTGGTGATGTGCGCGCCGCCGGTCGATGATGCCGGCACACCGCGGCGCATTGCCCGGCAGGTGGACCAGCTGCTGACCTCCATCGCGCAGACTGAACTGGCGGCTGACCCTGAACTCGCTACGCGCCTCGGCCTGTCAAAGGACACGGCGGGCTATGAGTTCAATGCCTATCTGACGGACCGCTCGCAAGCGGCCTATGAGCGAATGCGCGTGACGCGGCTGGAGACGCTGGAGGCGCTGCTGGCGGCCCCGCGCCCGGCGGCAGGCGGCAATCAGGCCCGGCATCTCGATACGGTGATCCATGCCTATGAGACGGCCGAGACGCTGTTCGTTGCCGGCCACGGGCAGACCGGGCTGGGCCAGGCCTACCCCTATGTCGCAGACCATATGCGCGGGGCCTATATCGACGTTCCGGACCTGATGACCCGGTCCCATCCGGTCAATACGGCGCAGGAAGCGCGCGATTATGTGGCGCGCCTCAGCCAGATTGCCCCGACCCTGCAGGATGAACGCCGCCGGATGGAGGCCGATGCGCGGTCCGGCATCATCCCGCCGGTCTTCATTCTGGAGCGCATGCAAGGCCTGATTGAGGAGATCGCCACCGGCCCGGCCGAAGAGCATATCCTTGTCACCACGCTGGGAAACCTGATGGGCGGACCGGAGGATCTGAGTGAGGCGGAACGCGAGAAGTTGCTGGAAACCGCAATCGGGCTGGTGCGTGATGAGGTTCTGCCCGCCTATTCGGATTTCTGGACGGCGCTGGAAAAGATGAAAGAAATCGCCCCGCAGGAGCCCGGCGTGTGGCAGCTGCCGGATGGCGAAAGCTATTATGACGCCGCGCTGCAGGCCTACACCTATGAGGGCATGACGGCGGAGGCCTTGCACGCGCAGGGCGTTGCCGAAGTGGAACGGCTGGGCGACGAGCTGATGCAGGCGCTGGAAGCGCAAGGCTATGCCGAGGGCACGCTGGGCGAGCGCCTGGCCCTGCTGACGGCAGAGGAAGGCCAGCTTTACGAGGACACGCCGGAAGGACGCGAAGCCCTGCTGGCCCGGCTGCGCCAGCATCTGGCAGAGGCGCAGGCGGATGTCAGCGAGGTGATGCCCTATATGCCGCTCACGGTCGTATCAGTACGCGCGGTGCCGGACTTTCTGCAAAGCTCTGCCCCGTCGGCCTTCTATAATGCCGCGCCGGCCAATGGCTCAGCCCCCGCGCAGTTTGAGATCAATCTGGCGGACATGACCGCCTGGCCGGACTTTACGCTGGCCACGCTGGTCTATCACGAGACGATCCCGGGCCACCATCTGGAGAGCGCCCTGACGGCAGAGCGCGCGAACCTGCCGCTGATCCGCCAGATGATCTGGAATGTGGCCTATGGCGAAGGCTGGGGCGTCTATGGCGAAGTGCTGGCCGATGATCTCGGCCTGTATGACGAAGACCCTCTGGGCCGGATCGGCTATCTGCAATCCATGCTGTTCCGGGCGGCGCGCCTGGTGGCGGATACCGGCGTGCATCATATGCGCTGGACCCGGCAGGACGCGATTGACTATCTGACGGAGACGACCGGCCTGCCGCGCGAGGCGATGGCGCAGGAAGTGGACCGCTATACGGTGTGGCCGGGACAGGCGGCCGCCTATTGGGTCGGCGCGAAGCGTATTCTGGATCTGCGCGAACGGGCCCAGCGCGTTCTGGGGCCGGATTTTGACCTGAAAGCCTTCCACAAAGTGGTACTGAACGGCGGCCCGCGCCCCCTGTCCATTCTGGAGGATGATGTGGAACGCTGGTACATCGCAGAGCTGAACGCCAGCAAATAGACCCTCTTTGGCCGTCAAACCAACGTGCCCCTGCCCCAAAACGGCCATGACTGGATTACCATCCTGTCATACAGTGGACGCATATTGGAGGGACACACATGCACATCAAACGGATTATTCTGGGAAGCGTGGCCGCCGCCACATTATTGGCAGCCTGTCAGAGCGAAACAGCGCCAGGGGACGAGGCGGCTTCGGAAACAATCATCGTCACGGCCAACCGCGCCGAGGATTATTCGCCCACGCCACCTCCCCCAGCCCCGCCGCCACCCGCAATGGCCGGTATGGTGAGCCAATCGAGAGCGATGGTCTCACCGATGCCAATGCCGCAGCCGGAGTTCCGGGATCAGTATGAAGATGTGGAGGCCAATCCGGTCAAACTGGTCAGTGAAGAGCCGGTCTCGACCTTTTCCATTGATGTAGACACAGCCTCCTACGCCAATGTTCGCCGCTTCCTGGAGAGCGGCGTGCTGCCGCCCAAGGATGCGGTGCGCATCGAAGAGCTCATCAATTATTTTGATTACACCTATCCCCAGCCCGGCGCGGAGGAGGCCCCCTTCTCCACCCAGGTGAACATCATGCCGTCTCCATTCGCGGAGGGACGCGAACTGATGCAGATCGGCATTCAGGGCCGCGACATTGACCGGAACGCAAGGCCGCCGGTGAATTTGACCCTTCTGATGGATGTCTCCGGCTCCATGTTCTCAGACGACAAGCTGCCGCTGGCCAAGCAGGCGATCAAGCTGATGCTGGACGAGATGGAGCCGACCGACACGATTGCCATCGTCGTTTATGCCGGGGCCGCCGGTGAAGTGCTGGAGCCGACGCCCGTCAGCGACAAGCGCAAGATTGTTGCCGCGCTGGAAGGCCTGCAGGCCGGTGGATCGACCGCAGGTGGCGAAGGCCTGCGTCTTGCTTACTCCTTGGCGGAAATGGGCATGAAGGAAGATGCGGTGAACCGCGTCATGCTGCTGACCGATGGCGATTTCAATGTCGGCATTTCAGACCCCGAACAATTGGAAGATTTCGTTTCGCGCAAGCGGGAAACGGGCATTTACCTCTCCGTGATCGGATTTGGCCGCGGCAATTACAATGATGCGATGATGCAGAAGATCTCGCAGGCCGGGAACGGCACGGCGGCCTATGTCGATACGCTGAGCGAGGCCCGCAAGGTGCTGGCGGATGATCTGTCCGGCAACATGTTTCCGATTGCGGACGATGTGAAGATCCAGGTGGAGTTCAACCCGGCACGCGTCGCCGAGTATCGTCTGATCGGCTACGAAACCCGCATGCTGGACCGCGAAGACTTCAATAATGACAAGGTGGATGCTGGGGATATCGGTGCCGGTACCAGCGTGACGGCGATCTATGACATCACGCCGGTCGGCTCATCCGCCACACAGATTGATCCCCTGCGCTATGGCGACAAGGGCAAGCCGGCGGGGGATCCGTCCGGGGAGTATGCCTTTGTGAAACTGCGCTACAAGGCGCCGGGCGCGGCAGACTCTGTTCTACTGGAACGTCCTGTCACGACGGCAGACCGCGTGGACAGTGCGGACGCCGCCCCGCAATGGGCCCGCTTTGCCACGGCGGTGGCGGGCTTTGGCGAAATGCTGAAAGGGGGTGAGACCCTCGGCACCGGTTTCGGGTGGGAGGCAATCCGAAATCTGGCATCCGGCGCCAAGGGCCCCGATGAGTTTGGCTATCGGGCAGAATTCATTGAGCTGACTCGGCTGGCAGAGACGGCCGAGGCACAGGCCGCCCTGAACACGCCGAGCCGGGAAGACTAGCCTCAGGCGGCGATCGGCGCCGCGTCAGCCCGGTTGTGACCTGAAAAGCAGACCGGGCTGAAGCCCTCTTCAATGTCGGCGGCCATCGCCTTGCGGGCCGTCGCATCAAATTCCAGCGCCACAAAGACCGCATTCGCGCCATAGCGCTCAGCATCCGCCAGCGCCCAGATCGGCTGAACATCATTCGGCCGCCCGGACAACTCAACAACACGAATGATGCGCCATCCATATGTGTCGGGGGCAGCGAAAATCGCCACACCGGCCGTGCGCGCCCAGGGCGCTTCTGTTGCAACACGCTGGAACTGCCAAGCTTTACCGGACTGTCCCCGAAATCTGACTTCGATACCCATGTTCATGCTCCGTTCTGGTATATATGTTCCTATAATGTTCCAGAACGTTCCGCAAGAAGTTTTTAGTTAACAGTGGGTTAACGCATTGCGTGAAATTTATTCGACTACCCGGAAGCGACTGCGGTCGAAAACCCGTAATACCTGCAACAGATCACGTCCCCGGCGCAGCACCTGCCCAGCCTGTCCGTAGACGACGTACTGGCCTTGCATGTTTGCGAGATGGGGCTGTTTTTCTATGCGCCAGGTGGGGTTTTCGGCATGGCGGCGGAAGATGGCAAAAATGGCATGGTCCTTGTGCATACCAATCGCGTAATCCCTTGCCTGGCCTGACATGACGAGCCGGCCATAGACATCGAGAATCGGTTGCATCTCAGTTTTGTGGAAAGCGATTCGCGGTTCCGGGGGCGTTATCTTGTGCGGTGTTTCAGCCATTTCTCCCTTTCTCGACTCTCCCGTCACGCGAAAACATGACGTTTAAGCTCGCCTAACGATGATTTAATGCGAATTCAGGGCAATTGGGGCAGATTTGCCATGTTTCCGCCTTGCGTGCGCCCTGCACGGCGATCATCTTTGAATGGTCGGGCGGAGGTGTTTACCAGGCACCCCGGACCCATCAGCCCCCCCAGCCCCCTGGGGCGCTTGATCAGCTTCTGCCCGACATCTTATCCCTTCCATCCGATACCTACTTGTTTCCGGACCTATTGGGACGCGAGACGGGCAAGGCGTCAAGAAGGGGTTTGGCAACACGGCCCAGATTTCGGCCAATGCCGGAGGCTTGGGCCAGTCGTCTGTCGATGAATATTCCAAGCTCTTCATCAGAAGGATGGTCCAGCCACTTCATGACTATGGATGGCAGGGCGGCGGCCAGAAGGCCGCGCTTGGAATATCGATTATAATCTGTCGCGGTGTCGCCTGCGGCGTCCCACACCATGTCGGCGACCTTCCAGGTCCGCTGCAGGGCGGGCGCGGCGCTCCAGGGCAGCATGCCCTTGATGGCAGCGCGCCGGACGGCTTCTCTATGGGGCTCCAGCGCCTCCAGCCAGGCCAGAATGCCTGCGCGCACTTTCCCGGGCACCTTGAGCTGGCTCATATCCTGCGCAGCGAGCGTGTCACGCGCTGTGTCGGCAGCCTGGTCAAAGAAGGCATCGATCAGGTCTGTTACGCCATTTGGCGCCGCCAGAGCCTGCTCTCCAGGCGACAAACCAGCCGAATCGGCCGCTTTGGTGGCGGCCGCCTCAGTCCAGCCGTCAAAAGGCACTTCCGGAAGCAGGGAATCCAACCAGCGGAACCGAAGGGTTTGGGACGGCGTTGTAGACATAACTGAACCTCATGGCTTAAGGGGCTTGGCCAAAGCCCTACACCCGTGATATAGGCGCCGCTTCCCGGTCTGTCAGGCCGACACATAACCGCATCGGGGCGACGCCCCAAACGAATGGAGAAGAACAATCGTACAGATCGTCGTCCGCGATAACAATGTTGAGCAAGCCCTGCGCGCCCTGAAGAAAAAGATGCAGCGCGAAGGTTTGTTCCGGGAAATGAAGGCCCGTCAGTACTTCGAAAAACCTTCCGAGAAGAAAGCCCGCCAGCGCGCAGAAGCTGTTCGCCGCGCTCGCAAGCTTGCTCGTAAGCGCGCTCAGCGCGAAGGCCTGGTATAGGCCCTTCCCGGTTATCCGGTTTCTTTAAAAGCCCTGCCAGCCCGCGCTGGTGGGGCTTTTTGCTTTTTGGCCTCCCCTTCCGTCAGCATTGCAGCCCGCCTGATCCGCGTGTTGAATGCAGAAAACAAACTGGTGAGGAGATGCCGCGTCATGCCAATCAATGTTGAAGCCCTGGGATCAAAGGGCACCCCGCGCAGCTGGGCGTGGAATTCGAAGGACGCGCTGCTCTATGCGCTGGGCGTTGGCGCGGGAATGGCCGATCCGGTCGGCTCCGAGCTGGAATTCACCACAGAGAACACGATGGGCGTGGACCAGAAAGTGCTGCCGACCTTTGGCGTGCTGGCCGGCTTCAATGCGACAGGCGGCAAAAGCGCAATGTCGAATGCCGGCACCTATGATCCGCGCATGCTGGTACATGGCGAACAGGGCATCCGCCTGCACCGCCCGATTCCGGTAGAGGGCGAGATCACGCTAGTGGACGAGATCACCGGCATTTACGACAAGGGCAAAGGTGCAGTCATTTCCACAAAGGCGGTCGCCACGCTGAAGGCCGACGACCAGCCGCTGTTAGAGCTGACCTCGTCTGTCTTCATTGTCGGCGAAGGCGGCTTTGGCGGGGACCGAGGCCCGGCGGACACATCCAACAAGGCGCCCGAGCGCGAACCGGATATCAGCGTCACCTATCAGACCCGCGAGGACCAGGCCCTGCTCTACCGGCTGAGCGGGGATCGCAATCCGCTGCACTCCGACAAGAAATTCTCGGATGTGGGCGGGTTCCCGAAACCCATCCTGCACGGCCTGTGCACCTATGGCTTTACCGGCCGGGCGCTGCTGGCCTCGCTTTGCGACAATGATCCGGCGCGGTTCAAGGCGATGGAGGGCCGCTTTTCATCCCCCGTGCTGCCGGGGGAGACGCTGACCATCCGGATATGGACCGGCGAAGGCGCAGACGGCACCGCCATATTCCAGACCGTCGGCGGCGATGGCCGGGTGGTGCTGAACAATGGCGGCTTTGAGTTTGGGTGAGCCTGTATACTGACGGGACAAGGTGGCCCCTAAGCCGCCTTCCCTTTCAGGCCGATCATGCGCTTCAGGGCGCTGCCCATGTCTCCGATGCCCGCGCCGTGCACGGCACCTGCGCGGTAAACCTTGGTAGCCCCCCACAGGACCAGAGCCGTGGTAGCGGCCATGATCCCCATCTGCGCCAGAATTTCCCACATGGGCGGATCCTGCGGCATCCGAAGGATCAGCAAGAAGGGCGTGAAGAACGGAATCCACGACGCGATGTCGACAATCGGGGAGCCCGGGTCCTGAAAGGCGATGAAGATGGCAAACATCGGCAGCATCAGCAGGATCATCATCGGGCTGAGCAGGGTCTGCGCCTCCTGAATTGTATCGCAAAGGGAGCCGAGCGCCATGAAGATGACGCCATACATGACATAGCCCAGAAGGAAGCTGATAAGGCCCGGCACAATAATGGTCGGGTTTGCCAGCGCCGACAGAAAGGGCGCGATCAGACTGCCTGTGCCGGGCACCTGGGAGGCAATCACACTTGCGCCGACAAAGGCGAACAGCCCCCATGAGATCATCATGGTGGAGGTGACCGCGAACACGGCCAGCAGTTTGCCTGCCAGCAATTGCGGCAGCTTCACAGAGGTCAGCAGCGTGTCGAAGATCTTGTTGGAGCGTTCCTCGATCGTGCCCATCAGCAGATACTGGATGATCGAGAACACCATCAGCCAGAGGAAGTAAGCGAGCCCGCCCGCAACGAACATCGGCGCGCGGTCTGCCATGGTGACGTCTGCGCCCTCTGCGGTCTGTTCTGCCTCAGGCCGGATACGCTTGGCCGGCACCTTGAAGGCGGATTCGTCGACATTCTTGAGGAAATCCTCGCCAAGGCCTGCATCCTTCAAGGCCTCACGCCGCGCGAGCCGCAACATGGCGTCTTCGGTCAGATAGCGCAGCTGGGTGACGTTTACGTCGTCACTCCAGTATTCCAGCTCATCCTTGTCGGAAGACAGGACAAGCGCCGCAAAGAGCGGCTTGTCGCCCACAGGGCCGGAAACGGTCTTCTCTCCCAGCAGGTAGGGGCGCAGGCCATCAATCGTGTCAGCCGGTGCAGGCACGCGAATGAATTTCCGGTCTGCCTGCGTATTGGAAATCTGCGCGCTGGTTTCATCCGGCATATCCATCTGTTCGGCCAGTTGGCTGGCCGTTTCGCGGTCAGCCTCCTCCCGGCGCTGGAACTCGGCCTCGATGGCATCGGCGTAGAGCGTCGTACCGGGCTCGACCACAGCGTAATAGCGCACAGGCGAGGACTGCGCGGCAAAGCCTGCCAGACTGCCACCAATGATCATGAAAAAGGGCACGGCGGCCAGGCTGAGCCAGAAGCCCCATGCCTTCACATAGCCCAGATAGTCTCGGCGGAAGATCAGCAATATGTTGCGCATCAGGCGGCCTCCCCTTCTGCCGCTTCAGAGGCAGCAAGCGCCTCGGCATCCGCTTCTCCCACCAGAGAAACGAAGACATCCCGCAACCGGGCCTCATCTGGCGCAAAGCCCCGAATGGGCGCGCCTGCCTCCAGCGCCGCACGCAGGGCATCCTGCGCCTCCCGCCCGCGCGGCAGTTCAATGCGCCAGGTATCGCCATGGGCTTCATCGGCAACGCGGGTAGCCTCAAAGCCGGTATTGGCAAGTGCTGCCGCCATGTCAAAACCGGGCTCCACCGTGATCCGTGCGCCCTGCCCCAGTGTGGAAAAGGCCTCGGCCAGCGTACCATCCAGCACCTTGCGCCCCCGCGCCATCATGATGATGCGATCGCACAGCCGTTCGGCGTGCTCCATGACATGGGTGGAAAACAGGATCGTTGCACCGCGATCATGCTCGGCACGGATCAGATCTTCCAGCGCCTGCTGGTTGACCGGGTCCAGACCGGAGAAAGGCTCATCCAGGATCAGGAAGTCCGGCCGGTGGGCCAGTGTGGAGAGAATCTGCACCTTTTGCGCCATGCCCTTTGAGAGCTTGGAAATGCGCGCGCGGCTGAATTCATCCAGCCCGGTTGCCTGCAGCAGCTCATCGGCCCGCGCGCGGGCATCGCTTGCAGAAAGGCCTTTCAGGCGCGCGAAATGGGTGATCGTGTCCCGGGCGGTCATCTTCTTGTAGAGGCCGCGCTCTTCCGGCAGGAAGCCGACACGCTTCAGGGCTTCGATGCCAGGCGCGCGGCCGAACAGCTCCACATGGCCCTCATCTGGCGGCATCACGCCCAGCGCCATGCGCAAACTTGTCGACTTGCCCGCCCCGTTGGGGCCGAGAAAACCGATGATCTGCCCCTCGGGGACTTCCATGGACAAATTGTCGACGGCGGTGAAATGGCCGAAGCGTTTTGTCACGGAAGACAGGACAAGAGGGGAGACGGGCATAAGCTTTTAGCCTTTCCAACGTATCGGCAGATACGCACAGCGATTCTCGATAAGGATAAAAGTCATTTGCCTGCAACGCCTTGCCAAGCCCTTAAAGGAGTCGCAGCATACCCGAAATGAAGCGTACCGACCCTCTTTTTCCGCCATCAAAGGTGGATCTGGCCCTTGGAAACAGGACGCTGCGCAGCTATGCGCTGCAGCTGGCGCGCATCGAGGCCGCCCTCTCCAGAATGGAGACCGGCCAATATGGACGGTGCACGCAATGCAGCGCGCCGATCCCGATCCGCCAATTGGAGGCAGACCCGGCCCTGTCAGCCTGCTCGAACTGCGAAGAACCTTCAGACCAGTTGGTCTGACGGGCTGGCGTCAGATCATAACTCCGAACAGCCAGATGAAGAATTGCACGATCAGGGCCGTCACAATCAGCATCACCACAGTCGCCATCCAGCGGCCACCGAGGTTCAGGAACAGGCCAGCCGCAACCCCGACAATCGCCATCAGGCCAAGCGAGATGATCCAGTTGATGCCGATCGCAATGGACAGGACTGCATAGCCAACCATCAAAATGATGATCAGGCTACCCCAAGTGCTTCCCTTGATGAAACCATCCCAGGTCGACTTCTGGTCGGTGATGTCCATTTCTCCGCGATGATATTCGCTGGCTGCCATGTGGGCGCTCCCCGTGAAATACGTAACATTCCGGGTAATATATGAGGCGCGGCACGGGTCAAGCGCGGCAAAGCGCTACAGGTCAGTTCAATTGCTCTTTCTGGCGCGGTTTTTTCGGTGTGAAAGCCTGCGGAAGCGGCGCGGCGGGCACGCCCTCTTCCCTCAAGGCCTCTGATTCCTCTGGCGTGGTCTCGCCCCAAATCGGGCGGCTGTCCTGTTCGCCATAATACATGGATCGCGCTTCATCTGCGAAACTGTCGCCGACATAATCAAAATTCTCGGCCACATGATCGCGCGCCTTGCGGGCAAATTCGCGTATCATCTGTTCTTCCTCCGAGCCGGTCTTCGCCTTGGCTTCAGAGGTGCGCACGGAAGGCGCCATGATCTGCTTGGAGACATTGGCACCGCCGCAGTCGATGCAACTGACCAGCTTGCGGGCGGCCTGCTCGTCAAACGCCGAGGACGAGGCAAACCATGCCTCGAACTCGTGCTCGCAATCGCCACAGATGAGTGCGTATCTGATCATGGCGTGCCTGTCTTATGCCTCCAACAGTGTGTCCAGCTTGCCGGAACGCTCCAGGGCCATCATGTCGTCACAGCCGCCAATGTGCTGATCGCCGATGAAGATTTGCGGGAAAGTGCGACCGCCATTGGCACGCTCGACCATTTCGGCCTTCTTCTCGGCATCCATGCCGGCATCAATCTCCTCAAAGGCAATATTCTTCTCTTTCAAAAGAGCGACGGCGCGACTGCAATAAGGGCAGAACTGGCGCGTATAGATCGTGACATCAGCCATGTTTGAAGCTCCGAATAGTGAAATATGACCTCTTCTATATGGTAACATCTGTTTCGCGCACAACGCGGGCAAGCACCAACACGTCCACTTGTTGCGCGCCTGCCTTCAGCAGGGCACGCGTGCACGCAGATAGGGTCGCGCCGGTTGTCAGCACGTCATCGATCAGCACGATGCGTTTACCCTGCACATGCCCGAGCGCACGGGGAGAGACCGCGAACGCCCCCGCCACATTGCGGCGGCGTGACCTCGCAGAGAGACCGCCCTGTGTCGGCGTGCGCCGCTTGCGCTTCAGGGCGCTTACCCGGCATGGCACGCCGGTTCTGGTAGATAACGCCATGGCGAGCCAGGCCGACTGGTTGAAACCGCGCGAGACGAGCCGCGTATAGTGCAAGGGCACGGGAATGATCAGGTCGGCCTCTGCCAGCAGGGCTTGCCCGGCCTGCGCCATCCAGCCGCTCATGACCTGAATGCCGTCACGCCGCCCGGATCGCTTGAGGTCCAGCACGATGCGGCGGCTGGCCTGCTCATAGACCATGGCGGCGCGGGCGCGGGCCCAGCGGGGGGGCCTGGCGATACAGGGCGCGCATTGCGCCCCTGGCCCCAAATCCATCTCCATCGGGCTGCCGCAGCTTTCACAGACTGGGCCGGAAATGAAGCCGATGGCTGCAAACTCGGCGGGCGACAGAGGTCCCTTGCCCGCCCCCCTCTGGCCGCTTACGAGTGAGCGCGGGGGCCACAGAAAATCCGCCACCCCCCGCAAAAATTCCTTTGCCATGCGACCTTGCAGGTCCATATCGCCGCCCATGACCTCCCCGGTATCCCCGCCTGCTTCCCCGCCCCGCCTGTTCGATCGCGCCCGCGTGGCACGCAATCGCGACAAGGCCGCCGCAAACTATCCTGACTATGCGTTCCTGAAGGCGCGCGTGTCGAGAGACATTGCCGAGCGTCTTGAGGATACTTCCCATGATTTCCCTCATGCGCTGGAGCTGGGTGCGCATGATGGCCAGCTGAGCCGGATGCTGATGGAAACCGGCAAGATCAAGCAGATCGAAGCGACAGATGTTTCCCCGAAAATGGTTGAGCGGATGCAGGCAACCGGCCTGACAGCGCGCCAGATGGACGAGGAAATGCTGGAGGTGGAGCCCGCCAGCCTGGACCTGATCGTGTCCGCCCTGTCGCTGCACTGGGTGAACGATCTGCCGGGCACGCTGATCCAGATCCGCAAGGCGCTTAAACCGGACGGCCTGTTTCTGGGCGCACTGTTTGGCGCCGGAACGCTGGCCGAGCTACGCGCCTGCCTCATGGAAGCGGAAACCGAGCTGAAAGGCGGCATTGCCCCGCGCATCTCCCCGCTGCCCGGCCTGCAGGACCTGGCAGCGTTGATGCAGCGAGCGGGCTTTACCCTGCCGGTTGTGGACCGGGAGACCGTAACAGTACGCTATGCCTCACCGCTGAAGCTGCTGGAGGATTTGAAAGGTATGGGAGAGCGCGCCGCATTCATGCCGGGCACCGGGCAGCCTTTGCCGCGCAGCGTGCTGATGCGTACGCTGGAGCTGTATCTGGAGAATTACCGCGACCTGGACGGCAAGATCCGCGCAAGTTTCGAGATTGTGCACCTGTCAGGCTGGGCGCCCGCAGACTCGCAGCCCAGACCCTTGAGACCAGGCAGCGCAAAAGCCAGCCTGGCGGACGCGATACGAAAGCATGGAACAGCCTGAATCGGCTGTCTTAGCTCATCGTCGTTTCAACTTCAGTGAACGTACCATTTATGGACGTGGCGATGGCTGTGATACCACCGACAATCGCCAAGGCGATCAGACCGATCACCAAGCCATACTCCACGGCCGTGGCACCGGATTCCTGACGAAAATACTGGCGCAGGGTGGCTTGCAAGTTTGACATGGTCACTCCGAGTCTGACGTTTTACCCGAAAGCACGTCAAACAGGGGGATGTCTGCCGCCGGCGCCGGATAGGTGTGCAGGTCCTGCGGACTGACCCAAGCGAAGCTTTGTCCCTCTCTCGGATGCAAGTCGCCTTCCCAGCACTTACAACCGAAAAGTGGCATCAAAAGGTGAAAATCCTGATAACCAAAACTTGTAAAAGTGATTGGTTTCAATGAATTTTCATCGACCCTTATGCCCAGCTCTTCTTCCAACTCGCGCACAAGGGCCTGTTCCGGGGTTTCCCCCTCCTCAACCTTGCCGCCGGGAAATTCCCACAGCCCGGCCATGGATTTTCCCTTTGGCCGCTGGGCCAGAAGCACCCGGCCCCGTTTATCATACAACGCAGCCGCAACGACGAGCACCATTCGGCGCGTCATGTACGGTAGGCTCCATTGATGTCGACATAGCCATGCGTCAGGTCGCACGTCCAGACCGTGTGGGATTGATCCCCCACCCCGGCATCGACGCGGATCGTGAATTCCGGCTTGGCGAAGACCGCAGAAGCCTCCGCTTCGGAGTAGTTTTCCGCCCGGCCGCCATGTTCGGCGACCAGAACATCATCAAACCAGATCGACAGCTCATCCATCTTGATCGGCTCCAGCGACTTACCGACTGCCATCACGACCCGGCCCCAGTTTGCGTCGCCTGCCGCCATGGCCGTTTTGATGAGCGGGGAGTTCGCAATCTCGCACGCCATGATCTTGGCGGAGAGACGCGAGACGGCGCCCTCTACCGTGACCGTGACAAATTTGCTGGCCCCTTCTCCATCCTTGACGATGAGCTGCGCCAGGTCGAGGCAAACAGAGTGGAGCGCTGTGGCAAAGGCATCAAAGCGCGGATCTTCCGCCGACATGATCGGCTCCATACCGCTGGCACCTGTCGCAAAGACCATCAGCGTGTCGGAGGTCGACGTATCGCCATCCACGGTGATGCTATTGAACGTCTCGTCGGTAATGTCTTCCAGAAGTTCCTGCAGCAGGCCCGGCGCGATGGCAACATCGGTGAAGACATAGGACAGCATGGTCGCCATATTCGGCGCGATCATGCCGGACCCCTTGGCAATACCGGCAATATTGATGGTGGTGCCTTCGATCTCCAGCGACATGCCCGCGCCTTTCGGGAAGGTATCGGTGGTCATAAAGGCCCTTGCGGCGGCTTCCCAATCGGCCGCGCCGAGCTTTGCGGCCAGGTCCGGCACGAAGGACCCGATATAGTTCGGGTCTGCGAGCGGCTCGCCGATCACACCCGTTGCGGCGAGGAAGCAGGACTCTTTCGACACGCCGAGTGTTTCGGTCAGCGCCTTGAGGGTCGCCTCATTCTTCAACACACCCTTGGGGCCGGTGAACGCATTGGAATTACCCGAATTGGCAACCAGCGCCCGCGCCATGCCCCTGCCTGCTTCCAACGCTTCGCGGCACCAAAGCACATCGGCCGAAGCCGTGCGCGACACGGTGTAGACGCCGGCACAGCTGGTGCCCTCCTCAAAGGCAAACAGGAAGACATCATCGCGCGTAATACCGCGACGCGCATAAAAGCCACGCGAGCCCGTTGCGGCCCGCACACCTTTCACATCCGGCAGGTCAGGAAAGCTGGCGGGCGCAAAGGGAGAGGGTTTCAGGTTCAAAGTTCGGGTCCTTCTGCATCGGTATCTGTGGCAAGCGCGCCTTCGGAGCGTTCGGCTTCCTCTGTAATGGAGAAGCCGGATTCCGGCACGACATGGCCGGATTTGCCGCCCTTCTCAATAGTCGCTTCGGTACGCAGGCGGCGCAGGATCTTGCTGACCTGGTTGAGCGTCAGGAAGGTGACGATTTCCGGCCGCATCTCTTCGCGGCTCTTTGGCGGACTGGTCCGGCGGTCTTTCACCTTGATGATGTGCCAGCCATCTGCGGACTGGAAGGGCTCGGAGACACCACCAACCTTGGTATTGGCGATGGCAACGGGAAACGGGTCCGGCAAATCATTGGGCGCGACATAGCCGAGATCGCCGTTTTCCATGCGCGTCGCGGTATCGAGCGAGTTCGCCACCACGAGGCTTTCAAAGGATTTGCCATCCTGGATCTGCTGATAGACGCGGCGAGCATCCTCTTCGGTATCGAGCAGGATGTGCGCGACGGAAACCTCGTCATTATCCTGCTGCAGCAGGATCTGTTGCTTGTACATCGCCTCGATACTGTCTTCCGTCACTTCGGAGGCGACGAGGTTTTCGACCAGCAGATTGCCGAGGATGCGCTCGCGCGCCATTTCCAACCGTCGCTTGGCCGCCGGTGTGTTGGTCAGGCCGCGCGTCATAGCCTCCTGCGCCATCAGCTTCTGATCGATCAACTGATCCAGCACCATGTCATAACTCTCATCGCCGGGGCCAAACTCCTCCCCTGGCGTGATCAGGCCGCGGGCCACAGCCTCCAATTCAACATCGCTCACATAAATCGGATCATCATTAACCCTGACAGCCGTCACGCCTTCGACCTGAATGGAGGGCTCTTCTTCCTCCGGAGCGCCGCAGCTGCTGAGGGCGACAAGAGACAAGGCCGCCAAAAGCGGCTGCAGGGATTTCAAAAAGGGCTTCTGTAGCAGCACGGTAAAGTCTCCTTTGGGCTGAGGGCACTGCATTGACACCCCAATGCGGCGTTCTTAAGTCTGACCCGCGCGTTGGTCGAGAGGTTTCGGCCAGCGGATGCGCGGTGGGAGAACCCGCAAAGATCCTGTCCGGCCTGCTGATCAGGATTAGAGTTTTGTCGCCCCAGATCAATTGGTGCTGCCTGATATGCTTTCTGTTGCCCGCAAGATTTTCGGTACGGTAAATGACCGTAAGCTGAAACCCCTACGAGCCCGCGTCAACCGGATTAACGCCCTGGAACCCATGATGGAGGCCCTCTCGGACGAGGCCCTTCAGGGGAAAACTGCCGAGTTCCGTAAACGCCTCGCCGATGGCGCCTCCCTGGACAGCCTCTTGGAAGAGGCCTTCGCTGTTGTCCGCGAAGGCGCCAAGCGCTCTCTCGGGATGCGTCACTTCGACGTGCAGCTGATGGGCGGCATGGTCCTCCATTCCGGAAACATCGCAGAGATGCGCACCGGTGAGGGCAAGACGCTGGTTGCCACCCTGCCCGTCTATCTGAATGCCCTTGAGGGCAAAGGCGTGCACGTCATCACGGTGAACGATTACCTGGCCAAGCGCGACGCCGAATGGATGTCCCAGGTCTATGCCTTCCTCGGCATGTCGACCGGTATCATCATTCACGGCATCACGGATGAAGAGCGCAAGCGCGCCTATGCCTGTGACATCACCTATGGCACGAACAACGAGTTCGGCTTCGACTATCTGCGCGACAACATGAAATACTCGCTGGAGCAGATGGCCCAGCGCGGACACCATTATGCTATCGTCGACGAGGTGGACTCCATCCTGATCGACGAAGCGCGTACGCCGCTGATCATCTCTGGCCCCACCGACGACCGCTCTGACCTCTATATCGCGCTCGATGCGCTGATGCCGCGCCTGACGGAGGAGGATTACGAACTCGACGAGAAACAGCGTTCTGTCACCTATACGGAGATCGGCACCGAGAAGATCGAAAACTGGCTGACCGAGTCCGGCACGCTGGAAGGCTCCATGTGGGAACCGGCAAACATCTCCATCGTCCACCATGCGAACCAGGCCCTGCGCGCGCACAAACTCTACACGCGCGACAAGGACTATATCGTCAAGGACGGCCAGGTGATGCTGATTGACGAGTTCACCGGCCGCATGATGGAAGGCCGCCGCCTGTCCGAAGGCCTGCACCAGGCCATCGAGGCCAAGGAAAAGGTGGACATCAAACCCGAGAACCAGACGCTGGCATCGATCACCTTCCAGAACTATTTCCGCCTCTACAAGAAGCTGGCCGGGATGACCGGCACGGCCCTGACAGAGGCTGATGAATTTGCTGACATCTACAAACTGGGCGTTGTCGACCTGCCGACCAACAAGCCGATCCAGCGGCTTGATGAAGACGATATCGTCTATCGCACGGCCAAGGCGAAATATGCCGAGATCGTCAAAGACGTGCGCGAGTGTCACGCGAAGGGTCAGCCGATCCTGCTCGGCACCGCGTCCATCGAGAAATCCGAAATTCTATCCAACCTGCTGACGGCTGCGAAAATTCCGCACAAGGTGCTGAATGCCCGCCATCACGAGCAGGAAGCCCATATCGTCGCCAATGCCGGTGTGCCTGGCGCTGTGACGGTTGCCACCAACATGGCTGGCCGCGGGACGGATATCCAGCTTGGCGGCAATTTCGAAATGCGCCTGGAGCAGGAAAAGGCCGAGCAGGAAGAAAAGCTGGGCCGGGAGCTGACTGAAGGCGAACTGGCCATGCTGGTCAGCCAGATCAAGGCGGATATCGAAGTCAAGAAAAAGCAGGCGCTGGATGCTGGCGGCCTGTACGTTCTGGGCACAGAGCGCCACGAAAGCCGCCGGATCGACAATCAGCTGCGCGGCCGGACGGGGCGTCAGGGCGACCCAGGCAAGTCGAAATTCTACATCTCCATTGAAGATGATCTGATGCGCATCTTCGCTGCTGAACGCATGGACGCCGTGATGCGCCGCCTTGGTATCAAGGAAGATGAGGGAATTACCCACCCCTGGATGAACAAGGCGATGGAAACATCGCAGAAGAAGATCGAGCAGCGCAACTTCGAGATCCGCAAAAACGTTCTCAAATATGATGACGTGATCAATGATCAGCGTAAGGCCATGTTCGAACAGCGCATGGAATTCATGCGCGCCGAAAATGTGACCGACACAATCCGCGACATGCGTGAAGACGTGATTGATGCGCTGGTTGCCCGCACGATGCCGGAAAAAGCGTATGCAGAGCAATGGGACATGGACGGCCTCTCCGAAGCCCTGCGCAACGACTTTGCCATCGACATGCCGGTCAAGGAATGGGCCGCCGAGGAAGGCGTCGCGAACAATGAAGTTGCCGAGCGCATCCGTGACGGCGTCGAGAAAGTCTACGAAGCGATCACACAGCAAGTTGGCCAGGAACAGATGCAGCGCATCGAGAAGCAGGTTCTGCTGCAGGTGCTGGATATGCGCTGGCGCGAACACCTTCAGATGATTGACCAGCTGCGCTCTGTCATCCACCTGCGTTCTTACGGCCAGCGCGATCCACTGAACGAGTTCAAGGAAGAAGCCTTCAACCTGTTCTACAATTTGCTGAACGAGTTGCGCGCGACGGTGACGCGTTCGCTGATGCATATCCGCGTGCAGCCGCCAGCCCAGGAACAGCCGCGCCGCCCTGTGCCGCAGGCAGAGCCGCCCAAGCCTGCTCAAGCTCCAGCAGCCGCGCCGAACATGCGTGAAACCCATCTCGACCCGGATACGGGTGTGAACGAGATGAACCCGGAAGACAACGTGACTCCTCCGGGACCGGAACTTCATCAGGCAGAGGAAAGCTGGGCCAATACGCCCCGTAATGCCGCCTGCCCATGCGGCTCCGGCAAGAAGTTCAAGCACTGCCACGGCGCACTGACCACACAAAAAGTGTAATCCTGATGGCCCGGCTGATCATGCTGTCGGGCCTACCCGGATCAGGAAAATCCACACTTGGCCGGATACTTTCCGAACGCATTGGAGCGTGTCTTGTCAGGGTAGATGTGCTGGAGCAGGATATGCGCAATATGTGTGGCCCCGATCACGATGTGGGCACGAAGGGCTATGCAGCAGGTTACAAGCTGGCCTCAGAATATCTGATATCCGGCCATGACGTCATCGCAGACGCGGTGAATGCGGTAGAAGCCGCCCGAGACGGCTGGCGCACTATCGCTACCCAGGCACACGCCCCCATCATCGAGATCGAGATTCTTTGCTCATCCCTCGTCGAAGTGAAGACCCGCCTGAAAACTCGCGACACCGGAATTAAAGGCCTTCGCCAAGTGAGCCTGAAAGACAGGCAGCAAAGGCGCTGGGACGACAATCCGCATGCAAATTTCCGGATCGACACGGCGGGCCGCTCCATCAATGCATGCGCGGACGAAATTGAGCATTTTTTGAACCCGGTGGATTAGGCCTCGCCTCACACGGGAACCTCTTGCACATTTCCGCGTTAACCATGCCGAAGCCTCAACAAGGAGACTCGTCATGGGACGGACTTTGACGTTCATCATTGCCTTTATTTGCGTTGCATTCCTGCTGGTACTTGGCTGGTTCTATTTTCAGGAAGGCTCGTTTGAAGGTGCCGGTGAACGCATGGATACCGCCATTGAAAATCTTCCGGAAGAAGCCGCCGAAGTGGCGGATGATGTTTCCGACGCAGCAGATGAAGTCTCACGGGAGCTGGACGAACAGGCCCGCGACCCAAATTAAGGCACCGCCCCTCCTGATCGCTTGACATCTTTGCCCCGACGGGTGAACCGCTAGCCGTGATGATTGCAAGCCTCCCCCCCGTTCGCGGCAAGCTGATGCAGGATGCCAGCCTTGCCCCCTATACCTGGTTCCGCGTCGGTGGGCCGGCCGACTGGCTGTTCCTGCCTGCCGACGAAGAAGACCTGTCCAGCTTTCTGAAATCCCTGGACCCTGCTATTCCGGTCACAGTGCTGGGGGTGGGATCGAATGTCATCGTACGTGATGGCGGGATTGAAGGCGTTGTCATCCGCCTGATGGGAAAATACTGGGGCGCGATTGAGTCTGAAGGCGACCTTACCGTGTCAGCCCGCCCCGGCGCGCTGGATTTGGCGGTGGCGAAGGCAGCTGCGCGGGCCGGCATTAAGGGTCTCGAATTCCTGTCCGGTATTCCCGGCTCTCTTGGTGGGGCAACGCGTACAAATGCCGGTTGCTATGGCCGGGAGTTGCGCGATGTGCTGGTCAGCCTGGAAGGCTATCGACGCGATGGCACACATGTTTCCTATCGCGGACCGGGGCGCGAGGGCACCGCGCCTGAAGCGGGCTTTTCTTATCGGCACACGGACTTGCCAGACGATATGATCGTCACAAAGCTGATACTGCAAGGCACGGGCACTGATGCGCCCGACAAGATTCTGGAAGAGATTGAAGCCCTCCAGACGCGCCGCGCCGAAACTCAGCCCATCAAGGAGAAAACGTCCGGCTCAACCTTCGCCAATCCGGACCCACCTGGCACGCCGGATCAGCGCTCCGCGTGGAAACTAATCGATGCAGCCGGCTGCCGGGGCCTTAAAGTGGGCGGGGCCCAGGTCTCTCCCAAGCATTGCAACTTCCTGATCAATACGGGCGATGCCACAGCGGCAGACCTGGAAGCGCTGGGCGAACTGGTGCGCGCGCGGGTTCTGGACACGCAAGGCGTCCAACTGCGCTGGGAAGTGCGGCGCATCGGACGAACGGCCTAAAACGTACCTTCGAGCCTCAGAGTGAAAATCTGGCCAAAGTCGCGTTCACGCGTTTCCCGCACCAGAACATCATCCAGCCGGCTGCCATCATGAATTTCCCGCCAGAAATTGTCATTCTGGTTGGTAATATTGCCAATGGTGATCCGGCCGGTTGCCCCGAAAATATCCTTGTCCTCAATATAAACATATCCGAAGCCGGGTGGATGAGCCTCCAGGCTGACCTCTGACAGGCGATAGAAGCTGTTATTTTTCGACCCCTCAAACCCGATACCCCAGGCCCAATTGGTCTTCGGGATATCATGGCGCAGTTCCGAGAACAGATAATAGGCCGTATCTCCATTGATCGGGCGCGTCTCACCCGTCAGCGGATCTGTCACTTCGGAGTCATACCATTCCCCTGAGAGCGTGATCTCAGCCCCTGGCACCCCTGCCCGCGCCAGCTTCAATGTGGCTTCCAACTCCGCGCCAACCTGCCAGGCCGTGTCGAGGTTTCCCGGTCCGTCTCCATCATCAATCGGAATGCGATCTACAATGTCTTCGATGCTCGCCCCAAACACTTTCAGCGTCGCAGCCCCCCAGGCTCCGAAATCCTTTTCCGTCTTCAGACTGAGAGTCCAGCTCTGCTCCGGAACGATTTCCGAATTCCCGGTCTGGCCGTTGTCCGAATTCAAATTAACAGAGGAAATGAAATCAAAGAAATCCAGCTGTCCCACATCACGCTCCAGCCGGGTGATCAGCTTCAGGGAGTCGTCGGCCTGCCAGGTAAGGCTAGCATAGCCCTTCGGCCGCGTGAACGTGCGTACCTTGGACACATCGCCTGATTGCGAAAGTTCCGAGACTTCCATCCCGAGAGAAACCTGCGCGCTGAGCCGGGGAGACAACTGGCGGCCATGTGTGACGGAAATCTCTCCGCGTTGTTCTTCGACGCGGGAGTTCGCATTGGTCAGGTCCACTATCAGCAAGGGGCCGCCATCATCTGCTTCACGCAGGCTGGACGTTGCCTCCAAATAGTTGAAGGCCCCTTCTGCCGCGATCTGCCAGTCTCTGCCTGCGACGTGTCCAAAGGCATATTCACTTCGCAGAATGTATTCGCCTTCATCAATGGTCTGCTGAAAGAGTGATCTCGATAGATCACTTCCGTCCACATCGCCCCGCAGAAATTCATCCGTAATTGGACTGTATTCGCGCCGCACCAGACCAATCGTCTTCAGGCGCCCCGGCCCAACTCCAAGTTCATAATCAGCGCCAAGTTCGGCGGCCCACTCATCTTCTGATCCCTTGAACAGTCGGCGCCCCTCCGGGCCGCCTACCGGATAGGTCTTTGAGACTTCCTTGTTGTCTGGCTCGTAAATGGCGTAGCTGGCATTTAGGTTTCCTACTGCGCCGCTCGCCGGCTTCCATGAAAGCGATCCGGCCACGGATGCATATTCTGCGGCGTGGGTGAAGTCTTCAAGACGCTTCTCGAGAAGGTCTCCCTGACCATCTGTGATGTATTCCGGGCCATTATTGGCACCGCGTTCCGGCGAGCTGTCCAACTCGAACATCCATCCCAGCGCGCCCTTCCCACCGGACAGGGCGATATTGAAGTCATTATAGTAAGGAGGCAGATTATCCCGGAAGCGAGAGGACCAGCTCCATGTACCAGCCGTCTTGCCCAACCCATTGGTAACGACATTCACCACCTGGCCGGAAAGGCCCGGAATATCGAACTGACTGCCATCGACCAATTCGATGCGAACGACATTCTGCGCTACGATCCGGCCAAGTGACTCAACCGCGCCATTGGACTTTCCCGAAACCCGCTGGCCATTGATCAGCACATTGCCCTGCGCCTGACCAAAGCCGCGCTGATTGCTGTTATCCCCCTGAATGGCGAAGCCCGGAATCCGGGTGACCATATCCAGAGCCGTTCTGGGGCTGTACTGGCGAAAGTCTTCCAGCGTGTAGACGGTCACCTCGGAAATCTGCTCTTCTGTCTCTGCGGCATAAGCCCATGGCGAGACAGCCAGGCTATTCGCGGCAGTCAAAAATAGGCTGAAACAGACTCGCGCCGTGATGTTCACGCCGGTACCCCTCCCTGAATTTTATGGCTGTGATCAGATGCCGTTCGGTATCTGATTCTCATGTTTGACGGAGAATGACTACACACGTAGTCATTCCATGGCAAGAATACGGAGCATATATTTTTCGTAATTCAGGCCATGAATTGCTTTCACGCTGCCATGCTAAGGCCGTTTTAACCCTGCAAACGCGATGACTAGACTTAACGCCGCTGGGCCAATTTGCAGGAAGACAAGATGAAACGTGTTGCCGTGATCTATGGGGGCTGGTCGTCCGAACGGGAAGTCTCACTGTCATCTGGACAGCAGATGGCCGAGGCCGCGCGTAAAAGCGGATACGATGTGGTGGAGATTGATGCCGGACGGAATCTGGCAGAGCAGCTGACCGAGGCAAAACCGGACGCAGTGCTGAATGGTCTGCACGGGCCCTGGGGCGAGGATGGCTGCGTGCAGGGTGTTATGGAAGTGCTGGGCCTGCCCTATTCTCACTCCGGCGTGCTCGCTTCCGCCCTGGCGATGGACAAGTTGAAGTCCAAGGCCGTCTACCAGCAGGCCGGTATCCCTGTTGCCCAGGACAAACGCGTGACCCGCGAAGAAGCCACTGCCGCACACCCGCTGGCCCCGCCTTATGTCATCAAGCCGGTTGCTGAAGGGTCCAGCTTTGGCGTGCTGATCGTTCGTGAAGGCGCAAATGCCCCTGCCCTGGAACTGACCAGCAGCAATTGGCGCTATGGCGATAATCTGATGGCCGAGGAATTCATTCCGGGACGCGAGCTGACCGTCGCGGTTCTGGGGGATCGCGCGCTGGCTGTCACAGAGATAACGACCTTAAGAGACTATTACGATTTTGATGCAAAATATGCAGCTGGAGGATCGCAACATGTGATCCCGGCAGAATTGCCGACTGATGTGACACAGGCCGCGATGGATTACGCGCTGAGGGCACATCAGGCACTTGGATGCCGGGGAGCGACGCGATCTGATTTTCGCTATGACGACAAGAGAGACCGGCTCGTGATTCTGGAAACTAATACACAACCCGGCATGACGCCCACCTCGCTTGTCCCCGAACAGGCCGCTTTTGTTGGCATGTCCTTCGAAGAGCTGGTCGCCTGGATGATCGAGGATGCTTCATGCCAAAGGTAAGCCGCAACCAGACTGTCCCAAAGAAGTCGTCGCGCAAGCCCGCCGTCATTGTGGATGAGGTGACGGGCGAGGAAGTGCGCGTCTCTTCCGTGATTTTCGGGTTCGTGATGCTGGTCGCTATCGTGGTGGCGACAGCTGCCTGGATGGGCGGATCCATGTCGCAGATCGAAAGCCGCTTTGCTGGCTTCATGGATGATACGGCCCGCGTCATGGGCATTTCCGTCAATGATGTCTCCGTGATTGGCTTGGAGCAGGACCCTGCCCTGGCGCAGGACATCCGCGCCGCTGCCATGATCGAGCCGGGCGAGAACATGTTCCGCGCGGACCCGCATCTCATTCGTCGCCGCGTTGAGGGCACCCACAAGGTGCTGAATGTGCGCGTCCATCGCCTGTGGCCGGATCAGGTGGTCATCCTGGCCGATGCCGCAGAGCCGGTTGCCCTATGGCATGACAGCAAGAAATGGACAGTTGTGGACGGCCTTGGCCGAATCATTCCGGATGCCCGCCCTGAAGATCATAAGGGTCTCGTACGCCTCGCTGGCCGTGGCGCGCCGCAAGCTGCGCCGGTTCTGGCCGCTGCCCTGAAAGCCGAGCCGGATGTAGCGCCGGGTATTGCCATCGCTACCCGCATCAATGACCGCCGCTGGGATATGCGTCTGATCAATGGCGCCACCGTGCGCATGCCGGAAGATGATGACCTGACAAATGCCCTGGACCGGCTGTCCACACTACAGGTCCGTACCGCACTGATGCAGCGCCCGCTGGAGACCATCGACCTGCGCAATCAGGGCCGCGTTTATCTGACGCCGATCGACGCGCCGGACTTTGCCGCCCGTGAAGAGGCCCCCCGCAGCTAATGGCAAACCTCCAGTCCCGCCGCATGGCCCTTGGCGGCCACCGCACGACCGGCCCGGTCGCGGCGCTGGACATTGGCTGCTCCAAGATTACCTGCCTGATTGGCCGCAATGACGGCACCGGTCCGCGTCACTTCCAGATTCTCGGCTCTGGTCGCCAGCAATCGCGTGGCTTCAGCGGTGGTACGATCACCGACATGGAAGGCCTGGAACGCTCCATCCGCCTCGCCGTTGAGGATGCCGAACGCGAAGCGGGTGAACAGATCAATCAGGTGATGCTGGGCATCACCGGCGCGCGCGTTCAGTGCAATCTGGTCACCGCCTCCATCGAGATTGGCGGGCGCGAAATCAACGCCAAGGATGTGCGCCGTCTGCAGGCGGCTGCCATGGCGAATGTCTCTACCAAGGGCCTTGAAGTGCTGGCGGCATGGCCTGTCGCCTACCGTGTGGACGAACAGGAAGGCGTGCGCGAGCCGGCCGGAATGTATTGCGACACGCTGGGCCTGTTCCTCTCCGTCGTTACCGCCCCGAAAGCCATGGTGCGCAATCTGGTCGAATGCGTGGGCCGCGCGCATCTCAGCGTCAATGCGCTGATCCCCTCCTCTATTGCGAGCGGGGCCGGCACACTGATTGATGACGAGATCGAGAATGGCGCGATCTGTATCGACATGGGCGCTGGCGTTACGGCGGTCTCAGTCTATCTCAATGGCTCTCCGGCCTGGGTTGGCCTCGTTCCGGCTGGCGGAACACATGTCACTTCAGACATCGCGCAAGGCATCGGCACGACCTTTGCCGCCGCAGAGCGCCTGAAAAGCATCTATGGCACAGCCAATCTGGAAGGCCCTGGCCTGGCCGAGCGGATCGAAGCGCCGCGTCTGGGCGATGATGGCCGCCTACAGGCCACACGCATGGAACGCGGTAAATTGGCCGAGATTATCGCGCCGCGTATCGAGGAAATTTTCGAACTGATCCAGAAAACCCTGGAATCCAGTGGTGTACGCAAAGTACTGCCTCGGCGAGTTGTCCTGACAGGCGGCGCAAGCCAGCTGCCGGGCGTACGGGATGTCGCGACACGCATTCTGGAAGCCCCTGTCCGGCTTGGACGCCCGACAATTGCAGAATTCCTGGGCGAAACACTGGGAACACCAGCTTTTTCTACAGCGTCAGGTCTGCTACTGTATCAGGAGTTGGGGTTTGCTGACGCTGTGCGGGCTGGCATTGCGTCGAAGGAGTACGGTTCGGAAGTCCGAAGCGGTGCTGTGAACAAGGCGTTCCATTGGCTGAAAGAAAATTTCTGACGCCAATCGCCCTCACTTAACTGCTTCTTAGCGGCAAGGCGTCATTTTAAACGATGAGCGAAGCTTTCAGAGACCGGTAGAGTGAGGGATACGTATGACACATGAACTGAAGCCCAGGATCCTGGTCTTTGGCGTAGGCGGTGCCGGAGGCAACGCTGTCGACAATATGATCGAGGCCAACCTGCAAGGCGTTGAGTTCATCGTAGCCAATACGGATGCGCAGGCGCTTTCCCGATCCAAGACGGAAAACCGCATTCAGCTGGGCCCGGAAACGACCTCCGGTCTGGGCGCTGGCGCACGGCCCGACATCGGCGCGAAAGCCGCCGAAGAATCCATCGAGGATATTCGCGAGAAACTGCAAGACGCTCACATGGTCTTCATCGCTGCCGGCATGGGCGGTGGAACCGGCACAGGCGCAGCACCGGTTATCGCGCGCGTGGCGCGTGAGATGGGCATGCTGACCGTCGCCGTCGTGACCAAGCCGTTCAGCTTTGAAGGCACACGCCGTATGTCCTTTGCCGAGGATGGCTTGGCCGAAATCCAGAAACATGTCGATACGATGATCGTCGTGCCGAACCAGAACCTGTTCCGCATCGCCAATGACCGCACGACCTTTGCCGAAGCCTTCCGCATGGCAGACGATGTGCTCTATTCTGGCGTGCGCGGCATTACAGACCTGATGGTCATGCCTGGCCTGATCAATCTCGACTTTGCAGATGTCAGCTCCATCATGCGCGGCATGGGCACGGCCATGATGGGTATGGGCGAAGGCGAAGGCGAAAACCGCGCCTTGGAAGCCGCCCGCCAAGCCATCGACAATCCGCTGCTCGACGACATCTCGATGAAAGGCGCCAAAGGCGTGCTCATCAACATCACCGGCGGCTATGACATGACCCTGTTCGAACTCGACGAGGCCGCCAATGAGGTGCGCCGCGAGGTCGACCCGGATGCCAACATCATTCTCGGCTCTGCCTTTGACAGCGAGTTGGAAGGCAAGATCCGCGTCTCTGTGGTCGCCGCTGGCATTGACGGCGCGATGATGGGCGTTCCTGCGGCCGAGCCTGTTGCAGAAACCGTACGTCAGCCCATCGCAGAACCGATTGAGGAAGAGCCTGCTGCTGAAGCCGAGGCCCCTGCCGAAACGGAAACCGTCGCTGAAGAGGCAGATGAAGACCGTCCGCGTGTCATCAAGCATACGTCCACGGCCCTACGCTCTGACGAAAGCGATCCGCGCGAGGATTTTGAAAGCCAGTCTCTGCCTGCAGAGCATTATGAAGGCGCAGAGGGCGAGGACCAGATCAGCGCCGACACGGTGTTCACCAAGCACACGGAAGCGCCTGTTGAAGAGGAACAGCGTAGCCCGTCCGGCTTTTCCAACCTGTTCGGATGGCGCCGTGGCAATTCCCAGGGCGAGAATGACGATACGCCGTCAGCCAAAACGCCGACACAGATCGTCTCGTCTCCGGAAGATCATCCGGAGCCTGCACCTTTCGATGATGCCGACCTTGAAATCCCGGCATTTCTGCGCCGGTCTGCCAATCACTGAAATTACAGCTGAAAAATCAGATTTCAGCACAGATCTGTTACAGGTAATTTTCAATAATTACAAGGCCAAAGCGTATGCTTTGGCCCTTTTTGTAACACGCCGAAACAAGCCGTGTTTTGTATCTTCAGACCATAGAAGCCATTCTGATATGCGAAACTGGAGGCGTGTATTTTGTCCCGTAGCGTAGAATTTCAGCAGACGATTGAGCGCCCCGCGGTATGCGCGGGCATTGGCGTGCACAGTGGCGAGAAAGCCCGGCTTGTGCTGAAACCTGCGCCCGCCGGGACAGGCGTCTCCTTCCGCCGCACCGATATTTCCAGACCGGACACGCTGATCCCGGCCTCTGCCGAATATGTCTCGGACACTCAGCTGGGCACCACGCTGACCAATGAAGCCGGTGTTTCCGTGGCGGTTGTGGAGCATTTGATGGCTGCGCTGGCAGGCGTCGGCATCGACAATCTGCTAATCGAGATCGACGGCCCTGAAGTACCGATTATGGACGGCTCTTCTGCGGTGTATTGCGAATTGCTGATGCAGGCTGGCCTGCGCCGCCAGTCGGCACCGCGTCGTCGCATTCGCATTCTTGAAAAGATCGAGATCGAGGATGGCCCCAAACGCGCCAGCCTCTCGCCTTCTGAAGACAATCTGCTGACACTGCGCGCGCGGATTGAATATGACGACAAGCTGATCGGCGTGCAGCAAATGGCCCTGCGCCTTGCCCCCGGCATGTTTGCGCGTGATCTGGCCTTTGCCCGCACCTATGGCTTTGCCCGGGATGTCGACATGCTGCGCACAATGGGCCTCGCCCGGGGCGGCTCACTGGACAATGCTGTTGTCGTCGATGATGGCAAAGTGATGAATCCGGAAGGCCTGCGCTCTGAAGACGAGTTTGTGCGCCACAAGATGCTGGATGCCGTGGGCGATCTGATGCTGGCAGGCGCGCCGATTGCCGGGCGCTATGACGCCGTTCAGCCAGGCCATTCCATCAATAATCTGCTTGTCCGCAAGCTGCTCGACACCCCTTCTGCATGGTGCTGGGAAAGCGACGAGATGGATGAGAGCCTTGTCGCGTCACGCACAAGTGCCGCCATCTGAACGGGATTTAACCCAGCCTACAGGGTGAATGCCTGAGAAACCTTCTTGGAAAACTGGCAGGGTTCGCGCTAAGCAGTCTGTCTGACACTCACAGCTGAAAGCGTCCGCCCTGCCATGCGTTTCACCAAAGCCTATCCGATTGTACTGGTTGCAACCGCAGCAATTGCCCTGACAGCCTGCCAATCACGCCGCGACCGCCAACAAGAACTGGCCTATGTGGAACGCCCTGTTGAGCAATTGTACAATCAGGCTTCGACCGAGCTCGACAAGCGCTCCTATGACAAGGCCGTGCTTCTGTTCAACGAGGTCGAGCGCCAGCACCCCTATTCCGAATGGGCCCGCCGCGCGATGGTGATGACGGCCTTCGCCCATTATCAGGCGCGCAACTATGACGAAGCCATCGATGGGGCCCGCCGCTATCTCTCGCTGCACCCCGGTGGCTCTGAAGCGGACTATGCCTACTACCTGATTGCCGTCAGCTATTTCGACCAGATCACCGATGTGGGCCGCGACCAAGCCATCACGGAACAGGCGCGTGACGCGCTGATGGATGTGGTTCGCCGCTATCCTGACAGCCAGTATGCCCGCGATGCCAACGTGAAGCTGGACATGGTTCGCGACCAGCTGGCCGGCAAGGACATGGAAGTGGGGCGCTGGTATCTGCGCAACAACCAGACCTTGGCTGCTATCAAGCGCTTCCGCACCGTGGTGAAGAAATACGACACCACATCCCATACGCCAGAAGCCCTGCACCGTCTTGTCGAAGCCTATCTCACCGTAGGCTTACGCGATCAGGCGCTCGCCGTCGGCTCAACGCTCGGATACAACTATCCCAATAGCGACTGGTACAAGATGAGCTATCGCCTTCTGACGGAAGAGGGCGTGGACCCGGAAGCTGTAGACGAAAAAACCCGCCGCAGCTGGCTGCAGCGTATTCTGCCAGACGGCAAATAAGCCGGGCCCTCAGGGCCGATTGCATATCAGCCCTGATTTTTTATCAGCTCGAACCACTCATCCTCGGTCAGTGTTCTGACGCCGAGGCTTTCCGCCTTTTTGAGTTTTGAGCCTGCGCCCGGCCCTGCCACCAGAATATCCGTTTTTGCCGAGACGGAGCCGGACACTTTCGCGCCAAGCGCACTTGCACGGGCCTTTGCCTCATCGCGCGTCATGCGCTCCAGCGTGCCGGTAAAGACGATGGTCTTGCCAGCGACCGGGCTGTCCGTAGCGGCGGCTTCTTCCACCTCAACACTCACCTCTTCCAGCAAGGCGTTCAGCATATCGCGATTGTGTGGTTCGGATTCAAAATCCACAAGCGCGCCCGCCGCAGCCTTGCCCACCCCGTCAATGCCGGTCAGCTCTGCAAAGGCCTCGCCTTCAAGTCCTTCTGCTTCGGCACGGGTCACTGTGCTCCAGAATGCATCCCAGCTCAGGAAGTGACGGGCATAAAGCTGGGATGTCGTCTGGCCGACATGGCGAATGCCGAGTCCATTCAGGAAGCGCGCAAAAGGCACGGCGCGGCGCGCATCAATCGCATCCAGCAGCTTCTTCGCAGACGCCTTACCGAAACCGTCCCACTCTGCCAGCGGCGGCAGACCCGCCGCCTCAATCTGCGCCGGTAGACGGAAAATGTCCTGCGGCGCGGCAACAACGCCCTTCTCGTAGAACAGCTGCACTTGTTTTGCGCCAAGGCCATCAATATCCAGCGCCTTGCGGGAAACGAAATGCTTCAGACGCTCCACAGCCTGTGCTGGGCAGACGAGCCCGCCCGTACAGCGGCGGCGCACATCGGCCTCGCCTTTATCGTCAATCTCGCGCACGGCGGCGGAGCCACAGACCGGGCACTCATCCGGCATGTGCCAAGGCTCGCCCTCGCCGACTGAGACAACGCGCAATACTTGCGGAATGACATCCCCTGCCCGTTGTATTTCCACCGTGTCGCCAGGCTTCACACCAAGGCGGGCGATCTCGTCCTCATTGTGCAGTGTGGCATTGGAGACCACGACGCCGCCCACCGTGACGGGTTTCAGGCGCGCAACCGGCGTTAGCGAGCCGGTGCGGCCCACCTGGATGTCGATCTCTTCCAAAAGGGTTGTCGCCTTCTCGGCGGGAAATTTATGTGCAATGGCCCAGCGCGGCGCGCGGCTGACAAAGCCGAGCCTCTGCTGCCAGTCCAACCGGTCTACCTTGTAGACCACGCCGTCAATATCGTAGCCGAGCGTCGCGCGCTGCTGTTCTATGTCGCGGTAAATTGCGATCAGAGTGTCCACGTCTGAAGCGGATTTCATCAGGGAATTGGTGTCAAAGCCCCATGTCTTGAATGCCTCCACGCCTTCAGATTGCGTCTCGGCAAAGGGGGCACTTTCTGCTGCCCAAGCATATGCGAAGAATTTCAGCGGGCGGGATTTCGTGATTTCGGTGTCGAGCTGGCGCAGGCTGCCCGCCGCAGCGTTGCGCGGATTCGCAAAGGTCTTGCGGCCAGCGGCCTCTTCACGCGCGTTCAGCGCAGCAAAGTCGGCATGGCTCATATAGACCTCGCCGCGGATCTCGATGAAGTCTGGCCAGCGCTTGCCTTTCAGGGACACCGGAATGTCCTTCAGCGTACGGGCATTGGCGGTGACGTCTTCACCGACCTGACCATTGCCGCGTGTTGCGGCGCGAACCAGCTTTCCCTTTTCATAGGTCAGGCTGAGAGAGAGACCATCAATCTTGGGCTCTGCGGTGAGGACCAGTTCGTCCTCTTCGCCAAGGCCCAGAAAGCGCCGGATGCGAGCAGCAAACTCCGCCACATCCTCATCGGAAAACGCATTGTCCAATGACAGCATCGGCGCAGCATGGGCCGCCTTGTTGAAGCCTTCATGGGCGACAGCGCCGACACGATCTGACGGGCTGTCCTCGCGTTTCAGGTCCGGGAAGCGCGCTTCGATGGCGATATTGCGCTGGCGTGCGGCATCATAGTCCGCATCCGTCAGAACTGGCGCATCTTCCTGATAGTAGGCCGCATCTGCCTCGGCGATCAGAGCCGCCAGGCGTTCGAGTTCAACCGCGGCCTCTTCAGGCGTCAGATCCTCAACCGGGGTTGCCTCGCTCATGCATCCTCCAACAGCCTCCCTGCTGCAGCGCGGGCCTCGGCAGTCACCTCGGTACCTGACAGCATTCGGGCAATTTCTTCCTGCCTGCTGCTGTCATCTAGCCCGCGAATCTGAGTCCCGCCAGTCTTTCCGGCACCCTTCTCCACAAGCCATTGAGCCGCTGCAGACGCCGCGACCTGTGGGCTGTGCGTAATGGCAAAGACCTGCCGGTCCTGACTGAGGGAGACAAGGCGCTCCCCGATGGCCGCCGCCACAGCGCCGCCAACGCCCTGATCGGCCTCATCAAAGATCAGCGTCATGGCAGAGCCGGCCTCAGCCAGCGCGCATTTGAGGGCAAGTGACACTCGTGCCAATTCCCCGCCCGACGCGATCTTGCGGAGCGGGCCAAAGCCTGCGCCGGGATTGGTCTCGGCTTCGAACTCGATCCGGTCTATCCCGGATGCTCCGCCTTCTCCTTCCGGCAGAGGGTGAACCCGCGCCTTGATCACCGCCCGACCAAGTTTCAGGGGGCCAAGCTCCTTTGCAATGGCCTTGTCGAGTTGGCCCGCCGCTGCCTTGCGCGCATCGCTGAGCTTGCCGGCGGCCTGATGCCATTTGGCGCGCGCATCGGCCTCTGCCTTGCGGGCAGCGATCAGCGCATCTTCACCGGCCTCCACCAGATCGAGGCGTTCCTGCAGGGCGTCCCGCATGTCCGGCAACATGTCCGGATCACAATTATGCTTCCGGCCTGCTGCGCGCAGGGCAAACAGACGCGCCTCGGAGGCCTCGAGTTCGCTTGTGTCATGATCCACCAGGCTTTCCAGCTGAGAGATGGAGCCCATGACTTCCTTGATCTCTATCAGCGCGCGTTCGACCGCTTCCGCCGCCGCGCGCGCCGCAACAGGCAGCGCGTCATCCGAGCCTTCAAAACCGGGAAGATGACAAATACGGCCTGTGGCACGGGCCGCCTTGGCGAGCGCCTCCTCAATGCCGGTGCCATCAAGCACTTTTTCCGCCTCGCTGACCGCTTCGGTCACACGCTCTGACTGCATCAAAAGCGTTCGCCGCTCGGTCAGCACAGTCGCCTCCCCCTCTTGCGGGGCAAGGCGCATAAGGTCTTCGACAGCCTCGATCAGCCAGTCGCGCTGTTCAATCGCTTCAGCATGGGCCGCTTCCAGCGCTTCACGCTTTTCTGCAGCCTCCTCCATCACGGCATGTCTCCTGGCGCACGCCTCCAGCAGGCTTTCATTACGGGCAAAGAGATCCAGCAAATGGCGGTGCATGGACGGCCTCATCAGAGAGGAGGCCGCGTGCTGGCCATGGATCTCTACCAGCAACTCCCCAAGATCGGAGAGCAGCGCTGCGCTGACCGGCTGGTCATTGATAAAGGCGCGTGCCGGGCCATTCTTGCGAATAATGCGCTTGAACGTGACCGTCTCGTCGGGCGAGGCCTCAATCCCCGCCTCCGTCAAAGCTCTCCAGAGGGGATGGCGCACAGGCGGCGAAAACTCCACCGCCACGCTTGCCTGATCCTGCCCTGCCCGTATCATCGACCGGTCGGCAGGCTGCCCCAGTGCCTGTGACAGGGCGTCGAGAATAATGGATTTGCCCGCGCCGGTTTCCCCTGTGAGCGCGGTGAAGCCCGCGCCCGGCTCAATATCCAGGCGGTCAATCAGAACGAAATCGCGTATCGACAATGACAAGATCATGGCCAGTCTCCCAGAAGAGTTACCGGCCATGACTTAACATTGGAACAAAAAGAGAACAAGCGTGATTCTTCACGCGCCTCTATTTAGAGGGGCATGCAGGCGGCGCGTAGCCAGTCCTTTGCGTCCCCGTCCAGACCGTCCGCCAGATGCTCGTAGACCTGCGCATGATAGGCATCGACCCAGGCGCGTTCGTCTTCCGTCAACAAGGTCAGATCAATCAGGTCACGCGCGAGCGGCGCGAAGGTCAGGCATTCGAAGCCATACATATCCAGCTCGCCGCCCTCGATCTGGGTAGCGGGGGTCACATATTGCAGATTCTCGATGCGGATGCCGTATTGGCCTGCGCGGTAATAGCCCGGCTCATTGGACACGATCATCCCCTCGACCAGGGGAACCGCGTTCCAGGCCTTGGCGATGCGCTGCGGCCCTTCATGAACACCGAGATACACGCCAACGCCGTGGCCGGTGCCGTGCTGATAATCGAGGCCAGCCTGCCAAAGCGCGTGCCGCGCCAACACATCAAGATGCGTACCGGTCGTGCCATGCGGGAAACGGACCACGGCCAGCGCAATATGCCCCTTAAGAACCAGCGTATAGTGCCGCCGCATATCCGTACTCGGATCACCAATCGGAACCGTGCGGGTGACATCCGTCGTGCCGTCCAGATACTGGCCGCCACTGTCAACCAGATACAGGCTGCCACGCTCCAGCTTGCGATTGGAGGCTGTGGAGACACGGTAGTGCGGCAGCGCGCCATTTGGTCCGGCCCCGGAGATTGTCGGGAAGGACAGATCATCCAGACCGCCCAGGCTTTCGCGGAACTCTTCCAGCTTGATGGCAGCGTCGATCTCCGTCACCTCACCGCTCTGGGCCTCAGTGTCCAGCCAATGCAGGAAGCGCGTCAGCGCAACACCATCACGGATATGCGCAGCAGATGTGCCGGCCAGCTCCGCCTCATTTTTGCAGGCCTTCGGCAGGGCCACGGGGTCACGCTGGCGAACGGCTTTGGCGCCCACTTGCTCAAGCTGGTCGAAGAACCAGGCGGAGGCAACGTCCGGATCAACGCTGACGGATTTTCCCTTGAGACCGGCAAGGCCTGCCTCAAGCTCCGACAGCGGACGAAGCGTCACGCTGTTGCCAAGATGCTGGCGCAGCGCGTCAGAGACTTTGACCTCATCCAGATAAAGTTCCGCAGAGCCGTCCGCGAACAAGATCGCCCGGCCAAGCGGCAGCGGCGTGCAGCTGACATCCCCGCCGCGAATGTTGAACGCCCAAGCGATGGAGGCAGGCGACGTAATGATCGCCGCGTCCAACTTCTCGGTCTTCAGATCCTTGCCGATCTGCAGGCGCTTTTCATGATGGGCGACGCCGGCATATTTGACATCATGCGGCACGACCTGCGCGGAAGGCTGCTCCGGGCGGTCTTCCCAGGCGAGATCGATTGGGTTCTGCTCAACGGCGATCAGTTCAGCGCCCGCCATTTTCGCAGCGCTCTCCATCGCAGCCACGTCGTTCGGGCTCATCAGTTTCGGGTCATAGCCGATCTTCTTGCCGGACATGTCCTGTAACCTCAGCCAGCCAAATGGGCCTGGCTCGGGCACGTTCTGAATCTCCCAAAGGTCCGGATCGGTCTGATCCGCGACCTGGAGCGTGTAACGGCCATCGGCAAAGATCACCGCGCGATCCGTAAACACGAAGGCGGAGCCGAAAGACCCCGTGAACCCGCTGACCCAGGCCAGACGCTCATTCGCATCGGGCAAATATTCGTTCTGATATTCATCCTCATGAGGCACATAGAGGCCATCAAGGCCCTGCGCTTTGAGCTGGTCGCGAACTGGCGGAAGGTGGGCGCGCCCATCTTGCGGGCCCCCTTTAATATCAAATGTCTGTCTCATGCGCCTTATGTAGTGCGAATGGAGCGTTTTGGCCATTGAAAGCCGCATCATAGCTATGCATTTTTGAGGCAATATTTCTGCATATCTATGCTTTTTTGTTCACGCTTTTCCCTTACATAGCGCACTCGCAAAAAAAATTTGTGCAGTGCACAATAAAATTTCCAAAGGGAAACAATAGAATGAAACCTCACATCAACCTTGCTGCATCCGAAAACAGCGTGATGCAAAACGACCTGCGTATGCCAATGGTCAATGAGCTGACCGCGCCTGCCCCAGCCAGCCTTTTGAAGGCAGCCGAGCTGGTCCGTCCGCACATTCTGGAACGCCGTACAGCCCGTTGGGCCCGCCGTTCGGCTTACTGATCCTCAGATCAGCCAGCCGGTTTCCGGAAGACCAGCGTCGACCAGCCGTCTTCGCGAATACGCTTCTGGAAATCGAGCCCCCGCGCCGCAAAGGCATTCCGCACTGGCGGAGCCTGATGGTGCAACAGGCCTGACAGAATAATCGTGCCCCCCGCCGCCGTAAGCGCGGCAATGTCCGGGGCCAGACCGATCAGGGGCCGCATCAAAATGTTCGCAAACACCGTGTCATAGGGAGCCGACCGCCGGATACGCGGTGTGTTCGCCCCTGTGACATGCATTGCAGTGAAGCCGGTCACATTATTCTTTTGCGCGTTCTCATTTGCCACCAGCACACTGTCGAGATCGATATCCGTGCCGATTGCTGAGGTCGCGCCTGCCTTCATGGCCGCGATAGCCAGCACACCTGACCCCGTCCCCAGATCCAGCACCTTGCCGATCGGCCGGTTGCGGCGCACTTCATCCAGCGCGATGAGGCAGCCAAGCGTCGTGCCATGATGGCCTGTCCCGAACGCCGGGCCTGCCTCGATCAGAACGGAGATACGGCCAGGAGACTGGCGCGTCAGGGCATGACTGCCCGCGACAATAAAGGGCCCCGCCTCAACTGGCGGCAGTCCTTCGAGCGACAAGGTCACCCAGTCACGGTCAATGACTTCCTCAATCCGCGCTGCCAGCTCGGGCGCGACATCCTCAATGATCGAGACGCAGGCCTCGGCCTCTTCATGGGTTTCGGCAAAAGCATCGAGACGCCAGACGCCTCGACCATCTTCCTTGGCATCCACGGCACCCGCAGGGGATGGATCTGCCCAGGCGAGCGCATCCCACGCAGTTTCTACTGGCGCCCGTGCGCCCCTTGCACTTATCTGATACATGCCGCGGCGATTAGCAGGCCCGCGCAGACTTGGGAAGAAGGAGAAAATCATGCGCACTGCTTTGATCGTTACCGCCGCATGTCTGTTCGCCTTGTCGGCCTGTCAGACACCAGCTGCGACGCTTGCCCCGCCCCCTGCTGCAATATCAGACGCACCCTGGCGGCCGGTGGCGCCGGAAAATCTTGTCATCCTGAAAACCCGGACTGGCGAAGCCATCATCGAACTGGCCGAAGAGGCCGCGCCGGAACATGTCCGGCAGTTTCGCGAAGCCATCCGGGCTAATCTCTATAATGGCGAGTATTTCTACCGCGTGATTGATGGCCATGTGGCGCAGGCGGGCCTGGAATTTGAACATCGTCTGGAAGACTGGCCGCTTCTGCCCCTGGAAGCCGAGCGCCAAGTCAAAGCGGAAGGGTTTGACACTTTTGGCAATGCAGACCTGTTCGCCGATCCAGTCGGGCACCGCGAAGGCTTCGCCGTTGGGCGTGAGGGCGACCAGGAATGGCTGCTCAATTGTCCCGGTGCCCTAGGCATGGCGCGGGATGATGATCCCGGCACGGGCTCAACCGAGTTTTTCATACCGCTTGCGCCCCGACGCTATCTGGACCGCAATTACACGATCTTTGGCCGGGTCATCGCCGGCATGGAACATATCAACCGCCTGAAGCGCGTAGATCCGGTGGGAAAAGAGGATGTGCCCGCCTTTGTCGATCCGGCAACCGCGCTGCAGAAAATGGCGGAACGGGCCCAGCGCCTGGGCGATAATGAAATCATCTCTATCGGTCTAGCCGCCGACATGCCGGAAGCCCTTCGCCCGCGCTGGGAAGTGATGGCAACACCGGGCCCGGAATGGGAAGCGTTGAAAGCCGAAAAGCGCAATTATGGCATTTATGACGCCTTTGTCGTGAAACCGCCCAAAGTCGTCGATATCTGTACGCTTCCCGTACCCGCCCGGCCCATTACTCAGGAGACTGACCCGGCATGACCACCCCTCCGCCCCATGTGGAAGCCCCCAATCTCTCTCCCCTACCCGGCATACGCCACGGATTTTTCGGCCGCCAGGGCGGCGTCTCCACGGGTCTCTACAGCAGTTTAAATGTCGGCACTGGGTCACACGATGTGCCGGAAGATGTCGCCGTGAATCGCGAGCGCGTGCGGACCGCAATGCAGGCGGACGCGCTGCTCTCCTGCTACCAGATCCATTCTGCCGATGTGGTTCATGTCACTGAAGCCTGGAACGCCCGCCCCGAGGCCGATGCCATGGTGACAACAGAACAAGGCATTGGCCTGTGCATACTGACGGCCGATTGTACCCCTGTTGTGTTCGCAGATGCCGAAGCCGGGATCATCGGCGCGGCCCATGCAGGCTGGAAAGGCGCAATTGGCGGAGTTCTGGACGCCACGGTCGCAGCCATGACGGCGCTTGGCGCAGAGGCTGGCCGCATCACAGCCGCCATCGGCCCAACCATCCAGCAGGCAAGCTATGAAGTTGGCCCCGAATTCCAGGAGACTTTCCTCGCCCAGTCGCCGGGCAGCGCAGCCCTGTTCACACAAGGGCATGGCGACCGCTATCATTTTGACCTGCCCGGCTATTGTCACCAGCGCCTGAAAAAACTCGGCCTGCAGGACATTTACAATACCGGCCTCGACACCTGCGCGATGGAAGACAGCTACTTCTCAAACCGGCGCCGCAACCATCGTGGAGAGCCGGATTACGGCCGAAATGCCTCCGTCATCATGCTCGAAGTGTAATTTTCTGAAAAACACGACAGAGTCCGGTTGCGACTCGCGCCCAGCTGTTACAAAAGCGACACCAATCCGGGCAGCACGGGCACTCCAAATATGAAACTGCTTTCTTGCAACGCAAATCGGCCATTGGCGGAAGCCATTGCCGACTATCTGGACACGCGCCTGACGCGCTCAGAGGTCAAAACATTCTCCGACCAGGAAATCTTCGTCCGTATCGACGAGAACGTCCGCGGCGAAGATGTCTTCGTGATCCAGTCCACTTCCTATCCCGCGAATGACAATCTGATGCAGCTTCTGATTTGCATGGATGCATTGAAACGGGCCTCCGCACGCCGCATCACGGCCGTGATCCCCTATTTCGGATATGCACGGCAGGACCGCAAAACCGATGGCCGCACACCGATCTCCGCAAAACTGGTGGCGAACCTGATTCACTCTGCCGGCGCCGACCGCGTTCTGACTGTGGATCTGCACGCAGGCCAGATCCAGGGCTTCTTCGACATTCCGACCGACAATCTGTTCGGAAGCCCCGTCATGGTGGATGACATCAAGGAACGTTACGGCAAGGCTGACCTGATCGTCGTCTCTCCGGATGTTGGCGGTGTGGTGCGGGCCCGCTCCCTCGCCAAGCGCCTGGAAGCAGACCTCGCCATTGTCGACAAGCGCCGTCCTGAAGCCGGCAAGTCCGAAGTCATGAACATCATCGGCGATGTGAACGGCAAACGCTGCATCATGCTGGATGACATGTGTGACTCCGGCGGCACGCTGGCCAACGCTGCTGCGGCCCTGAAAGAGCAGGGCGCAAAATCCGTCTCCGCTTATGTGACGCATGGCGTGCTTTCCAACAATGCCGTTCAGCGCATAGAGAAATCAGTTCTTGATGAATTGGTGATGACGGATTCGATCCAGCCGTCTCAGGATGCGATCAAATCCAAATCCATCCGTATCCTGCCGATCTCCCCTCTTCTAGGCGAAGCCATCCGTCGCATCGCCAATGAAGAAAGCGTCTCGAAACTGTTCGAGCGCTGAGAGCAGCAAGACCACAAAAAGAAAACCCGCAGCCTGGCTGCGGGTTTTTTGTTGGAGGAAGGCCGAGGTCTCATTCCATGAGGTGTCTTAGCGGGCAGGCACCTTCTTCTCAAGACCCGCAGGCACTGACAGCTCGCTCGCCAGAACTAATCCGGTCTCCGCCTGCGGATCAACTGCAATGCCCGCGCGCCAGACTTCAAAGTGCAGATGCGGCCCAGTTGCCCGGCCAGACTGACCGAGCGTTCCGATCACATCTCCGGCTTTGACAACATCACCTGCCTTGACCGCCATGCTCTGCAGCTGGCCGAAGCGCATACTCGTCTCCTCGCTCGCTTGCAGTAGAACTAGATTGCCATAGGCGCCTTTCTCCGCTGCCAAGGTGATGACACCATTTGCCGGTGCATAGACCGGCACGCCTTCAGCCTCTGCTAGGTCGACACCATCATGTTGCTTCATCTTACCGGTGATAGGATGCTTTCGATTGCCGAAGGTGCTGGTGAGGCGAGCCTTGTCCAGCACGGCATGGCTATAGGTAATCTCAGCCCCCGGCGCCGCGGCGGCGCCCTTGATCAGTACACCTTGTGCAATGGCAAGCGGGGCGGCACAGGCCAACGCTGCGGCCACGACTAGCCCCAGACGGCGCGGGCGTGGTTTCTCGGTAAGGAGTTCGGTGAGACGCATCTTCAGGTTTCCTTTCTTCTGCAAGATGAATGCTGCAACAGGCAGCACCGCCTCATCGCGCGAAGCACGCGCAGCAGATGTCAGGGCTTTTGCATAGGCGATCCGGTCTCCTGTCAGCTCGACCGTTTTCTGATCAACGACCGCCTCTCGCCAAAAGTCGAGCTGCCCTCGTATCAACCAGGCAAAGGGAGAAAACCAGAAAAGGTCAGCAATAAGCCGTTCAATCGGACGGGTCAGTAGGTCTCCCCGCTTCAGATGGACCAGTTCATGAACGATCACCTGCTGGGCCCCTTCCCTGCGAATCAGGGCTGCCGGGACATACACTCTGCGCTTCATAATTCCCGCCAGGAATGGCGCACCGTGCGGGATGACATGCACATCAGGCACATGGGAGAGGCCCAGGGCTTCGGCCCAATGCCCTATGGGACGGCTCGCCGGCCGGGCCCACGACTTCAGGCGCTGCAGCCGGACCTGACTGATGCCCCAGAGCAGAGCCCGGAAGCCCCATCCAAGCGCCAGCATGATGATCGTCAGCATACCGACATCAGGCATTCGCGACGCGGGTCCTTGCGCCACGACCTCATCATTCGTCTCCGGCATGATAGCGAGAGGCTCAAGCATGGGCAGGTCTGCCAGAGGTGCGTCAGCAAGAACAGGCAAAGCCGGAACGCAGACTGACGCCGCAAAAGGCGCGATCAACAGAAAGGCCGCGCCGCGCCATGTCGCCTGCGCCATTACCGGGGATGGCCGCATACGGCAGATGAGACTGGCACCCGCCCAAACGATAGCACTCCAAATCAGAGCGAGAAGAACAAGAGCGAGCGGACTCATCATTCACCGCCCTTCTTGTCCGACGCCTCATCCTCTGCCGCGTTTATAATGGCGTCCAACTCGTCCAGCTCAGCATCTGACAGATGGGGGCTCTCGGCAAAGAGGGCTGCCGGAATGGGGCCATCCATATCCAGCACCTGCCGGGCCAGATGCCTCACGAGACCGCCCAGCGTAGCCGTGCGGTCCAGCTTGGCCGTAAAAACCGCCATGCCGTGAACATCCTGGCGCGTCACCCAGCCCTTGTCTTCCATCCGGGCGATCACGGTGCGCGTCGTCGAGGGCTTCCAGCCCTGCTGAGTCCCGATGGCGTCGTGCACCTCCCGCGCACTTTGCGCGCCGCTGGACCAGAAATGCTTCAGAACGGCAAGTTCGGAGGGATTGGGTTGTGACATGGCGACCTCACTATCATCGTCGCCATTACGCTACACATGTAGCGCAAGTGTGTCAAGTGAAGTCATCCAGAATTTCTTCCGGCCTATTTGTTTCCGATAAAGTCAGGAGTGGCAGGGCCTATTCGACCGTCCAGCCTCGCGGGGTGCGGCGGGCCTCAAGCGTCATCGGATCAGACTCGCCCGATGGCGTAATCGGAGATGCCTTGCGACGATTGGCAAAGCGCATGACCAGAGCGGCAGATGCCAGCAAGACACCCGCAATCGCCGTCATCACTGCCAGCAGACCTGCGAAGAGAACGAGGAGCACACCGATACCAAGCTGAGCAAACAAGCCAATCACACCTGACAGGGCGTCTGACAGGTTCATGCGAGCCGGTTGGGAAGCTGTGCGGGTCATCTGGTCCTCTTGTTCCCCTAAAAGATGGCGTCATCAGGGCCTCACGTCAATGTAAAGCCACCTCAAATACTTGTAAGAAAGGCAGAATGTCCCGTGAATAGCCTAATCCGGCCGCACCAGGAGGCCGCGTTCGGTGCGGATCTGGGCATAAGCTGCGGTAATCGCCGCCGCCTTGGCATGGGCCGCATCCTCAAACTCTCTCGGCGCGCCCATCTGCACGACCCGGTCCGGGTGATTATCCGCCATCAAACGGCGATAGGCGGCCCGGATATCGTCGAATGCTGCATCATGTTGTACGCCCAGGATGAAGTATGGGTCTTCCTTGTCCGGTCCAAGATGACTCGCACGGATACGCCGGAAGGTCGCCTCGTCAAAGCCAAAGGCCCGAGAGACGGTCTCCAGATACTCCATTTCATCAGCGGTCACGACGCCATCTGCTCCGGCAATCTGGAACAATCCGTCCAGTACACCCTCCAGCAGGCATGGGCGATCATGATACTTCCGGCCAATCTTGCGAGCATACCCCTGATACCCCCGCACAGTCTGCCGAGCGATGTTGAACACGCGGCGGACGCTGTCAGCATCCTCAGGCGCGGCGCGGAAGACGCGCGAAAACACCATGATTTCCTTATCGGAAACATTGCCATCGGCAGCTGCCAGCTTCGCACCGAGCCCTACAACGGCAGCGGTAAAGCCGACATCATTCGGGTCCGGCGCACACGCAAACTCCCCACTGGCAACTTCGCCAGAGGTGGCATCAGGGTCGAACAAGCGTCGTCCACCCTCAAGAAGTCTTGCCCAGAGAGACATGTCTATTCTCCATATACCCGATTTTCAGAAATATGGGAGCGCGTCATCCTGACAGTTTCGTGAAGCTTTGCTCACACGCGGATGCATGAAATTCTTTTGAAATTCAGTGCATAGAGGTTTCCCGCATCAGAGGCTGGCAGGAGACGGCTAATCTCTGGACTGCGTTTCGACCACGGACCGCAGGTCTGCAAGTTCCGCCCGCATCTCCTGAATGGCCTGCAGGATGGCCGAGCGACCGAGTTCCGCGGTCTCCAGCTCTTCCTCCAGATCATCCTCAATATCCTCAAGCCCCTCTTCCAGAATGGCCTGTTGCTCCGCCGCCAGCGAATCCACCACCAACGCGATGAACAAGTTGAGAATGGCGAAACTGGCGATGAAGATGAAGATCAGGAAGAACAGCCAGGCATAGGGGTGGCCGTCATCAATCACCTTCTGGACAACCTCAAACCGCCAGCCATCCATCGTCATGACCTGGAACAGCGAATAGGCCGAACTCGGCAGATCTCCGAACAAAAGCGCCACTTCCTCATTGTCCGTATTGCCGTACATGTTCGTGGCCATGACCGCCGCCACATAGGTAACCAAAGCGAGCACCGCAAAGATGGCGCCCATGCCCGGCAGGGCCTTCATCAGAGCCTCTGTGATCCGGCGCATCATCGGTACGACATGCAGAAGGCGCAGCACCCGGAGCACACGCAGGGCCCGCAGCACGCTGAATGCTGTACCCCCGGGCACAAGCGAAACGCCCACGACGATGAAATCAAACCAGTTCCAGGCCGACCGGAAGAACTGGACCCGGTAAACGACCAGTTTCAGCAATATCTCGGCGGCAAAGACATAAGTGATGCCCTGATCGACAAATTCCAAAACCGACACAAGGTCTGGCGGCAGGGTGGCGTGATAGGTCAGGACGCCCAGTATGACCGCATTGAGGATGATCAACGCGATGATCGTGCGCAGAAACCAGGGCTGCTCGATCGCTCGTTCGAGCGCAGAAGTGTGCGTTTGCGTATCGAGTGTCGCGCGTCCCATTGCTCGTCCCGTCCCTGCGTCCCAAAGTCAAAGCCTTGCAGTTTTGCCCGCTTCGGTTGCCTCTGCCAAGTCAGAGACGGGAAGATGCATAGCGTAGCCCGGTTTCAGCCCGCCGATGTGGTCGTGTCGGATATGATGCGCCACTGCCCTGCCACTTTGCGCAGCACAAGCGTGTAGAGACCGGACGGCTCGGCCCCCTCCATGTCCAGCTTCCAGCGGCCATGCACGACTGCCGCGTCGGAAGAGAGCAGCACGATCTCATTGTCGGACGTCGTCAGATGGCCCATCGTTTCAGCCGATCCGTACCTCGCCACATACCGGTCAAGCGTCGCCTGCCAGCCTCGCGTCACGGTGCCACCGGAGGCGAAACGCAAATCGGGAGACTTCCAGTACCCCGCCATGAAACCCGGAATGTCCCCTCGGTTCCAAGCCTCATCCTGCGCATCCAGCAGCGCAGTGATCGCAGCCATCTCTTCGGTCTGCTGAGCTCCGGAAAGGCTGGCGTCAGACATAGTGAACTGAGACACGCAGGCTATAGGCAGAAGCGCCAAGGCTGTGGCGGCAATCAAAATACGCATAGCGATCTCCTGTTCAGCAGCCCCTGTTTAAACAAGGACGCCCTCAGGGCACCAGCCAAAACCGCATTTGTCAGGCGTCAATTGGCGTTGTTGCCTCATCCTGTTTCGGCAACCTGGCCTGGCGCACCCACTCAATGGCGCTGAGCACAACGGCAACACCGCCGAGCCAGAACGTGATGATGAAGACATCGTAGAAGCCATTCTTCTCGATCATTTCTCCCAACCATGGACGGCCAAGCGTACCGATCAGCATCGTCAGGGAGGCGAGCAAGGCATACTGGACCGCCGCAAAGCGTGGATTGACCACAGATGTCAGGTAAGCGGTGATAGCCACAAGCGCGAGACCGCCCGCGATATTCTCAGCAAAGATGGTTACCATGAGACGCGCCATGCGCTGGCCGTGATCTGCCTCTGCCGTGCTGGCCGAAAGGGTTGAGCCCCAGTCAGCAAGCGCAATTAGAGGCGCATCCAGATGCGTAAAGGCGAGAAAGGAATCGACCGCCACAGCGCCAGCGGCAAGGTCTGCGTAAAGTAGATTTGTAACAGCCGCGACGACACCGCCCAGGAAAAAAACGGGCATCCTTCCGATCACGCCGATCAGGACCGCGCCCATAAGTGAGCCCAAAATAGTCGCGATGACCCCGAAGAGCTTCGAGGCAATGGCGACATCCGCCAGGGAGTGCCCGAGCGCGCCAAAATTCTCGCCCAGATAAAACGGATAGGCAAACGAGCCCCAGACGGCATCCGTGAAGCGATAGGTCAGTGCCAGCAGCAGCACGAGCAGCGCCCCCCAGCGCAGACGGAAGATCAGATCCATCATGGGATCAAAGATCGAGCGGAACAGGATGCGTTGAGCTGCCTGAAGCTTTGTTTCTTCCTCAACCCGTATGGCAACGGTCTGGGGGTGCGCCTTGCTACGAAAGATCAGGAAGGCCGAGACCAGCGCGGGTAAAACGACCGTGAACGCAACAATCCAGGGGCCTTCATTGCGCACAAAGGCAGAGCCGGACGCCCCTTCCGGGCCGAAAGCCTGAATGACGAATACCACAATCATGCCAAACGCGATCAGCCATCCGAACGCGACGATCATGATGGCGGGCAAGGTCACCTTGTGCGGCAAGCTTTTGTAGAAGGTCTCACGCGTTTCACTACGGACGCGAGAGGATTCCGGTTCCGGTGCGAGCAATGTGCCGACAACGGACAGCAGCATGAAGCCTGCAACCATCAGGAACACGATGACCCAGCCATAATGTTCTGCAATCAGCAGCGCAAAAAAGCCAGTCACAAAGCCCGCAGACTTATAACCAAGCTGGTACAGCGCAGACATCATGTCCTTGTCGACATCAGACCTTGCCACTTCGATGCGCCAGGCGTCCAGAAGCAAATCATGCGTTGGCGACAGCAGTGTGATGAGGAAAGCGCCGAAGGCAACGAGGGCCATGTTCTTTGTGGGATCGGAAAAGGCAAACAGCGCCAGCAAGGCCGCGAGAGCTATCTGCAACACCAACAACCATGAGCGCCGCGCGCCAAGACGCGCAAGAAACGGAAATGGGCGCGGATCCTGAAACAGAGGGGCCCAGAGATATTTGAAAGCATAGCCCAGCGTAACGAGGGAGAGCACACCAATCGTTGCGGGTGTGATGCCGACCTCCGTCAGCCAGGCATTCAGCAGGCCCAACGTGGCGCCCATAGGCAGACCGGCCGCAAAGGCCAGCAAAGTCATCGCCACCATGCGGCGATCCTTCATCGCCCTCAGGGCACGCAACGCACGGGGCGGCTGTTTAAGGGGCGGCTGCGTCGCCGGTGTCTCGCTCATGCAACGCCTTCATGCGGATGTGTGCGTGTCCAATTCAGGGCGAGTGTACGCAGGGCTTCGGCATCCAGCGGCTTGGCAGCCACCGCGTTAGCGCCGGATGCAAGGGCCTGACGCTCAATATCCGGATTGATTTCGGCAGAGACGGCAATCATCGGGACATCTGAGCCAATCTCACGGATGCGGCGCATGGCTTCAAAGCCATCCATGATTGGCATCCTCAAATCCATCAAGATCAATACAGGATTCATGCTGGTGGCGCTCTCCACGGCTTCGCTTCCGGTCGAAGCGACTGTGACGGCAAAACCAGCCGATTCCAAGGCACGCCGTGCGATCAGCGCATTCACCGGATTATCGTCTGCGATCAGTACCAGGCCTGCGCCAGTTTCCGCTTCCGGTTCATCAATGGCCTGTTCGCCCGATTTCACAACATAGATACGCTCTGCGACGGAAGAGGCGCGTAATGGACGAACCAGCCAGCCCGCGCAGCCCAAATCGCGAAAACGGCCTATGGCTCCCCTGTCTTCCGGCCGGAGCACAACCAGAGAGGGCTTTTGCCGCGCAAAGGATTTGACCAGTGTCTCTCTTACGTCTGCGCCGATCAGCAGGATATCTATGTCCGCAGGCACCTGTTTGCAGGCCGGGTCCACCAGAACAACCCGCGCAGACGCAGCCGCCAGAGACACTGAAGTTGACAGCGTGGTGGCAGGGGGCAATCCAACAAGTCCAACCGTCACGCCCAGTTCGGGCAAGTCATGGGTGGGCGGCATGTCAGCCCGCGCGAGCGGCAGAAACACCGAAAAAGCCGTGCCCAGACCCAGCTGGCCCGTGACATCCACCCGGCCGCCCAGCAATTCGGTCAAGCGCTTCACAATCGCCAGGCCGAGCCCGACGCCACCATCCTTGTAAGCATCCTTGGCGCTCGACTGATGAAACGCATCAAACAGGCGCTGACGGTCCGCCTCGGCAATTCCCGGCCCGGTGTCGATGACGCGGAACTCGAGACCGTTATCCAGGGCCTTGATATCCAGAAGCACCCCACCCTGCCGCGTAAACTTCAGCGCATTGCCAACCAGATTGAACAAGATCTGACGAATCCGACCCGTATCCCCCACATAGGTCGGCATGGGCGTCGGCAGGATACGCGCCGCAAGGTCCAGTCCGGCGGCATGGGCTCGCGGGCTGAGCAGCTCAATCACTTCCCGGCCAAGGCGAGCCGGGCAAAAGCTCTCGCGTTCCAGTTCGACCGCGGACGCATCTAGGCGTGCATAGTCGAGTACATTGTTCAAAAGTTCCAGCAGGCGCGCTCCGCTCAATCGAATGGCCTCGGCATATTCACGCTGGGCTGGCGCGAGTTCTGTTTCAAGAAGAAGGGAAACCGTCCCGAGAATGCCATTCAGCGGGGTGCGGATCTCATGACTGGCTGTTGCCAGAAATGTATCTTCCGGTTTGGAGGCGGATGGAGGGGAATCTGGCGCGTCTGTCATGTCGACACTGGCCTATCCCAAAGGCTTTAGCATTCATTTAACCGGCAGGGCCGGCTGACGCGGCCTGAGACACAGCACTCATGGAGGCTTCGGGCATGCCAGGCGGTCTGTGCCTATAGGATAATGCCTCTGCCACGTGAAGCCTGCGCACAGACGTCGCGCCTTCGAGATCCGCAATCGTCCGGGCGACTTTCAGAACCCGGCTATAGCCCCTGGCGGTAAGGCTCAGGCGCTCCGCGGCCTGGCGCAACAAGGCCGCGCCCGCCTCATCCGGGGCTGCATGCCTCTCCAGTTCCGGCAAAGGCGCATCGGCATTCACTGGGCGACATGTATCGCTGACCACTTCACTGAACCGTTCAGACTGGATTTCGCGAGCCCGGCTGACCCGTTTGCGTACGTCTTCTGTCCCCTCAGTCGGCGACGGCAAAGTCAGGTCCACGGCTGTGACGGGCGGAGTGTCATAGTAAATGTCGATCCGATCCAGAAACGGGCCGGACAAACGTGCCTGATATTGCTGTGCGCACCGCGGCCCACGACGACATGCAGCGGCGCCCGGCCCTCCCCCGCATCGGCAGGGATTCATTGCGGCGATCAATTGGAATCTGGCAGGATAACGCACATGGCGATTTGCCCGCGCGACAACCGCTTCCCCTGCCTCAAGCGGTTGCCGTAAGCTATCGAGCACTGTGGCCGAAAATTCCGGCAATTCATCCAGAAACAAAACGCCATGGTGAGCGAGCGAAACCTCCCCCGGTTTCGCCTTTATACCTCCGCCAACCAAGGCTGCCATAGAGGCGGAATGATGCGGCGCGCGGAAAGGCCGTTTTCGTGAGAGGCGCCCACGCTGAAGAAGTCCGGCTACGGACTGTATCTGCGAAACCTCCAGCAACTCTCGTGCCGAGAGAGGCGGTAACAAACCCGGCAGACGCTGCGCCAGCATGGATTTCCCGGAGCCGGGCGGACCACAAAAAAGCAGATTGTGTCCACCGGCGGCCGCAATTTCAAGCGCCCTCTTGGCGCCCTCCTGCCCTTTCACATCCCGCAAATCAGGTCCGCTTGCTTCCGGCGCAAGTTCCCCGGGTTTGGGCGGTGCAATCACAGCCCGGCCGGTAAAGTGGTTAATCAGAGCAATCAGGCCGGGCGCCGCAATCACTCCGCCGCCGGCCCAGGCGGCTTCTGCACCGCAGATCTGTGGACAGATCAACTGCAGATCCATCGCTTCGGCCGCCATGGCCGCGGGCAATACGCCCAGCGTTTCGCCCAATGTACCATCCAGCGAGAGCTCACCAATCGCCGCATACGCTTCAAGCTGGTCACCAGGCACAACGCCCATCATCGCCAGAATGGCCAGCGCAATGGCGAGATCGTAATGGCTGCCCTCCTTAGGCAGATCGGCAGGCGCCAAATTGACGATGATGCGCTTGGGTGGCATGGCGAGGCCGAGAGAGGCAAAGGCGGCGCGAACTCTCTCACGGCTTTCCCCCACCGCCTTGTCCGGCAAGCCAACGACATGAAAGGCCGGATTCCCGCTAGTCATCTGCACCTGCACATCGACAGGCTGGGCCTCAACGCCCTCAAACGCAAATGTTGTAACCCGGCAGACCATCGCAACCCCCAGTTCGTCTAAACCAGAGGTTAACAATTAAATTCGAACAAATAAAGAACAAAAATATCGAAAAATTGAAACAGGCCTTATGCGCGCTGAAGAGATACCGCTTCCAGCGCCTTGTCCAGAACATCCAGCCCCGCCCCGGCCCTTGGGGCCAGTTCGGATAAGGTACGCCGCCAAAGCCGCGCACCGGGCCGGCCATTGAACAGGCCCAGCATATGCCGTGTCATCGCATGCAGACTCACACCTTCCTGCAACCGCGCCGCCATATAAGGCCGGTAGGCTTCGATGGCGTCAAAAGGCGAAACAGGCTCGCCATCCGCATACAGAGCGGCGTCAACTTCGCCGAGAATCGCCGGCGTCTGATAAGCGGCCCGCCCCAGCATGACGCCATCAAATTCTTCCAAATGCTGCTGGCAGGCTTCGAGTGTCGTAATGCCACCATTCAGCAGAATGGTCAGGTCCGGACGCGCCGCCTTCAGCTTGGAGACAAGACCATAATCCAGTGGTGGCACCTCCCGGTTTTCCTTCGGGCTCAACCCCTTCAACCAGGCCTTTCGCGCGTGCACGGTAAACACATCACAGCCCGCCGCACTGACCTTTTCAACAAAGCCGAAAAGGGTTTCTTCTGCCGGCAGATCGTCAATCGCAATGCGGCACTTCACCGTTACGGGAATGGACACCCTGGCCTGCATCGCGCTGACACATTCCGCCACAATCTTCGGCTGGGCCATCAGGCAGGCACCAAAAGCGCCGGACTGCACACGGTCAGACGGACAGCCGCAATTGATGTTCACCTCATCATAGCCAAAGGCTTCGGCGATGCTGGCCGCTTCGGCCATTTTGGCGGGCTCGTTTCCGCCAAGCTGCAACACCAGAGGATGCTCCGCTTCTGAAAACCCGATCAGGCGTTCGCGGTCTCCATGGATCACTGCATCGGCGGTTACCATCTCCGTCCAAAGCAGCGCACGCCTGGACAGGCACCTGTGAAACGACCGGCAATGCCGATCCGTCCAGTCCATCATCGGCGCTACGGAGAACCTGTAAACCTGATCTTGTGTCATGTTTGCCCGCTATTTCAGGACTCAAGCGTAAAAGTGAACCATAGCGGGAGCACCTCGTGGGCGTTATTAGCGGATTTGCCTCACCAGTGTACAGAACGGGCGCACATCTTAGCTCAGTAAGCCAAGCGCATGAACCGGAATGCCTAAAGAAACGTTCTCTAGCCATAATGGCGAGAAAATCCCTGGTGCCCAGAAGAGGACTCGAACCTCCACTCCCTTGCGAGAACTACGACCTGAACGTAGCGCGTCTACCAATTCCGCCATCTGGGCACGGGATCGGAAGGCGCCGATGTATAGGCTGTTCCCGGTGGCGTCAACGGGAAATCCCAGAACTTTTTGGCTCAACCTGCTTATTCCGCAGGATGGCAGGAGATGAGCCTGGAACACAGCGCGACAGCCCCCTTCCCCGCAAGACATGGATGAACGTTCTGCATCAGGTTAATGGGGCGCAAACTGTCTAAAGCTATACCGTCCTTACGAGACATTTTCCCGCGCATGGACCGCTCAAGGCTGCCGCGAAAACCGCAGGCCAATGACCGAAAGCGCAACAATCACAAGCTCAATGACGATGGGCTGAGCCACGCCTTCCGGTACGCCAGAGACCGCAAGCCCGAGAAAGCGCCCGGTGACGGCAAGCCCGTACAGCAATGTTGGCAACCACAGCCAGGCTGTTCGGCCTTTAAAAAGCGCCCCGCCAGCGCCAATCGCGCTTACCAGAAAAAAGGCGCCCATATCCGCCCTCACAGTGTTTAGCCCCAGCCCTGTCACCACGCCGAGCCCCAGGGTTTCCGCCATGCGGTCCGGCGCTACGAGGGCCAGCCCCGCCATCATTAGTGAAAACAGGAACACAAGCCCCGCACATATACGTCCCAGCCAGATCATATTCTTTCCTCCCCTTCTTGACGTCCTTCGCAACTATCGACATCAATAATGTCAATAGTTGCGAAGGGTCTTATGAGCAACCGATTATTGATAATGTGGACGTGCCTGGCAATCATTCTCACAAGTACGGTGAGCATGGCCTATCTTAATCGCAAGACGATCATTCTGAAGCTTGTCACCAGCCGGGACAGGATGGATGTCGCGCAAAACAGGGAAGTGACCTGGCAGGCAGGCCCCGAAACAGCCACCGCGGCACTTGAAGATCACCCTCCCAATATCATCTTCATTCTGATCGATGACCTTGGTATCAATGACATCTCTACTTTCGGAGGGGGCGTTGCCCGAGGGCTGGTGCCAACACCAAACATCGACAGGCTGGCAAATGAAGGCGCGATATTCTCTCAGGCCTATTCCGGCAGCGGCACATGTGCGCCTTCAAGAGCGATGCTATTGACCGGCCGGTATCCGACACGGACAGGATTTGAGTTTACCCCGACCCCAGCAGGCATGGGCCGCATTGTCTCCATGTTTGCAAATGACGAGGCGCGCGGCACGCTTCCCCCGGTTGATTACAACAAACAGGCTGCAAAGACCGCCCTTCCCTATGCGGAGCAAGGCCTGCCCGGAACAGAGGTCACGCTGGCCGAAATACTGCAACAGAAAGGGTATCATACCGTCCATATCGGCAAATGGCATCTGGGACAGAATGAGGAGTCCCGCGCCATTTCCCAAGGCTTTGATGAAAGCCTGAACATGGAGAACATGTTCTATTTGCCCAAAGACGATCCGCATGTCGTGAACGCCGAGCTGGACTTTGACCCCATCGACAAGTTTCTCTGGGCGCGCGCCCAATATGCAACATCATACAATTCGGGAGATGTGTTCGAGCCCGGTGGCTATCTGACCGATTACTGGACGGATGAAGCCAAGAAGGTGATCGAAGCCAACAGGAACCGGCCCTTCTTCCTTTATCTGGCGCATTGGGGTGTCCACACACCCCTGCAGGCCACGCAGGAGGATTACGAGGCGGTGGGAGACATTCAGCCCCATCGCTTGCGGGTATATGCCGCCATGGTGAGAGCCATTGACCGTAGCGTGGGCGAGGTCATGGACAAGCTGGAAGGGGAAGGCCTTGCCAACAACACGATCATCGTGCTGTCCAGCGATAATGGCGGTGCGGGCTATATTGGCCTGCCGGAGATCAACCAGCCCTATAGAGGGTGGAAGATCACCCTGTTCGAGGGGGGCATTCGCGTTCCCCTCTTCATGAAGTGGCCGGCCCGGATCGCAGCGGGTACGGTTATTGAGACGCCTGTGGCGCATATTGACGTCATGCCGACACTGGCCGCAGCAGCCGGTACCGAACCGCCTGAGGGGATCGAGATTGACGGCCTGGACCTTCTGCCTCTTGCCACAGCATCGGGCGAACTGGCCCGCACCGATGACGCCCTGTACTGGCAAAGCGGTTATTATCAGGTGGTGCGCGCTGGCGACTGGAAGCTGCAAGTGGACGGCCGCCAGAATAAGACTTGGCTGTTCAATCTGGCGGATGACCCTACAGAACAGAATGACCTGTCGGAACACGAACCGGAAAAACGTGCCGAACTGGAAGCCCTGATCCGCAAGCATCAGGAAGGCGCCGTGCCAGTACTTTATCCTTATACAATCGAAACGCCTGTCGCGATCGACAAGACTGCGGCTGAGATAGCCATAGACGGCGATGAATATGTCTGGTGGGCAAACTGATTTCGCCCGGTGTCATCTGGCGGCAGATCAGTAGTCAGCCAGAAGCGCGTCCGTCGTGCGGCGCACCACTTTCTCTGCGTCCGGCGCATCAAGCTTCTGATCCTGACGAAGGCGTCGCCATGTCTGGAACGCAACAGCGGCTTCGACTGCAGCGAACAGGATCTTATCCGCCACAATGGGTTCCGGCAGCATGACCTGAAGTGTCGCACGCTCCATTTCCAGCGTGCTGTAGTATTTTTCCATCAGGAAGGGTGACTGAAAGCGCCTCAGATTGGCAGACACACGCATGGAGAAGATCTGTTCGTAGATCTCGGCACGCCGACTAATCAGCACAGACAGGTTTCCCCGCCAATCAGGCGCCGTAAACGGGGCCTTTGCTTTTGGCATAATCTCCGCGGTGATAATCTCGGACATCTCGCCATACAGGCTGTCCATATCCTCAAAGTGGCGAAACACGGTTCTAAGGCCGACACCGGCCCGCTCTGCCACACTGGCTGCACTCGGGGACATATCCCCTTCCTGAATCAGGGCGAACATGGCTTCGACGATTTGCGCCCGGCTTCTTTCGCTACGCTGGCGGCGTCCGTCCGCCTTTTCGCCCTCTACAAGTGTCTGGCCTGTCTTGGTCACCTAGAACCCTTTTGTCATCTCCACTCTGTCTGTCCCTGCGGGCAGGCTGAATATCATGCCATCTTCAGACACAGTGATCTTACCGTCATATATATCCCGCGTACCTTTTGTGAACACTCCGTACAATACCGCAGACGGCATGGGCGGGATTGTATGGTAGAAAACCAGCTGCCTGGCATTCGCCTCTTTTGCAACCCTCGCCGCATCCAGAGGTGTGGCATGATATGTCAGAATATCATCCATGATCTGGGCAATATGGTCCTGTCCACGAGCCCTTGCAGCATCCCGCATGACACCCACCATGTCCGGGTTCAGCGCCTCATGGAACATCAGATCGACATCACGTGAATTTGCGACCAGATTCGGGTCGTAAATCGTGTCTCCGCTGATAGACACCGAGCGCCCCTTATAATCGACCCGGTATCCGAAAGCAGGCTCTACAGGAGCGTGACTGACGCTATAGGCCGTTATGGTAAGATCTCCGTCATGATATATGACGGCATGACTGCCCGGCCCTGCGGGCAGGCTGATGACCTCTCCCACACCGCCGCGGCCAGCGGGGTTGGCGATATCAACCCCATGATGAGCCGTGCGAAACTGTCCGTCGATTCGATACGCCTGATTGAAGCCATCAATGACTTCATCAATGCCTCTCGGCCCGGAAACCGGCAGCGGCTCATCACGCCGACCATTCACCCAAACCTGCATCAGCAGTTCGCCCAAACCGTCCATATGGTCTGAGTGAAGGTGCGTCAGATAGACATGGTCGATTTTCGAAAGCGGGAAACCCATGCGCGTAAGGTTGCGCGACCCACCCGAACCGGCATCAAAGACCAGCACATTGTTTCCAGCCAAAACCCCCAGACATGCCCCGGAGCGCTTCGGATCCGGCAGCGGCGTACCAGCACCACAGACGAAGACATGCAGCCCGTCCGGCAGAGTCTGGGACCGGTCGACACCGACCCCCGCCTTTACGGCTCTCCGAAAGGCCATTTCTGCCAATTGCGGTTTGAAAAGCTGATAGCCCCCAACCCCAAGACAGATCAAAATCCCTATGAAGATCAGCAAACGACCGAACAGCTTCACGCTTTATCCTCCCGCGCGAGCCTTTTGAGCTCGTCTTCAATTACCCACAAACGATCTTGTCCCCATGTGTAGACATTGCCGACCCTGAAACTCGGGACGCCCCATAACCCTAACTCGGACATCTCCGCGCGATTGACCTCAGCCTCCGCCCGCCAGTCACCACGGCCCAGCATGCTTCTGGCATGTTCCCAGCTCAGGCCTGCTCCGGCGACGATGGCTTCCATGCCCTTCGCGCTACCGGCATCGATCCCTTCCGACCAGACTTTCCTCATGAAGCTGAGACAGAACTCAAAGCCCCTTTCCTGGGATATCGCCCAAGGCAGTAGTGAATACCCTCGCTCGACAGGCTCCCCCACAGGGTCCGCAATCTTGCCGAAAGGCACTCCCAGGCGGCGAGCTTCCCGCGCGGTATCCTTGGTTATGTACATTCCCTTCATGCGAGGTACTGGCAGTCCTCGCATGACCATGGGCAAGACAAACCGTAGTCTCAGTCTAGCACCATAGGATTGCGCCAGGGCCTTAACCCGCTCAGCAACTATGTATGTGTAAGGACTACGAAACGAGAGGTAATAATGAATCTCGGTACCTTCAGGAACACGATCAGTCACACTGGGTGCAGGAGAAACCGGGGGCGCGAATATCGGCGTCTCGGAACACCCCGGCTTTACGGCACCAAGTGCCAGCAAACGCGCTTCGAGATAGTGCAAGCGGTCCAGTCCCCAATACCACTCGCCCGCATAATGAAACGTCGCGCCAAGATAATGCCCCAGCGCTTCCCGCCGCGCACTGCCTTTGCCCTTTCGGAAAGGAACATCTTCTCGAGGGGGCTTGTCATTCCCAGACAAGCCCCCTCCCCATAGCGTCCCCCCAATCCGTGCAGCTTGCTGCACGAAAGCTCCCTTATCCAGCGCATCCAGAAACTCAGACTCTGCCTGCGCGATCACTTCGGCCGAAGGCGTTTTGCCCGGGTCCTGAAAGTTTAGTCCCGCCTTTTCCGCCAGTCTCTGTGCATCCAGACGCGACCAGTCCGCCAGTTGCTCCCGCTCTGGAGCAGCCCAATCTGGAGGCGGCGCAACAAGGTGGATTTCAACATGTACATCATAGCGCTGTACAAATTCGCCAAGGATTTGAGAGACAAGATATGAATACGGATCACTTGCATCATGAAAGTATTCCACCACATGCGCCTCTCCCCTTGCCACTCGCCGTCTCTCCGCTTTGGCGCGTGCAGCAGCCTGCCTTTCAGAAGAGGTCAGATACTGCGTGAGGCGCGACATGATGGCAGTTCTCAGAGACATGCCTGCCCCTTCATCCAGATCCCCCGATTGGCACAAACTCCACGCACTTAAATTATGACACACCTAGTGCCATAATAATTCACGCGCGACAATAGCCAACTTACTTGCCACCCCAGAAAGTAAGTAAGGTGACCAGAATTCAGATCATGAACGCTTTAAGGTTTAGCCACATCCACCAAAGCGAGACTCATCTCTGCAACTTCATAGACGCGCAGATCATCCCGCCAGAGGCTGCCACGCGCCGTTGCAACGATGCGACCTTCATGTTGATCAACTGAGGTAATTTCCATCATGGTGACCACCTCTTTCTTGTCCGGCGTGACTTGGCCACGATAGCTCCATTTCACAGGATAATCACTCGCAAGCGTCTCGAACCTCGGCTCGGCCATATTAGTGTGCAGGCCTTTCAGTAACATCGCCCTGGCCAGCAATTGCGCAAGCGCGTCCAGTCCCAGAGAACCAGGCTGCACCGGGTCCTGATAGAAATGCGCCTTGAAGTACCAGGCGTGAGGATCGACGGCCTGACGCCCACGGATCAAGCCAAGTCCGGCCTCCCCGCCTTCCGCGTCAAAATGATCAATTTCATCCAGCATGCATAGCTGGTCCCTCGCCAGCAAGGCCTGGTCATCTTCCACAGCAATGACTTTTGAAGGCAGGGCGTAGACTGAACTGAAATGTGGCTTGTCTGAGAGACCTGCCTGACGAGCCAGTGCGCCGGATGGGAAAAAGCCAAACTGTGTTTTCAGGTCCAGAACTTTTTCACCAGACTTGCAGGATACAACAACATCAAAGGATACAATCGTCATTGGGCCTACCCGCGAGAAACTCGACAGGCTACTCTTGATGACGAGCGTTTCATCCGCTGGAAAAACTTCCCTGTAGAGATGCCCATCGCCCTCAAGGTTGCGGAACTTGAGGACGCCGGACAGGGCAAAGCCGCAATGGCTGGCCAGCCAACCGCATGGCTGAAGGGCAATCTCCGAAAGCACGGCAAATGGCATGGCGCCATTGCCATTGTCCTGGAAGTACCATGCCTGCGGAGGAATATCATACTCACAGCGCACCGCCGCGCCTACCTCCTGCACGCCCGGCCGGGTGGAGACCTCCATGACGCGCGTCATCATATGATAAGGGGGTTGCGGAAGCCTTGGCACGATTCCTTCGTGATCGAACCGCGTATACATGTCTCCGAAGGCAGCCGACGGCGCACCATTCGCGCAATCCAGTAGAGCCGCATAGTCTCCCCGGCTTTCCTGCTGCGGCCCAATGCGGCGGGGTTGCCTGTCCTGTCTTGGAGCAGGCCAGGTGCGCCTCAGACGCAAGCCGAAACGGGGACAGTGGAACACTTTCTTGCCGTCTGAACTCGCCAGCAGGGTCGCATAGATTTCCGGCGCATCTCCATCAATGATCTCATCAATGAAAACTTCATATGTCAGGTCATGGGCCTGGTCTGGAATAACCTGCCCCCGGCAAATGAATTGCGCCGTATGCCCAGGCACAGGCTCAAAAACATATCCATCACGCTCAAGCGTTAGCCCTGCCGCCGCCGCGTAAAACTCCATGGCCTGAACCGCTGCCTCGGCCATCAGGGTTCCGGGCATGCAGGGATCTTCATGGAAGTGGCCTTCATAGAACCACATATCGGCAGTCACAGCTGCGCGCGCCTTCAGATATCCCCTGCCCCAAGGGCCGCCCTTCGGATCAAATATTTCAACATCATCGAACAATTCCAGCTTGCCATCCGGCAAACAGGCGGGGAGAGACTGCGCAGCCGCAAGTTCGAACCCCACCCCAAAGCAGGCATAAATATCCCCCTGGCGAAAGGCATCGAGATCCGCCGGCGAAAAAGCTTTTTTCCGGCTAGCCTGCTCCGCGGGGAAAGGCTTTACCTCTGCCGTGGGCGGACCATCCCGCTCAGCTGACCAGACAACACCTTTTCCTGCCGCCAGCTCTGCATCACTGAAAAAGCCTGCCTGACCATTGCGGATCGAGAAGACAGGTCTGTCTCCGGCGCGGCAATCATACTGGAAGAAAAACATGCGGACATCCGCCAGCGTGGCATGACCGGTAATCTCTATCTGGAAGCGCAGTGTATCGCCAGGCTCCGGCAGTCCGCCCTCATGGAAGGTGATCTCACACCCCAAAAGTCGGTAAACGCGCTCATCCTGATTGCGAAAGTCAGCGCCCATCCAGCTAATAAGAGTGAGGTCTGCCTGACCGCACTCAATCAGCGGCCCCGGCCTTATCCGCCCATCATGCATGAACCACTGATCAGCACTCAGATCTGTTTCAGTCCAGATAACGCCCTTTGACTCAATGCCGGGCTCTGCATCTATCCCGGTGATGCGGTCCACCAGTAGCAAGGGCGGCGCAGGCAAGCGCACCTGACGGGCATACCCATCTTGTTGACGAAACTGCTCTCCGAAAAAGTCAGACATTTTCCCGCGGGTGGACGCCTCAATCGCCTCATATTCCCAAGAGGGTCCACAGGGCGAGCGTTGCAACAAGGGCTCTCCCCCACTCACCACCTTTTTCGGATCCGGCAATGGCCGATCCTTTGGGGGCGGTGGAAAGGCAATTAAACCTTCTAAGTGAGAAACAGGCTTGGCTTTCGCATAGAGGCAAGGCGCACGCCGCGGTGCAATTGGCAAAGTGGCGCAGCGGGCCATTTGCGGAACCACGGGGGGCGCATAGGGCACATCTCGTGCGACAGACCATTTCTCCGGTCGCGGCAACGCGCTGGACCGGGCTTCGGCCAAGGCTTCTTCCACCCGCTTTATGCTCACCTGACGGCCTTCAGCAAACAGTACGCTGGCCAGTTCCGCCACCTGAGCAAGATCTGAAGACTCAATCCTGTCTGTGGCAACAGCGGTGAAGGGCTTGTCTTTCAGGATATGCGGCAAGGACTGGGTCAGTGTATCGCGAGGCCCCAGCTCGACAAACGTACGCACACCATCTTGCCAAGCTTGAAGAACCGTCTTGGGAAAGTCGACCGTATCGACAGCCTGGCGGGTCAGCATGTCCGCGACCGTCTCACTATCTGGTGTGTAGGCCCCATTCACGGCATTGGCATACAGGCGCACTTTAGGGCCAGAATGAACTTTGCGCGTATGCAATCTGCGCCAGGTTTCCTCAAACGGCTTCATGGCTTTTGCATGCACGATCAAATTCTGGTGCATCTTAGCGCCAGATCCACGCCCCAGCGCCTCGCACACGCTGCGACAAGCCTCTGAAGGGCCACCAATCATGCAGTCGCGGTCGGAATAAATGATCGTAATTTCCACGCCGGGTTGGCGGGCAATCTCTCTACGCACATTTTCCAGTGGTGCCTGCACGCGCCAATTGCTCCAGTCAGAGGGAACATTTGGGCCCCAGGCCTCTCGTGCTGTTTCAAAGTCGCCACCAAGATGGCGCTCATACATTGCCGCATCAGAGATCTCATCCAGCAGAGCGCCCGGATCATCCCAGAAGCCGAATGCAAACAGCGCATTGCTCTCGCCCAGCGACAGCCCCAATGCCGCCTGTGGTTTGATACCTAATATGTCCAGCAGCAAGAACGCATGAGCCTGACTGATCAGTGTACCCGCACATAATTGCTCAAACTCGCTGAGCCTGGAGCGCATCAGCAATGGAGCAATCTCCTGCGCCTTGTCCAAACCGGACAGTTTCTGGCACAGGTCCGGGAAAGCCATCAAAAGACCGCGCCCCATCCTGGGATAGACGGCGGCAGAGCCGGTGAACATGAAGGCCAATTCCCCTTTGGCCTTGCCTTCGCCAAAGTGCAGGCCGTCTCCGGAAGGCGCCTCACCGCGTGACAGATATATCTGCGCTTCCGTCTTCTTTGCTTCCAGTTCCTCTGCGGAGGACGCCAGCAACGCGATGCGACAGGCACCTCGTCCGCCGGTTTTGCCCGATGCGACTTTCGTTGCCAAGGCATCCTTGTCCTTGCCTGCAGCCCAGAACAAATATGGCGCGGGCCTGAGGGGATCTCCGACAGTCCGCGGCGATGCAGGCAGGAACTCGGCATATCCTGCGGAATTGACCGCCGTCTCCGCGACACCAATTCGCAGAGTTTTCTTTGAACTACCCAGATCCGGCATCGCGCCGTCATCCGAAATCTTCAATCCGCGTGCAGACGCCTGAGCTTCCAGAGCCATGCAGAAAACAGTGTCTGCGCAGGGTGCATATCCATAGGCATCTTGGAGGGATTTCGGTCGACTGTCCGGTGCCGCCTTCCAGAAAACACCCGGTACAATTCCCAAATGTGACGGGCCAGAATCCGGAAGATCCTCCACACGTTTCAGGATCAGGGCCGCAGCCTGATCCCCCGGACACTCCGTCAACCCCATATTAGACAAGGCCCTGGCCCGGACAGGCTCTGCGGCAAAGTCAGCGGCGGCAATAATGGCCGTGTCGATGGTTCCATTGCGCAAGGCTTCAATCGCCAGATCCAGCGCCGCCAGCCCTGATGCCGCGTCCGCCGAGACGGAAAAGCCCATGCCGTGATAGTCTTTCGCATAGGTCAGCCGGTTTGCCGTCATATTGGCCATCGCACCGAGCACCGTGGCGGCACTCAAGGCAGGCGCAATGCGATTCTGCATCTCAGCGAGCCTGGCCGCACCAGCAGCGCCGCCGACCAGACCAGCAAGCCGTTCCCGCAACAACCATCGCGCAGAATCCGCGGCGCACCCCATGGCCGTAAAGATGCCTGTGCGCCCCTGATCGACATCCCCTGCCGACGCCAGAGCCTCTTGCACAACATCCAAAATGGCCAATTGCTGAGGTTCTGCCTCTGTAAGGTCCCTTGGTGGGGTACGGGCGCTGATGGCATCCGCGCCAATCTTCTGACAGGGTTTGGACGGCTTCAGAGAATGGTTCATAAGCCGGCGGAGCACCGTCTCATTCCCCCTATCCTGACCGGCGAGCAGCCCCGTTGCGACGAGCGCTATGTCCCCGTCATAGATTTCCGGCAGTTGCACCTGAAGCTGATTTTCGGCCGGGCTGTATTGCTCAAGAATCAAATGCGCATTGTTTCCGCCAAATCCAAAATTGCTGATGCCTGCGAGGCGCGGCCCCTCAGGCCAGACTTCTTCCTGCTGAATGACCCTCAACCCCGATGCGCTGGCTGGCTCAATCAGGCTCCCATCTATGGGGGTGGCAGGCAGAACTCCGTGTTCGAACGCAGACGTCATCTTCAGGACGCTGGCGAGGCCTGCAGCGGTGATCAAGTGCCCCGTATTCGCTTTCAGGGAACCGATGGGCAGGGCGTCATCCCGCTGGAACATCTGCGCGGAGGCGACCAGTTCCACACTATCGCCGGTTGGCGTGCCGGTTGCGTGACATTCAAGATATGAGACGCTGTCCGGAGACACACCGGACATGGCATATGCCTGACGCATTGCCTCCAGCTGCCCCTCCCCTGAGGGGGCCAGCAAACCTTTCCTGCGTCCATCATTCGACAGGCCAATCCCGCGAATAACTCCGGAGACCTTATCGCGGCGCGTAATATCGCTCAACCGTTTCAGCACGATTGAAACAGCGCCCTCAGACGGAACAAGACCATCCGCCCCCTGCACGAAAGGTCTGGATGTTCCCGTCGGGCTGAGAGCCTTCAGGGCATCGAAGCCGATATGCAGGATCAGATTATCTGCCGCATTCACGGCCGCAACAACGGCATAATCGAGCTGACCCGATTGCAAGCGACGACAGGCAATTTCCAGCGCATAGAGCGATGAGGCACAGGCCGCGTCCAGCGAAAATGCCGGTCCGCCCAGCCCCAACACCTGGGAGATCAAGCGGGCCGGCAGCGCAGAATTAAAGACACTTTCAGGCGCGCCAGAATTTTCCCCTGACCAGACAGACGCGGCATATGCCGCATGCGCTGCACTGGGATAAGAGAGATTGGCCACGAACACGCCCGTTTTGGCACGCCGCGAGCGTGCAACCCGCGCATCCTCCCATGCCTCTATCGCCGCATGGACAGGCCATGCGCAGACGGGGTCAGACACGACAAATGTGCGATAAGCTTCCGGAATACGCTCCGGGTCAAAAACACTCTCAAACCCCTCCACCAGACCGGAAACATACCCCTCTGCTCGCGCTGCAGACGCACCCCTAAGTCGCCACGCAGGCACAGGCCCATAGACGACCTGCCGATCACGTACAATTTCCCAAAGGGCACGTGGGTTCAACGCACCAGGTAGTACACAGCCCTGACCAACGATTGCGATGGGTTCAAACCGGCAAGTGCCTGTCATGATGTCCACTCGTCTCCGATAACCAATTCTGTTTCACTCGGCTCACCGAACAGGATTTGATCGGCAAAGATTCGGGCCCCGTCTTCCAGACTGATCAGTTGGATGCCGCGCTGGGCAAAATGCGCCGCCAATGTGTCATCCACCATGCCGCCTTCCCATGGCCCCCAGCAGAAGCTTTTCACAATGGCATCCGGCAGCTGATGGGACAGCTCACGAGCCACCGCATTCAGCCAGGCATTGGCCATGGCATAATCACTCTGGCCCACATTGCCGAATACAGCCGCAGCAGATGAAAAAAGGCCCACATGCCGTAGCCGGGAGATATCCAGGCAAGCCAGAATGTTCAACAAGCCTTCGACTTTCGGGCGGAATACGCGTTGCACCTCTCTCGGTGTCTTCTTGTCGGCAAGACTGTCCGCCAGGACGCCGGCCCCATGGACAAGCCCCGTAACCGGACCATATTGCGCAACGGCATCCTGCATGGCACGCTGTAGCCCATCGGCATCGGATACATCCGCCATCAGATAAACCGCCTCGGCTCCCGCGGTTTCAATGGCATTTAGAGTCTGCCGGATTTCAGCGCTGGCGAGCAAGGCTTTTGCCTGTCTGTCTATATCTGGCAAGACGGGCTTCAGGCCGCGCGACCTGGCATCCTCTATCAGGGCCATCCGAAGCGACTTAATATCCTTCATCATTGGCAGATGATGCGGCCATTCGACAATCGGAGAGCGTCCAGCCAAAAGGAACACTGAACCAGGCTGCATCTGCGCCAGACGGATGACACACGCCGCCGTAACTCCCCTGCCCCCACCAGACACGAACCAGGCATTGCGTTCACTCTGCGCACGCCTTGATCGCACAGGAGCCCCCATGACCTTCAACTCATGGGCTTGCTTCCCTGCAAAGACGACATTTCCAACCCCCGCAGACAGCGCCTGAACTATGCTGGGGAAGCCATCTTCTTCACGGCCCTCAAGCGACCAGGTCACAATATCTGTAGCCGGCCATTCCTGCGAGAGGGTTCTGGAGAGCCCCTGCAAACCGGAGACGTGCGTCAGCTCATCGGCCTGCGCTCGCTCAAGAAGGATCAGCTTGCGCCCTTCAAGTTGCAGTCGGCAGCAGGCCTCGAGAACCTGCCAATGGCGCTCGGTAATCGACCCCTCGCTCAACCCCTCTGTCATGATGACGCAAGCCGCATTCACCGCATTGGCACTGTCCTGCAGACAAGCTTTGGCGCCTGCAGCCCGCAGTGCTTGAACAAGGCCAGACGCCAGCTCAGGCGCACCTTCGGTGACAGAGATCATCCCCAGCCCCTGTAGAGGACGCATGCTGCCCACAGCACCACAGGGCTGAAGCGAAACCACTCCCACACGGCTTTGATACTCTGGCTCAGTCGGTGTATCCGCAAGGGGACGGGAGAACGCAGGCGGCGTTCCGCCGCCCCTTATCTGAAAAAATCGGCAATCGCCCGGATCGTTCGGAGGTCCGTCAACTCTTCCGGATCCACCTCTGGCAATTCCGGATACTGATCTCTCAAGGATGACAGAATTTCGACCTGCTTGATGGAGTCCACACCCAACTCGCCTTCAAGGTCCATGTCGTCTTCGAGCATGTCCTCCGGATAGCCTGTTTTTTCCGCAATAAGGGCACGCACGGAATCAGCCGTTACACCGCCCGTAACCGGCGCTGACGCATTAGATGCCGGTGCCATGGTAGAGAGCTCCGCGGCTCCGTTTTTTTGCGACGGGGCACCAATGCCTGCACCTTCAATCATCTCAGCGATTGCGGCGATGGTGCGCAACTCGACCAATTGCTCAGGATCGATTTCCGGAAGCGCCGGAATGCGCTCACGAATTGTCGACAGGATTTCGACCTGCTTGATGGAATCCACACCCAACTCGCCTTCAAGATCCATATCGGCTTCCAGCATATCTTCCGGATACCCCGTTTTCTCCGCAATGATGCCTCTCACCAGAGCAAGCGAGTCCCCATTCACGACATTCCCGGGTGCTTCCACAGCTGCAGGCTGGGGCGCAGGCGCGGCGGCTGCGGGCTTCGCAACCGGCGCGGCGGGCGCCGCAGCTTTAGCAGACACGGGGGCTGGCGTAGGAACGGATGGCTGTACCGAAGTATAGCTTCCATTTGGGCGTCCGCTAGGCACAGGCGCGGGTGCAGACGGGGCCACGGGCGCGGGAAGCGCCGCAGGAGGCGGCGGTGGCGGCGCAGAAGGCTGATGTCCAGTCACGCCAGCGATCTGCCCTGCCACATTCAGGAAAGCCGTATGGGCACTCGTCATAGCAGACATATATTCAGCGTGCCGCAGGGACATTTCTGAAATGATCCGATCTGAAGCGGTTGCAGGCGCAGCACCCATGCCCGGTTCGCCCGGCGCAGAAATGGAATGAGCAGGAGGAGTATCTTTTGTCATGGGAGAAGAGCCTGTCTGTTCTGGAAGAGCGGTTTTGGAAGCCGGCACAGCTTCACGCACCGGTTTGTGAATATTCGGCGCAGCCTTTCCAGCCGCACCTATTTCAGGAGGATAAGGTTTCTTGTAATTGGCGCCTGAGATCATCACGGCATGTTTTGATGGCGCTGGTTTTTCCGGCTGAGGCGGCAGCGCCTCGAACAGCTTTACAAAATCCAAGGAGATGCCTGAGACGGCTAGCGTCGCGGATGCTGCCAGGAACTGGTTTACACCATTGCGTCGCTTGTGATCCAGCGACACAGCAAGATGCTCCTTGCCCTGCAGGATATTTCCCACAAGACCTGACACAACAGAGCCCGGACCAATTTCAACGAAGATCCGCGCGCCTGCCGCATGCATCGCTTCGACTTGTTCCCGGAATCGCACAGGCTGTACCAATTGGCCGGAAATGAAGTCTGGCAGCTCAGCTACTTTGCACGCATACTTGCTCGCAGTGGCGTTCGCATAGACATCCAGTTTCGGGCTTCGCAGTTTCTGCTTTGCCAGTAGCTTAGCGAATGGCGTGACGGCCCCCGCGACGATGTCCGAGTGGAAGGCTGTGGCGACTGGCAAGCGCCGCGCCTTGAAGCCTGCCTCGTCGCAAGCCTGTTGCGCAGTCTCAATCGCCTCGACAGTACCTGACAACACAATCTGGTCTGGTGCATTGTCATTGGCCAGCACAACGGACAGCCCAGCTTTCTCAATCAGCCCATTGATTGTGTCCGCATCGGTCTGCACGGCCAGCATGGCACCTTCAGATGTACTCGCCGCCACGGCCATCTGCGCACCACGCTCTGCAGACACGGTCAGGGCCGTATCAACATCCATGACACCAGCCTGATGCAGAGCCATGATTTCCCCGAAACTGTGCCCGGCTGCCATGTCCGGCTGCAGGCCCAGCGTATCCAGCAGCGCAAGCTGCGACAGCGCCACAGCAGCGATGGCGGGCTGGGCATGCTGCATTTCTGTCAGCCGCTGAGTCTGCGTTCCGAAATCCAACTGGTCGAACGCGGTGGGCGGAAAGGCCAGCCGATCAAGGCGCAGGTCACCTGTCCTCTTGTGACCTGCGGCACGATCCCAGATCTCACGCGCAGCCGGGAAAGCCATCGCAAGATCGCTCCCCATTCCGACATATTGGCTGCCCTGCCCCGAGAACATGAAAGCCACTTTACCCTCAACCGGCGGGTCGAGAGACGCTACGCAATCCTGCTTAAGTGGCCGCTTGCCAATTTCCCGGGCCTCAATCTGGCCAGCCAGTGCGGCGCCCTTGCTGACAAGATCAGCCGAATTTTCTGCTATGATCGCGGCCCTTGCCCCGGCTCTAGCGTCAAACCCCTCATGCGTGCGGGAGGCACGTAGCGCCAGATCGGCTTCGGGCACTTCACAGCACACGGATTTGATTGACGACGCCAGTTCCTCAGGCGTCTCTCCAGAGAACAGGAACAGCTCTGCCGGCAAAACCCGATATGGCCGCACCGCACGCGCGCCGACATATTCTTCAAGGGTCACATGGAAATTACTGCCGCCAAACCCAAAGGAACTGACTGAGCCCCGACGTGGCCGCTTGGGCGGGCTGATCCAGGGACGTGGCTCTGTATTCAGATAGAAGACCTTGCTGTCCTTGATAACATCGGCGGGTTCTTCAATCTTGATGGTCGGCGGAAGCACCTTGCGGCTCAACGCATTGACCACTTTCACCAGGCTAGCCGATCCCGCGGCGGCCTTTGTATGCCCTATCTGGGATTTGATGGAGCCCAGCGCGCACCATGGGGCTTCGGCGCCTTCCCCGAAGACAAGATGCAGGCCGTCGAGTTCGGCCTTATCCCCGGCGCGCGTGCCCGTGCCATGTCCCTCGACAAGGTCGACTGTATCCGGGCCATACCCCGCCTGCTCATAAGTTCTCTTCAGCGCCTTTGCCTGACCTTCAGGAACAGGCGCATAAATTGCCGTACCCTTCCCGTCTGACGATGCACCAATGCCGCGAATAACCGCATGGATCGTATTGCCATCGCGCTCGGCATCTTCAAGACGCTTCAGGGCCAGCATGCCGACGCCTTCCCCCAGCATCGTACCATCAGCCTCATTTGAGAAAGGCCGGCAATCTCCGGTCGGCGACAGCGCTGGCGTCTTGGAGAAGCACATATACATGAGGATGTCGTTCAGCGCGTCGACCCCGCCGGTCAACACCATATCACTGTCGCCGAGACGCAGTTCATTTATGGCGATCTGTAGTGCCGCGAGACTGGACGCACAGGCTGCATCCGTCACCATATTGCTGCCATCCAAATCCAGGCGGTTCGCAATCCGCCCCGCAACCACATTTCCAAGAAGGCCCGGAAATGTCGCTTCCTGCCACTCGGCATAATGCGCTTCGATCCGGCCTGAGATGTCCTGAACCTCATCTTCCGCCAGGCCAGCATCCCGCATGGCATTGACCCAGGCAGGTCGCTGAAGGCGGCCTGCCATGTGCGCGGTCAGCTCCGTGGCAGAGGCGACACCCAAAACGACACTGGTCCGACTACGGTCAATCAGCCCCTTGCTGTCGCGTTCAATATCCTCCAGCGTCATCTGCGCAGCAATCAAGGCCAATAGCTGGGCGGAATCCGTCCCCTGCATGGCCTTGGGCGGAATACCAAAGGTTACGGGGTCAAAAGCCAGCGGATTAATGAACCCGCCGCGCCGCCCATATGTCTTGTCTGGTGCCTTCGGATCAGGATCATAGTAATCCTCGATCAGCCAGTGACTGGCGGGCACATCCGATAACAGGTCCCGCCCTTCCATAATATCGCGCCAGAAACCGGTGACGTCTCCCCTTCCCGGAAAGATCGCGCCCATACCTACAATGGCGACAGGAATGGCAGACCTGGATGTCATGTTCGTGTGTTCCTCATCACCCTTGCGCGTCACAGGAAATGCCGCGGCCTGAAAGAAAATTCAGTCGGCGGAATAGAAACTCCGCAAGCCCGCATCTGTCCCGCTCTGGACAGGTGCGCGGCTCCCTCCATCAAATTGAGGGCAATCTGGCGAACAGTTCGATTTTCGATCGGCTCCAGGAAAGTTCCGGAAACCCACTCGTTAAACGCGCCCTGCGCCGGACCACACCAGATCTGATAATCCGAGACGCGGCCTTCCGCGCCCTCGCGCGCCCATTGCGCGCCCATGAAAAGATATCGCCGCGCCACCAGCGCCAGGCGCTTGTTGTCATCTGTCTCAGCGCGCGCGGCTTCTTTGGGATTCGCCTTCTGAATATAAGCCCGCGTCTTTTGCCAGGCCGCAGGAAATGGCTCGCCCAGCACGCTATCCAGCCATTTACGATCTTCCGTACACATTTTTTCGTAAGATGCACCTGCCCGGTAAAACGCGTATAGCTTGCGCGCCCGCATCGCAAACAGGGTTCCGCGCTTCAACACCTGGACCTCGACGCCCTGCTCGAACATATCTGCGGCGGGTGCCATGGCCACATCTGCCGGGCCCGCCTTCGCCAGCAGTTGACGCGCGCGCTCCGACAGGCCGGACTCGACTGCTGCCTGATTGATTGAGCCTGTCAGCACATAAGCCGCGCCCATCTGAAAAGCTGCAGCAACCCCGTGCGGAGTTGCAATGCCGCCGCTAAGGCCAATGCGGATCGTGTTGGCATCGATTCCTGACCGCTCCATCACACGGTCACGCGCGAGACACAGGGATGAAAAGAGCGGGGCCGCGGCCCGGTTATCCGTATGGCCGCCGCTATCAGCCTCGGCCGTAATATCCAGCGCGACCGAAACCTGCGCAGCCAGGTCGGCCTGCGCTTCACTGATACGCCCTTCCGCGACCAATGCTTTGAGAATGTTTTCAGGTGCAGGTGCCATGAACTGCTCAGCCACCTCAGCGCGGGAGACTTTGGCGAAGACATGGTTGGCACGTGTGATGCTGCCATCTTCGGCGCGGGTCAGACCCAAAGCGGTAAAGCGCACGATTTCTGGAGACAGGCGCATATAGGCTGAGGCCGACAGGCGGCGCACGCCTCGCTCCAGAAACAGGTCGACTACTTTGGCCTCATATCCCGGCTGTTGCGGAGAGTGGATAAGATTGGCGCCCCAGGAAACCTGATCGGGACCCAGCGCGGATTTGATCTCTTTCAGACCCGCATCAATCGCGTCGGGCTGAAGGCCCGCACTGCCATAGAAACCGACACAGCCGCACCGGACTGCTTCAATCACCATGCGCGGTGTGGCAATCCCTCTCGCCATTTCACCAACGACATAATTGAATCGTGCGCCGTGTGCCTCTGCAAACGCCCGGTCTCCCAGCCATTCAGGATAGATCGGAGGAAAGCAGATCCGCCTCTTACTCTCCCCGTCCGAGTTTGCATTTTCGTCGACACAGACTTCTTCCCGCAAACGGGAGAGAAGTTGCTCGCCTGAGTACCCCATAAGCCTTCTCGCTCACATTCAGAGTCGATTTCTTCGACTCCCCTAGACTAGACTCAACTATCACCTCTCGTGGCCCCCTTCCCAAGAATTCACCACAATACGTGACACCTTCACACACAAAGCCCACCCAATAGTCAGCTCTGAACAGAAGCTTATCCCTCCAATCCCACGAAGCAACCCATAGTAGATTTATTTCATAAATCTATTCTTAGTATGCATTGTTTCAGGAAGGCGCATTAAACGCATTCTGTAGGAATACATGCAAGATGCGCACCATGGTGGCGCCTCCGCTTGACCTTATAATTGCCATGAAATCAGTATTTCCGATGCTTGGCTATACGGCTCTGAGAGGTAGTAACCACTCTTGCGTCCCGGATTGGGAACCCCTAGTGAACCACTCAGCTATCGTGTCCCAAACCGGCATGCTAGTGACCGGGAAAAGCCGCATCAACGGAACACCGACGTAACAAGGAAACGCCTGCGTGAAGAACTTGAAACACCTCCTGGCTGCGGTGGCTCTCGCATCCATGACGGCAGCCGCCGCGAATGCTGACAGCGATGACCGCACCAGCGATTCCGCCGTCATGGGATATGTCGAGAATGTTTATGTCGGCAAGCTGGACCTGGAAATGAAGGGCAAGCTGGATACCGGTGCAGATTCCAGTTCAGTCTTCGCCCGCGACGTTCATATCTACAAGAAATCCGGCAAGGATGACTGGGTGCGCTTTCGCCTGATCGGAAAGAATGGGCGCACAGTTCGCTACGATCAGAATGTCCGCCGCTTCGCCCTCATCAAGCTGAAGAAGGGCGGTACGATCCGCCGTCCCGTTATTCACCTGCCGCTCTGCATTGGCGGCGTGAAGGGGCTCGCCGAAGTCAACCTCGCCGACCGGGAGGATTTTGAATATGATTTTCTCGTCGGCCGTGAGTTCATGGCTTCCCGTATTCTAGTGGACTCTGCGTCAACCTTCATTGCCGAAGGCAGCTGCGAAAAAGACGACCGTGAATAGTTTCACCCATACCCGTCTACTCGCCCTGCTGCTAACAGTTATCGGGCTGAGCATCTTTGCCACGAAAGTGGTGAGGTACGACTATCCCCTGTCGCCAGGTGCGCGCACCACAACATGGGATTTCGAAATTTATCTGGATTTCGACACCAACAATCAGCCTGTCAGGCTGGAAACCTTCATTCCCTCCAACAGTGAGAGCCGCCGGGTTTCCCAGGAGCAGTTCTATAATGGTGCGTTCGGTCTGCGCCTGGATACCAAATCCGCTGAAGGCCGCACGGCAATCTGGACCTACCGGTATCCAAATGACCGCAAGGTGCTTCGCTATCGGGCCCGACTAGTTGGGGAAACCGAAAGCACGCCGCTGCCTGAAGGCATGCATCGCAAGCTGCAACGCGCTGCACCGGAAACAGAAAATGATCTCGAGCGCCAAGCCTTCCTCGTCTGGTCGACCGATCTGCGGCGGCGCTCGGCGGATGATGAATCCCTTGCCGATCTCGTCCTGCAGGAAATTTTCGTGGATGAAGATGTGGACGAGGTCGAGGCTCTTCTCTCCCCCACCCTTCCATCATCCATCAGCCGCCTGGCACTCGCCCGCGATGTGTTGACGGCGCAGGGCATTCCGGCACGCGTTGCAAATGGTATCTATCTGGACCAAGCCCGTCGCCGCGCCGAGATCCACCACTGGCTGGAATATTATGCCGATGGCGCCGACCATCGGTATTTCCCTGGCCTCGACCCGGAAGAGTTTTTCACGATCTGGCATGGAACGGATGACTTCATCCGCGCCGAAGGCATTTCCGATCTGGACCTGCAAGTCAGCATCGAACCCGTGAATGCCGCCGTCGCCGATGTCGCCCAGCGCGTCGCGCGCGATGAAGGGTCTGCGATGCAATGGTTCGGCTTCAACCGCCTGCCCATTACGACACAGCTTGTCTATCAGGTTATCGTGACCATTCCTGTCGGCATTCTGATGCTGGTTTTCCTGCGCCAGTTTATTGGCTTGCAAACGCTTGGCACTTTCATGCCCGTGCTGATCGGGATCGCCTTCCGGGAAACTGCGCTACTAAACGGCATCATCCTGTTCACGGCCCTGATTGCTCTGGGCCTTGCCGTTCGCTTCTATCTTGAGAGACTTAAACTGCTGCTTGTGCCCCGATTGGCAACGGTGGTCGTTTTCATTGTCATCTGTATGGCTGTTGTGGCCCAGCTGATGTCAAATACCGGACAGCGCATCGGCCTTTCGATCTCCCTGTTCCCGATGGTTATCCTGACGATGACAATCGAGCGCATGTCGATTGTGTGGGAAGAATACTCTGCGACAGATGCCATCAAGCAAGGCCTCGGCAGCCTGCTCGTCGCATCGGCCGCCTATCTGGTGATGACCAATCCGACGGTTGAGTATTTCATGTTCAACTTCCCCGAACTGCTCCTTGTGATCATGGCGATCTGCCTGCTGATGGGCAAATATACGGGCCTTCGTCTCAGCGAGTTGATCCGCTTCCGTGAACTGGATACGCGCAAATGATCGGGCGCTATCGGGCATTGCGGCGCGCCGGATTGCTCGGGATCAACGAGCGGAATCTCCGTCTCGTCAATGAATTGAATCCACGCCGCCTGATCCGTCTGGTAGACGATAAACGGGAAACCAAGCGCCTCGCCATGGCGGCAGGAATCCCGACACCGGAACTGTATGGCGTAATCGCCAACCCGTTCCATATGCGCCATCTGGAATCCTATCTGGACAAGCCGGACGGCGTGGTCATCAAGCCGGCAAACGGATCCCAAGGTAACGGCATTCAGGTTCTGATGGAGCCTATGCGCGGGGGATGGCGCAGATCCAACGGTCAGCGCGCGATGCTGGAGGATATCCGGTTCCACGTGAACAATATCCTCTCCGGCATGTACAGCCTCAGCGGCCAGCCGGATGTGGCGATGTTCGAGTATCGCGTGAAGTTTGACGAGATTTTCAATCCGATTTCGTTTGGTGGCGTGCCGGATATCCGTATCATCGTGGTGCGCGGCATCCCTGCTGTAGCGATGGTGCGCCTGCCCACTGCAGAGTCAGACGGCAAGGCCAACCTCCACAAGGGCGGCGTCGGTGTCGGTCTGGACCTTGTCACAGGCAAGACGCTGAGCGGCATGCAGAATGGCAAGACAACTGACATTCACCCCGACACAGCCAACCCGCTAAAGAATTTCTCGGTGCCGCACTGGGACGCGATGCTGGAAATGGCCGCCAAGGCCTATGATGTGACCGGGCTTGGCTATCTCGGTGCTGATATCGTACTGGACAAGGGCAAAGGCCCCCTGCTTCTGGAGCTGAACGCACGCCCGGGCCTCGCCATCCAGATTGCGAACCGGATTGGCATCCGCCCGCTGCTAAATGCGACGCTGGAAGCAGATACTGAGGGCATGGACGCCTTGGCCCGCGTTGAGCTTGCCCGCAAGCTTTACCGCCAGAATGTGCCGGAAGTCGTCTAGGTCCTCGCTAGAATTCGTAGTCCGGCAAGGAATTGAAGGCGAGCTTCAAGGCATCGCCCCAACGTGAGGAAATGGTCGAGAAGTACGGATCATTCTCTTCCACCCGGCGCCGGGCTGCAACCTTGCACGTATCTTTTTCGATCGTTTGCAGATCCAGCGGCATGCCAACAGACAAGTTCGCCTTCAGTGTGGAGTCGAAAGACACGTAGAGCAGTTTGACCGCCTCTTCGAAGGTCATCTCCGGACGATACGCACGCAGTAGGATAGGACGTCCATATTTGGTCTCCCCTATCTGAAAGAAGGGCGTCTCGTCACTGGCTTCAATGAAGTTTCCTTCCGGATAGACCAGGAAAAGGCGCGGGCCGATCCCCGCAATCTGCCCGCCGACAATCATGGTCGCGCCAAAAGGAGATTCCGATTCAGGACCATCTGATCCCTGCGTGCGGATCACTTCCTTCAAAGTCTCGCCGACCAGATTGGCCACCTGAAACATGGTCGTTGCGGCCATGATGCTGGGATTACGATCTTCTGGCGCCTTGAGGCGCTCATCCAGCAAACTGACCACCGCCTGCGTGGTTGCCAGATTCCCTGCCGTCAAAATCGTGATGACACGCTCGCCCGGCTTTTCCCAAGTGAACATCTTGCGAAATTTGGAAATGTTGTCGACGCCCGCATTCGTGCGCGTGTCCGACATGAAGATAAGGCCACGATCAAGCCGTAAAGCAACGCAATACGTCACTCCGAATCCCTCCGCAGAAAACCAGCTGTCACTTTACTGTTGTACTTGGATGGATACTACGAGATTTTCCCGTTCAGCCCCATATAGAAGGCCCCGCACAGGCGCGGCGTCTCTATAATCCAGCCCCGTAGCTACGCGGATGTAACGTGCATCCGGGCAGATGCGATTTGAGACATCAAAGCCCGTCCATCCGAGCCCATCGACCCAAGCCTCGGCCCAGGCATGGCCAGCCTCCTGCTCGATACGGTCCATCATCATCAGATAGCCGCTGACATAACGCGTCGGGAACCCGAGCAGCCGCGCCGTTGCGATGAAGACGTGCGCATGGTCCTGGCAAACGCCTCGTCCCAGTTTCAGCGCCTCCTCTGCATTGGTCTCGGCATCGGTGGTATCTGTCTCATAGGCAATGGCTTCACTGATCGCTCCCATCAGGTCATGCAGAACATTCACATCCTTTGGAGAGGCATCCGGAAAACGATCAGCCAAAGCGCGGATCTCTTTTCCCGGCGTGGTCAGCTTGGTTGCCCGCTCATATAGCCAGAGCGGGATAAGTTGGTTGTGCGCGCCAGAGACGCCAGCGGTGTCATGCGTTTCGACCTCTCCCTTGTAGGTGACCGCCACACGCTCTGCGCCCGGCTCGAGAGAGACCAGATCAACGAGATTTCCATGATGGTCGGAATAGCTGACTTCCTTGCGGGCACCATCAAGAACAAGATCCCATGACAGGATGGATTGTGACGGCAGATTCTGTGGCCGCTTGCGCACCTGCAGCAGCGCGTAACTCGCGCCGCGCTCATAAGTATATGTGGTTGTATGATCTACAGTCAGTCGCATAGCGTCACTCCATGAACCTGTAGTCTTGCACGATCTGGTAAGACAGTGCGCCATTGCGCCCCATGAAGTCCGTCAGGAATTCATGCAGCCCATCATGGAAGACGTTTTTAATGGATGCGGCGGTCAAACGGGCCTCAAGAGACTCCGCCAGATCATGAGATGGCATCCTCTGGCCATACTGAGCGAACAGGCCCTGCAGCTGGAAACTGATTGTATCATAACAATAAGCGAGCGATCTGGGCAGGCGCGTGTCGAATATCAGAAAGTCCGCGATGGCAATGGGGGTGATATTACCGCCATTCAGCCAGTGGAACGCCCGCTCTGCTGATGCAGACCGCAAGATCATTTCCCATTGAACATTGTCCAGGGAAGACCCGATCGATGCGCTGGACGGCAGGAGGACGTAATACTTCGTGTCCAGAATACGGGCGGTACTGTCGGCCCGCTCAATCATCACACCCAGGAAGATGAAATTGTAGATGTCATTGCGCAGCATTGTGCCCGCCGTCGTGCCACGCACCTGTGCGCCCTGCTGGCGGATCAGATTCAGCACTTCCGGCAAATCGGCCTCTGACGGTGCCCGGCGCAGGGCTTCCTTGGTCGTCATCCAGAAATCATTGATCGACTCCCACATTTCCCGTGTCAGGGCTGTGCGGGTCATCCGTGCATTCTCGCGCGCCGTGTGCAGCGTCGACAGAACACTCACAGGATTACTCCGGTCCCGGAGGACAAAATCGGCAACCTTGTCGCCCCGAATCGCTTCATGCTTTTCCAGATATGCGTCGCGGCAACCGGCCGCCGTGAGGACAGAACCCCACTCCTCTTCCCCGGCTTCAGCACGCGTCAGCGCCATACGGAACCCCGCCTCGACAAGGCGTGCCGTATTCTCAGCTCTTTCCATATACCGGGCCATCCAGAATAGACCCGCTGCAGTCCTGCCCAGCATGGCCTAGTCTCCCTTCAGTACCCAAGTGTCTTTGGTTCCGCCGCCCTGGCTGGAATTGACCACCAGAGAGCCTTTCTTCATGGCAACGCGCGTCAACCCGCCAGGCGTTACGTTCACGCCTTCGGGAGAGACAAGCACAAATGGCCGTAAATCCACATGGCGGGGGGACAAGCCGCCCCGCGTCAGAACCGGCACGGTGGACAGCGCAAGTGTTGGCTGCGCGATATAATTGGCCGGTTTGGCCTTCAGTTTCTGACGGAAGGCCGCAACCTCCTTCTTGCTGGCAGCAGGCCCGACCAGCATGCCGTAGCCGCCAGAACCGTGCACCTCCTTCACCACAAGTTCTTCCAAATGCTCCAACACATAAGCGAGCGCATCCTTTTCAGCGCAGCGCCAGGTCGGAACGTTCTGCAATAGAGGCTTCTGGCCTGTATAGAACTCCACAATGTCCGGCATGTAAGAGTAGATCGCCTTGTCATCGGCAATACCCGTACCCGGAGCATTTGCAATGGCAATACTCCCCGCTCTGTAGGCATCCATAATACCGGCGACACCCAACAGGGAATCAGGCCGGAAATTCAACGGGTCAAGGAAATCATCATCGACCCGGCGATAGAGCACATCAATTGGTTCATAGCCCTGCGTTGTGCGCATAGCGACCCGGCCATTTACGACCCGAAGGTCATGCCCCTCGACCAGTTCGACCCCCATCTGGTCTGCCAGGAAAGCGTGTTCGAAATAGGCTGAGTTATGAATGCCCGGCGTCAGAACCGCGACAGTCGGCCGGTCGTGCGTTGCTGCCGGGGCCGACCGCTCAAGAGACTTGCGAAGCGCCATGGGATAGCCGGACACTCTCTCAACCTGAACCTGAGAGAACAGTTCGGGAAACATCTTCAGCATCGTTTCCCGGTTCTCCAGCATGTAGGAGACCCCTGAGGGTGTGCGGGCATTGTCTTCCAGCACAAAGAATTCATTCGGGCCGGTGCGAACAAGATCTATACCGACAATATGCGTATAGATACTGCCCGGTGGATCAAAGCCAATCATCTGCGGAAGAAAGGCATCATTCTGACTGATCAGATGTTCCGGAATACGCCCGGCGCGCACAATCTCCTGCCGATGATAGATGTCATACAGGAAGGCATTGATTGCTTTCACCCGCTGTTCAATGCCGCGGGTAAGCTGCGCCCACTCCCCTGCCCCGATAATACGCGGCACAAGGTCAAACGGGATCAGACGTTCGTCCGCTTCCGTCTCGCCATAGACATTGAATGTAATGCCCGTCCTGCGAAAGAAGGTCTGCGCGTCGCGCGACTTCTTCAGAAGCGCATTGGCTGTCCTGTTCTCCAGCCACGCACAGTATTCAGAATAAGGCGCACGTATGCCTTCTCCCGCTCCATGCATCTCATCGAAAAAAATATCATCACTCCCGGCCATCTACTCACCAACGCACAGCTGTCAGATAGGTTCAATCAAAGCATTCTGCGGCGCGTTCTATCCATCTGCGCTATGCATTTACGTGCAGACTTATGTGACCGCTGCCCAAGGCTTGCTCAATAAAGCGGCAGAATTGATGATTCCGACCATACAATAAGTCTGTGGGTAATTTCCCCACAGCTCCCCGGTCTCCGGATCGACGTCTTCTGATAGCAGGCCGACATGGTTGCGAGCCGCCAGCACGGACTCGAACATGGCGCGCGCCTCATCCACGCGTCCAACCCTGTAAAGGGCATCAATGAACCAGAACGTGCAGGCCGTGAAGGCAGTCTTCGGCTTTCCGAAATCATCTTCCACCTTGTAGCGGTAGACATGATTGCCTTCTCTCAAATCCCGGTCCACCGCATTGACCGTACCTATATAGCGCTCATCGGAAGCTGGCAGGAAACCGATCTCCGCCATCAAGAGAACCGAAGCATCCAGATCCTTTCCCCCGAAGGCCGCAGTGAAGGCACCGATCTCAGGGTTCCACGCCTTCTCCAGAATGGTCGCATGAATGATGTTCGCGCGCTCGCTCCAATATTCCTGCCGTGCCTCCACGCCCAGACTTTCTGCGATCCGGGCCAGCCGGTCACACGCGGCCCAGCACATGATGGCAGAGGATGTGTGCACATGCGCGATGGTGCGGAACTCCCAAATGCCCGCATCCGGCGTGTCATAGACCGCAAAGGCGCGTTCGCCGACAGGCTCTAATTGCTCGAATTCGGCTATGCCGGGCTGTGACAGCAGGCGCTTGTCAAAGAAGGATTGCGCAACACCCAACAGGACCTGGCCATAGACATCATGCTGGACATGCTCAGCCGCCTGATTGCCTCGCCGTACCGGCCCCATGCCGCGGAACCCCGGCAGGTTCGGCGCCATATCCTCAGACAGATCAGCTTCCAGTCCGATCCCGTAAACGGGTTGTATGTGCCCGCCTTTTGAGTGCGCCACGATGTTTCGCACCCAGCGCATATAATGCTCCAACGTCCCCATACCGGACAGCCGGTTCAGAGCCGTCACCGTGAAATAGGCGTCCCGGATCCAGCAATAACGATAGTCCCAATTCCGGGAAGACCCTTCATGTTCGGGGATAGAAGTCGTCAGGGCAGCAACAATACCGCCCGTTTCTTCGAATACACACAATTTCAAGGTGATCGCAGCGCGAATAACCTCTTCCTGCCACTCGAACGGAACAGCCAGGCTGCGCGCCCACTTTGCCCAATATTGCCGCGTGCGCTCTTCCCAGTCCCGCGCGATGACACCAGGGGAATCCGTCAAGGATTCATCCGCCCCCAAAATGAAGGTCGTGTCGCGGTCAAGAATGAAGGTGGTTTCAGAAAGGATGTAGGACACCGGCGCATCCGTTGTCACGCGGAAGGCAAACTCGTCATCCACAAAGCGGACATGATTGACACCGCGAATAGGACGAAGCTGCCGCCCGCCCCAATCGGTTTCCGGCCGCATCGAGATGCGCAACTGCGGAGAGCCTGCAATCACCTCGAACCGGCGTACGACGCTGGCCGGGCGGAACATGCGGCCCTTGTGTTCAAAGCGCGGCGCAAAGTCCACGATCTCAACAATCGCACCGTCTTCGGATTCCATCCTTGTACGCAGGATAGCCGTGTTGCGGTCATAGGTCTGGCTGCGCTTGGCCAGTCCCTCCATCCATACATTGAACGTGCCATTACCGCCCAGAAGCTGGTTGAACACAGGCTGCCCGTCAAATCTGGGCAGGCAGAACCATTGATAATCCCCACGTGAATTGATCAGGCCGGCAATCGTGCCATTGCCGATAACCCCAAGGTCCAGACTCATGGTTACCCCAATTCTCTCTTCAAATAGGCAATCACATCGTGATGGCCAGACAGCCTGTAATCTGCACAGGTCTGCCCTTCTCCAACCTTAACAGACCAGCCGCCCAGCTTTCCGGCCATTGCAAAGGCATCTTCATCGGTGCGGTCATCTCCGATCATGACCGGCACCCTGCCCTCAAAATCCTTGAGAGACATGGCGCGCTCCAGGCAGATGCCCTTATTGGCACCTTTCGGTTTGGCTTCTAGCACCATTTTTCCCGATTGCAGGGAATAGTCGTCAAAGCCCAAAAGCACCTCCGTCAGCTCCGCCTTTAGCTCATCGCCCTTGTCCGGGGCAGCGCGATAGTGAATGGCCAGAACCGGTCCCTTGATTTCAAGACGCACGCCCTCATGCGCAGAAACGCTTTGCCGGATAGCCGAGACCAGACCCGCCGGTGCCTCGGCAATCTTTTCATCAGGCGCCTCGCCGGGCTCTGCTGATCGTAGTCCGTGATTGCCAAACCGCCAGAGCCCCTCTGGCACCCTGCGGGACAAATCCGTCAGATCCCGTCCGGACAACACGGCCAGGGCACCTTTCAGCTGCTCCGCAAGTTCAAGAATTACGCGGTCCATGCCATCTGGCAGAAATACCGCATCCGGATCATCCTGCAGCGGCGTGAGTGTTCCATCGAAATCGAGGAACAAGGCGACATCAGGGCCCAGCGCAGGCGGCGCCATATCTGTCTTGCTCATGCAGGTATCGCCTCGAATTCAGCCAGAAATCTCTCGCGCCACCAATTGATGTCCTGCTCAACAAGGTTTCGATACAGGCTCTGCCAGCGTTCGCGGCGCTCTTCCACCGGCATGTCGATGGCGCGCTTCACGGCATCTGCGATGGCTGCACTGTCATATGGATTGATAATCAGGGCCTCCTTCATCTGCTCTGCCGCGCCTGCGAACTGGGACAGGATCAGCACACCGGGGTCCTCCGGGTCCTGCGCGGCAACAAATTCCTTCGCGACCAGATTCATGCCATCCTGCAGCGGCGTCACAAGACACGCCTTGGCCAGACGATACAGGCCGGCAATCTGTTCCCGCTCATATCCGCGCGCCAGATAGCGAATGGGAATCCAGTCCAGATCCCCATAGTCGCCATTGATCCGCCCTGACAAGGCATCCAGCTGTTGGCGCAGATGGGCATACTCTTCCACAACAGAGCGCGATGGCGGCGCAATTTGCGTGAAGGATATCTTGCCATGTACTTCAGGGTAGCGGTCGAACAGCTCCGCCATGCCTTCAAAACGCTGCGGCAGGCCTTTGGAATAATCCATCCGGTCAACGCCGATCACCAGGTCGCGGTCGCCAAGGAATTTGGACAGGCTGTGGGCCGCTTTCTTCGCCGGTTCTTCAAGCGCTGCGTGGGCAAAGCCTTCGGTATCAATCCCGATCGGGCAATGCAACAGCCGTACAGTTCTGCCCTCAACGCGGAAGCGGCCATCCGGCAATTCCTCGGCGCCAAATTCCTCTTCCAGATACTGGGCCAGATTGGCGAGGTCCTTCCCGGACTGCAAGCCGACCACATCATAGGCACACAGGCCAAGCACCAGCCGCCTGTGTTCCGGAATGGCGCGGAAAACCTCCGGCGCCGGAAACGGAATGTGCAGAAAAAAGCCGCAACGACCATTCCAGCCATCTTCCCGCAGCATATCGCCCAGCAGCAGGAAATGATAATCGTGCACCCAGACCATGTCATGCGGTTGCACCCTGCGCCTCACAATGTCTGAGAACTTTTCGTTGATCTCGACATAGAAGCGAAAATATTCGGAATCGAAGACGGCCAGATCGATCCGGTTATGCATGACCGGCCAGAGCACGCTGTTCGAATATCCCAGATAAAAGCCATCATATTGCTGGCGCGAATAATCCGTTATCGCGAATTCAACACCATCTTCATGGGACGATTTCGCCCGGTTGCTGGGATAGTCGATGATCCGACCGCTCCAGCCGATCCATAAGCCATTCGTATCTGCCAGCGTATCCCATAACGCCACCGCAAGGCCGCCTGCCCGGCTTTCCTGGCCCGCTGCCGTGCGGTTGGACACGGCGATCAACCGTGACCCTTGTTTTTCATCATCTTCTGTCATTGCCCATCCTGTCCCCTGAAAGCTAGCCTATCAGACCCGCCATGCCTAAGCAGACGACAATACCGACCTGCAGAAACACCAGACGTGCCTGATTAATGGTCACAGGATAAGTAACAGGCGCGCGCCAGTCAGGTTCCACCTCTGCGATCAGAAAGCAGCCTTGCATTGAACGCCGCATCCGGCAAATCCGCCAGCGCGCGAACGAGCGGATCAATACGCGCAGACTGGCGTACAGCCTCGAAAGGCCCTTGCCCCTCAATCCGCCCCATTCTGTAGAGTGCAGCATCTGCCCCGCCGGTCAGGATAAAGGCAGGGTCCCAATCGAGCCCTGCTGTCTTGGCCAACTCATACGTACAGTTTGATGTCAGCGTGTTGTAGAAACGCGGCTGCACCTCGATGCTTTGAGTGCGCTGAAGCAAGGCGACAAGATAGGCTTCCACTTCTTCCTGACTGAGGACCAGCGGATAAAGATACAATTCCTTGTTGAGGTATACTGCGCGCCGCGCCAGCAGATCCCGGGGCGTCGCCCATTGATAGATCAACTCAAACCCGTTCAGCGCCCCACGAACAACAGAGTATTTCTCCCCTGCCTGCTTGCGCGCCTCAACCGTCAGGCCAATCAAGTCTCCATCTGCAAATTCAAAGAGAACCAGCGTGTGCGCCATGAGGGGCTGGCCGGGATGCGGCTCGACAACAAACCATGCGCGACGGACATCCTCGATACGATGCGGCGGCAGCTTTCCCCATGCCTGCGCAGGCTCCCCTCCAGTAGGATAGGACCAGTCCCGGTAAGGATCGATCTGGAACACGCTCTCCGCCAGGTTAATGTGCGGCAACCGTGAGAGATGCGGTCGCCAGTCGCGATCATGACGCGGCTGTTTCGCAACCACTGCCATCGCAAACACAAGGCCCGCGCAGACCAGCGCCAACAGAACCGCCATGGTTTTCATTCTGCCCCCTTCAGCCCCTTCTGTGAGAAGGCATACGTCCGTGCCATGGCACCAAACCCCAATACGAACAGAAGGCCTGCAAGCATATCAAGATACACCCGCCTCATGCGCATGCCCCCGAAAACGCGCAGATAACTGCAATTACACTGACGACTGAGCACGGCATGTACTGGAACATATCAGCCTTGTCCTTCATTGTTTTCCCGCAAGATGCTTTGAGGCACCGGCTGCCCTAGGTCAATGAATGACCACGCTAAAAACAAGGCCCGTTAAAGACAACCACTTACCAATATCAGACATACAATCCCTATACTGATATAATACAATACAGACCATCCAAATAAAAAAGGTTGGCACCCTGTGGAAAAACAAGGCAATGTGCGGGGCGCGTTTCAAAGTGATTCGTGTTGTTAGCTGCGTAAATGAAAATCACGCCCGTCTGTCGGGCCCATTGAGGAGACCCTCCCATGGCAAAAGCAACCAAAGCCAAGAAAGCCGCTGCGCCGAAGAAAGCCGCAGCACCGAAACTCGCAAAGCCAGCCAAGGCGCCTTCTCCCAAAGAAGTTCTGATGGAGAAGTATATCGCCGATCTGAAAGAGAAGGTTGGTGAAACCCGTTCTGACATGGCCCTGCTCGAAGCAGCGGTCAAAGCCTCCGGCCCAACCATCTACAAATCTGACACGGCCACAATTGCCGCATCGGACAAGGAAGAACTGGCCCGCGTCAAGAAGGGCTTCATTGCAAAGAAACTTGGCGTCACGGATGAGGCGAAGGCCGATGCCGCTATCGCCGATGCCGTTGCGAAATATGGCAAGTCTGTACGCGCAAAGCACCGCCCGGTGATGTACTACCTTATCGCCAAGGCCCTGAAGAAAGGGTCTGTGCTAAAAGGCTAAGCGCCCACCAGATACAGGAAAGCCGGGAAGACGCCGTCTTCCCGGCTTTTTCTTTGTACGGAATAATATCCGATCAATACCCGTTCAGGCGAGCGTACCGGTCCCGGTGCCAGCTGGCAGAGCCATACATGGCTTCCTGCACGCGGGCGCGCTTCATGTAGAGGCCCGGATCGGCCTCATCGGTCATACCGATACCGCCATGCATCTGCACGCACTCATTGGAAACGAGGTGCACCAACTCGCTGGCACGGGCCTTTGCGATGCTGGCGAGTTCGGCAACATTGTCCTTACCCTCATCGACGGCCGACAGCGCGGCGGCGACGCAGGACCGCGTCATCTCAAGCTCCGTGAACATTTTCGCAGCACGGTGCTGCAGCGCCTGGAAGGAACCGATCAGTTGCCCGAACTGTTTGCGGCTCTGCAGATATTCAAGCGTCATGTCGAACGCCGCCTGCGCACTGCCCAGCATCTCTGCGGCCTGGCCAATGGCGGCGCGGTCCAGCACCGGCTCCAGCACATCAGCGCCCTGATCGGCAGCGCCGATCAATGCCCCTTCAGGCACCATCACATCTTCCAGTGTCACATGCGCAGCGCCATGGGAGTCGACCGTATTCAGCGCTTGTATTGAAACGCCCTTCGCATCGGCCGGCACCAGGAACAGGCTGAGGCCGTGGCGGTCGCCTGCCTCACCAAAGGTACGCGCCACGACGATCAGCATGTCCGCATGATGCGCGTCAGGCACATACCGCTTCATGCCGTTCAGCGTGTAGCCTTGGCCATTGCGCTCGGCTTCTGTGGCAACACCCAGCGGATTGAAATGCGCGCTCTCATCCATGGCCAGTGCGAAAGTGGTTTCGCCAGCCGCGATCTTGGGCAACCATTCAGCCTGCTGCGCCGGGCTGCCGCCCAGTTGCAACGCACTCGCCGCGATCAGTGCGGTCTGCATGACCGGCGTCGCAGCCAGCGTGCGGCCTTGCGCCTCCAGGATTTGGCCGAGGCCGACCAGTCCGAAATGTTCACCACCCGGCTCGTCCGGGATGATCACACCAAAGAAGCCGAGCTCTGCTAGCTTCTGGCGGGTTTCCGGGTCCACCCCGTTTGCGCCGCTATTGCGCAGCGTGCGCAGATGCGTGATCGGCAGTTCGTCACGCGCGAAAGTCATTGCGGTGTCCCGCAGCATTTCCTGGTCTTCTGTCAGAAGGAATGTCATCTGAATATCTCCGAAGCCTTACGTTTTTCCATTGTGTTCTTGGCGTCACGACGCACCGCAGCGGCTTCCCGGCCAACAAGGATCCCCGCCAGACCGGCAACCGCCCAGAAGGCAATCGCGGCAGTCACAGTTAGCGGATCAATCATGTCTGCACGGCCCCCTGCCCCACTCACCCAGAGGAAAGTCAGGCTGATGGTCAGTGCAGAGGCCGCGATCCAGAGGCCGTACTGAAACAGGGGCCGTCCCCGGAAGAAAGGAACGGCAAACCCTGCCAGAAAGGGCAGCCCCAGATAGATCAGGGAAGCGTGCGTGGGCGACATGGCTATTTGTGGTCTTTCAAACCCAGAACGCGTTTTGAAATGACATTGAGGTTGATCTCGCTGGTGCCGCCCTCAATCGAGTTGCCCTTCGAACGCAGCCATTGACGCGTGACCTTCTTGGCCGCCGGATCAAAGCCTTCGCCTTCCCAGCCGAGACCTTCCGTACCGAGCGCTTCAATCAGCAATTCATGGCGATCCTGGTTCATCTTGGCCGCGCCATATTTCAGGATGGAGGCTGTATGGCTAACCGCCTGCCCCGCCTTGGCCTGCTCGGCCTGGCGCTGCACGGTCAGGCTGAACGCCTTGGCATACATCTTGTGGTCTGTGATGCGGCCACGCAGATCGCCATCCAGCAGACGGCCGTCACTGTCGGTGCCGATATGCTGCTTGGCATATTCTTCCGGCCCCAGAATACCCGAGCCACCCGTGCCTCCAAAACCGCCGGCCGAAATGGAGGAGCGCTCGAACTGAAGCAGGCGTTTGGCAATCTGCCAACCGCCATTCACTTCGCCGACCAATTGATCTTTCGGAACCTTCACATCATTGAAGAAGGTTTCGCAGAACGGGCTTTCGCCGGAGATCAGCTTGATCGGGCGAGCTTCGACACCCGGGCTTTCCATGTCGAACAGGATGAAGCTGATGCCTTCATGCTTCACGCTCGTGTCGGTGCGCACAAGGCAGAAGATCCAGTCGGCCTTGTCGGCGTAAGACGTCCACACCTTCTGGCCATTGATCAGGTAATGATCGCCCTTGTCTTCACAGCGGGTCTGCAGGTCCGCGAGGTCAGAGCCGGCGCCCGGCTCGGAATAGCCCTGGCACCAGCGCGTGCGGCCATGAACAATATCCGGAATGAAGCGCATCTTCTGCTCTTCATTGCCGAACTCCAAGAGTGCCGGGCCGAACATCCACAGGCCGAACGAAAAGAGCGGCTGGCGCGCCTTGATGCGGCTCATTTCCTGCTGCATCACGCGGGCCTGCGCAGGGGTGAGGCCGCCACCGCCATATTTCTTCGGCCATTGCGGGGCCGTCCAGCCTTTCTCGGCCATTCTTTCAAGCCAGACCTTGGAGTCTGGATTCTTGAATTTCTCACGCTTGCCGCCCCAGACGACTTCATCGTCCTTCATGGGGGTGCGCATTGAAGGGGGGCAGTTTTTCTCAAGCCATTCCCGCGTCTCCGCGCGGAATTGCTCCAGATCTACAGATTCATCATAAGCCATAGCGGTCTCCTGAAGAGGCGTCGGAACACCACGCGACCTTAAGCCCAGGAACCGGTCCCGCCAAGCGCTAACCCTACGACACAAAGGTCAGCCTCTACAGTGAAACCCCTTGCAAGAGACGCGCTAATCGTGGGGCGTCTTGACCCAGTAATGGGGCGTTTTGATCAGGCTGTAGACTGCCCGCACCATGGCAACGGATTGCAGCGGCCAATAGAGCGGAAGCGTCATCAGATCAAAAAAACACAGCCGCATGGCACCGCGCGGAACCAGGCATGCAGAGACAGCGCCCACACCATAGGTCGCCATCAGAATGGACCAACTGACAGGTCCCAGATTCAGCGCCGGGCTGGCAATGCAGAGCAGGCACCAGATCAACCACGGCAAATGCGTGAAGGCCGACAGGATGGATGCGCCCAGCGTCAACTGCATGGACACAAAGCCACCAAACCCCATTTCACGTACTGCCGCACCCGGGTCGCGCATCAACACCAGCCAGGTTTGCAGAAATCCTTTCAGCCAGCGTGAGCGCTGCCCCTGCCAGATGCAAAACTTTTCAGGCGGTGCCTCCAATGTGGGCGGGGCAATCACCCCCACCTTCTTGCCCTGACGCGCAAATCTCAGGCCCAGGTCTGCATCTTCCGTCACATTCCACGCATCCCATCCACCAACCTCTTTCAGCGCGGACCGGCGAAAGTGATTGCTCGTGCCACCCAGAGCAATGGGAGCGCCCAGCCTCGCCAGCGCCGGCATCACGCGATTGAACTGGATCGCATATTCCAGCGCCCAGTGCCGCGCCAGCCAGGTCGGCGTCTTCGGGATGCCCACAAGAGGCGCCTGCACACAGGCGAGCGACGGATCATGTGTGAACCGCCGAACGGCCGAGATCAATTGTATGGGGCTTGGTCTATCCTCTGCATCATAGACAGTTACGAAAGCTCCCCTGGCACGCGACAGCCCATAATTCAGCGCGCGCGGTTTTGTGCGGGGTAGCCCCGGCGGCAAAACAAGCAACTCTGTGCCCTCGGGCCAGGTCTGTGCCCGGATGGCGTCCCGGGTGGCTTCATCCCCCGTTTCGATCAGCAATTTCACATCCAGCCGGTCCTGCGGATACTCAAACGCACAAATATGCCGGGCCAGTTGTGGAACAACCGCCGCTTCATCCTTCAGCGCGATCAAGAGGGTGTAGACGGGCAGCAATTCCGACGCGGAAGCATATTCCGCCTTGGGCTCCCGGTCGCAACCATAAATGACAAGTGCAAAGCGGTAGAAAAGAATCGCGCAAAAAAGTCCCAGCCCCACCAGACTAAGCCCGGTCCAGAAAAGCCCCGGCGCGACCAGCCCCCCTATTCCGAGAACACTGAACATCTGGCGCGCCGTCTGGCGTTGCCAACCTGTCAGGCCGGACCTTGCCGACATGCCCGCAAAGCGGTCCGGAAACCCATTGGCAGCCTCATCCGCCCGCGCACGGTCAGGACGCGGTTCAGCCAGCCCCTCTCTGATGCGGAGCCGTGCTGGCTCCAGCATGTCATATCCATCAGCACCCATCCCCCCAAAAAAGCTGAAAAGGAACAGGGCTCAAGAAACCAGGAGTTGAATTTGTTTCGAAACCGTAACGAAATGCGTATTTCTCAATAAAACTGGACAGGCACAGAGCAATGTTCTACATTTGTTCCATGAGCGATCTACAGGTAATCTGGTTTCAGCGCGATCTGCGCCTTCATGATCATCTTGCCCTGGCTGCGGCCTGCGCAGGATCAGGCCCCGTTCTGCCGGTCTACGTCTTTGATCCTGCTATATGGACACCGCAGGAGACTTCCGCACGACAATTTGACTTTCTTCTTGAGAGCCTGGCTGATCTCGACAGCGCCCTGCGCAAACGCGGCAGCTCGCTCTGTCTGCGCTCCGGGCCGGCTGCAGAGGTGTTCTCACAGCTTCACCGTCATCACGGCATTGCCGCCATTCACGCGCATGCCGTTACCGGACGGGACGCGGAACTCGCGCGAGATCGCCAGGTTCAGGCCTGGGCCTTGAAAGCAGGCATTCCCCTGCGCATCCAAACGCCGCCTGGCATGCCCGCCAATGCAGCCCAAAAAAACAACTGGCAGGCGCTTTGGGAAGCCAGCATACAGCATAAACGGGCGGCCGCCCCTGAGGCGCTATCTGCTCATGGCGTTATCTCAGAAGACTGGCCTGATGCAGAAGATTTTGGCCTTGCAGCAGATGTCTGTCCTGGCCGCCCAGCTGGCGGCAGAACTCAGGCCGTCCTCAATTTAAGACATTTTCTGTCAGGTGGCGGCAGAGATTATGGCAAACCAAACCTCTCTGCCTCTCAGCGCATGTCGTCTGATCCTGATCTATCCGCTCATCTCGCCTTTGGCACCCTGTCTGCCAGAGAGATCTGGCAAGGCATCGCTCAGAGCCGCCGCGCCCTGCTGGAAGATGGTGACAGCGTTTTTGCCATGTCCTTGGCAGCTTATGCGGATACACTTCAGCAGCGCAGCATGGATGTACAGGCAGCCCTGGAGCGCACCAGCGTAAGCGGGCAGCGCCATTTTTTGCCCGGCGATACGTATGACCGCCAGGAAGCCGGCGCCGGAAACGCCCATTTGGAGGCCTTGTTACATGCCCGGACAGGCTTCCCTCTTCTGGACGCCAGCATGAGATGTCTGCGGGAGACCGGCAGGCTGGAGCAAAGCCTGATGGGGCTGCTGCTTTCCTTCACCGCAGCACATCTCTGGCTTCATCCGGAAGAGCCTGCGCGGCAGCTGTCCAGACTTTGCGTCGATTTCGACCCGGCCTCTTTTTATGCGCACGCCCGCAAACTTCCCGGAATTGCTCCGGACAAAGGCGCCTATATTCCCAATCCTGTCCGCCAGTCGCTGACCCTGGACCCGGGCGGCAATTTCATCCGGCGCTGGTTGCCAGAACTCACGGCTCTGTCTGACAGGCATATTCATGCCCCTTGGGATGCCCCCAAGACTGAACTCGCAGAGGCCGGCATCGTTCTGGGCCAGACCTATCCCATGCGCATGGTGGACCATATGGCCGCTGCCCGGGAAGCCCGCAGCCGGTTCGCCCCCAAAGCCGCGCGCGCAAATTCCTCCCGTCCGATCATAAGGGAATCGTCCCATGAACGGCCTTTCCGGCCAGCTGAGCCTCCCCGGCCCAGGTCACGCCTGCGCCCGCCCCCTCCAAAATCAGCCCCCCTTCAGATGAGTCTCGATCTCTAGAATCGGTCTTCGGACCTGTTTGAAGCCAGAATGAGCCGGAAAATTCCGGCTCATTTTTTCATGTGACGTCGATTTAATTGGCCTTGATCCCTTGCCATGTGGCACCATATCGATATTCAACAAATCACAATGCTTTGAAAAGATTGATATTTATCATTTTTCGATAAAAAGTTATTGATTTTCGATAATTCCTGACCTAGATTGTTTGTGTCGGCGGCAGAGATGACTTGCCAAGGACATCAACCAACCAGCTAGAAGGAATTAAAATCATGATCCCCCGCGCCCGTCAGAGCGACATCGAAACCGCCGCCCCAGCAGGTGTAATGGCCTTGGCCATGTTCACCGGCGAGGCAACCCTCCGGAGCCGGCCGGCAAATGATGTCACAGCGGAGGTTCGCCAAAACCTGCTGGTTCGCCGCCGCCGCCGCTTCGCCCGCCGCGAAGCCCACTAACCGGCCTCCTTACCGGCGCTGCGAGCCTCTGGTCTCCCCTGCCACCCCGCAGCGCCGGACTTTCACCCTCTAATTTTTCCAACCACTCAAATATTTCACAAGAAGGATACCTGCCATGATCCGCACGATCACCGCCATCGCCATCGCCGCTGCTGCTATCTCTGCTCCGGCCTATGCCGCTTCCGACGAGTTCACCATGGAAATCGATCTGAACCGCGCCCAACTGCAGACCGTCGAAGGCGCAAAAGCAGAGTTTGACAAGGTCAGCGAACAAATTGTCGAAGAATGCTCCGCGAAACAGTCAGTCTTCAATCTGGGCCAGAAGCGATATGCTACGATGCTCTGCGAACAAAACATGATGAAAAAAGTTGTCGCATACGTCGACAACGAGAATTTCACCAAAGCTTACCGCGAGAGCAAATAAGCCTCAGACTTCTCACCGGGACCGGCCCCTGCCTCTCCTGAAGACCTGTCCCGGATGAGGATACTGAACCGCCCTGCCCCAGCAGGGCGGTTTCTTTATGAACTGGCGTCTGCCTCGCGGAAATCCTTGGCGCGAAGCACGCCTGCCAACCGGAAGTGAACCGGCACAAAAGCGCCATTCTCATCGGCCTCGAACAAAGCGCAGCAACTGGTCGGAAATTTTTCGACCAAGCGCAAAGCATCCTGATGATCGAAACTGCCACCCTCGCGAAGCATTTCCATCGAGAAGTCATGCAGGCCCGGATTATGCCCGATCAACATGAGCGTGCCGGCCCCGTCATTCTGCGCCACGGCATCGGCAAGACCGCGCACGCCGGAGAGGTATAGCGACTCCATCGGCCGCACTTTTTCGCCTTCCACCACTTTCGCAACTTCGGAACAGGTTTCCCGCGCACGCCGGGCCGTGGAGACCAGAATGCGCTCCGGGCTCCACCCCATGCCGACCAATTCCTCTGCCATGCGCCTGGCGTCTTCCTTGCCGCGCTCGGTCAAGGCACGGCCGAAATCATCCACCCCTTCGCCCCAGGGCTCAGTCTTGGCATGCCGCATCAGGATCAGGCGTTTCATTCCGCTTCCTTCTTCCCGGGAGGGGGGTATTAGAAAATCTGATCGACACCTTGAGATGTCGCACATTGGTCTACTTCCTCTTAGGCACCATTTCTAAAGCAGAAATCAAGAGACAGGAGTAAGCCATTATGAGCCTTCTTATTGGCGACATCGCCCCAGACTTTGAAGCAGAGACAACACAAGGCCCCATCCGCTTCCACGAATGGGCGGGAGATGACTGGGTTGTCTTCTTCTCCCACCCGGCTGACTTCACGCCCGTCTGCACCACAGAACTTGGCTATACAGCAAAGCTGAAAGACGAATTTGCGAAACGCGGCGCGAAAGCGCTGGTCATTTCGGTCGACAGTGTTGAGGACCACAAAGGCTGGATCAAGGATATCGAAGAGACGCAGCATACCAGCGTCCAGTTTCCGATCATCGCAGACCCCAAACGCGAGGTCGCGACGCTCTACAACATGATCCACCCGAATGCGGACCCGAAAGTAACGGTGCGGGCGGTCTATGTGATCGACCCGAACAAGAAGATTCGCGCCTCGATCATCTATCCGCCAAGCGCCGGCCGGAACTTTGACGAGATCCTGCGCCTGATCGACAGTCTGCAACTGACCGATGGCCACAAGGTGGCCACGCCGGTGAACTGGCAGGATGGCGAGGACGTGATCATTGTGCCGTCCCTGACCGATCCGGAAGAGATCAAGAAGCTTTTCCCCAAAGGCCATAAGGAAGTGAAGCCCTATCTGCGCTATACTCCGCAGCCGAACAAATAAGGCAGCACACGCTTGAAACCTGACAGAACTCCCCCTTCCTGCAAGGGGGAGTTTTTTGTGCGCGCTCCTTTGCGCCGCGCTAATGTAGGAGTGCAGACTGCCCTCCCTGTCATGTCTTTATCTTCCCCCCACTTCCCACCGCCTTTGGCGGCGGGCCCCTCCTCTCCCGGGGGGAGAACGGCCCTCAAGCAAGGCGGCTGCTGTCGGCGTTCCTCCTGCGCAAATATCCGGACTGGCCGAGACCATCCGGGTTTCCTGATACTACCGGGCCCTAACAAAAGAGCCGTGCGCGGCGGGCGCCGTGGCGCTCCGCCTGGAATGAAATAAGGCTACGGAATGGAGCGTTACCGCCCGCCGCGCCGGTCAGGAGCTTTGGCGAGATATGCTCAACATACCCCAAGGTCCCGGGTCTTCTGAGCGAACATACAGCAAAC
>JAAEZZ010000013.1 GCA_018222605.1 Alphaproteobacteria bacterium
GTTGACGTGCGGCTTGTTGCGTTCAAACTTTGCCTTGGCCATCGGGCCTCTCCTTGGTTCGAGTTTGGTGTCCGGCCCGCCGGACAAAATGAAACTTCAGGCTAGCAGCCTGTTAAACGCGCCTCATAGCCATGTGTGGCGCGGGTTTCAAGCATTCAAATGCCAAGAACTGCGGTCCGGTCTCATGTCTTGCCGAGTTCCACTTCCCCGGATAAGCGAAGGGCGACAAAACCTCACGCAAGGATACCCCCAATATGCCTGCTGATCTTTCCAAACACGCCGAACGCCTGAGCACGGCTTCCCTTGCGTCGCTCGCCGCAAGCCGCGCCAATAATGCGCCTTTGTCTGCATCGGGCTGGAAGCTGAATCTCTCCCGCCAGTACCTGGACCAAGAAGCTGAAACAGCCTTGCTGGAGTTTGGCAAAGAGGCAGATCTCGAAAATGCAGGAACGCGTCTTTTCGACGGAGAGATTGTAAATCCATCAGAGAATCGCCCGGCGCTTCACTGGGCCCTTCGGGCACAATCGCCTCTTGAAGGCGAAGCCGAAACCGTTCGTCAGAGCGTCCTGCCTGCGCTGGATTTTGCCCGAAAAGTGGCAAATGGCTCCGTCACAACGTCCAATGGCCAGCCTTTCAAAGCTGTACTGCACATCGGCATTGGCGGATCGGATTTCGGTCCGCGTCTGATCGCTGATGCATTTGGTGACAAGGCCACATCAAATATCAACCTGCGCTTTTGCGCGAATGTGGACCCGTTCGATCTGGACCGAGCCCTTGAAGGCCTTGATCCGCAAAGCACGCTGGTCATCGGCGTCTCGAAGTCATTCGGAACAGAAGAAACCCTCTACAATCTGAACCGCGCTCGCGCCTGGCTGGAAGCCGCCGTCGGCGACAAGTCAGACCAACATCTGGCTCTGGTGACCGCCAATCCGGATCGCGCGAAAAGCTGGCTCGGTGGACGCGAGGCGCACCTATTCGACATGCCGCTTTCCGTAGGCGGGCGCTTCTCGCTATGGTCTGCGGCTTCCCTTGCCTGCATGATCTATCTCGGAGCAGACATTTTTGAGGGCATCCTGCGCGGCGCCGCCGAAATGGACGCGCATGTAAAGTCTACTCCTCTTGCAGAAAACATGGCCATGCGGCTTGCTTTGCTGGACTATTGGAATGCTTCCGTGCGCGGCGAGAAAATGCGGGTTATGCTAGCCTATGCCAACCGCCTGCGCCTGCTACCCACCTATCTGCAACAGCTGGAAATGGAATCGAACGGCAAGTCCGTTGGGCCAGATGGTATCGCCGTGAAGACAGCAACCGCTCCAGCACTTTGGGGCGGGGAAGGCTCAGTCGGACAGCACTCTTATCACCAATGGCTACATCAGGGCTCACAAGCCGTGCCGTGCGAGTTCATCCTGGCGCCGGATATGGTGCGTGATCCTGAAGGCGTTACGGCGCTGACCGCCCATGCCCTTGCTCAGGCCGAAGTGCTGGCCAATGGCCGCAGCCTGGAAGAGGTCAAGGCAGAGGAGCCGGATCTCACGGATGTTGTTGCAAACCAAAAGGTTCATGCCGGTGGGCGTGCGTCCTCTTTCCTCAGCCATGCCAAATTCGGCCCGGAGGCCTTTGGCGCGCTGGTTGCCCTCTACGAACACCGCACCTATTTCGCGGGTCATCTGTGGGGCCTCAATCCGTTCGATCAATGGGGCGTCGAGCGTGGCAAGACCATGGCAACGCGGCTTAAACCAGCCGTCTCCGGAGAGACGAAAGCGGATGACTCCGCCACAGCCGCCATCATCTCAATGATCCGGAACGGATGACGCAAAACCGTATCCTCCGCGAAGTTTGCATTGGCGAAACTCGCGAGGTCTTGCTGAATCAGCATGGCCTAGCGATTGCCTTACGCCTCAGCCGCTGGAGCGATCAGGATTCGCGGCTGACCCTTGGCTCACTCCATGAAGCCCGCTTGCGGACACTTGAACCCGCACTCGAAGGCGCCTTTGTCAAAATCGTCGGCAAGGGGGAGGCTTTCCTGCGCCTTCCCAAGGACAATAAGCTGACAGAAGGCCAGGCCATCACAGTTCAGGTCGCCACCGAGGCACGGAACGGAAAACTGCCCCGCGTCATCGCCCACGCAAAGGACAGGGCCTCCGAAGACGCCAGCCTGACGCTTTGGCGTGGGGCCGTCATAGAAGATGTCCGCCCTGGCGATCCGGAGGTTGCGGAGGCATTCGAGACGGCTCTAGCCCCCAGTGTACAAATTCCGAATGGCGGCCGCTTGCACATTGAGCGCACAACGGCCCTCTGTGCGGTCGACATCGACACATCGGGACGCGCCGACAAGGGCAGCGCCGCCAGTCGGGCGCTGCGAATCAATAAGGATGCCTGCACCGAACTCGCCCGCCAGATTGGCCTGAGACGACTTGGTGGCCTCATCGTTGTGGATTGCGTTGCCCCGATCAACCGCGAGTCAGGCCGCAAACTTGTGGAAGCCACTCAGCAAGCGCTCAACAGTTTGGGAATTACGGGCCATAAAATCCTGCCGCCCTCCCCCCTTGGCCTGATGGAGATGTCCCTGCCCTGGAGGCAAACGCCCATCGCGGAACGGATACTGAGGCCAGACCTAAGACAGCCAGCGCCAGAAAGCCTTTGCCTCGCAGGGCTGCGCCTGCTGGAAGTAGAAGCTGCGGCGCACCGACTACAGAGATTGACGCTGCAGCTACCTGCCGAAGCGCATCTCTGGTTCACTCAGGAAGCACAACCTCTGCAGGACGCCTTGGCTGGAAAATATGGTCAACGCTTCACATATGAAGCCTCGACGAACCCAACACCCAACGTGTACCGAACCCCATGAGCAAACCTGTTTCCCCGGAAAAGCGCACACCGAAATGTGCCCAATGCCGCAAAAAGCCGATCTCGCCTGAGTATAGGCCTTTCTGCTCCAAGCGCTGCGCCGATGTTGACCTGTCGCAATGGCTGACAGGCGGATACGCCATCCCGGGCGCCCCTGCAGATGTGGCTGATGATGCCCCTTCAAGCAGCTCTCATGAAGGGATGACAGAAGAAGACTGAAAACAGCATAGACAAGCCGTCCAGCCTTCGTTAGATACCGCGCTTCCCCAGTGACCCGCCCGGGTAGCTCAGGGGTAGAGCAGCGGATTGAAAATCCGCGTGTCGGTGGTTCGATTCCGCCCCCGGGCACCATGTTCCCAATAACGACAGTGGTTTTGCGGGTTTCAGTCCCTAACTGAGTCCCCAATCTCTGCGGTCCGCTGAGTTGTGGAAATCCTCTGAGAACACTGTTACCTAGAAACCTGCAATTCGGGGTGGGTGATGTTCGGATTCAAAAAGCAGTCTCCAGCCGACAAAGCGAATAAGGTCATGAGACCAGCTATCGCGTTCGCAGCTGAGAAGTGGGCCGTTTTCAATCGCGATGTCCCTTTCAAGCCAGAAGTCGGTTTGGACATGCGTATCTTCGCATTTATGCAACCAGTCTCCATAGCTCTAATGGAGAAATACGAGCCGCTGAGGAAAGCGCCCGATTCAATTTTCTTGTTGATCTCGGCTATGGCCGTCGAACGTTCCGGGACACATACGCGCGACCAAATCGAGAGCGCATTAGGTTTGACTCTACCAGATTGAGGTTTTTGGGATGAACGCCCTGCGGCGCTATTTGGGACTAGCTATAATTACCATCGGCTATGTGTGGTGCCTTGGAGTTCTCGCGCTATTCGCCGCAGACTGGCTCAACCTCTACCAATCCGCTGCCGTGGAATTCTTCCGTGAGGTCCATTCTTGGATTCCAATATTCATCCGCACATGGATAGTGCCTTGGCTAATTCCTGCATTGCCCGGGGTTTTCGTAATTTGGCTCGGAGTGCTCGTTAAGGGCGAGTCACTCTAGCTCGCCTCTTGATTGTCGGGGTGCGGAGCAAGCTCTTCACACGCTTTGCCGCAGATGCTTTCCCACCTAATCCTTCGGACTTTCTCCGTGCCAACCCCAATATAGATGACGCTCATTCCTTCTGAGTCCTTGGAAACAACGCGAAAGTAAATTCCGTCAAGCACGATCCTGTATTCCGATCCAACCTGAAAGAAAGAGGGTGGGCGAATAGTTTGGACCATCTCCCATGACCACTGCAGCACCTCACTAACCCGTATCAGCAAGCTGTTATCGCTGTCACCGAACCTCAGCGGCCTTAGTGTGGCGAATTCTTCGCCGAGTCTCTCTTCAATCGCTGTTACCTCGTAAACGAATGGGTCCAAGTCTCGGCTATCAGCGCCCCGGAAATGCTCGTTCTCAAACCATCGAGAGGTAATAAGACAGCCGACTCTCAGGTCACCACGGTTGTGTCTCATGTTGCGTTCGTTCTCCTGCTGAGAAATAATTGCCGATCATCAATACACACGACTAAATACAATTGAGTGAAATCAGGTCTCATCGCCAAGGATCAGGAATATCTCTGATAGTTGGTCGCCAACTCAATTGCCACGCACTTGCCGAATCATCGGTCCATCCATGCGCTACGAATCACTTTGGGAATCATCGCCGAATCGCTGATGTTTCGCAACTCATTCCCGCGTGCGTCCATCTGGATATTCACAAGACTACGCACCGCGACGGCATACACGACGCAATCCAGCGCTTCGGCCGCCCTGCCCTTGATGCGTTCCCATTGGCCGTAGGGGCGGCCGTGACGGTAGCGGATGACTCGGCGCTCGCTCGCGATCTGTTCAAAGAGGACAGGCGCAAGGTCCGCCGAAAAGCGCATTTGCAAGGCGTCGGCGAACCGCTTGAAGAGCTGGCCCTTCACGCCGTCGAGAAAAGGCGTCGTCAGAAACCAGGCTGGCAGAGCACCAAATGGCCTCTGCCCTTTCACCTATTTAGCTTTTACAGCCGCCTAAGCTGCGCTCCTTTTGCTATTGGAGCGCGTCACGGAAGCGTCGAGGACGCCCGGCCTGTCCCATGCGCCTTCGGGGCGGATGATCAGATAGGGGTCTTCCGTCATCGTCAGAGCATTGGGGTGGAGCGGAACCGGAATTTCGATTTCGCGATACTCGTAATCCGAAAACCAGAACGGGCTGCGCCCCGGTATCAGCTCGCACTTGAAAGTGCGCGACCAGACGGGCCACAGGCGCGCCTGTATCTGGCCGATCATGCGCTGATATCCTTTCCGGGACACAAGCTCGAACATGTGAGCGAGCATCACTTTCAAGCCGGGACGCCCGCGATCACATGGCAGCAGCACGATACGCTCCAGCTTTGCAAAGTCTGCAAACCAGCGAATGCGCAGCGTGCCGACAGGCCGCCCCTGGCGCCTCAGCAGAATATGCGTCGCGCACAGATCATTGCCGTCAAACTCCTCATCATAGGGGCAATCCTGCTCTGCCAGGAATACGGCAGAACGAATCGCCACGACCTGCTGCAGATCTTCCAGGGTGCGAGCTACGGACACTTGATAGGCCCCGTAAGCTTCCTGCGGGGCCGGGCGAAGCAAGACACGCTCGCCAATGTGGGGGTGGGTCGTGAACATCAGGCGGCCTCCCCTGGCATCGGCTTGAAGGCTTGCTGTATGTACAAATCTGGAAGCCCCCCTTCAAAGCGCTGAAAGCCCAGGCTCTCCATTGAGCGCCTTCCATCTGCTGTTGCGCCCCGGGCATAGGAGCGGAAGGCTCCGAACTGATCGACCCGCATGACGGCAGACGCGGTCATGATGCTCTTGCGGGCCTCATAAGTCTTGCCCGCATAAACGCCGACATAAAAGGCCGCCACGTCGCGACCCTGCTTGGCAAGATGCGCCAAATCAGGATCGGCGGGGCTGTAGGTTCCATTGCGCACGGCCTCTTCGCCGGCGACCGTCAACGGCAGGGTGAGGAATATCCCTTCGACAGGGTCGCCGGTAACCCATGCGGTCATGCCGGTGTGCTCATTCATGCGTGCGATGGAATCAACCGGCGCCAATTTGCTGTTCATCAGCTCTTCGGCGAGCTCCACACCAGCTTTCAGTTCCTCATAGGTGCCTAATCTGAAGCCGAAGTCACGCGCTCGCGCCACAACCGCAGATATATCGACATCGGCAGTCGCCACTTCTCTAGTCTGAGTTGCATTCATGAGATTTCTCCATTAAATGGTTAATTTCTCATGTCACACATCAGGGGGGCTGACTTCAGAACAGGATGAAACGGGGGTTTTCAGCCATGCAAGGGCCGCACGAAGCGGAAAGCGCCTTTGATTGGGACCGCCTCAGGGTTTTCAGAGCCGTCGCGCTCACTGGCAGTATGAGCGCGGCAGCCGAAAGACTCGGAGGATCTCTGCCGACGGTCAGCCGCCGCATGTCGGATCTTGAAGTGATCCTTCAGGCTGAACTATTCCGCCGAACGCCGCGTGGCATCACATTGACCAAAGCCGGTGAAACGCTCTTGCGGCATGTCGAACTGATCGCCGACACCGTCGAGGCAGCACAGTGGGAACTGACTGCCCCGGCCCTGAGAGAAAATAGCCCCGTCCATATTGCGTGCAGCGAGTCTCTCGCGGCGAGTTGGGTCGCCCCCCGGATGGCGGCTTTTCTGAAGGAAACCCCGCACCAAATCATCCAGTTATCCGTATACGATGGGCCAGAGGCCGATGATGGCCTGTTCTCCGATATCCACATCCAGCACAGCAAACCAACTCAACCAGATATCATCACGCGGCGCCTAGGCCGGTTACACTGTGTGGCGTTCACATCACGCGCCCATTCAACACCAGACAGCGCGCCGAAGAGCTTTGCCGACCTCTTAACACAAGGATGCCTCGTTCATAGTTCGTACACAGATGCATGTCGCATGACTCTTAACACCGACAAGGGCGTGGAGCTTCTGAGGCAGACAAACTCCCTGACGACCATGATTGCCCTGTGCAGGGCCGGCCTCGCGCCAGCCCTGCTCCCCGTCCATCATGCAGAATGCTATCCGGACCTCATCCCTTATGCGGAGCTGACGGGCCCAGCCCTGGACATCTGGATGTCCTGCACGCCGCGCGCACGTAGCTTGAAAAAGGCCGGCAAGATCATTGAATGGCTGACCTCTATCTTCTCTCCGCAGGAAAGCCTCTGGTTCCGCCAGACGCCCCCAACGGTTTAGAACAAGCAAGACGAGTAGGTCAGGCCGCGGCCAGACCTTGGGCAACCGCTGCCATCTGCCGCAACTGAGCCGGAGAGCCAAGGAGTTGACGGTTCACGCCAATTCTCTTGAACCAGTAATGCAGCCCGACAAGATCCGTGAACCCCATACCTCCATACACCTCAGTGGAGGTGCGCGCAACAAAGGTAGCCACTTCAGACATGTGTGCCTTCGCCAGGAAGGCCATGACTTGGGCTTCGTCTTCGTCCATGTCAAGCGCATGTGCGGCATGCCAGATCAAAGCGCGGGAAGGTTCAATCTTTGCGGCCATTTCAGCGCAAAGATGCTTCACCGCTTGGAACGAGCCAATCACGCGCCCAAATTGTTTGCGCTCCTTGGCATACTCCACAGCCTTGTCGAGCATCGCCTGCGACGCACCAAGTGAGTCCGCCGCCAGAAGAAGACATGCTCTTGCCAGCGCGCCCCTGTCATCAGTGACAGACATCTGGCTTTTAGCCTTCGAAAGTTTGAGCTCCACAAACACACGTGTACGGTCAATTGTGGACAAAACCTGATGATCTTCCGGGGCGCAGACATGCAGATTCCCCTCCCCATCGCAGACCAGCAAATGGGTGGCGTCTTCTGCGGACAAGGCCATCATGGACGTTCCCGAAAGCCCCCCATTCTCAGCAGAGAGCCCAGCTCCATCACGGCGTGAGACAAGATCATTTAGCGCTATGCCAAAGCGCGCCTCACCTGCAGCTATAGCCTGCGCCAGTCCAGTATCAACGCTGGAAAGCGTTGAGGACGCGACGACATTCGCCAGAAAGCCTGAGGGCACAATACCGTAGCCAAGACATTCCTGAACCAGCACGGCATCCAGCATACCGAGCCCTGCTCCGCCAAGCTCTTCTGGAATGACAACCCCATTAAGGCCCAACTCATCCATGCCTGTGGCAATTGTCTGCTTTGCTTCTGCATCTCCTTCCGCAATCTTGCGGATCAGATCGAGAGGCGCCTGCTCTGCCACAAACCGGCGGACCGTCTCCTGCAATAGCGTTTGATCTTCAGACAAACCAAATTCCATTTTACGCCCTCACTGCCGGCTTCGGTTCTCGGGGCATGTCCAACCCGCGTTCCGCGATGATGTTCTTCTGGATCTGCGCCGTGCCGCCGCCAATGATCAGGCCAAGATCATACATATAGCGCCACTGCCAACTGCCCTCTGAGCGGAGATGTTCGCCATCTCCATAAAGAACGCCCAGTTCGCCAAGGGCATCAATCGCGAGGCCTGCGATCTGGTGATTTAGCTCACAGCCCTGCAGCTTCACGACGAGACCCGCAAGCCCGACGCTTTCTCTCTTCAGACGGCTCGTCATGATGCGCAGGCCATTCGCCTGCATGGCATAGACTTCTGCCTGCAGGGCCATCAGGCGATCGCACAGCAACGGATTGTCAATCAGGCGCTCCCCATTGACCGTTTCACGCTTCATCAACTCGACCAGTTCCACGAAACGCGCCTTTGTTGCGTTCGGATCGCCCAGCATGCCGCGTTCATGGGTCAGCGTGGCATTGGCCACCTGCCAGCCCTTATTGGGCTCAAACACGACACCACTCTTGGGTACGCGGACATCCGTGAAGAAAACCTCGTTGAAATTGGCAGAGCCCGTCATATCGACCAGTGGGCGCACTTCAATTCCCGGCGTATCCATAGGGAACAAGATATAGGTGATGCCATGATGCTTTTTGGCTGCAGGGTCAGTCCGCACAAGACAGAAAATCATGTCGGCCTGACGGGCTGTCGATGTCCAGATCTTCTGGCCATTGATAACATAGTCATCGCCATCCTCGACTGCCTTGGTTTGCAGCGAGGCCAGGTCAGAGCCAGCGCCGGGCTCTGAATAGCCCTGACACCAGATCATCTCGCCATGCAGGGTTGGGCGGATGTACTTTTCCTTCTGCTCCGGCGTCCCAAGTTCCAGCAGCGTCGGCACCAGCATGGAAATGCCCTGCCCGGCGAGAGGGCGCGGTACACCGCTGCGCGCAAACTCTTCGGCAATGATCCTGGATTTCAGGATATCCGGCTCGGCGCCATAGCCGCCATATTCCTTGGGAATGGTACGCGCTGTCAGGCCTTCACCAATCAGGAATTTCTGCCAGGCAAGACGTTTCGGATGCTTCAGGCCCTTGTCTTCCGGGCCTGGGGCGAGATGGGCGTTTTCCTCCAGCAGCTTGGCTACATGGTCACGAAACGCGGTGTATTCGGGGCTGAGTGTAAGATCCATGCTGCTAATTTCGAGGGCTTTACCCAAGGTCTGGCAAGCGCAAACTGTCTTGATGGACGCTGGGGAATGCTGATTAGCTGGCCTCAAACAACAAGGAGCGAAACACCATGCCCGTCGAATATGAAAAGCACGGCCACATTGCGATCATCACCATGAATCGCCCTGAGGCCAGAAACGCCATCAATGGCGAAATGGCCCAGACCATGGAAGCGGCCCTGGACCAGATGGAATCCGATCCGGAAGTATGGGTCGGCATTCTGACCGCCGTCGGTAAGGCATTTTGCGCTGGTGCAGACCTAAAAGAGATTTCTGCCGGCAATGGCGCTGCGCTCTCCACAAAGAAAGGCGGCTTTGCGGGCATCGCACGTCGTGAACGGACAAAACCGCTGATCGCCGCCATCACAGGTTCGGCGCTGGCAGGCGGCACGGAAGTAGCCTTGTCCTGCGATATGATTGTCTGCGCTGATGACACCAATTTCGGCTTGCCCGAGGTCAAACGCTCCCTCGTCGCAGCAGCTGGCGGCCTGTTCCGCCTGCCGCGGGCCATTGGCCGCGCCACTGCGCTGGAAGTGATTTTGACAGGGGATCCGCTACCATCCCAGCGCGCTTATGAACTCGGCATGGTCAACAAGGTTGTCCCGGCTGATGAGGTGATGGACGAAGCCAAGAAATTGGCAGAACGCGTGACAGCCAATGCCCCGCTCGCCGTCGCAGCAAGTCGTGAGGTCGCGATGAATGCCTCCGCCAAAACGGATGATGAGCTCTGGAAAGACAGCGGCACGGCATTCGGCAAGATTGTCGGGACGGAAGACTTCAAGGAAGGCCCGAAAGCCTTCATTGAGAAACGCGCGCCTGTCTGGAAGGGCCGCTAGAGAGACCTGTTCTCCAGCCACCGGAGTGCGCCCAGACCGGCTGCACGCCCGGTGGCGAAACAGGCCGTCAGTAGATAGCCGCCCGTTGGCGCATCCCAGTCAATCATTTCCCCCGCGCAGAAAGCTCCCGGCTTTTTCCTCAACATGAAATCTTCCGTAAGTTCGTCCCACGAGACACCGCCAGCTGTGGAGATCGCCTGATCAAGCGGTGCCATACCTGACAGTGTAAGCGGCAAGGCCTTGATCTGCTGCGCCAGCGCCTGCGGATCATCAAAGACCGTCCGGTCTCCCAATTCATTCAGCAGCGCGCGCTTAACGCCCGTCAGGTTCAGGGTTCGGCGTAAATGATTGGAAACCGATTGCTTACCTTTCCGGCCCCGCAAGCGCTGTCCAATCTCCGTCACGTCCAAGTCTGGCAAGAGATCCAGCCAGATCGTGGCGGCCTCTCCCCTGACGAGCATATCTCTCAATTTGAGTGACAGCGTATAGATCGCGCCGCTTTCCACCCCGTCTGCTGTTACCACGAATTCCTCACGGGTTTGCTGCACGCCCTGTCCCGACTTGACCGTAAGCTGAGCATTCTTGACAGGGTGACCTGCAAACTCGTTCTTCATGCGATCAGACCACAAAACGCAGAACCCGCAATTGGAAGGCAGGAAGGGCGAGAGCTCGATACCGGCCTCGCGGAATGTCTGTGCCCATTGACCATCAGAGCCAAGCCGGGCCCAGCTGCGTCCACCCATGGCGAACACGCAGGCCGCAGTCTGCACGGTCTTTTGCCCGTCCGGCGTATCGAACTGCAAGCCGCGCTCATCCCATGCGCCCAAACGATGGCGCACATGCAATCGCACTCCACTCTCCTGCAGCTGCCCCAGCCAGGCGCGTAGCAAGGGCGATGCCTTCATCTGCTTCGGAAAGACCCGGCCTGTGGATCCAGTCACCGGCTGAATGCCAAGATCCTGCATCCAGCTTTCCACATCCTGTGCAGAAAACGCCGCCAAAGCGGTTCTCAGCGGCGCAGCCGGTTGTGGGTAAACGTCCCCGACACCATCCGGAAAATGCGTGTTCGTGATGTTCAGACCACTCTTGCCAGCCATCAAGAATTTGCGGGCAACGCTCGGCATCGCATCATAAACATCCACACCATAGCCATGGTTCGAGACAACCCCAGCGGCCATAAGACCGGCAGGTCCTGCCCCGATGATAGCGACGCGCCTTGAGGGATCAGTCATCCCTGACAACGCGCGCCTTGCCCCGACCAAGTGCCAAGGCCTTGATCGCGCCGCGGAAGGTCTGCACTTCCTGCCGTGTCCAGTCAGCCCGGATCAGCGCCGCGCGGAGATTGTCCTTCATCAGGGCAGTTTTCTCGGGCGGGAAGAAATAGCCAGCGCGCTCCAACTCATCCTCGAAATGCTCGAACATGCGATACAGCTCATCACGTGGCGCAGGGTCACCCAGACCGGCCTTCACATCTTCTGCGTCGGCTCTCGCGCCAATCGCACGCTTGCCCCATTCTGCACAAAAGACGCAAACAGCCTGCGCAAGATTGAGACTCTTGAAGTCTGTATCGACGGGATACGTCATCAGGAAGTCGGCCACCGCGACGGCATCATTCGGCAGGCCGGACTTTTCGCCCCCGAACATGATCGCGGATTTGCCCGTATCCAGACGCTCAGAGACGGCTTCTGAAGCCTCAGCAGCGTCTCCAATCCGCTTCTCCATGCCTCTCAGGCGCGCTGTCGCAGCGGCCAGCCAGGTGATTCCCTCCAGCGCCTCCTGCAGCGTTTCGAACACCTGCACCGTCACACCGGCCTCAAACGCCCCGGCAGACATGGTTTCAGCCGCGGGATTCGGCCATCCATCGCGGGGCGTGACCAATCTCAGATCGGTCAAACCGAAATTGCGCATAACCCGTGCGGCCGCGCCAATATTCTCGCCAAGCTGCGGCGAATGGAGGATGATTGCCGGGCTGCGCTGATCTGCCATTGTTTTACCTGTTTTGACGCGGCGGTCCGCTCTGCTATAGCGCTGCCAGATACAGGCAACCGTGAGGAATTCCAACATGGCAAAGATCAAGGTCAAAAACCCCGTCGTCGAAATGGACGGGGACGAAATGACCCGGATCATCTGGCAGATGATCAAGGACAAGCTGATTCACCCCTATCTCGACATCGATCTGAAATATTTCGATCTGTCGATCCAGAAGCGCGACGAGACAGACGACCAGATCACCATTGATGCCGCCAACGCCACCAAGCAGTATGGCGTGGCCGTCAAATGTGCGACCATCACCCCGGACGAAGCCCGCGTTGAGGAATTCGACCTCAAGAAAATGTGGCGCTCCCCGAACGGCACGATCCGTAACATCCTCGGCGGCGTTGTTTTCCGCGAGCCGATCGTGATCTCCAACGTCCCGCGCCTGGTCCCAGGCTGGACGAAACCGGTTGTTGTCGGCCGTCACGCTTTCGGCGACCAGTACAAGGCAACGGACTTCCTCGTTCCCGGCAAGGGCAAGCTGACCATGAAATGGGAAGCTGCAGACGGCTCTGATTCCAAGGAATACGAAGTCTTTGATTTCCCGTCCTCCGGCATCGCCATGGGCATGTACAATCTCGACGAGTCGATCCGTGACTTCGCACGCGCCTGTCTGAACTACGGCCTGCAACGCAAATGGCCGGTCTACCTCTCCACGAAGAACACGATCCTGAAAGCCTATGATGGCCGCTTCAAGGATATCTTCCAGGAAGTCTTTGACAACGAGTTCAAAGCCAAGTTCGACGAGTTTGGCGGCACCTATGAGCATCGCCTGATCGACGACATGGTGGCAGCTGCCATGAAATGGTCCGGCGGCTATGTCTGGGCTTGTAAGAACTATGACGGCGACGTTCAGTCCGACACCGTTGCTCAAGGCTACGGCTCGCTCGGTCTGATGACCTCCGTTCTGATGACGCCGGATGGCAACACGGTTGAGGCAGAAGCTGCCCACGGCACCGTGACCCGCCACTACCGCAACCACCAGAAAGGCGAAGCGACCTCCACAAACTCCATCGCCTCCATCTTCGCATGGACGCGCGGCCTGGATCATCGGGGCCGTATGGACGATACGCCGGATGTTCGTGCCTTCGCACAGACGCTGGAAGACACCATCATCAAGACGGTTGAAAGTGGCCAGATGACCAAAGACCTCGCCCTGCTGGTGGGTCCGGATCAGGAATGGCTGACGACCGAAGGCTTCATCGAAGCTGTCGACAAGAACTTCCAGAAGGCCATGGCGAAATCCTGATCGCCGCCTTCAAGGTTAAAGGAAAAGCCCCGCAGCATCGCTGCGGGGCTTTTTCATTCAGATAACGTGTTTGGCGATATACCAAGCGCCCCATACGATGCCCAATAAGGGGATCAGCGCAATCAGCCAGATCGGGCTGCTCTTGATGTTTCCAAGTTTCTTGCGTGGTTCCATCAGGCTTCCCCGAGCAATTGCCGGACATGGTCTTCAAGGTCCAGCTGCCGCAACCGCTTCAGGCGCTCCACCAGCAGAATACGGCGCAGGCGCTGATAGGCGACCTCCAGATCGTCATTCACGATCACATAGTCATAGCGGCGCCAATGCATGATCTCGCGCTTGGCCTCTTCCATACGCCGCGCCACGATCTCCGGCGTCGATCCGGGGCGCGCAGCAAGCCGCATTTCCAGGGCGTTGATACTCGGCGGCAGGATGAAGACAGAGACCACATCATTCGGCATCTGATCATGCAGGGCATCAGCCCCCTGCCAGTCCACATCGAACAGAACATCCTCGCCCGCTTCCAGACGCGCGACCGTGTCAGCCTTGGGCGTACCATAATACCGGTCAAACACATGCGCCCATTCGAGAAACTCGCGGCGCTCAATCATGTCGTGAAACTGATCGACTGACCGGAAGAAGTAATCCTTGCCGTCTTCCTCTCCAGGGCGTGGCGCGCGTGTCGTGGCGGACACTGACAAATTCACATCGTCGAACTCTTCGATCAGTTTGCGCGACAGCGTGGTCTTGCCTGCCCCGGATGGACTGGACAGGACGAGCATCAGTCCGCGCCGTTTGCCGCTGTCCTTCGGATGTCCGCTATTCGACATTGGCTGCCTGCTCCTTGAACTGGTCGATTATTCCTTTGAGGCCAAGCCCCGCATTCGTCAAATCCAGGCTGACCGATTTCGAACAAAGCGTATTGGCCTCACGGTTCAGCTCCTGCGCCAGGAAGTCCAGTTTCCGGCCCGCTGGAGACCCGCTCGCGAGCAATCCTCTCGCAGTCTCGAAGTGCGCGCTCAGGCGGTCCAGCTCCTCGCGAACATCCGCCTTGGCCGCGGTAATCGCCAGTTCAGCAGCCAGCCGCTCTGCATCCACCTGACTGCCCGCCCCAAGCTCTTCCAGCTGCTTCGACAAGCGCGCCTTCAGCAGGCTGGGCTGGTCTCCTGCCAGGCTGGCGGCCTGTTTCGCGGTGTCTTCCAGTTCGTCGACCAGCTTGCCCATGATGGACTGCAGCGACGCGCCTTCGGCGAGCCGGGCCTCTGCCAGCTCAGCCAGAACCTGTTCTGCAGCACCGGCCAGCATGGCGCTGACGCCTTCCTGCATTGCCAGGTCACGAATATTGTCTCCGCCCGCTTCCACGACGCCTTTGACAGTCATGAGAGTGGCAATGGCTTCGCTGGACAGCTCTCCCTGGTGCGCCTGACGCGTAGCGGCAATCAGCTTGTCGAGGAAGGCCTCATTAATGGCCACATTTTCCGTCGCACCGCCCATCTCGATCCGCAAGGAAACCTGCAGGGAACCACGATTGAACATTTTGGACGCGGCCGCCTTTACATGACGCTCCAATGAGTCAAATCCGGGCGGCGTGTTCACACGCACGTCCAGGCCACGGCCATTCACACTCTTGGCCTCCCAGGCCCAGGCGCCCCAGTCTTCTTCGCCCGTCAGACGTGCAAAGCCGGTCATGCCAGATAGCTTGCTCATTGCCCTGTCCGCTCCTTCTGGATTTCCTGTCGCTCATATCGGCGATAGGCCGCAACGTTCTTGTTGTGCTCTGCAAGCGTTTTGGCGAAGAGATGACCACCCTTGCCGTCTGCGACAAAAAAGATGTGCCCCGTCTCTTCGGGGTTCAGCACCGCCGCAATGGCGTCGCGCCCTGGATTGCAGATGGGCGTCTTAGGCAAACCATCGATCTGATAGGTGTTCCAGTCTGTCTTGCGGTCAATCTCTGACCGATACAACGTCCGGCGCTGGCCACGCTTGTTGTAAAGCGGCTCGCCCTTGGACACGCCATAAATGATGGTGGGGTCGCTCTCCAACCGCATGCCGCGCTTCAGGCGCGTGATAAACAAGCCGGCAATCTGCGGCCTCTCGCCGACAATACCGGTTTCCTTTTCGACAACTGAAGCCAGAATGACGGCCTCCTGTTTTGAGGCGATTGGCAGATCTTCGGCACGCTGAGGCCACAGCTCGTCCAGAAGATCGGTCTGCGCTTTCTGCATCCGTTCAATAAGGTCAGCGCGCGATGTTCCGCGATGGAATAGATACGTATCCGGCAGCAGGCTGCCCTCGGCGACCTCCTCTTCCGGCATATCGCCGATCAGAACCGGGTCGGCTTCGACCATCTTCAACAATTGAGCTGTCGTGCGGCCTTCAGGAAGCGTGATCTTGTAGAAGACGGACTTGCCGTCGATCAGCGTTTCCATCACCTCCGACAGGCTGGCGCGTGGCTCCAGCTCGAACTCACCTGTCTTGATGGCCAGCTCCGTGCCATCCAGTTTGGCTTTCAGCTTGAAAAGCCTGTCATCAGAGATAATGCCCTCATCTTCCAGCCGCTGCGCAACGCCGCTCAGCGTTTCGCCAGGCTCGACCAAGAACAGATGCTGCTCCGTAGAGGGGCCGGGCTTGCTGAGTTCGTGCTGGAACCACAGCCAGCCACCGCCCGCCACTGCGCCCCCCAGAACAAACAGGAGGACAAACAGCGAGATCAGTCCCTTGATGAGTTTCATGCATGCCTCTCGAATCCTGGCGGTGCCAGCTTACACGCCAACCCCAGCCCGGAAAAACAGGCTTATTTCACTTCCGTGAGCACAAGCGATGCGTTGGTGCCACCAAAGCCGAAACTGTTCGACATGGCCGCGCGCACACGTCCCTTCTTCGCCTTATGCGGGATAAGGTCCAGAACGGTCTCGAAGCTCGGATTGTCGAGATTCAGAGTTGGCGGCATCACCTGGTCACGAATGGCCAGTGCACAGAAAGCGCTTTCAATGGCCCCGGCAGCTCCAAGAAGGTGGCCAACGGCAGACTTGGTGGAAGACATCGACATGTTCTTGGCATGATCGCCGAATGCGCGCTCGACAGCGCCAGCCTCGCCTTCATCTCCCTTGGGAGTGGAGGTACCGTGGGCATTCACATAGTCGATCTCGGTCGGGTCTATGCTGGAATGCTTCAGCGCCATCTTCATCGCGCGATAGCCGCCTTCAGCGCCTTCAGCCGGCGCCGTGATGTGATAGGCATCGCCCGTCAGACCATAACCTGAGACTTCGGCATAGATCTTCGCGCCGCGGGCCTTGGCATGCTCGTACTCTTCCAGAACGAGGATGGCAGCGCCCTCACCCATGACAAAGCCATCGCGATCCTTGTCGTAAGGACGGGAGGCCTTTTCAGGAGTGTCATTGAAATTCGTGGACATCGCCTTTGCGGCGCAGAAGCCCGCAATGCCGATGCGTCCGATAACTGCTTCAGAGCCACCCGCAAGCATGACGTCCGCGTCCCCATACTTGATGAGACGTGCGGAGTCGCCAATGGCGTGAGCGCCTGTTGCGCAGGCCGTCACCACGGAATGGTTAGGCCCTTTGAATTTGTGCCTGATGGAGACCTGACCAGAAGCCAGATTGATCAGTGCAGAGGGGATGAAGAACGGGCTCACCTTGCGCGGCCCGTTCTCATGAAGCGTGATCGCCGTCTGATAGATGGATTCCAGACCACCGATGCCGGAGCCGATCAGAACGCCTGTGCGCTCCTGACCTTCATCGTCTTCGGGTCTCCAACCGGAATCCTCTACTGCCTCGTCTGCGGCGGCGATGGCATAAAGAATAAACTCATCGATCCGGCGCATCTCCTTGGAGGAGACAAACGCCTCAGGATCGAAAGCGTGAGGGTCCCCTTCACCGCCACCGCGGCCAGTTTTCCATGGTACCTGGAATGCAATCTTGCAGGGCATGTCTTCAGGATCGAACGTATCAATACGTCCAGCCCCAGACTTGCCTTCAATCAGGCGCTCCCAAGTTGCCTCACGGCCAAAGGCCAAGGGTGAGACAATCCCGATACCGGTGATAACGACGCGGCGGTCAGACATAGAACCCTGCCTGTTTTAGATGTGAGCCTTGATGTGGGTCACCGCATCACCAACGGTGCGGATGGACTCCTGTACATCATCAGGGATTTCGATATTGAACTCTTCCTCGAAAGCCATGACCAGTTCGACCAGGTCCAGCGAGTCAGCGCCCAGATCATCGATGAAGCTTGCGCTCTCAACAACCTTATCACAATCCACGTCGAGATTTTCGACTACAATTTTTTTAACGCGTTCAAGAACGTCAGACATGAGTACCTCTCTAGAAATGCCTGAGGACTGGCCCAGATTCGAACCATTGTGTTGCGCCTAGCACACAGTTGGGACGAGCGCCAAGTCCTATGACTAACCCTTACTGTTGTGAAATCAGATCATTGCCATACCGCCATTTACGTGCAGCGTCTGCCCCGTAACATAGGCGGCTTCATTGGAAGCAAGATATACTGCAGCCGCAGCGATGTCAGCACCCTCGCCCAGACGCCCCGAAGGAATCTGGCCCAGAAGGGCCTCTTTCTGGTTATCCGGCAACACATCCGTCATAGGAGACGCAATGAAACCAGGTGCGATTGTGTTCGCTGTGATGCCCCGGCTCGCGACCTCCTGAGCGAGCGACTTCGTAAAGCCGATCATGCCTGCTTTGGACGCGCAATAGTTCGTTTGCCCCGGATTTCCTGTGACACCGACAATTGACGTAATGCCGATAATGCGGCCGTGACGGCGCTTCATCATGCCCCGCACGCAGCTCTTCGTGAGTCGGAAATAGCTGCCCAAATTGACGGACAGAACATCGTTCCAGTCGTCATCCTTCATCTGCATCAGCAATTTGTCGCGCGTGATTCCTGCATTTGCTACGAGAATATCGAGCGGACCGATAGCTTCTTCCGTCTTCGAAACGAGACCATTCACGGCCTCTTCGTCAGACAGATTGCACGGCACAATCGCACTTTCGCCTTTCAGCGTGGCTGCAACTTCTTCAAGAACGTTCTCACGTGTGCCGGAGAGCGCCACCTTGGCGCCAGCTTCGGAAAGCGCCTGTGCAATCGCGCGGCCGATTCCCCCGGATGCTCCGGTTACAAGAGCCGTACGGCCTGTCAGGTCAAACATCTGGCTTATCCCTTCATTGCTTCTGCAAACGCCTCAAGATCCTCGGGCGTCCCGAGGGTGAAGCCGTTGAGTGACTTTTCGATGCGACGCTGCATCACCGTCAATACTTTGCCATTACCTGCTTCGCCCGTCGCTTCAACTCCCTGAGCGACCATAAACTGCACGCTCTCTGTCCAGCGCACACGGCCCGTCACCTGTTCCACCAGGTTCCGGCGGATCGTTTCAGGTTCAGTCACAGCATGTGCGGAGACGTTCGCAACAAGAGGCGTTGAGGGAGAATTGATGGTCACATCTCTCAAGGCCTCAGCCATCGCATCGGCAGCGGGCTGCATCAGAGAACAATGGAAGGGCGCGGAGACATTCAGCGGCATGGCTTTCTTGACGCCATTCTCCCTGGCGTACTCACAGGCCGCGTCAATGGCAGCCTTGGTACCGGACAGAACCAACTGGCCCGGCGCATTGTCGTTCGCGACTTCGCAAACACCGCCCGCCTTGCGGCCGGCTTCACAAGCCGCTTCCGCCTGCGTGATGTCAGCGCCCAGAAGCGCCGCCATGGCACCTTCACCCGGTTTTACAGCGCCCTGCATGGTATTGCCGCGAATGCGCAACAGGCGCGCCGTATCGGCCAGGCTGATCGCTCCGGCAGAGGCCAGAGCGGAATATTCGCCCAGGGAATGGCCTGCCACAAAGGCTGCATCGCTCGCGGACAGACCGAATTCAGCCTCCAGCGCGCGCATAGCGGCGACGCTGTGCGCCATCAGGGCTGGCTGGGTATTCGCGGTCAGAGTCAGCTCTTCGATATCACCGCTCCACATCAGGCCGGACAGGTCTTGCCCCAGTGCTTCATTGACCTCTGCGAACACGTCGCGGGCCGACTGAAAGGCATCCGCAAGCGCTTTGCCCATGCCGATTTCCTGGCTTCCCTGCCCTGGAAAGATAAATGCAAATTTTGTCATTATTGGTGTCTCCAAGTTGGGTGTGTGACTAATGGTGACCGGCAATGTAAGCAAGCGCTTGAAAAATACCGTCAAATGCGCTTTACACCCGCCTTCACTCGCAGGAATGCGGTCCTTGGTACTCCGGAATGAGCCGGAAGAAGAGGGGCCATCGCCGGTCAGTTTCCCGCTGTCAGGCGCCGCATGCCTCAATTATGGGAATAAAAACATGGCACTTTATGAGCATGTCGTGATCACACGACCTGACATTTCGCCTGCCCAGGTCGACAGCTTTGTCGAAGAACTGAGCAACTTCCTCAAGGAAAAAGGCGCAAAAGTTGGCAAGACCGAATACTGGGGTCTTCGCAACCTGGCCTATCCGATCAAGAAACAGCGCAAGGGGCATTACTCCCTCCTGAACATCGACGGCCCTGCCGATGCTGTTCTGGAACTGGAGCGCAAGCACCGCATCTCCGATGATGTCATGCGTTACATGACCGTCCGCGTCGAAACGCTGAGCGATGAACCGTCCCCGGTTCTCTCTCGCAAAGACCGTCGCCGCGACTAGGGAAGGACACTCGAAATGGCTCAGAAACTGAACATCACGAACATCCCTGCCCGCCGTCCGTTTGGACGTCGCCGCAAGGTCGATCCGTTTTCCGGCTCCAATGCTCAGGAAATCGACTACAAGGACGTGAAACTGCTGCAGCGCTACATCTCTGAAAAAGGGAAAATCGTGCCCAGCCGCATCACGGCCGTTAATCTGAAGAACCAGCGCAAGCTTGCCCAGGCGATCAAACGCGCCCGCATGCTGGCCCTGCTTCCGTTCGAAGTGAAGTAAGGAGAGACCCACATGCAAGTCATCCTTCTTGAACGCATCGAGCGCCTTGGCGTCATCGGCGACGAAGTGAAAGTGAAGAACGGCTTCGCCCGTAACTTCCTGATCCCGCAAGGCAAAGCCCTGCTCGCCAATGCAAAGAACCGCGCCCGCTTCGAAGCAGAGCGTGAAGCCATTGAAGCCCGTAACGCGGAAGCCCGCGCCAAGGCTGAAGCCGAAGCCCAGAAGCTCGAAGGTGCATCCTTCGTGCTGATCCGCCAGGCTGGCGACACCGGTCAGCTGTACGGCTCTGTTACCGCACGTGACGTGGCTGATGCCGCTGAAGCTGCTGGTTACAGCATTCCGCGTACCGGCGTGCGTCTCGACCGTCCGATCAAGGCGATCGGTCTGTACGACGTGGCTGTCCGCCTGCACGCTGAAGTGACCGCTACGGTCCAGGCCAATGTGGCACGCTCCAGCGATGAAGCTGAGCGTCAGGCGAAAGGCGAAGACATCGTCGCATCCCTGCAAGCTGCCAACCAGGAACAAGCCCAGGAACAAGCTGGCGAGCTGGCTGAAGCCGCCGCCGAGCGTGACGAATCTGGCGAAGGAGAAGACGAAGAATAGTCTTCGCCTTCTGATCAAATCAGGCCGCAGCTATCCACAGCTGCGGCCTTTTTTGTGACTAACCCGGTAAAATCAGGCCCGAGTGAGTTTCTGCCCCTGCAATTCACCCCCAGCTGAGTTACACTTAACCATGCCGCTTGATGATGCCTCCTCCCCTAAAGAGACTGTCACACCGCCGAACAATCTGTCGGCGGAAGCGGCTGTGCTGGGCGCCATTCTATTCGACAATAACTCCTATCAACGCGTCGCGGATATTCTGAGACCATCAGACTTCTACGCACCCGCGCACCAGGAATTATTCAATGTCGCCGCTACCATGATTCAGCAAGGCCGAATCGCGGATGGCGTTACCCTGCGCGAACATTTCGAAAAAGCCGAAAAGCTCAGCGAGATTGGTGGCGCGCGCTATCTGGAGCAATTGCTCGATTCGGCCGCCTTCGGGCCTGAGGTGGGCGACTATGCCCGCATGATTCGCGACCTTGCGATGCGCCGCGAACTGGTCGGCATTGGCGGAGAACTTCAGGGCCGGGCCCTGAACCCGACGCCGGAAGAGAATGGCGAGCGCCAGATCGAACTGGCAGAGCGTCGTCTATTTGACCTTGCCGAACGCGGCTCCAGTGGCCGTGGCTTCAGCAGCTTCTCCGAAGCGCTGACGGAATCCCTCAAGAATGCCGAAGCCGCGTTCAAGCGAGAGGGCAAAATCGCCGGCATCCCGACACGCCTCAGAGACCTCGACGAAAAGCTCGGCGGCCTCCACCGGTCAGACCTCGTCATCCTGGCCGGCCGTCCTTCCATGGGGAAAACCTCACTCGCGACGAACATTGCCTATAATGCCGCGTCCGCCTATCGCTCAGAACTGCAGGATGACGGCTCACGAAAGACCGTAGACGGTGCAATCGTCGGCTTCTTCTCTCTGGAGATGTCGAACGAACAGCTCGCCACGCGTATTATCGCCGAGCGCACCGGCATCACGACGCACCGCATCCGTCAGGGCGACCTCGACAAGAGCGACTTTGAGCGCCTGCGGGAAGCGACCGAAGAACTGCAGAACCTGCCTCTCTATATCGATGATACAGGCGGCATCTCGATCAGTCAGCTTGCGGCCCGCGCGCGCCGCCTACAACGCTCTGTCGGTCTCGACATGATCGTGATCGACTACCTTCAGCTCATCACGGTCAGCACCGGCAATGCGAACGCAAACCGGGTGCAGGAAATCACGCAAATCACGACCTCGCTCAAGGCGTTGGCCAAGGATCTGAACGTTCCGATCATTGCCCTGTCCCAGCTGTCACGAGCCGTTGAACAACGCGATGACAAACGTCCGCAGCTGTCTGACCTTCGGGAATCAGGCTCAATCGAGCAGGACGCCGACGTGGTGCTGTTCGTATATCGCGAGGAGTATTATCTCTCGCGGGCCGAGCCAGGCGCCGACCCGACCGATCCCGCCTCGAACGAAAAATGGGCCCAATGGCGCCAGCGCATGGACCAAGTCTATGGCAAGGCAGAGGTTATCGTCGGCAAGCAGCGTCACGGCCCGATTGGCCGCGTCGAACTCGCCTTCGATTCAAACGTCACACGCTTTGGCGATCTGGACATGTCCGGACGATCAAACGATTTCGACGACGAATAGCCCCTGCCCTCAGAGAGTCCTCAAAGACTGTTCAGCCACTCGATCAACAACCGGTTCACCTCCTCAGGCCGCTCCTGCTGCGTCCAGTGCCCGACACCTTCCAACAAGGTCGCACCCCGCAGATCACCGAGGCTTTTCTTCATCGCGGCCACCATATCGCCCGGATACATTTTCAGCACCAGATCCCTGGTTCCGCCAATGAACAGCGACGGCTGCGCGATCACCGGCGAGGACGGGTGCGATGTCAGATAGGCATGGTCGCGGTGCCAGTTGCGGTAACGATTCAACGGCCCGCGGAACCCTGAGTTGCGGAACTGCTCATCATAATAGGCAACATCTTCTTCGCTAAGCCATGGTAGAGGCATGTCCGGCTCTGGCAGGCGGTGCAACAGTGTATCGCCATGCTTCTTGTCCGTCGGCCAGGTTCCCTCCGGCGCGTCACCGGAGATGGCATAATAGAACTTCCGGATTGTCTCGGCCGGATCGGCTTCCAGTTCGGCCTCTGGCGGCCCCTGATCCTGGAAATAGATCTGATAGAAGAACAGCCCACGCTCGGTAAAAAATTTGCGCGCGGCATCAATGAACACCACCTCGCCCGGCGGCGTATAGGGAACTGACAGCCCCGCCACGGCACGGAACTTATCCGCATGCAGCCGGGCCGTATTCCACGCAAGCGGGGCGCCCCAGTCATGACCCACGACAACCGCCTGCTCTCCGGGAGACAGCGCCTCGGCCAGACCGGCAATATCTCCGGTCAGGCTTTCCATGTCATAGGCCTCTACCGTATGCGGACGATCAGAGCCGCCATAGCCGCGCACATCCGGCGCGGCCACACGGTAACCTGCTTCCGAAAGAGCCTTGATCTGATGGCGCCACGAATACCAGCTTTCGGGAAAGCCGTGGACCAGGATCACTAAGGGCCCCTCGCCTGCGGTGGCGACCCGCAGGCGAATGCCGTTTGTCTCAATCAGTTGCAGGTCAACAGACATGTCAGGCTAGTCCTTGCCGCCAATCCATTTGAACTCCGGCTCTTCCCACCACGGGAAAAAGTTGGGCATACCATCGGAGACTTTCACCGGATAGACGGGCTTTCGTTTCTCCAGGAAGCTCATGACGCCTTCTTTTGCGTCCGGTGTCTTGCCGCGGGAATAGATCGCAGCGGAGTCGACAATGTGCGCTTCCATCGGGTGGCTCGCGCCCAGCATGCGCCACATCATCTGACGTGTAAGCGTCGTAGAAACCGCTGCCGTATTATCGGCAATCTCACGCGCAATGCCGCGTGCCACATCCATCAGCTCCGCCTGCGGATGGATCGAGCGAACAAGCCCGCCCTCCATCGCTTCCTGGGCCGGGAAGACGCGGCCGGAATAGCACCATTCCAGCGCCTGGGAGATGCCGACAAGACGTGGCAGGAACCAGCTGGAGGCCGCTTCCGGATTGATGCCCCTACGGTTGAACACAAAGCCAAAGCGCGCATTGTCAGCCGCGATCCGGATATCCATAGGCAACTGCATGGTCACACCGATGCCGACCGCCGCGCCATTGATGGCCCCGATCACGGGCTTCAGGCTGTCAAAGATGCGCAGCGTCACGCGGCCACCGCCATCACGCTGAATGTCAGTGCTTTCCGTGCGGCCCTCTTCGCCGCTCTTGGCGCGCTCATCATAGTCAAAGGTCTCAGCGCCGGCAGACAGGTCAGCACCCGCGCAGAAAGCTCGATCTCCACTGCCTGTCACGATCACGGCGCGCACGCTGTCATCAGCGTCGGTAATGTCGAACGCCTCGATCATTTCGTGCATCATGGTGCCCGTGAAGGCATTCATCTTTTCCGGTCGGTGCAGTGTGAGGGTCGCGATGCCATCCTCAATGTCCAGAATGATTTCCTTGAATTCCTTCGGCCTGGCCATGTTTTCCTCCTGAGTATCAATAAACTGGTCACAAGCTGCCTTTCCATGCAGCTTCGTCAAGTCTTCCCCGGCGGCACTTCGTTGCCAGCTTGACGCAGGCGGAACCTCAATCCGATAAAGGTCAGGCAATTAGGGACTATGTCATGAAACGAACACTCATTCTGGCGGCGCTTTCAGCCTGCCTTTTCGGCTCGGCAGCCAGCGCAGAGACAGTTTATCTGACGGCCGCCAAATATGTTGATCCTGTCAGCGGCACGGTCGTGAATGATCCGGCTTTTGTGATTGAGGATGGTGAGGTCACGGCCAGCGGCACGCAAAAATCCGTGCGCAAGCCCTCCAAGGCCACAATCATTGCGCTGGACTCTGAAACCCTTCTGCCCGGTTTCATCGACATGCACACCCACCTGACAGGCGATCCGGAAACCCCGGCCTATTATTCCCTCAGCCTGTCGGATGAGCGCGCCGCCATAACCGGCGTCAAGAATGCCCGCAAGACCCTGCTCGCCGGCTTCACCACTGTGCGCAATGTAGGCGCGTCCAGCTATGGCGATGTGGCGCTGCGCGATGCCATCAATGAGGGCGAGGTTCCCGGCCCTCGCATGTATGTCTCAGGTCCGCCGGTCGGCATCATTGGCGGCCACTGCTCTGACAACAATCTACTGCCGTCAGAGTATGGCCTCACAGGTGAAGGCGTGGCCACAGGCCCATGGGAAATGCGCGCCAAGGTGCGCGAGAACATCAAATACGGCGTTGACCTGATCAAGACATGCTCCACGGGCGGCGTCTTCTCAAAGGGCACCGCACTCGGCGCAGCGCAGGGCATGCTGGAAGAGCTGACCGCTGTGGCCGAGGAGGCGCATGCCCGGGGCCTGAAAGTCGCCTCCCACGCCCATGGCACGGTCGGTATCCGAAACGCGATCCTTGCGGGCATCGATACCGTGGAGCATGCCAGCATCCTGGACGAAGACACAATTCAGCTTGCCAAGGACAATGGCACATATCTGTCCATGGATATCTACAATACCGAATACACTCTGGCTGAGGGCGAGAAGAATGGCGTGCTGCCGGAATCGCTCGACAAGGAACGGGCCATCTCCAAGATCCAGCGCGACAGCTTCACTGCTGCGGTGAAGGCGGGTGTCAAAGTGGTTTTCGGGTCTGATTCCGGCGTGTATCCGCATGGCGACAATCCCCGTCAGTTCTCCCGCATGGTAAAATTCGGCATGACGCCGATGCAGGCGATCCAGGGCGCCACCAGCCTGGCCGCCGAAGCGCTTGGCAAGGAAGGAGAGCTGGGCTGTGGCAATCCGGGCTGTCAGGCCGACTTCGTCGCCGTCTCAGGCGATCCGATCAAGGACACCTCCGTTCTGGAAACGGTCGACTTCGTCATGAAGGGCGGTGAGGTCTACAAACGTGATGGCGTACCGACGCAGCGCCTCCTGCCATGAGCCAAGGGTAGTGAAGAGAGCAGCAAGCATAGGCTCTTGCATTAAAGCGCAACATGGCTTGAAGTCGTGAAGCTTCCCTCAGGGAGATTCATTTGCGGCAAGGCCTGAAGGTTTTGATGTCATGGAGTTTATGCCTCTGCCGGAGGTCACCACACTTGCGGCACCTGTCTTTGTTTTCTCGGTCATCCTGGAATGGTGGGCCGTCAAGACAGGCAAGTGGCACGGCAATTATGAGACAAAGGATGCGATCGCCTCTCTTGCTATGGGCGCAGGCAATGTCATCGTAAACACGCTGACCGGCGCGGCGGCCCTGTGGATGATGTCGCTCGCCTGGCCTTACCGCGTACTGACCCAGCCGGTGACCTGGTGGTCCTTTGCCATCGCCTTTGTGCTGTACGACTTCATCTATTACTGGAAGCACCGCTTTGCGCATCGGGCGCGCTGGTGGTGGATGGAACACTCAACACATCATTCTTCCCGCCACTACAATCTGACGACAGCGCTGCGTCAGCCCTGGTTCGGGCCTTTCACCGGATTGATCTTCCTTGGTGTACCGCTGGTTCTGATTGGCTATCACCCTTACGTCATCTTCTTCGTGGCGAGCCTGAACCTGCTCTACCAGTTCTGGATTCATACCGAAGCCATCGACAAGATGCCGAGCTGGTTTGAAGCCGTCTTCAACACGCCCAGCCATCACCGCGTGCATCACGCTATCAATCCGCGCTATCTGGACACAAATTACGCGGGCGTCTTCATCATCTGGGACAAGATGTTCGGCACTTATGTGCCAGAGCTGGAGGACGACAAACCCGTCTACGGCATTGTGAAACAGCTTGAGACCTACAATCCTTTCCTGATTGCCTTTCTTGAGCTCTACGGCCTCATCCGGGACTGCGCCTCAGATGGCTTGCGGCCGGACAGATGGCTTCGCCGCTGCGCCAATGCGCCAGGGTGGAGCCCCGACGGACAACACAAACGCTCAATCGAGCTGAAACATGCCTATATCAAGGAGCACCCGGAACAGGCCGGACAGCCAGGTCTCCCCAAATGATCTCCAAAGACCTTATCCAATCCTATTATGATGCCTTCAACGCGAAGGACTGGGACAGCATGATCGCCTGCGTCTCTCCTGCGCTGCGCCACGATGTGAATGAGGGCGCAGAACGCATGGGCCATGACGCCTTCCGGCAATTCCTGGCCCATATGGACACTTGCTATGATGAGACTCTGACTGACATCACCGTCATGACATCAGATGACGGTAAGCGCGGCGCTGCGGAGTTCATCGTGAACGGCATCTACAAGCAGACAGATGGAAATCTGCCGCCTGCCCGTGGCCAGACCTACAAATTGCCTGCGGGGGCCTTCTTTGAGATTTCAGACGGCAAGATCGCCCGCGTGACAACCTATTACAATCTGGCCGAATGGACGCGCCAGGTCTCATCATGAAACTGCGTGCCCTTTCAGGCCAGGATCTGGAAGACGCCCTCCCGGCGCTGGCACGCCTGCGCATTCAGGTCTTCGAGGCGTTCCCTTATCTTTACGCCGGTACCATCGACTATGAGCAGGACTATCTGCGCAAATTTTCCGCCGCCAAGGATGCCTTCATCGTGACGGCGGAAACAGAGGCAGGGGAGATTGTCGGCTGCGCAACAGGCTCTGCGATCACGGACCATCATTCCGAATTCGCCGAGCCGCTTGCCCAGGCAGGCATTGACCTGCCCAGCACATTTTACTTCGGTGAATCCGTTCTGCTGCCCGAGTGGCGCGGCCATGGCCTTGGCCACAAATTCTTCGATGCACGTGAGCAGCACGCCCGCAAGCGCGGCTATGCCCGCAGCTGCTTCTGCGCCGTGGAACGCCCTGCCGATCATCCAAAACGCCCTGCGGGCTATTCCCCGCTTGATACATTCTGGAACAAGCGCGGCTACACAAAGCGCCCTTACATCTCCGCCAATTTCGACTGGCCCGAACAACATGGCGGCCCCAGCCTGCCTCACGTCATGCATTACTGGTTTCACGATCTCTGAGAGCCTGACGCGACGTTGGCAGTGGACGTTTGGTTAGGGGTGACTAAAAATATCCTCCGAACACCCAAACGCGCCCCGGCAGAGGGCGCGAGGTTTACCGGAGGATAGACATGCACCCTTGCCATCACGCGAAGACCTCACCTGACAAGCCCGCCTACATCATGGCCGGCTCCGGAGAGACAGTCACGTTCCGCCAACTGGATGAACGCTCCAACCAGATTGCCCATGCCTTCCGCGATGCGGGCCTCAAGCCCGGCGACACAATTGCGCTGTTTGCAGAAAACTCACCGCGCTATTTCGAAATCTGCTGGGCGGCGCAGCGCTCAGGTCTCTATTTCGTCTGCATCTCGTCACGTCTGACGGCACCTGAAGTTCAATACATTGTCGAGGATTCCGGCTCCTCCCTGCTGATCGCCAGCAAGAGCAAGGCCGATGTGGCCACAAAGGTGAAAGAGATCACCCAACTGGATCATTATTGGTCCATTGGCGGCGACATTCCCGGCTACCAGCCACTGGAAAGCCATCAGAAAACCTTCCCGGTCACCCCCATTGCTGACGAAATGTCCGGCACGGACATGCTCTACTCCTCGGGCACAACGGGGCGCCCGAAAGGCATCCGCCCGGCGCTTGAGCCAAACACGCCCATTGATGCGGACAATGTACTGGTCCAGATCACCAAAGCCCTCGCAGGCTGTGGCCCGGAGGATATCTATCTCTCGCCGGCGCCCCTCTATCACGCCGCGCCGCTGCGTTGGTGCATGACGTTCACGCGCCTCGGCGCCACACTGATCATCATGGAGAAGTTCGATCCGGAAACTTTCCTGGACTATGTCCAGAAGTACAAGGTGACCCACACCCAAATGGTGCCGACCATGTTCGTGAAGCTGTTGAAGCTGCCCGAAGAGGTCCGCAAATCCTATGACGTCTCCAGCCTGAAATTCGTTATCCATGCAGCCGCGCCCTGCCCGATCCCTGTCAAGGAGCAGATGATCGAATGGTGGGGGCCCATCATTGACGAATATTATGCCGGCTCCGAGGGCAATGGCATGACCTGGGTGAAAAGCCCGGACTGGCTGACCCACAAGGGCACTGTCGGGCGTCCTGTGCATGGCGAGCTTCACATCTGTGACGAGAATGGCGACGAAGTGCCGGTCGGCACCGAAGGCCAGATCTACTTCGGAGGCACCGCCCCACCAAACTATCATAACGCGCCGGACAAGAACGCCTCTGCTCTTAACCCGAAACACCCTGACTGGTCATCTCTTGGCGATGTCGGCCGCGTGGACGAGGACGGCTTCCTCTACCTGACAGACCGCAAGGCCTTCATGATCATCTCGGGCGGCGTGAACATCTATCCACAGGAAGCCGAAAACGTGCTGATCACCCACCCGAAAGTCGCGGATGTCGCCGTGATCGGAATACCGGATGATGAATTCGGCGAAGCCGTGAAAGCCGTTGTCCAGCCCATGCCCGGTATCCCCCCCTCTGACGATCTGGCCGAGGAATTGCTCGAATTCTGCCGGTCGGAATTGTCCAAGATCAAATGCCCGAAAAGCATCGACTTCGACCCGGAACTGCCCCGCCACGCGACCGGCAAACTCTACAAGCGCCTGATCCGCGACCGCTATTGGGGCAAGTCCGGCAGCCGGATTGTCTGATCATGACTTGGCCGCAGAGACAGGTGCTTTGCTAAAGGCGGATTGCGTCTGGGTTTCGGGGTGGAAACTCGATTCATTATGGGCAAGAACCAAGCGAGCCTTTCACTCCGCATCCAAATGGGCGCAACATGACGACACTTCCCAATCAGCGACACCTGTTCGACATCCCAGAGGATGTCGCCTATTTCAACACCGCGACGATGGGACCGATGACCAAAGCCTCAGTTGAGGCAGGGCAGAAAGGTCTCGCACGCAAACTACATCCCTGGACCATTCCGGATACGGAGTTCTTTGCGGACACAGAGCGGCTGCGCCCCTTGCTGGCTGAACTGATCGGCGCGGATACAGACGGCATCGCCTTCTCGCCATCTGCCAGCTATGCGTTGGCTACAGCAGCGCGCAACCTGCCGCTCTCGAAGGGACAGGAAATCCTGCTCCTGGAAGACCAGTTCCCGTCCAACGTTTATACGTGGAGGGAGCTTGCGAAACACACTGGCGCCTCGATCCGCACAATCGGCGCTCAAGATGGGGAGACCCTGTCGGATGCTCTGCTGGCGGCTATCGGCCCGGAGACAGGCCTCGTCGCCTGCGCGCATGTGCGCTGGACCGACGGAGCCCTCATAGATCTGACAGCCATCGGAAAACGATGCCGCCAGGTTGGTGCCGCCTTGGTACTGGACCTGACGCAAAGCTGTGGCGTGCTGCCCTTTGACGTGAAAGATGTGCAGCCTGATTTTGTCGCCGTCACCGCCTACAAATGGCTGCTCGCGCCCTACGCCACCGGCTTTCTGTACGTCGCGCCGCAGCATCGCAATGGCGTTCCCCTGGAACAGAACTGGATCACCCGCCAGGGCTCTTCCAACTTCGCACGCCTGATTGACTATACAGACCATTATGGCCCTGGCGCGCAGCGTTTTGATATGGGAGAGCGGTCAAACTTCGCTCTGCTGCCAGCCTTTGAGTCGGCAGTTCGCACAGTCCTGGACTGGGGCGTCAGCAATATCCATGAGACGCTGAGCGCGCGGAACGCGGCCCTTGCCGACCAGCTCGCCAGCTTGGGCCTTCACTGCCTACCACAGGCCGAACGCGGCGCGCACTATCTCTGCCCGTTGCTGCCGGAAAATGCCCCGGATGACCTGACCGCACGGCTGAAGGAGGCGAGCATCTTCATCTCGCGGCGCGGCGATCGCCTGAGAATCACGCCACATCTCTTCACAACAGATTCAGACATAGAGCGCTTCATCGCGGAGCTTGCACATCATCTGGCAGCCTGAGCCGGGCAATGTGCGGTGAAGCCGCCGCACAATTACCCCACCGTCAGACTTGCCCCGCTATCTCCAACGCGTCAAAACACTCAGGTCAAACAGGAGGATTACATGGCAGACCCACGTAACGTAGACTTTGCAGACCTTGAATCGCTTGCCGGCCAGGAAGTCGGCGTGTCCGACTGGCACGTGATCGATCAAGACCGCGTCAACAAATTCGCAGACGCCACCGGCGACCATCAATGGATCCACGTTGATGTCGAGCGTGCCACCAAGGAACTGGGCACCCCGATCGCTCACGGCTTCCTGACGCTGTCCCTGCTACCGATGCTGGGCTCTGAAGTCCTGCGCGTGTCCGGCACGACCCGCGGCATCAATTATGGCTCTGACAAGGTGCGCTTCACGAACATGGTTCCGGTCGGCTCTAAAGTGCGCCTGCGCCAGAAGTGCTTGTCCGTTGAGCCGAAAGCCGGCGGCAAGCAGATGAAAATGGAATCCACGGTGGAGATCGAAGGCCAAGACCGTCCGGCCCTCGTCGCAGAAGCCATTACAGTTCTGTACGGCTAAGCCACCCGCCATCACTGACAAATCTACCGGAATGGGAGGCTGTCACGGCCTCCCATTTTTTGTCTGCGCTGCCGACATCAGCGCGGAAACTGGCACGCTGGATAGCCCGGCCCTATATTCAGGCCTGAAGCCTCAAACCCAGGGAGCCCGCGAATGTCTGCAAACAAGGCCAAGATCAAACGATCCGACCGCGAGTGGCAGGAATTGCTGACCGAGGAAGAATACCGCGTCGGCATCAAGGAAGGCACCGAACGCGCCTTCACTCCCGGTAATCACAATGATGAAAAGCGCGAGGGCCTTTACCACTGCAAGGGCTGCGGCACCGCGCTTTGGTCCTCGGAGCACAAATTCGATTCCGGCACAGGCTGGCCCAGCTTCTGGAAGCCAGTCAATGATGACGTCGTCGCCACCAAGACCGACTTCAAAATGATCCTGCCCCGCACGGAATGCCACTGCGCTGTGTGCGGTGTGCATCAGGGCCATGTCTTTAAGGATGGTCCGCCGCCAACCGGAGAGCGCTGGTGCATCAATGGCGTCGTGCTGGATTTCCGGCCGACAGAGTGATTTGGGCTGGACCTGCCCCCTGAAATACAATCCAATCCAGGCTTCTGAACAGCGGAGCCGATCCCATGCGACTTAATTACCTTCTCGCCAGCGCAGCCTGTGCTGCGCTTAGCACCGGATGCACGATGACAAAGACTGAAACCGCCACGACCCAAACCCTGGACCAAACCGCCGCGCCGACTGTGCCACAACGGCTCGCGCCGCCAGTTGCCCCGCGCATTGACCACGAAATCACGCAGGTCGGCCGAACCCGTAACGACCCCTATCACTGGGTCAAGGATGATAACTGGCAGGAAGTGATGCGCGACCCGTCCGTCCTGCGCCAAGACATTCGCGACTATCTTGAAGCCGAGAACGCCTACACCAAGGCAGAGGTCGAAGACCCTACGACAGATCTGCGCGAAGAGCTGTTCAAGGAAATGCGCGGCCGCATCAAGGAAGATGACAGCTCGGTTCCTGAAATCGACGGGCCCTATGCCTACTACACCCGCTACCGTGAAGGCGGCGAGTATCCGATCATTGCCCGCAAGCCCGCCTCCGCCGCCTTCGATCCCGAAGCCGAGGAGACGATCCTTCTGGACGGCGACGCCATGGGCAAGGATGAGGATTATTTCTCCTTCGGTGGCATTGATACTTCTCCGGATCACGCGCTGATCGCTTATGCAACAGACACGCAAGGCAGTGAGTTCTACACAATCCGTGTCAAGAACATCGAAACTGGCGAAGACCAGAACATCACAATCGAAAACGCGTATGGCCCCTTCGAATGGAGCGCTGACGGCAAGCGCATCTACTGGGTTCACCGCGATGAGAATGCCCGCCCGGACTCGGTCTGGATGCGCGATCTCGAAACCGGCGACGACACCCTGCTCTATCAGGAAGAAAACCCGGAATTCTTTGTCGGCATCGACAAGAGCGCCAGTGAGGATGTGATCTTCATCAATGCCTCCGGCCACACGACATCAGAGATTTACTGGTTCCCGGCCGATGAGGCAGATCCCAAACCCCGCATCATTGCGCCGCGCGAGAAAGACAATGAATACAATGTCGTCCATTGGGACGGCCAGTTCTACATCTCGACCAATCTTGATGGCGCGGTGGACTTCAAACTGATGCGTGCGCCGATGGACTCCACCTCCCGCGACGCCTGGGAAGAAGTCATCCCGCATCGCCCCGGCACGCTGATCCTGGGCATGCAGCCGCAGAAGGATTACCTCTCCATCATGGAGCGTGAGAACGGCCTGCCGCGCATTGTCGTCCGGGCGCGCGAAGATGGCTCCAGCCATGCGATCAGCTTCAAGGAACAGGCCTACTCCCTCGGCCTCGACAGCGGGTATGACTACAATACACCGATCCTGCGCTTTGATTACTCCTCGCCCACGACGCCGGAACAGGTCATCGATTATGATCTGAACACGCGCGAGCGCACGCTGCGCAAGACACGCGAAGTGCCATCGGGCCATAATCCCGATGACTATATTGCAGAGCGCATCATGGCGCCGTCCTGGGATGGCGCGGAGGTGCCGGTCACCATCCTGCGCCACAAATCGACACCCGTGGACGGCACCGCGCCGATGCTGCTCTATGGCTATGGTTCCTATGGCATCACCATCCCGGCAGACTTCCGCACCTCCCGGCTCAGCCTGGTGGATCGCGGCTTTGTCTACGCCATCGTCCACCCACGCGGCAGCATGGCCAAGGGGTATCAATGGTATCTGGACGGGAAGCTCGAAAAGAAGACAAACACGTTCAAGGATTTCGTCGCTGCCGGACATTACCTTGTCGATCAGGGCTATACATCTGAAGGCAAGATCGTCGCGCATGGCGGCTCAGCAGGCGGCCTGCTGATGGGCGCTGTCGCCAATATGGACCCGGAGCTCTTCGCCGGCATCATTGCCGCCGTGCCATTCGTGGATGTGGTCAATACAATGTCGGATGACACACTGCCGCTGACGCCGCCGGAATGGCCGGAATGGGGCAACCCGCTGACCAGCGAGGCAGACTATGACTACATCGCCTCTTACAGCCCGTACGATAATGTCACCGATCAGGACTATCCCGCCATGTTCATCACCGGCGGCCTGTCAGATCCACGCGTGACCTATTGGGAGCCGACCAAATGGGCTGCAAAGCTGCGCCATGACGCGCCGAATGGCGGGCCCTACTTCCTGAAGATCAACATGGAGGCCGGCCATGGCGGGGCATCGGGCCGGTTCGAAGGCCTGAAAGAAACGGCCACAGAATATGCCTTCGCGCTCGCCGCGGTCGGCAAGGTCGACGATCTGGAGTTCGACGAAGAGTAATCCCGAAGCCCTCAGCATCCTGCTGGGGGCTTTTTTCTTGTCCCGGAATCAAAAAGCCCGGCAAAGCCGGGCTTTTGTAAATGGTCGGAGCGATAGGATTCGAACCTACGACCCCTCGCCCCCCAGGCGAGTGCGCTACCGGGCTGCGCCACGCTCCGACACCGGCGGCTTGTAACCAAGCCTCCGCTTTTCCGCAATGCGTTATGTGGGATTAGGCTGCGCGTTTCTGACGGACGGCATCCAAGCGGGCTTTCAGATCTGTCAGGCCGACCAGAGCATCTTCAAGACGCTCTCGGCTGCCGGTCTCTGCCGTGTCCTCGATCTCGGCCTCGAAAGCCTTGGCGACGCTCTTCTGCAGTTCCCGCGCCGGGCTGGGGGCGGCTGCGCCCAGAGTGGCCTCACCTGCCAGCACGGCCGGCACGCCCTGCTCAGCCAGCAGCGCCTTGGCACCTTTCAGGGTCAAACCCTTTTCGTGCACCAGAATCTGGATCGCCCGCAGCGCTTCCAGGTCTTGCGGCCGGAACATGCGGCGGCCATCGGCGCGCTTTACCGGGCGCACATCGCGCGTGAACTTGCTTTCCCAGTAGCGGATGACATGTGTCTCCAACCCCAGCTCTGCTGCCGCTTCTCCGATTGACCGGAATGCTTTGGCGGACTTTTCAACACGAGCGCGGCTTGCAGACATAAGCGGATCCTTCCTGGCTAATCTTTATCGACCAACGCTTTGAGCATTGGTGAGGGGCGGAAGGTGACGACGCGGCGCGCCGCGATCACGGCTTCTTCCCCGGTTTTTGGGTTACGGCCTTCGCGCGCGGATTTCGACCGCACCACGAAGTTTCCAAAACGGGAGAGCTTCACCTCATCTTCCTTCTCAAGCGCAGAGCCGATCAGCTCCAGCGTCTTGTCCAGCAGATCAGATGATTCCTGGCGCGTAACCCCTACTTCACGAACGATTGCGTCGGTAACTTCGGCGCGTGTGACGGTCTGGTTACTCATGGGATTCTCCCGCTTTGGTTAATGGTTAGCCAAGGATTGTTAACGGAATCCTAGCGCCCGCGTTCCTTCTGAACTTTGATAATGCTGATTTTCGCCTGTGAGGCTAGAGGCGGAAAAGGCTCGCGCCCCATGAAAAGCCGCCGCCCATCGCTTCAGACAGGATCAGGTCGCCTTTCTTGGCCCGTCCCGTGCGCACGGCATGGTTCAGGGCCAGAGGAATGGACGCGGCCGAAGTGTTTGCATGCTGGTCCACCGTAATGATCACCTTGTCATCATTAATGTTCATCTTCTTGGCCACAGCATCCAGAATGCGCTTGTTGGCCTGATGCGGCACAAACCAGTCAATGTCCTCGATGGTCAGGCCGGTCTCGTCCAGCACAGCCTGAATGGCCGCAGAAATATTTGTCACGGCATGACGGAACACGCGATTGCCTTCCATGCGGACATGGCCAATCGTGCCCGTAGAGCTGACGCCGCCATCGACATAGAGCAGATCGGATTTGGTGCCATCGGTGCGGATATGGTGTGTGATGACGCCCTCATCTTCCGCACCATCCCACTCCTCGGCCTGCAGCACGACTGCGCCACCGCCATCGCCGAACAGCACGCAGGTGCCACGATCAGACCAGTCCAGCAGGCGGGTAAAGGTTTCCGCGCCGATCACAATCGCCGTATTGAACAGGCCCTGCTTCAACATGGAATCCGCTGTCGACAGTGCGAACAGGAATCCGGAACAGACAGCCTGAACGTCAAAGGCCGCGCCGCCGGTCATGCCCAGTTTCGCCTGAACGGCTGTGGCGGTTGCCGGGAAAGTCTGGTCCGGTGTCGTCGTGCCCAGCACGATCAGGTCCACATCCGCTGGCGTCAGGCCGGCCGCCGCCAGCGCATCCCGCGCAGCTGCCGTGGCAATGTCGGATGTCATTTCGCCTTCGGCGGCGACGTGCCGCTGATGAATGCCTGTCCGCTCGATAATCCATTCATCAGACGTGTCGACCATTTTGGAGAGGTCGTCATTGGTCAGCACCTTGGTGGGAAGATAACTACCCGTCCCACGGATAAAGCTACGCCGTGCCATTAAATGCCTTTCACAGAGCCGTTTATTCGGCTGCTATCCCTTTTTGCCGGATTTTTGCGAGGTTCGTGGCAACCTCATCCCGATAATGGCTGGTCGCGAGGTCTGCTGCAAGCTGGCAAGCGCGGGCAAATCCTCGGCCATCCGTCCCGCCATGGCTTTTGACGGATACACCGCCCAGCCCCAGCAGTACGCCGCCATTCACATTGCTCGGATCCATCTGAGCGCGCAGATTCTTCAGGCCGCCCATCGCAAGCACAGCGCCCAGCTTTGAGAACAGGCTTCCCGTCAAGGCCTCGCGTACCCGCACCCCAAGCATGCGCGCGACGCCTTCACCGGCCTTCAGGGCGACATTGCCTGTAAAGCCATCCGTGACGATGACATCCACCTTGCCGCTGGAAATATCGTCACCCTCGACAAAGCCCTGATAGTCCAGATCCAGATCGCTACCGCGCAACCACTCATGGGCCTCGCGGATTTCGTCATGGCCTTTCATCTCTTCAGAGCCGATATTCAGCAAGCCAATCGTCGGCCGCTTAATTCCCAGAATCGCCCGCGCATAGGCTTCACCCATGATCGCAAAGGTAACAAGCTGAGCGGCGTCTGCCTCCAGATTCGCACCGACATCCAGCACCACGCTGCGCCCACGCAGGGTCGGCCAGGCAGCCGTCATGGCGGGGCGGTGAACGCCGTCCATCTTGCGCAGAACCAGCATGGAAATGGCCATCAGCGCGCCCGTATTCCCTGCGGAAACGGCGGCATTCGCCCGTCCTTCCTTCACATCTTCCAGCGCGTTCCACATGGAGGAATTCCGCCCACGACGCAGAGCCTGGCTGGGCTTCATGTCACTGGTAATGACATCTTCCGTGTGAACGATTTCCATTCTGTCGGCTACGGAAGAATACTTTGCCAGAATAGGCTTCAGCTTCGCTTCATCGCCGTGCAGGCGCACAAATGCGTCCTTGCGCGCCGACAGGAGCGCTGCGGCGCCCTCTACGGTCACGTCAGGGGCATTATCGCCGCCCATTGCATCAACTGCCAGGATTGTGCCTTTAGCCACGGGCCTTCCAGCTCCACCGAGTTTGTCCGGATTACCCAGCGGTGTTTAAGGTGCGCCCTGCCCATTGGCAACGGCAGGCATGTGAAGGAATTGCAACTCAGACCAGACTTTTCCAGATCAGCGCGCCGGAGAGAAACGCCTCATCCGGCTGTTCCGCCAACCATTGGCGCTGTGCCAGCATATAGTCTGCCAGCTCAGTCTGCTTGTCCGGCATACAGATTGCGTTACGCAGAACGCAGGCCGCAACCGCCGCGTGCCGTGCATCATCTTCTACAGAATACGCCTCCGCCAGAGACTTCCCAAGACCGTAATGGACCTCCGCCAGCTTGCGCATTTTGCGGGCGATAGACGAATCCCCGACGCCTTTCTCACGGAATGAGGCGTCAAAGCCATCCAGAATCAGTGCGTTTACGGCTTCGGCCAAACGGCCGCCTTCGCGGGTTTCCATGAGCTTCAGTCGGGGAATCAGAAGACTTGCATGCGCGGTCACCATCGCCGCCCGGCCTTCAAACGTATCAAGGGCCAAGCCGCGCTCATACAGTACGGGCTCAAGAGAGGCCATGACCATGCCGGAGTGAAGCGCCCCCGCTGTGCGCTTGATGTTCGTGCGTTTCCGCCTGGCCCATAACATAGGAAAACCCTTCGCCTCCTGCATACCTGCGCTTGCCAAGCCATACTCGCAAACGCTAGGTCTTTGCCAACGAGTTATCAGGAGTATTCCGATGTCGCGATGCGCGATTCTTGCCTTATCGGTACTGGCCCTGCCTCTGACGGCCTGTCTCACTCCTTCACGGGATTATCATGGCTATGTTGCTGACGAGGCCCAACCGCGGGACATGGCACCCGGCGAAGACACACGCTCCACAGTGCTGGCCAAACTCGGCTCTCCGTCCACGACCAGCGTTTTCGATGAGAATACGTGGATCTACATGTCCGATATTCAGGAACGCATTGCCTTCCTGAAACCCAAGATCACCAAGCGCAGCGTTGTCGCCATCCGCTTCGGCACGGACGACAAGGTTGAAGACGTGGTTGAGTATGATGCCGAAGCGGGCCAAATCATCAACTACGCATCGCGTGAAACGCCTACCCGGGGCCGCGAGCTTGGCTTCTGGGAGCAGATCTTCGGCACCATCGGTGCAGTCCAGCTGCCCCGCACGGACGAAGCCACACCGGACAACCCAACTGGCCGCCGCTAGTCTTTTCAGCGATCCTGCCTGACTTCCGGACATCACTTCCCCTTACGGAAGCGATTCGCTTGTCATTATAAAAAAGTAACTCGCCTGAGGCGCATAAAGCCGTTAGTGTGACATTACTGCCGCACTGGATATGGCTCTGTCCGCAGAAGTCAGGCCCATCCAGTCGGAACAGGTGTGCAAAACGCGGGGAGCGTATTTCCCCATAATGCAAACCAGGCAAGGCAGGAGGATGGTGATGGCTTGGAAAATGCCACTATTGAACAGGACGGTGAAATCGCTCGGACAAGCATCCCGGCAGGCACCGCAGAATTCATCAGCAACAGAAGCAGCCCAGAAAAGATATCAGCGGGTCCGGGATCTTGCGCGCAAGAGACTGGCCATGGCTGAAAACCCGATGGAAGAAGATACGCCTCAGCCTGTAGGCTGAATGGCCCGCCTTCCCTCATCTCTTTTTCTTGAGGTCTTCGGCTTTCTTTAATTGCTGCATCAGCTTGACGAGCCTGTCCGGTACGGGCTCCTCCAGCGCCTTTTCGTAGACCTCTTTCAAGGCCTTGCCGAGAGATTCATAGCGATTGTCGTTGAAGCGCATCGACTCACTGGAAAATGGCGTTGGCTCAGCCTTGTTACGCCCATCTTTCTTCATCAGAGCCCCCTCGCATTTGATCGCCGTGCCCCGCAACCAAATATAACCCAACACCGATACTTATATTAAACCTTTAATAGGCAATTACCATGCCCCCCTTAGGGGGGATAATCTTTGTGGTTGGGAGATATATTCATCTCACAGCCAAAACGTTCCACAAATTTCATGCAAAATGAAGACGGCGGTATTTGCCGTTAAAATAAAGGAGAGGATCGCGCCTTGGATCGAATTTGGCACGCATCACTTCGCCTATCAGAATGATATGATCCCCGCCTTCATGAACGGCGTGCCGTCGGCATTCAAAGTTCGCCAGTGCTCCAGAAAGTAGTGGCACATCATGCTGGCCGGTCTCCCAGGGAGTCTGGGCAAACCGGTCTTCTCCAGGCTTTGCAAACAGGTTCGATGTCGGCTGCTGACCGATATGCAGAACATTCACAGCAAAGGTTTCCGCTGCCTCCAGCGCTTCCCGGCTCTTCGACGTATTCGCGATACAGACCAGCAGCAGAGGCGGGTCCAGCGAAACCGAGGTAAAGGAGTTCGCCGTCAGGCCGATTGGCGTTCCGTCTGCGGCCTTTGCGGTCACGACCGTCACGCCGGTAGCAAAGCAGCCCATCGCATCGCGTAGAGTCCGGGCATCAGAACCAGAACGATATTCCGGCACCGAACGTGGCACGCGTCTCTCCAGGAAATCCAGAAGCGTCGCGTTGAAAAGGTCTGCGGAATCGGTCGCAACGGCGTGGCCTGCTTCTCTGATTTCCGCATATTCCGCGTCGGCAAAGCGCCCGGCAAACTGGCCTGCCTCTTCGGCGGGCGTAATGCGGCTGAGCGCGCCGCGCACGAACAAGACCGGCAAGCGGATGGTACTGGCCGCTGCCTGAACTCTCTGGACCAGATCGCCCGAGTAAAATGTTTCCTGAAAGCGCAGATCAAACCGGCCGGAAGACAAGGCCGCTTCCGTGACGACCTTGATGGCTGCGTCCGACCTTTCTGCAGAGCCGGTTTCGGAATCGGGCGGCGCATCGACCAGTACAAGGCCAGATGCCAGATGCGCGCCATCTTCGCCGATCGCTGCGGTGGCGATCCAGCCTGCCAGGGATGAAGCCACCACAACCGGCCGCGAAGCCATCTGCGCCAGAACACAGCGGAGATCTTCCACGCAGGCATCAAAATCATAGCGGCCATCTTCCGGCCACTCGCTGTCGCCATGACCGCGCAAATCCACTCTCAGAACACGCCGACCTGCCTGGCGCAGGGCATCAGCCACATCATTCCAGTCGTCCCTGCTCTGGCCCACACCATGAACCAGAAGCACAGAAGGGTCGTTCTCATCACCGGAAACATCTCCCTTGAGAGCGACTCCGGCAAATCCCTTGAAACTGATGTCGTGCATGAATTGTCCTGACTGAGCTTCGCGCTTCCCTTTCATTTATCCCGCTGACCCCAAGTGTCGAGAGCAGGCCTGTTGAGGCCTGCCAGCGCTTGCCGCTGCGGAGTATCTGGACAAGCCGTGTTCAGCGGCCGAAACTCGCCTTCATGATTACAGGGCCAACATCGCACTCATACTATTCGCAGCGCCTTCGGCTTCATTATGTGGACTGGGGAAATGAAGGCGCGCCCATTCTGATTCTGCTGCATGGCGGGCGCGATCATTGCCGCAGCTGGGACTGGGTTGCGCAAGAATTGCGCGAGGACTGGCACGTCATTGCGCCGGATCTGCGCGGTCATGGCGACAGCGCCTGGTCGGCCGATGGCGAATATTCGCCGCGCGCCTGCGTCTATGATCTGGCGCAGCTGATCCACCAGCTGAATGCCGGGCCGGTGACGATCGTGGCCCATTCCTATGGCGGTAATATCGCGCTTCGCTATGCCGGGATCTATCCGGACATGGTGAAGAAGATCGTCGCGATTGAGGGCCTCGGCCCCTCGCCCAAGATGATGGAAGAGCGCGCCAAGGTCACACCGGCAGACCGCATGAAGGAGTGGATCGAATCCAAGCGCGCCAGCGCGGGTCGTCTGCCCCGGAAATATGACAGCCTGGATGAGGCCTACACGCGGATGAAGGAGGAGAATACCTATCTCTCCGATGCCCAGGCGCGCCACCTGACAATTCACGGCATCAGCCAGAATGAAGACGGCACCTATTCCTGGAAGTTCGACAATTACATGCGGATCTTCACGCCGTATGACATGCCCCAGGAAGATGTGGAGCAGCTGTGGCAGAACATCACCTGCCCGACACTGCTGATGTATGGTGACAAGAGCTGGGCGTCCAATCCCGCAGAAGATGGCCGCGACCAGCATTTCAGCAATGCGCGCGTGAAGCTCTACAAGGATGCCGGGCACTGGCTTCACCATGACAAGCTGGATGAGTTCCTGACGGACCTGAAAGCGTTTCTCTGATTTTCTGACTCTGCATTGCTGGCCACCTGCCGCCGCGACATATCTGGTGCGTCCAGAGCGCGAGGGTACAGTGATAGACAAAAGAGGAGAAACGCATGACAGACCCGCTTTTCAGTCTTGAGGGAAAAGTTGCTCTGGTCACAGGCGGCAGCCGTGGTCTTGGCTATCAGATGGTCAAGGCATTCGCCGAGCGCGGCGCGGATGTGATCATTGCCAGCCGCAATCAGGACGCCTGCGAGGACGTGGCGAAGGAAATCCGCGCAATGGGCCGAAAGGCGCTGGCCGTCGGCGCGCATTGCGGACGCTGGCAGGACATCGATGCACTGATCGAGACAGCCTATGCCGAGTGTGGCCGGGTCGACATTCTGGTCAACAATGCCGGCATGGGCCCGATGGTGCCGAGCCATGAAGTGCCGGAGAATTTGTTCGACAGCGTCATGAATCTGAATTTCAAAGGCCCTTTCCGCCTTGCATCCATCATCGGCAATCGGATGAAAAAGGCTGGCAGCGGCTGCATCATCAATATCTCCTCCATTGCATCGCTGGTGCCGATGCCGGCAGTTGTTCCTTATGCAGGCGCGAAGGCTGCGCTGAATGCGATGACCACATCGATGGCCCGAGAGTATGGTCCGGAAGTCCGGGTGAATTGTATTGCTGCTGGCCCCTTCCTGACAGACATTTCCAAGGCTTGGTCCGAAGAAGCCCGTCAGACAGCGGACAATGCGCTTCACCGCCCCGGACGCCCGGAGGAGATTGTGACGGCCGCCTTGTATCTGGCGACAGATTCCTCAAGCTTCACGACAGGCGTCATCCTGCGCGTGGATGGCGGCCCCTGAGGAGGAAAATCCATGTCTTCCAAGTATCTGCTTGATCCTGAACTGAAAGCCTTTTTCGAAGTGCTGCCCCTAACGGAACTGACCCGAGAGGCCTTGCCGGAAATTCGCAAAGAGCGCACGGACTTTGCCTTGGCGCAGATGCCGCCGCTGCCGCCCGAAGTCAGCATTGTTCAGGAAATGGCGCCGGGACGAAACGGTGATCCGGATGTGCGGATGAAAGTTTACCGCACCGGCTCAGACCGGACAGACCGCCCGGCCATTTTGCATCTTCATGGCGGAGGATACATTCTCGGCAATCCTGACACGATGGCACCGCAATGCGCGGCCTGGGCGAAGGGGATGGACGCCATTGTTGTGGCGCCAGCCTACCGACTAGGGCCGGAAACGAGCTATCCTGGAAATGTTGAGGATGCCTATGCGGCGCTGGCGTGGATGCACGATAATGCGGATCAACTGGGCATTGATACCTCCCGGATTGCGGTGGCTGGAGAAAGCGCAGGCGGTGGGTTGGCTGCAGCGCTGGCCCTGTTGGTGCGTGACCGGAAGGAATTTTCATTCTGTCACCAGCAGCTGATCTTCCCGATGATTGACGACCGGACCGCCACGCGGACGGACCTCTCCCCAATGTTCGGGGAATTGGTGTGGACCAATGAGATGAACCATTTTGGCTGGTCATGTCTTCTCGGCGCAGCCCCCGGATCAGATGGCATTTCGCCTTATGCCGCCGCGGCGCGGGCGGAAGACCTTTCCGGCCTTCCTCCAGTCTTCATGGCAACCGGCGCAATGGACCTCTTCACGGAGGAGAACCTGGAATATGCCCGCCGTCTGATGGCCGCAGGCGTTCCGGTTGAACTGCACGTCTATCCCGGTGCGCCGCATGGCTTCATGTGGGTCACCGGAGCCCGCGTTACCAAGCAGTACAATCGCGATGCCTGGGATGCGCTCGCGCGGGGGATCGGCGCGGCCTAGTCCAGAGACAGGCCGAGCTCTGCGAGAACTTCTTCCGTATGCTCCCCAATCCTCGGCGCAGGGCGGATTTCCTTTTTAGGCGCCCCGACGAAATGTACTGGCGGCTGGGTTTCCCAATAGCCGCCCTCGGTTGGATGCTCTCGCCGCTGGAAGAAATTGACCGCCTTGAGGTGCGTGTCTTCCTGCAGGTCCGGGAAGTCATTCGCCTTGGCGGCGGGAATGTCAGCGCCGGCCAGCACCTCCAGCCAATGCTCCGTTGTCTGATCCTTAAAGTAGCGCTGCACCCGCTCCATCATATAGTCCATGTTGAAATAACGGCCGCGATAATCATTGATGCGCTCGTCTTCTAGCTCCTGCGGTGCGCCGATCACATCGAACAGTTTGATCCAGCGCGCGTCGACATAAGGCGCGATGACGATATAGCCATTGGACGTTTTCAGCGGCTGGCGACACGGGTCCACCTGGCGCTGGTAGCAGAATGGACCGACAGCCGGATCGAAGACCGCTTCATAGAAATGCTCTTCCAGCAGGAAGTGCGTGATGCATTCAAACATCGGCACTTCGACATGAACGGCCTCACCTGTCCGGTCCCGCTGGCGCAGGGCGGCGAGCGTCGCATAGACGGCGTGCAGGCCTGAGACCTTGTCGGCAAAAGCGGTCGGGATGAAGCGTGGACGCTCATTGCCGTCTACCTTCGGCAACAGCATCGTCGCGCCGGACAGGCCCTGGATCAGATCATCATAGGCCGGGCGCCCCGCATAAGGCCCTTCCGAGCCAAAGCCGACGCAATGGACATAGACGATATCCGGCTTGATCTTCTTCACCTCTTCAAAGGTGAGACCGAGGCGAGCCACAGCGTCGGCGCGGATATTGTGGATGAAGACATCGCTGTTCTGGATCAGCTTGCGGATGGCGGCCTGCCCTTCATCGGATTTCATGTCCCAGACCACAGACCGCTTGCCGCGATTCATGGTCAGGTGGCACGGCCCCATGCCCTTGGTGTTGGCAGGTTTGCCGACATTGCGGAAATCATCGCCACTTTTCGGCTCAACCTTAACGACCTCAGCCCCCATGTCTGCCAGGGTCTGCGTGCAATACGGGCCGAAGATGACGGTCGTCATGTCAGCGATGCGCAGGTCAGACAGAACATTCGTTGCGGGCATGTGGTTTCCTCCGGATTTTGCCTGCTCATAATGCGGTTGTCGCTGGGACAGACAAGACGTTTCGCGCGATTGATTGGCCTGCACCTGTATCCGCGCCCTCTGGTGAAGGCACGGCAGATGGCGTGATTACGAGGCTCGCTCAGCTGGTATTCCAGGCATCCTGAAGGCGCGCGCGGATCATGCCTGGCAAAGCCGCCGACAAAATACCGAGTTCCGGCCGAAGGCGGAACGCGCTGGCAAGGGGCAAAACGTGCGGCGCAGGCTCTCCCTTCTCTCTTTGTCGCGCGATGGCGTGCGCCAGGCGCTTTGCATGAGCATCCGGGTCTTTCAGAACGCGATAGAGCGCCGCAATGCGCGCAAGAAAAGGCGCCGCCGGAACCGGCTGGCCATCCCGGAATGGCATCTGCTGGGGCAGCGCATCCGCGGCAACAGCCACCTTCTTTGCGGACAGGGCAAAGCGGCGCTGGGTGGGAAAGGAGACGATCTCCGTGCCTTCCGGCAATTGGCGCGGGTCTGCCTGGCGCGGCGTCTTCAGCTCAGGCAGGCCTAGCATCAGCGCCATCAGGTACAGCAAACGGCGAACAATGGTTTCAAGTTGGGACAATCGACCTGACGCGCGCTGTTTCAGGCTGCGCGGCAAGGTTTTCGGCTGCAGCTGGGCGTTCGTCATGCCAATGATATTGGTCAGGGCATAGCGCGCCTGTTCAAGGCCTTGATTGATGAAGTCCGGATTGCTCATGCCAGACAGAATGAAGGCGCAGCCTATGCGACGGATTCGGGCAAAGAAATTCAGGCGCAGTCAACCTGCCATACATCGCCTTACCAGGGATAGGCATACCATTTCGGACGCATGCCCACGGCGATCAGCAAGCGATCTGCCATGGCATCTATAAAGTCCAGCGGGGTGGGACGCGCATCCAGCCTGCCCAACCGGGTCATATGCTCTTCCCAGATCTTGCCATTCTCATCCTCACGCCGCAGCGCGATCAGTCGGCGCAGATAGTGGCGTTTGTAATGCTGCAGGATGGTGCGGCCGTCATCCTCCGGAAAGGCCACGGCGGCATAGCGCAGAAGGTAGTGATACCAGTCCAGAAGGTGCAGACGTTTCGGCGCAACGAAGCGGGAGGTCACCGTGTCCTCGTGAACGCGTGTATTGGCGATGTATTCATGGACAAAGCCAAAGCGCCATTTCGTCAGTGTACGCAGAACCGAGTCCGTATCGAAGGCATTCACACTGGAATCGAAATAGACACCATCTTCCGGAATGGCCTTCACATTGACCAGCACATGCGGAGCGCGGAAATGGCCCTGATTTAGGAAGAAGCGGCGAATGGCTTCCTTGCCCTCCATTACGGCAAGCCCGTCAGGCCATTGGTAGGTTTCCAGATCCCCACCATAATTGACCTTGCAAGCCACGAGGCCGATCTGGTCATCCAGTTGGGCCACCTGCATCATCTTTTCGATGGCATCCGGCGTCATGGTGTCATCGGCGCATAGCAGGCGAAACCATTCTGTGCCTTCAGGCAGATGGGCGAAAGCCGAGTTCCAATTCTCAACTTGTGGCAGTAATTGCTCGTGCCGCACGACTTTGACGGGAACACGGGCATTCTCAAACTCGGCAATGATGCTTGCCGTGGCGTCAGTTGACGCATTCTCAATGACCAAGTGTACCAGATTTGGCCAAGTTTGCGCCTGAACACACTCCATTGTCTCACGTAAATAGGCTTCGGCATTGTAAGCTGGCGTAATCACGGTTACGAGCGGGTAAGCGGCGGGGTCACTCATTAAGACAGTCGATCGATTAGAGGGTGTAGTTCGGTGCGAAGACCCTGACGGAACGCAAGTTGCATACCAGTGCAGCAAGCGTTTTAAAAGGCGTGAAAGAGAAAGTGTTCTACTAAAAGGGGTGTTCGCCCGGCACGGCACACCTCTTCTTCCAGGGGTGGGCAAAGTGTCGATGAACAAAGATAAAAATCACTCGGAGACGTGCGCGGACGAGCCGATCCTGTATGGACCTGACCTGATTGGCAAGCATGGTTTCTGGACGATCCTGAAAGAGGATTATGCGGCTAACAATCGCCGCTGGGCGGAGCCAGGCTTTCGCGCGGTGGCCGTGCACCGCTTTGGCACATGGCGCAAAGTGATCAAATTTGCCCCGCTGCGCAAGGTGATGGGCCTGCTCTACTATCTGATGAACCACCGAGTACGGACGGTATACGGGATTGAGCTGCACGACACCGCGAAGGTGGGGCGCCGACTGGTGATTGCGCACCAGGGCGGCATTGTGATCCACCGCTATGCGACAATCGGCGATGACTGCATGATCCGCCAATGTGTAACAATTGGTGCTGGCGTAACCTATGACATGAAAGAAGCCCCCGTGCTGGGCAGCCGCGTGACGCTGGGCGCTGGCAGCGTCGTGATCGGCCCGGTCCAGCTGGGCGATGATACCAAGGTCGGCCCGAATGCCGTAGTGCAAACCCATATCAAGCCGGGTTCAACCGTCTTTGCGCCAGCCTCCCGTGTGATTACCATGCCGAAACCCAAACCGGCGCCAACACCTGCCCAGGACGACACGTAGAATGACCGCATCAGACAAGCTGGCAGAAGCCGCTGCCCTGAAACGCGAAAAGAATTACCAGGGCGCCATCGCCGCCTATGACGCGGCACTCGCCAATGTCGAAATACCCGATGAGAAAACCTGCCTGGCGGTCGCACAATGTCATGCTGGCACGGGACACACGGACAAGGCCCTGGACTGGCTGGCACAGCTGACCCGTGGCGGAGATGACTTCCCCGCCTGGCAAGCCGCCAGCGGCCTGTTGCGCAAATTGCTGAAGGACAATCCCGACCTTTCCGCGCCGCATGCCAAGCGGACGGGGCGCGTGTGGCTGACCGGCAGCTACACGCTGGCCCAATTGGCACCGCTACTGCAGCTGGCCGCGCTGGCCGTAAATGTGAATATCGAAGTGGCTGTTGCCGATTATGGCCAGCATCGCCAGGACGCGCTGTCGCCCGATTCACAGATGTACGCTTTTGAGCCGGACGTTATCGTGATCGCCCTGCACCATAGCGACCTGGAGCGGTCCGGCAGTGATCTCTCTGTTGACGAAACTGTCGCGGAAACAATGCAGGATGTCTCGATGATCTGGCAATCCATCCGCCAGAACTGCAAGGCGCGTATCCTGTGCACCAATATTGCCGCACCACTGGATGAAGCCTTCGGGCATCTGTCTTCCCGCGTGCCGGAAAGCCGCCGCACGATCATTCATTCGGTGAATAACGCGTTGGCCCAAAAGGCAAATGAGCTGGGCGGCGTCACGCTGGTGGATGTGGAGGCATTGTCCTCCCAGATCGGCAAGCGCGCCTGGTTTGATGACCGCTACTGGCATCTCTCAAAGCAAGGCGTCAGCTTTACCGCTCTGCCCCTGCTGGCACGTCACTTGGCAGCACTGATCGCGGCCGAATTTGGACTGACTAAGAAATGCCTGGTACTGGATCTGGATAATACGTGCTGGGGCGGTGTGATCGGGGAAGACGGTCTGGCAGGGATCAAGATCGGCCAGGGCGATGCAAAGAGCGAGGCCTTCCTGGCATTCCAGATGGCGGCGAAGCGTTTGCAACAGCGCGGCGTCATTCTGGCAGTCTGCTCCAAGAACAATGATGCCGATGCACGCGAGCCGTTCGAGAAACATCCGGACATGGTGCTGAAGCTGGACGATTTCGCCATGTTCGTCGCCAACTGGACGAACAAGGCCGAGAACATCAAGCATATCGCCAAGACGCTGAATATCGGCCTCGATAGCCTGGTCTTTGCCGATGACAATCCAGTGGAACGCGCAACAGTTCGGGAATTGGTGCCGGAAGTGGACGTGTTGCCGATGCCGGAAGACCCGGCGGGCTATGTGCGCGTGCTGGGCGATTATCTCGGCTTCGAGACGATCAGCTACACGCGCGAGGATGCCAACAAGACCGAGCAATATCGGGCCAAGTCCCGCATCGCGGAGATGCAGGCGACGGCGACCTCACTGCCCGACTTCTACAAATCGCTGCACATGAAGGCCGAGATCGAGCCATTCAATGACTTCAACATGCCGCGCATCGTGCAGCTGATCGGCAAGTCCAACCAGTTCAATTTGACGACCTATCGCTATTCGGAGGCCGACATTCGCGGCTTCATGCAACAGGATGGCGCGGTGAACCTGACCCTGAAACTGGCAGACAAATTTACTGACCACGGGCTGGTCAGCATGATCATGGCGCACCCTGTGGAAGACGCGATGGACATTCATCTGTGGCTGATGAGCTGCCGGGTGATTGGCCGGACCGTGGAAGATGCGTTGTTGGGAGAGCTGTGCTTACAGGCCCGTGCGCAAGGCCTGAAAAAGCTACGCGGGACATATATTCCCACTGCCAAGAATGCGCTGGTTGAAAAGAAATATGCCGATTTCGGATTTGATAACATCGTCAAACTGGACGACGGCACGACAATCTGGGAATACAATCTGGAAAAAGAGGGGGACATTTCAAGCCCCTACATTGCTGTTAACACATGCGTTGAGGCCTGATCATGTCTACTGAAACCCGTCTGAATGAAGTCTTCCAGACTGTTTTCCTGGATGATGATCTGGAACTGTCAGATGACATGACCGCCGCTGATGTCGACGGATGGGACAGCCTGGCACACATCAATCTGATGTTTGCGATCGAGCAGGAGTTCGGCTTTCAGTTCCCCGGAAATGAGCTGGCCGAGCTGCCGAACATTGGTGCCTTGAAAGCCTTTATCGACAGCAAGACCCACTAGCGCGCCTTCACGCCTTGAAAGCTGACGCTTTATAGTCCGCCCAGGACGCATCCTTGTCTGACAGGACCGTAACCGGCACCGGCCATTCAATGCCGAAGGCCGGGTCATCATGGCGCGCACCGCGTTCTGCCTCTGGTGCGTAGAATTCCGACACGAGATAGCTGACCTCCGTATCGTCCTGCAGGGTCTGGAAACCGTGAAGGAAGCCTTTCGGGATGTAGAGCTGATCCTTGTTTTGATCGGTCAGTTCAAAGCCTTGCCATTTCAGATAGGTCGGGCTGTCCGGGCGGATGTCTACGATCACGTCAAAGATCGCGCCGCGGACGCAGCGGATCACCTTTACTTCGGCGGCTGGCTCAATCTGGCAGTGCATGCCGCGCAACGTGCCCTGCTCTGCCGAAACCGACATGTTCTGGTTTACAAACCGGGTTTCCAGGCCGTGGGCGGCGAACTCATTGACGCAGAATGTCCGCGCAAACATACCCCGCGCATCACCGCGCGCCTCCAGCTTAATCAGGAATGCGCCCAATAGCTCTGTCTTCTGAAACAGCATGTAAACTTATCCTCGTGTAGATGGCTGACAGATTGATTGCCTGTGTGGGTGGGTTCAAGCTTAAAACTGGAACAATGTCTGCATAGCCGCGCAGACAAAGGGGAGATATTTTCATGAAAGTCCTGATCCTGGCAGGTGGATTTGGTACGCGCCTCAGCGAAGAAACGACGATCCGTCCGAAACCTATGGTGGAGGTCGGCGCGCGTCCCATTCTGTGGCACATCATGAAAAGCTACTCTCATTACGGCTTTAACGAATTCGTCGTTTTGGGCGGGTATAAGGTTGAATTCATTCGGGATTACTTCCTGAATTATACCCGCACCTCCAGCGATTTCACTGTGGATCTGCAAACCGGGGAACTGGTCTGGCAGCGCCATAACGCCGAGGCGTGGAAGGTGACTGTGCTGGATACTGGCGCAGATTCCATGACCGGCGGGCGTATTCGCCGCGCGCGGGAGATTGTCGGAGATGAGCCTTTTTGCCTGACTTATGGCGATGGTGTCTCGGATGTGGACATCGCCAAGCTGGTTGAGTTCCATAAAGAGAAAGGCATGGCCTGTACCGTGACAGCCGTTGTGCCCCCTGGCCGCTTCGGCGTGCTGGCCTTTGACGAGTCCGGCGAAAAGGTCGAAGCCTTCCGCGAGAAGGACAAGGAAGATGTCGGCATGATCAATGGCGGCTTCTTTGTCTGCGAGCCGTCTGTCTTCGACCTGATCGACGGAGACGACACGGTATGGGAACAGGAGCCCCTGCGCAGGCTGGTCGATGCCGGCCAGCTGGCAGCCTATCGCCATCGCGGCTTCTGGCAGGCCATGGACACGCTGCGTGACCGAAACGTGCTGGAACAGCTCTGGGAAAGCGGTAAGGCCCCGTGGGCTCCGTGGCGCTGAATTGATGTCGCAAAGCCATTAGAAAGCGGGGCCTTTTGAGACAGAAAGGTCAAGCTTTATCTCATTTCTGCAAGAAGTTCTGAATGCACGACGCTTCCGTTTGACAAGTGTCGGAAGATAGCCGTTTTAGTCAACGAGACCCTGACGATCCGGGCATGTTTCTTGCTTCGGGATTTATGTCTCTGGAGTATGCTCATGATCATTGTCGATACCGCTCTCGCAAAACGCGCCGAGGAACAGAAACCTTTGCAGGTCGGCCTGTTCGGCGCGGGCTTCATGGCCAAGGGCATCGTCAATCAGGTAACGCGTTACACACCGGGTATGCGCATCGCCGTGATCTGCAACCGCACGCTGAGCGCCGCGCGCGACGCCTATCATGTTGCCGGAGTACCGGACGACATGATTGCCGAATGTACGACCGCTGCGCAGGTGGACGATGCGGTCCGGGCGGGCAAGTTCGCGATTACGTCCGACATCCAGGTTGTGGTCGAGGCCGCAGGCGTCGAAGTCGTGATCGAGTCGACCGGCCATGTCGAATATGGCGCCAAGGCCACCATCGCCTCCATCAATGCCGGCAAGCATATGGTCTCCATGAACGTAGAGCTGGACGCGACGGTTGGCTCCATCCTGAAGGACAAGGCCGACAAGGCAGGCGTCATCCTGTCAGGTTGTGATGGCGACCAGCCGGGCGTGCAGATGAACCTGCTGCGCTATGTGAAGACGCTGGGCCTGAAGCCCCTGCTCTGCGGCAACATCAAGGGCCTGCAGGATCGCTATCGCAACCCGACCACACAGGCCGCCTTTGCCAAGCAATGGGGCCAGACACCGAACATGGTTACCTCCTTTGCGGACGGCACCAAAATTTCCATGGAGCAGGCCATTGTCGGCAATGCGACCGGCATGAAAGTGGCGCAGCGCGGCATGATCGGCATCGAATACAAGGGCCATGTCGACGAGATGGTCGACATGTACGATCTGGACCAAATGCGCGAACTGGGCGGGATCGTCGACTATGTCGTAGGCGCTAAGCCCAGCCCTGGCATCTATGTGTTCGCCGAAGCGCAGGACAAAACACAGGCGCATTATCTGAATTATGGCAAGCTGGGCGAAGGCCCGGTTTATTCCTTCTACGTACCATGGCATCTGACGGCCTTGGAGGTTCACATCTCGGCTGCGCGCGTCGCCTTGTGCACTGACACCGTCATCGCGCCGATTGGCCGACCGACCGTCGAATGCGTAGCCAGTGCTAAGATTGACCTCAAGGCTGGCGAGACGCTGGACGGGCTGGGCTATTATATGACCTATGGCCAGTGCGAGAATTACTACACGGCCGTGGCCGAAAACCTGCTGCCCATGGGGCTGGCAGAAAACTGCAAGCTGAAGCGCGATGTTCCGAAGGATCAGGTTCTGACCTGGGACGATGTGGAAGCGCCGACAGACAGCCTGTCTCATGCGCTGCGCGCTGAGCAGGATGCTCTCTATAATTGATGGTTGATTAGACTGACGGGACACCATTCATGAAAACCGCAAACGATATTGTGCAGGAAGACCTGGCTGACATTGGCCACCGTCTGTCTGCAGAGTTTGGCGAAATGGCAGGCAAGAAGCTATTGATTGTCGGGGGTGCCGGCTTTCTTGGCTATTATCTAGTGCAGGCTCCGCTGGCCTGGAACAAGACCGGCAAAGGCGCGCCGATTGACGTGACCGTTTATGACAACTGGATCCGCGGAAAACCTGACTGGATACAGGTGCTGGAAGGCGATGAGCACCTCAAATTGGTTACGCATGACATCACCCATCCGATGCCGGAAGATGCGGAAGACTATGATTACATCATCCACGCTGCCTCGATCGCCTCTCCGATCTATTACCGGAAATACCCTATCGAGACGATGGATGCGAATGTCGATGGCCTGCGCCACCTGCTGAACTTCGCGATGAAGAAACAGGCCACCGGCAATCCGCTGTCAGGTTTTCTGTTCTACTCCACGAGCGAGATCTATGGTGATCCGACGCCGGAGAATATTCCGACACCGGAGACCTATCGCGGCAATGTCTCCTGCACCGGCCCCCGCGCATGTTATGATGAGTCCAAGCGCTATGGTGAAACGCTGTGCGTGAACTTTGCGCGCCAGCATGGTCTGCACATAACGATAGCTCGCCCGTTCAATAATTATGGCCCGGGCCTGAAAATCACCGATCGCCGCGTGCTGCCGGACTTTGCCCGCGATGTGTTCGAAGGTCGTGACATCGTGATGCTGTCTGATGGCTCTCCGACGCGCACTTTCTGCTACATCGCGGATGCGATTGTCGGATACTACAAGGTGCTGGTCAAAGGCGAGCCAGGCGAGAGCTACAATATCGGGACGGATGCGGAAGAAGTCTCGATGGCAAAACTGGCCGATGAAGTTGTGAAGGTCGCCACAGCGAACTGGGACTATAAGGGCCAGGTCGTGCGCAAGACCTCCAGCGACAAGGAATATCTGACCGATAATCCGAACCGCCGCTGCCCCGTCATTGACAAAGCCCGTAACCAGCTTGGCTATGAGCCGAAAGTTCATTTCGAAGAGGGCCTTGAACGCGCCCTGATCTGGTATTCCGGAAACATGGTGGCAGAGGACGCCTGAGATGAAAGTATCCGTAATCGGCACAGGCTATGTTGGTCTCGTTTCCGGGGCCTGCCTATCGCATCTAGGACATACGGTCGTCTGTGTGGATGTCGATCCGCGCAAGGTCGACATGATCGTGGAAAAGAACCCGCCCATCTATGAGAAGGGCCTTCAGGAATTACTGGACGATAACGTCCCTGCGCGTCTGACCGCGACGACAGATTTGCGCAAAGCAGTGCTGGAGTCCGACCTGTCGCTCATCGCTGTCGGCACGCCCTTTGACGGCCAGATCATTGACCTCAAATACATCCGTCAGGTCGCGAAGGAAATCGGCGAAGCCCTGAAGGACAAATCTGATTATCACATGGTTGTCGTGAAGAGCACAGTGGTGCCCGGCACAACGACCGATGTGGTTCTGCCCATTCTGGAAGAGGCGTCAGGCAAGACGGCTGGGGTCGATTTCGGCGTTGGCATGAACCCGGAATTCCTGCGTGAAGGCGAAGCGATCGAGGACTTCATGCAGCCTGACCGGATTGTGTTCGGTGGTATTGATGAGCGATCCATCGACTCCCTTGCGGCCCTCTATGAGGTGTTCGACAAGGCAGACAAGGTACGCACCGATCCGCGCACGGCGGAAATGATCAAGTATACGGCGAACTCGCTGCTTGCGACTCTGATCTCTTTCTCCAACGAGATTGCCAATCTCTGCGCTGCACAGAAAGTTGATGTGGCTGAAGCGATGCATGGTGTTCACCTGGACCGCCGGTTCTCGCCTATCCTGCCATCGGGTGAGCGCGTTTCACCTGGCTTTGTATCCTATGTCTGGCCCGGCGCGGGCTTTGGAGGCTCATGCTTCCCGAAGGATGTTAAGGCGCTTGTTGCACATGGCGAGAATGGCGGCGTGCCGATGCAGCTGCTCAAATCCGTGATTGATGTGAACAATCGTCAGCCCCAGAAAATGGTGGATATGCTGGAGGACCGCCTGGGCGATATCTCCGGGCGCAAGGTGACCGTACTGGGCGTCGCTTTCAAGCCGGGCACAGATGACATCCGCGAAAGCCCAGCCATTCCGGTTATTCGTAAACTTGCGGACAAGGGTGTGGTTGTGACGGCCTTTGACCCGATTGCCCGGCACGAAGCAGAGCGGGAACTGGGGGACAGCCTTAGCTTCCGCGACACGCTGGACGAGGCCATTGCAGATGCCGAAGCCATCCTGATCATGACGGCGTGGCCAGAGTTCAAGGCCCTGCCGGAGATGATTTCGAAACTGCCGAACGCGCCCCTGCTGGTGGACGGGCGCCGGATGATCGAGAAAAACAGCGTGCCACACTATGCCGGCATTGGCCTTCGGTAAACGAAAAATGGACAAGCTTGCTCAGCCTTGAGGCTGGGTGAGCTCCCGTCCGTCCAGACTTGCGACAGCGCGAAGTCCCCACAGGGAATTTGCGCCAAAGAGCTGAGCACCCGGCTGTAGCAATTCCGCATAGTCCACGGGCCTGATCTCGGAGGGCGTGCCCTTTTCCTGAAGGCGACGAAGAATGCTGGCGCGCATATAGCCGGGCCGTACGCCCTCTTCTTCCGGCGGCGTTACCCAGACGCCATCCGCCGTTACGAGGAACAAGTTCCCCATGGCGAGACCAGCGGGCCTTCCAGCCAGGTTGAGCATGAGGGCCTCATCTGCCCCTGCCTCAATGGCTTGCCGCCGCGCGGCGAGATTGTCGCCATAGCTGGTCGATTTGATCTGTGACAGAGGAGACGTCTCATTCCGGCGTATGGACGCCGTGATCACCCTCATGGGTGCATAGGGCCGCGTGTCCGATAGCGGCGTGGCGCTGAGTACGGTCAGAGGCTCGCTGCTCGTGGCCTCCGCTCCGCGCCCACCTGCCCCGCGACTGACGGTGATCCTCAGGGCGGCGTCACCCGCGACGCGCCCGGCGAACTGCTGCAGGGCCTGCTTCAAGGTTTCATCCTGCGGGACACCATTTATTCCGAGGGCGGAGAGAGAGCGCTTCAGGAGGGCGATGTGCTCATCGAGACCTTCAATGCCGCCTCCTGACAGGTGCAGGGTTTCAAAGCATCCGTCCCCCAGCAGAAACGCCCTGTCCCGCACAGATACTTCGGGCAAGGCCACACGAGCCGTCCCCTTGAAGGCAATGTCCATAGGTTCTGACATGCTATCCTCCATCAGCGCGCGGATTACAGCAGACGCCTTGTCCAGTGTTTCTTGATACTCTTCCGACGGAACAGAATCCGAGACGATCCCGCCCCCTGACCGGAAATGGCCTATCCAGCCACCATCCTGCTGCCGGGCCATGGCCACGGTGCGGATCAGGATGGAGGATTCCATGTTCCCGTCAGGGGTCATCCAGACGAGTGAGCCGCAATAGGGCCCGCGAGCTTCCTGCTCCAGTTCGGCAATGATCTGCATGGCCCGTATCTTTGGCGCGCCTGTGATGGACCCGCCCGGAAACGCCGCCCGAATGACATCCAGTGCATCGCAGCCCTCTTCTAGATCGCTCGTTACAGTCGAGACGAGATGGTGGACATTCGCATAGCTCTCAAGCGCATTCAGTTTCGGCACCTTGACGCTGCCCGGTTTGGAGACGCGCGAAAGATCATTGCGCATCAGGTCTACAATCATCAGGTTTTCCGCACGGTCCTTTTCGGAGTTCACCAATTCGTCGACCAAGCGCTTGTCTTCCTGCGGTGTTTTTCCGCGGGGGCGTGTGCCTTTTATGGGCTGAGTGGTTACCTGGTGGACGCCTGCTGCTGTGACCTGCACTTTCAGAAATCGCTCGGGCGAATTCGAGACAAGCGCGTGATCGGGCAAGCGGTAATAGGCCGAGAATGGCGCCGGGCTGTTTTCCGACAGGCGGCGCATGAGCTCATAGGGATGCGCGCCGGCCTCCAGATCGAAATCGAAGCGTTGGGAAATGTTTGCCTGAAAGCAATCCCCGGCATGGATGTAGGCCACGGCGCGGGCGATGCTTTGCTCATAGTTTGTTCGCCCCATGGTTTTGCGCGGCTCATGGCGCGCTAACCGCGCAGGACGAGGCGCATGGGCACGCAGAGAGATCAGCTCTCTCAAGGAAGGCTCGTCCTTGCCGCCCCATGACCAGCGCCAGCATTCGGCCCTGTGCCTGAAATGATCAAACGCGATGACCTCCGGATAAAGGCCCAGTGCGATATCCGGCCAGCCTTCACGCTCCGGACCAGCTTCCAGGTTTGGTAGCAAGGCACGACCATATTCATAGGAAAGCAAGCCAGCCCAGCCACCGCAGAAAGGGGGTGCATCGGCTGGGCACTCAAAGTCCAACTGGCGCGTCATCGCCCGGATTTGATCAATATGCCGCGCGTCGCTGGCGGTATCCGTAGTCACCACGCTGACCGGATTTGCGCAGATATAGCTCCAGCGTGCGCCAGGGCTGTAGAGCAGCAGCGCATAGGCGCTGTCACGCAGGGGCTCGAAAGCCTCAAGCGGGTCGCACCATGGGATGGGGTCGCGGCGAAACATCGGCCTCAGACAATCCTGATAAAGCTAAATCCAGCAGATCGCCTGTCTTAGCGGGGAAGTCGCACGGGCGAAAGCAGCGGCTTTGGGCGTAACCGCTGCATTTCGCGAAGCTTGATCCAGAATCGGCCCAGCGCATTGAATCCAATGGCAATACACCAGAATGGCGAGACCACATGAAACTGCGAATACACAAAATACAAACGTTTGTGTTGACGCCTGCCCGCGGCTTTGTATGGTCCGATTCAATAATGGGAGCCCGTCATGTCGGGACCCGAGATAAAGCACAGCATCATCGTGAGCCTGCCTTGATGCCCCGATGCTGAGGAGGACAAGACAATGAAGCTGACCCACACTTTCCTGGCATCCATGGCCCTGGCCTCACTTGGCATGACCGCTCATGCGGAAGAGCCTGCTGAGACGCCCGCCCCTCATGTATGCCCGGAATTGAGTCCTGAGGCCGCCGTCTTCATGGAGGGGGTCGTCGAACGGATGATGGACCCCAACAGCAATTTCACCCATGCCTCCGTCCTTAGCGCACCGGAATTTCCTGAGATCCGCGCGCGGGATGAGCGCCTCCTCAAGGAGGATTGGGGCAATGTCTGCAAATACCAGAAAGACAATGAAAAGGTGCTTGAAGGCCCTGCCCCGAAAGTGGTGTTCATGGGCGACTCCATCACGGAATTCTGGCGCGTTGGAGACAAGGATCTCTTCAGCGATGGTGTGATTGATCGCGGCATCAGCGGCCAGACATCATCGCAAATGGTGGTTCGATTCTGGCAGGATGTTGTAGCGCTGAAACCTGCCGTGGTTCACATCATGGCCGGGACAAATGATCTGGCCGAGAATACCGGCTATGTCAGCGACGAAACCTACAAGAACAATATCCGTACCATGACGACATTGGCCCAAAGCAAGGACATTGCCGTCATTCTTGCAAGCATCCCGCCCGCCGATGTATTCGGCTGGCGACCGGAACTCCAACCGGCCGAGCGAATTGAAACCCTCAATGCCTGGCTTGAAGAGTATGCTGCCGAAGTCGGCGCGGTTTATGTGGATTATCATAGCCTTCTATCTGAAGACGGACAGGGTATGACCGCCGAGTACACGCCTGACGGGGTACACCCGAACCGGCTAGGCTATGCGGCGATCCATGACACGGCGGAAACCGCAATCGCCAAAGCCCTACAAGACTGAGACCTGACACATTGGGAGTCATCCCGAAGAAACCGGACCTGAGCACATGACACGTACCTCTCTGCGAAAGCCTTCGGGCGTATTGGCCCTTCTTGCCTCCAGCGCCGCATTGATGCTGGCCGCCTGCCAGACGATGGAAGCCCAGCCCGTCCCATCCGAAAACTGGGTTGCGACATGGGCCAGTAGCCCTTCCCTGCCGGTACCGCCAGAAGCTGCCCCGCGCGGCATGGTTGCGCCCCGACTTGATGGCACGGTGCGCTATTTCATGCGCGTCAGTGTAGGCGGCGAGAGAGTCCGTATCGTTCTGGATGGCGGCCCGAGTATTGACCGTCTGTCCATCGGCTCTGCCAGCATCGCGCTTGCAGATGCCGATGGCATTGATACAGGCACAATCCGCTCCCTGAAATTCTCTGGACGGGATGACCTGCTTCTGCTTTCCGCTGGCGCGCCGGTCTGGAGCGACCCTGTGGATCTGGAGGTTCCAGATGGCAGCGTCGTGGCTGTCAGCCTCTATCTGCGCGAACCTGTGAATATCGCTCAAGCGGACCCACAACTCATCGCGTATGTTTCCCCAGGTGCAGATCAGACCCGCAGTCAAAAGCTTGAGAACAGCAAGACACTTGTCGGGCAACCGCTGGTATCCGCCATCCACACCGACAATGCGGATGTGGACCGCGTGATCGTGGCTTTCGGCGATTCCATCACGGACGGCATGGGCAGCCAGGATCCATTGATGAGAGGATGGCCGGACTATCTGGCCCAGCGGATGCGCGCCGAAGGCATGGACGACGTAGCCATTGTGAATCACGGCATTGGCGGAAACCGCCTGCTTCAGGACAGCGTAGGCCAAAGCGCCCTCGCCCGCTTCGACCGCGATGTGCTGGCGATGCCCGGCGTAACAGATGTCATAATTCTGGAAGGCATCAATGATATTGGCGTCAGCGGCCTGGTCATGCCCGGCCGGACAGAGCCCTATGATGCGCTGACCGCAGCCGACATCACAGCCGCCTATACCCAACTTATTGACAGGGCGCACGCTTACGGCATCCGTGTGATCGGCGCCACCCTGACACCTGATCTCGGCTCTCCCTTCCCAGGCTATGCCACTGAGGAGAAAGACATCATACGCAACGAGGTGAACGAGTGGATCCGCAATAGCGGCGCGTTTGATGCCGTGATCGACTTCGACATGGCCGTGCGCGATCCGGAAAACCCGGCTTATCTGGCAGAAAAGTACAATTCAGGCGACCGAATTCACCCCTCAGATGTTGGATACATGGCAATGTCGGAGTCGATTGATCTCGACCTGTTTCGCTGAGCGGCCTCCGGACCGCACCTGACTTGACCCAGAGGAGACGGAAGCCTGTGAAGCCTCTCAACAGCCTTCACACCTTTGGCTTTCTGACGCACGAAACGCAAAAGACCAGAATGGAGATGAGCGGCCGCGATGAATTTACAAACGTTTGCATTTCTCGTAGCGTTCTCCCATACCGAGGAACATTGATATGAGCTCATTGGATAGTTCCGCCTCATCAGGCGCTGAACAGACGCGCACCGGGTACCCGCTGGTGACCGCCCTCACCTATGCGATGTTCTTCATGTTCGCCATGACGACCGACGCGGTCGGTGAGATCATCAGTATCGCCAAGGAGGAGATGAACCTCTCCAATACCGAGGCAAGCCTGTTCCACTGGGCGACCATGGTCGGCATTGCGCTGAGCGGCATTCTGCTGGGCTCACTCGCCGACTCGATCGGCCGCAAAAAGGCGATCATTGTCGGCTTGGCCGTGTACGCAATTTCGTGCGCTGCGTTCTTCGGGTTCAGCTCATTTGCCTTCTATCTAGGCCTGCTGTTTGCAGGCGGTCTCGCGATTGGCGTGTTCAAGACGGCCATCCTTGCGCTAATTGGCGATATTGCAGTTTCCACGCATGACCATACGCGCCGCATGAATGCCTGTGAAGGCTTCTTCGGGATTGGTGCGATCATCGGTCCGATGATTGTGGTGTCGCTCGACAAGGCCGGCCTATCCTGGCGCTGGCTCTACCTGTTTGCTGCCGCGATGTGTGTGGTGATGATTATTGCCTCGCTGAGAACGACCTATCCCTCTGTTCCTCGCAGCAAGAAACCTGAGAACGAGAAGACAGACACAGACCTGCTCAGCACTATTCGCCTGATGGGGAACCGTTATGCGATGGGCTTTTCCATAGCCATTGCTCTCTATGTGGCGTGCGAAGTGTCAATTTTCGTCTGGGCCCCAACCCTGTTTGCGGACTTTACCGGCACGCCACTGGCCACAGCTGTCGCGGCCTATGCCGTGATGATCTTCTTCATCCTGCGCGCTCTGGGCCGGTTCCTGGCCGTCTGGATCCTTCAAATGTTTGACTGGAAGCTTGTCATGGCAGCGTTCACGGGCGTGATCTTCCTGTGCTTCCTGCTGAGCGCCGTGATGGGCAAGGCAACGGCCGTGTTCCTGCTGCCCTTCTCCGGCCTGTTCATGTCCATGATCTATCCTACTTTCAACTCGAAGGGCATCAGCTGCCTTCCCAAGGCAAAGCATGGTGCCGCAGCGGGCCTGATCCTGTTCTTCACGGCAGTCTCGGCCGCCTTTGCCCCGCTTCTGATGGGCTATGTCAGCGATACATTCGGCGGCGGGAACATGGAAATTGGCTTCCGTCTGGCCACCATCTTCGCAGGCCTGCTTTTCGTCTTCGCCATTTACAACGCCATTGCAGATCCGGCCGGCAGCACGCTCGCCGAAGCTGACTCCCAAGAATACTGAGACGCATATATGTCTACCCAAAAACCGACACCGGTTCCGCCGCCGTCGCCCCTTCGCTTTGAGAATGGTATCGCGCATCCTGACCTTTGGCTGTGGGATTCCTGGACGACGCAGCTAAATGGCAAGACCCACCTCTACAGCCTGGCACTGAGCCGGGTCGACTCTGCCGGACATCAGGTAAAGGAATCCGAGCGCAACAATTACCCCTTCCACATCCGCCACTTTGTCTCTTCAGATGAAGGCATGACGTGGACGGATGAAGGCGTTTTCCTTGAACCGAAAGATATTGGCGATGGCGCATTTGCCCGCAATGTCTGGAGCGGCTCTATCCTGGCCAGACCTGAAGGCGGCTGGGTCTGTGGCTTTACGGGTGTGCGCGAAGTCAATGCTCTGGCGCCTTTCCTGCAAACCATATGTCTTGCCTCATCCGAGGATGGGACGCGCCTGAGCACGCCTCCCAAAAGCGCGCTCTCCTGTCCGCAACGTGACTATGACGAAATCCGGGCTGCGGGATATTACCTTGCCGAGAAAGACAAGATCGGCGCCCATGATGGTGAAGAAGGCGGGCCCATTCTGGCCTGGCGCGACCCATTCATTCTGGAAGATGAGCAAGGCAAGCTGGAAGTGTTCTGGTCGGCCAAGGTGTCGCCAGCACGCGGCGCTGTCGCGCATGCAACCATTGTTCAGACCGGCGACGATTTCCGCATAGAGACGCTGCACCCTCCCATGACGCTTCCCGATGATGAGACTTTCACTCAGGCCGAAGTACCGAAAGTTTACCGGGACGCCAAGGCTGGCGTGTACTACCTCATCATCTCGGCCTGTGATCGCCTCAGCGAAACGCAACCTGCGGACGAGGTTACCAAGAAGCTGCGGCTCTACAAGGCGCCATCCATACGCGGGCCATGGATTTCCGCGTTTCCGGAACAGGACTCTGTCATCCCCGGGACAGAGAATCTGTTTGGCGCGAGTATCATGAACACGGACTTCGACGCAGGCATTCTGCGCCTGATCGCACCTTATACTGAGTATGCGTCAGCCGACCTGCAGCTTACCTTCCCGCTGCCTGTCGACATTCAGCTTCCTCAGCAAAGCGCAGACATCGCCCCTAAAACAGACGCAGACGTCAGCTAGTTCAGGCTGAATCCCGAACGATCAACTCGGTTTTGGTGAATCGTGAATTCACCTTTTCTCCCTCCAGTTTGGCCAGAAGAAGCTCTACCATCATCTGGCCGCCTTGGGCGATGTTCTGGGAGACCGTCGTGAGCGGCGGGGTCATCATCGAGGCCTGACCGATATTATCGTACCCGACGACACGCACATCCCCAGGGACGCTGAGGCCTTTGGCCACTAGGGCATGGATCGCAGAGTTAGCAAGAAGGTCGGAGCTAGCGAATATACCATCAATCTCGTTGCCCGCGCGAAGGAATTCCAACACCTGATTATAGGTCGTGCGCCCACCGAAATTCATGCGCAGCAAATAGGACGGATCATGGCTGATGCCGGCCTCTTTTTGCGCTTTCAGGAAACCATCATAGCGCAGCTTCACCTCTGGTAGCTCCGGATCGCCCAAGAATAGAATACGCTTGGCCCCACGCTCAAGAAGGTGCGTGGTCGCAATGTGCCCGCCCTTTACGTTGTCACTCCCGACCGTCGTGTATTTGGCGCGCTTGATGCGCCCACCCCATACTACAAAATTTGAGTGAACTTCGGCTAGCTCATTCAGCCGCTCAATACGCGCTGCCTGACCGATCACGATGATGCCATCCGCGCGCCCCGTATTCAGCAAACGTCTTTCGGCCACCTGGCGGGCGTCGCGCGGCACCGTGACGACAAGATCATAGTCCCGATCCGCAGCAGCCTGTGAAACGGCCCCCACCATCTCAAGATAGAAAGGATCAGACATTGTCTGCTCGGCTTCCTGATCCAGCGGGATAACCATGCCGATGGCGCGCGCGGACTTGCGACGCAGACTGCTGGCAGGCGCATTCACGGCATAGCCGATTTCTTCTGCAATGCGCTGGATGCGACGACGCGTGCTTTCCTTGACAACAGGGCTGTTGTTCAATGCCCTCGATACCGTCGAGATATCGACGCGGGCAATCTTTGCCAGCTCAAGCATTGTTACTTTCTTGTTCATTCCTGCCGTCCGTTAGTGTTTATAATCCGGATGTGCCAAGCAGCCCCCGCCCTAGTCTGTATGAGCTATCACCCTCGTCTTTTGCTAATCTAAGGCAATGTTGAAGGGAATGCGAGCGCCTTCCCCTGCTATGGATTACCGGCGCGCACAGGTGAGACAAAAACATGCTGATCTGCCCTTATTGCTACGCTTGCAGGCTTTCGGATCCTGCTGTGCATGAGAAGAGGATAATGTCGCATCACCGCGCCTGAACATAGTATACAATCGTTTGCATTTTGTGACCAAGACGTGTAAATGTTGAGTGATAACTGCACCATGCCCCATATGCCTGTAGAGGCATCTCAAATGCCGGGAGTTGGTCATCAGGCAAGATAGCCTTCTTTACGAGGCAAGATTGAGGAAACCTGAAGGATGAAGATCAGCCGCCGGAAGTTTGGACTCGCGGGCCTCAGCGCAGCAGGCGCGGTGGCACTCGGAGCATGCGCAAGCAGGGCAACGGCAATGCCCGGCACCTACAACGGCGCGACCACAACAGACCCCCTTGCCCATGTTGCACCCGAGTATCGCGAAGCGGCCCGGTTCTTTGCCGAAGGCGGTCCTCCTGCTATCGACTCCATGGAGACCCTCAAGGCCGCGCGTGGCAGTGGAGCCGCATTTGCTGCGCCGCGCCTGCCGGATGTTCCAGTCAGTAAGGAAGTTGTTCCAGGTAGCAATGACCAACCGGATGTCACCGTCTATGTGATCAATGCAAAACCAGGTGAAAAGCGCCCTGCCATTCTCCACACACATGGCGGCGGATTCATTCTGGGCGCGGCTGAGTGGGAAGTGGGCAAGCTGCAAAGCATCGCGAAAGAGCTGAATTGCGTCATTGTTACGGTCGAGTATCGCCTCGCCCCGGAAACACGTTTCACGGGCTCTGTCGAAGATAATTATGCCGGACTTCTCTGGCTCTACAACAATGCCACGTCACTTGGGGTCGATCAGGATCGTATCGCCCTGATGGGGGAAAGCGCCGGCGGCGGTCATGCAGCCCTACTTGCCATCGCAGCGAGGGACCGGCGCCAGGTGCCATTGGTTCTGCAGGCGCTGATTTATCCAATGCTGGATGACCGGACCGGCAGCACGCGTCAGATGCCACCCTTCATTGGCGCAGTCGGATGGAATGCCGCCTCCAACAGATTTGGCTGGGAATGCTTTCTTGACCACACACCCGGCGGTCCTGATGTTCCCGCCGCAGGTGTCCCGGCACGGCAGAAGGACCTCTCAGGTCTGGCCCCCACCTTCATTGGCGTGGGCGGTATAGACCTGTTTGTCAGCGAGTCCCTTGAGTATGCCAGACGTCTGACAGAAGCCGGTGTCATGACGCAATTTCACCTGGTGCCCGGCGCATTCCATGGCTTCGACTTTGTCCAAGATGCCATGCCGACCAAACTTTTCACCAAGGCCAAGATGAACGCCCTGCGCGGAGCGTTCGGACAGCCTTTGGAGCTCTGATAAAGTCAGGGTCACACTTTCAGAGGCCCCTACCGCTCATATACCGACACCATCCCATGGAGGAATGAACATGAAAGCCGAATTTTCCATCCCAACGCCACTGGGCCGCCTGATTATCGCGGGGGCTCTGTCGCTCTACGCCACACTTGGGGCAGCCCAGGCACAAGATGCTCCACCGAAAAACCCTGTGACGGTTGAAGCAGACGGCACAGTGAACGTGCCTGCGATGTCTGTACCCATAACAGAATATCTGAGTCCCGAAGGCAAAGCATACCTCACCGAACACCTGTTGACGATGCAAAACCCTGCGCTTCTGAAGGAAGTCGAAGAGATTGGTGCACCAGGCTTTCTGAAAGACTATATGGACCGGCAGGCCGAACTCTTCCCTTTCAATAAGGAAGATACGGAAATCGGCGGTGTCCATGTCTACGACTATACCCCGGTCGATGGTGTTTCAGAAGAGAACAAGGACCGCGTCCTGATTAATTTGCATGGCGGCGGCTTTATCACTTGCTGGCCGGCTTGTGGGGAGCTGGAATCTGTTCCGCTGACCTCACTGGGCAAGTTCCGTGTTGTCTCTGTCGACTATCGCCAGGCCCCTGAATACAAATTCCCTGCCGCCAGCGAGGACGTTGCGAAAGTCTATACCGAGCTTCTCAAAACCTATCCGGCAGAGAATATCGGCATTTATGGCTGCTCCGCAGGCGGAATGCTGACAGGCATGTCTGTCGCATGGTTCCAGGCGCACGGACTGCCAAAGCCCGGCGCGATTGGCATATATTGTGCCGGATCAGCAGCGCCCGTGAACGGTTTTGGCGGTGACGCAAACTTCACAGCGACCGCCATTGGCGAGGGCCGCTTTATCGCGCCTCCAGCAAGCGAGCCGTCCGATAAGCCGAAGCGCTCCCAAATGCCTTACCTTTCTGAAGCAGACCCCTATGATCCGCTGGTCGCCCCGGCCGAGTCCGATGAGGTGATGGCGCAATTTCCACCGACCCAGATCATCACCGGGACGCGCGGCTTTGAGCTCAGCTCTGCTGTCTACACCCACAGCCGTCTCGTCAAGGCCGGTGTGGATGCCGATCTGCATGTCTGGGAAGGCATGTTCCACGGCTTCTTCTACAATCCGGATGTTCCGGAATCCCGTGATGCCTATGATGTGATGATCAACTTCTTCGACAAACATCTCGGAAACTAAACGCGCATCAAAAGCGCTGACGATTCCAAGCCATGGGCGCAGTGATCCATCGCTGCGCCCATTTCAAAACCCCGCCATAAATTCAGATAATCGGAGCGACACATGGGTACGGATCAGCTTGTAGCTGCCGTTGAACTGGGCGGAACAAAGTCCATCGCCTTGCTTGCCAGAGGGCATGACATTCTGGAGCAGGTAAATGTTCCAACGGCGACACCGGACGAGACGCTCGGTCAACTGCAGAACCAGTTGAAAACCTGGCACGCCGCAGAGCCATTCTCCGCCATTGGCATCGCCTCATTCGGCCCGGTGCAATTGCAGCAGGACCAACCGGATTTTGGCTGCATGCTGGACACGCCCAAACCGAATTGGAGCCAGGCACGCGTGGCGCCTGTCCTGACCGAGCCTTTTTCCTGCCCTTGGAAATTCGACACGGACGTCAATGGCGCCGTACTAGCGGAGTATAAATGGGGCGCCGGCATGGGCTGCAACAGTGTATGCTATGTCACAATCGGCACAGGCCTGGGCGCAGGTTTCCTGATTGGCGGTACGCCGATCCATGGCGCGATGCATCCGGAAGTCGGCCATATCAAAACACGCCGGGCCGAGGGAGACTCATTTGGAGGGGCTTGCCCCTTCCATGGAGACTGTATTGAGGGTCTGGTTGCCGGTCCCGCACTCGCGGCGCGTTTCAACGCAGACATGCGCACCGTACCGGACGATCATCCTGTCTGGCAGAATGTTGCGCATGATATTGCAGAGCTGACAGCGATAGTCCTTCTCACCACGTCTGCGCAGCGCATTCTTTATGGAGGCGGCGTTGCTACATTGCGCCCATTCCTGCTGCCGATGGTACGTGAGCGCGTCGTTAAGAATCTCGGCAGCTATCTGCCATTCCTTGATGCTCAGTCAGCAGAAGAGATCATCTGCGCTCCCGCTCTGGGAAATGAGGCTGGCCCGCGCGGCGCACTGGCCTTGGCCCTTGCCGCTCTGGAGAGCTGACAGGAGTAGCCTGACCTAATGGGGCCCAGCTCCAGGAGACAGTATAGTCTCGGATAAAAAAGAAGCCGGACAAGACTTTTCAGCCTGTCCGGCTTTTCAGTTAGTGAGCGGATTGTAAGACGCTCAAACGCGATTGACTATTCAACAGCTTCAAGCAGATCGAGGAGACCATCAACAATAGCCGTCTCGGCGCAACCTGGCTTCAAGCGGGAAGAGATGACTTCGAATGTGTACTGACCATACGCGGCATCATTCGGAATATATCCCGTCCGAGCCATACCATTGGTCAAGGTCGTCATCATTGTGTGCTTGTAAGGCGACTCATTCTTGAAGCGCTGCGCAATCATCGTGAAAATCTCAGCATTGACGCCGCCAATCACCGTGTCGCCAATCTTCAGCATGCTCAGCTGGATACCTAGCGGGTCAGCATCTTCATACACACCCGCATATCCTGCACGTCCCTTGTCAAGGCGATTGCGGCCCGGACACATCACAATCTCCTGCGTCCCCTCGATAGACGCGCTTGAGACAGGACGTTCCAATCCACGGCGCATGACATGCAGAACTTCCTCACCCAACATCTGGCCCATCGACAGAGCCATTTGCTTTTGCTGCTCCATTAGCAGGGCAACCTTTGGGTTGTCGCGATCCATCCCCTGACCGCCCGGTGGCATGGCATTGCTGATATCCTCGCCACGCTTCGCATAGTCTTCAATGCGGATCTCACGAAGGTCATAGGTCTGCTGGAAATAGATCGGGTTCTGATCACCTGCTGCGCCATTGGAATAGACCGCAATCGCACCACCGCCCAGCGACTGCTCGATATAACGGGAGGCAGCCCCTGGCAGATCACCGCTGATCAGGTCCAAATTGCCGGTCAGAACGGCATGGACGCCATAATTGTAATAAACACCGATTGGTTTCCCTTCTGGTGTCTCAAACGCCACCACAGCAACCGTCTTGTCGGAGGGGCCTTCATAATTGGGGCCTTCCCACCACCGATTTGTTTCCGGGTCGATGATATTGCGGTTCACATTGATGTAGGAAACGCCTGTACCGTAGGCCATTTCGGCAGGCTGCAGTGTAGCGGCCGCATCCTTGATGGCTTCATAGATTTCGTCTTCATACCCCTCATCCCATCCGAACGGCACACTATGAGTATGCGTTGCGGTCAGCATGACGTTCTCAGAGGGAATGCCGAGCTCAGCCTCAGCCTTTTCTGTGACACGCTGCCAGATCGGATCAGGAACAACACCGGCATCGACCGTTACGAGCGCAGCGCGTGTCTCGCCATTATCGATAACGATGGCGCGGGCAAAGATATGGTCCAGAACGCCCAGGAAATTCTTGGGAAGCGCGTCGCCCATGGGGGTTATGTCTACTTTGGCTGCACCAGCCTTCAGTGCCAGATCATCCGCATAAACAGCCCCTGCGGCCATCACCGCACCGGCCGCCAGCGCAGCCATTTTTCGAACCCGTCCCTTTGAGCGTGAAGTTACTGACATGTATGTCCTCCCTGTCTTCTTGATGGAATCAGTTGCAAGAATTTTTACAAACGATTGCACAATGCTTAAGCTTGCCTCCTCCCCGATGCAAGTTTGCAGGCAATTTTTGATAAGGTTTTTGGGAGTCCGCGCTCCCAAATCCACTCTCCGGAAAATGGAGGCCCATAAATATAACTTTAGGTTGGGACCCGCCATTCCGCCAATACTACGTTGTTTTTATTTATATTATTATAAATTCAGATCTCTTTTCAGTTCGCATTAGGTACTGCTTGAGAGACCATCTCCAAAAACCGATGCATTTGCGCAACGGATCACAGCGAAACTAAACGCGCACTCTTGGAATCTAAACTTTCGGAGAGTATACAAACGTTTGGAATATGCAAAAGATGACCCATAGGGAGGGATAAAATGTTGCGACTTCAGAATGCTTCCATGTTGTCACTGGCAATCGCCATGACGATGATGGCCAGCCCGAGCTACGCTCAGGAAGACACCCAAGAAACTGCGGATAAAGACTACCAGCTCGACACTGTTGTCGTGACGGCGACGAAAACCGGCGCTACGGAACTTCAGACAGTTCCCCTGGCCATCCAGGCTTTCAGTGGCGAAGAACTGAAAGAGAGAAACATCAACACGGTCGACGACCTTGTTTCTACCATTCCAGGCGCCTTCGAAGGCCAGCGCCAATCCGTCGCTTCGCGTTCCTACAACCTGCGCGGTGCTGGCGGCAGTAACGCAAATGGCGACTCTCCTATCGGCTACTATCTGGATGATGTCCCCTTCATCGTAACCAATTTCGGCATCGCGCCGCCGGTTCGCTTCCTGGATATGGAGCGCGTTGAGGTTCTGCGCGGCCCGCAAGGTACGCTGTACGGCCAAGGCTCTTCAGGTGGTGTGTTTATCTTCCACACAAAGGACCCGAACCTGCAGGAAGTCGAATATGCTGCTGAAGTCGAACTGTCTCAGACAGCAGATGCCAGCGACATGAACTATGGCATTTCCGGTGCGGTTTCCGTTCCGATCATCAAAGACAAGCTGGCCCTGCGCGTCAGCGGCGGCCACTCCCGCAATCCTGGCTGGGCTGATGCCTATTACGGCCCGTATGATGGCACGCCAGACGAAGAAGATGTTAACGAAGCCAAGAATGATGACATCCGCATCGTCGCGCTCTACCGCCCAACCGACAACATCACGCTGCGCGGTCAATATTGGCACTTCCAGCCGCGTCAGGATTTCACGGGATTCACGGCATCTGTTGAACCACCCTACTTTGAGAACACCGCAGGCCAGCAGGGCTTCAGTAATGGTGACTTCAAACTCTGGAGCTTCACAGCCGAAGTCGAGTTCGACAACTTCATGGTCACCAGTGCGACCAGCAATCTGGAAGGCGAGTTCGGTATCAACATTCCGCTGTCGCCGGCCGGATCCTTCTCCAGCCAGTTCTATCCGGAAATGTTCGCTCAGGAAGTTCGCGTGAACTCCACGACCCCTGGCCCGTTGCACTGGATTGTCGGCGCATCCTACCAGGATGGCCAAGGCCCGCAGGCCAACGACCTGACCCTTCCAGCGATTGTCATCAATGCTGACAACAATACCCTCACGGAAAACTGGGCCCTGTTTGGCGAAGTCAGCTATGACCTGTTCGACGGCAAGCTGGTTCCGCTCGTTGGTCTGCGTACCTACCATGATGAACGTACATTCGAGGATGGCACGGTTTCCCTGCCAACAGAAAAGGATGTCAATACATGGCGCCTGAACCTGTCCTATATTCCGAACGACAATCTCACCATGTTCGCAACGGCCTCCACAGGCTTCCGGGCGGGTATTGTGCAGTCTCAGGTCCAGGTCGAATCCCTGCGTCTCGCAGGCGTTCCGGCCGAAGTTGCCCTGGAACCGGAAGAATCCACCAACTATGAGGTTGGCCTGAAATGGCGTAACTCCAGCCGTACTCTGACGGTTGGCCTGAACCTGTACCAGACTGAATACACCAACCTTCAGACAAGCACACCTGGCTTCATCGATGATGTCGACGGCTTCTCCAATTTTGGTGACGCGACAACCAAAGGTCTCGACTTCGAAGTTCGCTGGGACACGCCGCTTGAAGGCTTGACGCTCAGCACGGTCGGCAACATCAATGATAGCGAATATGACAGTGTGAACCAAGCTGTTCAGCAGGCACTGCCGCTATTCACACCAGGCTCTCGTATGGTGAACTCTATCGAGAATACTTATCGTTTTGACGCAAACTATACGCGCGATCTGGCGAATGATCTCGAAGGCTTCGGCAACATTGGCTTCATCCAAACTGGTGACCGTCTGCAGGCAAACGGCCTGACGGCTGACTCCTACAACATGATCAACGCGACCCTCGGTGTGCGTACTGGCCCATACGAGATTGCGTTCATTGGCACCAATCTCGGCGACGAGCGGGGACCGAGCTTCCTTGGGACGGACGGGCCACTATCCGGCTCCGGCCCGATCCCGCGTACATTGGGTATCCGCGTTCGCGTGCTTTCGCAGTAATCCTCCCAATTACTGTCACTATGGCCCCACTTCTCCGGAAGCGGGGCCATTTCTTTTTGTGGGAATGCCTTCAAAGAGAGTGCTTCCGACAATCTGCGCTCCGCCCAAGGATCATGGATCCACCACGGCGCTTTAACTTGCCTGGCCTTCTTCTGTAAATTTTGACTTCCTCATTTGTCACCCTCGCTCTGCAGCCCATCATGCTAAACGAGAATTTTCCCAAATCGAATGGTCCGATTTTATGGAAGCAGGTAACGTACGGCCCGCCCCGCCGCTTCGCCATTGCGCCACTAAAGCCGATGCTTTGGGGTATTGGAAACGATGTTCGTCATGTCCGGAATCCAAAAGCCTTGAATTCAGCACTTCACATTCGGATCATCTGAAACATGCCAACCGTTTCTCCAGGCCTCTCAATATGCGCCCCCCATAAACCTTCCGCAGGAAGATCAATAGAGGCATCGTTGTAAATCATCGGCACTATGCAGTCAGACTTCAAGATAAATGGGCCGTCGAGATCGATCAGATCACATAATTGCGCGATCACAAAAGCTGGCGCCATAGAAAGGGACGTTCCGCCCATATTGCCAACCATCAACTTTTTCCCAGCCGCCAAAGCCTGTTTTGCAAGAAGCAGGGCTTCCGTCAGCCCTCCTGTTTTATCCAGCTTTATATTGATCATGTCATAACCTTCGATGACGGAGGGAGGATCTTTAAGATGCAGACAGCTTTCATCCGCGCAAATCGGTATCGGCGACTCAAGACCAGCTAACTGAGAATCTTCGCCCCGCTTCAGAGGCTGTTCTATCATGGAGATACCCAGTGCACGGAAAGGCTCAAGAACGTCTTTCAATAAATCAAATGTGAATCCTTGATTTGCATCAACGACAAGCTGCGCATCCGGTCGCGCCGCCCGTATTGCTTCCATTCGTTCGACCGGATCGTCTCCATCCAGCTTGACCTTGAGAATGGGATAGACTTCAGCCTTGGCGGCGGCTCGTGCCATCAACTCAGGTGTGTCCAGAAGACCAATCGTACAAACAGTTGAGGTTCGTCTCGCGCGGTGAGACGACGGGTCAGGCTGTGCGTTCGATCGGTGTGACGGAACAGACTTACTATCGGTGGCGCAAGGAGTATGGCGGGCTGCAGGTTGGCTAGGCCAAACGGATGAAGGAGATCGATATCTAGTGCGAGACGGTTCGACATTGGGAGGGGGGGGCGACTTCGCTTTGACGCAAGAAGACGCCGTCGGATTTTCGCACCTGCCCTGGAAAATGAGCTTGTTCGCATAACAAACGACATTCTCAACATAGAGACTAATAGTTGATACGGACAGAGCGTGCTTGCCGGACGTTGGCGCCAATCCGTATTCTGCTTGCCTTCGCATCCTTTAGGATCAGGCGACGCGGGTCCATTTGGTCTTGTCGGCCAGAAAGGCTTTCGCTTCGTTTGAGCTCAGTGGTTGCGAATAGAGAAAACCTTGCATCTCCGTACAGCCAATGATGCGCAGCAGGTCATGCTGTATTTTGGTCTCGACGCCTTCGGCCGTTACGGGAATATCAAGCACGCGTGCAAGATGGGTGACCGCCTGAACGATGGCTTCCGACTCGGTGTTCGAGACGATGTCGTGGACAAAGGATTTGTCGATCTTCACTTTGTCGACGGCCAGTTTTTGGAGGTGGGTCAGAGACGAATATCCTGTGCCGAAATCATCCAGGACGATCTTGACGCCAGCGGCTTGGAGCTTCTTCAGCCGATCGCGCATCTGCTCGCTCGCATCTAGGATCGCGCTCTCCGTGACCTCAAGTTCCAGCCGGTCGGGTGAAAATTCCGCTTCGCCGAGAATTTCGAGGATTCTGTCGACCGGACCGTCCTCCCGTAGCTGGACAGGCGAACAGTTCACTGCGAGCAGGAGATCCGGCCACTTCGCGATCATTGCGCAGGCGCTCTCCAATACCCATTCGCCGAGTGGGACGATCAGACCAGTCTCCTCGGCGACTGAAATAAACTCTTCTGGCGGTAGCAAGCCCAGATCCGGGTGCCGCCACCGGACCAGCGCTTCCATCCCCGAAAGCTTTTCGCTCGAAGAGGTGAAGAGCGGCTGATAGTGCACTTCCAGTTGCGTGTCGGTCGCCAGCGCCTCGCGTAAATCACTTTCGAGCCGGCGCAGGTGACGGATATTGCTGTCGAGCGCGTCGGTGAAACGCCGGTAACAATTGCGGCCCTCGCGCTTCGACTGGTAAAGCGCGACATCCGCCCGGCGCTGGATCTCGACATTGTCGACCTCGTCCACCGCTTCGGCGACGCCGATGGAGGCGCCGATATAGACGCGGGAACCGTCAATATCGAACGGCTCGGCGGCGACCTCAAGAATACGCTCGCAAACCCTGTCCACATCCTCAGGATCACCGCGATCGATGAGCAGTAGGGCGAATTCGTCGCCCCCGAGCCGTGAAACCGTATCGGTGGCCCGCACCACCGCTGCGATCCGGGACGCGAAGGATTGAATCAGCGCATCCCCCGACTGATGTCCGTAAGTGTCGTTCACCTCTTTGAACCTGTCGAGATCGACATACAGCAAAGTGCACCGCTCGCCGGTGCGGGTCCGGCGCAGCAACGCCTGGTCAATGCGTTCACTGAGGAGGGCGCGGTTTGGCAGCCCGGTCAGCGTGTCATGAAAGGCGAGATGGTAGTTGTGCGCCTCGGCTTCCCGATACGCCGTCACATCCGTGATGATCGCCACCAGGTAGTCCGCGCCGCCAAGGCGCAACCGCCGTTTGCGGGTGATCACCGTGCGCGTGCGGCCAGCCGCGTCTGTGATCTGCTCTTCGATTTCAGACACAGCGCCTGTCAGGAATACTTCATCATCGACAGCGCGGAAGACTTCGACTTCTTCGGCGGGAAACAGATCATAATCAGAAAATTTCAGCGACACTTCCCGTGAATGGCCGGTGAATTCGCAGGCCGCATCATTGATCAGCACGATGCGATGCTCGCGATCTTTGACCAAGAGCGGCAGCGGCACAACATTGATAATGGCCTGGAGGTCGGCGATTTTGGCAAAGGAGGAGGTGGTGAGTTTCATGAACAACGCAATCTGACGCTGCGCGCCTCGAAGAGTGTTGGCCCCACCTCTGCAAAGAATATAACTTACAGGAAGTTACCTTATTGTTACCGTCGGGTACTGAATATCGCAGCGGATACAAGGTTGCTCTCAATACCGGGGTCTTCATTGGGACCTATCCGGATTATAGAAAGGGTTCGTCATCCGCGTGACGTGCTCCCCATCTCTGGACCACCTGGTTGGAGGATTTTTCGGGTTTTAGCCGCAACGAGAGACGCCCAGAACAGATCGTCGGCCTGAGCCTGCGCATCCCGGCGGATTCTAGCGATATCAAGGCTGTCAGTTTTGAGTGAAAACCGGATGACGCCCCGGTCATCAAACTCCGCATAACGAATCGGAATCCGGGGCTTGTAGTGCCTGTCATTGTCTCGAAATCGCAGGAACTGATTGGGCTTCAAATCAACCTCTGCGTGACGCAAGATCGCATGTTATGCGTCCCGCATAACATGCTGATTTATTTAATAATTTTTAAAAAGCAATTGGAACGGGCGATGAGCTCACACCTCCCTTGTTAGTTGTTTATTTTCAATAGGTTAGATATTTATCAGTTTGAGCATATAGCACAAAAACACCCCAATTTATGTCCCAATCCTACGTCGCTCCTATCATGCCCCCTAATTGTATTGGGCATACCAGTCGCGCATTCAGCCAGCACCGCGCAATTTCTCCCGTCACCATTCCTGATCAACCGGCCAATCGGCAATGACCTTGTTGCCCGGGCGGCTGCCTTCCTGCTGCTCGCTGACTCCCGCTCGTCCTTTGCAATCGGGGGCGAGATCCCACCACAGGACCAGCTGCGAAGCTGGGGACAGGCCATCGGCCAGGCAGGACACAATCACCTAGGCCACGAAGAACTTTGCCGCCTGCAGAGGATTGTTATACTAGACGCCCACTTCATGCGGATGTCCTGGCGTGCGCGTGAGAATAAGTTTGCTGCTCTGACGCCTGAGGAAGCTGTCTGGGCCGAGACAGTCTATACAGAAGCCCTCCCTCCAGTCGCCCCTTGGGTTCGCTAGCGCGCGAACGCATAGGCAGCCTCGACCCATCTGCCACGGGACGTTGGGAATCGACCAGCAGGTGAGCATAACGCTCCGTGGTAGAGGCTCGCTGGTGCTCAAGAGTAGCGCCAATCATCTTCAGCGACTCGCCAGCATTGATTGCGAAAGACGCGTAGGCATGACGGAAATCATGTATTCTGAAGTCCTTGATCTTCGCGCGTGCAGCGATCTTCTCCCAAGTATGGCTCATGCGCTTGATGTGATCAGAGCCGCTTCTTGAAGACGGGAAAACATACTCCGCCTGCTCGTCAGCTTCCCAAGCTGACGACGAGGGTTCGATTCCCTTGACCCGCTCCAGATTATTTCCATTTAATACAGATAATTATACCTTGAACGGCTGGTAGTCCTCCCCCTTTTTTTTCAAGTTAGTACCGGTTTCAGATGAACTTGACCCCATTCCTGGACCATCTGACCCGAGAAAATCCCGCTGATTTGCTCAGG